>CAVZLP010000006.1:0-468867 GCA_963776175.1 uncultured beta proteobacterium | reverse complement strand
ACGCATGAATCAGATCGACCTCAACGGCAGGAATGCCGTGATTACGGGTGGCTGCCGGGGAATCGGGCTTGCGGCCGCCGATCGCTTCACCAGATCGGGCGCCAGGATCACGATATGGGATGTCGATGTAGCCGCAATGAAGCGCGTATGCGCAGAACGCCCGGATTGGACGTGGCATCAGGTCGATGTCACCAGCGAAACGGCCATCGACGCCGCGCTGAGAGCGAGCGTGCTGGCGCTTGGCAGCATCGACATTCTGGTCAATGCGGCGGGCATTGCGGGCTCGCGCGTACCCGCAGTCGATTGTTCGCTGTCCGAGTGGCAGCGCGTGCTCGACGTCAATCTTACCGGCACGTTCCTTTGTAGTCGCGCTGTCGTGCGGCACATGCAGGAACGCGGCTATGGACGTGTCGTCAATCTGGCATCGATCGCCGGGAAGGAGGGCAACGCGACTGCCGCGCACTACTCCGCGGCCAAAGCGGGAGTTACGGCGCTGACCAAGGCCATGGCCAAAGAATCGCTGGTGGGTGACATCCGGATCAATGCCGTCGCGCCGGCTGCGGTCAATACCGAATTGTTCTCGGCGCTACCCCTGGATAGCCAGAAAGTCGCGATGAGCCGCATCCCACTTGGCCGTGCCGGGACGGTCGATGAAGTGGCCGCGCTGATCGCGTGGATGGCGTCGGAGGAATGCTCCTTCACGACGGGCTTTACCTTCGACGCTTCCGGAGGACGCGCGACGTATTAGGAGATTCTCCAAGTGTGGCTTTGAAAGAAATCCACCACCGTCGGTCCAGTGGCGAGGAACGCCTCACGATCCTCCGACACGGGTCTATCTCCACTCAGGGCGCGCATTGGATGTCGAGTAGCGAGCGCGCTACGATTCCGGATCGAAAACGGCCGTCAATGTGCCGCGGCATCAGTGGCTGAGAATTCGCCCGAAGCAGCGGCCCAGGTTCGCCAAGTCGCACTCGGAGGACGTCAGTCCTCAGCCGTACGCCGCGAGCGCTCGATGTTGGGCACGGGCAGCGACTGTCGCAGCACCGTTTCCTCGAGCCATTCGGCAGCACGCCGCGCCCGAGCGACGACGGCATCCGGAGGCATTTGCTGATAATCGTCATTGTAGACGTCGAAACTGTAGACACCGGTATAGCCCAGTGTGTCGAGCCTGCTGACGAATGCTGCGAGGTCATCGCTGTGGGCACCTTCGCCCGGGAAAACGCGAAATCGCGTTTTAGTCGCCGCGTTCCCCGCGATCGAGGGAACCGTTTGCCACTTGAAGTCGGACAACTGGACCACGAAGATCTGTTCCGGGTCGATCGCATCAAGGTCTTCAAGCGGTACCTGTGCGCCAATGATGTCGAAAGCATCGATCGCGAGTCCCAGGTTCCGACAGTTGGCCAGAAGCACGAATTCGCCGGCTAAAGCGAAATTGCTGGCTGTCCGGCTCCATGAAACTCCCTTGAACGCAATGCGCACACCCTTCGGAATCGCCAGCATCGCCAGCGTGCGCAAGTCACCGATTATCTCGTCGGCATTTGTATTGGCGTGACTCGACGTCGAGGCCTCGACGATAAGCAGACGCCCACCGAGCTCTTGGCAGAGCTCCAGCATGGATTTAGCGACGTCCACCTTGTAGTCATGCAACCGACCGTCGAGACCTTCGAAATCGCGCAGCGTTTCCAGGCCCGTTACGGCGAGGCCGCTATCGCGTACGGCGCAAACCCCGCCGGCTACGCCACCAGGATGCCCAACGATCTCGCTGGCCGAGATCATCACCTGCGAGAAGCCGGCACGCCGTATCGCGGCGAGCTTGGCGTCCAAAGGACCCGCCAGCGAAACGGTGTCCATCCCGAAGTCACGGATGATCATTGAGGTGCTGTGTGGATACTGGGTTCGTCATGCACGAGCTCGAACATGACGCTGCCGAGACAAGGCTTTGTGAGCGCCCCGCGGTCGTTCGCGTGAACCTTCTCCGAAGTAAGAAATTCGATGCCGCGCTTCTCGAGCAACGCTACCGTTGCCGTTACATCCGGTGTCCCGAAGCCGATACGCTGCAAGTGTTCTTGCATGGCAGCATAACGTGCGTAGCCGTCGGGTTCGATCAACTGGAGGAAAAAGCTGCGACAGGGACTCTGCAGGAGCAAACCCTTGGGCATGATGCCGAAACGGACGCGATCGGGAAGTGGTGTAAAGCCGAAGAGCTGCGAATAGAACCATACCCAGTCTGCGGTCCGGTCGGGGCCGATGTACTGAACGATACCGAAAAAGTGCAGGTCGCCTATCGCGGCAGGCTTCGTTTCGACTGAAGGGATGGCGCGAAAGTCGATGTCATAGATCGAGAATTCGTTATAGCGATCGACAAAATAAATGAGACTCTCGCCAGCGCCATGAATTGCCGGGATGTTGAGCTCCATGGCTCGCGCACGTACAGGGATCTCCCACGCACCCCTATCCCGAACCCGCCGGAACGCGGCTTCTGCATCGCGTACGCGAAGCGCGAATGCACTTAGAACTGGCGTCTCGGCCGGATGCACCGTGTGGGGAAGATCGGCTGGCTGGGAATTGACGACGATATTCATCGACCCCTGCCGGTAGAGTTCGACCTCTCGGGATCGGTGCCGCGCGACCGGACGGAACCCCATCTTCTCAAGCAGGCCGCCGAGCGCCTGCGGCTTAGATGTGGCGAACTCGATGAATTCAATGCCACTGATGCCAAGAGGATTGGGGCCTTCTTCGGGGACCGCTTCGTGTTCTAACACGTTGGTCATTTTAGATTCTCGTCTTCTGTCGTCGACGCCCGAGTGTGAGTGCGAATCGTCGGGCACACTATGCCAAAGAATCGTTCGTATGAACAGCCGGATCCGTTGCGCTGCGGCTTTCGCCTGCGACCCAATTGATCAAGGTAGCAACAGCGAACCGAGTTCCAGGGAGGCGTCGTGCAAAGGCCGGTAGAAGCGCTCTGCCATTTCTGTGCGGTCAACCAATCGTCCCTGCAGAATGACGTTGATCCCTGCAACGTAGTGCCCGGCCACGTCACGGACTGGAACCGCCAGCGTGCAAATGCGTGGTTCCATCAGCTGGCTCGCGAACGCGAACCCCGATTCGCGAACCGCGGCCAGCAGCGGCAGCAGCTTCTCGGCCGAGGTAGGGGTGTTATCCGTATAAGGATGGAACCTCGCGTACGCTAGGTAATCGTTCAACTGGTCTTGCGGCAAATGCGCAAGCATGACGTGCCCGATAGACGTGCAGTAGGCCGGGAGGCGTCGCCCGACATTGAGGGCGGGTGACATGATGCGGGACGACGACGAGCGTGCGATATAGACAATTTCTTCTCCATCCGGCATCGCGAGCGAGCATGCCTCGCGCAATGAGTCGCTAAGGCGATCGAGAATGGGCTGCGCGAGAACGGCGATCGGAGATGCCGACAAGTAACCGTGGCTGAACGACAGCACGCGGGGACGCAGGTAAAACCGGCGCGCGTCGTCCGCCGCTACGAACCCCAGCTTCTCAAGCGTATGCAGGCTGCGGCGCGCCGCAGCCCGCGGAATCCCCGTGCGATGGCTGACCTGTGCGATTGTCATTCGCCGCTTCTTGTCCGAAAGGGCTAACAAGACGCCTAGTCCTCGAGCCAATGCAGTGACGAAGTCCGGATCATCGCCGAACGCAGCGATCTTATCGGTCACCAATCCGCTCGGATCCGGAATTGCGGATTTGGTAGACACTACGGTTTCGGACTTGTCTCGAGCAATTCCTGGTTGTTGGATTACTCGAGTGGGGCTGTGCATTTCTTGACCTCTCCAATTGAGATGTCGGACTTGGGATTGATCGGCGGCAATGGTGGACAGGCAGTCCATATAACTTCGACTAATCCTTGCCCACTCTCAAAGTACGTACTTCGATTCTTCCGAGCTACCCTTTGCGCTACGGCCGTTTCAATACCGCACTCAGAGATCCAACTCTGACATTTAGCTTCGACGAGGCGCGCGCGTAGAGAACCATCCACCACAATCGCACCATTGTGGGCGTAGAGCGCCCGCACGCGACCAGCTACGGTCCGAAAATACCACAACGGTGGCCCAATGCGGGAATTATGGGCGTCTGGCGCACAAATTGCCGATATGCGCCCTTGCCCATAGCAACGTAACGTCCTATCGTTGATCGTATTCGACGCGCCTGCGCCGCCCAGCACCAAGCTGGTTTGGCGGAGGTTCCGGCGCGCATGGAAGCGCTCATCGATTTCCGATTTCAACGGGCTGGCGCAAGGTAGCGCGGCCGTTCTTCAACACCTAGACACCCGGAGTGCAACCGATGGCCGCTACCGAAATAAAGAAGGCAATCACCGAGGAACAGCAACAGGAACTGGACGCGGTTTTCGAGCGTGCGGGCAAAGCCCTTGCGATTATCGAGACGTACGATCAAGCACGAGTCGATCGCCTTTGCCAGGCCGTAGCCTGGGCGGTCGCCAACAAGAAGAGCTTCACGCGACTGGTCGAGATGGGTATTGCCGAGAGTGGTCTGGGCGACGCGGTAAGCCGAATGGGCAAGCGAATGAAGATTCGTGGCGTGCTGCGCGACGCGCTCCGCCACAAGAGCGTAGGCGTAATCGAGGAACTGCCCGAAAAGGGCATCGTCAAGTACGGCAAGCCGGCCGGGATCGTCGCCTGCATAGTTCCCACGACGAACCCGGACCTCACCCCTGCCGGCAATGCAATCTACGGGATTAAGGCGCGTGACGTAGTCATCTTCTCGCCGCATCCGCGTTCAAAGAAGACGTCGTTTGAAACGGTGCGCCTGATGCGCGAAGCGCTGGAGCGAGAAGGTGCTCCTGCCGACATTCTGCAGTGCCTGACCAAGGTCAACATTCCGATGTCGCAGGCGCTGATGGCGCGGGCCGATTTGATCGTGGCTACCGGCGGCCAGCCAATGGTCCGCGCCGCATACAGCTCGGGTACGCCAGCTTACGGCGTGGGAGCAGGCAACTCGACGATGATCATTGATGAGACGGCGAACATCGCGGAAGCCGCACAAAACACTCGCCTGTCCAAGACGTCGGATTTCGGGTCGGGATGCTCGGCTGACGGCAATCTGCTTATCGAAGCTTCGATCTTCGACAAGCTGCTGGAACAGCTTCAGAAAGAAGGCGGATACCTCGCGAACGATCAGGAAAAGACACAGCTGCGCCGCGTCATGTGGGACGACGAGCAGCACCGTACGGCGGGCACCGTAGCAATTGCGCCGCAGCAACTCGCGAAAGCCGCAGGTTTCACGATCCCATCCGACCGCAAATTCATCATCGTCCACGGGGACGGAATCGGCAAAGAACATCTCTTCTCCGGCGAGAAGTTGACCACGCTGCTGGCCGTGTACAAGTACAAGGGCTTCGATCAGGCGCTAGCGATGATGCGCGGCATATACGAAGTGGGCGGCAAGGGTCATTCCTGCGGGATCTACTCGTTCGACCAGGACCACATCAATCGCCTCGCCCTCGCTGCACCGGTATCCCGGATCATGGTACGACAGCCGCAATCCAAAGCCAACGCCGGGGCGTTCAACAACGGGATGCCCATGACCTCGAGTCTCGGCTGCGGTACGTGGGGCGGCAACATCGTTTCCGAAAACGTGCACCTGAAACATTACATGAACACTACCTGGGTGTCGGTGCCGATCAAGGAGGACAAGCCCTCAGATGAGGAACTGTTCGGCACGTTCTATGACCCGTCGATGGAAGCCGAAGTCGAATTCATCACCACCTGAATCATGGAGGCACCACGCACAACCCGTCCCTCGACGAGATTCCTATGACGACTAAAACACCGGAAGAGCTGATTGCCGAATGCGGTGTCTGGTGGGACACGGCCATTATCGACATCCATCCGGGCGAAATCGCGATTCGCGGTTACCCGATCGAGGAGTTGATCGGTCGGGTGCGTTTCCCCGACATGATCTGGCTGATGTTACGTGGTGAATTGCCAACACGCGGCCAGTCCGATTTGCTCGAAGCGGCGTTGGTGCCTGGCGTCGACCACGGTCCGCACGCGCCGTCTATTGCGATCTCGTGCATGGCGGTGAGCTGCGGGCTACCGGTCAATGGCGCCATGGCCTCGGCGATCAACGTGCTCGACGACGTTCATGGTGGCGCCGGCCAGCAGTGCATGGAGTTCTACCGGGAAATCGCCGCGCAGGCCGGTGACGGTGGCGATGTTGTCGAGGCCGCGACCGCCGTCATCCAGCGCCACCGGGACACTGGCGAGAAGATCGTCCCCGGCTTTGGCCATCGCTTCCATCCGGTCGACCCCCGGACCGCGCCGCTGTTCGCCCTCGTCGCCAAGGCGGTCGCTGCGGGCACGGTGTCGGGTCGCTGGGCGGCGATCGGCCACGCGGTCGAGAATGCACTGAAGGCGATCACGGGCCGCCACATCCCGATGAACATCGACGGCATCACGGCCGTCATCTTCTGCGAACTGGGCTTCGAGCCGGAACTCGGCCGCGGCCTGTTCATCCTGTCGCGCTCGGTCGGCATTCTCGCCCACGCCTGGGAGCAGAAGCAGCGCGGCCGCCGGATGATGGGGCCGATGCCGAAGGAAATTCCGTACCGTTACAGCGGCCCGGCGCGGCGCGCCGTACCGACGCCAGGCAACGACTGAACGGCCACTCACCGCGGGCCTAGCCGCGGGCAGAAAGGGACTGAGGGAACGCTCGATGAAAGACTTGATTGCGAAGCAGCTGGTGAAGTACCTCGAGGCGCGCGGCATCGAGCACATCTTCGGCCTGTGCGGGCACACCAACATTGCTGTGCTCGCGGCGCTATCGAAGAGCAAGAAGATCAAGTTCGTCAACACGCGGCACGAGCAGATCGCTGCGCACGCGGCCGACGGCTACGCGCGGGCGACCAAGAAGACCTCCGTCGTGCTGACGCACCTCTCGCCTGGGCTCACCAACGCAGCGACCGGTGTGGCGAACGCGGGACTCGACTCGATTCCGATGGTCGTAATTGCCGGCGACGTGCCGACGCACTACTTTGGCAAACATCCGCACCAGGAAGTGAACCTACACGCCGACGCGTCGCAGTACGAGATCTACCGGCCGTTCGTGAAGCGGGCGTGGCGCGTGGATTCGGCGCACTTGTTCCCCGAGATCCTGGAAAAGGCGTTCACACTGGCCGAGAGCGGGCGGCCCGGTCCGGTGTTGGTCGACGTGCCGATGGACATTTTCTCGAAGGAGGTCGACGTCAGCCTGTTCAAGCGCGTACTGGCGAACGCGAAGTCGCTGCACAAGCCCTCGCTCGACGAAATGGCGGCGGAGGAAATCATCCGCACGCTGCTGAAGGCGAAGACGCCGCTGCTGTACGTGGGCGGCGGCATCCTCTTGGCCGACGCGGCCGAGGAGATGCGCGAGTTGGCCGAACACCTATCGCTGCCGGTCGCGCACACGCTGATGGGGAAGGGCGCGCTGCCGGACGACCATCCGCTGATCCTCGGGATGACCGGTTTCTGGGGTACTAAGTTCATCAACGACAAGTGCAAGGGCGCCGACTGGATTCTCGGGCTCGGCACGCGCTTCTCGGAGGCCGACTGCAGCTCCTGGGAGCCCGAGTACACGTTCAATTTCCCGCCGACGAAGCTGATCCACATCGACATCGATCCGGCCGAGATCGGCCGCAACTATCCGGTCGCGATCGGCGCGGTGGCGGACCTCAAAGAAGCGCTGAAGGTGCTCAACCGCGTCGCGCGCAAGCTGGCGCCCAAGGGCATACAAAGGCCAAAGCTCGTGGCCGAGTTGGCGGCCAACCGCAAGCAATTCGTTGCCAGCAACAAGAAGGCGATGGAGAGCAATGCCTGGCCGATGCGGCCGGAACGGATCCTCGCCGACCTGCGCGCCGCGGTGCCGCGTGACTCGATCCTGTGCACCGACGTAGGCTGGAACAAGAATGGCATGGCCCAGCAGTACCCGATCTACACCCCGGGCACCGTGTTCACGCCAGGTGGCTACGCGACGATGGGCTTCGGCGCCCCGGCCGCGCTGGGTGCCAAGGTTGCCCTTCCGGACAAGGTGGTGGTGGCGCTGGTTGGCGACGGCGGCTTCGGCCAGAACCCAGCCATGCTGGCCACCGCGTTCGAGGGAGACATCGCGGTGGTTTGGGTGATCATGAACAACCACGCGTTCGGGACGATCGCGGGCCTCGAGGCCGCGCACTATGGGACAACGTTCGGCACGGTGTTCGAGAAGGACGGCAAGACGTGGTCCCCCGATTACGCGGCGATCGCCAAGGCCTACGGCGTCGACGGCATCAAGGTCGAATCCGCCGCAGGGTTCAAGCCGGCGCTGGAGAAGGCGATCAGGGCCAAGCGCCCCTGCGTGATCGACGTCTACATGCAGAACGAGCCGGTGCCGACCGATGGGCACTGGAACATCATGGACATCTACTCGCCCGGCAAGAAGGTGCATCACGCGAGCACCAGTACGGTCGCGGCGGACTGATGGCCCCAGACAGGAGGAGCGCGAACATGCGACACGACTATTCGCTGGCTCACCTCACCGTGCTGTCGCTGACGCCGCCCCAGGTCGTGGAAGTGGCCGGACGCGCCGGGTACCGGTACGTGGGTCTCCGTCTGACGAGGGTCACGCAGGATGAGCCTTTGTACGACCTGGCTCACGACCGTGCGCTGATGAAGGAAACAAAGGCGCGGCTTGCCCACACTGGGATTGAGGTGCTCGACGTTGAACTCTTTCGCATGGACCCGACCCTTGATGCGGAGAGTTTCATCCCCGTCCTCGAAGCGACCGCCGAACTCGGTGCGAAGAACATCATCGCGCAGTTGCCCGATCCTGACCGCAATCGTGCCACTGAGCGGTTTGCCAAGCTTTGCGATCTCGCGAAGCCGCTAGGAATCTTCGTCAACCTCGAGTTTCCGCATTGGACCGAGATTGGCAATCTTGCGGCTGCGGCAAAAGTAGTGCGGGCCGTCAAACGGCGCAACGCTGGCATCTTGGTCGACATGCTCCACTTCGGCCGCTCCGATTCGCGTCTGGACTCACTCGCCAAGCTGCCACGCGAGTGGTTCCGTTTCGCCCATGTTTGCGACGCGGCCAAGGAGGTGCCCCCGACCATGGCCGGCATCATCCACACGGCGCGCGATGAGCGCCAGTTTCCAGGCGAGGGTGGGATCGATGTCCGTGGCATCCTAGACTGCTTGCCGCAAGACATTCCCTATGCGCTGGAAATTCCTCGCGTGGCGCTGACCAAAGCCGTCGGTCCGGAAGAGGTTGCTCTGCTGGCGCTACGCGTCGCGCGGAGCCATCTCGACGGAGTGACAGGGGAGCGGCCGTCGGCCGCGGCGCACAGGCCGAGGGTTTCCCGAAGAATATCCGCCGGCGTGGAATCGCGCGCGTGATAAGGAATGGACATGAAGAAAATCCTGATGCTCCACGGCATCAACCTCAACATGTTCGGCAAGCGCGATCCGAAGCAATACGGCACGGTCACGCTGGCCGAGATCGACGCCAAGCTGCGTTCGCTGGGGAAGGAGCTCGGTGTCGAGGTTGAGTGCTTCCAGACCAACAGCGAGGCCGCGATGGCCGAACGGATTCATCAGGCTTTTGCCGAGGGCAAGGATGCCGTGTTGATCAATGCCGGTGCGTGGACGCACTACAGCTACGGCATTCGCGACGCGCTCGCCATCCTGACGGTGCCGATCGTCGAGCTTCATATGTCGAATATCCATGCGCGGGAGGCGTTCCGGCACGTTTCGGTCTTTGCCGAAGTCGTCCGGGGCCAGATCTGCGGCTTCGGCGTCGACAGTTACCTGCTTGGCCTCCGCGCCGCGGTCAGTGCGATCGGCGAGGGCAAGGCCTGAGATCGCCGCGGCGGCGCCAGCGATGCCGCCCGATACCAGGCACCTGGCGTGTGGGGATCTTTTGTGCTGTAGTTCGTTGGCATCTTCAATGACTTCATAAGGAGGAATCTCATGCGTTCTCGTATAAGTCGACGTTACGTCCTCGCCGCAGGCGTTTCCGCGCTGGCGCTTGGCGCACTACCGCGCGTCCAGGCGCAGACACGGACCAAACTGCGTTTCAGCTGTGCGTTCACTGAACAGGACTTGCGCGCGGATGCGTACAAGTCATTCGCCACCGCAATCAAGGACGGCTACGACTTCGAGCCTTATTGGGGGAACACGCTGTTCAAGCAGGGCACCGAACTCATTGCCCTTCAACGGGGCAACCTCGAAATGGTCAACCTGGCGCCCGCGGACATATCGAAACAGATTCCCGCGTGGTCACTGATGACTTCGGCCTATTTGTTTCGCGACGCAGCCCATCTGAAGAAGACTTTCAAGAGCGACGTCGGGCGGGAGTTCACCAAGATGGCCAAAGACCAACTCGGAATCCAGATCATCACGCCCGTCTACTTCGGGTCGCGTAACGTCAACCTGAAGCCCGACCGTCAAATCAAGACCCCCGCCGACATGGCTGGGATCAAACTGCGGATGCCGCCCGGGGAATTCTGGCAGTTTCTGGGCGAGTCGATTGGCGCCAATCCGACACCCGTTGCGTACGCCGAGGTTTACACGGCGTTGCAGTCAGGTGCCATCGACGGCCAGGACAATCCGCTGGTAGCCAGCAAGCTCATGAAATTTTATGAGGTAACGACTCAATTCGTCATGACCGGGCATGTCATCGGCTACGACGTGATGGCTATTAGCGGCAAGATTTGGGATGCGATGACTCCCGCCCAACAAGCGGCATTCCAGGCAGCCGCCGAGAAGGCGATCGACGACTACGTGGTCAAGTTCGGCGCGCAGGAAAAGGAGACCCTGGACTTCTTCAAGGCGCAGGGCAAGAAGGTCTACACGCCTGACCTCAATGCGTTCCGCACATTTGCCCAGAAGAAGTATCTCGACAAGTACGGCCAGGATTGGCCCAAGGGCGCACTCGAGCGGATCAACGCGCTGTAGCCAAGAGGCAAGTTAACTTGGGTAGTGACCGGCATCGCCAGCCATTGTTCGCAATGGCTGGCGGGCCACTGGTCGTCTGCAAGAATGTGCCTCCGCGGAGTCGACGGCACCGATGGAACCTGCGAAGCCGAGCGATACCGTGAGCACCGGATCCTGGCTGAGAAAACGGGCCGAGAACGTGATCGTTGCGTTGATCGCGATCATGTTCATCTCCTTCCTTCTGCAAATTGCGTTTCGCTACCTTCTGAACCGTCCACTTGGTTGGACCGACGAGGTCGTTGTCCTCTGCTGGGTGTGGCTGGTCCTTTGGGGGGCGGCGTTCATATTGTCGGACAAGGAAGAGATCCGATTCGACATTGTTTATGAGCTCGTCTCTGAACGAACTCGTCGTACGTTCACGGTGATTTCCAGCCTGGCACTGATTGTTCTATTCGTCGTCTCGCTGCCGGCTGCCTGGAATTATGTGCTCTTCATGAAGCGTGAGAAGTCCGCCTATCTGGGAATGCGGTTCGACTATCTGTACTCCATCTACGTCATCTTTTCGGTCGCTTGTATTGTCAGGCATGGTTGGATCGCCTGGAATGCTTTCCGTGGCAGAAACTTGCCAGAGGTGGACGTACTTGACGATGGTGACCGGACCTAATGCCAAGCAGTTTCACGCTTTGCATTATTGTCTTGATCACGCTGGCGCTGTTCGGGCTGCCGATCGGCCTGTCGATGATTTGCGCGTCAGTGTTCTATCTGCTGCTGGCAGGTCTCGACCTTGGCACTGCAGGCGAGCAGATTCTGAACGGTCTGTTCAACAGCTATGTTCTGTTGGCAGTACCGCTATTCATTCTCGCCGCAGACCTGATGAACAGCGGGAGCTTGACGGACCGGCTACTGAAATTCTGTCTTGTGCTCGTAGGTCGATTTCGCGGAGGCCTCGGTCACGTCAACGTTGTGGCGAACATGATCTTTGCGGGAATGTCGGGTTCAGCCATTGCGGACGCCGTAGGCATCGGCCGCATCATCATCGGGATGATGACGCGCAATGGAAAGTATCCTATTGAGTACGCTGCCGCGATCACGGCTTCGGCCGCCATCATCGGACCGATCATTCCACCATCGATCCCGATGGTCGTATATGCACTCGTTTCCGACACGTCAATCGGCTATCTCTTCCTCGGTGGGGTCGTTCCGGGGCTGTTGCTCGGTCTTGCGTTCATGATCATGAACACGCTGATAGCCCGTCGTCGAAAGTATCCGGTCGAACCGCCGGTTCCGATGCGAGAGATTCCGCGCATCACACTGGATGCGTTTCCTGCGTTGATGCTGCCAGTCGTGCTGCTGTTCGGCATCTACGGCGGAGTGATGACGCCGACGGAAGGCGCGGCGGCAGCGGCCGCGTACGCGCTATTGGCATCGGCGCTCATATACCGCTCGATCTCGTTCAAACAGTTGTACACCATCCTGCTTTCCAGCGCGAAATCAACTACTTCGGTGGGAATGCTGATCGCCGGGGCATTGGTCTTCAACTACGTGGTGACGATTGAAAATGTTCCACTTTCAGTACAGCACTTCATCAGTACCTTCCATCTGAGCGCCATTGGGTATCTGCTTCTTGTCAACGCGATATTGCTTGTCTTAGGGTGTCTGCTTGAGGGAACCACAATTCTCCTTGTCATCGTTCCGATTTTGATTCCAACGGCGAAGGCACTCGGCATCGATCTCGTACATTTCGGGGTCGTGGTGGTCGTCAACATCATGATTGGCCTGCTCACGCCCCCATTTGGACTGTTGCTTTTCGTCGTCGCAAACATGACCAAGAAGCCGCTGATGTCGATTGTTCGTGAAGCGAGCCCCTTCATAATTGTTGCAATCGTCGTTCTGGCGATCATCACCTTCATTCCACAGACTGTACTTTGGTTGCCCCGGGTCATGGGCTACAAGGGGTAGCTATGCCCGCACATCGGCTAAATGAATCACGACAGGCACCAGACCAATCTGCGCCTTGAATGGCCGCCCAGCGTCGCAATGAGAACCAATGGCCCTACTTGGTAACGCAGCAATGCTGCTCTGGTACGACATCGTCCAGGGGCAGGTTGCAGAACACGATGACTGGCACACGCGCCAGCATTTCCCCGAAAGAGTTGGCATCCCCGGATTCATACGGGCTCAGCGGTGGGTCGCCACCTCATCAGGTGAGAGATATTTTGTCGTGTATGAAGTCACGGGCATCGACGTACTCTCCTCGGCACCGTATTTGGAACGGCTCAACCACCCCACACCCTGGACGAGCCGGATGATGCCGAGTTTCAGGGGTATGGTCCGAGGCTTTTGCAGGCTGGAGAGTAGTCACGGTTCCGTACTTGGAACAACGTGTGTGACCTTGCGATACTCTGCCGCGCCGGGTATGGAGGATCGTTTGCGTACGTGGTTGAATGGCGAACTGATTCCGGACTTGATGCAGCGGAAGGGGATTACAAGCGCCTTCACGCTCCGATCTGATCGCGCGCCAGAGATGACGGCTGAACAGCGAATTCGTGGTCGCGACGCGAGCGTGGACCGAGTATTGCTCGTGACCGGCTACTCGCCTGAACCGGTGGCAGGCTTGGCGCAAGATGACCTACGTGCAAGCAATCTCGAAGCCCACGGAGCGTCGCCAGGTACGACCTCGGGCGTTTTCCAGCTCGCCTGCCTGTCCGGCGCTCCCCTATCGGGTTCCTGATTCGCCGGGAATCAAGAATTGCGGTTTGGTGTGTTCCGGCAGGCTACCGGCGCGGATGACGGGTGGTTGATTCAATGCGAAGGCGAGTGACGAGTTCCGCGCTGACGGTCTGCTGGGTTGCAAGGGTTGACTTTCGCTGTTGCTCACCATGATTGCGGCAATCGCGTACCCGCGCGAGGATGAGTGGTGTGAAAGCCGATAACCAACAGCGATCGAGAGTGTCTTACGAGTGCGGTCAATTGGTCACGACGATGTCCGCGTCAAAGGCAAGAGCTGGCCGACGAGCGGGCTATGGCAGCGTCGCTCCATCGTAGACGAGCTTGATGCCGATGGTAAGCAACGCCCAGTAGCTGATCTGGTAGAACACCCGCTCCTCGAGCCTGCCTTGAATGAGCACGCCCAGCTTGACGCCCACCGGGACCAGAGGCAGGAGTATCAGTGATGTGGCGAAATTGGTCGCGTCCAGCTGTCCAAGGAGGGCGTAGGGAATGATCTTGGCGTAATTTGAGGCAAAGAAGAACCACACTGTCGTTCCGACATAAGTGCGCTTGTCGAGCCGCAGTGGCAGGAGATAAGCCATCAGCGGTGCCGAGCCGGCATGCGCGAGAAAGCTGGTGAGTCCCGAGACCGCCGACCACGCTACCCCACGCGGCCATGAGGCCGTCGCCGGCGGACGGTTCTTCGCCCAGCCGAAGAGATTGTTGAGCGCAAACGCGATTGCAATCGCGCCGATCACCAGGCGCAGCACATCCTGACGGACGAAGCGGAATATCAAGCTGCCCACAATAACGCCGATGGCGAGCCCGGTAAGAAGGATCGGCATATTGCGCCGATCGTATATTCCTCGGAATGCGCCTAGGCCGAACAGGTCGATGCAGCACAAAATCGGCAGCATTATCGCCACAGCCTGAAGCGGTGAGATTACCAGTGCGAGCAGAGGCACAGCCATGCCACCGAAGAGACCGGGGATTCCGGTCTTGGAAATGCCGGCCAGGAGAACTACCGGGATCGCGATGAGGTAGAAATATGGATCGGTGATGAGCATGTTAATGATGGTTTGGGCGTGGCCACGCCTTGAGTTCTTGGCGTTGAATATTTACGTATCTTGCTCGCGGCGCGGGAGATAATCACATCTCGGGATGGCTGAAGCGAAAATTCCCTGCCGACGAAGGCTTGCGAGAGCCCCGCGAAACCATCTATCGTTGTTTGTTTGTCGAGGCCCGTGGCGTTCTCAGGTCAGCCGGAAAGGACCCCCAGATTATCTTGGAGCGGGATTCGTCGAAACGGACTTTACAGAGAGTTGCGCAATAGACAGCGGCACTTCCGCCGCGACCATCAGAGGAGCATTCCCGCATGACCGCATCGTCCCCGCGCCGTCTCCGGATCGGCGTCCTTGGCGCCGCCAATATTGCTCGCCTGTTCGTCGAAGGCGTGCGTCCATCGCCTAAGGTAGCCGTGACCGCGGTCGCGAGTCGCGACGTCGAAAGGGCGCGAAAATTCGCAAGCGCAACCGGCATCGCGCACGTTCATTCGACGTACGCGGCGCTCCTGGCCGATCCCGACATCGATGCGATCTACAACCCGCTGCCCAACAGTCTACACGCTGAATGGTCGATCCGCGCCGCGAATGCGGGGAAGCATGTGCTCTGCGAAAAGCCATTGGCCACGTCGGCAAGCGAAGTGCGCGCGATGTTCGAGGCCGCGACGCGAAACAGTGTCTACCTTGCGGAAGCATATCCATATCGGGCGCAGCCTCAGACCTTGAAGCTACGCGAGATGCTGAAGGAGAACGCGATCGGACGCCTGCAACTCATACAGGCGGCCTTCGGCTTCCCCCTGTCCGATACCTCGAATATCCGACTGAACCCCGCGCTCGCCGGCGGTTCGCTGATGGACGCCGGCTGTTATCCGGTCAGCCTTGTCCGGACGATCGCCGGGGAACGGCCGAATCGCGTCCATGCGGTGGCTCGGTGGAGTGAAAGCGGCGTCGATCGGACACTTGTTGCGTCGATCGAATTCGCGAGCGGGCTGCTTGCGCAGATATCGTGCAGCTTCGCCACCGCGCGCCATCGACACGCGTTCGTCGCCGGCGATGTCGGGTCGATCCGGACGACGTATTTCAACGACACATCCGCCGCGTTCCCGCCCGTGCTCGAAGTAAGGCGCGGGCCGGGATGGGATGCAAAGCAGGAAGTGATCGAGACCGCAGCGACCAACGGCTTTCTCGCAGAAACCGAGGCCTTCCGCGATCTTGTCGTCCACGGCCGCGATCAGTGGGAGGGCACTTCCCCGGAAGAGTCGATCGACATCGCGCTGACACTTGAGGCCCTAGCCGCCAGCGCGCGCCAAGGCGTCACCATCGAGGTTGGGAATTAGCGCCGTCCCCCCTAACCATTAACGACCTCCTGATGGACGGTGCTGTCTTATGTAGTTGTCGCTAACGCTTCGTCGGCCGCCTTCGGGTAAGCGCAATTGGCACGCCTGCTGTTGCGCGATCAATAGCGCAGCTTGGCGACCGAACGCAGGACTTCCGGCGTGGTGCTCGGGAAGCCGAAAAACTCTAGGTAGGCGGGTATCTGCTCGAACAGCATGTCGGCTCCCACCTGGAAGCGGCAGCCGCGGGCCTGCGCCGCCCGCAGGAATGCCGTCATCTCCTGCTTCATTACTACTTCCCCGACGAACGTCGACGCCGCGATCCGCGACACGTCTATCGGCATCGGGTCGCCCTCGTTCATGCCCATGGGCGTCGCATTGACCACGAGGTCGAAGTTGGCGGGGTCGTTCGAGCCGGTGGTGACGGCAAGCGCTGGGTAGTGGCTGCGCAGGCGGGACCCTAGCTCTTCCGCAGATATGGCGTGGGCATCGAACAGGCTGATGGCAACGATTCCCGCTGCGGCGAGAGACGCAGCAATAGCTGACCCGACACCACCGCAGCCCACGACCAGCGCGCGCGTGCCCGCGAGATCGAAGCCCTTGCGCGCGATTCCGCGCACGAAACCGGCACCATCGAACATATCGCCCAGCAGGCTTCCATCAGGCCGGCGCAAGATGGCGTTGCATGCGCCGGCAATCCTGGCGGTTGGGGTGACTTCATCGACGAGGCTTGTCGTCGTGACCTTGTGCGGCATCGTTACTAGCGCCCCACGAATGTTCGTGAGCTTGAACAGGCTTGCAAGGACGCCGGGATAGTCTTCGGCCTTGACACCCATCGGCATGACCACCGCGTCGATCCCGGCTTGCTCGAAGTACGGGTTGTAGATCATCGGCGCCTTGAAGGCTTCGGTTGGATAGCCGAGGTGAGCGATGAGGGTGGTGGTGCCGCGAATCACGGGAGTCTCCTCTTGGACGCTGCTTACGGCTCGGTACTACTTCGCTTCCTGAACAGCCGCAATCCCTGCCTCGGCTGCCCGCACGACCGACTCGGCTTCGGCCATTGTAGGTGCAACGGGCCTTTCCAGCAGGATCGGGACGTTGGCCGCGATGCATTCGAGCGCACGTGCACGGCAGACAGAACGCACGTCGGGCTGGCCTGCGCGACGGCCATGTGAGCGAGGCCGACATAGCGCGCGCCTGCACAGGCCGTCGATTGCGCTTCGCGGCAGATCAAGCCGCCCGCGATCGTTCGCTCGTCAGGTGAGTGGAACCGTCAGTTTGTCGATCAATGGACGCGTGTCGGGCCGGACGCCGCGCCACCAAACAAAGGTTTCGGCGGCCTGCTCGACCAGCATGCCCACCCCGTCCGCCAGACGTCTCACGCCAGCGTTACTCGCGAGCCGCAGGAACGGTGTCAGCCCCTTGCCGTAGACAAGCTCGTAGGCCAGCGCGTCCTCGCCGAAGACGCTGGGCGAGATCGGTGGCAATTCGCTTCGCAGACTCGCTGACGTCGCGTTCACCACGACGTCGAAGGGCTGGTCTTCGACGTCCTGATACCCGCCGCCGACGATCGTGCCGTAGGTTGCGACTTCCCGAGCGAGCGCCTGCGCCTTTTTAATGGTGCGATTCGCCATGACGAGCACCGCCGGCTTCTGCGCCAGGAACGGCAGCAGCGCGCCGCGCACGGCGCCGCCCGCGCCGAGGACCAGCACGCGCTTGCCCGCCAGTGGAACCCCGAGGTTGCGCTGGATGTCATTGACCAGGCCGACGCCGTCGAAGTTGTCGGCAAGGATGCGGTCGTCCACGAACTTGAGCGCGTTCGCTGCACCCGCCAGCTCGGCGCGCGGCAAGCGCTCCGTCGCGAGCTCGAACGCCTGCAGCTTGAACGGCGCTGTGACGTTCATTCCGCAGCCGCCTTCGGCGCGGAATGTGTGCACCGCCTCGGCGAACGCGTCGAGCGGTCCCTCGATTGCGATGTATTCGAGCTTCTGGCGCGTGGTCTTCGCGAATGTGCCGTGGATCAATGGCGACTTGCTGTGTCCGATGGGATTGCCGATCACGGCGTAGCGATCGTTCAAGGGGTCATCCTCGATCAGGCGGCGGGCAGGCGTTCGACGGCAGGCTCAGCGTACAACACGCCGTCGGCCACAAGCGATTCGCTCCACCTGCGCCAACTTGTGGTGGGCTGCGACGACGCGACCTTCCCACTCCATGTCGCCGGCCTCGAACGATTCCTTCAGTGCGTGGCATTCGAGTAGCTGTCTCATCCATGCCACTTGGCGAAAGTTTTCCCGGGAGGTCGGCATGACCTCGAGCCCTTGGCTCCTTCCGCCTTGATCAAGCTTTCGGACGATAGGCGATTCAGGATTTCGCGTAGCGTGCTGACGCTCGCGCCGTAAACCTCCTTCATCCGGTCCAGGGTCAGCTTCTGGCCCGGAGCGAGCCTGCCGGAAATGACGTCGGTGCGAATGCGGCGGTAAGTGCTCTCTCCGACCGGAGCGTCTTCCTCACCACGCCTGCGCACGGGTGCCGCAGTGAGCTTGCCGGTCGGGCGTTTCTTACCCATATGAAAAATGATACAAGAATTCATGAAGTTCTTGTAACAAGCTGGCTATAACTAACATAAGTGATTCATATATTAATTATCATATGAACATGACACCTGTACTTTGTCTCCTGACCTCCTCGTTCATATCACAGGGGAACTAACTGACGTGTGTCCATCGATCTCTTAGACCGTGCTGGACTGTGGCGATTATTCGTGCTTGACCCAGCAGGAGTAATCGTAGAGGCCAACTCAGCTTCGGGTCGAAAGCGTTCACGCTCGTTGCTCCGCAAATTTGATAACCACCGCGCGCGCGTATTAGGCTTGCGGCCCTCAAATTTGACTAAATTGCGGAGCAGAATTAAGACTAAGGGCATGATCCGATGTATCTCTCCGACAGACTGTTAATCCGCAGGTCCCAGGTTCGAGCCCTAGTCGGGGAGCCAATCTACATGCGGGTCTTGGCGGTTTCTGCGGTTTGGTTTCGTTCCGCAAAACCCCCGGCGTTCCGCAATTCTGTGGATTACTTAGTCGGCGTGACCTTCTCTCCGGCTCGCGAGCGTAGGTAAAGCTCGGTCGTTTTCACGCTCTTGTGCGCGAGCTGCTGCTGTGCTTCGCGCATGTCCGTCGCATCGGCCTTGTCGGTGCCCGCCTTGGCCCTTAGATCGCGAAACTGGAAGCATTTGACCGCGGCTGCGGCTTCTCCCTCGCCGGCGTCGTCCAACGCGTTGCCAGCCCGTTTGCGGGCTTCCTCAAACCGGTTGTCGAGCGCCGAGTAGGAAAGCGGTTGACCGGATTCGTTGCTGCGGGCGCGGACGTTGCCGAGTGGCCGGACGCTCGTTATGGACGTGAATCCCGCTACTGCGGGTTGGATCTTGATACCGACCGTAACCCTCACCAACGGAATGCCCACCTTTGATACAGTGGAGAACCGCGGATACATCCTCGTTCAACCACGCTGAGATTATCGGCGAACAGGCAGCCCGCTGCCAACAAGAGACCTTCGGCAAAAGGGTAGAAGATCCCGGACACCGGTCATTCAAATGCGCTGGGCCGCTATGGCCGATACCCATTATCCATTGCTTCCTCGCAAGCCTTGCGAACGCTCCTCCTCGCGTAGCAACTCGCTCAAAAGTTCGCCACCCTGATGAAAACGATTTGCCCACTCCGGCAATTCCGGGGATGGTGCCGCGTGGGCGACTCCTGCTAGAAGTACTCCCGGATCGACCGGGCCGCCCGGTCCTTTGAAGACACCGCGAATGGCAACCACCCCGATTACGCGATCCTTACGCACGAAGCGGTGTTCGAGAAACCCCCACTTGCGATCCCAGCCGATTAAGCGCGTGTGAATCTCGAAGGTCTGGAATACCCTGAGATCGTGACGAAACTTGGCGATCGCATCGCCTATCACGGGCAACGCTTTCTGCTGTCGCGCAACCCTAAGCACTCCCGTGCGCACGAACCAATGTATGCGACCAATGTCGGCGAGCGCAAGATATCGGCCATTGTTCACGTGGACGTTCAAATCCAAGTCGTTTGGCCAAACGCGTAAATAAACACGCGTGGTCGCGAGTAAATCGACTTTGGGTTCGGCAATGAGGCCAAAGCCGACACGAGTCAAGCGCAACCAGGGAAACACACAAATGTCCTTCGCGAGTGTTCGTTTGTCGAGTCTAACGGAAAGTCACGAGGTTCTCGTGTCCATGCATTTTTGCTGGACAGCGCTGACAGTCGGTCCGGCTCGCGATCCGGGCCATCCATTCTGCGAGCTCTTCGGGCCTCGTTGGTGGGAAGGTCGCCGTAGCTTGTCTGCTCCGCCAGCTCGACGATCTCTCGCTCCAGAGCCATCCGTCGAGTTGATCGTGCAGCACGAGCCTGGGTGTGCCACGGGATCGTGTCGAGCGAATGCGGCAACATCTTCCGATGAGGTTAGACGCTCAGGCAGCGCTCAGGGTGGCGAGATGTAGCGTGACCGGCCGTGCAACGTTTTTCAGCACGGTGGGTTCGGTCTCGACGAATTGCAGGTCTCGCTCGTTATGACACGCGGTCATCACCCTATCGGTCACCAGGACCTGCCGGGGACTAGCTCGATCAGCAACCCGCGATGCGATGTTGACCACCGAGCCGAAGTAGTCGCCGTCCCTGCGCACCACCGCGCCAGCATCGACGCCGACGTGGATCGGAGGCAAGCCAGCCTGGCCTGCGCGGTCGATCAGCTCGAGGCCGCATCGCACGGCCGCCGCGGCTTCGGGGAAAGCGAGCATCGCACCGTCACCGAGGAGTTTCACGAGTCGGCCACCATAGGCCGTGCTGACATCATCAACGAGCAGGGCAAAGCCGGCGGCCGCACGCGCCGCAGCTTCGTCTCCCTCCGTCTCTGCGATCGTCGTGTAGCCGCTGACATCGACGAACGCGATGGCCGGCACGGACGATGGTCGCGCGCGGACCATCCCTCCTCGTTGCAGAGCGCGCTCGCCCAGCTCAACGATGCTCTGAAAGATCGCGTCGTCCACGAATCTCCGCAGCAAGAGCATCGTGAGCTCCGCGCCGACCATCCGGAATTCGCGCCTGGCGGGCGTCGTCGACTGGAGGACCTCCCCTTCAGACGCACCGGAGGCAACCTTGGGCACGACCAGCACTTCGTCAATGAAATCCCGATGAACCCTGACGATGCGTCGAACCGAGTCCGCGATCATCCTCAAGGCCCGAGTGAGTTGCTCTTCGTTCGCCCCGAGGCCCTTCGCCCGGACCGCCAGCTGGAAGATCGCCGCATCGTCGTCCCGCACGTGCTCCTCGTCAGAGGCATCGGCGGTGCCCAGGATATTCCTAATCGCCTTCACGAGCCTCGGCGGGGCATCGATGCGCGCCGCCAACTGCCCGTAGGTCTCGGGCAACAGTCGCGCTGGTGATGGCATCAGCTGATCGACGAACGCAAGCGCGAACCCGCGAGCGGACGCCCTCGCCGAGAGCGTCGAGCGACACGCCCACGGCCTCGTGGGCGAGAAGCAAGCGGATCCGCGAGACGTTCGACAAGGGGTAGAGGCCGTCGTCGTCGACGGGCAAGAGCAATCCCAGCTCCGAGAGGCGCGCGATGACATCGCTGGACGTGCCCGCGGCGATCGCCAGCTCGTCGAGAGTCAGTAATCCCACTTGGTCGAGCCTAGTTCGCCAACGAGCCGGTGAAATAGGGGTCGCAGCAGGTGCCCACGGATCGTCGCACGCTGTGTCCACCGGCTCACTGTAGTGCAGTCTCCGATGGCGGCGCCGGCCACGAGCCCCGGCCACGTACACTCGATATCCCGAAGGACCGGGCAGAGGCAGGGTGCATCGCGAGAGCGAGCGGGAACAAAGACGTGCGGTTCAGCTCCCCGGCCCGGGGACAAGCGGGGCCGGCACGGGCGGCCAAGGGGCGATCGTGCAGCCACGCCGGATGCACGACCATCCTGTCGACCTTTAACGCAACGACCAGTTGCTGGCTCCACGCCGACGGATAGGTCTTTCAATCACGCGACCCTGAGTATTGGGGGTTCGAGGGTGCGGGTCAACTGTCTGTCTCTCGTGGCAATGGGCTGATATCCGGACGTTTCGCAGGCGCCCGTCAGGCGCACTCCGTGCGTGAGCGTCTGCTTCCGGCGAAGCGAACGGCTATATAGGGTCGCCTGCAGCAGTTCAGGGCATCGACAAAACCTCAATCCAGTGCCCATCTTTGCCCGATTCGGGGAGCCAAATCAATCAGGTCCATTCCGGTTACATAGGTAACGGTTTATACCGAGGACATGGGTAACACTTTCACGGCGAAGGGGTTGTCGATGTTTTCGAGTCGACCGGTCTCGTGATCGAAGAAGCCTAAGTCGTAATCCACAAAGGTGACCAGCCAGATTTTATCGCTGACTTCCTTCACTCCTACGTTTTGGCCAGCGAAGACGGTGCTGAGATTGATTTTACGGCGGCCGAAGCAGATGCGGCCACAGTGGAGCCTCGCCGAGGCGAAACCGCAGCGATTCTCGCTCATTGTGTGCTACCGCGGGCTGCACTGTCCGATCTGCACGACCTACGTCGCCGAGTTGAACAAGATGGTCCCAGAATTCACCGCGCGCGGTGTGGAGACGATAGCGATCAGCAGCGACACGGAAGCACGCGCGCGCGAGGCGCAAGCGAAATGGGGACTCTCGCAGTTGACGGTCGGCCACTCGCTGACCATCGGGACCGCGCGGACGTGGGGTCTATATATTTCGAGCGGACGCGGCGTGACGTCGACTGGCGTCGAGGAACCGCCGTTGTTTAGCGAGCCGGGCGTATTCGTCGTGCGGGCCGACCGCACACTGCACACTGTACTGGACCTCGGTGCAGTCGATGCCGTTCGCGCGACCGCATTTTCGGGAGATCCTCGCGGCGTTCGACTTCGTTATTGCCAAGGATTATCCAGCGCGGGGCGAAGCGTGACCTATGAATGCGCGCTCGTGAACCGCTCGCTGCCCTTCGTGTTGGCTACGCTGCTTGCGCTGTCGTCTGCGGCTTTCGACGCTGATGGTCTTGTCGCAGTCAAGAGTCCCTTCGCAGCCAAGGAAACGATGGACCGGTTCGAAGAAAACGCCAAACAGCGCGGACTGACTGTCTTCGCGCGCATTGATCACGCCGCCGGTGCGGCGAAAAGTGGGAAGACGCTTCGGTCTACCGAGGTCCTTATCTTCGACCTCGGCAAAAATGCCGCACGCATCCGAGCGTACCTACGGCGGCTCCAGCCATGACACGATGGCGAAGCTGCGCGGACGTGCTCCGGGGGTGATAATGTGGTGTGGTTTGCCGGGACCGATCCCATGTCGCGTCTGCGCCCGTGGCTTAGCCTCTTGTGCGTTCTCACCGCCGCTCTCGGCGGTGCGCTCCAAGGCGTACGCGCCGACGATGCGCCGCCAGCCGCCGTGTATGTCGCGAATAACCGCGCAGGGACCGTCGGCGCATTTCACATCGACGCCGCGACTGGCGCACTCGCGCCGCTTGCCGCGGCGGTTATAGCAACCGACAAGAATCCGTACTCTCTCACAGTAGACCCTGCCGGGCGCTGGCTCTACGTTACGCATGGCGATGCGAGCAGCATCGTGGCGTTCAGCATAGATCCGCTTGGCGGGGAGCTAAAGCTCGCGCCGATCTCACGTACGGCGACCGGCGACTATCCGGTTTCTGCCGCGATCGACGCTGTCGGACGATTCCTCTACGTATCGACCATGGTAGCCGATGCTATCGCGGTCTACGCGATCGATCCCACAACGGCCGCGCTCACTCAGGTGGCTGGGTCACCGTTCGCTGCCGGCACGCGTCCATCCGGCAACGCGATCCACCCCAACGGCCGTTTCCTCTACGTCACCAATCTCACGACTCGTAGCGTCGTCGCGTTCGAGATCGATCGCGTCACGGGCGCACTGAAGCCGCTTCCCGGGCCCCCAGTTCCTACCGGAACGAACCCGCGGGCGATCGCCGTCGAGCCGGGCGGGAGGTTCGCCTATGTTGTCAATGCCGTCTCGAGTGATATTTCGAGCTACAGTATCGACCCGAACACCGGTACGCTCGCCCTGGTCCCTGGTGGCCCGGTGCCTACCGGCAAGAACCCTCGTGCCCTGGTCATCGCACCGAGTGGCGGTTACCTCTACGTCGCCAGTTACGACAGCGACTCCGTCTGGGCGTACGCCATTGACCGCGGGAGCGGTGCATTGCGGCCGGTGCTCGGACAACCGTTTACGGCAGGCAAGAATCCGCGCGGACTTGCCATCGACAGGCGTGGAAGGTTCGTCTACTGCACCAATTACGGTTCGAACAGCGTCTCGGTGTACCGCATCGATCCGGCCACGGGGGCACTTAACGCGATCCCAGGATCGCCCTACAGTACTGGCGACGGACCTTTTGGCGTCGCGATCTTTTGAATTATCAGCGTGTAGTCCAGATGCCGGTCATTGTTAACTAGGGTCTGTTCACACTATGTGTGTGAGACGCGTTGCGAGCTAAAACGGCGCTAGTCGCGTTAGGCAAACAGCAAGCAGCCCCGTCGCGGCAATCACTAATTTGGTAGATATCAGCATGACGCGCGAGGAATCCAGACTGCCGCCTCAGGTCATGCAAGCACCGGTCGATGCAGGACCCGCACTTCCATCGGATGATCGTTTTTCCATGGGCCTGCGCGGATTCGGACCACTTGGAATACTCACAATCTTGGTAATCGCCGCGGGTACTCTGGTGAATCCTCTCGTCGGCGCAGTGCTGGTACTGGGATGGGCTTGGCAGTCGCACACACCATGCCGTGAGATCGGGCACGTGTCGCCCAAGAGTTGGATCGGCAGCGTGGCCTTCGGCCTCGCTTTCGGTTGTGCGTTCAAGCTGCTGATGAAGGCTATCGTGATGCCCATGCTCGGAGCCGATCCGATCAATCCGAGCTACCATTACCTGGTAGGGAACGCCGCTGCGCTTCCCGGAATGCTGTTCGCGATGATTTTTGTCGCGGGCTTCGGAGAAGAGACTGTGTTCCGAGGGTATTTGTTCGAACGGCTCGGCAAGCTGTTGGGAACCGGGATCGTGGGCAAAATAGTGATCGTGCTTCGATTTGCCGCTTAAGGCGCTGGCGCTCGAGGCTCGCCCGTGCAGCGACTTCGCGGCCACGCGCCGCGTCCCTCGGGAGCGTGTGCTACGCGGACTCGGCGAGCAAGTTCCCGCAGGGGCCATCAAAGTGCCGTCGCCGGCACCATTCGGTCGATCAGCAACTGTGCCGATGGCCGCTGCTCAGCCTCGACCCCCTGGCGTCGAACGAACTGTCCATGACGCAGGAGTTGATCGCCAACATGCTCGGCGTGCGCCGCGAAGGGGTCACCGAGCGAAATGCTGTCCATCAATCAGCGACAATTCGATCCATCGCGCGGCCAAGGCGCACCCGAACTGGCCGTGCGAGAAGAGCGCGATGTTCCCGTCCAGTGCGCAAAGATGTGCGATGAGCCTGTCCGCACAGTTCGAAACCTCTGCGGGCGTTTCGCCGCCAGGACAACCATCCCGCTACATATTCCAGTCCGGTCGCCCTTTGCGAATGTCCGCTGTGCGCTTTCCTTCGTAATCGCCGTAGTCCCACTCCGCCAAATCCGGCTCGATCTCGGACACAGGCCCGAACGCCGCCAACTCACGTTTGTCGTGCGCGTTGTCGCGGGCTGGTCAGGACATGCGCAAAATCGATCTGTTGCAGGAGCGGTCCGAGTTCGCGCGCCTCGTCCTGGCCATGAACGGTTAGCGTAATGTCCGTGCGACCCGTGTGCTGGCCGGAGAGCGACGAATCGGTTTCGCCGTGACGAATGAAGTAAAGCTGCAGGAACCTTCTCATGCCTTTTCCATCGCCGCGTTGTATTCGCCGCGCAGTGCGGCCCGATTGCACCTCGCTCGATGGAGCAACGCTTGCTGCGCTGCCACCCGATGGGACTCCTTGCCTCCCCAGATCTCCAAAGCGGGATGCTGGATGGCGCGAGCAAACGAAAAGGTCAGCGCCCAGGGCGGCCGCGCCTTCGACGCATTGAACCTGACATGCATGGCATTCAGCCGGGCAGAGGCCAGTTCGCCGGATTGACCACCCGACAAGAACGCAATCCCTGGAACAGCCGCAGGGACCACTCGCAGAAGCGTTCTCACCGTGGCGTCGGCCACTCCGTCCACCGTTTCCTGTTTGGCGCAGGTCGATCCCGGAAGCAGCATATTGGGCTTGAGGATCATCGCCTCGAGCATCACTCGCTGGGTGTAGAGCTGATCAAAGACTTCATGCAGGACTTCCTCGGTGACTTCGCGGCACCGCTCCAGCGTATGGTCTCCTTCCATCAGCACTTCCGGCTCGACGACAGGCATTAAGCCCGCTTCCTGGCACAAGGCGGCATAGCGAGCCAAAGCATGGGCGTTGGCCTCGATGCAACCTCGAGTCGGGAGACCTTCCTTCATGGCGCCCACGACAATCACCGCGCGCCATTTGGCGAAACGGGCGCCCATCCGGGAATACTCCTCGAGCCGGCCGCGCAATCCGTCCAGCCCCTCGGTGATCCTTTCGCCGGGATGAGCTGCCAGCTCCTTTGCACCGGTGTCAACCTTGATGCCGGGAATGATGCCGGCGTCAGTGAGGATTTTTACGAAGGGAGTGCCGTCCTCTTTCCGTTGGTGAATGGTCTCGTCGTAGAGGATGGCGCCACTGATGCACTCCCCGAGACCAGGTGTGGTGACGAGCAATTCCCGATAGGCGCGCCGAGCCGCTTCAGTCTCGGGAATTCCAGCGCTGGCAAATCGCTTGTTGCAGGTTGCATTGCTCTCATCCATCGCCAGCAATCCCTTGTCGTCGGCGATCAGCGCCCTGGCGGTGTCCGCTGTGGCTTTTACGTTCATCTGGGGCTGCTCCGTTTCCGATTCCGGATTTCCTGCATTCGGCACCGCATGGATCGGCTCAAATGCCTATCGAGCCATGCGTCCGGGTTGCGGACGAGCACCGAGGCGGCCGCTCCCGAGTACGCCTGATGCACTTGCGCCGACAGGCGGCATCCATCCACGATCTAGGTCGGGCGTGCTCTTTGGCATCGGTCGCGGCAACATCTGCTACGTCTTGCCCAACCACGTCCGCGCCGCAGCGGCGTCGGCGTGATCGAAGTATCGGGTTGTCGCTTTCGTGAACGGCTTAACGAACGTCGCCATGCCGTGCTGCCACTTCTTTTCCCCGACCATCGCCAGCCGTTCGATGTCGCCAAAGTGCTTGATGCCGAACTTGGTGTCCTCCCACAGCGCGCCGGCTTCCCAGCCGTGGAAACCGGTCATGTCGAATAGCACGCGCCGTTTTCCGTGCTGTTCGACAAGCCGCTCGAACTCGGACACAAAATGTGCGTAGTCTGAGGTTACCAGCTTCCCGCTCACGTGAACGACGAGGATCTTCCCGCCGTCTCCTGCAATGAGGTGAATGGGCATTGGAGGACTCCTTCGGCTAGTTTCAGGTCAACATCTCTTCCACGTCTGATTCCGCTTGTCCAACGTCAGCTTGGTGCGGGCACATGCCTCGTTTCCGCCAGGGGCTTCCCTCGCTGTGTCTCGGCCCGACTCCACTTCCAGTTCCGGATTTCCGGCATGTCCTGGCCGTGCTTGTCGATGTAATGCTTGTGCTCGATGAGCTTGTCCTGCATCTGCTGCTTCAGGTAGGCGCCCTTGGAGCCCAAATGCGGCAGGCGATCGACCACGTCCTGCACCAGGTGGAACCGGTCCAGGTCGTTCTGCACCCGCATGTCGAAGGCCGTCGTGATCGTGCCTTCTTCCTTGTAGCCGCGGACGTGCAGGTTGCGGTTGGTCCGGCGGTAGGTCAGCCGGTGGACCAGCCAGGGGTATCCATGAAAGCCGAAGATGATGTGCTTGTCTTTCGTGAACAGTGAGTCGTAATCCGTGTCGCTCAGCCCGTGCGGGTGCTCGGTGCTGGGCTGCAGCTTCATCAGATCGACGACATTGATCACGCGGATTTTCAGGTCGGGCAGATGCTGGCGAAGGATGGAAACGGCGGCCAGGATTTCCAGCGTGGGCGTGTCGCCGCAACAGGCCATGACCACGTCCGGCTCGGCGCCCTGGTCGTTGCTGGCCCATTGCCAGATGCCGATGCCTTCCGTGCAATGCACCACGGCGGCGTCCATGGTCAGCCATTGGGGCAGGGCGTGCTTGCCGGCGACCACCACGTTGACGTAATGCCGGCTGCGCAGGCAGTGATCGAAGACCGACAACAGGCAGTTGGCATCGGGCGGCAGGTAGACGCGCACGATATCGGCCTTCTTGTTGATGACGTGATCGAGGAAGCCGGGATCCTGGTGCGTGAAGCCGTTGTGATCCTGCTGCCAGACGTGGGAGGCGAGCAGATAGTTGAGCGACGCGATCTTCCGGCGCCAGGGCAGTTCCGCCGTGACCTTCAGCCACTTGGCGTGCTGGCTGAACATCGAATCGACGATGCGAATGAAGGCCTCGTAGCTGTTGAACAGCCCGTGCCGCCCGGTCAGCAGATACCCTTCCAGCCAACCCTCGCACTGGTGCTCGCTCAGCATCGAGTCGAGCACGCGTCCGGCGGGCGCGAGGAATTCATCATTCTTGACTGTCCGGGCGTCCCACTGACGATTGGTTGCTTCAAAGACCGCGCCCAGGAGATTCGAAAGCGTCTCATCGGGACCGAAGACACGGAAATTGCGCTGGTCCTGATTGAGCTTGGCCACGTCGCGCAGGAACTTACCCAGCACGAGCGTATCCTGGCCATCAACAGCGCCGGGCGAAGGCACATTCACCGCGTGGTCGTGGAAGTCCGGCATGCGCAGGTCGCGCAGCAGGATGCCGCCGTTGGCGTGCGGATTGGCGCCCATCCGCCGGTCGCCCTTGGGCGCCAGCTCGGCCAATTCCGGCATGAGTCGGCCATTTTCGTCGAACAGCTCCTCGGCCTTGTAGCTCTTCATCCAGCTTTCGAGCAGCTTCACATGATCGGGATGCTCGGCATCCACCAGCAGCGGCACCTGGTGCGCGCGGAACGTGCCCTCGATCTGCAGGCCGTCGACGACCTTCGGTCCCGTCCAGCCCTTGGGTGACTTGAGGACGATCATCGGCCAGCGCGGTCGAGTGGTGTCGTTCTTGTTCCGCGCGTTGGTTTGGATTTCGCGGATGTCCTCGATGGCCTTGTCCAAGGTGGCGGCCATGAGTTGATGCATCTTGTCCGGCTCGTCACCTTCCACAAAGTGTGGCGTCCAGCCGCAGCCTCGGAAGAATTGCTCCAGCTCCTCGTGCTCGATGCGGGCCAGTACGGTCGGATTGCTGATCTTGTAGCCATTGAGGTGCAGGATCGGCAGCACGGCGCCGTCGGTCATCGGGTCGAGCAGCTTGTTGGACTGCCAGGCGGTCGCCAACGGGCCCGTTTCCGCTTCACCGTCGCCGACGATGCAGGCGACGATCAGATCGGGATTGTCGAACGCGGCCCCGAAGGCGTGGCTGAGCGAATACCCCAGCTCGCCACCTTCGTGGATCGACCCCGGCGTCGTCGGCGCGACGTGGCTGGAAATCCCGCCGGGAAACGAGAACTGCTTGAACAGCTTTTTCAGTCCGGCTTCGTCCTGGGTGACGTCCGGATAAACCTCGCTCCAGGTGCCTTCGAGGTAGACGTTGCCCACAATCGCCGGGCCGCCGTGGCCGGGACCGGCGATGTAGAACATGTCCAGGTCATACTTCTTGATGACCCGGTTCAAATGCACATAGATGAAGTTCTGGCCCGGCGTCGTGCCCCAGTGTCCGACCACCAGCGGCTTCACGTGCGACAGTTTCAGCGGCTCCTTCAACAGCGGATTGTCGTAGAGATAGATCTGGCCGACCGACAGGTAGTTGGCGGCGCGCCAGTAGGCGTCCATCTTGTGGAGCAGTTCCGGCGTGAGTGCTTTGGTTTTCATGGTTCAGGCTTCCCGAATTGAGGCGAGATTGAGCAGGCGGGCGACGGACTTCGCGATCATGAGGTCCTCGTCGGTGCGGATAACGCGCACCTTGACGCGACCGGCGTCCCGCGAAATCAGCGGGGCACTTTTCGCATTGCGCTTCCGGCTTAGTTCGATGCCGAGAAAGCCGAGTCCGTCGCAGATCCGCGCCCGAATGAGCGGCGCGTTTTCGCCAATGCCTCCTGCGAAGACCAGCGTGTCCAAGCCGCCGAGCGCCGCCGCGAAGGAGCCGATCCATTTTTTCGCCTGGTAACAAAACAGCGCCACCGCTTGCGCCGCGCGCACGTCACCGGCTTCGCGCGCGAGCAAGTCGCGCAGGTCGGAGCTGATCGTGGAAACCCCTAGCAGCCCGGATTCGTGGTTCACCATCTTCGCTGAAATTTCGCTGCCGTCATGCGCTCGGTGCGCGCCAGGTAATAAACCAGCCGGGATCCAGATCTCCCGTGCGGGTGCTCATCACCAATCCTGATGTGGGCGTGAAGCCCATGCTGGTATCGATGCTTTTGCCCTGGCGCACGGCAGCCAGGCTGGCGCCGCTGCCGAGATGGGCGAGAATCGCACGGCCCTTCGCGGCTGCGGCATCGAGGCGCCCGAGTTCCTCCATCAAGTAAGCGTAGGACAGACCGTGGAAGCCGTAGCGCTCAACACCCTGCGCCGAATAAGCGCCGCGGGATCGGCAATAGCTTGGCGACCCGCGGCATGGTGCGGTGAAACGCGGTGTCAAAGCACGCCACCTGAGGCAGTTTTGGATGCCGGCGCCTGAACGCCTCGATCAGAGCGATTTCTCGCGGCAGATGAAAAATCAGATCCTCCGGGAGATCGCTTTTTTCCCGCCACACTACCCAGCCTACGCCAAGTGGAGCGAGCCCGAATTTGTGACCGGAACTGTTGATGGAATGGACGCGCGGAATTCGAAAATCCCACACCAAGTCCGGTTCCACGAACGGCGCGACAAAGCCGCCGGAGGCGGCATCCACATGAATGGGGATATCCAGGCGCTTTTCGCGGGCCAACCGGTCCAACGCGTCGGCCACTTCTGCGACCGGCTCGTATTGGCATGTAAACGTGACGCCGAAGGTCGGCATCACACCGATGGTGTTCTCATCCACCCGCTTTAGCGCCTCGTCCGGCGTCATGCCTAAGCGGCCATGTTCCAACGGAATTTCGCGCAGTTCGACGTCGAAATAGCGCGCGAACTTGTGCCAGCATACCTGCACAGGGCCAGTGACCAGATTGGGCTTGTCCGTCGGTTTGCCCGCCGCTTGCATCCGCGCCCGCCATTTGTGCTTGAGCGCCAGGCCGCCTAGCATGCAAGCTTCGCTCGATCCGGTAGTCGAGCAGCCGATTGCATTCGCGGCTTTCGGGGCGTTCCATAGATCAGCGAGAATGTGGACGCATCGCTTCTCCAGTTCCGCCGTCGCCGGGTATTCATCCTTGTCGATCATGTTCTTGTCGATCGACGCATCCATCAGCTTGTGGATTTCGGCGTCGAGATAGGTGGTGCAAAACGTAGCGAGGTTCTGCCGGGCGTTGCCGTCCAGAATGAGTTCGTCACTTACGAGCGCATGTGCGACGTCGGACCGTAACTCATGCATCGGCATCCGATATTTGGACACCGTCACATCCGTTGCCACCGTCCCATAGATATCCGCATCGAGTTCATGGCGAACGTCCTCTCGTTCATGTAACGCCATCTCACGTTCCTTTCACGTTGACGAGGCCAGTGCGCCCATGTACAGCCAGCACCCGAGTCTGCAAGCCGTCCGGCGCCTTCTTCGCGATCCGTGGCTCTAACGCGATTGGGGCGTACGGCAACGTAATTTTGGTCACCGTGGGCGGGGTCATCTGTGCGCTGTCGCACACACAATGGGCCGATGTGCCGATCCAAGTTGGCGCAAATCCATCCAAGCGCCTTGCCGAAATGTTACTAAATGTTGCCAGATGATCGCGTTCAACGGCTTTCGGAAAGTGGCTGACAGGTTGCTGTCAAACTTTGCAGCCGAAAAGTTTGGTGCGATCCTTTGTCGGATACCGCACATGTGGGAGGTTGATGATCTAGACCTATTCTATTGGGGCGGCAGCCGGCAACAAAGCCGCAGCGTCGGAAGGACAGCGTCATTTGAGCGGCGCCAGGCGCGAACGTTGCGGCTAAGCGATCACGCGCGCGCCGTGTGCAGGAAGCGAGTCTGTCAAAGAGACACGAGTAACAGCAATTCTGCCGACAAAATCAGCCCTCAGGAGCAAGTTCGAGCGGACCGAGCCATCGCAAGATATCAATTCGCCAGGACACGCGTGATGTAGTTGTATAGCTCGCCTGCCTGTTGGTCGGAGACTTTTGTGGAAGAGAAAGAAGGCATTGCCCCCGCAGAGCCGTTCCGCCGCTTGGGATCGCGGATGAATGCAAGAAACGTTGCGAGGTTCTGAGTGGAAGCGGAATTCAATACAGGCAAGGTGGGAACGATGACATTGCCTCCCTTGGGGTGGCAAGACACGCAATTTTTGTTGAAGATATCCATGCCCGCGACAAAGGCCTCGGGGGCCTTGGGCTTCGCGCCGCCATAGACCAAGTTCCCGCCGTAATAACCTAAGACCACGACGATAAGGAAGGACGCGGCGTAATTCGTCAGAACGCCCGCGGACCCGTTCCTCTTCGTTTGAACAAGGAACACACTGACAAAAACCAGAACGAGTAATACGACGGCCAGAACCAGCTTTATTCTGATGGGATCAAGCCAGGCTCCGGCGTAGAAGTGCTGCCAGTCCATAAAGCCGAACAGGACCGTAGGGAATAGAAAGAGGCCGGCGAGGATAGTGCAATAGTGTGCCGTCTGAGCCAAAGCGGGCCGTCGGAATAGCGTGGCTGCTATGCGAAATATCAATGCCGCCACGATTAGTCCTATGGGCATATGAACTTCAGTCGGATGAATCGGATGTGGGTAACCCATCTGCTCAAGCAACTTGTAGACGGTGTCGAACATGCGGTCTCCTTCTTGTGTACAACTGACGATGAGTACTCGGCGGTCGCCATGATGCTGCGGGTGTCTCCCGTAGCAACATGCGCCGTCGCACGCGTGGACCCGCACTGCCGACGCCATATTTTGCAAGGTCGATCAATTATGCAATGTTAACTGCGGGACAGCACAAGTCGACCCACGGAGCTTCCATATCGATGACATGCGCAGTAATCCGCCTCGCAAGCCCTGCATTCGCAGGTCAGTCGCCAGCCGTGACCTCAAACGAGTGCTTGCAAGATGAGCTCGACGCGCAGGAGTGCGTAGGCGCTAGTCTGCCGAAGCGTTGAGAATCGAGATTCGGCCACATTCAGGCAGCTCGGGGCGGAGCGCAACGGAAAATCGGCCGTATTTTGTGCGCTGCCGCACCGATCGTAGTGCTGGCGTACGATAGGCTGTGACGCAGCTGTGCGAACGACCATTTGAGGCGGTGGTCAAATCGTTACATGATCGGCCGGGTTGCGTTGCCAATTCTGCCATTACGCCTGTCGCTTCGCTGCGCCCGGAACTCGAGGATCGTGGTTCTCCGAAATTACTCGGCTTGGAGTGAAAGGATCCGCGGCGTAGGACGCGGCTACTAAGGTCGCCGGCGAGGGCAAGTTTGAATCGGCTGTACGGACCGTCGTCCAGGTTCCTGGTCGTGTCTTGATCAGCGACACCTGCATCGAGATCGTCTCTTCCATCGAGGAGTGCAACGTGGCCAAGTTGAAAGAAAAAAACTCCCTAGCTCCATCCTGACAACGGGCATGTCACGACGCGCGTCTGCATCAACAGATCATTGCCAGGAAGTAGGGTTCACCCGTTTTATGGCCCCGTTTTTCAGATGTATCGAGCAGGTTCGGTATATCGCTCGGGAGGGAGTTCTCGTAATGCAGCTCGGCATGATTGGATTGGGGCGCATGGGCACCAGCATGGTGCGCCGCCTGATGAAAGGCGGTCACGAATGTGTGGTCCATGACCTGCACGCAGAGGCCATCAGAACCTGCAGGATGAGGGCGCCGTCGGAGCATCTTCGCTCGAAGACTTGGTCGCCCGGCTGGCCAAACCGCGTGCGGTCTGGTTGATGGTGCCGGCTGCGGTGGTCGATCAGACGCTGGCGCAGCTGGCGTCGCTGCTTGATGCCGGCGACATCGATCATTGACGGCGGCAATTCGTATTACCGCGACGATATCCGGCGTGGCGCGGAGTTGGAACCGCGAGGGATTCATTACGTCGATGTCGGCACGAGCGGCGGTATCGCCGGGCTCGATCGCGGCTACTGCCTGATGATCGGTGGCGAAAGAGATATCGTCGCAGCGTCTTGCCCCGATCTTTGCGACGCTGGCGCCCGGCGTCGACGCGGCGCCGCCCACGCCCGGCAGGCAGAAGCGCGAGGGCACCGCCGAACAGGGCTATCTGCATTGCGGCCCGCAGGGTGCCGGCCACTTCGTCAAGATGGTTCACAACGGCATCGAATACGGCGTGATGGCGGCGTATGCCGAAGGTCTGAACATCCTGCGCAATGCCGATGCCGGCAAGCGGGCGCGCGAAACGGACGCCGAGACGACACCGTTGCGGGATCCCGAGTATTACCAGTACGAACTGGACCTGCCCGAGATCGCGGAGGTCTGGCGCCGCGGCAGCGTGATCGGCTCGTGGTTGCTGGACCTCACCGCCGCCGCGCTGCTGAATGATCCCGACCTGAAAGACTACGCGGGCCGCGTGTCGGATTCTGGCGAAGGACGATGGACGATCGCGGCCGCCATCGACGAAGCCGTGCCGGCTCCCGTTCTCAGCGCCGCCCTCTATGAACGCTTCAGCTCGCGCGGCGACGCGGATTTCGCCAACCGGGTGCTGTCTGCGATGCGCAAGCAGTTTGGCGGGCATGACGAGAAGAAGGGAAGAAGCTGAGATGAACCAGGCCCAGACGCGGCACGGCACGGTCCGACGCGCTGGTGTTGTTCGGCATCACGGGCGATCTCGCGCATAAGAAGATTTTCCCGGCGCTCTATGCGATGGCGAAGCGGGGCGGCCTCAACGTTCCGGTGATCGGCGTCGCTTCCTCGAAGTGGAGCCTGGCGCAATTGCGCAAGCATGCCGAGGACGGCATAAGGGAGTCAGGAAAGATCGATGACCGGCAAGCCCTGCGCCATCTGCTCTCCCTGCTCCGCTATGTCAACGGCGACTACAACGACCCGGGTACCTTCAATGCGCTCAAGAAGGCGCTGGGCGATGCGCGGCGCCCGGCGTACTACCTCGCCATCCCGCCCGCGCTCTTCGCGACGGTCATCAAGGGGCTCGGCGCCGCCGGCTTGACCGATCAGGCGCGCGTCATCGTCGAAAAGCCGTTCGGACGCGACCTGGCCTCGGCGCGGGAGCTCAACCGCGTCGCACGGTCGGTGTTCCCGGAAGACTCGATCTTCCGCATCGATCACTTCCTCGCGAAGGAGGCGATCATGAATATTCTCTATTTCCGCTTCGCCAATTCGTTCCTGGAGCCGATCTGGAACCGCAACTACGTGGCCAGCGTTCAGATAACGCTGTCCGAGGATTTCGGTGTCGAAGGCCGCGGCGCGTTCTACGAAACCGCCGGCTGCCTGCGCGACGTGATCCAGAACCACCTTTTCCAGATCGTCGCGCTGCTGGCCATGGAGCCGCCGACCTATAGGGGCTTTGGAGCGGTGCACGGCGAGACAGCCGATGTCTTCCAGGCAATGCGCCCTCTGAAGCCCGACGACCTGGTGCGCGGTCAGTACGCTGGCTACCGCAAGGAGCCGGGCGTCGCGAAGCATTCCGACGTCGAGACCTTCTGCGCCCTGCGGCTTTTCATCGACTCGTGGCGCTGGGGCGGGGTGCCGTGGTACCTGCGCTCAGGCAAGTATCTGGCCGAGACCGCCGCCGAGGTGATCGTCCAGCTGAAGTCGCCGCCGCAGCGGCTGTTCGCCGACTCAGCGCCGGTGTCCGGTCGGGCCAATTATCTACGCTTCCGGCTATCCCCGAACTCCGCCGTAGCCCTTGCTGCTCGCGTCAAGCGCGCAGGTAAAGAGTTCGTCGGCGACCAGCGCGAGCTCTACTTGCTCGATGAACAGCCGGGAGAGGAACCGCCCTACGAGCGGCTTCTAGGCGACGCCATGGCCGGCAACGGAGCGCTCTTCACCCGCGAGGACGCCGTGGAGGCTGCCTGGGCGGTGGTCGACCCCGTCCTCAAGAATCACCATCGGATTCACCCTTACCGGCGCCATAGCTGGGGGCCGAAAGCAGCTGGCGCGCTCATCGCAGCAGACGGCAGCTGGCACAACCCCGTACTGGGCCGGGCGTAAGCATGACGGCTACAAATGACGTGGTATTTCTACTCGACGTGGACAATACGCTGCTCGACAACGACCGTGTGCAAGACGACCTCAGCGAACCATCTTCGAGCGCGAATTCGGCGCCGCGAGCAGCGATCGGTACTGGGCGATCTTCGAGGCGCTGCGCACCGAGCTGGGTTACGCGGACTACCTGGGTGCATTGCAGCGCTACCGGCTCGGGGCACTGAACGACCCGCGCCTGCTGCAGATGTCTTCATTTCTGGTCGACTATCCGTTTGCCGACCGGCTATATCCGGGTGCACTCGAGCGTGATCGACCATCTTTGCCGTTGGGGGCCCACGGTCATTCTGTCCGATGGCGATGTCGTCTTCCAGCCGCGAAAGATTCAGCGCTCGGGATTGTGGAACGCGGTCGAGGGCAGAGTGCTGATCTACATCCACAAGGAGCGCATGCTGGATGACGTCGAGCAGCGCTATCCGGCCCGCCACTACGTGATGGTGGACGACAAGCTCCGCATCCTGGACGCGATGAAACAGATATGGGAAGACCGATTGACGACGATCTTCCCGCGCCAAGGGCATTACGCGCTCGATCCCAAAAACATCAGCGCATATCCGCCGGCCGATCTGACGATCGAACATATTGGCGATCTGGTCGATTGTGATCTGTCTGCCTTGCTCGGCGTCACCAACACGGGTGTACATGATAGGAGCAACCATGAAGCCGACCCAACAACTGCATGATTTGGGCCAAAGCCTTTGGCTGGATAACATCACGCGCGGGCTCCTGGCCAACGGGACGCTGCGACGCTACATCAGCGAGCTTTCAGTCACGGGGCTGACGTCCAACCCAACGATCTTCGACAAGGCCATCAAGGAGGGATGTCTCTACGATGCCGCGATCCGGCAGAAAACAGCCGAGGGCAAATCGGGCGAGACGTTGTTCTTCGAGCTCGCGCTCGAGGATCTGATCCAGGCCGCCGACCTGTTCCGTCCGGTCCACGAACGTACCGGCGGCGTCGACGGCTGGGTGTCGCTGGAAGTCTCGCCCTTGCTGGCGAACGATACTGCCGGGACCATCAACGCGGTGGCGCAATTGCATCGGCGCGCGCAGCGTCCCAATCTGTTCATCAAGATTCCAGGGACGCCCGAAGGCATTCCGGCGATCGAGGAATCGATTTTTGCCGGTGTCCCGGTAAATGTGACGCTGCTGTTTTCCCGCGAACAATATCTCGCTGCAGCGGAGGCGTATATGCGCGGCATCGAGCGGCGGATCGCCGCAGGGCTCGATCCGAAAGTCGGTTCCGTCGCCTCGATCTTCATCAGCCGCTGGGACGTGGCGGTGAAGGACAAGGTTCCCGGAGAGCTTCGCAATCGCCTCGGGATCGCCATCGCCAAGCGTGCGTACAAAGCCTACCGCGAGGTGCTGGACTCGCCGCGCTGGCGAAAGCTTGCCGTCGCCGGCGCCCGGCCGCAACGCCTGCTCTGGGCGAGCACCGGCACCAAGGATCCGGATGCGCCGGACACGCTCTACATCGAAGCGCTGGCGGCTCCGGACACCGTCAACACCATCCCCGAGAAGACCTTGCAGGCCTTCGCCGATCACGGTGAGCTGAAGGGCGTAATGCCGCTTGACGGAGGCGATGCCGAAGAGATGCTCGCCGAATTCACGCGCATCGGTGTCGACAGTGCGGCGCTTGCCGCCCAGCTTCAGCGCGAGGGCGCCGAATCGTTCGACAAGTCGTGGCAGGATCTCATGGCTTGTATTGCGTCGAAGAGCGCGGCACGGAGACGGTCGATCAAACGAGTGCGCAGTAGCCATCATGACCAAGCCTATCGCGCAAGTGCAACCGCTGATCGAGCGGCCGGCGTGGAAGGCGCTGGCGGCGCACCACCAAGAAGTGCGCAATCTGCATCTGCGCGAACTCTTCGCCAGCGATCCCCTGCGCGGCGAGCGCCTGACCGCCGAAGCCGCCGGTCTCTACCTCGACTACTCGAAGAATCGGGTGACCGACGAGACGATCGGGCTGCTGCTGCGGCTGGCCGATGAATGCAGTCTCGCGGAACGTATCGACGCCATGTTCAGCGGCGCCAGGATCAACGTAACCGAGCAACGCGCGGTGCTGCACGTCGCCCTGCGGGCGCCGGCAAACGAGCGGATTCTGGTCGATGGCGTCGACGTCGTGCCCGGCGGTGCATCGCGGTCCTCGAGCGCATGGCGGCCTTCGCCGATGAGATCCGCGGCGGCCGCTGGCACGGCCACACGGATCGGCCCATTCGCAACGTCGTCAACATCGGCATCGGCGGCTCCGATCTCGGCCCGGTGATGGCGTACGAAGCGCTGCGCCATTACAGCCGGCGCGACATGACATTCCGCTTCGTCTCCAACGTGGATGGCACCGACTTCGTGGAAGCCGCGCGCGACCTCGATCCCGAGGAGACCCTGTTCATCATCTGCTCGAAGACGTTCACGACGCAGGAGACACTGACCAACGCCCACGCGGCACGCGCCTGGATCCTTGCCAAGCTTGGTGACGAGCGCGCCGTGCGCCGGCATTTTGTCGCCGTATCGACCAACGCCGATGGCGTCGCGAAGTTCGGCATCGACACCGCGAACATGTTCGGCTTCTGGGATTGGGTCGGCGGCCGCTACTCGATGGATTCCGCGATCGGTCTGTCGACGATGCTCGCCGTCGGGCCGGAGAACTTCCGCGCCATGCTTGCCGGTTTCCACGCGATGGATCGGCATTTCCGAACGACGCCGTTCGAGCGCAACCTGCCGGTGCTGATGGGATTGCTTGCGGTCTGGCACAGCAATTTCTTTGGCGCGCAGACGGTCGCGGTACTGCCGTACGAGCAGTACCTGAAGCGCTTTCCCGCGTATCTCCAGCAGTTGACGATGGAGAGCAACGGCAAGCACGTCTCGCTCGATGGCGCGCGCGTCGCTTATCAGACGGGACCGATCTACTGGGGTGAGCCGGGCACCAATGGTCAGCATTCGTTCTACCAGCTCATCCACCAGGGGACCCGACTTATTCCGTGCGACTTCATCGGCTTCTGCCAGGCGTTGAATCCGCTTGGCCAGCAGCATGACCTGCTGATGGCGAATCTGTTCGCGCAGACCGAAGCGCTGGCGTTCGGCAAGACGGAAGCGCAAGTCGAAGCCGAAGGAACGCCGCCCTGGCTGGCGCCGCATCGTGTCTTCGAAGGCAATCGTCCGACCAACACCATTCTCGCCGAGCGTCTGAGTCCCGAGACCCTCGGCCTTCTGGTCGCGCTGTACGAACACAGTGTTTTCACCCAAGGGACGATCTGGAATATCGATTCGTTCGATCAGTGGGGGGTCGAGCTGGGCAAGGTGCTGGCACAGCGCATCGCCCCAGAGCTCGAGAGCAAGGACGAGATAGGTCTTGCGCACGATAGCTCGACCAACGCGTTGATCCGGCGCTATCGCCGCCTCCGCGAGCAGTCATCATGAACCTCGGCTACAACAGCGCTCGCTTTGCCCAGACGCGATTCGCGCGCTTGGCATCGACACCGTTCAGAAACCCGGCAAGACGCCGAAACCGCGGCGCAAGATAACGTCATGAAACTAAGTCCCCTGGCAGGTAAGCCGGCGCCACCGGCGATGCTGGTCAACGTGCCCCGCCTCATAACCGCCTACTACACCGATGCGCCGGACCCTTCGATACCCGCGCAGCGGGTTCTGTTCGGCACCTCGGGGCATCGCGGTTCCGCATTCGAAGCGTAGCTTCAACGAATGGCATGTTCTTGCGATCAGCCAGGCCATTTGCCGATATCGGAAACGACGCGGCATCAATGGCCCACTTTTTCTCGGTATCGACACCCACGCGCTTTCGGTACCGGCTTGCGCCAGTGCGCTCGAGGTGCTGGCCGCCAACGACATCGAGGTCATGATCGCGCTAAACGACGAGTACACGCCGACACCTGCAGTCTCCCACGCGATCCTCAAATACAACCGCGGCCGTACTGCGGGGCTTGCCGACGGCATCGTCGTAACCCCCTCACACAATCCGCCCGATGACGGCGGTTTCAAGTACAACCCGCCAAACGGCGGGCCGGCGGATGAGAAGGTGACTGCGTGGATCGAGACCGCGGCGAACGGATTTCTCGAACGCAAGCTCAAGGGTGTGCGACGCGTGCCGATGCCAAAAGCGCTGCGCGCGGCAACGACACACCGGTACGACTTCCTGCGCGCCTACGTCAGCGATCTTGGCGACGTCATCGACATGGACGTGATCCGCGGCGCTCGCATCCGCCTGGGCGTCGATCCACTCGGTGGTGCCGGGGTGCATTACTGGGCACCGATCGCGGAGCGGTACGGCTTGAACCTCGACGTCGTCAACGACGCGGTCGACCCGACGTTCCGGTTCATGACCGTCGATTGGGACGGTCGCATCCGCATGGATCCGTCCTCACCCTATGCGATGCAGACGCTGATCGGAATGAAGGATCGCTTCGACGTCGCTTTTGCGTGCGACACCGATCACGACCGACACGGAATCGTCACTCGCAACGCAGGACTGCTCCCGCCGAACCACTATCTCTCGGTAGCCATCGACTACCTGTTCAAACATCGCCCGCATTGGTCAAAGCACGCTGCCGTCGGTAAAACTATCGTCAGCAGTCAGATGATCGATCGCGTGACCGCGAAGCTGGATCGTAAGCTTTACGAAGTTCCGGTCGGATTTAAATGGTTTGTCGACGGCTTGCTCGATGGCTCGCTCGGATTCGCGGGTGAAGAGAGCGCGGGTGCGTGTTGTCTTCGGCTGGATGGCAAAGTGTGGACAACGGACAAGGATGGCATCGTCCCGGCGTTGCTGTCAGCAGAGATGACCACGCGCATGGGCCGCGATCCTGGCGAAATGTACCGGGCGCTGACCGAGGATTTGGGCGAGCCCGCCGAGCAGCGCGTACAGGCTGCGGCCACGGCAAAACAGAGACATTTGCTGGCGCGTCTCTCGCCCAATCAGTTTCGCCACACCAAACTCGCCGGCGAAAAGATCGACCGCGTGCTCGACCGCGCCCCCGGCAACGACACTCCAATCGGTGGTCTCAAGGTGATTACCAAGAATGGATGGTTCGCCGCGCGTCCTTCGGGGACCGAAGATATCTACAAGATCTATGCAGAAAGCTTCGCCGGCGAGGATCATCTGAAACGCATCGTGGAAGAGGCGCAGTCGATGGTCGACGATGCTCTTGGGGTGAAGCGAGAAGGGGGCAATGGCGCGAGTCGGAAAAAAAGGGAAAAAGCTGATCGAGTCGAATACATGATTCGATGACGCCACGGGTTTGCAGGTTCGCGCTTCGCTTGGGCCCAAGCCGTCTCCCTGAGGGCGTTGTCGGCGAGATTCGAAGGTGCATACTGTTCTTCCTTACGCTTCGCACTGCCGGAGGTCCCATGTCGTTCCGATCCATCGTGCTGCTGGTGCTGGTCGCTGCGCTGGCGCTTTTCGCAATCGTGAACTGGGCCGCATTCACCACACCCACGAGGCTATCGCTGCTCGTAGGCTCGGTGGAAGCGCCGCTCGGACTGATCATGCTGCTGATCACCGGATTCCTCGCCGCGGTCTTCCTCACGTATGCCTTCTATCTGCAGACTTCGGTGCTGCTCGAGACGCGCCGGATGGCCCGTGAGCTGCAGACGCAGCGCCAACTCGCCGACCAGGCGGAAGCCTCGCGCCTCACCGAGCTGCGCTCGGCTCTAGACGCGCGGTTCGCGCAGCTCGAAGAGGCGCTGCGGACCGGGCGTACGGGAGGCGCGTCGGACCTCACTCGCGTGGCCGACGAGCTGCGTCTCGCGCATCGAGCAGGCCATCAATGGCCTCGCCGCGCAGATCGCGGAACTCGACGACCGCATTGCGCGGCGCTAGCCATCCGGGGCGACGAACGCGTGTCGCCACGCTTACCGCTGACTTCGCTGCCGAGGGCCGCGTGAGACCATGAACGCCAATAAACCCGCGGTCGATGCCGAGCTGGAGTCCCTTCAACGAGAGACCTTCGGCTACTTTCTGCAAGAGACCAATCCGCAAAATGGGCTGGTGCTCGACAAGACCGCGCCCGATTGGCCCGCCAGCATTGCGGCCACCGGGCTCGCCTTGGCGGCGTATCCGGTCGCGGTCGAGCGCGGCTTCATCACGCGCGCGGCGGCGATCGAGACGATCCTCGTCACACTGCGATTTTTCTGGAACAGCCGGCAAGGCCCCGAGCCTGACGCTACCGGCTACCATGGATTCTATTATCATTTTCTCGACATGCAGACCGGCCGGCGCGCATGGCAATGCGAACTGTCGACCGCGGACAGCACCATTCTGCTCGCCGGTGCGTTGACAGCCGGCGCGTATTTTGACGCGGATACGACTGAGGAGGAGGAAATACGCGCCCTTGCCGACGGGCTCTATCGCCGCGCTGACTGGTCGTGGGCGCAAAACGGTGGCGCCACGGTCACGCACGGGTGGAAACCCGAAAGCGGATTTCTCAAGTACCGCTGGGAAGGCTACGACGAGGCGCTGGTGCTGTATATCCTGGGACTCGGCTCGCCCACGCATCCGCTGCCGGAGGAAAGCTACGCGGCGTGGGCTTCCACTTACGAGTGGAAAAGCAGCTACGGGTACGACTACCTGTACGCCGGACCCTTGTTCACCCATCAGATTTCGCATATCTGGATCGACTTTCGCGGCATTCAGGACGCGTTCATGCGCGAAAAGGGCATCGACTATTTCGAGAACACCCGCCGCGCGACCTATGTACAGCAACGCTACGCGATCGACAATCCGCTCAAGTTCGCGGGCTATGGCAAAGATTGCTGGGGAATCACCGCGAGTGACGGCCCCGGCCCCGTTACCATCAAAGTGAACGGCATCGAGCGCCAGTTCTTCGACTATCTGGGGCGCGGGGTGCCGTACGGACCGGACGACGGTACGATCGGGCCGTGGGCCGTGGTGGCATCGCTGCCGTTCGCACCGGAGATCGTGTTGCCGGCAATCGACTATCTGGTGCATCAGGTCGACCTGAAAGGGGCAACCCGTACGGCTTCAAGGCGACGTTCAATCCGACCTATCCGGACAAGTCCGGCAATCCCTACGGCTGGGTATCGCCGTGGCATTTCGGCCTGAATCAGGGGCCGATCGTTTTGATGATCGAGAATTACCGCACGGGTCTGTTGTGGCGCTTGATGCGAGACTGCCCTTATGTCGTCACCGGATTGCGCCGAGCGGGATTCACCGGCGGCTGGTTATGACGTGACTCCAGGATCCTTTCGGTTGGAACGATCGAGCGGCGTGTGTACTCGCACTTCGACCACGTGTTCCTTGCGGTCGTCAATCAGCAAAATCTCCGCGCCGGGTAGCCCGATGCCATCGATCGTTAGCCGCGGTACTCGGTCCGCGCCGGACGTTTGCAGCACGGTGATGTGGTAGACCGTCTCCCGATACCGGTAATGCACTTGGAATGAGGTCCAGTTCGCGGGCACGCACGGCGCGAAATGCAGCTTGTCCGCTTCGCGTCGCAGGCCCAGCAGTGATTCCAGGATGAACCGGTACATCCAGCCGGCCGACCCGGTGTACCACGTCCAGCCGCCGCGGCCGGTGTGCGGCGCGAGCGCATAGACGTCCGAAGCGACGACGTAAGGCTCCGTTTTATAGACCGCAATCGCATCTGGCGACTTCGCGTGATTGACCGGATCGATCATGGTGAACAATTCCCACGCGCGCGCGGCATCCCCTAGAGCCGCGAATGCCATCGCCGCCCAGACTGCGGCGTGCGTGTACTGGCCGCCGTTCTCGCGCACACCCGGCACATACCCCTGGATATATCCCGGGTTGGGATCGGAGTGGTTGAACGGCGGATTGAGCAATTGGATCAGCGCAGCGTCCCGGTGAACCAGTTGCCGATCCAGCGCATCCATCGCCATGCGCGCTCGTTGGTCCTCGCCCGCGCCGGACAATACCGACCAGCTTTGTGCGATCGAATCGATCTGGCATTCCGCGTTGCTCGACGTTCCCAGCGGCGAGCCGTCGTCGAACCAGGCGCGGCGGTACCATGCGCCATCCCAAGCGCTTTGCTCGATGGCGTCGCGCAGCCGGGCCGACTCGCTCGAGCAGCGCGCGGCGAACGGCGCGTCGCCGCGCCGCTGCGCCAGTTCGCCGAATTGCGTCAGCACCGCGTACAGGAAGAAGCCGAGCCAGACGCTTTCGCCCTTGCCACCCGCGCCGACGAGGTTCATGCCATCGTTCCAGTCACCGGTGCCCATCAGCGGCAAGCCGTGCGCTCCGAAGCGCAGGCTCCGCTCGATTGAGCGGACACAGTGGCCGTACAAGCTTGCCACTTGGTCGGACTGCTTTGGGCAGATCGTAGTACGACGCTTCCTCGTCCTTGAGTGCGCGGCCGTCCAGGAAGTGGACCGGCTCGTCGAGCACGCCGCTGTCGCCGGTAATCGCGACGTAGCGACACGTCGCCAACGGCAGCCACAGGTAATCGTCCGAGCAATGGGTGCGCACGCCGCGCCCCGACGGCGGATGCCACCAATGCTGTACATCGCCTTCGGGAAACTGGCGCGACTGCGCAGCGCAGCAGGTGCTCGCGCACCAGCTCCGGTGCGGCGTGGACAAGCGCCATCACGTCCTGCAGTTGATCGCGGAAGCCGAACGCTCCGCTCGATTGATAGAACGCGTTGCGCGCCCAGAGCCGGCACGCGAGAACCTGGTACACGAGCCAGCCGTTGGTCAGCACGTCGAGAGACCGGTCCGGCGTCTCGACTTGCACCGCGCCGAGCGTGTGCTGCCAATACTGCTTCACTTCCGCGAGTGCATCGTGCGCCACCGCCGGACCGCGCCAGCGCTGAACCAGTTGCCGCGCCTCCTCGACACTTTCTCCGGCGCCGAGGCGAAAGACGAATTCGCGCGTCTGCCCGGCGGCCAACTCGAACGGAACGCGGATTGCGGCACACGGATCCAGCGCGGCGCCCACGGTGCCGGAAAGCTGCGATCTGCGACATCGCGGCGGGATTGCGCAGCGTGCCGTTGCGTCCGAGGAACTCGGTGCGATCGCCGCACAGCGCTCGCGGCCGCGACCTCGTCGACATCGAAGAACGCGATGCGCCCGGCGAACTCGGTGTTGTAAGGATTGCGCGCGAACAGCGCGCCGCTGCCCGCGTCGATCTCGGTGCTCACGTGCATGCGCGTTTTGGTGGCGCTCGTCGCCGAGCACCCATTCCAGGTAGCCGGTGACGGAAAGCCGGCGCGCTGCGGCCCGATACATTGCGCAGCTTCAACACCGCGAACTTGACCGGCGCGTCGATCGCCACGTACACCGTAAGCTCGGAGTCGATGCCATCCTCGCTGTGTTCGAAGACGCTGTAGCCGAAGCCGTGCCGCGTCACATACGGCGCCGCGCCGCCACTCGGCAGCAGCGTGGGCGACCAGAAGTGGCCGTTTTCCTCGTCGCGCAGGTAATACGCCTCGGTGTTCGCATCGCCGACCGGGTCATTGGACCACGGCGTGAGACGGAACTCCTGCGCGTTCTCGCTCCAGGTATTGGCGCTTCCGCTCTCCGAGACGAGGGTCCCGAACGACGGATTTGCCAAGCACGTTCACCCACGGTGCCGGCGTCATTTGTCCGGACGTGATCGTGATGACGTACTCGCGTCCGTCCGGAGTGAACCCGCCGAGTCCGTTGCGAAAGATCAGGTCGCGCTTCAGGTAGCTCGCCAGTCAACTCGGTGGCTGCTCGGATTCCGGTGACACCGCTGCGCGCGAGCTGGCCGGCGGGATCGAGGTCGGCGTTGCGCAGCGCCGTTCGAGCTGCTGCGCCAACGACCCGTCGGCGTCGCTGATGACGACGCGGGCGACCGTTTGTAGGAGAACGTAGTCCGCTTCGGAGATCTTGTCGGCAGGGCGCACGAAGATCCCGCCCGGCTGATCGATGCGGTCGGCGTCGCCGCATGCGGCGATCAGCTTCGTGATCTGTTCTTGCAGGGCGGGCGGCTGACCGTCGCGATCCTCGCTCAGGATCACGAGGTCCACGGCCAGTCCGTGCAGCCGCCAATACGCGTGGGCCTGCACGAGTTGGCGCGCCAGATCGATATTCGCCGAGTCTGCAATCCGCAGCAGCACGATCGGCAGATCGCCGGAAATAGCGTAGGCCCACAGGCCGGACTGGCCCTGGCGATTCTGGCGGAGAACGCTAGGGTCGGCGCGCAGCGAAGCGTTGGCGTAGAGGACAGAACTGGCAAGACGCGCATAGAGTCGCGCATCGGCTTCGCTGACATGGAGCCTGCTCAGGATCGCCTGGCCATGCGTCGGCGCCGCAGCGAGAACGCGATCCGCCATCTGCCGATCCTGGTATCTTCGCGACCAGCCCCACGCACGCGTCGCGTGTCTCGCTGATGCCGCTGATCAGATCGACGGTGGCGGTTTCACCCGGATCGAGCGTGACGCGACAGCGGATCGCGGCCACCGGATCGAGCACGGGGCCCGCGGTTCCCGACAATGTCGCGTCGTCGTCCAACGCCTGCGGATCAGCCGCGGTGCGGCCGCGACCGATGAAGCGCATGCGATCCGTCTCATAGGAGACTTCTCCCGGTGCTGGCTTGGATGCGGTCAGAAGGTGAAACATCCATGGCGTCGGCTCGTCGGGAGCGCGCGGACGACGAGTGCACAGAATCGCCTGGCGCTCGCGCAGGATCTCGGTTTCGACAAATAGCTTGCTGAACGCCGGATGGGCGGCGTCGGCCGCAGGCGGTGCGAGCACGATCTCGGCGTAGCTCGTGACATCAAGCACCCTGCGCGCGGGCGAAGCCGTTGGTGATGCGGATTCGGCGCAGCTCGACGTCATCCTCCGGCGAAACGGCGATGTCAGTATGCGTCTCGATATCGTGGTCACGGCGGCGGAACGCCGCACGCCCCGTTGCGAACGCTGTCTCGTACGTGTCCGCTCGCTGCAGCGTCGGCTGAAAGGTGGTGGACCAGAGGTGTCCGCTCGCAACGTCGCGGATATAGCAGAAGGCGCCCCAGTTGTCGCAAGTAGCATCTTCGCTCCAGCGCGTAACCGCAGAGGTTCTTCCACCGACTGTAGCCGCCGCCGGCGTTCGTGACCATCACATGGTAACTGCCGTTCGACAGTAACTGCACTTCCGGTACCGGCGTGTCCGGACCGCCGGAAATGCCCTAGCGGCGCCTGCGGATTAGCAGTGGCCATGGATTTACCGAGAGAGGAACATCGAGTATGGGTGGAATGGGCGTCGTGGTACTCCACAAGGCTTACGATCAGCCGGGCGCCGTGGCGCGCAGCGAGGAGACCGCGATGCAATCACGTCGGCATTCGACACGCTACAATTCGCCATGCTTCTTGTAACGGCTTTCAGCCATGCCCAGTCCCGCGAAGTCGCGCCCGCGCTCAATGGCTGCGATCCACTTGACCATTTTGAAGCCTACTTCGTTTCCGAAGCGCAGCCGCAACGGCGCCCCATGCAGTTCGCTGCGGGTGAATTGTCTGGTTGGAATATATGCGACCTGATGTGACCGCGCTTGCGAGGAGGCGCAAATCCCGACGTCGATGCGACAAGGAAGGAACAGCGGCAACTAGGAGTGGCCGAACGACCCCGTAATCAATGCCTCGACTGATTTGAAGATCGGAATTCGAAGTGTCGTCACAGCCGCCGGGTGCCGTCTGTACGATTGCGCACACAGCAGGATCGATGTTCCGTCAAACAGGTCGCAAACCGCGGGAAAGGCGGCATTGAGCCAGGTCGCCAGCCAGAGTTGAAAGTCGATCCACTGCCCCAATGCTTCCACGAAGTCGCGCCCAGACCCGGCAGGCCGTCGCCAGCGGGTTCGGCGATCACCGCCGCGGTGAGCGTTGTCTAGCCTGAGCATGACGACGCAAACGCGGCGCTCCGATCGGGGCGCGTGATATGCCACTTGCTGAAAGGCAACGATGCCGCTGGCGTGCAATGCCCGATCGGTTGGCGCTGGATCGTGCCGCCGCGGCGGGCATTCTGGCGGCGGCCGATCGTGCCATACGCGCGCGCGGCCAGTTCCATCTCGTCCTCGCCGGCGGAGCCACTCCGCGCGGCGCGTATCGAAGATTGCGAAAGGCAAGTGCCGACTGGTCCTGCTGGCACATCTACTTTGGCGACGAGCGCTGTCTTCCTGCGGACGACCCGGCGCGCAACTCACGAATGGCTGGGGACGCCTGGCTCGACTTCGTTTCCGTTCCCGCAGTGCAGTTGCATGCTATTCCAGCGGAAACGGGGGCCGTTCAAGCGGCTCGTGCGTATGCCGAGACTTTACGCGCGGTCGGCGAATTCGACCTGGTGCTGCTCGGGCTGGGGGAAGATGGCCATACGGCGAGCCTGTTTCCTGGCCGTGAATGGGGGAGGGCAGCCGACTCGCCGGACGCGTTGGCGGTGTTCGAAGCTCCCAAACCGGCGCCGCAGCGCGTGACGCTGAGCGCAGCAAGGCTGAGTCGCGCCCGGCAAGTCATGTTTCTGGTCTGCGGTGAAGCGAAGCATAGAGCGATCGTCGATTGGCGCGCCGGCAAGGATATTCCCGCGCGTGCGATTACGCCGGTTGCCGGTGTCGACGTGCTAGTCGAATCTGGGCTGCTGCAGCGTTAAGAAGGACTGACAGCAGCTGGCGGTCCGACGAAACAAGATCAGACATTCTATGGCGTGCATCGAATCTTCCCGCTGCAGCAGCTCGATTTTCTTCTTCGCTAAGATCCACGAGTTCTTTGCATGCGTCACGTCGTGAAGGTCGAGCCTCGCGTTGAAGGGTTAACGCAGCAGCGCCAACGCCCGCGTGCAGACGTTGTCGACGGTGAAGCCATACTCGCGCAACATGACATTGCCCGGCGCCGAAGCGCCAAAGCGCTCCACGCCGAGCACATCGCCGCGATCGCCGACGTAGCGATGCCAGCCTTGCGACACACCGGCTTCGACCGCAAGCCGCGCGCCGATCGATGGCGGAAGCACCGTGTCCCGGTATTCTTGCGGTTGCGCGTCGAACAAAGCCCAGCTTGGCAGCGAGACGATGCGCACCGCGATCTTCCGCGCCAGCAATTGCTCTCGCGCGGCGACGATGAGCGCGACTTCCGAGCCGGTGGCGATCAGGATCAACTCCGGCTTGCCGTCGGGCGCGTCGGCCAGGACGTACCCGCCGCGCCGCAGTCCGTCGGCGGCGGCAAACTGCGTGCGGTCGAGCGTCGGCACGTCCTGTCGCGTCAATATCAGCGCCACCGGCCGATCGCGCGTTTCCAGCGCAACGCGCCAGGCGACGGCGGTCTCGTTGGCGTCGCCGGGGCGGATGACATTGAGGCGAGGAACCGCGCGCAGGCTGGCAAGCTGCTCGACCGGCTGATGCGTCGAGCCGTCCTCGCCGAGCGCGATGCTGTCGTGCGTGAACACGTAGATCACGTGCAGCCCCATCAACGCGGCGAGGCGGATCGGCGGCCGCATGTAGTCGGAAAAGATCAGGAACGTCGCGCCGAACGGTATGGTTCCGCCGTGCGCCGCCAGACCGTTCAGGATCGCTCCCATGGCATGTTCGCGCACGCCGAAGTGCAGATTGCGGCCGGCGCTGCTCCAGCCACCGCCCTCGGATCCCTGGCGGTCGCGGGCGCTTGCGCCGGGCGGCTCGAAGTCGCCGAGGCCTAGCAGCGCGGTATGGGTCGAGGGATCGAGATCCGCCGAGCCGCCGATCAGCGCCGGCAAGCGGGGCGCGATGGCGTTCATCACCTTGCCCGAGGCGACCCGCGTGGCCATGCCCTTTGGCGTCGGCGGGAAAGATGGGAATGTCCTCATCCCAGCCGGCGGGCAATTCGCCGCGCATGACGTGTTGCAGCTCCCGGGCGAGTTCGGGAAACGCTTGCGCGTAGGCCGAGAACCTGTCGTTCCACTCGGCTTCCGTCCCGCTGCGCCCCTGGCGATCGCTTCGCGAAAATGCAGCCCGTGCCGCCTCCGGGATGTAAAACGCCGGCTCGGTCGGCCAGCCCAGATTCTGCTTGGTCAAGCGCACTTCATCCTCGCCCAGCGGCGAACCGTGCGCCTTGAAGGTGTCCTGCTTGTTGGGCGAGCCGTAGCCGAGATGCGTGCGCACCAGAATCAACGACGGACGCCTGGTTTCGGCGCGAGCGCTGGAGAGCGCCTGCTCGATGGCCGCCAGATCGTTGCCGTCGTCGATCGATTGGGTGTGCCAGCCGTAGGCCTCGAAGCGTCGCGCGCGGTCTTCGGTGAACGTGATGTCGGTGCCGGCGGAAAGCGTGACCTGATTGTCGTCGTACAGATAGATCAGCTTGCCAAGCTGCAAGTGGCCGGCCAGCGATGCGGCTTCCGACGCGACGCCTTCCATCAGGTCGCCGTCGCTCACGATCCCGTAGGTGAAATGATTGATGATCTCGAAGCCGGGGCGGTTGTAGCGTGCGGCCAGGTGCGCCTCGGCCATCGCCATGCCGACCCCGTTGCCGAAGCCCTGGCCGAGCGGGCCGGTCGTCGTCTCGACGCCGGGCGTGAGGCCGCGTTCGGGATGACCCGGCGTGATGCTGCCCCATTGGCGAAACTGCTTGATCTGTTCGAGCGAAAGATCGTAGCCGGTCAGGTGGAGCAGGCTGTACAGCAGCATCGAGCCGTGCCCGGCAGACAGGACAAAGCGATCGCGGTCGAGCCAGCGCCGGATTCGCGGGGTGATGCTTGAGAAAGCGCGTCCACAGCACATAGGCCATCGGCGCCGCGCCCAGCGGCAGACCCGGATGGCCGCTGTCGGCCTTCTGCACCGCATCGACCGAAAGGAAGCGCAGGGTATTGATACACAACTCGTCCAGACCGGAGGCAGATCGCCGGGTAGAAAGTGGTGCGCTCATTCGAACTCTCCTCGGTTCCTGGCAGAATGCCTGGTCATCGCGCGTTACGAACTGAGGTCGCAGGCGAATGCCTGGGCGGGACCACGTGCGAGCGAATCGGCCCGAGGGGTTGGGATCCTGCTGCATGACCCTTGCGGACGGGACGTCTTGTAACCCCAAACATAGCCTTCCTGCGGAAGCCGGCGACGCCATCAAGTTCCGAGCATCGGATCGGAATTGGCCACTAGATGACTTCGCGCCGAACATGAGCGCCTGGCGTGAATGGTTCTCGCTGGCGGTGTCCATAGCGCGGTAAACACGTATTGCAGCGCCAGCGAAGGCGCGGCATCTGCGGCGACACGTCATGCCGCACGCCAGAACAAATACTCGAAATGATTCATTGCGTCTGTGTGCTACCAGACATACTGGCAATGGCGCGTTGGGCAGAAAAAGAAGAGTGATGCCGCCTGTCGTTCTGGGAGTAAATAGGGTCCGCAGTTAATTGCGCCCCACGAAGACGTTATTCGGCTTCTTGATCCGACGCTGGCTTTCCGCGCCGCAGACGTTGTGAGAAACACCCGTAAGCCAAATCGAATCGTTGTGCAGTGGCAAACGCGCCTTCGTCAGGATGACGCCAACCGCTGAACCAAGGCCATGTTCGCTGTCGCACAGACGTCGGAAGCATCTCGGCGCATTGTTGGTTCAGCAGGATGAATACGGAGTGCTTTGTGCTTCGTTGCAGAGAGCTTTAGCGGTTAAGGGTCGTGGGTACGTATTGCGGGATCCGCAGTTGGCACGACGCCCTTTCCGTGTCTTACGCACTCCTTGCCAAAATAGTCCCTTCGTTCATCTTATTGCTCAGGAGATTTTATGAAGACCTTTCTTGCTATGGTTGTTGGTACAGTGCCGCTTCTGTCCACTGGCATTGCGTTGGCGCAGAACGGAAACATGATGAACGGTGGCGGGTGGATGGGTGGATATGGCGGTATGGGTGGATATGGCGGGATATTGGTGCCCATCCTACTTGTCGCCGTGGTTGCCGGCCTCGTGGTATGGGTCGTCAAACAAAAGGGTAAGTGAACAGAAAGTCTGAGTTTGCTTCAATCTGACTGGAGTTCAGCCATGAAAAACATGAAACTTCGCAAGACGTTGAGCGCCGTAATATTGATCGGCGGAATGGTTATGGGAGCAAACGCATTAGCCGACCCGCCGCAAGGTACGCACGGTGCCGGCATGATGGGCGGCTACGGCTCCGGCTACGGCATGGGCCCGGGCATGATGGACGGCTACGGTTCCGGCTACGGCATGGGCCCGGGCATGATGGACGGCTACGGTTTCGGCTATGGCATGGGCCCGGGCATGATGGACGGCCAGGGCTCTGGCTCCGGCGTGGGTTCCGGCATGATGGGCGGCTACGGCTCGCGACCCGATCTGAATCTGACCGCAGAGCAGCGCGGCAAGATCGCCAAGATCCAGAACGACCTGCGGCGCAAACACTGGGACCTGATGGGCAAGATGCAGGAAGAACAATCGCAGATGAACGAGCAGTACAACTCGGACCAACGCGATGACGCGGCACTCAGCAAGAGCTACCGCAACATGTCAGAACTGCGGCATCAGATGTTCGACCTGTCGCTCAGCGCCCGGAGGCAGATCGACGCGGTACTCACCACGGAGCAGCGCGACAAAATTAAGCACGGTTGATTGGGGATCTATGGGCCGCGACGGGCATGGCCGGCGTCCGGGGCAAGCGCCATGGCTAGACCGCATCGCGTTCATTTCGCTGGCAACTCAATTGCAAGCACAGCGCTTGATTCTTGGGTTCGCCACATGACGGGAGTCGGTTCATGTACGGATTCAGCACGCAGTTAAAGCTACCGTTTGATACCGCCGTTGCGAAGGTCACCGAGGCCCTGAAAATGGAAGGGTTCGGCGTGCTCACGGACATTGATGTCAGGGCGACGCTGAAAGCCAAGCTCGATATCGAAGGCCGGCCGTATCGCATACTCGGCGCGTGCAACCCTCCGCTTGCGCACCGTGCGATCGAGGCTGACCCCGACATCGGTCTGTTACTCCCCTGTAACGTAGTCGTGCGTGAAGAAGTCGATGGAACCATAACGGTTGCGTTCATGGATCCAGAGGCCGTCTTGAAGTTGGTCGACAAACCAGAAGTGCAAGCCATCGGCAAGGAAGTACGGGCACTTCTGCAGCGAGTCTGCACGAGCCTGAAGACGTAATTTTGACGAGGGGCCAGACATGACCAAACTCGTTGACTTGGCGTCCCCACGCCGGGTCGGCCAAAGAACTCAATCCGAAAATGGCAGGGCAAACACGCCGTTCCGACTGATCGCGCGAAGAGGACGCCAGTAGTTCGATGTTGAATGGCGTAATGCTCCTTTGGTTTTTGTTAACGGCCATGGCATTCGGGTTCGTGGCGGTCGACATACGGTCAACACCGGTGCCGCCGGTAATGAAATGGGGGTTTGTTCTTCTGACCGCCTACACCGGGCCGATTGGCGCATTCCTTTACGTCCTGGGATGCCGGGAGCCGCTGCCCGAACTCCATGAGCGCTACATTTCCGCGCGCTGGCGTCAAGTGCTCGGCTCCACCATGCACTGCGTAGCGGGCGATGGCGTCGGCATCCTCGCCGGCGCGGTAATCGCTTCGTTTTTAACTCTGGCGGGCCCGCTCGAGATCGCGCTCGAATACGGACTGGGATTCGGATTCGGCTGGACGATCTTTCAGGCGCTGTTCATGCGCGGCATGGCGGGTGGCTCCTATCGGCGCGCGCTTGCATCCACCTTCTTGCCCGAGTTCCTTTCGATGAATCTAGTCATGACTGGGATGGTGCTGATCGCATCGATGGGCCGGACCATGGTTCGCGGGAGATTCAGCCCGCTGACACCAGAGTTCTGGTTTGTGATGAGCATGGCCCTACTTGCCGGCTTCGTCACGGCATATCCCATCAATTGGTGGCTGGTCGCCAAGGGACTCAAACACGGAATGATGACGGTGCGTGATAGTGCCGCACGGCACGATGCCCGCAAGCCGACCCATGCCATGTCCCAGCCGGTCCCCGTTTCGCTCGACGAAGGTCACGCCGGCCACGCAAAGGTTTCACGTCACGAGATCGTTTGGATGACCGTTTTGTCGATTACCGTCTTCGCCCTTGCATTCGCGGCGCAGAGCAAAGTCAAGGCAGTTAGCGAATGGCTGCCTTTGTCGTCGATCAATCGAGCTTTCGACCGGCTCGGGCACGGCGATGTGGTTTCAAGCGCTGGAACCGACGCACGAACGGCGGACACATAGGGCGCTTCAGCTTCGTGTGACGGCATGCTGCCCTGAATCGAATGAATCCTGTCCCACCAATGGAGAATCCCATGCTCGAATACGCCATCCTGAAGCCAGAAGGCATCGTGGTACTGAAACCCAACGCGTCGCTGAGCAAGGAGGACTTCGTCGGTCTCAGCGCTTCCGTCGATGCCTACCTTGCAGACCACGCCAGCATCCACGGAGTGCTCATTCACGCCGAAGCGTTTCCGGGATGGGAGAACTTCGCGGGCTTCACCGCGCATATCCGGTTTGTCCGCAACCACCATCAGAAGATTGAGCGGGTGGCATTGGTGACGGATAGCCCCGTCGCGCGCGTAGCGGAGGCGCTGGCCAAGCACTTTATCGCGGCGGAAATCAAGCACTTTCCCTTCGCGGGCTACGAGAAGGCCCTGAATTGGTTGAAGACCGCCGGAGCGGGCCCGACCTAAACCCTGATTAAAGGATCATCACAATGCAAACTGCACTCTTGAAAGTAACGGGCATGACTTGCGGCGGCTGCACCGGAACTGTAACGCGCGCGCTGCAGGCGGTTACCGGAGTAGGTGGCGTAAACGTGTCGCTCTCGGCCGGCGAGGCCGCGGTGCAATACGACGAGCGGCTGACCTCGCCTGAGCAATTAAAATCGGCGGTGAAGGGCGCGGGCTATGGCGTGGATACCGCCGACACGGCTGAGAGACCGAAAGGTAAGGGCTGCTGCTGCGGCTAACGCGCTCTTGGGACTCAATGCTGATACGAATTCGTGGCGTCGATGGCAACTGATCCAGTATGCAGCATGCAGGTCGACGAACGAACCATGGCGGGCAGTGGTGTGTCCGAGGGCAACATCCGACGCAGGCGCAACGCCTTTCCGATGACCGACACCGCGCAAAGACTCATCGCCACGACGTCTTGCCGCGATTCACTTTAGACGCGCTGCGTGGCCGTTTTGCGCACGACGGCCCCGATCGTGAGCCCTTGCCCGAGGATCGAAAACACCACCACGCAATACGTCAACGCGAGCATCGTGTCACGCTGAAGCCCGGCGGGCAACGACAGGACCAGGGCAACCGCAATCCCCCCGCGCAGGCCGCCCCAAGTGAGTACCTGCCATGCCTTCTACTGGCGCAGTTTGCGGCCAAGGGGCGGCGGCACCCCGCCCGCTGTCCTTAGGCAAAAAAATAGAGGCCTCGTTCGGGACGGTGGCCGAGCGCAACAAGCACTGGGCCGCGACGAGCCGCTTCGCAGTTTGGCAGTGGCTGGACTTGGCTTGTCCTCCAGGGCGAACGGATCGAAGTCGTCAAGACGAGCAACGCGGACGGGCCGCTGACACTGGGCATGAGGCCGCTGCTGACGATTGACGTATGGGAACATGCGTACTACCTCGATTACCAGAACCGCCGTCTCGAATACATCAGCGCCGTGCTCGACAGGCTGATCGATTGGGGTTTCGCGGCGGATAATCTCGGTTAGAAGCCAGTCGCGGCAATCGGCGGTCGTCATCCCGCCTTACTGCCCGAATGCCTGGCCGGCACACTATGCAGGACGGGCGAAGACTCGGATGAGTGGAAGATCCGAGGCCTTTGGCGGCAGGGATCGAACTGGCGGACGAAGGGCTCGAGCTGTTTAGAGACAACCTGAAGTTCGCCGCTGGGTTCGCCACCGTCGTGGCTCCTAGGAGGCATCATAATGGCTGGCGGGTTCGAACAAGCCGCGGTCCATTTCCTTCACGTCTACGGATACGTGGCGCTTTTCGTGCTCCTTGCGCTGGAGACGTCGATGGTCTTGCATTTCGTTCCCAGCGAAGTCATCGTCACCGTCGCCGCCGCCACGCTTGCCACGAACACGACCGAGCTCGTTCTCGTCGTTGCGGTGAGCACCTTGGGTGCGACGGCGGGTAGCCTCATGCTCTACGCCTTCGCGCGCTATGGGGGGCGCCGATTCCTGGATCGGCACCCCCACTTCCTCGGCCTGGACGCGAAGCGCCGCACCCGGCTCGAATCGTGGTTCCAGCGTCCCGCAGGCGAAAGCCTGGTGTTCTTTTTTCGCCTGCTGCCTTTCCTCCGCGCGGCCGTGAGCATTCCCGCGGGCCTTGCCGAGATGAGCGTGCGCAAATTCACGCTGTACAGCGCAGCAGGAAGCCTTATCTTCAATGCCGCACTCGCTTACTCGACCTATGCAGCGCGAACGAACCCCGATGTCATGGCCGAAATCCACGTCGCAACCGCCTACGCGACGAGCCGGTGGCCGTTTTTCCTTGCGTTAGCCTTCATCGCACTGGTTGCTGCCTATTTGCTCTATCGCCGCCGCTATGCCTACCGGCAGGCACCGCAATTGGCCGTTCGACATGTCTTGCGCGCAAGTGCCATTGCCGCTCTCGCCTCCGGCGCGATTCTGCTCGGGGTCAGCCTTCTCGCACCGCATGCGACCTACCGGGCGGTCACCTGGGTCGCGGTAGATGCGGGCCGGCTCGCAGAGCAGTACGGCATTTCGGGGCTGCTGTTTCTCTTGGGCATTGCGTTCGGTACGATCACGCTCGGCCTTGTTGCACTCACCGTCTCGCCCTTCTTCGAACAACTCACACAAGCGCTCTTCGAGCGCCTGCGCGCGCGGGCGAAGAAGGACGGGTCGCGCTGAAGGGGACCTTGGCGCGCCCTCGCCGGAGATACTTCATCTGGGTCAACACGACACCGCACCATCGACGCTGGGACTGCGGTAACCAAATGCATTCGGGCGCAGCGAAGAGAAGAGATCCATGAGCGCTGTCAAGTCAATAAAGGCAAGATAGCGAGGCCCTCCAGGGAAGGCCGACTGGCAACTGGCTCCTGCGTCGTTGCCATCGTACCCTCTCCGAGCAGCGCTATCCAATAGCCGAACGCCGACGATTAAGAGGCCGCCTTGACGTCACGACGCGCTAGCACAGCCAAGCTGGCCAGTGGCCCCTCTCAGACGGGGTTAGCCTGCTTTGCCTGGACGTTGGTGCGCCAGTAGGTTGTAGAGGCAGCCGAACCCGGCGCCGGCGATTGCCCCGTCCACTAACCCGTAGAGAGTTCCTGCAATGACGGAGCCTACGCCTGACTTGGGATGGTAGCCTGGATAGATGGAGGCGGCCAGATCAAGGAAGGCGCGGGCGTAGTCGGGCCAGATCTGGTTCGCCGAGGCCACGACAAGGATCGCCGCACCCCAAAATAATGCAGCTGTGAAAGTTAGTGCAGTAATGTTAAATCTCATGATGCCTCCTTCGAGACAAAGATATTCGTTGAAACAATCCGCATCCTCATCCTCATACTCATAAGGAACAACTTGACTTCTGCATGTCGCATCAGCCTGGTCATCCGCGGAAGGGTCGTGGGGAATTGATCAGCGATCCTGCCCACTGTTCCGACTTCGCCATAGGCCCAAGCACAACGGATAGAGATGGAGAGAACCATCGTGCCCTCGGAAAGTTCTTCCATCTATTTACGGGGTGCTCGCGCCCCGTCTCGCCGAACGTACGTGACGAACTCGCCTACGGCGCGACGGATTAGGTCCCGCGCACTCATTCAACCCAACCACCCCAGAAGAGTGACGGAGGCGACTTCTCCAGCCAACTGGATGGATAACGGACCGTGCCGGGGAGGAGGCGACTCCACCCGGCTGCGATCAAGGCCAGGATCAGCACGCCCAAGCCGACCGGGTACAAGAAAGCAGAGAGGCCCGCATGTGCGTGCACCATGATCAAGGGGTTGGCCCCAGCCGGCGGATGAACCGTCTTGGTCGCGAGCATGACGATGAGAGACAGTGCGAGCGCGAGCAGGTAGACCCAAATGGCGTCCCCAAAGGCTTGGAAACAGAGAGCACCGATGAGTGCGCCACTGAGATGACCGCCGAACAACGCGCGCGGCTGGGCCGCGGGTGCACGAGTAAGGCCGAATAGGAAGACGGCGGTCCCCCCGAATGACGCGAGCCATAGGGGGGACCAGGGCGGGTTGACAAGCCAGAGAACCAGACCGAGGCCCGCCGTCGCACCTACAGCACACCAGAGGAGACGCCCGAGCGCCCTTGCCACGGATCGAATTCTCCGGCCACCGGCGAGTTCATCGGGCATGTGTTTTGGACTCCGGTTCTTGCCGATGGGCGCACAAACCGCGCCGTCGAGCCATTGATTCTGTCGCCAACGCGCGCTTCAAATCAAAATACACTATTTTTAAGGTAAAGTATTTTCCACGTCCGTGGAAATAGCATCAAAACTACTCTCCGCAATAACATGGGCCAATCGACTTCCGAAAAATCCGGGCGACATCGCCGTAGTCCTTCGACGCCAAGAGCGGCACCTGCAGTCCCAGGTCCGGCGAGTGCGGTCCGTCGCAGCAGCCCGAAATCCTCTCAGGCGCTGGTGGTACTGCAACACATCCGTGAACTCCTTCGCGTCTCACAACAACACTTTCAGCGCATCGAGGCTCGCTGCGGTGTGAGCGGCGCGCAACTCTGGGCGCTGGCGGAACTGCAAGCTCGGCCTGGACTGAAGATCTCCGAATTGGCGACCGTCCTATCGGTGCACCTCTCAACCGCGAGCAATTTGCTCGACCGGTTGGAAGCCAAAGCGCTCGTACGCCGTCAACGCGGCACGAAGGACCAGCGCGTCGTACGCGTTTACCTTACGCCGGCGGGCCAGCGCGTTCTCCGCAAGGCGCCCAAACCCGCCGAGGGGATCATCCCCGACGCGCTTCACCGCATGCCGCGCGACGCACTCGGCCGACTCGACCGCGATCTGGAGAAACTCCTGCGGCTGACCAGGATTCGCGACCGGCGCGCTGCAATGAAGCCGCTCGCCGACCTTTGATGAATGGCCACCGGCTCCTGCAAGAAATAGTATTGGGGAATACTATACCAAGTGTAATGGTACTTTGCGGCGCGTAGGAGTTTCCCCAGGCAGGAAGTGATTCGGGCTGGTCAGTCATCGACAGCCCGCCTTCTTTCCTCGCCCGCGTCCTCCGCCTCTAATCACCGGGATAGACCAGATCGGCCCGCCGATTCTGCGACCAGCATGATTCGTCACTGACCGTGCACCGAGCTTTTTCCTTGCCGAAGCTGACGGTTTCGATCTGACGGTCCTCAGCGCCGAGCAACGTCAGGAACCGCTTTACCGCGTCCGACCGCCGCTGCCCGAGTGCCAGGTTGTATTCCCGGCTGCCTCGCTCGTCGGTGTTGCCCTGCACGACTAGCTTGGTGGTCGGATGCTGGCGAAGGTAATCGGCATGGGCCTGAAGGAGCGGCCTGTCAGGGTCCTTGATCAGGTATTGGTCGTAATCGAAGAAGACGCTGCGCCTGGAAAGGATATTGGTCGGGTCCTTCAGAGGATTAGGCACACCGATCCCCGGGGCGCGGTTGGGTGTAGTCGTCGCCTCGGACGGTCGTTGCGCGGGTGGTACGGGCGCTTCAACTTTGCTCGGAGCGGCCTCCTTCGTGGGTGCATTCGAGCAGGCTGCCGCCAACAGCAGTGACGCCACCACAAGGATACGTTGGTACATGAATGCCCCCAAATAAGGGTTGTGAACGTACTCGGCTCGACCGCAGTGGCAGCGCGCCACTGGAAAGCTGTTTCACTAAAAGGCAGTGTATCCGGTACGAGCGATGGTCGCGCGTTCCCTAGTCGCGCCGGTCGCTAAAGAACGATGTCAACCCGGAGACGTCCCGGACGTTTATATTGGGCAATAGTATATTTGGGATAACTGTAATGTTGCAAGTTATGCCGTCGATCCCGGGGGTAGCGTTGTTCTGCATCGAGCGAAGCGCTTCCGTTATCAGGCGCGGGATCGCCCCTTGATTAGCGAGGGAAGCGCGCCATTGTGCGCACATTGTCAGGGTTTGCCTGCGAAGTCGGCGCATGTCCAAGAAATGGCCATGGTTGGTGCCAGCCCTGTTCCGGACGCGGCCGCTGAATGCGTTGCGAGAAGAATTCAATATCCACGTCGTCTGAGGAAGCTTGGACGCGCTTTGGCGGACGATGTAGTGAGCGGGATGCTCACCACCTCGCGACACATCGTCCCAGCACCGCCTCATCTGGGGCCCGTGGAGTACCGTTAGGAGAGGGCGGTCGTCCCGTGCGCGACCGCTCTAGATTCGCCAGGCGGCAAATGGCCGTCGTGGCGAACTAGGTGTACGGGGGACCTAGTCCGAAACTTCCCTCATTTTTGGAGAAGCCCATGAAATCACCGATCCTCTATCGAGCAGGCCTTGGTGTCTGTCTGACCCTGCTGGCGCTTTCTGCAGGTGCCAAGACGACTTCCGGCAGTGCCTCGCATGAGGCAGTGCCCGTCAGCAACACGGCGACAACGAGCGCCGCCGCCGGCAAGTCAACAATGGCTTCCGCCAGCAACACTCACCGGCACCACGCGACGGCTCATCATCGAAGCCACGCGAAGCCTAAACACATGGCCGTGTCGTCATCCGGCCGCAGTCAGGAAGCCGCTTATCGCAGCGAACTAAAACACTGCGTGGCAGGACCAGTGGGACAGCGGGAAAGCTGCCTGGATGGCACGATCGCGCGATTTGGTCGTGCGTAGACCGCTCCGACAGGGCAGGGACGGACTGGAGTGAGCGGGTTTTTCCTCGCGGGATGGCGTAGCAGTCTTGCGCCCCGGCGACCCCGGGGCGCTGTTCGCAGTCTTACCGCCCTGTTGTCGCCGCGACCGTCGATCTAGGACAAGGCAAAAGACGCCCCTGGACCGGATCGACGTCAAGGAACGTGGCATGGCCGACAGGCACCCCAGGCACCGAGCCCCGGGCTCAGCGTTGCGCAAACCGCTCTGGTGGTTGACAGCCCTCGCGATCTTGGGTGGCATTGCTGCAGCTCTGTACTACTACGGGCGACAACCGTCCCAGGAGCAGGTCCAGTTACCGCCACCCGCCGACGAGGCTAGGCCGGCAGCCAAGGTAGCCGCGGAGGCGACCATACGCCATCCGATTCCCGAAGCCCAACCTCAATTCAGACCCGCCGAGCCGCTTCCAACGCTCGATCAGCGCGACAACGTGCTGCAGGGCGTGCTGGCGGAGCTTCTTAGGTCCAAGTCGCTCCGCGAGCTTTTCTATTCGAGCGATATCGTCCGGCGCTTTGTAGTCACCGTCGACAACCTGCCGCGGAAGAAACTGCCCTTGCAGCTGCGGCCGGTCAAGCCGGCGGCTGTGGGATTGGTGACTGCATCCGAGAACACGGGTGTCGTCATCGCGTCCGAGAACGATCGACGTTATGCATCCTATGTCTCAGCGGCGGAGGCCGTGGATAGCAAGAAGCTTGTCGCCGTCTACGTTCACTTCTATCCTTTGTTTCAGCAGGAGTACCGGGCCCTCGGGTACCCTTCCGGCGCCTTCAACGACCGTCTGATCGAGGCGATTGACGATCTTCTAGTCACGCCGGACGTCGAGGATCCGATCCGTCTCCTGCAGCCCAAGGTGATGTATGAGTTCGCGGACCGCGACCTCGAGGCGCTTTCTGCGGGCGAGAAGATCATGCTCCGGATCGGCCGCGACAACGCGGCCAGGATCAGTGCTAAGTTGCGAGAAATCCGGCGCGAGTTGACCGCGTCGATCGTTGGCGACCGAGGGCGGTAGGCTCGACAGAGTACCCCTTATGTTCGCTGTGGTTGCTTTGTCTTTAGTCTTAGACCCGCGCGCTTGGCATACGCGTGGCTGGCGACGCCCGTTTTTGTAGCGCGCTTAAGCCGCTTTGGGCCGATCACTCGTCGGGAGCTTGCGAGTAGGCTTTGAGTGCCGTTAGGCATATCTCCTTCAACGGTCCGCTTGGATCGAGGAGGCTTACGATGAACATCAAGCTGATTACTGCGATTTTCCCACGTGACAGGCTCGAGGCCGTCGAAAGACAACTTCAGCGTATTGGGGTTGAGCGCATCGACGTTTCCAAGGTCAAAGGATACGGAGAATATCGCAATTTCTACACGCGGGATTGGATGGTCGACGAGGTTAGGCTCGACATTTTCACAAGGGCAGATGAGGTGGGCTCGATAACGACAGCGATTATGGATGCCGCTCATACGGGCGCGCCTGGTGATGGAATTGTTGCTGTTGTTCCGATCGAAAAGTTTTTGCTAATTCGCACCCGATCCGAGGCCACACCTGAGGAATTCTGGCCGAAGCGCGCCGAATAACGCTGCGGTCTTCTGCGCCAGTCAACAGGAAGACACGATGAGAACCACCATCGTATTGCTCGCAATATCGAGCGCCGCCTTTCTCGTGCCAACGCACCTTTGATCTGGGTCAAGAACCCTGTCGGTTGGAGAGTTAGATTGCAACTATAGGGTCGTCATCGGGTCGCATTAGCGTGTTCGGGCCGTTCCGTCAACGCCGCAAGGCCGTCGCCAGCACCATGCTGTGCGTGTGGTTCTTTACGCTGTTCGTCGGGGCTGCCCATGCATGTGGCTGGATCGAACCGAGTGCGGCATCTCCTCTTGCGGTTGCGGGTAAGCTAAACGAACACGATCGACCTTCCGGCGTTAACCCGCCATCTGGCTGCGCGCAGCTCTGCAAGACAGGGGTTCCGATTGTCACCAAGCTGCCTGTCGTCGGCGATCCGTCGGATGCGCAGCCGCTAATCGTTGCGGCGCGCGACGTCAGCGTCATGCTCGATCTACCGCCCGCTCGGCGCCTGGCGCAGGCCGGACATCCGCGTTCGGGACTGGCGCCGTTCCTCCGGTTCAGTCAGCTCAGGCTCTAAGCCATGCTCCGAGGCGGGCGCTACAGGCCTGCCGGGTACGCGCGTGTCCGAGTTCATCGGACCGCGCCCCCGTCGATGCATGTAGCGCGGCTTGAGCGCAGTCTCGCCGCAACGAACCCTGGGAGATTCACATGATGACATCACCGATCAAGGTATTTCCCGAAACGATAACAGAGGAGAAACAAATGAAGAAGCTTACGATCGCCGCAGTGCTCGCGGCAGTTGGAATCGCAGTGGCGGTGCCGTTTACGTTCGCCCAGACGGGGGGCCACGGGCCCGGCATGATGGGCCCCTACGGCCAAAGTGAGGGCAGCTACGGTCCGGGCATGATGTACGGCTACGGTATGGGCCCGGGGATGATGGGCAGCTACGGTGGCCACGGCATGGGGCCTGGGATGATGGGCGGCTATGGCGGCTACGGGATGGGGCCCGGAATGATGGGTGGATACGGTGGCTACGGCATGGGGCCCGGAATGATGGGTGGATACGGTGGATACGCCATGGGGCCTGGGATGATGGGCGGCTACGGTTCGAGTTTCGGGGGAGCGCTCGACCTTAGCGACGATCAACGCGAAAAGATCACCAAGATCCAGGAGGGCCTGTCGACGAAGCACTGGGACTTGATGGGCAAAATGCAGGAGCAGCAGTACAAGTTACGCGACCTCATCGCCTCAGGTAAGGCTGACGATGCAACGATAGGGAAGGCGTACAAGCACATGGAGGAACTCCGGCAACAGATGTGGACCACGGCCACAGACGCTCGGACGCAGATGGATGCCCTGCTGACAAAGCCACAACGGGAGCAGCTGCAACGTGGCTGGGGGCGTGACACCAAGTGACCGCGCTCAGGAAGCGCCGCACCGCTGCGCAAATCGGCTCCGTGATAGCAGGTGAACAACAGCCGGGCGCGCAGTCGGCGCGAATGTCCCCGGATATCCTCGGCGAAGGCTAACCGGCGGTAGCGATCTGCCGAGGCGCCAGGTGGCTCCGCGGCAGACGCGTTTTGGTCAAGACTCGCGGCGAGCCACGTGGCGGTGCACTTGACGCACGAATATCCGCACACGTGGTTCCCACTGCCGATGCGATCTTCGCCAGCGACGAATGACTAGTGGATACCCGCCACACGCACGTGCTGCAGCACGTCTGGCCCGAAATCGGTGCGTGGGTCAAGCGGCATGAACTGAAGTCGAAGTGAGGTGAATTGCTTCGTGACTCACGCGTCAACAATCTTGATAGGAGGGATCAGGCGATGTTCAAAATCATGCAGGGTTTTCCGGACGATGTTCTGGCGGTCGACGGCAAGGGCCGAATCGGTGCCGAAGACTATCGCGACACGCTGATCCCCGAGGCATTGCGCCGCATCAAGCAGCACGGGTCGCTACGGCTATTGTGCTATCTCGGGTCAGAATTCGAGGGTGTGACGCCGGGTGCCATCTGGGCGGATACCAAGCTTGGGCTGACGCATTGGGGAGACTTTGGCCGGATGGCTGTCGTCACCGACGTTGAATGGATTGCCAACGCCGTCCGGCTGTTCGCGCCGCTGTTCCACCACCCGGTCCGGGCCTTTCCCAAGGACCAACTCGACGACGCGAAGCGCTGGATTGTGCGAACTGACGCCTGATGTTCCGGAAATGCGTCTTTCGACGGCGGCGTAGATGGAACTCCAAGGGCCGATCGCGCAGTAAAGCTCACACAGAGAGGCATTCTTGTAATGCTGCGGGCCAAGTAAGAAGCTGGTCGGACTTTCGCGCTGGCGGGCCCGTCGGGTTGGTACAGGCTCAGAGTTGCCGCTGCCACTGCCGCTGCAATAACCTGCTGCATCTTGCGGGCGCCCGCAACCACGACGCTTTCGACGACATCCTCCTCGGTGTAAGCGCGGCTCTTCACGCAGGGCGTGCATATGCCCATCATCCCAGCGCGCGCGACATGCCACCTGCCACACGGCGCAACAACGCGAGAACCTCCTCAGTCGCGTCCGCAGGCCGAATTCGCCGCGTGTGGGATGAGCGTATGGACGGTCCATGCATGCAGCCCACCGACTTGCGCGTAAGATTCACAGATCGGTAACTTGTTGTGGGGGAGAGGGTCATGTCTCATGTCCCTACGCGCGCTCGAGTCGGCCCTGATGGAAGCCCGGACTCGCACGGGAACTCGACTCGATCAGCTCGGCAGCGACTTGCGTTCCGCGATCGAGGGTGCCGCAAACACGCTTGCGGCGTATATCGGCGAACTCGAGGACCGCATGGAGAAGCGAATGGACGACGGAGGAGCGAAACCCGCTACTTGAGTTGGCGTGCAGCAGCTCAAGGACAAGCTGATCGAGCACAAGCAGTGCATCAATCAGCACGGCCAAGACATGCCGGAAATCCGGAACTGGAAGTGGAGTCTGGGTGAAACGCAGAAAGGGTAGCCGCTGGTGGAGAAGAGACGTGTGCCTGAACTAGCCTGACGGTGGATGAGCGGAAGCAAACATGGAAAACAAGGCCACCTCATCGAACCTCGGCGTGGTCGCCTCCGTGCGCGGCAGCGTCGTGGATATACGGTTCGATGAGCATTTGCCGCCCATTTATTCGGTGCTGCGGGCGGGAGCGGAAAAGCAGATCGTCATCGAAGTGCTGGCGCAGCTGGATGCGCATCACGTGCGCGGGATTGCGTTGACGCCCACGCAAGGTCTTGCTCGCGGCATGGTGGTGGAGGACACCGGCGGTCCGTTGCAAGCGCCGGTGGGCAAGGGGTTCTCTCGCGCATGTTCGACGTGTTCGGCAACGTCATCGACCGCCGACCGGCGCCGTCGGATGTGCAATGGCGCTCCGTCCATCGGGCCCCACCGTCCTTGGCACGGCGTTCCACGAAGTCCGAGCTCTTCGAGACGGGCATCAAGGTCATCGATGTGCTGATGCCTCTGGAGCGCGGCGGCAAAGCGGGCTTGTTCGGCGGGGCGGGCGTGGGCAAGACGGTGTTGCTCACCGAGATGATTCACAACGTGGTCGGGCAGCACAAAGGCGTGAGCATATTTTGCGGCATCGGCGAGCGCTGCCGCGAAGGGGAAGAGCTCTACCGCGACATGACCGCGGCGGGCGTGCTGCGCAACATGGTGATGGTGTTCGGCCAGATGAACGAACCCCCAGGCGCCCGTTTCCGCGTCGGCCATGCGGCGCTGACGATGGCCGAGTATTTTCGCGACGACGAGCATCGCGATGTGCTGCTGCTCGTCGACAATATCTTTCGCTTTATCCAGGCCGGCATGGAGGTGTCCGGTTTGATGGGGCAGATGCCGTCGCGCCTGGGTTATCAGCCGACCATGGGCACCGAGCTCGCGCAATTGGAAGAGCGCATCGCCAATACCGACACCGGCGCCATTACCTCGATCCAGGCGGTGTATGTGCCGGCGGACGATTTCACCGATCCGGCGGCGGTGCACACCTTCTCGCATCTTTCCGCGTCCATCGTGCTGTCGCGCAAGCGGGCGAGCGAGGGGCTTTACCCGGCCATCGACCCGCTGCAATCGAGCTCCAAAATGGCCACGCCGGGCATCGTCGGCGAACGGCACTACCGCTTGGCGCAGGAAATCCGGCGGACATTCGCGCAATACGCGGAACTCAAGGACATCATTGCCATGCTCGGCCTTGAGCAGCTTTCGCCGGAGGACCGCAATGTGGTCGCCCGCGCCCGCCGGCTGGAGCGTTTTCTCACCCAGCCGTTTTTCACGACCGAGCAGTTTACCGGCCTCAAAGGCAAGCTCGTCAGCCTCGAGGACGCGCTGGACGGCTGCGAGCGCATCCTGCGCGACGAGTTCAAGGACGTTCCGGAGAGCGCGCTTTACATGATCGGGACAATTGGCGAAGCGAAGGCGAAGGCCAAACCCGAGTCGAAACCTCGAGCGGAAGTGGAACATGCAGCCAGCACGCATGAAGCTTAGGATTCTCCTGCCCTTCAAGGTCTTCGCCGAGAAGACCGATGTAGTGCGCATCGTCGCGGGGACTCGGGAAGGTTCGTTCGGGCTCTTGCCCCACCGGCTTGATTGCGTGGCGGCGCTCGCGCCGGGGATACTGGTCTTCGAGACCGAAGCGGAAGGCGAGGTTTTCATGGCCGTCGACGAAGGCGTCCTGGTCAAGACCGGCGCCGACGTGCTGGTGTCCGTGCGCAACGCGATCGGGGGAATGGACCTCGGCAAGCTGCGCGAGGCGGTAGAGCGGGAATTCCTGAATCTGGACGAGCAGGAGAAGAGCCTGCGTTCGGTGCTGGCGAAACTGGAGAGCGGACTCATCCGGCGCTTCGCGGAGTTTCATCATGAGTGAAGGGCCGGAAGCGAAATCCAAGGCTGACGGGACGCAATTCAGCCATCAGGTGGGGGAGAAGGCGGCGCGCAAGCTCAAGGCGCAACGTCATGTCACGCAGACCGTCTGGTCCGGCCTGGGCATGATGGGACTGGTCGGCTGGTCGGTGGCGGTGCCGACGCTGCTCGGCGCGGCGCTCGGACTCTGGCTGGACAAGCGCTATCCGGCGGGACATTCCTGGACGCTCACGCTGCTGGCCATCGGCTTGGGCCTGGGCTGTTTCAACGCGTGGCATTGGGTGGCCAAGGAAGGCAGGGAAATACGCGAGCAGGAGGAGAATGACAATGAATGAGCCGTTGAGCCTGGCGTCCGCTTTGGTAGCGGGCGTCTTGCTCGGAACGTTTTTCTTCGTCGGTCTCTGGTGGACGGTCCATCGGGGCGTGTCGTCCGAACGGGTGGCGCTCTGGTTTCTCGGCAGCATGCTGCTGCGGACGTGCATTGTTCTGGCGGGGTTCTATTTTGTCCTGGGAGGGGATTGGAAGAGGCTGCTGGCGGGCCTCACCGGGTTCATCATCGTGCGCGTCGTCGTGACGCGGCTGGCCCGGGTAGCGAAACAGCCGGGCCCATTGGCACGGAAGGCCGGTCATGCGCCTTAGCCCCGACGACATCGTCTTCTGGCAATACGGGCTTCTCAAGCTCAACGCCACGATCGCTTTCACGTGGGGACTGATGCTCGTGCTGGCGGTCGGATCGAGACTCGTCACGCGCAAGCTGTCCACGGGCCTGCAACGTTCCCGTTGGCAGAACCTGCTGGAAATCGTCGTCACCGCCATCAACAAGCAGATCGGGGAGGTCGGCCTGCGGCGGCCGGAGAAGTATCTTGGCTTTCTGGGTACGTTGTTCCTGTTCGTCGCGACGGCGAGCCTCTTCACCATCGTTCCCGGCTATGAGCCGCCGACCGGTTCGCTCTCGACGACCGCGGCGCTGGCGATCTGCGTGTTCGTGGCCGTGCCGCTGTTCGGCATCGAGGATCGCGGGTTGGGCGGATATCTCAGGGCCTACCTGAAGCCGACGTTCATCATGCTGCCGTTCAACATCATCAGCGAGCTCTCCCGCACACTGGCCCTGGCCGTGCGCCTGTTCGGCAACATGATGAGCGGGACGATGATTCTCGCCATCCTGCTGACCATCACGCCCTTCGTCTTCCCGATCGCCATGAGTGCGCTCGGATTGCTGACCGGCATGGTGCAGGCTTACATCTTCAGTATCCTCGCCACCGTCTACATCGCGGCCGCCACGCAGGTCCGCGAGCCGGAACCGAGGCCCGAGGGCTGAAAAAACCACGCCAACCACGCAAGGACGCACCATGGACAGCATGACGCTCATCGCACTCGCTTCAATCGTCGCCGCCGGCCTGACGATCGCCCTCGGGAGCATCGGACCTGCGCTCGGCGAAGGGCGTGCGGTCGCCACGGCCCTGAGCTCGCTCGCGCAGCAGCCCGATGCCGCGACGACGATCACGCGCACCCTGTTCGTGGGCCTGGCAATGATCGAGTCCATCGCGATCTACTGCTTCGTCGTCTCGATGATTCTCATTTTCGCCAACCCGTTCTGGAACCACGTCATCGCCCAAGCGGCGGCAAAGTGAGTCATGCTGATCGACTGGTTCACCGTACTTGCGCAAGTCGTCAACTTCCTCATTCTTGTGTGGTTGTTGAAGCGCTTCCTTTACCGGCCGATTCTCGACGCCATCGACGCGCGGGAGAAGCGGATCGCCGCAGAGCTCGCGGACGCCGACGCGAAAAAGATCGAAGCCAAAAAGCAGCGCGACGAGTTCCAGCACAAGAACGAGGAGTTCGACCAGCAGCGCGCCGCGCTCCTGAGCAAGGCGACGGACGAGGCGAAAGCCGAACGTCAACGGCTCCTCGACGAAGCGCGGAAGGCGGCCGATGCCTTGAGTGCCAAGCGACAGGAAACGCTGAGAAGCGAAGCCCGTAACCTGAATCAGGCGATCAGTCGGCAGGCCCGACAGGAAGTCTTTGCCATCGCGCGAAAGGCACTGACGGATCTCGCCACGACGAGTCTGGAAGAACGTCTGGGCGAGGTGTTCACTCGCCGCTTGCGCGAGATGGACGGCAACGCGAAAGAAAGCCTCGGCGAGACCCTCAAGGCAGCGTCCGCCCCCGCGCTCGTGCGCAGCGCGTTTGACCTGCCTGCGGAGCAACGCGCGGCGATACAAAATGCGCTCAACGAAACCTTCTCGGCAGAAATCCGCGTCCGGTTCGAGACCGCGCCGGACCTGGTCAGCGGGATCGAACTCACTACGAATGGAAAGAAGGTGGCGTGGAGCATCGCGGATTACCTCGCGTCGCTGGAAAGGGGCGTCGACGAACTTCTGAAAGAGAAGGACAAACCGGAAGCCAAGTCCGGGTCAGACGCCAAAGCCGAGCCCAAGCCTGAAGAACTTAGGCCCGAAAGAAAGCGCCAATGAACATGGAACCCGATAGCCTGCAGCGCGTGTTTGACAGCGCATTCGCGGGAATGCGCCAGGCGCGGGAGGCCTTTGCGCCGCAATTCGCGGCACGGGAAGTAGGCACGATCACCAGCATCGCGACAGGCATCGCAAAGGTCTCCGGCCTTCCCGGCGTGGGTTTCGAGGAGGTGCTGAAGTTTTCCGGCGATTTGTATGGCATCGCATTCAACGTCGATGAAGACGAAATCGGCGTCGTTCTGCTGGGCGACTACTGGCAGTTGCATGCGGGCGATGAAGTCGAACGCCGGGGCCACGTGATGGACGTTCCGGTGGGGGACGGATTGATCGGACGCATCGTCAATCCATTGGGCCGGCCTCTGGACGGCAATGGTGCGGTGTCTTCCAGCGCGCGCATGCCCATCGAACGCACGGCCCCGCACATCATGGATCGCGCGCCCGTCACCGTACCGCTGCAAACCGGTATCAAGGTCATCGATGCGCTGATCCCCATTGGGCGCGGCCAGCGCGAGCTGATCGTCGGCGACCGGCAGACGGGCAAGACGGCGATCGCGCTCGATACGATTCTCAATCAACGCGACCAGAATGTGCTGTGCGTCTATTGCGCCATCGGCCAGCGCGCGTCGGGCGTGGCCAAGGTGGTTGCCGCCCTGCGCGAAAAAGGCGCGATGGATTACACCATCGTGGTCGTGACCGAAGGCAACGATCCGCCCGGCCTCGCCTACATTGCGCCATACGCCGCGACCAGCATCGCGGAGCATTTCATGGAGCAGGGCCGCGACGTGCTGGTCGTTTACGACGACCTCACGCATCATGCGCGCGCCTATCGCGAGCTGTCCTTGCTGCTGCGCCGCCCGCCCGGGCGGGAAGCCTTTCCTGGCGACATCTTTTACATCCATGCGCGGCTGCTCGAGCGCGCGACGCACCTGCGTCCGGAACTCGGTGGCGGATCGCTGACCGCGCTGCCCATCATCGAAACCGAAGCGCAGGACATTTCCGCCTACATTCCGACCAACCTGATATCCATCACGGACGGGCAGATCTACCTCTCGCCGTCGCTATTCGAATTGGGCGTGCTGCCCGCGGTCGATGTCGGCAAATCCGTGTCGCGAGTTGGCGGCAAGGCGCAACGGGCGGCCTACCGCGCTGTCGCGGGCGACCTCAAGCTCTCCTATGCGCAGTTCGAGGAACTCGAGACCTTCGCCCGCTTCGGCGCCCGCCTAGATGAAAATACGCGCAAGATTATCGAGCATGGGCGCCGAATCCGTGCCTGCCTCAAGCAACCGGAATTCGCGCCGGTGTCGGTGGCCGCGCAAGTCGCCGTGCTGGTGGGGTTGACCGCGGAACTCTTCGACGGCATTGCGCTCGATCGGATGACGGATGCCGAACGCGCTCTGCGCGAGGCGGCGGCGGACATTCCGGCCGAGGTTCGCACGCGATTCGATACCGCCGATAAATTGAGCGACGAAGATCGGGCGACGATCATCCGGGTGGCTCGCAATGCGCTCGCGCGCTTTCAGCCCCAGCCGCAAACCAGGGAAGAGCGGTGAGCGATAGCGCCGCGAGCCTGCGCCGCAAGATCGCCAGCGCCGGAGAGCTCGAATCCGTGGTGCGCACGATGAAGGCCATGGCCGCTTCGAGCATCGGGCAATACGAGAGCGCGGTGCACTCCCTGGATGATTATTATCGTACGGTGCAACTGGGCTTGGCCGCGAGCTTCCGACAGAGTGAGCGGCCCGGCGCGACGACGCGAGCGCAGCGCGAGGACACGGGGCCGATTGGCGCGGTCGTGTTCGGCTCCGACCAGGGACTGGTGGGCCAATTCAATGATGTGATGGTGGAGTTTGTCGTGAAGGTGCTGGGAAGTCTTCCGGGCAGGAAGACTGTCTGGGCGGTCGGCGAGCGCATTCAGTCGCGCCTCGCGGACACCGACCTGGTGCCGAAGGAACGCTTCATCCTGCCGAATTCCATCGGCGCGATTACGCCGCTGGTCGGGCGGATCCTGATCGAGATGGAGACGCATCGCGAAAGGGGCGGGATCGCGCAGGTCTACCTTTTCCATAACCGCCCCGAGTCCGGGGCGATTTATGCACCCGTGAGCCAGCGGCTGCTGCCGCTGGACGATACGTGGCGACGCGACCTGGCCGCGATCCGGTGGCCGACTGGAAATCTGCCCGAGGTCATGAACGGCGGGGAGCATACGCTGCTGGCGTTCGTACGCGAATATCTCTTTGTCTCGCTGTTCAGGGCGTGCGCCGAATCCCTGGCAAGCGAAAACGCCAGCCGCCTGGCTGCGATGCAGCGCGCGGAAAAAAATATCGATGAGCTGCTGGAGGGCCTGAAACGGACGTTTTACCGCCTGCGCCAGAGCGGTATCGACGAAGAATTGTTCGACGTCGTCTCCGGCTTCGAGGCGCTGGCAGGACCCGGGCGACGACAATGAACGAGATTCCTCAGGTACTCCAAAGGCTCATCCATCTGGGACGCTCGCTGGAGCCGGTTACCGTTGCGGTTTGCCATCCATGCAGCGATGTCTCCCTGCGGGGCGCCGTGGAAGCGGCCCAAGCGCAGTTGATCGATCCGGTTCTGGTTGGTCCGCCCGCGAAGCTACAAGCCGTTGCACATGATGCTGGCGTCGACATTTCGTCTTACCGGCTTATCGTTACGGCCCACAGCCACGAGTCCGCTGCACGTGCGGTAGCTCTCTGCCGATCCGGGGAGTGTGAAGCGCTAATGAAAGGTAGTCTGCACACCGACGAGTTGATGCACGAAGTTACCCACCCTGACACAGGTTTGCGCACGGAGAGGCGCATCAGCCATGTATTCCTGATGGAGGTATCGACCTATCCGAAGATGCTCCTGATTACCGACGCTGCCATAAACATTTATCCGACGCTCGACGACAAACTGCATATCGTACAGAACGCCGTCGATCTCGCTCATGTGCTGGGTATCCCGCAACCCAAGGTCGCCATTCTGTCCGCGGTGGAAACGGTCGATTCAAAGATACTCTCCACTATCGACGCCGCTTCGCTATGCAAAATGGCGGACCGTGGCCAGATCACCGGCGCAATCGTGGATGGGCCGTTGGCATTAGATACCGCGATCAACCCGGAAGCGGCCCGGATCAAGGGATTGGTGTCGGCCGTTGCGGGCGTGGCAGATATTCTGGTGGTTCCGGATCTGGAGTCCGGCAACATGCTGGCCAAACAACTGGAATATCTCGCCAGTGCCAAGGCGGCGGGAATTGTGTTGGGGGCGCGCGTCCCCATCATTCTGACCAGCCGTGCTGATAGCGCCGAAACCAGGCTTGCATCGTGCGCCGTGGCCGTCAAATTGGCTCACGCCAGACGGCAAAGTACGGCAGACGCGCTACATGCCTAGTTCGACTGTCGATGCCAAGTTGGCCGCCAAGTGTCTGGTCGTCATCAATGCAGGATCTTCCAGCATAAAGTTTTCACTGCTCGCAGGCCAAACCAGCGAGACGCTGAATAGCATCGCTCACGGTGAAATTGAAGGCATCGGCACTGCTCCACATTTCTTTGCGGAAGACGACCACGGTCAGCGGCTTGCCGAGCATCGATGGGATACGCGCACATCGCACGAGGACTTGCTCGGACACCTGATCGCCTGGGTCGAGGGACATCTGGGACCGAATCGATTGACGGCGGCGGGACATCGCGTGGCGCATGGCGGTCTTTCCTACATTACGCCACAGCTCGTCACCCCCAGTGTGTTGGCGAATTTGCGGGCGTTGATACCCTTGGCACCGTTGCACCAGCCGCATAATCTGGCACCGATCGAAGCACTGGCGGTGCGGCACCCGGGACTCCCTCAGGTGGCCTGCTTCGATACCGCCTTTCACGCCACCAATCCGAGACTCTCCCGCATTTATGGATTGCCCGCTGCGCTGACCAAAGAAGGGGTCTGGCGTTTCGGGTTCCATGGCTTGTCCTACGAATATATCGCCGGAGAATTGCCAAAGGTCGAGCCAAGAGCCGTCACTGGGCGCACGATCGTGGCCCATCTGGGCAGCGGCGCCAGTATGTGCGCCCTGGTCGGCGGCAAAAGCGTAGCCACCACGATGGGCTTCAGCGCCTTGGACGGTCTGCCGATGGGCACCCGTTGCGGCGTGCTCGATCCCGGCGCCGTGCTCTATCTGCTTAAGGAAAAGGACATGAGCGCCGAGGCAATTGAAACTTTGCTTTATCAACAATCGGGTTTGCTAGGCGTATCCGGGATCAGCAGCGATATGCGTCAGCTGTTGGCTAGCAGCGACTCTCGTGCGCGCGAGGCAATCGACCTGTTCGTCTATCGCTCCGCACGGGAGATCGGATCGCTGGCTGCTGCCGCCGGCGGGGTAGACGCCTTGGTATTTACGGCTGGAATCGGCGAGCATGCGCCGGAAATTCGAGACCGCATCTGCGAACAATCCGCTTGGCTTGGCATTCGTCTGGACCCGGAATCCAACCGTGCAGGCGGCCCCCGAATTAGCGCACGCGATAGTTCTGTTTCAGTGTGGGTGATACCGACTGACGAGGAGTTGATGGTTGCCCGTCACACTTTCACACTGACCAATCAATAGCAGCTACCGCTTTATCGAATTTCATCGGACGCGAGCCATGACCACCCCGCCCCATATCACTCACCACCCTCGCCAAGAGCACAACGTCCCGTGGTTCTGGCCCTTCGCCGCCGCAATCGAACTCGGCGCGGAAGGTATGACGCTGTTTCAAGATAACCTGCGCTACGTGGCGGAAGCTGAAGAAATCGCTGCACCACCCAAGCCGGAGTGGGCAACATCGAACCATGTCCTAATGGATCTGGACACCATGCGCCTGCGCGATTTCTCGCGAGCTACCCCTGGCGTCAATGGACGACCCATACTGATTGACGCTCCCTACGCGGGTCACAGTTCGACCATCGCCGATTACGACAAGGGGCAGAGCCTGGTCGAGACACTGCAGGATTGTGGCCTGGAACGGGTCCTCGTCACCGATTGGAAAAGCGCGACCGAGGCAATGAAGGATTTCGACATCGATATCTATCTAGCCGATCTCAATGTCGCGGTCGACAGCCTTGGTGGAAGAGTTCACTTGATCGGCCTGTGCCAGGGCGGCTGGCTGTCGGCGATGTTTGCCGCCCGATTTCCAGGCAAAGTGGCGACCCTAGTGCTGGCCGGCTCACCGATCGACACCGCTGGTGGCAATGGAGCGATCAAGAAGATGGCACACAAGCTCCCACTGAGTTTCTACGAGGAGATGGTCGCCGCAGGTGGGGGACGAATGCTCGGGAAATTCATGCTTGCGGGCTGGAAGAACATGCATCCGGGGGAGCAATACCTCGAGAAATACATCGATCTATACCAGCATATCGAGGATAAGTCCTACATCAAGCGCACCGAACGCTTCGAGCGCTGGTACGAAAATCCGATCGACCTGCCTGGGCGTTGGTATCTTCAGGCCATCACCGAGTTGTTCCAGGAAAACCGGCTGGCGAAAGGCACCTTCGTCGCGCTAGGGCAGACCATTTCGCTCAGAGACATCAAGGTTCCGCTGTACCTGCTTGCCGGCGAGTCGGACGACATCACGACCAAGGAACAGGTCTTCAACGCGGAGGAACTCGTCGGAACCCCAAAACACGAGATCGTGAAGAAACTCGTTCCAGGCGGCCACATCGGCCTTTTCATGGGCTCGCATACGCTGCACCACGTCTGGCCCGAAATCGGTGCGTGGATCAAGCAGCATCAACCTAAGTCGAGATGAGTCGACTCGTACCATAGTTCCTGGGTTGATAGAGCGATGCCACGTTAGAGATCATCCGACGGGCATAGCGGGGGCGACAGGTAGTCAATTAATTGACCTGTATACAAAAACGTAGCAGCACTGTTTTGCGTACCCCTGCATTGCACTGCATTAGACTGCGCTGGCGAAGGTGCGCGGACGCCGTAAGCAGTTGATGATGCAATGAAATTACATACGAGATCGACGGACTGTTAATCCGCAGGTCCCAGGTTCGAGCCCTGGTCGGGAAGCCAATCTACATGCGGCCCGCAGCGATGCGGGCCGTTTCTTTTTCCTCTGCAATTCCGGTCTGGCTCCGGAAAACGTGGATAAATCCGAGTAGGGCTATCGATCGCCCTGTTCGACAATCTCGAGTGTACTTTTCGATCAGTCGAGGCGACTCTCGCCTTGACACCTTTACGGCGACAGGTATCATGGGGCGCATCTTGAAACCATGTTCAAGAATGAGATACTGCCTGCGGTTCAAGAACGTCCGAGAGAATTGACGAGATGGTGGGCTTCAGCACGGGGTCGGTGGAGCGGGCGCTCGAAATCCTTGAGGTACTGGTTGACCGCCCGGAAGGTTTATCACTGACCTCGCTCGCCGACCAACTCGAGATGCCGAAGAGTGCGGCGCACAAGCTGTTGAACACCCTAATCGGGCGCCACTACGTCGCGCAAGATGCACTGACGCAACATTACAAGCCCACCATGCATCTCGTGTCGCTTGGATTCCGGCAGCTTGGCGCGACCAGATTGCCAGAGATCTGCCAGCCGGTTCTGGATCGTCTCGCCGCTCAGACTGAGGAGCTTGTCCGGATGACGGTGGTCGACGGTGATTCCTTAGTATGGGTGGCGAAGGCACAAGGTGCGAAGGCGACGTTGCGCCTCGATCCGATCATGGCCCGCCCGGTCGTACTGCATGCCACTGCAACGGGAAAGGCTTGGCTCGCCACGCTTCCTGAAAAGGACGCCTTACGCATAGTCCTGCGTCGAGGGTTTGATATCGCGCCGGTGGGTCCTAACGCCCTTCGAAGTATCGGTCGATTGCGCGATGATTTGCGCAGGACACGCACGCGCGGCTACGGTATGGTTATCGAAGAAGCCGAACCTGGCGTGACCGCGCTCGCTGCCGTAATCCGGGCCAGCGATCGCAAAGAATTACCCGCTGTCGGGACCGTAAGCGTGGCTGGCCCAAGCGTTCGACTGACACGAAAGCGGATCGGCGAAATTGTACCCGCGGTTCTTTCCGCGGCGTCCGACCTTTCTCAACTATGGCCCGTGCGAGAGCACCACGTCCCAGCCAAACTTCGGCAGGTCGCACTCGGTTGAGTTGTATTCTTCTCCAATGTCAGGATCGCAGGAGGCTGTTCAAACTCGCGCAGGAGAAAGCAAGTGGCGAAGCGGGGCCTCGAGCTTTCGCGGGGTGACAAGACGGATGCCGTATTGCTGCGCTTTGACTTCCGCCAGCGCCTGCGCGATGTGCAGTGATTCGTCGAAGCGCACGCGACCAAACGTGACGAAGGAGGTGTTTATATGTCATTGAAGATATCGCGGGGGCGACCCAATGACTCCCAAAGTCCGGAAGCCTCGGAGGCCCTTCCGCTCGCTGTTTCGTACGAGGTCGGCAAGAAGAGGAAATCAAGGCGCATACGCAAGGTAAAGCGCATCGGGTGGAATCTGCTCCCGCCTCTGACGTTTATTGTCATCGTCGCACTGTGGGCCGCTGCCGTACCTATTTTCAAAATCCCGGCTTACCTGCTACCGGGTCCAGGCAGCGTTTTTTCACGAGTCGTAACGGATGCCCCAATGCTTTGGAATCACTCCGTGGTAACACTAACCGAGATCCTCCTGGGCTTTGGTTTGACCGTGTTGATGGCAATACCGCTCGGGCTGGTTATTGCCCTTTCGCCGCTGGCAAGACAGATTGGCTACCCGCCGTTGATGCTTATGCAACTGGTGCCGAAAATTGCGGTTGCGCCGCTCTTCCTCGTGTGGCTTGGCTTCGGGATCGAATCCAAAGTGCTGCTCACTGTGCTGATGACCTTCTTCCCCTTGCTGCTGGCGAGCATCAGTGGATTTCAAATTCTCGACAACCGGTTTCTGTACCTGACCCAGTCAATGGGTGCCACTCCTTGGCAGACCTTCCGCTATCTTCGATTCCCGGCTGCGCTCCCTGTAATTTTCTCTGGCATCAAGACGTCGGCGACTATCGCCGCTACGGCAGCCATCGTCGCCGAGTTTGTCGGCGCCAACAGAGGATTGGGCTTTGTCCTGCTCCGTGGCACCGGCACGATGGACCTTGAACTCGTTTTCGCGGTGCTTGTCGTGCTCACAATTATCGGAATCGCGATCAACTACATAGTCGAATTCAGTGAGTGGGCTATGACCCCATGGCAACGTGCGAAGAACAACTAGTGAGAGCACGGGTCAAGACCGTTGGGGGCGAGTACATGGGAACCCTGTTTTTCGGGCGGCCATCCGGCCAATCCATATCGAGAGGAGATGAAATGCGTAAATCAATGAGAAGACTTTTTGTGGACGCCGCTATCGCATCTGGTCTTGCCCTCGCAGCTGGTACTGCGATAGCGGCTGAGACGCCAATCACCTTTCAGCTCAACTGGGTAGCTGGCGGAGCAAACGCGGGTTTCGCCGCTGCCGTGGCGGAAGGTTTCTACAAGGACGCTGGACTTAACGTGACGCTCGTCCAGGGCAACGGTTCTGGGAACACAGCACAGCTAGTCGCAAACGGTCGATCCGAGATTGCGTACGCCGATGCGGTCGCGGTGAGCCAGTTAATCGCGAAGGGCGCGCCCATGAAGGTGCTGTCTACAGTCTACCAATCAAATCCGAACGAAGTTTCGGCACTGAAAAAGACCGGAATCAAGTCGATCAAGGACCTTGTCGGCAAGAAGGTAGGAGTTCCGTCCGGTTCATCCCAGACAACGATGCTTCCCCTGTTTCTGAAAGCCAACAACCTGAAGGAATCGGAAGTAAATCTCATCAACATGCCCGCCACGGCGATGGTGCCTTCTCTGCTGCAAGGCCAAGTTGACGCGATCCTCGGATCGATCGATTCGTATCAAATCCAGTTAGAGGCGCAAGGTGCGGAAACAGACAACTTCATGTTCGCGGACCATGGTGTTCCGACCGTGAGCACCTCGATCTTCGCCAGCGACAGTTACATCAAAAACAACCCGGAGGTTGTCAAGAAGTTCATTGCGGCAAGCCTCAGGGGCTGGTACTTCGCGCTCGATAATCCCGAAAAGGCGGTGAAGGACCTCAAAAGCGTCTTCCCCGAAATGAACGAAAAGCTCGCTACCGCGGAGCTGGCATCGATCAAGCCGTTGCTATGCAGCGGTGGAGCGAAATACATTGGCAAGGCGGAAGATGCACTGTGGGTGAAGACGCAGGATCTCCTCTCAGAAGTGAAGCTTCTGCCGGCCGGCCAGGATCCAAAAAGCTATTACACCAACGCCTACCTGCCACCCGCATCAGAGATGCGCGCCTGCAAGGCTTGACGTAACGACGTTGTCTGACGCGCAGCGCCGAGGATAAGCGGAACCTGTCATGGCCAACGAACGACGAACCGGCTACCGCTATGCCGACCTTCATGTGGGCATGGCGTTCCGCAGTCCCGGACGCACCATTACGGACGCTGATGTCGTAGGCTTTGCCGGTCTCACAGGGGACTTCTCGGAGCTGCACACCAGCGACGTCTACGCCAAGAGCAGCCAGTTCGGACGCAGGGTCGCTCACGGAATGCTGGGCCTTGCGTATGCTCACGGCCTCATGTGGCCTAGGACCGGCGAACTGCGGGAAACGGCAATAGCTTTCCTGGGAATAAGCGATTGGAAGTTCATTGCGCCGATATTCATTGGCGACACGATCTTCGTGAACTACCAAATCAGCGAGCTCCGGGATAGCAAGTCTAGGCCCACGCAGGCGATTGCCGTTTTCGATGTATCGGTCGTGGACCAAAACGACAGAATCGTACAGCGAGGCCGCAAGGTACTATTGCTTTCGAAAGTTCCCCTCGAAGCCATCTCGGCGTCGGCCGCTGGCGAGACGAAGGAATAGGGGCGGCGCCCGATGACTGTCGTCCATGGAACGGAAGTGGGGTCCGGTGTTCCGATCAGAATCAGCAACGTGTCCAAGAGCTTCGGCGAAGACGATGAGCACCCGTTTCTCGCGCTCAAAGAAGTCAGCGTGGACATTGAAGCGGGGGAATTTATCTCCGTAGTCGGCCCGTCTGGATGTGGAAAGAGTACGTTGATGCTCATGGTCGCGGGGCTTTTGAAGCGTAGCCGTGGCGACATTGCGGTGGCGGGAAAGAGCGTAACGAAACCCGTCACTGACATCGGGATCGCCTTCCAGGACCATCTGCTCCTCGAGTTCCGCAGTGCCATAGCGAACGTTACGCTACAGGCCGAGATTCGTGGGCTGCCGAAAAAGAAGATTGAGACGAGAGCCAAGGAGCTCTTTCAGCAGCTTCGCCTGACTCAGGCCATGAACAAATACCCCCGTCAGCTCTCTGGTGGTATGCGTCAGCGCGTCTCCCTTGTTCGCACCCTGGTCCACGACCCGTCGGTACTTTTGATGGACGAGCCGTTCGGGGCACTGGACGCCTTGACGCGTCTGCAGGTCCGTATGGATTTGGAAGCGCTATGGCTCCGTCGCAGGCCGACGGTGCTTTTCATCACGCATAGCGTGGAGGAGGCAGTAGGACTCTCCGACCGCGTATTGGTGATGAGTCCCAGCCCCGGCGAGGTTGTGGAACAGATCAAAGTGGACCTACCCCGTCCCCGGCCCATCGTTCTCGGTGACGCTCCGGAATTCGGTGCCTATGTGGACAGGATTCACAGGCATTTCGAACGAATGGGTGTGCTTCACGGAGTTGATGTTTCCGCACCCCTCGAAGACTAGTCATGAAGCGGTTCGGACCTTGGAACGCTGATGTAGTCACGTCGGCAGGTGACGTGACATTTCTTGACGTTCCTTCACGGACCCGAACGAACGATGTACCGCACGTGTCCATCAGACCTACTTACGTCCGTGCTAGGAGCGTTACGTCATGACGACCAGTGGGACGAGCAGCATTACGTCGCAGGAGGATTCCCGGTCGCTCGTTTCAGTGGCATTCAACGGCATGATCGCCGAAGTGGCGATCAACAACGGTCCGATCAATCTCGTGACCAAGGCAATGCTGCGCGCGTTCAATGGTGTCTTAATCGATGTTGCCGCCAGCACGGGAGTCCGATGTCTGATTCTGCATGGCGGAGATGGCCGCGCCTTCTGTGCCGGGAGTGATATCAAAGAGTTTTCTCACCTCCGGAAAGATGCCAGCGAACATAAGATTCTGTTTGAGGACATGGTACTCAGGCATTTAGCTCACATGCCTATGCCAACGATCGCTGCGATCGACGGCCCGGCTTTGGGTGGTGGACTGGAACTCGCTCTCGCGTGCGACCTTCGCGTATCCAAGCGCGGAGCTGTAATGGGCCTTACTGAGTCCCGGCTCGGCGGGTTGGCAGGGAACGGCTCTTTGCGATTGACGCGCCTCGTAGGCCCTGCGCGAGCCAAGCAGATGCTTTTTACGGGAGAAACGGTTTCCGACGACCAGGCCTTGGCCTGGGGACTGGTGAACCGCGTGGTCACGGATGGATCGGCGCTAGATGGCGCGCGGGAACTTGCTGCCACCATCGTCTCGCGCGGGCCGGTCTCTAACCGGCTCGCCAAAGAGCTCGTGGACGCAGCCCAAGACCTTCCCCTTGACGCCGGGCTGTCGATGTCGACAAAGGCTCAGCAGGAGATATTTGATAGCAGCGATCTCCACGAAGGCGTAGCAGCCTTCTTTGCCAAACGCCAACCAGAGTTCAAGGGCCGGTGAATTTGCAGATGCGATCAGCGGGCAATGAGACGCGACGGTAGAGCACGCGTTGCTGTCGAGCAGGACGCTTGAGGCGCAAGGCAAGTGTGATTAAAGAAAAGGTCATGGAAAAAATTACGGCGGACGAAGCTGCTCGACTTGTTGAGGATGGCGACGCGATCCTGATCAGCGGTTCCGGCGGTGGTCATTCTGTGCCTGAAGCTTTGCTCGCTGCGGTCGAGCGGCGCTTCCAGGCGGAGCGCAAGCCGCGAGGACTTACATCGGTGAGCGTGGTTGGCGTCGGCGATCGGGCGGCTCTGGGCGCCAGTCATCTCGCGCACGAGGGTCTGCTCAAACGGGCGATCACGAGTGCTCTCGTCGATTCGCCTGGCCTCGCTCGCTTGGCAGCCGAGAACAAGATCGAAGCGTACACGTTTCCGCAAGGTGTGCTGTCCCAACTCATGCGCGATATGGCCGCTGGCAGACCCGGCCTGTTAACCAAGACGGGACTCCGCAGTTTCGTCGATCCAAGGCAGCAGGGCGCGCGGCAAAGCCCGTGTACGCCGCTGGATTTTGTCGAAGTGGTCACTCTCGCCGGAGAGGAATGGTTGCTGTTCAAGCCGGTGCCCGTCAGCGTCGCATTCCTGCGGGGTACGACCGCCGATGAGGATGGCAACGTGACGATGGAACAGGAGGCCGTGTTTGGCGAGATGCTTGCGATGGCGCAGGCGACGCGGCGCGTCGGGGGCATCGTGATCGTGCAAGTCAAGCGGATGGCCAGTCGGGGCACGTTACCGGCCCAGCAAGTGAAGATCCCCGGAATCTTGGTCGACTTTGTGGTCGTCGATGCGGAGCAGCGTCAGACTTACGCCACCGACTACGACCCCAGTTATTCCGGGGAGTTGCGCATTCCGATAGACCATATCAAACCGCTGCCGTTCGGCCCGCGCAAGGTGATCGTTCGCCGTGCCGCGATGGAGCTTTTTCCGGGTGCAATCTGCAATCTTGGCGCCGGCGTTTCGACAGGGTTATCGACCATCGCCGCCGAAGAGGGTTTGCTTGATGCAGTGCATCTGACCAACGAGCAGGGCCTGATTGGCGGGGCCCCGATCAGCGGCCGCGACTCCGGTGGAGCGCAAAATTTTTCGGCGATGATTGATCAGCCGGCGCAATTCGATTTCTACGATGGCGGGGGGCTAGATCTGGCCTTCCTTTCGTTCGCCGAGGTCGACCCACAAGGCAATGTCAACGTCAGCCGTTTCGGCGACAGGATCATTGGCGTGGGCGGGTTCATTAACATCAGCCAGAATGCCAGATGCGTCGTATTCAGCGGAACGCTCACGGCCGGTGATCTCGACGTTATCTGGGAACAAGGCAAGACCGTCATCCGCAAGGAAGGTCGCCATCAGAAGTTCGTTCCGAAGCTCGAGCAAATCTGCTACAGCGCCGAGATTGGACGCGAGCGAGGGCAGGTGGCCCTTTTCGTCACAGAGCGCGCGGTCTTCCGGATCGGGGCTGACGGGCTGGAGTTGATCGAGATCGCGCCCGGCCTCGACCCCGAGCGCGACGTCATTTCGAACATGAGATTTAGACCACGCGTTGCGCGCGACCTTAAGCAGATGGATGCGCGCATTTTCGACACTCGGCCGATGGACCTTGCTGCGCATGTTCATGGCAAGGCACGTGGTTATCGATCGAAGCGCGTCGCGCAGTGGCACGAGGCTCGCAGAGTGGCCGCAAAGTGACGAGTCCAGTTAGGATCACCGGCGCGACTCGTCTGTACGCCATCCTGGGAGACCCCATCGTCCAGGTGCGCTCGCCGGAGGTTTATACCGAGCGCTTCGCCGCCATCCACATGAACGCGGTGCTTGTGCCTGCGTTGGTGCCCGCGAAACGATTCGACGAAGTCATTCCGGCGTTGATGGCGCTCGGCAATCTCGACGGATTGCTGGTGACCGTGCCCTTCAAGGCCCGCATGCTTCCATTTGCCAGCCGGCTCGGGAGGGCTGCCAAGTGCATAGGTGCTGTCAATGCTCTGCGACGAGAAGCGGACGGTTCATGGACCGGTGACATGTTTGATGGAGAGGGATTTGTGCGCGGCATCGAGCGAAAGGGTGAGCGCATCCATGGACGGCGGGTATTGATGTTCGGTGCTGGTGGTGCAGGTAGCGCCATTGCATGCGCCCTGGCTGGTGCCGGAGTCAAATCGATTAGAATCGTCGATCCGGATGCTGGCCGGGTCGAGGCGCTTGCCAAGGCGATGCGCAATGCGTTCCCTGACTGTGATTTGGCGGCCGCCAGCTCGAAGTCAGCTGATGTCGATATGATCGTTAATGCCTCGCCGGTCGGGATGCGACCTGGTGACGGAATGCCGGGTCACATCGGACCGCTCTCGGCCGCCACGCTGGTGGGCGATGTCGTGATATCGGAGTCTCCAACGGCAATTATTCAGCATGGGCTTCGCCAAGGGTGCCATTGCGTCAACGGGCATGACATGCATTCGGGACAGATCGAAGTGATCATGAATTTCTTTGCGCCAGGAATACCGCCGAACAGCTCAGTGGCTTCTCGTTGACTCTTGACCGGCAAGGTCGCGGTGCGCCAGATCTTCATTCGGCGCTCACGGCAATCTTCGGCCGCGGGTCGCAAGCGCAGCGGTCGGATATATAAGAATTGATTTGCTCGAGATGGCATGAAGAACGTGCTTTTAGGCTGCATTGCCGACGATTTCACCGGCGCAACGGATCTGGCGAACAACCTCGTACGCGCCGGGATGCGCGTTGTGCAGGTCATTGGTGTGCCAGGACGGCCATTGGACACGGATGCCGATGCGCTGGTGGTGACACTGAAGTCGCGAACGGCGCCCAGGAATGAAGCCGTTGCGCAGTCGCTGGACGCATTGCAATGGTTGCAAGCGCACGGTGCTCAACAGATCTATTTCAAGTATTGCTCTACTTTCGACAGTACTCCGCAAGGCAATATCGGGCCGGTGGCCGAGGCGCTTATGGATGCATTGGCAAGCTTGGAAAGCGCTGATTTCACCATTGCTACGCCCGCATTCCCCGATAACCAGCGCACCGTATTCAAGGGACATTTGTTCGTGGGCGACGTGCCGCTCAATGAGAGTGGTATGCAGAACCATCCGCTCACACCGATGACGGATTCCAATCTCGTGCGCGTGCTACAGGCGCAATGCCGCCGCAAGGTAGGCTTGATTGACTACAAAGTGGTGGCACAGGGTGAAACGGCTATTCGCACGCGCATCGGAGAATTGCATGCCCAAGGTATCGGTTTGGCCATCGTGGACGCGATCTCCAACGATGACCTGCTGCGGCTGGGGCCGGCACTAAAAAGCATGCCACTCGTGACGGCGGGCTCGGGCGTGGCGATTGGTCTGCCCTCCAATTTTGGGATTACGCCCTCGAATGCTGCAGCCACGTTGCCCAGAAGCACCGGATTGCAGGCGGGCCTGTCGGGCAGTTGCTCACCGGCTACCAATCGGCAGGTACAGGCCTTTATCCAAGCTGGTGGTCCAGCGTTCCGTATAGATCCCTTGCAGATCGCTGCTGGGGTGGATGTAACGGCGCAGGCGTTGGCTTGGGCTGCGCCCCTGCTGAGTCAGGGACCAGTGCTGATCTACTCGACCGCTGATTCCAATGCGGTCAAGATGGTCCAAGGGCAACTCGGCGTGCATCAGGCCGGTACCATGTTGGAGAATGCGCTGGCTGCGGTTGCACGTGGTCTGGTGGAACTCGGTGTTCGCCAGCTCGTCGTAGCTGGCGGTGAATCCTCCGGCGCCTGCGTACAGGCCTTGAACATCACGCAAATGAAAATCGGCCCGCAAATCGACCCCGGCGTCCCCTGGTGCTACGCCCATACTCAGGCCGTGCCGGACGTGGACCTGCACTTAGCGCTGAAGTCCGGTAATTTCGGTGCCGACGATTTCTTCACCAAAGCCTTTTCGATGCTGGCATGACCGAAGCTCAAGCCCGGGAGGAAATCTGCCGCGTCGGGCGCAGTCTGTTCGAGCGAGGCCACGTGCATGCCACGGCTGGCAACATCAGCGTGCGACTGAACGAGTCTCAGGGCGGCGGCTATCTGATCACGCCGACCGACGCCTGCCTGGGCTTCCTTGATCCTGCCCGACTGGCTCGGGTGGACTCCAGTGCGCAGCAACTCAGCGGCGACCTCGCCAGCAAAACGATGGCGCTACACTCGCAGATCTACGCGGCTGCAAGCCATTTCGATGAGAAAACATGCTGCGTGATTCACACCCACAGTGCGCACTGTGTCGCGCTGACGCTAAAGCCTAGCAGCGCAGAACTGCTGCCAGCCTTGACGCCCTACTTTGTGATGAAAGTCGGGCATGTCCCCGTGGTTCCCTACCATCGCCCGGGTGACCCCGAGGCGGCGCAGCTGGTCGCGGAGACTATTCTTCGCTATGGCGAAGCCGGGACGCCGATTCGCGCGGTCATGCTCGAGCGCCTGGGGCCCAATGTCTGGCACGAGTCCCCTGCGGCGGCCATGGCCACACTCGAGGAGCTCGAAGAAACCGCCCGGCTGATGATCCTTAGCCCATCCGCCCCCGGCCCATTGACGGAAACGCAAATCGACGAACTGCGCCAGACCTTCGGCGCGCGCTGGTGAATGCCATGCCAAAATTTGCCGCCAATTTATCCATGCTCTATCCGGAGCTTGAGTTTCTCGATCGTTTTGCAGCCGCCGCGCGTGACGGCTTCAAGGCGGTTGAGTTTCTGTTTCCGTATGCATTCGAATCCCACGAAATCGCAGCCCGTCTCCGAGACAACGGCCTGCAACAGGCCCTATTCAATGCGCCGCCCGGCGATTGGGATGGGGGCGAGAGGGGCCTGGCGTGCCTGCCGGAGCGCGGAGAAGAGTTCCGTGCTGGTATCAGCAAAGCGCTCGATTATGCCGAGACACTGCGCTGCCCACGCGTTCATGTGATGGCTGGGCTTATACCAGCAGGCAGCGCGCGCGAGACGCTATATCCTATCTATATCAAACAACTGCGCTGGGCGGCTCTCGAGGCCGCGAAGCGGGGCATCGACGTATTGATCGAACCCATTAACACACGCGATATCCCGGGCTTCTTTCTGAATCGCCAGGACCAAGCGCACAAGGCTTTCGAAGACGTAGGGATATCCAACCTCAAGGTGCAGATGGATCTTTATCACTGCCAGATTGTCGAGGGCGATCTCGCGGTGAAGTTGAGACGCTACGTGCCAACCGGCAAAGTCGGCCATATCCAAATCGCTGGCGTGCCGGAGCGGCACGAGCCCGACGTGGGTGAGCTCAACTACCCCTATCTATTCGCCTTGCTGGACGAACTTGCCTACGGGGGCTGGGTCGGTTGCGAGTATCGACCGCGCAAGGGAATGCAACCTGGCGGCACTTCAGCCGGGCTGGCGTGGCTCAGGCCCTACCTGTGACGTGAGAACCGCGCTGGTCACGGGCGGGTCACGCGGCATCGGCCGAAGCATTTGCAAGGCGCTGGCGGGGGCCGGCTTCGACATCGCGATCGTCGGCCTGCAGCCAGGCGAGGAGGCCTCGGCATCTGTTGACGACGTACATTCTTTCGCCCGAAAGGCTATCTACTTCCAGCAGGATATCGCGGACCTGGGTTCGCACGCGGCCCTGATAGAAGCAGTCCGCGAGAATCTGGGCACAATCGATTGTTTGGTCAATAACGCCGGAGTGACGTCATTGCGCCGTGGCGACATGCTGGAGCTCACTGCAGAAAGCTTTGACCGCAATGTAGCCGTCAACTTGCGCGGCACGTTTTTCCTGACGCAGGCTGTCGCACGCGCGATGATCGGTACCGACTCGTCTGGCGCGGGACCGGTGTATCGATCGATCGTGACTATTACATCAGCCAACGCGGAGATCGTTGGTCTCAATCGGGCGGACTACTGCATGACCAAGGCGGCACTTTCGATGATGTCGAAGCTGTTCGCGGCAAGACTCGCGCAAGCCAATATCCACGTCTTTGAAGTGCGACCCGGCATCATTCGAAGCGATATGACCGAGCCCGCGACCGCGACCTATGATCGCCTCATCGAAAGCGATGGCGTGCCACTCAAGCGATGGGGGACACCAGAGGATGTCGGGAGAACCGTCGCAACGATCGCCCTCGGCCAGCTGCCGTTCGCCACCGGCGAAGTGCTGAACGTGGGCGGCGGCTTACATCTGCATCGAGTCTGACAAAGAAGTACTCACTGTAATGACGGAGCAAATCGAGGCACACCGCCGCCACAGCTTTCCGCACAATCCGATCGATCGACGACAAAATACCATTGGCTGGGTCGGCATTGGCTCCTCCAAAGCGGACACTCGCGACGGTCCGCAACGGGTCGAAAGCCGTCATCGCGGACGGCAGCGGCTGGTTTCCTCATTCCGACGTTGTCGAGGGAGTTGGCGGCCCGGATTCGGGCGCCGTCTAAGCGATCGTCACCGGTCGGCTCGTTGGCGCGAATGGCCCTCGGTTGACCCATGTGACCGAACCCACAATACTCGTACGCGTTTGCGCGATTTGCATACCTGTCGATCACGGAATCGGCACTCGATTCGCGATCCGCGCACTTCCTAAAGTTGCACAAGACAAGGAAATGGACGATGCCGAGCGACTCGATATCCCAATCCTGGGCAGTCGGCGGAATCGAAAGCCTCCGCCCCTGCCTGATGGGAACACGTCACATGGCGGTGGCAGGGCATTACGGCGCAGCCCACGCCGCTTTCGCCATTCTTGAGGCGGGCGGCAATGCCGTGGATGCGGGCGTTGCCGCAGGCATCGCGCTCTCCGTGCTGCAGAGCGATCTGGTGAACTTCGCCGGTGTGGCGCCGATGATGATCTATCGTGCGAAGGAGCGCGACGTTCTGACCATCAGCGGCCTCGGCACCTGGCCGCGCGCCGTGTCGCCGGACCTTTTTCAGAAGCGCCATGGCGGCAGGATCCCGGACGGCGTGCTGCGCACGGTAGTTCCGGCCGCACCTGATGCCTGGATCACCGCGCTCGAGAACTACGGCACGATGGGTTTCGGCAATTGCGCCCGCGCTGCGATTCGTTTCGCGAGCCGGGGCTTCCCGATGTACGGTCTGATGTCGGACATGATCGGGATGCATGCCGCCGACTACGCGCGCTGGCCATCGAGTGCTGCGATCTATCTGCCGAACGGCGCGCCGCCGCGCAGGGGCGAGATCTTCGTCCAGACCGACCTCGGCCGGACACTACAGTACATGGCGGATCAGGAGCAGGCTGCGGCGGCGAACGGCCGCGCCGCCGGGCTGAAAGCCGCGCGGGATGCCTTTTATCGTGGCGACGTCGCGCGCGCCATCGTGGCCTACCACGAGGCCAACGGCGGCCTGATGACGGAGCAGGATATGGCCGAGTTTCGCGTCGCCGTGGAGCCGCCGGTGAGGGCGCGCTTCGCCGGCGCCGACGTGTACACGTGCGGCCCCTGGTGCCAGGGTCCGGTGCTGCTGCAAATGCTCGGTGTGCTGGAGGGCATCGATCTCAAGGCCATGGGTCACAACACGCTCGACTATGCGCATACGGTGGCGGAGGCAATCAAGCTCGCCTTCGCCGATCGCGAACGTTATTACGGCGACCCGCGATTCGTGAGCGTGCCGATCGAGACGCTGCTGTCCGACGCCTATGCGCGCCGCCGCCGCGAGATGCTGCGCCTCGACCGCGCCTGGCCGGAGATGCCTCCCTGTGGCGAGATCCCTGGCTTTGCGCATCGCCTGGGTCCGGTGCCGACCGCGCTCCGCGCGCGCGGCCGGCGCGCGCGACACGTCCTACGTCTGCGTGGTGGACAAGGACGGAAACGTGCTCTCGGCCACGCCCAGCGACCCGTCGTTCGACACGCCCGTGATCCCCGGCACGGGCCTGTGCCCATCCTCGCGCGGATCGCAGAGCTGGGCCGATCCGACGCACGCGTCATCGGTGGCGCCGGGCAAGCGGCCGCGACTCACGCCCAGCCCCGCGCTGGCGATACTGCCGGACGGCAGCCCGATGCCCTTCGGGACACCCGGCGGCGACGTGCAGGCGCAGGCGATGCTGCAGGTGCTCCTGAACATCACGGTGTTCGACATGAATCCGCAACAGGCCGTGGAAGCCGCGCGGTTCGCGTCGTACAGCTTCCCCGATTCGTTCGAGCCGCACAACTATTCACCGGCGCTTCTGCACGTGGAAAGCCGCGTGCCGCAGAGCGTGCGCGACGGCCTGGCGGCACGCGGCCACCAGATCGAGGATTGGCCCGAGTTCGTGTGGCGGGCCGGCGCCGTGTGCGTGCTGCGCGCCGAGCACACGAGTGGCGTAATCTCGGCCGGCGCCGACCCTCGGCGCCCCTCCTACGCGGTGGGCTGGTAACGGGCGGCGGCTTCTGGCCTCGGCAATTCTCGAGGACTAGAATGCGAAGGGCATTCGCGAGGAAGCGATATGAGACGATCAACGCGGAAATGGGGAGATAGTCATGCATAGAAGACAATTGCTCAAGGCGACCGGCGCATCGATGGCGCTTCCCCTGCTGCGTCCTTTCGATGCGCAAGCAAAGACCGAGCAACTGGTCATCATGACCTGGGGCGGCCAGTGGGGTGATGCCATGCGCGACAACGTCGACGCGGCCTACACGAAGGCGACGGGTATCAAGGTGGTGCAGGATCGCGGCGGGAGCCCGGTCGAGCGCATCACCAAAGTGAAGGTGAGCCAGCCAAACCCGGCCACCGACCTGTTCCAGCTCGCCGATGGCCTGGTGCCCCTCGCGATCAAGCAGGGTGTGGCGGAAAAGCTGAACCGCGACTCTCCGCGCATGCCGAACCTGCACAACATGATTCCGTCGTTCTGGAACGACTACTGGGTGCCGCAGATCTTTTCCGTCACCGGGATCATCTACAACACCAAGCTGTTGAAGAATCCGCCTACGTCGTGGGCGGATTTGTGGCGGCCGGAGCTCAAGGGCCGCATCGTGCTGCCCGAGATCTCGCATTCCATCGGCTCGTACATCATCCCCATCGGCGCGCTGGCCAGAGGGAAGCCGCCGATGGACGAGGAGGCCGGGTTCGAGATGCTGAAGAAGATGGCCGATCTGCGCCCGATCTGGGCCAAGGACACCGACACGATGATGAATGCGATGCGTACGGAGGACGCCATGATCGGCATCCTCTACAAGTCGCAGACCTATACGGTGAAGGGTTGGGGTACCCCGGTGGAATGGGTATACCCGAAGGAAGGCGGTATCCCCTACTCGTCGGGGACGTGCATCGCCAAGAACACGAAGAACCTCGAGGCGGCCGAGGAGTACCTCAATGTCACCATGGATCCAGACGTGCAGCCCTTCGCCGCTAAGATCTACAATTACGGCGGGACGAACAAGGACACGCAGTCGCGCCTTTCGCCCGAGCTGCAGGAGCGCGTCAAGTTCCCGCAGGATCAACTCGACCGTCTGGTGAAGCTCGACCTGGATTACATGGGCGACCACCGCGCGGCCTGGGTCGAACGCTGGAACAAGGTGGTCGCGGTAAGCTGATGCCGGCGGCTAGCGGCGCCGCCAAGCTCTGTCATCTGAGCTGGCGCGCCAATGGCGACAATCTCGACGTCGCCCTGGCCGTCAATCGCGCGCTGGCGGCCGGCGCGCGCGCGTGGCGCCTGCGCGCCCGCGAAGTTGCCTTCGATGCGGGCGACTACCTGCTCGAGCTGACGGCGCGCGGCCAGGCAGCCATCGGCCGCCTGGGCCTGAAGACTGTTCCCTGGGAGGGAAGGGTTCCCGGCGGTGCGCAACCGCTGAATGCGGCCGCCGCATTGCTGTTCGCCGGCACCGCTTCGCGCTTTCCGTATTTCGCATATTACTCGCTGTGCCTTCTGCGGCTGGGGGTTGCCTACACGCCCTGCGACGGCGCGGCGCTGTCCAGCGGCGCGCTGGACAACGCCAATCTGCTCATTCTGCCCGGTGGATTCTCGACCTGGGGATTCGACAATGCCGAGGACGTGGTCGGTGCGGACGCCCGGGTGCGTGCCTTCCTGGCGGAGGGCGGCACCGCGATCGGTTCCTGCGGGGGCGCTTATTACCTGTCGGCTGGGCGGCCCGGGTGGACCGGTACGGCTCAAGCCAAGCCCCTCTACACGCATGAATACCTGCAGAGCGGCGTGGGCGTGACGACCTTGGAGATGCGTGAGGGTCCGCTGGCGCTCGGCTGTCCGCCGACAATGGAGGTGCCGTATTACCACGGGCCGATCTATGACCTTCTCGGGCCCGATATCGAGGTCGCCGCCACGTTCCGCGAGTTGGCGCTTTCCGGCGGACTTGCCATCGACAATCCGCTCGACCACGACACGTTTCGGCGCGACATGGCCGGCAAGCCGGCGATCCTGCTGGCCGCGGGGACCCGGGGACGCGCCGTGCTGTTCTCGCCGCATCCGGAGATGGGCGACCTGGTCCGCAAGTACATGGCGCTCGACGGTTACGTGCGGCATTACCTGCCGATCCGCGGCTTCGGTACGATGCGTGACACGTTGCGCCATTATCGGATTTCCGATTCTCCCAGCTTTCGCCTGGTGCAAAACGCGATCGACGAGTTGATGACCACGGCGCGGCGCTCACCGGCGCCCGTTGCCGTGCGCGGCGGCAATGCCGCCGCGGACGGCGATATCGTCGAACTCTGCCGACGTGAAGCGGACGCGTTGCCGGATTTCGGCGCGGGCGGGGAAGGCGATCTGCTGCGCGACGTTGCCGCGCGCGTCTGTGCGCGCATCGATGCAGCCAGCGCGAGGGTTACCGTGGCAGTCGCCGCAGCCGGAAAACCGCCGGGACTGCGCGCCTCCTGGCGCCATCTGGCGGCGACGATGACCGAGCATTTCGACGCAACGCCGGGGCGCACGCCGGCCCAGCAGCTGATGGAGCTGGAACTGTCCGTCGCGTTGGTCGAGAATTGGACGCGCGCAGCCGAGCTGGACTTGGCCATGGCGGGGCAGGAGTGAGCGAGGCGGATGTCCGGCTGGACAAGGTGCGCAAGAGTTTCGGCGCGGTCGTGGCGGTCAACGATGTCACGCTCGACATCGAGCGCGGAACCATATTCTCGCTGCTCGGGCCGTCCGGCTGCGGCAAGACGACGACGCTGCGTCTGATCGCCGGGTTCGAGCAGCCGAGCGCGGGGGACGTCTACATTCGCGGGCAGCGCGTGACCTCGATCGCGCCCTATCGTCGCGATTTCAGCATGGTTTTCCAGAGCTACGCGTTGTTCCCGCATTTGAACGTGGCCGAGAACGTGGCGTTCGGTCTGCGCATGCGCCGCGTACCGCGCGGCGAGCGTGGCGCGGCAGTGAAGGAAGCGCTGGAGCTGGTGAAGCTCGGCGCGCTTGCCGACCGCTATCCACGACAATTGTCGGGCGGGCAGCAGCAGCGGGTCGCGCTGGCTCGGGCCATCGTGGTCAAGCCGGCGGTGCTGCTGCTGGACGAGCCGCTCGGTGCGCTCGACAAGATGCTGCGCGAGGAGATGCAGGTCGAGCTGCGCGACCTGCAGCAGCGCCTTGACATCACCGCGGTGTTCGTCACGCACGACCAGGAGGAAGCGCTGACCCTCTCCGACCGTGTGGCGGTGATGCGCGGCGGCGTGATCGAGCAGGTCGGTGCGCCGCGCGAGATCTACGACCGGCCGGTGAGCGAGTTCGTCGCGGGATTTCTGGGCGCCAGCAACTTCTTGGACGGCAGCGTGGTTGCACGCGACGGCGAGATCGCCGTGGTGGAAACGCCGGGTGGACGCGTGCGCGTGATAGCGGCATCGGTGCCGGTCGGCACCAGGGTGCGTGTGGCCGTTCGCCCCGAGCGTGTGCGCATGGGTGCTCCCGGCGGCGAAGGGCTGCGCGGCAAGTTGCGCAGCATCGTCTATCGCGGCTCGGTGACGCACTATTACATGAACAGCGTCGGTGGTCCGCTGCTCGCCTATGCGCAGAACGCCGGCGCCGGCGACTGGGCGGTCGGCGACGACGTGTGCTGCGCATGGGACGTCGAAGGCGGGGTGCTGGTCGCGCCGGAACGCGCGTGAAGGGCGTCAAGAACCTCTGGGCCTGGGCATTGCTGACGCCGCCGCTGGCGGTGGCTCTCGTTCTCTTCGTCATCCCGCTGCTGTACCTGTTCTACATCAGCCTGCACGCGGCGTCCCCGAGTGAGATCTACGGCAGCACACTGACGCTGGAGAATTACACGTCGATCCTGGGCGACAGCTTCTATCTCGGGATCATTCGCCGTACGCTGGGCACGGCGTCAGCGATCCTCGGCCTCTGCCTATTCATCGGTTACCCGGTAGCGTATTTCGTCGCGCTGCTGCCGACGCGTCGCCGCATGATCGTCATGCTGCTGCTGCTGTTCCCGCTGATGGTCAGCAATGTCGTCCGCGCCTATGGCTGGGTAGCCCTGCTGGGCCGGCGCGGTGTGATCAACACGGGCCTGCTCGACCTGGGCGTGATCGACGTCCCGCTCGATCTGCTCTACAACACCGAGGCCGTGGTGGTGGGGCTGATGACAATCCTGCTGCCCTACATGGTGATTACGATCGCCAACACGCTTTCGGCGGTCGACCGGCGCTACGAGGAGGCGGCCCAGGCGCTGGGCGCCGGACCGGTCCGCACGTTCCTCCATGTCACGCTGCCGCTGTCCACCCCCGGCGTCGCCTCGGGAATGCTGCTGGTATTCCTGCTGACGCTTTCCGCCTACGTGACGATCACGCTGCTTGGCGGCCCGCGATCGAAACTGCTGGTCAGCATGGTCTACGACAGCGTGGTGGGTTTCCAGTGGCCGCGCGCCGCGGCGCTGGCCTTCATCCTGCTCGCCCTGGCCCTGGCGCTCACCGGGGTCATCCTCGCCGTGCTGCGCCCGAACCGCATCCAGGGAACGGGACGATGAACCGCGCGCTCTCAGTCGGCCGCGCCATCCGCGGCGGCGCGGCCGCCATCGCGTTCGTGTTGATCCTCGCGCCGATCCTGATCGTCGTTGTGACGGCGTTCTCGCCCACCGACTATTTCCAGTTTCCGCCGCCCGGGCTGTCCCTGCGCTGGTTTGTCGAGTTCTTCCATCTCGACAACATGCGCAACGCCTTTGCGCTCTCGCTGGAGCTGGCGCTGCTGTCGGCCACGATCGCCACGGTCCTGGGCACGATGGGAGCACTGTTCCTGGCCCGGCGGCGCGGTTTGATCCCCGGTCTGCTGCAATCCCTGTTCCTCGCCCCGCTGGTGTTCCCGACGATCATTCTGGGTCTGGCACTGCTGCTGCTCTACAAGACGCTCGGCGTGCCCGTGTTTCCCGGTTTGCTGCTGGCGCACTGCGTGATCGGCATGCCCTATTGCTTCCGCACCGTGCTGGCGAGCGTGCAGGCCCTCGATCCCGCGCTGGAGGAGGCCGGGCAGAGTCTGGGCGCAGGGCCGCTCAGCACGCTTTTTCTCGTGACACTGCCACTGATATGGCAAGGCGTACTCTCGGGATGGCTGTTCGCCTTTGTCGTGTCGTTCGGCGAACTGAATACGGCACTCTTCCTGAGTGGGCCGGGATTGACCACGCTGCCGATAGAGATCTTCAGCTATCTGCAGTTCCAGGGCAGCCAGCTCGTGATCGCCGCGGCCTCGACGATTCAGATCGCGCTGATCGTGCTTATGGTGGCAGTGATCGAACGGGTCGTCGGCATGGGCCGCATCATCCGGTCGCGCTGAAGGTCCCGCAGGGTCACTACCGTCCTGGCGAGCGCGCCAGGCGGGCAATCTGGTGCGGCCTCACGACGCGCGTTCGGACCGAGCACGAAGCGATAGCGGCTGAGAGAGACTCGGCGCCGTTGGCGCGTACGCCAACTCGGCGGCACAGCTTCGCGAACGCGGCCAGTGGCTGGTTGCGAAATAACTCTCAAGAGATAGGCTTTCCGATGTCCGATCGGATGGAAGATCAATCTCTTCAGCAAGGGTTTGGGACAAATTGTCGGCAACAAAGCGAGTCTGACGACGCTTAAACGAATGTGTCGACGTTTCTTACGTTACCGAGACTTGGGCAGAAGACGTTCGCGGTAAGTGGCTGAGCCTTCGCAATTTGGTCGGGGATGGAACGCCTCTTGCAATATGCATGGACGAAGTGCGTGGAATAGTGACGTATTACACAGCACGAGCGTGGAGGCCAGATGAAGTCCGTCCTTGATCCTTCGTTCCGCTACACGAAAAGTTGAAAGGAGGTGGCCGTTAGCGGCCTCTAGCTGGACCGAATCGACGAGGTCCGAACTCGCTGATCTGACCAGTCGACGATTCTGGGACGTTCATGGTGTCGTACCTCGACCCCCGCGCGATTATCCGGAGCCCTCGGGATCTGATTGCTTTCGGATCCTGCCGGCCGCGGCGCTGCTCGCCCTCCGTGTGTGTCGACGCACAGACGGCCCATGCCCGATTGGGATACAAGGGAATTGGAAGGTCGGGATTACAGGGATAACTTGGTGCGGCCTGAAGACGCTGCCCACAATTGTCCTTCAACGACTTACAAGAATACGCGGACGCTAACCCAGGTCCAATGAGAGACGCACTGGTCAGGGGGATGAAGAGATCCCCTCAAGGATGTCTTGGAAGCCTATTTGGGCTGGAACGGCATCCACTGGAGATAACTATGAAAAGGACTTTGATCGCACTTGCGATACTGGCTTCGGCCAGTCAAGCGCACGCGATGCTGGCGTGCTCGAGCGCAGATCTCAATTTCGATGACCCCGACGGCACTCCCGGCGGGACCATCACAACGGTAACTTGGCAAGTGGGGCAGCCCTCCCCAGACATGAACGTCGGGCCCGAGCAAGTGATAGTGTGCGCGGCGACAGGGGCGGAGCTGGCTTACATTCTGCTGCGCTTCCCCGGCATCCCGCAGCGCAAGAATAGCGGCATGACCATCTGGCGCGGTGATAGTGCAGTATTCATCTTGGACAATCTCTGAAAATTGCAGTCGCTGTCACCTTGTTGGCATTCGTTACCCTTGGACCCGGCGCTGATGTTCTGCTGGTTGTCGCGCGGTTGACGGATCACGGATAGGCATATCAATCACGGCAATCACGGTCGCCATAGCGAGTGACCGCTCAGGGTTGCGGATTCAACCGATCGATGCAACAGTTTGGTGGAATCGTTCAGCTGGTGTTTCGAAGTTTAATGTCTTTCGTGGGCGCTCGTTCAATCTCCTTGCCACTGCGTTGAGCTTGGCTTGCGAGTAGCCTGAGAGGTCTGTTCCCTTGGGGAAGTACTGCCTCAATAGCCCGTTGGTGTTCTCATTGGTCCCGCGCTGCCAGGGATTCTGAGGATCGCAGAAGTAGACCTTGATGTCGGTCGCCAGGGTGAAGCGCTTGTGATCGGCCATCTCCTTGCCGCGATCCCAGGTCAGCGATTGGTAGAGCTCCTCCGGTAACTTGCGAGCGTTCTTGATCAACGCGTTGATGACCGTCTCCGTATCTTTGCCGGCAACCTTCACCAGCATCACATAGCGTGTCTGACGCTCGACCAGCGTCGCAATCTGGCTGTTCTTGCTCCCGAACAACAGGTCGCCTTCCCAGTGACCGGGCACCGCCCGGTCTTCCACGCTGGCCGGACGCTCGCTGATCGAGACGGTGTCGGTGATTCGGCCGTGCTGGTCCGTCTTCTGGGTGTGATGGCGCGAACGGCGCATCACTCGGCTGCGCCGCAAGTGCTCCACCAGTTCCTTCTTCAGGGCCCCGCGGGCCTGGATGAACAGGCTGCGATAGATGGTCTCGGAAGACACCTGACGGCTCGTATCGTCGGGATAGGTGCGCTTGAGCCAACCGGCAATCTGCTCCGGTGACCACTGTAGTTGGAGCTTGCCTGCCACGAGGCGAGCCAGCGCTCGGTTAGCCGCCAGTTTACCGGTCTTGGGGCGCCGTCCCCGATCCCAGGCGGACTGGTCGGCCTGACTCGCTCGGTAGCATGCTTGGCCACCGTTGCGCTTGATCTCCCGACTGACCGTGGAGGGCGCTCGGCCGAGTTGCACTGCTATCGAACGGCTTGATTGACCCGCAACCACCGCGCGCGAGATCTCTTCCCGTTCGGCCAGGGTCAGCGCCAATCGGGAGCGGCATCGTGGGGACGGACGGATCCCGCCTGTCGCGGCCAGAATCCCCTGTATCGACGAGTGGTTCCGATCAAACAATTGGGCGATCTGCTGGAGAGACTCACCCTTCTGCCAGCGCTCCCACATCAGCGCCTTCTGGCTCTCCGTGTAATGGATCCGCGGTCTCATATGCAACACTCCTCTGATTGCTCAGGTCATAGTGTGTTGCATCCACCGGTTGAGCCCGCAGTCGATTTCAGCCGTTGGTCAATGTCTGCGATGGGCCACAAGCTGCCGGTCGCTCCATCACCACAAACAACCAACCCCGCCAAAGCGGGGCTGACATTGTTGCTATTGCACTCAGTTGTTTTTAAGCTTTCTCAGAGCGAGTCCGGCGATGCCGAGACCAAGAAGCGCGAGGGTGGCGGGCTCCGGCGCAGCCGATGAATTTTCCGTTGACCCTTTCACTCGCACCTGAGGCCAGGCCGTGCTCTGCTGCTCTGCCGATCTGCATCCACAATCGAGCGTCAAGATGGTTCTGAACCGAGCTCCGCCAGGAGCGCCGGCCACCTACCCGCCCGGTCCGTCGGTCATGATATGGCCCATAAGATCGCTGACATTGCGCTCCATGTCGTCCATGAGGTCGTAAAGTAGGTAGCGCAGGGCCAGCATGCCGACCAGCGTTTCGTGCTCGTCCAGGACGACCAGATGGCGGATGTGATGCTTGCGCATCAGTGCTGCGGCTGTGGCCACCGAGGTGTTCACGCTAACCGATAGCGCCGGACTCGACATGATGTCCCGCACGCGCGTGGTATTGGGGTCGCCGCCGGCGGCGACGACCTTTTCCATCACGTCACGCTCAGTCACCACGCCGACGACCCCAGTCCCTTCGAGGACGGCCGCGGCACCGACGCGGCGTTCGGTCATCGCGCGCGCCGCCCGGACGACCGTATCCTCCAGAGCTACCGTCAAGGGTGGCTTGTTGCCCAGCCGAATCAGTCCCATGCTAGCTCCCCCTTGTGCAAATTGACGAGTCATTTTAATCCCGTGATCAGCTCTCAGAACGTATGACTGGCTGCAATGGGTCGATGGCCGCCGGTGACTCGCATCCACCGAATGACCGCACCCAGTCTCAAGCCACCGACGCCTGGTGGATGCTGGCGATCGACGCGTCCAGCGCCCTGTTGAATTCCTGGGCGCTCTGCTGCGCGGTGAGGCCTTCGGTCAACGCCCGCGAAAAGCTCGCGATCACGCCATGGTTGCGCGCCAGCAGCGTGTTCGCCTCGTCGCGCGAGTAGCCTCCCGAGAGCGCAACCACGCGCACCAACTTCGGATGCTTGACGAGATCCGCGTAGAAATCGTCGACGGATGGAATTGTGAGCTTCAGCATCACCTGTTGCTGCGGTCCCAGGGTATCCAGGTGCTCAAGGATGGCCGCCTTCAGGAGCCGTTCGGCGGCTTGCTTATCCGTGGCGTGGATGTCGACCTCGGGCTCGAGGATGGGCATGAAGCCCGTCGCCAGGATCTGTTTGCCGATCGTGAACTGCTGGGCGACGACATCCTCGATGCCTTTGGCGTCGGCGTGCTTCACGACCGAGCGCATCTTGGTCCCGAATATGCCCTTGCCCTTGGCACGCGCAAGCAAAGCGTCTAGGTTGGGCATCGCCTTCATCATCTGTGCGCCGTTCGCCTCGTCGGCCAGGCCTTTGTCGACCTTCAGGAAAGGAACCACCTGCTTCACGGACCAGAGGTAGTCCGCGCTGCCGCGTCCCTCGATCTCGCGGTCCATCGTCTGTTCGAACAGGATCGCGCCCAGGATTCGATCGCCGTTGAACGCCGGGCTGGTGATGATCCGCGTGCGCATCGCGTGGATCAGGTCGAACATCTGCTGATCGCCCGAATAGGCGTCCGGCTTGATGCCGTACAGGCTCAGCGCCTTCGGCGTGCTGCCGCCGCTCTGGTCAAGCGCAGCGATGAAGCCCTTGGCGGATTTGACCTTTTCGTACTGCTGTGGATTCATAGCGGTCCCCGTGGGGAGTGCGAAACCTTAGGCTGTATTTTACGCGCACGGCGATGCTTTTGACGTGCGTTCCGCGACCGGTCGGGCGGCGGAGGGCCGACCCTCGTTCACGCCAGTGATCGGCGCGTCGGTGGGTGTCGATGCAGGGCTACACGCGCCCGCTGGTCTACACTGCCAACGTCCGCTCTCACTTCAGGCCAATGTCTCCGATGGGTCGAAAGCCGTCGCTCTCGTTGCTCCGCAGATTTGGTAAACACCGCGCCCGGATTTGGCTTGCAGTCCCGAAATTTGACTAAATTGCGGAGCGGAATCTAGACTAAGTTCGTGATCCGATGTACCTCTCCGACAGACTGTTAGTCCGCAGGTCCCATGTTCCAGCCCTGGTCGGGGAGACAATCACATTGACGTATAGCGATAGCGTTCGCTAACCTCGCTCTATTCGATAGACCAAGACTAGTCTATCGTGGCTCTATCGCCTCACACGCTCAAGCTGTTTCTAGGGGATCCGAGTGAGCATGAAATCGGCCGGCGAAGAGAAATTCGACGAGGTGCAAAGAGCATTTGCGCCGGTTCCACGTAGCCGGATGCGCCGAATCCACTTCTTCAACGGCAAGTGCCTTCCCGACTTCGCCGCGGCGCCGGCGTCGACGGAGCTCGGCTACGAAATCGCGCTGCTGCAGCGACGCGTCGTGATCGCGCGGGCGGGGACGGAGCCGGAAAAGATCACGCTCCTTTCGGCGGCGCTCGCGCCTGTGGCCGTCAATCTGGACCACAAGGCCCTACTCAAGCAGTCACTCGCCGTCGACGTCGACTACATGCCGACGCGGGAGGCGTTTGCGATTATGCACAACGACCTGGGCGAAATGCGCAAGATCGTCCAGGCGCCGGCGAAGAACTAACCAATGCCACAAGGCGCGTCCGCTCCGGTCGCCGCGCGTTCCGATGGCGTGGACACCGCGAAAATGCCGGTCGTCGTCACCGGCGTGATCGGCTCCGACACGCACATCGTCGGCAACCGCATCCTGTCGATGGCGCTCGAGCAGGCGGGTTACAAGGTCGTCGCGCTGGGCGCGCTCACGCCGGCGACCGAATTCATCAAGGCGGCCATTGAGACGAACGCCGACGCGATTCTCGTGTCGTCGCTCTACGGCCAGGGCGAGCTCGATTGCCGCGGCTTCCGCGACCTGTGCATCGAAGCGGGGCTCGACGGCATCCTCCTCTACGTCGGTGGCAACCTCGTCGTCGGCAAACAGGCTTGGCCCGACGTCGAGAAACGGTTTCTCGACATGGGATTCGACCGCGCGGCATCGCCCGGAACGCGCATCGAAACGGTTCTCGCGTGGCTCGCCGAGGACCTCGCCGGCCGCAAGCGCGGTGGCGGGTGACGCGATGACGACAGCCGCGCTGTTGATCGACTTCGGCAGCACGTACACCAAGCTGCGCGCGATCGACCTGGATCGACGGCGCATTCTCGGCTCAGGCCAAGGCCCGTCGACCGTCACGACGGACATCATGATCGGCATGAAGGCGAGTCTCGCCGACCTCGAACGGCGCCTCGGCGGCTTGCCGCGCTTCAAGTATCGGCTCGCCTCCAGCAGCGCGGCGGGCGGGTTGCGCATGGTGACCGTCGGGCTCGTTCGCGAGCTCACCGCCGAGGCGGCGCGGCGCGCCGCGCTCGGCGCCGGCGCGAAGCTCGTCGGCGCGTTCGCGTACCGGCTCACGAAAGCCGACGTCGATCGCATCGTCTCGCTCGCGCCCGACATCCTGCTGCTTGCCGGTGGCACTGACGGCGGCAACAGCGACGTGATCCTGCACAACGCCGAAGTGCTCGGCCGCAGCGCGCTGGCCTGCCCGGTCGTGCTCGCGGGCAACCGCAGCGCCGCCGACGACGCACGCGCGGCGCTCGCTGGCAGGGAAGTCCTTGTGACCGAGAACGTGATGCCGGAGTTCAACGTGCTCCACATCGAGCCCGCGCGCGCGGCGATCCGCCAGGTGTTCATCGACCGCATCGTGCACGCCAAAGGCATCGACCGCGCGCACGCCGAGTTCGACCGGGTGCTGATGCCCACGCCTGCGGCCGTGCTCGAAGGCGCGCGGCTGCTCGCCGACGGCTGCGACGGGATCTCCGGCCTCGGCCCGTTGCTCGTCGTCGACCCGGGCGGTGCCACGACCGACGTGCATTCGGTCGCCAGCGGAGAGCCCTCCGCACCCGGCGTGATCGTGCAGGGCCTGCCGGAGCCGCGCGTGAAGCGCACCGTCGAAGGCGACCTCGGGATGCGGCACAACGTAGCGAACATCGTCGAGGTCGTTGGCGTCGATGCGATTGCCGCGGACGCGCGGCTCGACGCGAAGCGCGTCAACGAGCTGGTCACCGAGATCGCGGGCGATTTCGACCGCCTTCCGCGGACGGCCGACGAGGTCGCCCTCGACCAGGCGCTGGTCTGTGCCGCCGTCAAACACGCGGTGATGCGGCATTGCGGCACCGTGGACACGGTCTACACGGTGACCGGTCCGGTTGCCGTGCAGCACGGGAAGGACCTCTCCGATGTGAGCGCCGTGATCGGCACCGGCGGTGCGCTTGTGCACAGTCCAGATCCTCGCGCGGTACTGGAGATGGCGCTCGCCGACCCCGCCGCGCCCAGTTCGTTGCGGCCGAAAGCGCCGAAGCTCTTGCTCGACCGGCACTATCTACTCTATGCCTGCGGCTTGCTCGGGACCGTCGAGCCGCAGGCGGCGCTCGAGCTCGCGCTCGCAAGTCTGGACGCCATGGAAAGGAAGCCCTCCGTTGAACGCGCCTTCATCGCCTGACGCGACGCGCCGGCCGCTGTCCGAAGCGCGGATCCCGGACGACGTGTTCGCCGGGATGCGGCGCGAGAACCTCGCGCGCTGGTCCACTGGCAATGCCGTCGACTTCGACGAGGCCGTCGCGCTGCAGCGGGCGCTCCCCGAGCACAAGCAGCTCGGGCCGCGTGATGCGCCGCGCAGTCGCCGAGAGGCGCTGCCTCACGCAGCCGCGCGGCGGCTTCGGTACGTTCGAGATGCAGCGCGAGTTGATGGTGACGCTCGACCGCGACGGGCACGCCGACATCGTGCCGACGACGACCGACAGCTACACGCGCAACGAGCAATGGGACCTCGCGCAGAAAGGCATCGAGGAGTCCGAGCGTCTGGGGCGCTCGATGCTCAACGGCTACCCGATCGTCAACTACGGTGTGGCGCGTGCGCGCGAGCTGATCGCGGCGATCGACAAGCCGGCGATCATGCTGACCGGTACGACGATGCCGAAGCTCACCAGCGAAATCGCATTCGCCGGCGGTTACTCGGGTTACCTCGGTTCCGGCATCGCCTACACAACGTCGTACATCAAGGAGCTGTCGATCGAGGACGGCATCCGCAACTACCAGTACCTCGACCGGCTTGCCGCGATGTACGCCGAACACGGCGTCGAGCTGCACCGGCGCCAGCCTGGCTTTCTGACCGGCACCAACATTCCGCCGTGCATCGCGATCGTGACCTGCGTGCTCGATTGCCTGCTCGCGGCCGCGCAGGGTGTGAAGAACTACGGCCTCGAGATGGGCGAGACGCATGCACCTCGTGCAGGACGCCGCCGCGGTCGCTGCGTGCCGCGAGCTCTGCCAGGAATACCTCGCGCGGAAGGGCCATCGCGACGTCTTCACATCGGTGACGCTCGCTGCACTGGATGAGCGCGTGGCCGCAGGACGAGGCGCAGGCGGCTGCGCTGCTGAGCTACGGCGGCACGCTCGCGGCGGTGAGCGGCGCCGCGAGCGTCACGACCAAGTCGACCCACGAGGCGTTCGGCATCCCGACACCGCAGGCCAACGCGGAAGGCCTGCGGATGACCCGGATGGCGATCTACCTCGCGCGCGATATCCGGCTCGACGGGCTGCCGGCGTACGAGCAGGAGAAGGACGCTGATCGGCCGCGAAGTGCGCGCGATCGTCGACAAGGTGCTCGAGATGGGCGACGGCGACGCTGCGGTCGGCTCGGTGCGCGCCTTCGAGGCGGGCGTCATGGACGTGCCGTGGTCGCCGAACCGCCATTGCAAAAGCCGCGTGCTGCCGGCGCGCGACGTCGACGGATGCCTGCGCATTCTCGATCCCGGGCTGATGCCCTTTCCGCGCGACATCCTCGAGTTGCACGAAGAGCGGCTGCGCAAGCGCGCAGAGCGCGATCGGATCGCGTTCGGGCCGGATCTCGCCGTGCAAAGCGTCTACGAAATGTCGGAGCCGGTCGACAAGCTGCTGCCGGATCGGTGGATGCGATGAGCGGCATCGCGTGGTTCGACCGCATCGACGTTCACCGGCTGTGCATCCCGCTGGTGACGCCATACCGGCTTGCGTTCGGCCCGGTCGACCATTTCGACACGATCGTCGTCGAGATCACCGATCGCGATGGACGCGTCGGCCTGGGCGAAGCCACGGTGCTGACCGGGTATACCGATGAGACGATCGACGACAGCTGGCGCGTTGCGCGCGAATTCGCTGCGCAACTTGCGACCATGGACGCCGGAAGCGCATTCGACACCATCGCGACGCTCGGCGTTCGATACCCGTTCGCAGCAACGGCGTTTGGTTCGGCGCTCGAAATGCTCGCGGGCAGTGCCGCGCTCGACGTCCGCGAGACGATCCGCGTCCCGTTGCTGGGGCTGCTCAACGCGGAGCACGAGGAGGCGATCGCCGGCGAGTTCGCGCAGCTCCTCGCCGCGGGCTTCGGCACGATCAAGGTCAAAGTGGGCTTCGACGTCGCGCGCGACGCGCAGCGCGTGCGCGCCGTGCAGCGGGTCGTCGCGGGCCGGGCGCGCATCCGAGTCGACGCGAACCAGGCGTATACCGCCGACGAAGGCGTCGCGTTCGTTCGCGCTCTCGATCCCGCCGACATCGAGCTCTTCGAGCAGCCGTGCGCGGCTGGCGACTGGGACGCGCACCTCACCGTCGCGCGCGCCGCTTCGGTGCCGATGATGCTCGACGAGTCGATCTACGGGCTCGCTGACATCGACCGGGCGGCGGAGCTTCGGGCGGCGCGCTACATCAAGGTCAAGCTGATGAAGCTCGGCACGCTCGAGCGGCTCGCCGCGGCGATCGCACGTGTCGAAGCCCTCGGCATGCGCGCGGTGCTCGGCAACGGCGTCGCGTGCGACCTCGGCTGTTGGATGGAAGCCTGCGTCGCCGCGCGTGCGATCGACAACGCGGGTGAGATGAACGGCTTCCTCAAGGCGCGCAGCGGACTCCTCACCACACCGCTCGAATTCGAGGCCGGGGCGATCGTGCTCAGGCCCGGGTTCGCTCCGCGCCTCGATCATGGGCGCATCGCGCCATACCGCGTTGACTCCACCGGTTTCGCGCGCACGGACGCCGCGATTGCCGTCGGGCAGAGGACGCATTGAAGGCGGTGACGATCGCCCGCTTCGGCGGCCCGGAGGTGCTCGAATTGAGCGAGGTCGACAAGCCTGCGCCGCAGCCGGGCGAGGCGCTGGTCGAGCTCGAATGCGCGGGCGTCAACTTCATCGACATCTACATGCGCAGCGGGCAATACGCGCGCTCGCACACGTACAGGACGCCGTTGCCGATGACGCTCGGCATGGAAGGCGGCGGCGTCGTAGTCGCGCTGGGTGAAGGCGTCACCGATTTCTCGGTGGGCGATCGCGTGGCGTATTGCATCGTGCGGGGCAGCTATGCTCAGTACGCCTCGGTGCCGGCCGCGCGGCTTGTTCCGATTCCGGCCCACGTGCCGATGTCGATCGCGACCGCGCTGATGCTGCAGGGGTTGACCGCGCATTACCTGTCGCATTCAGCGTATTCGCTCGGCCCGGGGAAGACCTGCCTCATCCACGCCGGCGCAGGGGGCGTCGGTCAGCTGCTGATCCAGCTCGCGAAGCTGCGCGGCGCGACGGTGATCGCGACCGTGGGCAGCGACGAAAAGGCGGTGGTCGCCCACGAACGCGGGGCCGACCACGTGATCCTCTATCGCGACGTGGATTTCCGCGACGAAGTCAAGCGGCTGACCGACGGCCGCGGCGTCGACGTCGTCTACGACGCGGTCGGCCTCGACACGATCGCGCGCAGCATCCGCAGCCTCGCGCGGCGCGGCCTGTGCGTAAACTACGGCGGCGCGTCTGGATTGGTCGCGTCGATCGAGCCGCTCGAGCTTGCCGAAGCGGGGTCGGTATACTTTACGCGCCCGCACCTTGCGGACTATATTGCGTCGGCAGCCGAGTTGCGTGGACGTGCGGCCGACCTGTTTGCTGCGTACGCGGCCGGCACGCTCGCCGTGAAGATCGACCAGGAGCTGCCGCTCGCCAAAGTGGCCGACGCGCATCGCTGGCTCGAGGCGCGCCACACGAAGGGGAAGCTGCTGCTGGACGTCTGAAACAACCGGCATTCCGCGGAAGAGGGCGTTGCACAACGAGCGCTCCGACACATACACGAACACGAAGGAGGAGAAATGAGACTTGCCGAATCGCCGCAGGGTCCGATGCACGTGCTTGTTGCCTGCGTTCTCGCACTCGCGGCGTGCGCCGCGACAGCGCAGGAGAAGTATCCGTCGCGCCCGATCGAGTTTATCGTGCCGTGGGGTCCGGGCGGCGGCGCCGACCAGGTCGCTCGCAAGTCCGGCAAGATGATGGAAGACGATCTCAAAGTGTCGTTCCCGGTGGTCAATGTTCCCGGCGCCACCGGCAACACCGGCATGGCGAAGCTGCTCGCTGCGCAGCCGGACGGTTATTCGATCTCGGTGATGACCTGGGACACGTATGCGCTGCTCGCGACGAACCCGGCGACTCGCTGGTCGCTCAAGGACATCATCCCGGTCGCGCTGATGATCAAGCAGCCGTCGGCGTTCATGACGGCCACGAACGGCAATCTGAAGACGTGGGCTGATGTCGAGCGCGAGGCCAAGACGCGGCCACTGAAGGTGGCCGTAACCGGTTTCGGAAGTCCCGACGACATCACCGTCAATTATTTCGTCGCGCGTGGGCTTAAGTTGATCGCGGTCCCGTTCGCGAATCCCGGCGAGCGCTATACCGCCGTTCTCGGCGGCCACGCTGACCTCTTGTACGAGCAACTCGGAGACGTGCGCAGCTTTCTCGACAGCAAGCAGATCCAGCCGGTGATCATTTTTGCCGAGAAGCGCTTCGCCGTATTCCCGGACGTGCCCGCATCCAAGGAGCTCGGCTTCGACATCACGCTGCCGCAGCGGCGAGCGGTGATCATGAAGGCGGGTACCGATCCGGCCAAGGTCAAGGTCATCTCCGATGCGCTCGCAAAGGTCGCCGCGAGCCCGGAATACAAGGCGTACCTGCAGGAACAATACGCGACCGACGACAGCTACTTCGCGGCGCAGGACGCGACGAAGATCATGGAGGAAGATCTAGCGCAGATGAAGCGGTACGCCGCGCAGACCGCGGCGAAGAAATGATCTATACAAGCCGCATGCTTTGCGTGCGATGCTGACTCGCCTGCGCCGCACGCTTCCGTACGTGATCGTGCTCGCGGTCACCGGCGTGCTGTTCGTGTTCGCGAACCGGATCACTTTCGTCGCGCCCGGCGGGCGCATCGGTCCGGACGTCTGGCCGAAGGCAATCCTGGCGCTCGCAATGCTCACGTGCGCGTTCCAGATCGTCAAGACGTTCTTCTTCGACGAGGCGGGCGAGCAGGTTCCAGGCGTGCTCGAAAGCATCATCGAGGAAGCCCCGCCCGATGAAGTCGCCGAGACCGCTCCCGGGGCCAGGTATCCGCATCTGATCGTCGGCGGTATCGCGCTCACCGTAGTGTACGTGCTGCTGATAGAGCGGCTCGGCTTCTTTCTCTGCACGTTCGCCTACCTCGCTGCGTTTGCATGGATCGGTCGCTATCGCCGTCCGCTCGTCGTGCTCGTGTCGAGCCTCGTCGGCAGCCTGCTGTTCATGTTCGTGTTCATGAAGGTCGTCTACGTTTCCCTGCCGTTGGGGCAGGAACCGTTCTCGCAGGTCACTTTCCTGCTGATGCGGCTGATGGGCATCCGGTAGGGTCACGTGCTCGACGTCGCGCTTTCGTTCCTCGCGGCGTTTCATACCGTCTTCCAGCCGGTCAATCTGATCGCGCTCGTCGTCGGTCTGGCGGTCGGCATGATCGTCGCCGTGCTGCCGGGGCTCACGCTCGTAATGGGCGTCGTGCTGGCGTTGCCGTTCACCTATGGCATGGCGATCACTCCGTCGATCATCCTGCTCACCGCGATGTATATCTCCGGAACGTACGGTGGTGCGTTCACTGCCATCTTGTTTCGCATTCCGGGCGAGCCGCTCGACGTGCCGCTGCTTTGGGACGGGTACGCGATGGCGCACAAGGGCGAGCCCGCGAAGGCCCTCGGGTGGACGCTGTTCGCGGCGTTTTACGGCGGCATCCTGTCGACGCTCGCGGCAGTCGCGATGGCGCATCCGTTCGCCACGTTTGCGCTGAAGTTCGACTCACCCGAGTATTTCGCGATCATCCTGTTCGGACTGACGAGCGTTGTCGCGCTGAGCGGAGCCTCGCTGGTGAACGGCTTCATCAGCCTGTTCCTCGGGCTGATGATCGCGTGCGTCGGCGTCGACTCGATCTACGGCGCCGAGCGCTTTACGTTCGGGGTGCCCATGCTCGCCGACGGCATCGAATACCTGACGGTGATGGTGGGCGCGTACGGCGTCGGCGAAGTGCTCGTGCGGCTCGAGCAGGGCTTCCAGACGCCGCCGGTACAAGCCGGCGGGCGCGTTGCGACGCGCTTCCCCTCGATTCGCGAAGCGTGGGCGATCAAGTCGACGTTGGTGCGCAGCTCGATTCTCGGGATCATTCTCGGCATCATCCCCGGCGCCGGCGCGACGATCGCATCGTTCGTGTCCTATGGCACCGAGGCGCAGTACGGCAAGCGGCGCGAGCTCCTCGGGACGGGCATCGCGGAAGGAATCGTCGCGCCGCAGACCGCCTCCACGGCGACGGTCGCCGGCCACATGGTGCCGCTAATCACGCTGGGCATTCCGGGAAGCGGCGCGACCGCGGTAATCCTCGGCGCGTTTCTGCTGCACGGCGTCCAGCCGGGTCCGCAGGTGTTCGTCAAGGACCCGGGCCTCGTCTACGCGATCTTCGCCTCGCTGTTCGTCGGCGTGATCGGCATGTGCCTGATGGGCTACTTCGCGATCAAGAGCCTGATCAAGGTGCTCTACCTTCCGGAAGCGGTCACGTCGGCATTCGTCGTGATGTTCTGCTTCATCGGCGCGTTCTCGGCGCGTAACAACATCACCGATCTCTGGATGATCGTGACGTTCGGTATCGTCGGCTATGTGTTCGAACGCTTCCGCTTTCCGATCGCGCCGATGGTGCTCGGCTGCATCCTCGGCGAGCAGGCCGAAAGCGCGTTCATGACGAGCATGATCAGCTATCAGAACGACTGGACGGTCTTCTTCACGCGGCCGATCAGCGGTGTCGTGATGGCGTTCGTCGTCATCGCGCTGATCTACCCGCTGTTGCGGCACCTGCGCCAGAAACGCGATAAGCGTCAACTGGACAGTGTCTTACGCTCGCAGCATCGGGAGGGCTAAGGCATCCACTCGCTTGGAGGCAGCACTTCGGACTTTGGGGCCGTTTGCACGCCAATCTATCGCCCTTATCGACGTGCGTCGCGCATCCCGTGCTGCTCGCTCACAGGGTCTGCTGCCGCCGATTCGGCAAGCTTCAAGCGCTGCACCTTGCCCGATGGGCCCTTGGGCAGTTCGGCGACGAAGCGCACGTAGCGTGGCGTCTTGTAGCGGCCGAGGATGCGCTCGCAGTGCTCGCGCAGCGTTGCCTCCGTGCACGCCTCGCCGGGCTTGAGAACGACGCAAGCAAGGATTTCCTGGCCGTAGATCGGATCAGGGACGCCGACCGCCGCGCCTTCGAGCACGGAGGGGTGTGCCAGCAACGCCTCATCGATCTCGCGTGGCGCGATGTTCTCGCCGCCCTTGATGATCAGTTCCTTGAGGCGTCCGGTGATGAAGTAGTGGCCCTCGCCATCGCGATAGCCCAGGTCGCCGGTCGAAAGCCACCCGTCGCGATCCACCGCTTGCGCGGTCGCGTCCGGCGCCCTGTAGTAACCGATCATCACGTTGTCGCCGCGCAGTTGGATCTCGCCGCGCTCGCCGGCCGCGAGAACGCGCCCGTCCGGCGCGACGACGCGCGCCTGCATGCCGATCGCGTGGCCCGGCGATCCGATCATGCGCCTAGCGGGATCCAGCGGATTGCTGAACGCCACCGACGCGCACTCGGTAAGGCCCATCGCCTCGATTACGGGGATCCCGAAGCGCTCCTCGAAGGCGCGATGCTGCTCCGGCGGCAGAGGGGCGGAGGCCGAGCGCGCGAAGCGCACGCCCCGGATCGCCTTCGCCTGGGCAGGCGTCGGCGCAGGCCCGTTCAGAAGGTATGCGATGATCGTCGGGACGACATTGAGCCAGGTTGGACGGTAGCGTTCGACCAGAGCCCACCATTGGGATACGCTGAAGCGGTGCGGGAGCACGATGCTGCCCCCCGATACCAGCGGGCTGACGACACCGATGCACTGACCGTTGATGTGGTAGAGCGGCAGCGATGAGAGCACGCGATCGTCCGGGGTCAGCAGATGCGTGGCACTCACCGTGCGACCGGCATGCAGCATGTTCGCGTGCGAGAGCAGAACGCCCTTGGGCTTGCCCGTCGTGCCGGACGTGTACATCAGCATCGCGGGGCTCTGTCCCCGGAGCGAGTCGGTGGCGTCCGCCTCGTCGTCCGGCAGGACGAGCTGGTCGGGGTCCGTCGATACGACCGCCGGGCTGAATCCAGTGCGCGCGACGAGCGCCGACAGACGGTCGAAGAACTCGGGCGCCACGAAGATCGCGTGCGGCGACGCATGCGCGAGCGTGTACTCGAGCAAGGCGTCCTGGGCGAGCAGATTGATGGGCGACACGATACGGCCGGCTGCCATCGAGCCGATGAACACCGTCGCTGCCGACAGACCGTTGGGCAGCATGAACGCGACGATGCCCTGCTCGGGCACGCCCAGCGTTCGGAGGAGCGCGCCGAAGCGACGCGTGGTACGGCGCAGCTCCGCATACGTCACCGATGCGCCGGACTCCGGGGCGAGCAGGAACGTTGCGTGCGGCTGCTCGTCCGCATGCTGCTCGACGACGTGCTGGAACGTGTGAGAGCGCACGGCGCCCGGGCTCACGTCCCGAACTTGCGCCGCCATGCGCCAAACAGCTCGTCTTCCGTCGGCTCGTGCACGGACCCCGAGGGAAGAGGGTGCACTACGCGCGTGATGTTGAGGAAGTGCCGGTAGTTCAGGTTGTCCGAGAGGCTATTGCCTCCCCAGGTACCGCATCCCATCGACAGTGAGAACGGCAGTGCGTTGTCGAAGCTGCCTCCGGTTGCGAAGCAATGCGCCTGGTTGACGATGACACGGCACACGGGCAACGTGAGCCCGAGCTCGAGCGCGCGGCTCTCGTCGCGCGAATGCAGGCCGACCGAGTGACCGGCGCCTTGATAGTCCAGCAGCCGCCAAGCGAGCGCGGCCGCGGCGGCGAAATCGGGCACCCGGTACAGCGCGAGCACCGGTGAGAGCTTCTCGCCCGAAAAGGGATACTCGGGCCCCACGCCCGTCTCCGCGACGATCAGGAAACGCGCCCGCCCAAGCGCGGGCCGCGCCAAGTCCGCCAGCGCGGCGATCGCCGGAGCGGACTGGGCGATGAACGCGGACGAGAGCTTGCCGCCGACGAACATGGTGCGCTGGAGCGCACGCGTTTCGTCTGCGGACAGCACCACCCCGCCTTGCGCTACGAGCGCCTCGACCAGGCGGCCGTAGACCGCGTCCACCGCAATCACGGCGTTCTCCGACGAGCAGCTGGTGGCGTGGTCGAAAGTCTTTGAGCTCGCGATCAGTTCGGCCGCGGCATCGATGTCGGCCGTCTCGTCGACGATCACGCTGACGTTGCCGGCGCCGACACCCAGCGCCGGCGTCCCGCTCGAGTACGCCGCCTTGACGTTGGTCTGCGAGCCCGTCGCGACGACGAGGTCCGCCTGGCGCATCAGCTCGAAAGTCTGCTCGCGCCTTAGCGGTGTCGGCAAAGCCTGTACGAGGTCACGCGGAGCGCCCACGCGGTCGAGTTCGGCGTGGACATAGTCGAGCAGCAGCGCAAGGGTCGAGTAGCCCTTGGGCGACGGCGCGACGACGATCGCATTGCGGCCCTTGAGCGCGTTAATGATATTGTTCGCGGGTGTCGCGCCGGGGTTGGTAGACGGCGTGATCGCGGCGACGACGCCGACTGGGCGCGCGATCTCGACGATTCCTCGCTCACGGTCCTCCGCGATCACGCCGACCGAACGCGCGTGCTGCAGGTCGCGCAACAGGCCCATTGTCTTGCGCCGGTTCTTCGCGATCTTGTCAGCCACGTTGCCCAGGCCGGTGTCGCGCACCGCGATCTCCGCAAGCGCGCGATTGCGGGTCGGCTCGACGATCGCCCAGCCGGCGGCGGTTACAACCTCGTCGACGCGCTCCTGCGACCAGCCATCGGCAATGTGTTGCGCGACGCGCGCGCGCTCGATGAGCTCGCGAACTACCGTCGCCGGCTCATCGTGTGTCCGAAGTTTCTCGCGCTGCATCGAAGCTGCCTTAACCAATGGAGTGTTCCACAGCGGTCGACCGGACGCAACCATCCCGACCAGGAAGACACGGGTCGCGAGCGCGGCTCACGCCGGTTTACGCAGCAGATCGACACGCATGGGCTGCAGGAATTTCGCGCCCTGCGGCGTGACATGGCGCATGAAGCGCTCGCGCACGGCGCTCCATTGTGACTCTGTCAGCCGATGCTGCGTATGGGTCACGCCCAGGACGCGCTCTTCAAAATGGACGAAGCTGTCGAAGCGAAGCGGCGTGCTGAAAAAGCGCTCGGTGACGAATTCCAGCGCACCGCTTTCCACGGCGCGGGCGACCGCCGAGAAAGCCGCCGCGCGTACGCGCTCCTCGTCGTGAAAGATGCGCATGATTTCGTTGTACTCGCCGGCGAAAACGGGTTCCGAGATGTAGGCTAAGCCGCCCGGCGCGAGAACGCGGCGCACCTCCGCAAGCGCGGTATCAAGAAGATGGGTCGGTACGTGATGCAACGACTTGAACATCAATACCAGGTCCACACTGTCGTCGTCGAGCGGTAGGGCTTCTGCGCCGCCGGCGAGGAAGTGGACGTTGGGCAGGTCGGTGATCGCGAGATTGCGCGCGTGCTGGATGGTGTCAACCTCCAGCGCGATGATCTGCGTGCCGGGGAACTCTTCGGCGATCGCCCGCGTGAGCTCGGCACGACCGCACCCAAGCTCGGCAATGCGGGATTGCGCAAGCGGCAGCAGCTCGCTGTAAACGTCGCGCTCCGAGCAGACAGTGCGCGAGTCGGGGTCTCGTAGCCGCATGTCAAAAACGTCCATCAAGGCTCGGGGGACGGGGTCTCCGGCGAGGAGACCACGAACTCTCATCTGCGTTGCACAAATTTGATGACCACCGCGCCGGTATTAGGGTTGCGGCGATCAAATTTGACTTGATTGCGGAGCAGAATTTAGACTAACTATATGATAAAGCGTAACTCTCCGATAGACTGTTAATCCGCAGGGTCCCGGGTTCGAGCCCTGGGCGGGAGCCAATCTACACCGCTGTGGCCTAATTGTCGTTGGGATCAGTTCCTTCAAAGAAAATCCCGGTCGCCTACGCACTCTTATTGGGTATATTTCGGTCCGTCGCTCGCTGCCGTTGCGACGTTTCTTGAAACAGTTGTTCACATGAGTTTGTCGTTACCGGGTGTTGCGGCCGAGACCGCAGTTGATGCGTCGAATCGGAGGTATGACATCCATTGATTCCAAACGCCGCAAGCTTGCGGCCATCCAATGCGTCAGTCTCTAGCCCAAAGGCGTGATTCCTCGCCATACCAATCTCAAGCGTGAACCAGCTCGTGAAAACCTGCCCGTTTTGCGCCCCGCCTCCGGAGCAGATACTTGTCGAGGGCTCCGTGGCGATGGTGCTGTGGGACAGTAACCCGCTCAACCCGGGCCACGTGTTGATCGTGCCACGCCGACATGTCGCCTCGTGGTTCGAGTCGACGACCGCGGAGCGTGATGAGATACTGCGCCTTGCCGACGACGCGCGCCGGATCCTTACCGAGAGGCACTCTCCGGACGGATTCAATCTCGGTATCAACGACGGAGCCGCCGCAGGACAAACGGTGCCGCACCTTCATCTGCACCTCATTCCGCGCTATCGCGGCGACATTGCAGAACCCCGTGGGGGCGTGCGGTGGATCATCCCGGATCGCGCGGTGTACTGGAACAAACCGTGACGCAGTGCCATCGCACGCCGATCAGATCATCTGTCCGTTGGGGAGCAGGCCTGAGCCGAGGTGTTCGACTGCATCGAGCGGTTCTACTGGCCAGTTCCGGTGGCCGGGTTACTACTATCGTGCCGACCATCCGAAGCTGGACGACGCCGATTGGCACTGTTTTACGGGGTCTCAGTACGATCCGAAAACCGGTGAGTGGACGATGTCGAAACTTCCCGTCCACCGCATCGTCGAGGGCTTCGAGTTACTGCGAACGTGACGGGTGAACGGCAGATGTCGAAGCTGCCTGTGCACCACGTCGTCTAGCCATCCTGCGTTGATACGCCATAGCCTGCCCGCGGGCTCGCCGTCATTGGTCGGTCCGGGGTATGGCTTTATCGGCGGCTCCCTTTATGCTTGAATGAGCCTTTGCTAATAACGGCTGAGCATATATGGCGGACCGGCGCCTCCAAGTCTTTCACGCGGTCGCGAAGCACCTCTCGTTCACTAAGGCGGCCGAGGCGCTCTTCATGACGCAGCCCGCGGTGACTTTTCAGATCCGGCAGCTCGAAGAGCGCTTCAACACGCGGCTGTTCGACCGCGCGCACGGCCACATTTCCCTGACCAGCGCCGGGGTCATGACGCTCGACTATGCCGAGCGCATCCTCGCGCTCTCAGCCGAGCTGGACACGCGCCTAAAGGAGCTCACCGGTCAAGTAGCCGGCCCGTTGCTCATCGGCGCAAGTACGACTATCGCCGATTTCCTGCTGCCGCAAGTGCTAGGCGAATTCAAGGCGCGCTTTCCGGCCGTGTTGCCGCGGCTTTTCGTGGCCAATTCGGAAGCGGTGCAGGACCGGATCGCGGAGCGTAGTCTCGATCTCGGCTTCATCGAGGGTGATTCGCACCTCCCGACTCTTGTGACCGATGTTTGCTGCGACGACGAGCTCCAGGTCGCGTGCGTGCCCTCGCACCCGTTGGCCAAGCAGAAATCCGCCACGTCCGCCTCGCTCATGGAACACGCGTACATCAGCCGCGAGCCTGGATCGGGGACGCGCGAGGTCATAGACCACTACCTCCAGAAAAACGGCGTCGCACCGGACTCGCTTCAGGTAGTGATGGAGGCGGGCAGCCCCGAGGCGATCAAGGGACTAGTGGCCACCGGCCTAGGCTTCGCGATCATGTCGCGGGCTACCTTCGTGATGGAAATGCGGCTCGGGCGGCTGGTCCAGGTTCCGTTGTCACCGCCGCTCAATCGCCACTTCTCGGTCGTTTATCCGAAGGAAAGGATTCACTCGAAACTGGTCAATGCCTTCGTGGAATTCGCGAAAGAACGAATGGCCGCCATGCAGGGTGCCGGTTGAAAGCCACGTAGGACGCTCACGTAACCTGGCGCCGTTGGCGTTGTAAGAGATGCCAAAGTCGGCGTGTTGCACCTCAAGGAGGCGTCGGTCTTTGTCGACCGAAATGCATCAAAGGCCCCCCGCAAATAGCCCCAATGCATTTGCTCTTTCTAACGACCGGAATGACCCGCGAGCTTCACCTCCACCTTCTCGTCATCGGGGAGACTAGCGTAATACTCGCGCAGGATGTCGAGAACTTCCGGCCGCGAGTATTCGGGTGGCACGGGGCTCCCTTCCGAGAGCCACTTCCGAAGCTTGGTACCTGACACCAGAAGGCGGTCTTCGTCACCGTGCGGGCAGGTGCGTCCGGACGCCATGCCGCCGCACGCGTAGCACCAGAATGTCCAGTCGATCTTCATTGGTTCGATCTCAAGCGCGCCCTCCGGAATCTCGTCGAAAATCCGGTGCGCGTCGAATGGACCATAGTAATTCCCGACCCCGGCATGGTCGCGTCCCAAGATCTGGTAGGTGCAGCCATAGTTCTGGCGGAAGACCGCGTGCAATAGGGCCTCGCGTGGGCCCGCGTAACGCATATCGAGCGGATAGCCCGCCTGGACGGCCGTGCCCGGGACGAAATACCTCTCGATCAGTGTGCTAATTGCACGTGTGCGCACGTCGGCCGGAATATCGCCTGGCTTGAGATTGCCGAGGAGCGAGTGCACCAGGACGCCATCGCAACATTCGATGGCGATCTTCGCGAGGTATTCATGCGAGCGATGCATTGGGTTGCGGGTCTGGAACGCCGCGACGCGCGACCAGCCCAGCCGCTCGAATTCGGCGCGCGTCTCGGCGGGTGTCATGAACAGCGCGCCGTACTTGGCCTTGAAGCCGCCGTCGGATAGCACCTGCACCGGGCCGGCCAGATTTACTTCGCCTTGCTGCATGACCATTTTTACGCCCGGGTGCTCACTATCCGTGGTCCTGAATACGGACTCGCATTCGCGCGCCTTGTCGATGAAGTATTGCTCGGTGACCTTCATCACCGCCAGGAGGTTGTCGTCGTCGGGGTCCGTGAGCGCGATATCGTCGCCGATGCGAATGGTGGCCGCGGTTGCCGTGTCGACCGAGAGCGTGATCGGAATCGGCCAGAAAAGACCCGCCGCCGTCCGATAGTGGTCGCAGACCCCCTCCCAATCGGCGCGCGTCATGAAGCCTTCGAGCGGCGTGAAGCCGCCGATGGCGAGCATGATCAGGTCGCCCTTCTCGCGCGAACTGACGCGTACCGCGCGCAGGGTTTGCGCCCGGGCGCGCTCCGCCGCGAGCTGTTCGCCCTCCAGCATCAGGGGCTTCAGGGCACCTCGTCCGTGAGGCGGGACCAGGCTAGGCAAGAGGGGTCCAGTATTCGAATTGCTCCCGCACTGTCAGCAGGCTCGGCGTCGGACGCAAAACCGTTGTTCGAATGGATGGATAAGTACAATTGATCTTGCTGCAGGGAACAATCGATGTCTTGAGGATAACGTCGGTCCGATTCTTCACATGGGCGCTCATACAGAAGTGGCTCGATTCAAAATCCGTTCCGCAACTTGCCGATTGCCTATGCCCGCAGAAAATTCACTCACAGAACGCGGAAATCTGTCTCAATTATGATGCAAGTATTGGGAAAAGCGAAAATCTCCTACAGTCTGCTAATCCGCAGGTTCGAGCCCTGGTCGGAGAGCCAAGCTCACATGCGGCTCGCAGCGAAAAAGAGAGACTTGACAACAATTCTCCATTTCTAATATATTGAAAATGTGCAAACGACAAATGTCATCGACGCCCTCGCCGCACTGGCTCACGACAGTAGGCTAGGAATCTTCCGTCTGCTGGTGGAGCAGGGTCCGGAAGGCCTACCCTCCGGCGAGATCGCGGCGCGCCGAAAACTGGCGAATGCCAATGCGTCGTTCCATTTGAAAGAACTCGAGCATGCCGGCCTTGTTACGTCTGTCCCAGCGGGGCGGTTCATCTACTACGCCGCGAATTACAGGACCATGAATGAACTGGTCGGCTACCTCACAAGGAACTGCTGCAGGGGAGGCGTGTGCGATATAGCTTGCGCACCCGAGGTCAAGCGCAAAAGGAGAGTGGCGTGACCTTGTTGAGTATTGCAAAGACCGGACTCGTCCGACTTTGGAAGCTTTCGACGACGGCGGGCGACTACGCCCCGGCACTGCCAATCGGCAGGCACCGCAACCAGGGTGCAGAAGTGTACCTCCTGCGCCCGCGTTGCTGCCGCACCCAACAATATTTCCAGGAGCATCCATGAAACGCTTTCACGTGCATGTCGCGGTAAACGACTTGGATAAGAGTATCGCCTTCTATTCGGCGATGTTTGGCGAGCAGCCCAGCGTGGTCAAACCGGACTACGCCAAATGGATGCTCGAGGATCCCCGTATCAACTTTGCGATATCCCACCGAGGACAAACGCCAGGCGTAAACCACCTTGGGATGCAAGCGGAAGATGACGCCGAACTCGAAACTATTCACGCCAACCTGCAAAAGGCGGAAACGACGGTTGTCGCCGAAAAGGGCGCGCACTGTTGCTACGCGATGTCGGATAAGTATTGGGTAACGGACCCGCAGGGAATTGCCTGGGAGAGCTTTCGGTCGCTGGGTTCCATACCTCTGTTCGGGAGCGCTGAAACTGTCTCGGCAGAGCATTCCGCGAGCTGCGGGAGTGGTGTCTCGACTTCGTCTTGCTGCACGCCGGCGTCCAGCTCTCCACAGTCCGATCGCGCAAAGAGCGGGTGCTGCGCTCGGACGTAGTCATGCCCGAGCGCGAATATAACGTGCTGTTCCTGTGCACGCACAATTCGTCGCGCTCGATCATGGCCGAAGCCATCTTCAATCACCTCGCCCCAAAAGGTTGGCACGCGACGAGCGCCGGCAGCCATCCGACCGACCAGGTGCATCCGCGCACGCTTGCGCTGCTCGGCCGCGAAGGCATTCCGGCGGAGCACTTGCACAGCAAATCGTGGGACCACTTGCCCGTCAGGCCGGACATCGTGATCACTGTGTGCTCGAACGCCGCCGGCGAGACCTGCCCCGCCTACTTGGGTCCTGTGCTGCGCTCGCATTGGGGAATCGACGATCCGGCGCGAGCAAGCGGCACCGACGCGCAGATCGACACCGCGTTCGGGGATACCTACCGGACGCTACGCAAGCGCATCGAAGCCTTTCTCGGACTGCCGCTGTCCGATTTGCGACTCGACCGCGCCCGGCTCAAGGCCGAGCTCGATCGCATCGGCACTATTTCCGTAACCCACCCAAGCCACGCGCGACTAATTTCGCGATAAGCACTTGCACCGATGCTTTCGCACTCTGAAATCTTCCCAGGGAATGTCGCCCGCGCTCCGCTGAGCGTCTTCGAACGCTATCTGACGGTTTGGGTGTTCCTGTGCATTGTGGCCGGCATCGGCTTGGGACAGATTTTCCCTGACGCGTTCCAGGCGATCGGGCGCATGGAGATCGCGAAGGTCAACCTGCCTGTCGGCCTGCTGATCTGGGTGATGATCATCCCGATGCTGATGAAGGTCGATTTCGGCGCGCTGCATGAGGTCCGCCAGCACGGGCGAGGGATCGCCGTCACGCTCGTAGTGAATTGGCTCGTAAAGCCCTTTTCGATGGCGTTCTTTGGCTGGCTGTTCATCCGGCACGCGTTTGCGCCCCTGCTGCCCGCCGGGCAGATCGACAGCTATATCGCCGGCTTGATCCTGCTCGCGGCCGCGCCCTGCACGGCGATGGTGTTCGTTTGGAGTCGGCTCACCGACGGCGATCCCCTGTTCACGTTGTCCCAGGTGGCGTTGAACGACACCATCATGATCTTCGCCTTCGCCCCGATCGTCGGCCTCCTGCTCGGCATCTCGAGCATCACGGTGCCGTGGGAAACTCTGCTCACCTCGGTCGTGCTCTACATCGTGATTCCGGTGACCATCGCGCAGTTGATCCGGCGCATGCTCATGAGGAAGGGAAAGGCTGCCTTCGACGCCGCCATGGCACTGATTGGTCCTTGGTCGATCACCGCGCTCCTCGCCACGCTGGTGCTGCTGTTCGCGTTCCAGGGCGAAGCAATTCTCGACCAGCCGCTGGTCATCGCGCTGCTCGCGGTACCGATCCTGATCCAGGTGCTGTTCAACTCGACGCTTGCTTATTGGCTGAATCGCAAAGTCGGCGAGAAGCACGCCATCGCCTGTCCGTCCGCACTCATCGGCGCCAGCAACTTCTTCGAACTGGCGGTCGCCGCCGCGATCAGCCTGTTCGGCTTCGAGTCGGGCGCCGCACTCGCGACCGTGGTGGGCGTGCTGATCGAGGTTCCGGTGATGCTGCTGGTAGTCAAGGTCGTCAACGCCACCCGTGATTGGTACGAGAGCGGCACCGCGGTTCGCCGTGTGGTGCGATGACACATTTCCCGGTGTCTCAATCTGCATTGTGCCCGATTCGAAAGCCTTTCACGTCTGATTCTAGCTGGCCATCAACGCATGTCGATCCGCTCGTTGGACGGGTAACGTGAAGGGGTACTTCCATGACCGAACCCAAGCCGAAGATGACGTTCACCGTCCATACAAGGCGTATCGATGCGCGCGGCAGCCTGGCGAAATGCAAGGAAGCGTCGATCACGCTGGATACGGACGTCAACGGCCGCGCGGACGCCTTCAATCCGGCGGAACTGCTGCTGGCGGCCCTGACCGCGTGCATGATCAAAGGCATCGAGCGGGTGACGCCGATCATGAAGTTCAAGCTTCGTGGTGTCGAGGTGCGCATGCACGGCGTGCGTCAGGACGTCCCGCCGCGCATGGAGTCGATCGACTACGAACTCACCGTCGATACCGATGAGGACGACCGGCGGCTCGAACTCCTGCACGAAAACGTCAAGCGTTATGGCACGGTATTCAATACCGTCGCTCCCGGCACGGCCTTGTCCGGCACGATCCGGCGCGCCGGCTGACCCGCAGTGTCTGCAACGGGTCTAAGGCCCGTCACACTCGTTGCTCCGCAAATTGGTTGAACAGGGCGCCAGCATTAGGCTCGCGGGCCACCAATTTGACTAAATTGAGGAGCAGAATCTAGACTAAGTGCGTGATCGGATGTATCTCTGCGATAGACTGTTAACCCGCAGATCCCCAGGTTCGAGCCCTGGTCGGGGAGCCAACTCCGCACGGTTTCAGCGATAGCGGCTGCTAACCTTGGTCTGTTCGATAGACCAAGTTTGATCTATAGCCCGACGTTTAGCTTGTACCATCACATTGGGTTCTCGAGGCGCCTATGAGCATGAAATTGACAAGCGAGGAGATACTGGAAAAGGTGCGAAAAGCCTTTTCTCCGTTCCACGTCGTAGCCGAATTGCAGGACTATCACTACAAGCTCGGCTTTCGCGTTTATGGTGAGAACGACGAGATCATCGGCACGTATGAGGGGATCTTGATCGAGGACCTACGGAATCCCGCGAATCTGAAGCAACTCATCATCGACACGCGTGCGGACATTCAGCGCAGGAATAGACGATTGAATCCTTGGTCTTTTGAATCATGACCCGCGTATAGCTGCTAGCACGATGGGGCTGTTCATTCTCCGTGCCATGAATCGACATGTCTGAAAGCTCCGGCATTGGCGCGAGAAGATCGGGCCCGATGTGTTGACGCTTACTGAACTCCTCAGCCTCCGGATTCTATCTTGATGTGAGAAAAATACTGTGGCAGTTGCTTCGACAGTAGGTTATCGATTCGACTTGCTCTCGGCTGAAAGATAAAAGGACGGCGGGGATAAATACGATCGTTGACCCAGTGCTCGGACCAGTCGGCTGTCGTGGATAGACATTGCTGTGAGAACTCCGTAAGGCCGAAGCGCTGCTCCTGCTCCAGGCAGCCCGATAGAAAAATATCCACATACGATTGCACAATGGGATAGTGCGAATCGGGTGTTGCGACACTCTGCGGCCCGCTGACATAAATCCAAATCTGTCCATCGGGCGGCCAGAAGAAACTCCCTTTCAAACGGCTTGATGGCCGACATTGCAACACCCGTGCGGCAATACGATACTTCGCGCCGATCCGTCGCTATGACCTCCGTCGCTTCGACTCGATAGATTACCGCGTTGAGATGGCTTTCCCGGTTCGGCAGGACTCCCAGGTACGTCGTGCCAAAGCCAACGGCTTCCGTTCTCGCGAACCAACCGCGTCTGTAGCCCCTGACGTCTACAGGGTGAGCGGGACCCGCCTGCGGTGAACTTCGCTTTCGAGATTCATCCTGCATGAGGCTGCCATAGCCGATAATGTACTGTGGGCGACTTGAATCCGGAGGAAGGTTGCATTCGCTGCCGATGCCATCGCTGACTACTCGACTCGCAATGCTTGGCGTAGCAGCTGCCTGAAGATCTGGGTGGGGCGCCGAGAGCTGCGTCGGGGTAGAGCATGCGACCAACCAACTCGTGAGGGCGAGAATTGCAATATGTTGCCAGCGTATGTTAATCATGGTGCGCTTCGCCGAGTAGGCGCCATGCAGTTCAGTCTAGTGCGCAGATGTGGCAGGGAAACTTCAATGCGAGGCCATTTGTGTTTCATTTGATTCGCGCGCCTCGAGTACCTGTCGAATAATCAAACCATGAATTGGAATGTCATGCGTCAGCCGTTCGAGCGGATGCGATTCGGTGGGGCGCTGCTCGCGCATCTTGCGCGGGCCCGGTATCAGGAACAACCGGCGTGGCGCGTCGATGGCGACCGCAATCAGGCTTTTCTCGAACGCACGCAGGCACTCCTTGGCGTCCCCGATCATCCCCTGACTGCGTTGCTCCGGGTAGGCGGCTGGCCTTTTGAGAAGCTGCGCCAGAGCCTGGCACAGGTAGGGTTGGAGGAGACCTTGCGCAATCTCGCGCAGGATGGCGTCTGGCTCGATGCGGACGAGGTTAAATGTCGCAAGCCGTTGGTACGGCACGGTCGTGAAATTCCCTTCTCACCGACCGACCTGGATCACGTCCGCGGACCCTCTGTGCCCCTCGGGACGAGCGGCACCAGCGGGCCGCGCACGAAGAATCCCCTGGACCTCAGCGGTTTCGAGTTGCAGGCAAGCTACAAGAGCACGATGCTCGAGGCGCTGGGGGCGCTCGATTCGCCTCTGGTCCTCTACTATCCGGCACCGTCGGCGGCGGGGATCGCGCAACTCCTGGCTTTTGCGCTCGCAGGCAAACCTCCGGACGCCTGGTTCTGCCATCTGCCTGAATCGCAGAGCTCCGCAATGCCCTGGAGTTTCTGGCTTCGGGTACTCGCGTCGACGGCAAAGGTCGCGGGGGTCACGCTTACCCTCCCGCAGCTCGCCGAAGTCGAGCAACCGGAGCGTTTGCTTGCCTGGCTTCACCGCCATGCGCCGCAAGGCGCGGTGGTGGTGACCTTTGCCGGCTCGGCGCTCAGGCTGCAGGCTTATTCCGAAAGGATTCGGCGTCCGATGCCGCCCTCGATTTTCATTCTCGGCGGAGAACCGATCACGGCGCGCAAGAGGACGCTGCTCGAGAACCGAGGCCATCGCGTCTATCCGTGGTATGGAGCGGTCGACGCGGGGCGCATTGCGATCGGCTGTCTCAAGCCCCAAGCCGCCGACGACATGCATCTGCTCACCGACCGCTTCGCCGCGATCGACTGGCACGGAAGGCTGCTGTTGACCTCGCTCCTTCCGTCGGTGCACAAGCGCTATCTGAATACCGATTGCGGAGACATGGCGACCATAGAACGCCGCCGCTGCGGCTGCCCACTGGGTCAGCTTGGCCTGGAGTTTCATTTGAAAGATGTCCGCAGCGTCCAGAAATTCTCCCTCGAGGGGATTACGCTTCCGGCGGATCTCGTTCATCGGCTGGCCGACGAAGTGCTGCCCGAGCGCTGCGGCGGAGCCCCCAGCGATTACCAGTTACTGGAGGAAGAGGGCGAAGATGGGTGGACCCGTCTGGTCGTTCGCGTTGCGCCGGAGGTCGTAGTGTCGGTGGGCAAGGTGATAGAGACCGTGCATCAGGTTCTACTCGAAGCGTCGGGAGGCGCGCCCGCGCTTGCACTGCGCATCAAGCGTTCGGGCGTCGTCACCGTGCGCCGTCAACGCCCCCGCTTTTCTCAAGGGGGAAAACTCCTGGCCCGGGAAGGAATTTCTCGTGAAGCTGACGCTCCGCCAGGCGACTGACTCCGATCGAGGAGCCGTTCGCGCGCTGTGCCAGCTTCTCAACCCTCGGGATTATCTGCCCGACGCGTGGGACGCGTGGCTGGCGCACCCCGGCAATCAAATGCTGTTGGCGCAAAGTGGAGAAGCTCTTGCCGGTTGTGTCTTTGCCGCGTCGGTAGCGCCCGGGCAGGTCTTTTCGCAGGGCCTACGCGTGCATCCCGACTATCGTCGCCTGGGCGTCGGGACGCTGTTGATGAACGAACAAAGCCGTCTTCTTCGCGAGCGGAATGTCCATATCGCGCGCGGCGTGACCGGCGCCGCCAATCGACGGGCTCGATCTTTTTTCGAAAGCGTCGGATGGAAGGAGATCGCGACTATCCGCCGCCGCCGAATGCCGCAATGGACACCTGCCGGCCGTGAAACGGCTTCGCAGGCGCCGCACTTGGAGGGCTTGCTCGTGAGCCACGAAGGCGCTGCGCATTTTCGGCGCATCTTCTTTCTGGCCGACGGAGCGTGGCTAGAGCAAGCCGCGCGACAGGGACGCTGGCACGCGAGCGACGGCGCACACGTGGTGCTCGATCCCCCTTCGCATGAATTCGGCACCTGGGTCGTGGCGATGGGAGGCTCTCCTGCAGCGCTCGGCGCACTGCTGAGGAAGCTGTCGCCGCCTTGGCGTGAGCTTGGCGGCCTCACCGTGGAGGCGACCGACCAACCCGCGTTGCAGTCCGTGCTCGACGACCTCGGCTTTGAACCGCCGGGGGCGGCCGACTCGTATGTCGTGGTCGAGTGCCTGATCTGAAGCGTGGCGCTGTCGGTCGAACGCTGCTGACGCGCTAACCCCGCTGCCGCTGAGATTTAGCCACCAGTTTTTGACTTTTTGGGCTGGGACTACGTAGAATTAATTGGATTTTACAGCGCATAGTGCGCGATAGGGATGAGTTCTCCCGGGCGGCAGTTGCATAAAGCAGTCTGAAGCCGACATGGGGATATTGTCGTGGATAGTTAGGCCTCGTGGCCGCGCTCTAAAGTCTAAGTTGTCCTGGAGCATTGATGCATCGAAGCACTCCGGAATCGTTCAAGTCTTGGGCTGTCAGGTTCGTGTTTAACCTCTTTCCCTGTTACCGCCGAACCGGCGCCAAAGTGTCGTATATCTCGCCAGATTTTCATGAAGTCCACATCAAGCTCCCGCTGAACTGGAAGACGCGGGGCTACAACGGCACGACATTCGGAGGCAGCATGTACGCCTGCGTTGACCCCGTTTACATGACGATGATTTCGTGGAACCTCGGCAAAGGTTACCTCGCGTGGGACAAGGCAGCGACGATCGAATTTCGCAAGCCTGGCAAAGGCACGCTGTTCTCCACTTTCAAGCTCGCCGAGGGCGAACTCGATACCATTCGCGCCGAGTTGGAAGTGCAGGACCGCGTCGAGCGCGTCTACGACGTTGAGCTCAAGGATTCCCACGGCGGCGTTCACGCGTTCTTCAGAAAGACGATTCAGGTCCGCAAACGCCGGGCAAAGTGAGTCACGTGTGGAACACACACGGGGATCGCTATGAACCTTGCCAATCAGCGTCTGCTGCGCGACGAAATGCGACCATTCCTGGTCCAGCGCGATGCCATCGCCTATTTCGCTGCCTTGGTCGATTTCTGTTGCTACTTGAGCGCGACCGCGCTTGCGGTCGTTGTAGAGCCAGTTTGGCAAAAGGCCCTGCTCGCGGTCGTCGCGGGAACGATGATCTCGACCTTGTTCGTCCTCGCGCACGACGCGGCGCACGGCGGCTTGCTGTCCAAGCGCTGGCAGAACCGGATTCTCGGCAGGATCCTGTTCTTCCCGGCGCTGCATAACTATTCGTTGTGGCTTATACAGCACAACCGACTGCACCACCAATCGCCCAACGTCAAAGGTCTCAATTCCTGGGCGCCCCTTACACCGATCGAGTATCAGATACTGCCACGGTGGAGAAAATTCGTGGAGCGGTTCTATCGGGGTGGTGGTTTCGGTGTGTATTACCTGATCGAACGTTGGTGGAAGGACAAGTTCATTCCATTTGGGGACGAGGACCCCAAGCTACGCGGCACCGCGTGGCTGGATTTTGCATTCCTAGTCATTTGGTTTGTAGCGTTGCTGTCCACGCTGATTTGGCTCAGCCGCGTTGCGGGACAAGGCTCTGCCTCGTCGGCCATTATTTGGGGATTCTTGGTGCCCTACGCCGTCTGGAATTCCAACATGGGGCTCACCACTTATCTCCAACACACGCATCCTGCCGTGCCCTGGTTCCGGACCGAGCAAGATGCGCAGTCCTATGGAGGTCAGGAGGAACTGACGATCAATGTCAAATACCCGCGTTGGTACGGACTGCTTTCGCACGATATCATGGAACATCCGGCTCATCACATTAATCCGCGGATCCCTTTTTATCGACTGCATGCGGCGCAGACACGCCTAATCGAGATCCTTGGTAGGGACGCGGTCGTTGAGCGTATCGGGCTTCGTTACGTGCGCTCCCTTGTGCGGCGCTGCAAACTTTATGACTACGAGCGCCGCGAATGGCTTGATTTCGCCGGCCGTACCACCGGACAGACGCAAGCGGCTTCTATTGTCTGGCGACGCCCGCTTCACGGTCAAGCTTCAGCGTACACAGACCGTTCAAGCGCGATCGCTCCGCGCTCTCGCTCGGGTTGAAGGTTGACACGCGGGAGGCTTGGCCGTCGCGCCATTTCGGAGCGAGCCTCTTCGTTGAACGTCAGCTTTGGAGAGAGCGACGGACAGCCCGGGATCGATCTCAGCCGGTCGGCGACCCGAGTCATCACTTCAGAGCGGAAGACACACGAAATCAGGTGACCGGGGCAACGGGTACGCCCCCGAGCGCCGATCGTAGAGCCGAATTCATTCGGCTGCGGCGGTTCGCCTACCGTGCACGATCCGCAGGTCCGCCAGTTCGCGTATCGTGGGCCAAAAGTTGCCATTCCTATCGCTCATGCAGTTCATGCGCAAAGAGTGTTTGCGGTCGACGCTGTCCCGCGGCATTATTCGCTCCTGCATCGGATGTCCGCAGAGCTTCCTTGGGGCGGATATTCGCATGCTGAAGGAGAATGGATGAAATTCAATGTCGTGCTCCGAGGAGCGGGTCTGCTGCTCGTCGCCGCAGTAGCGTGGGGAGGGTTGTTTCCCATCGCGGTGATCACGCTTTCGAGGCTCGACCCGTTCTACATGATCGCAATCCGCTCCGGCATAACCTCGATCATCCTGCTGGTGTTGCTCGCCGTAGTTGAGGGGCCCGACTCACTGGGCCTGGAAGGCAAAGCGGCGCGCCTCGCGTTGTTGGGTTCACTCGGTTTCGCCGGTCTCGGCTTGCTCGTCTTTATCGGGCTGCAGCATTCGCGTCCCGAGCACGGCGGCATCATCATGGCCACGCAGCCGTTGATCGCCGCGGTCGTCGCGTGGCTGCTCAAGGGAACGCGACCGGCGAGACCGACATTGGGCTTTCTCGGGATTGCTCTTGGCGGAGTGGTGCTGGTGATCACCAAGGGTCATTTCGCAGGATTGTTCGGCGGTGGAACCGGCTGGGGCGACCTGCTGATGTTTTTCGGCGCGGTGAGCTGGGTCATCTACACCCTTGGTGCGGCGGAGTTTTCATCGTGGTCGCCGCTGCGCTACACGACACTGACGTGCGTGCTGGCCCTGCCGACTATTTTCGGCATTACGCTCGCCGCGACCGCCAGTGGCTACGTCGCCGTGCCCACCGGTGCGGCCGTTGCGTCCGTGAGCTGGCAACTGGCTTACCTCATCGGCGTCGCATCCGTACTGGCGGTTCTTTCGTGGAACGCCGGCAACAAGATGCTGGGCGCGACCAACGGCGTGCTATTCATCAACTTCGTGCCGATTACCGTCTTCGCGATTCGCATCGCGCAGGGTCATCGCTTCACACCGATCGAGTTCTTGGGTGCGGCGCTGGTCATAGGCGCGCTCATCGGCAACAACATCGCTACAAAGCGCCAAGTTGCCCGCGCGCGGCCGGGGGCAATACCCGCGAGCGGGCCACCCCAAATCGCGGGACACGCGCAAGGCTCGCGCCGTCCCGAACACCAAGCGACGACGCCTCGCGTTCGCAGCAGGCAAATGCAAGGCTGCGGCTCATAGCGCCCGCTTACCTCTGACCTGTGTGAGTCGGCGGCCCGGAAGTCAAGCAGCGCGCTCAGTCGCGCGGACGTGCCAGTTGGCCGTTACCAATGCCGCAAGCAGAAGCGCCGCGACGAAGTTATGCGCGAGCACGATCGCGAGCGGCAGGTGCGCAAGGATGGAGGTCGCACCGAGCGCGAGTTGTAGGACGACCAGCGCGGCGATGAGAACGCCGAGACGCCGGGCGAGGGTGCCGGCGCGGATCAAGGGGAACGTGAGAAACGCGACGCATATGAGCACGACATGCGCGCCCAGACGATGCGCCCAGTGCAGTGCAGCCAACGCAGGCGGGCGCGCGATGGCGCCGTTCGCATCGACGGTGAGCTGGGCGAAGGGGTTGAGATTTTCGAGCAACGTGCCGGCCGGCACGTCGGATCCGCACAGCGGAAATCCCGGACAGGCCAGCGCGGCGAACTTGGCGCCGACCAGTGCGCCAAGAGCTACCTGGACGATCAAAGCCAGCAACGCAACGGCTGCGAGCACCTTGACCCAGCGCTGATGCGGCTGCATCGGCGTCTGCGTCGGCAGCGTCGTGAGCCAAAGCCACCATAGCAGCACGAGTAGCGCGAAACCGCCGGTGAGATTGGCCAGCGTTACCGCCGGCAGCGGGACGCGAGTCGCTGTTTCCGACATGACTGCGCCGATCGTCGCTAGGCTGGTTGCGACCAGCAGGCCGGCCAGTGCGAGCGCCGTTTGCCGCTTGCGCCGCGGCCGTCGCGTGGCGGCGATCAGCAGCAACCCGATCAATACGACCCCGACCGCGCTCGCCGCAAGACGGTGAGCGAGACGCACCGTACGTTGTGCCGTCCCGACGATGTCCGCATGCTGGGCCACCCGACCGTAGCACGCGGGCCACTCGGGGCACGACAACCCCGCCTGCGACAGCCGCAGATATGCGCTGGAGACGATCACCACGAACACGAACGCGACACCGATCGCCGCCAAGAGGCGCAGCAGGCGCTGGCCCGATTCGCGCTCCGCGACCAAGAAATCAGGCGGGTTGGCCGGAGCGACGTCCACGCCACATTGCCTGCAGCATGATGAACACGAACAGCATACCGCCGATAATCGCAATGAGTCCGCCGAGGCCCATCAGACCCATGCCGGCGATCTCCGCCGTGGTACGCAGCACCTGCTCCCCACCGGCGACCTTGCGCTGCACGCCGTAACCGCCCGACCACACCAAACCCGTCACGTGCAACAGCTGCCCGCCGCCATAGAGATACGGCTGTAGCGTCGCGAGGCGCACCGACGGCCGCGCGTAGCCGAGCGCCGGCAGCAGCAGGTACGCGAGACCCATCAACGCGATCGTGACGCCGACTATGCAGCCGTGATAGTGCGCCGGGATCTTTACGTTGCTGCCATGGATCATGAAGCCGATCAAACCACCTGCGCCGAACAATACGATCGACGCGATGAGGGCTGCACGCAGCGGTTTCGCGTCGGCCGCGACGGCCCTGGAACGGACGACCGCCCACAGCACGGCGAGCGCAACCGGTGGAATCGCCAGTCCACCACCGAACTGCATCAGCCAGGTGAGGAGCCGGTGATGTTCGACCGAGGTGACTCCGTAGGCAAGGTAGATCAAGGGGGTGACGAAGACGGACGCGAGCCCGATGCCGAAAAGAAGCGTTACCACACGCGGCGAAAGCGGCACGCGAGCGCCGCTCGCGTCGGCGAGCCACAGCCAGGCCACGAGCATCAGCAGCGTCCAGGTGAACTGCAGCACGTGACCGCCGCCCCAGAACACGAGCTCGTAATATGCCTTGGGGTCGAGCGCAGCCGGCACGGCAGCCAGTGACCATGCGAACGCGAGCAGGGCCATCGCGGTGGCCACCAGCGACGCGTTCAAGCCGAAACGTAACGCATCGGCGCCGCGCAACCGCGTGGCGACTCTGGAGGCTGTCGCCATGCCCCGCAAAACGACGACCGCGACACCGCCGGTGAACATGGCCAACCCGCCCAGAAACCACGGGTCGCGCAGTACCGGGATGTAATTCGCCATGACGGCGCGACCCTGGCCGAGGAAAGGCGATAGTGCGATCGCCGCGGCGCCGAGTGCGGCAAGTCCGAAACCGAGCTTGCCAATACCCATAGCCTGCGGCTTGCTGTTGAGCGTCCACACCATCCCGGCTATCGCGAGGAACCACACGAGCACCGACAGATCGACGTGGGCAACCAGGGCGACGTGGAAGAAGTCGGCCACCGGCAGGATGTTCTGCGCTCCGGGCGTGCGCGACAGCACCAGCAGGATGGCCAGTACACCCGAGGCGATCAGCGCAAGCAATCCCAGGAACAGCCAGCGCACCGCGAGCGTGCTGCGGACGCCATCAGGGATCTCGAGCACATAGCGCGGTTCGTCTGCAGATGCCTGGCGGTGCGCAGGGTCGACCAGCTCGCCCGGCACAACGATGCGATATGGCGGCGAACTAGCCATGGGCCCACTCTCGGCGTTTGGATGGGGGAAGCGCGTGGCGGGTCGAAGGGGCCAGTGCGCGCACTTGGGCACGGAAACGGTCGACGTCCGCCTGAAGAGCCTCGCCATCGAAGTGGCCACGCCATGCAATGCGCACGCGCTCTGCCGGCACGCTGGTACGCAAATGCGGTTCGCGCTCGGCGATCATCCGCTGCTCGGTCCATCGATTGCCGAGCCGGTAGGCGCAGTCGCCATCCAGGCAGCCGGTGATAAGCACTCCATCCGCGCCGCTGCGCAATGCGTATTCGACAAACGCCGGCGGCAGCATGCCCGTACAAATGAGCGACAGCGCCGCCGTATCGGGCCGGCGCACTGCGCCCACATCGGCGGCGCTATTGCAACCGAACACCACGATCTTAGTCTCGCCTCGCAGCGCGACGATGGCGCGCTCCAGCCCTCGGCGCATCGAATGCACCGATTGCTGCGGCATGTCGATTCCGGAGACCAGGTCGGCAACGCTGCGAAACGGCGTCGACGACGGACAGGCTCCGGCGCAGATGCCGCACGCCGCGCAGAGATCGGCATCGACGACCGCCTGCCGCGGCAAGGGCTTGCCATCGGTGCGCGGTTGCATGGTCACGGCTGCATATGGGCAATCGTCGAAGCAACGCCCGCACCCGTTGCAGTTTGCGAGGTCGACTCGCGCGACGGGCGGCCGCGCACGGGGCGGCAGCCACGGCAGCAATGCCAGCAGCAGGGTCGCACCGCCTGCGATCCCCCAGAGCGTGCCGGCCGCGACGGCGTACAGGAGCGGATTTAGGGCGAGATAGAGCCAGTCGAGATCCAGCACGTCGGGCACCACGGCAAGATCGGCCGCGGTGTGGCTTGTCGCCGGCTTGATCAGCGCCAGGACGACGAGTGCGACGATCGATCCGATCGCGACAACGCGCACCGGCTCCGTCCGAGCCCGGCTGATGCGCTGGATGTGTATCCACATGCCGAGCAGCAGAATGAGGGGGATGCCGATATGCAGAAAAATCAACAGCGAAAAAAATCGATCGCTTACGGCGCCCCCGCCGATAAAGTTACGCGCGAGCGGCTCGCCGAAGAACGGTAGCCAGTCGAGCCATTCGGTCGTGGCGATCAGGCTGAATTGAGCGAGGCGATCCCAGACCAGCCAGTACCCGCCGATGCCCGATGCGTACAACAGCCAGAGCAGCGGCACGCCGGAGAGCCACGAAAACCAGCGAAAGCCGGCGACGTGCCCGCTAATCCATTCCCTCGCGAGGTGCAACAACACGACCACTACGAAGGCATCGGAGGCATAGCGATGGAGGCTTCGCGCGAGGCCGGAAAGCGGCCAGGCGTCATGCGTGATCCGCTCGACCGAGGCATACGCACCCGCAACGCTCGTATCGAATGCCGCGTACACGTAGGCTCCGGTCGCGGCGGCTATCCAGAACAAATGGAACGCCAACCCGCCCAGTCGTCGCCACGGATTGGCATGCGCACCGAACGCCAGATCGAACGCATGCTCGACGCGCTGGAGGGCGTATTGCAACGTCCGCCGCGTACGACCGACCGGATAGTCCGTGGCTTCCGGCGGCGTTGCACCGGCAAAAGCAGTATGGAAAGTCGCCATGGCCTGAGTCGTCATGCTACGAGCGATGGAGACGAATGCGTTGATCTGTGTCAACCGCACTGAAGCGCGATCGCTACGAGTGGAACACGAAACCGCCTTTGGTCGGATCGAAGTCGATCACGACCACGCGACCGGCGGCGAGATCGACGGTCGTGTCGCTCCGGTAATTGAAGGCGCCGTCCGGCCCATCGGCCAGGCGGGCGCTGATGCGATGCTGGCCTGCGACAACCGGTACTCGGCGATATACGGTAGACGCACCATCCTTCGCCAGCCCCGACGGCGGTGCGACAACGCGGAACAGCGGCGCGCCATCGAGCGCCACCTCGACGATCACGGGTACGCGCTCACGCGTACAGACCGTTTGTGCGCGCATGTTCGGCGCGAGTTTTGCGAGCTCCTCGGGCGTGCGTTCGCGGCAAGGTTCCTTGCGCGCTCCGGCATGGCTGAACGACAGCTTGAGCAGCGCCTCGCCGGGCGGCAAGTGCGTGTAGCGCGGCGACGTCGAAAAGTACCCGATGAAGGCGACGAACGCCGCGTAAAGCACCGCCTGGGCGACGTAACGGAGGACCTTGCTCATGCGCTACCCCCAAGCTTCACCATATCGGCCGATGCCGACGAGCGCTCGGCATGCGGCGCCAGCTTGAACGCATCGGAGAAGCAGTCGTCCTGCGACAAGCCATGCGCGGCGAACGCAGGATGCGCGGCCTCGACCATCTTGACCGAGCCGCAGGCATAGAGCTGATAGCTGGACAGATCCGGGTAGTCGTGCAGGATCGCTTCGTGGACGAGGCCGGTGCGACCGGTCCAATGGTCCTCGGGCCGCGGTTCGGAGAGCACGGGCACGAATGTAAAGTTCGGATGCTTGGTCGCCCATTCCCGCGGCAGGTCCGGGAGGTACAAGTCCTTTGCCGATCGAACTCCCCAGTAGAGGACCATCCTGCGCTGCACGCCTGCGTGGAAAGCGTGCTCGAGCATGCTCTTGACTGGCGCGAACCCCGTCGCTCCGGCGACGAAAATGATCGGCTTGTCGCCGTCCTCGCGGAGGAAGAAGGAGCCGAGCGGACCCTCGAATTCGACGATATCGCCAACCTTCATGACGTTGAAGACGTGTGTGGTGAATTTGCCGCCCGGGATCAACCGGATGTGAAGCTCGATCGCGCCACCTTGGTGCGGGGCCGTCGCGAAGGAAAAGCTCCGTTTGCCGCCATCGTCCAGCAATATGTTGATGTACTGACCGGCGAAGTACTTGAGCTGATGCTCGTCGACGAGTTGCAAACGTACTTGCATTACGTCGTCCGCCAGTTTGGTCATGGACTCGACGCGTGCGCGGTGGTGCCTGACCCGGAGGCCGCCTAAGGGCCCCTTCGGAACGTATTCCAGTTCGAGGTCGGACAGCGGTACGGCGCAGCAGGCCAGCGCCTTTCCCGCCGCCTTTTCCTCCGCGGTGAGTGCTTCATCCTGGTGAATGCCGTAGTCGACGCTGCCGTAGATGATCGTGCACTTGCAGACGCCGCAGCCGCCGTTCCTGCAGTCGAAGGGAAACGCAATATCCTCGCGCAGCGCGGCTTCGAGCACCGTTTCACCCTCACGTGCGGCGACGATACGGTTGTCGGGATACACGATGAGGTGGAGCTCGTGCTTGCGCCGGCGGAATTTCGGCGGTAGCCACGGAAGCAGCACGAACAGCAAGCTTGCGCCGCCAACCAGCATCCACACTTCGCCCACCGACCATTTGTAGAACAACGGGAAGATCGGCAAGTAGAACCAGTCGATCTCGATCGTCGACGCCACCGTCGACAAGTTGGCCGCTCCCTGACTCGTCGCGGGGTTCGCAAGCGACAGCGCCACGAGCGATACGCCGAGCCAGGTCATGATTGATGGCGGCGGAATGGTTTTCGCGCCGGGTACGCGCTGCGTATGTATCCACAGGAGTGCCAGCAGGCCCAGCGGGAACCCGATGTGAAGGAACGAAAGGAGAGAGAACAGCCGATCGTTGACCGCACCCTCGAATATGAAATTGCGAACGAGCGTTCCGTTGAAGAGGGGCAGCCAGTCGAGCCATTCGGCGGTACCCACTGTCACGAACTGGGCGAGGCGATCCCACGGCAGCATGTAGCCATTGATGCCGGAAACGTATACGAGCCACAGCACGACGAAACCCGAGATCCAGGAGAACCAGCGAAAGCTGCGGTAGCGATCGAAGAAAAAATGGCGGGTCAGGTGCAACAGCATCGCCAGCACCATGCCGTCGGAGGCGTAGCGGTGAAGGCTTCGCATCAGCCCGCCCAAATACCACTGCTCATGCGTCAGATACTCGACCGACGCGTACGCTTCGGCCACGCCGGTCTTGAAGAAGATGTAGAGGTACAGTCCGCTGCCCAGCACGACCCAGAACAGGAAGTAGGCGATCGTCCCGAGGTAATACAGCGGATTGTTGTCCTCGCCGAACGCGTGGTTGAACAGGCGCTCGACCTTGAGGAACAGCCACTGGCCGCCCCGCTGGATGAGTTTCAGCATGAGAGGCGCGACTGCCGCACCAATGTATGCCCGCAAGCGGGCATCAGATCGAGCCCGGCGAACGGCCAGGAAGTGCGCCGCTACCGGGCGGAGAGATCACTGCCATGACCGGAATATTAGCCGCGCGCTTGCAATCGCGACATGACGCGGATCAAACTACGCGGCGCTGCGCCGATGCGCGCCGCTGCCGGCGCCACTCGTTGGAAACGTAGTATGCAATCGCGCCGAGCACGGACAGTCCGGCGAAAATTTCGATGAAAAGGCCGTAATTCAGGCGATACTTGCCCGTCAGTGGATCGTAGACCGTGCACAGTATGCGCACCCGCTGGACCAGGGCGCCAAGACTTTGCGCGGGCGCCGGCGTGCCATCGACAAGCTCCCGCAAAGCACCGACGAGCATCGGCAGCTCGAAGCTGTCGCCGTAGACCTGGCGGAAGACACGTCCATTGGCGTCGAGGATGGTCAGCTGCGTGACATGGTCGAAGCCGCTCGCGTTCGCCGAAACACTGAAGCCCAAGTCACGCAGCAATCCTTCGATGCCTTCCGGATCGGGTGAGAGAAAATTCCATGCTGGCAGGTCGATCCCCTGCTGTTTGGCGAAGGTTCTCATCGCCGCGGGGTTGTCGAAGGGAAGATTGAATCCAATCGTCACTACGTTGAAGGCATCGCGCCCCAGCGTATCCTGTGCCTCGCGCACCGCCTTGCCGAGGAACTTGGTCGTCGTCGGACAGACCTGGCTGCAGCCGGTGTAGATCAAGCTCACCAGCAGCGGCTTGCCGCGGTAATCCGACAATCGCACACGCGTGCCGTCACGATCGGTGAAAGCGTAGTCGCCGACCTGGTGACCTACAACGGCTTGGCTTTCCCTTAGCGCGCGGTCGAGATCGAGCGCTGCGGCCGGCGCGATCGTCGTCGCGAAAGCCGCGACCACGAACAGCCGGCGTGCGATGTCAATGCAACAGCGTGGCATCGGCGATGGCGCCGGTGAGCAAGAGCGACAGCTGCACCAGCGATGCGTGGAAGTTCGCCATCGCCGTCCGCCGGCAGGGCTCGACCGCCAGCGCAACGCTCTTCGTCAGGAAGAATGCACCGCCGCCGATCGCAGCGACGAGATACAACCAGCCCAGGCCATACCAGGCGGGAACCAGCGAAGCGCACACGAGCAGCGCCGCGCTGGCCAGGATCGCCTGCGCTGCCTTGGCGTCACCCACCACTACCGGCAGCATGGGGACGCCCGTGGCCTCGTAGTCCTTGCGATAGGCGATCGCGAGGCTCCAGAAGTGCGGTGGCGTCCACAGGAACAATACGACGGCAAGCCATAGCGGCGCGCCGTCGAGCCGATCCGGAGCGACGGCGGCTGCGCCGGCCAGAACGGCGAAGCTGCCGGCAAGGCCGCCGATCACGATATTGAGCCAGGTGCGGCGTTTGAGCCAGACCGTATACACGACACCATAGACAAAAGCGCCGAGAAACGTGTATAGCGCCGCAAGAAGGTTGGTCGCAAGCGTCGCAACCACGATGGAGCCCAGCGACATCACCACGATGAGGGCGAGCCATTGTGGCGATGCCTGAAGGCGGCCTGTGACGAACGGTCGCGCTCTTGTACGCGCCATGCGCGCGTCGATATGACGTTCGACGTACTGGTTGAATGCTCCGGCGGCCGCGGACGAAACGACAACGGCGAATATGAGCAGGACGGTGGGCCAGAGCGCAGGACCCGCTCCGGGAACGACTGCGACTCCGGCCAGCGCAGTGACGCCGATCACCAGTCCGATGCGCAGCTTGAACAGATCGAAGAACAGCGCGATCCGAGTGTTCATCGTCGTCCTCGTTGGTGTCGACTCTCCGGTGTAGGGCGGCGCTCAGGGGGTCCTCGCAGAACGCCGCCCACCCCCTCCGTCAGGAAAGGGGCCACACCGTCGAGAGGTACTTCCAGTTGACGAAGTAGTAGAGCACGAACGCGACCAGGAACACCATCGCCAGCGTAAACGTCCCCGGCGCGACGAAGCCGCCGATGCCTATGTTGCCGTGGCCCGTGATCGCCGCCGCGACGGGCTGCCGAGCCGGCATCGCGGCGCGCCCCTCGCGCATCGTAACGGGCTTGAAGTCCGGTGTTTGGATCTTCTTGCCCACGAACACGCTGCCGACCGTGATCAGGAGATACGCCACTCCGCCGATGATTGCCACCAGACCGGAGATTGCCATGATCCCCATCATCAAGTACGCGGTGCCGGGAAACTCGTGTCCCAAGCGGGTTGCCGGCGAAAGTCATGTCCCAGTGCCGACGCGGCACGCCGAGTGTTCCGGCGCCCATCATGAACAACGAGAACCCACCCATTCCAAGGCCGAACAGATACGGTTGCCATTTGGCTAGCCCCGGAAACATGAGCTCGCGCCGGAACAGCACCGGGATGAGGAAGTAGGTCAGCGACATGAATGCGAGCGTCGTGCCGATAACCACCGTCGCATGGAAGTGACCGGGCACGTAGATCGTGTTGTGGATGATGAGGTTCAACTGCTCCGTGCCCATCATCACGCCGGAGATGCCGCCCAGAAAGCCAAAGCCGATGAGCGAGATGAACATCCCCGAAAAGACCGGATTGCTCCATGGTGCCTTGCGCAGCCATTCGAACAGCCCCTTGTTGTAGCCTTTTTGTCGTTGCGCCACTTCGATTGCGCCGGGCACGGTCAAGCCATGCACCATCGACGCGAGCACCGCGAGATACATTGCATAGCTGGTATTGAAGATCTTCCAGTTGGACGTGAGTCCCGGGTCGGCGAGCAAGTGGTGCGCCGAGGCGAGTTGCAGGAAGAAGATGTAGAGCAGGAAAGCGCCGCGGGAGACCTTCTCCGACATCGGCTTGGCGCCGAACACGATCGCCGCAATCGCGTACCAGATCGATACGTGCGCCGCGACGTTGATCTGCTGAGAGCTGTGGCCGAAGGCCCACCACACGGTCTTGTACATCAGAGAGTCGATGTAGGGGACCAGCCCGAGCGACCAGAGGAAGGTCGGGATCAGGATGATTGCGCCCGAAGCGATCGTGAAGACGGCGATGATGCAGGCGGTCACCGCGCCGAACGTCACGAGCGGTAGCGATCCGATATAGGTCTTTTCGCTCTTGGCAACGACCAGGGTGCCGAGAAACACGAACAGGCCGACCAGCGCACCGACCGCGAACAGGATCAGTCCGAGGTAGAAGGCCGGGTGCGCGCCCATGGGCGCATACGAGGTGAACATCACGCTTGAATCGCCGCGGAAGACAGCGACATTGTTGACCAGCGCGCCTATCACCATCAGGAAAAACCCGGCCCAGGCCCAGCGGGGTGCCGCGATACGGCAGCGCAACAGCGTCGAGGCGCAGAAGTAGAGCACCGCGATCTCGAAAAAGATGATCCAGAACACCAGCATGTCCAGCCCGTGCGCGGTCAGCGCGAGATAGAACCAGTCGGCCGGCAACAGGTGCACGGCCGGCCAACGCGTGAGTATGACCAGCAGCGCCAGCACGCCCCCGACCAGCAGCGACACCACGCCGGCTACCGCGTTCCAGCGGATCAGCTTCTCGGCTTGCTCGTGGAAGACCAGTCCCGTCGTCGGGCAGGTGCGGAAGTTACGATTGATCGCCATCACCGTCCCCTTATTTCTTGACCACGTAAAGCTTGCTCGCCATCGTGTGGTGGTTGATCCCGCAATACTCGTTGCAGATGATCGAATAGGTACCCGCCGCAGTCGGCGTCAGCGTCACGATGTGCTCGTAGCCGGGGTGAACCTCGATATTGATGTTCTCCGGCTGCAGCGAGAAGCCATGCAGATAATCCATCGACGCCAGGTGCAGGCGGTAAGTCTTGCCTTCTTCGAGCTCGAGCATCGGCCACCATTGCCACAGCCGCGCAATGAGATAGACGTCGCTGCCGGGCGGCGCATGCACCACGGGTATCTTGAGGTCCGTCTCGGTGCGTACCGTGTACTTGTCGACGACTTCCTGGGTTTTCTTGCTGAACATCTCGGGCGTCGTTCGGTACGCTTCGTTCGACAGGTTCTGCTTACCGTAGATGTGCCAGTACGGCATCATGAAGAAGAGAACCATGCACCAGACAAAGGCGATGACGATCCAGGTTCCCTCGACGCGGTCCAGCGGCTGCTTCCACCAGATTCGGTCCGGCGGCGGCTGTATGGCGCTCATGCGGAGTCTCCCTTGGTTGCCCGGGACTTACTTGGCGATCGGGATGGCGACGATTTCCATTACGCCCCAGATGATGTAGAGCACCGTCGGCATCGCGACGCCGATGAAAAGCAGCAGAAAAGGATTGTCGAGGAGCTGCTGCATAGCCGGAATCGGTTCGTCGAAATCGTCGTCGTTGAGGTCGGCGGAGGGCGTGGCGTTCATCGCTTTTGCTCCTTGGGTCGAGGTTTGCGAAAGGGGCGTGCAGACCATCTCCGCAAGCCCTGCCTGGTTGCTGACGTTAGGCGACTTGGGAACGTTTGGAATTGATGCGCATCAAGTAAAAACGGACTGGCCCGGTGTCAAATGCGACCTATCGACAAGAGACGATTGATTCCATGGAGCTGACCTATACCGCACCTCTGTCCAGCACGGCGTGGCGCGCAAAGCGGCCGGCAGAGCGCCCTGTCGCCATGTGGCTTTTCGTCTGCTGCGCCCTGGTGTTCGCGATGGTCGTCGTCGGCGGCGTCACACGGCTGACGCACTCGGGGCTATCGATCACCGAGTGGCAGCCGATCATGGGCACGCTTCCGCCGCTTACGGACACGCAATGGCAGGAAGCATTCGCGAAGTACCAGCTCACGCCCGAATACCGCCAGGTCAATCACGATATGAGCCTGCACGCATTCAAGGGTATCTATTGGTGGGAGTATTGCCATCGCCTGCTGGGGCGCGCCATCGGCGTCGTGTTTCTCGGACCACTGCTTTGGTTCATGGCGCGTCGAAGGATTCCCCGCGCGATGCTGCCGACGCTCTTCGGCATCTTTGTTCTCGGTGGCTTGCAGGGTGCGATGGGCTGGTACATGGTCAAGAGCGGGCTCGTCGACGATCCGCGCGTCTCGCAGTTTCGCCTGACTGCACACCTCGGGCTCGCGCTACTGATCTTCGCGGCGATGTTCTGGGCCGGCTTGTCGCTGCTCCGGCCCAAGATTGATCGTGCGCTGGACGCGACGCTGGGACAGCTAAGGCGCTGGAGCGCGATCCTTGCGACCCTTGTTTTCCTGATGGCGTTGACCGGTGGCTTGGTGGCCGGAATCCGCGCAGGCTTCGCCTATAACACGTTTCCGCTGATGAACGGATACGTTGTGCCACCGGAGATCATGATGATCGACCCGTGGTACAGGAATTTCTTCTATAACATGGCAACGGTGCAGTTCGATCACCGACTCGTGGCCTGGGCGCTCGCGTTGCTGATCCCGATCTTCTGTTGGAGGGTGCGCGCAGCCGGCGCCGCGGTGCCGGTGCGGATACGGACGGGGGCTGGGCTGCTGTTCGCGATGTTGATCTTGCAGATAGCACTCGGCGTGTGCACGCTACTTCTGGTCGTGCCGTTGCCGCTCGCGGCGGCTCACCAGGCCGGCGCGGTGCTGCTTTTTGCGGCTTCGCTCAACGAGGCACACGCGTTGCGGTGACCACTCACGCATCGCCGTGTTGGCGGTTGGCGCCGCGACGTTTGCGGTGCTTGATGCGTGTCAAGGCAGGCCATGGCGATGCTCGGCATCATGCATCGATGAAAGTGTCGAATGTGCAACCGGCGAAGTCGCCGCTAGCGGCCTGCGATTGCGTCGGGCCGCTCGGGCCTGAATGACGTGGCAAACACGATCGAACTCGACGTGCGCGGGCTCGAAGCGCCGGAACCGTTGGTGCGCGTGCTCGAAGCTCTCGACAAGTTGCCGATGGCCGACGGTCTCCTCTTGAAGATCGACTGCAGGCCACAGCCACTCTTTCGGATCCTGGAGCGCAACGGGTACGCCTACGACGTGAAGCCAGGCAACGACTCTCTATTCGAGATATCGATCCGCAAGCGCGAGCCGGCATGATACCGACGCAGTCGCCACCACCGGCGGACGTGGCATCGTTGCTCAGGAATCTCGGTCGGGGATCGCAGCACCAGCAAGACCTCGATGCCGATGTGGCACAGGCGCTGTTCGCGTCGATGCTGGAAGGTACGGTGCCCCCGCTCGAGCTTGGCGCGATCCTCCTCGCGTATCGCTTCAAGGGCGAAACCGTTGCCGAGCTGACGGGTTTCATGGCTGCGCTGGAAGGCCGTCTGGCTCGTATGCAACCGCCTGACGACCGACCCCGCCCGATCGTGTTGCCGACGTACAACGGCGCACGCAGGTTACCCAATCTGACGGCGCTTCTTGCCTTGCTGCTCAAACGTTATGGCGTCCCCGTGCTGTTGCACGGTATGGCGGACCAGGGCGGCACGTTCGGCCGCGTCACGACGGCTGCGGTCTTGCGTGAACTCGGCATCGAACCCGCAACGTCGGTCGTCGATGCCGATCAGCGGCTCGACGCCGACGGTATCGCGTATGCGCCCATCGATCTGCTGTCGCCGGCGCTTGCCACGTTGCTCGCCTTGCGCGGCCGCATGGGCTTGCGCAGCAGCGCGCACACGGTGGCGAAGTTGGTCGATCCTTTCGGGGGTGAAGGCGTGCGCGTGGTCAGTGTTTCACACCCTGAATATCTGACGCGCATGCACGAGCTGCTCGTGGCCACGAATGCCGATGCGCTGCTCCTGCGCGGCACCGAGGGCGAGCCCTTCGCGAATCCGCGCCGACAGCCTCGGCTCGAGTGGTTCCAACGCGGTATTGCTACGGTGCTCTTCGATGCCGAGGTCGGCACGCTGACAACGTCGCCCGAGCTGCCGACCGCGATTGACGCGCCGACGACGGCCGCCTGGATCGCCGCCGCGCTGGCAGGAAAAGTGCCGATCCCGAAGCCGGTCCTCAACCAGCTCGCGTGCTGCATGCATGCGACACGCCGGCTGAACGCGGAGGTCGAAACCTAGAGCCGCACTTCGGCGCCATCGCGTGCCGGTTCGAGCATGAATCGCGCCAATTTGCTCTGCAGGCGCACTACGTTGCCGATGATGATCAGCGTCGGTGGCAGCAATGCCGCAGCCTTCGCGAGCCCTGGCAGCGTCGCAAGGGTTGCGCTGACGATGCGTTGCCGTGCAGTCGTGCCGTGCTGCACTATCGCCGCCGCCGTGGTTGCCGGCAAACCATGCGCGGCGAGCTTGCTGCACAGAGTCGGCAAGCCTTCCAGTCCCATGTAGACCACGATCGTCTGGTGCGGACGCGCGAGGGCGCTCCAGTCGAGATCCATAGTCCCGTTTTCGAGATGTCCGGTGACGAAAACGCACGACTGTGCATGATCACGGTGAGTCAGCGGGATGCCGGCATATGCGGCGACTCCGTTCGCCGCCGATACGCCAGGTACGACCTCGAACGAAATGCCATTGTCGGCGAGCGCTTCCATTTCCTCGCCGCCGCGACCGAAGATGAACGGATCGCCTCCCTTGAGGCGGACGACCCGCTTGCCTTCGCGAGCCAGGCAGACGAGCAGCGCGTTGATTTCGTCCTGCGGCAAGGTGTGGCGATTGCGCTGTTTGCCGACATAGATGAGCTCCGCGCCAGGACGCGCCTGCGCAACGATCTCCGGTGCCACCAGGCGGTCGTAAACGATCGCGTCGGCGCACTGAATCGAGCGCAGCGCGCGCAGCGTCAGCAGCTCGGGGTCGCCCGGACCAGCGCCGACGAGGGCCACGCTACCCGCGGCTCTGCCGCTCCCTCTCGACTCGGCGGACGCGCCGTCCGCCCGCAACCCGTACTGTGCCGTGCCGTCGTCCATCGAAGCGTCCCGGAACCCGCCTGTTGTACTGCTGCAACTGTAGTTGGTGCAAAGACCGCAAACCTTAACCTTGGTCAAGGAACGGTCTGGGCCGATGGATGATGCTTGCGCTATTCGAACGAGGCTTTGACTAATTCCTTCACTAGGAGCTCCGGCGGTGAAAAACAGGACATCCGTATTGCGCCAGGCGGTGGTGGCAGTGGCCGTACTGGCGGTGGGCAGCGTTCTGGCGCAGGGCCCCCAGCCCGATGCGAAGGCGGACGACAAGGCGCGCGCCGAGAAGGCGCACACCGACCAAGGAACGGTGAATTACGAAGGCGCCGCCAGTTCGCCGCTGGCGACCGAGCCGATGCACCAGGATATCAACCCCAAGGCCCCGGCGATGACCGCCGCGGAATTCGACAAGGGCCGCCAGATCTACTTCGAGCGCTGCGCGGGCTGCCACGGCGTGCTGCGCAAAGGCGCGACCGGCAAGCCGCTGACTCCCGACATCACACTGGGCGAAGGGCACCGACTATCTCAAGGTATTCATCGGCTACGGCTCGCCCGCGGGCATGCCGAACTGGGGCAGCTCGGGCGCAGTTGACCGAAGCCGAGGTCGACATGATGGCCCGTTACGTTCAGCAGACGCCGCCGACTCCGCCCGAGTTCGGAATGAAGGAAATGGAAGCGTCGTGGAAGCAGATCATTCCCGCCGCCGAGCGGCCCAAGAAGAAGATGAACAACTACAACATCGACAACCTCTTCTCGGTGACGCTCCGCGACTCGGGCGAAGTGGCGTTGATCGACGGCGACAGCAAGAAGATCATCAATATCGTCAAGACCGGCTACGCCGTGCATATCTCGCGCATGTCGGCATCGGGACGCTACCTGTACGTGATCGGCCGCGACGCCAAGATCAATCTCATCGACCTCTGGATGGAGAAGCCCGACAACGTCGCCGAGATCAAGATCGGCCTGGAGGCGCGCTCGGTCGAGACGTCCAAGTACAAGGGCTACGAGGACAGATACGCGATCGGGGGTTCTTACTGGCCGCCGCAGTACGTGATCATGGAAGGCGAATCGCTGAAGCCGTTGAAGATCGTGTCCACCCGCGGCATGACCGTCGACCCGCAGGAGTATCACCCCGAACCGCGCGTCGCATCGATCGTCGCGTCGCACTTCCATCCCGAGTTCGTGGTCAACTCCAAGGAGACCGGCAAGATCAACCTGGTCAATTTCGAGGATCTGAACAATCTGAAGGTCACCACGATCGACGGGGCGAGGTTCCTGCACGACGGCGGCTTCGACTCGACCGGCCGCTACTTCCTGGTCGCCGCGAACGCGTCGAACAAGATCGCCGTCGTCGACACCAAGGATGACAAGCTCGCGGGCTTGATCGACGTCGGCAAGACTCCGCACCCCGGCCGCGGCGCGAACTTCTACGATCCGAAGTTCGGTCCGGTGTGGGCGACCGGGCACCTGGGCGACGAGTCGATCTCGGTGATCGGCACTGACCCGAAGGGCCACAAGGCGAGCGCATGGAAGGTCGTGCGCACGCTCAAGGGGCAGGGCGGCGGCTCGTTGTTCATCAAGACCCACCCCAAATCGAAGAACCTGTGGGTGGACACCGCGCTCAATCCCGATCCCAAGATCAGTCAGTCGGTCGCCGTATACGACATCCACAACCTCGACCTGGACCAGCGATTCGAGGTGCTGCCTATCGCCGAGTGGGCCGGCCTGGGCGAGGGTTCCAAGCGCGTCGTACAGCCCGAATACAACAAGAATGGCGACGAGGTCTGGTTCTCGGTGTGGAGCGCAAAGAACCAGGAGTCGGCGATCGTCATCGTCGACGACAAGACTCGCAAGCTCAAGGCGGTGATCAAGGATCCGAGACTGATCACGCCCACCGGCAAGTTCAATGTCTATAACACCCAGCACGACGTCTACTGAGAGGCGCACGATGAGATTCCGAATCATGTTATTGGTCACCGCCGGCGCGATCGGCCTGGCGGGTGCGGGAATGGCCGCAGCAGACGATCAGTTGAAGCTCGCCACCGACAAGGGTTGCACGGCGTGCCACAACGTCGATAAGAAGGTCATTGGTCCCGCGTACAAGGAAGTCGCCAAGAAGTACAAGGGGGATGCCAAGGCCGCGGACGTGCTCGCCGCCAAGGTGATCAAAGGTGGCTCCGGTGTATGGGGTCCGATTCCCATGCCGCCCAACAAGGTGACCGACGACGAGGCCAAGAAGCTGGTTGCGTGGATCCTTGCGCTGTAGTTCCGACAAGGTGGGACGTGACGCGCCGGATGCACAGGTCTTTGCTGGTGGCGGTCGCGGCAGGGGCGCTGGCCGCGCCTGCGGCGGTCGCGACGGAAGAGGCAATGGTCCCCACGCAGCCGCGTCAGCGCGAGCTCATGCACCTCCTGAAACAGGACTGCGGTGCATGCCACGGGATGCGGCTAACGGGAGGTCTCGGGCCGGCGCTCACAGCGCAGGCGCTGAAGGACAAACCGGCGGCAAGCCTGGTTGCGACGATCGTCTCGGGCCGTCCGGGCACGGCGATGCCACCGTGGCGGCCGTTTCTCACCGAAGCGGAAGCGGAGTGGCTGGTCGCCCGATTGCAGAAGGGCGACACCGATGCGCGTTGACGTAGTACCGCTTCTGCTTGCATTCCTGATTGGCGGCTGCGCACAGAACGCCCCGCGCGGCACGGGCGATCTCGGCGTCATCATCGAACGCGGCGCCGGCCGGCTGCAGATTGTCGAGAACAGCGGCCGTACGAGCCTCGGTACCGTCGACGGTCTCGGCGATCTTTCGCACGCTTCGGTCGTCTACTCGCGCGACGCCCGTTACGCGTACGTATTCGGCCGCGACGGCGGACTGACCAAGGTCGATCTGCTGACGCGCAGCATTGCCAGGCGCATCATGCAAGCGGGCAATTCCATCGGCGGCGCCATATCGCAGGACGGTACGCTCGTCGCGGCGCAGAACTACACGCCCGGCGGTGTCAAGGTCTTTCGCGCCGATACGCTCGACCTCGTCGCAGACATTCCTTCGACGTATGGCTCGAATGGCGAGCGCGCCAAGGTCGTGGGCCTTGCCGACGCGGCCGGCAATCGTTTCGTGTTCAGCCTGTTCGAAGCGGGGGAAATCTGGGTCGCAGACCTGTCCGATCCGGCGCGACCGCGCATCGAGAAATTCGCCAACGTCGGCCGCCAACCGTACGACGGCCTGGTCACGCCCGATGGCCGCTACTATCTCGCCGGCCTCTTCGGCGAGGACGGATTGGTCCTCCTGGATCTGTGGCACACCGAGCGCGGTACAAAACGCATTCTCGATGGTTACGGCAACGGGCAGGAGAAGCTCCCTGTCTACAAGATGCCGCATCTGCGCGGCTGGGCGATCGCCGGCGCGACCGCGTACCTGCCCGCGATCGGACGGCATGAGGTACTCGTCGTCGATACCCGCGACTGGCACGAGATCGCACGCATACCGGTCGCAGGTCAGCCGGTATTCGCCATCGCGCGGCCCGACGGCCGGCAGGTCTGGGTCAATTTCGCCCTGCCCGACAACGGCAAGGTGCAAGTGATCGACACCGAGACGCGGCGCATCGTGCGCACGCTCGAGCCTGGACGCGCCATCCTGCATCTCGAATTCACGCCACGCGGCGAAGCGGTGTGGATCTCCGCGCGCGATGACGATCGCGTGCTCGTCTACGACGCCGCGACGTTCGTGCAAACCGCGACCCTGTCCGCCGCAGGTCCGAGTGGCATCTTCTTCACCAGCCGCGCGGCACGGGTTGGATTCTGACGATGGATGGACTCGAGCGAAGGCTGCTCAACGAATTCCAGCGCGATTTTCCCCTGGTCGAGCGTCCGTTCGCCGTGCTCGCCGACCGGCTTGCGGCGACCGAGCAATGGGTCCTGGCGACGCTGGCGCGGCGTCTGGAAGACGGCGGTGTCAGCCGCGTGGGCGCGGTATTTCGTCCGGGCGCAATCGGCGTCAGCACGCTTGCGGCCATGGCAGTGCCGGAAGCGCGACTGCCAACCGTAGCGAGGCTCGTAAGCGCGCATTCGGAAGTCAATCACAACTACGAGCGCGAGCACGCGCTCAACCTGTGGTTCGTCGCGGCGGCCGAGGATGCCGACAGGCTCCGTCGGGTTCTGGCGGCGATCCAAAGCGAAACCGGCATCCGCGTCATTTCATTGCCGCTCCTCGCCGACTACTACATCGACCTGGGCTTCGACCTCGCGGGAGCAGCCAAGCCTGTGCCGACGAAGACGGCGTCTTCTATTGTGCCCACGATCTTGAGCAACCGCGATCGTGCGCTCGTCGCGGCGCTGCAGGATGGACTTTCGCTAACGACGCGGCCATTCGCGGCGCTGGCTCTGCGAGCCGGCTGGCTCGGCGCGAGCGGCGAACGGCAGGCGATCGAACGTATGGCGCAGTGGATCGATGCCGGCATCATCAAACGCTTCGGAGTCATCGTGCGCCACCGGGCTCTCGGCTTTCGCGCCAATGCGATGTGCGTGTGGGACGTTCCTGCGCATGATGCCGATCGTCTGGGTGAAGCACTTGCACACGAGCCCGGCGTCACCTTGTGCTATCGACGCCGCCGAGCAGGGCCCGAATGGCCGTACAACCTGTTCTGCATGCTGCACGGACGCAATCGCATCGACGTCGAGGCAAGGCTCGCGGTGCTGACGGCGCGCCTCGGCCTCGCGACCTACCCGCACGCCGTTCTGTTCTCGCGGCGCGCGTTCAAGCAGTGCGGAGCACGCTATGTCGAGCCCGCCGGAGCCGCTCATGGATGACCTCGACCGCAGCATCGTCAATACCCTGCAGGAGGCGTTCCCCGTGTGCGAGCGGCCGTTTCGCGCCGCGGCCCGGATGCTCGGGACAAGCGAGGACGAACTGATCGCCCGCATCGACCGCCTGCTCGCGGAGGGCACGCTCACGCGATTCGGCCCGCTGTTCCAAGTCGAGCGCATGGGCGGCGCGTTCACGCTGGCCGCGATGCAGGTGCCCGACGTCCGCTTCGACGAAGTCGCGTCCATGGTCAACGCGTTGCCCGAGGTCGCGCACAACTATGCGCGCGACCACGCGCTCAACATGTGGTTGGTTCTCGCGACCGAAGCGCCCTCCGGTATCGATGCCGCACTGCGCACGATCGAAGACGCGACCGGGCTTCCGGTACTCGCCTTTCCGAAGGAACGTGAATATTTCGTCGAGCTCAAGCTCGAGGCGGGCGCGTGAACGCCGTCATCGCACCTGATCTACTGGCGCAGGTCGATCGTGCCATCGTGCGCGCGACGCAGGCCGGCCTGCCTCGCGTCGCGCGGCCGTATCACGCGATTGCAGACACCATCGGGATCGCACCCGATCTGGTGATGGCGCGGATCCGCACGATGCTCGCGGACGGCCGCATCCGCCGCATCGGCGCCGTGCCCAATCACTATGCGCTGGGGTGGCGCGCCAACGGCATGAGCGTCTGGGACGTGGTCGACGAGCGGGTCGACGAGCTCGGCGCGAAGGTCGGCGCACTTTTCTGCGTGAGTCACTGCTATCGCCGTCCGCGGCACTTGCCGCAGTGGCCGTACAACCTGTTCGCGATGGTGCATGGCCGCACGCGTGACGAGGCGGAGTCCAGCGTCGCGGAAATCGCCGCTGTCCTGGGAGACGCCGTCCGTGCGCGTGACGTTCTCTACAGCACGCGCATTCTGAAAAAGAGCGGGCTGCGGCTCGGCTGAAGGATCGGAAATCCATGTTTCGCGTTACGCAGTACCTGCAGGAAGTGAAGAATCCGACTCCGCCGGCGCCCAGGCGACAGCCGCCCGGGCCGGTAGTCATCTGGAACCTGATTAGGCGCTGCAACCTCGCTTGCCAGCATTGCTACTCGATCTCTGCCGACATCGATTTCCCCGGCGAGCTGTCGACACCAGAGATCTACGCGACCATGGACGACCTCAGGGCGTTCGGTGTGCCGGTGCTCATCCTGTCGGGCGGGGAGCCGCTGCTGCATCCGGACATCTTTGCGATCTCGCACCGGGCCAAGGCGATGGGGTTCTATGTGGGCCTGTCGACCAACGGCACGCTCATCGACGCTCAGATGCTGCCGCGGATCGCGGCGGTCGGCTACGACTACGTCGGCATCAGCCTCGACGGCATCCAGGCGACGCACGACCGTTTCCGCCGCAAGGCGGGTGCGTACGACGCGTCACTCGCTGCGATACGGCTCTTGCGCACCGCCGGCATCAAGGTCGGCTTGCGTTTCACGCTCACCCAGGACAATGCGCACGACCTGCCGGCGCTGCTCGAGCTCATCGAGCGCGAGGATCTCGAGAAGTTCTATCTCTCACACCTGAACTATGGCGGCCGCGGCAACATCAACCGCAAGACCGATGCCGTGTTCCGCACGACGCGCGACGCAATGGACCTGCTGTTCGACACCTGCTGGCGCCTCATCGAGGCGGGCCGGCCGAAGGAATTCGTGACCGGGAACAACGACGCCGACGGCGTCTACCTGCTGCACTGGGTACGCCGCAACTTCCCGGAGCGCGAGGCACACTTGCGCGCCAAGCTCGCGCAGTGGGGCGGTAATTCGTCCGGCGTCAACATAGCGAACATCGACAATCTCGGCAACGTCCATCCCGACACCTTCTGGTGGGACTACACGCTGGGCAACGTCAAGTCGCGGCCGTTTTCGGCGACCTGGAGTGACACGTCGGATCCCTTGCTGGCAGGACTCAAGCAATCGCCGCGCGCAGTCAAGGGACGTTGCGCCCGTTGCTCCTATTTCGACATCTGCGGCGGCAACACGCGCGTGCGCGCGCGCCAGCTCACCGGCGACCCGTGGGCCGAGGACCCAGGCTGCTATCTCGACGACGACGAGCTCGGCATCGAGCCCGGCCATGCGCGCGTGAAGATGAAGCCGTATGTGCGCATCCGCCGCGTCGATGCCACCGTGTGACGTGCGGATGCCCGCCGTACACGCGATCGTTTCGACTATGAATTACCGACGCCTGCTCCTTGCTTCTTTCGTGGCGGGTTCTTGCGTCGCGCTATGGGCAAGCCATTCGCTGTCCGCGAGCGCGGAGCCGGCCGCACCACGGAACTACGCGATTCACTGCGCCAGCTGCCATGGCGCGGACCGCCTTGGGGGCACGGGCCCGGCGTTACTTCCCGAAAACCTCGAGCGTTTGCGCAAGCCGCAGGCCGTGCAGGCCATACGCGACGGCCGCATCGCCACGCAGATGCCGGCATTCGGCGACAGGCTCTCCGCCACCGACATTCAGGCACTGGCTGAGTTCATTTATGGCACCCCTGCTATCGGACCGGTGTGGGAGGAGGCCGAGATCCGCGGCTCGCGCATCGTCTACGTCGATGGCCAGTCGCTGCCGGCGCGACCCGTTTTCGAGGCCGATCCGCTCAATCTCTTCGTTGTGGTCGAGACCGGGGATCACCACGCGACCATCCTCGATGGCGACACGTTCGAGCCGATACGCCGCATTGCGACGCGCTACGCGCTGCACGGCGGACCCAAGTTTTCCGCCGATGGGCGCTATGTCTACTTCGCCTCGCGCGACGGCTGGATTTCCAAGTACGACATCTGGAACCTTACGCTGGTGGCCGAGGTGCGCGCGGGCATCAACACCCGCAATCTCGCGGTGTCGTCGGACGGTCGCTACGTGCTGGTGGGCAACTACCTTCCACACACTCTGGTCGCGCTCGATGCGCGCGACCTGTCGCTCGTCAAGGTGATCGCGGCGCAGGACGCGAACGGCAGGAGCTCGCGCGTCTCCGCGGTGTACGACGCGGCGCCCCGACAGAGCTTCATCGTCGCCCTGAAAGACATCCCCGAAGTGTGGGAGATTCCCTACGGTCCGAAGACCGGCCCGGTGTACGAGGGGCTGGTGCACGACTACCGCATGGGCGAGGGGCTCGCCGCCAAGGGCCCGCTGCCGGTGCGGCGCATGGTCCTCGACGATATCCTCGACGATTTCTTTTTCGATCCGGCCTACGACCACCTGATCGGGGCGTCGCGCGATGGCCATACCGGGCAGGTCGTGAATCTCAACATCCGGCGCAAGATTGCCGAGGTCGATCTGCCGGGCTTGCCGCATCTAGGCTCGGGAATCACCTGGGAATGGCAGGGGCGGCCGGTGCTCGCGACGCCGAACCTGAAGGATGGAATCGTAACGGTCATCGACATGACGAGCTGGAAGACGGTGGCGCAAATCAAGACCGCCGGACCGGGGTTCTTCATGCGCAGCCACGAGAATACGCCCTACGCGTGGGTCGACGCGTTCAACAGCCCGAACAAGGACGTGCTGCAGGTGATCGACAAGCGGACGCTCGAGGTCGTGGCGACGTTGCGACCCGCGCCGGGCAGAACCGCGGCCCACATCGAATTCACCCGGGACGGCCGCTACGCGCTGGCCAGCGTCTGGGAAATGGATGGCGCCCTCGTGGTCTACGACGCCGCGACGCTCAAGGAAGTGAAGCGCATCCCGATGGTGAAGCCGTCGGGAAAATACAACGTCTACAACAAGACTACCCGCTCGACGGGAACCAGCCACTAGTGCGCCGGCGGCGGGCGCTCGTGGATCGCGGGCAAGGCGGCGGAGGGGATACCGCAGCGTTCGACGGCTGCTCAGGACCCCGCAGAGCCGTGGGAGCCGCGCAGTTTCGCGACGTCGAGGATTTTGATCTCACGACCGTCGACGGTGATCAGGCCTTTTTCAGAGAGCTCGTGCAGGATGCGCGAAAAGTGCTCCGGCGTCAGATTGAGCCGGGACGCGACGACGGATTTCGATGTCGGGAGCGTCACGACGCTGGGGTCATTCGGTTGTGCCTTGTCCTCGTCCTGGCGCAAGAGATAGCCGATGACGCGCTCGCTGCCCGACCGAAGTGAGTACGATTCGACATCGCTGATCAAGCCATGCAGCCGTCTCGACAATCCCGCCAGCATCTTGCGTGCAAATGCGGGGTCGCGTTCGATCTCATCGAACACCACTTTTTGCGATACGTGCAGCAGTAGCGAATCCGACAGCGTCTGGGCCATGACTATGTACGGCTTGCCCATGAACATCAGCGCCTCGCCGAAAGAGTAACCCGGCGCGATGATCTCGACGACCTTCTCGCCACCCTGCGGAGAGAGGAACGCCAATTTGACCTGACCGTATACAACCAGATGAAAGCCCACACAAGGATCGCCTCGATTGAAAACCACCGTGCCTCGAGGAACGTGCATTTCCGTCGTTCCGGCGGCGATCCGTTCAAGCTCAGCGGGTCCGAGTTCCTTGAACAGCGGCAGGTTGGAGAGAAACGCTTGCGTCGTTATCCTGGCGCGCGACACGGAGAGGATGGTGCATCCGGGTTGTAGGTCGCGCCAAGCGTAACATGGAAGCCGCGGAGTCGCATCGCACCCCGCTTGAGCGCCGTTAGGAACCGGGTCACGCGCTCGGCGGCCGCGTGCATGACGCGGTGCCGTGATTTCTCCGCCGACTACCTAGCCGGGCTTGCCATCGATGCGAGCTCGCGCCAACACCGGCCAATAGCGAATCGCGTACAGCGCAAACGCGCTCGACCAGCATATTGCCGAGGTGATGACGGCCGTCAGATAAATACCAGGCAATAACTCGCCTCCGAAGACCCGGACCACGGCGGCGACTTGAACCAGAATGTAGCAGATCGTTTCGAAACGATCTGCCGTCAGAGGGCGTCCGGTGTGGCCGCGCGCGGTACGGGTCATCATGCCGATGGTGAGGCCGCCAATCGCGCCGATGGTCAATGCGTGCACGGCCAACGGCTCCGCGATAAACCCCACCGCCGCCAATGCACGCAGCACGAGGTAGACGACTATCCAGCCGTACGCCGCGTGCAGAATCCAGACCAGAGGGTTCGACCATGTTCGCCACGGTTGCCACAAATAGAGCCGGGTGGCGTGCGCAGCAGCGACGGCGAGCGCGAACACGGCAATGACGGTGGCAGGGGCTTGCAGCAAGTCGACCGCGAACAAGGTGAGGACGCCGCCCAGGGCGACCTTTTCGACCAACGGGTGGCGCGTCGCCCGGGCGCCCGGTATGCCGTTGTTGGTGAACATCGGAATGACACGCCCGCCCATCACCGCCATGATGAAAAGCACGACGTCGAGGCCGACCTGCAGGCTCACAAATTGCGGCCACCGCAGTATGCCCAGGAAGGAAAGGTGCACCGCCAACGTGGCAAGGCTGAGCACGACCAGCAGGCCGATGAAGAAGTAATTGCGCCGATTGCCGCTGCGTAGCAGCGGAACGCCGATGCCGACGGCCACGGCGAGAGGAAACGCGGCGTTGACCAACGCTGCGGCCAACGTATACCGTGTCAGCACGATAACGCGCCCGGCAACCCAGAGCACAGCGTACGCTGCAAGTAGCGAGCCCGTGGGCGTCGGTTGGCCGGTCCAGTTGCGAACCGCGGTGAACAGAAATCCGGTGACAACCGCCAGGGTGTAACCGAACAGCATCTCGTGACCGTGCCAGGCCGGGACGCCCAGGTAGCCGGCAGGCAGATAGCCCGCGTATTCGCACGTCCAGAGCGCTACCGACAGCGCAGCGAAAACGCTGGCGAGAAGATAGAACGGCCGAAAGCCGAGATTCCACAACGCGAACGCGGCGGGCACCGACTGCTGTGGAGAGGTTTCGAGTTTGAGCATCTACCGGCGCACAATCGCCTTCGACGCCGGCGCTTCACGCGCGATCTGCCGACGGAGTGCGGCGAAACGCTCTGCGCCGTCTTTGGCGGACAATGGATCGTCGATGTGCCGTATCGCGGCATCGATTGCCGCCCAGTCTCGGTCGCCCAGCAGCTTGGCCGCCATGGGAAGAATCGTCGCTTCCTCCTTCAGCATGTGGCTGCGGAAATCCGCAACGTAGGCGCGGCCGGGCACCTCGACGTGCTCGCGTGCCGTGATCGAGCCGTTGACGATGTCGTCGAGAGCGCGAACCAATGCGTTTCCAAATTCCTTGAGACGCGCGTGCTGCTCAGTCAACTCGTCGACGATCGGGCGAAGGTTGACGTCGATCGTCCTGATTCTTGCAAACGCCAGGTCTTCCTTGGCGTGATGCAATACGTCTGGGTAATGCGTCATGTAGAACATGATATCCAGCATCAATTCGTAATCCGGTTTCTCGCCTTTGTGAAACAGATCGAGCTGGCCTTCCAGAAGATCGAGCAGCGTCGCGAAATTGGCGTGTTCCGCGCGCCAGAGGGCGATAGAGTCGGGCATGGCTACCTCGCTCCTGAAATGCTGCTTCAGCACACACAATCATCCTACGATAGGGCCATGGCGGCGACCAGCATCCAAGCCGCCGATCCCTTGATCTGCATCACGATTTGCAGAAAAGAAAGTGGACGCGGTCTCGGCCGGCTGGCGCTTGACGACAATTCGTTTAGGGCTAATATGTTTATATCTGAGGTATCGGGGGGTCCAAGTGCGTATCGTCTGCATCGGGGGCGGGCCTGCCGGCCTGTACCTGGCGCTGCTCATGAAACGGGTCGATCCGCGACACGATGTCACGGTCATCGAGCGCAATCGGCCCTACGATACATTCGGCTGGGGCGTCGTATTCTCGGATCAGACGCTGGGCAACCTACGCTCCGCCGATCCGCAAACGCACAGCGCGATTCTCGACGCATTCTGCCACTGGGATGACATCGACGTTCACTTCAAGGGGAGGACGGTCACGTCGGGCGGCCACGGGTTTTGCGGAATCGGTCGCAAGCGGCTGTTGAACATCCTGCAGCAGCGTTGCGAGCAGCTCGGCGTAAGGCTGGTGTTCGAGACCGAGATCACCGACGAGACGGCTTGTGACGACTGCGACCTGATCGTCGCCAGCGACGGCCTCAATAGCGCGATCAGGTCGAAGCACGAGAGAGTGTTCCGGCCAACGATTGAGCGGCGCAAATGCCGGTACATCTGGCTCGGCACGCATCGGCTATTCGACGCGTTCACCTTCGCCTTCGAGCAGACCGAGTGGGGCTGGTTCCAGGCCCATGCCTACCGGTTCGACGACGAAACCAGCACGTTCATCGTCGAGACGCCCGAGGACGTTTGGCGCGCCGCGGGCGTCGACCGCATGAGCACGGACGAGTCGGTTGCGTTTTGCGAGCGACTGTTCGCCGGTTATCTCGATGGACACCGCTTGATGACCAACGCACGTCATCTGCGCGGCTCGGCGTGGATCAACTTCCTGCGTGTCATCAACGAGACCTGGGTCTGCGATTCCACGCGCACTCCGATCGTTCTCTTGGGCGATGCCGCGCACACGGCGCATTTCTCGGTGGGCTCGGGCACGAAGCTCGCGCTCGAGGATGCGATCGCGCTGGCGAGCGCATTGCGGCAGCAGACCGATCTCACCGCTGCGCTGCGGACGTACGAGTCCGAAAGGGCCATCGAGGTCCTGAAGATCCAGAACGCGGCGCGCAATTCGACCGAGTGGTTCGAGAATGTGGAACGCTACGCGCATCTCGAGGCCGAGCAGTTCGCGTATAGCCTGCTCACCCGGAGTCAGCGCATTTCGCACGAAAATCTGCGCCTGCGCGACAAGGACTACATCGCAGGGGTCGAGCGCTGGTTCGCGGCGCGCAGCCTTCGGCCCCGCGGTGCCCAGGACGCGACGGTGCCGCCGATGTTCACTCCGTTTGCCTTGCGCGGCGTGGCGCTGTCCAATCGCGTCGTCGTCTCGCCGATGGCGCAGTACTCATGCTCCGACGGTACGCCTGACGACTACTATCTGGTACATCTGGGCAGTCGCGCCCACGGCGGGGCCGGGCTGGTCTTCACCGAGATGACTTGCGTGTCGGCGGATGCGCGGATCAGCCCCGGCTGCGCGGGAATGTACAAGGAGGAACACAAGACGGCGTGGAAACGCATCGTCGACTACGTTCATCACCGCACACCCGCCAAAATCGCGATGCAGCTCGGTCACGCCGGGCCGAAGGGTTCGACGCAACTGGGTTGGGACGATGCCGATGAGCCGTTGCCGGCCGGCAACTGGCCGCTTGTGGCCCCGTCTGCGCTCGCCTACGGCCTGCGCAATCAGGTCCCGCGCATGATGACGATGACCGATATGGATCGCGTCAGGGCCGATTTCGTGCGCGCCACGCAGTGGGCAGCCGAGTGCGGTTTCGACTGGCTGGAATTGCACTGCGCACACGGGTACCTGTTGTCGGCGTTCATTTGCCCGCTGACCAACCGTCGCGACGACGATTACGGCGGGAGTCTCGAGAATCGCTGTCGGTATCCCCTCGAGATCTTTCGGGCGATGCGCACCGTGTGGCCCGACAAGCCGTTTTCGGTGCGGATATCGGCACACGACTGGGCGCCTGGCGGCAACACGCCGGACGACGCCGTGGTGATCGCGCGACTGTTCAAGGCCGCCGGCGCGGATCTGATCGACGTCTCGTCGGGCCAGACGACGCGCGAGGCGAAGCCCGTCTATGGCCGGATGTACCAGGCGCCGTTCGCGGATCGGATCCGCAACGAGGTCGGGATCGCGACCATGGCGGTGGGGGCGATCTTCGATCCCGATCACGTGAACAGCATCATCGCTGCCGGTCGCGCCGATCTGTGCGCTCTCGGGCGGCCGCATCTGGCCGATCCGTACTGGACGCTGCACGCCGCCGCTCAGCTTGGCTACAAGGACATGTCCTGGCCGCACCAATATCTCACGGGCAGGACGCAGCTCGAGCGCAACCTGGCGCGGGCTGCGGAAACGACGCAGGCCGAGAGGGCGCAAGCCAATGGCTGAGGCGAAGCCGCTGGCGGGGCAGCACGCGCTGGTCACCGGGGGCGGCAGCGGCATCGGGTTCGCGACCGCAAAGCGCCTCGCGGCTCTCGGCGCGAGCTTGACGCTTGTCGGCCGCGCGATCGATCGTCTCGAAGCGGCTGCCGCGGCCCTTCAGGCAACCACGCACTGCGACGTAATACAAGCCGACGTCGGCGACGCCGCCGCGGTGCGCCGGGCGTTCGCGGCGCTCGACGAGCGCGGGCGTGCGCTGCGCATCCTGATCAATAACGCAGGAGCCGCGAAGGGCGCCAAGTTCGCCGAGACGGATTGGCCGGTCTGGGAGGAAATGCTTCGCGTCAACCTGACGGGCGTCTACCACTGCATGCGGGAAGCGCTGCCGCGCATCGTCGCCGCGGGTGGTGGCCGCATCGTCACGATTGCCAGTACCGCCGGTCTGATCGGTTACCCGTACGTGAGCGCGTATTGCGCCGCAAAGCACGGTGTGGTCGGGCTGACCCGTGCGCTGGCGGCCGAGTACGCGCTGCGCGGGGTAACCTTGAATGCAGTGTGTCCCGGTTACACCGACACCGACATGACGAAGCGGACCGTCGCGAATATCGTCGCCAGAACCGGTCGGGCGGAGGGCGAGACTCGTGCCGCGCTGAGCGCACACAATCCGCAGCAACGGCTGGTCACGCCCGACGAAGTTGCGGCAGCGGTCGCCTGGCTGTGCCTGCCGGAGTCGGCGGCGATCAATGGGCAAGCGATCTCGGTGTCGGGCGGCGAAGTCATGGTGGGCTAGCGATGCAGGCAATGATCGATCCCGAATCGCGCGTCCGTGACGCGCATCACGACGCCTTGCGGCTGTGGCTCAGGCTTTTCACCTGCTCCCAGCTCGTCGAGCGCGCGATCCGGGTACGGCTGCGCCGGGAATTCAAGACGACGCTGCCACGGTTCGACCTGATGGCGCAGCTCGAGCGGAATCCGGGCGGTCTCAAGATGGGCGAACTGTCCAAGCGCCTGATGGTAACGGGCGGCAATATCACCGGCTTGACCGATCAGCTCGTCGGCGAAGGACTCGTCACCCGTCAGCCGATCGCCGGTGACCGCCGTGCGTTTGCAGTGCAGCTGACCGTGAAGGGGAAGCGCGCTTTCGACGCGATGGCGTCGGCGCACGAGCAATGGGTGATCGAGCTTCTGGCGGGGCTGACCGCGACGGAGCGGCGCTCGCTCTATGCGTTGCTGGGGCGCGCGAAGGCCGCAGTCCGGCTGTTCGGCGATACTCCATGACCTACGCTTCGCACGTCGACACGTTTGCGAGAGAAAATCTGCCGCCGCGCGAGCTTTGGCCCGAGTTCATCTTCGAGCTGCCGGACCTCGCGTATCCGGAACGGATGAACTGCGCCACCGAGCTCCTCGACCGCGCCGTCCAACGCGGCTGGGGACCGCGCACCGCGATCGTCGGAGCCGACGGATTGCGCTGGACCTACGCCGAGCTGCTCGTTCGCGCCAACCGCATCGCGCAGGTGCTGGTCGATGATCTCGAGCTGGTTCCAGGTAACCGCGTATTGCTGCGCGGCGCGAACAATCCGATGCTCGCTGCGTGCTGGTTTGCGGTGATGAAGGCCGGAGGCATCGCCGTCGCCACCATGCCGCTGCTGCGCGCGAAGGAGCTCACCGACATCGTCACCAAGGCGGCCATCACGCACGCGGTGTGTGACGCGAGCCTCGCTGAAGAGCTGACGGCGGCGGCGCCCGCGTGCCCGCGCTCGTGCACATCGCGTATTTCAACGGCGACGGTTCGGACGGCGTCGAGGCGCGCATGCAGCACAAGGCGTCGACTTTCGCCGATGCGGTCACCGCCGCCGACGAGACCTGCCTGATCGCCTTCACGTCCGGCACGACCGGCAAGCCCAAGGGAACGATGCACTTTCACCGCGATGTTCTTGCCGCCTGCGACTGCTGGCCTCGATCGACGCTGCGCGCGCGCGCCGACGATCTGTTCAGCGGCAGCCCGCCGCTCGCTTTCACGTTCGGACTCGGCGGCCTGTTGCTGTTTCCGCTGCGCATCGGCGCGGCGACGCTGCTCCTGGAAAAAGCGCCGCCGGACGCGCTGCTCGCGGCGATTGCCAAGTATCGCGTCAGCGTGCTCTTCACGGCTCCGACTTCCTACCGGGCGATGGCGGCGCAGGCGGAGCAGTTCGATCTGTCGAGCCTGCACAAGTGCGTCGCCGCGGGAGAGGTCCTTCCTGCCGCGACGCGCAAGCTGTGGAAGGACGCGACCGGCATCGACATCATCGACGGCATCGGCACCACCGAAATGCTGCACATCTTCATTTCGCACGACGAAGCGCATGCGAGGCCGGGCGCGACGGGCAAGCCGGTTCCCGGCTACCGCGCCTGCGTGATGGATGAAGCGGGGAAGCCGCTGCCGGCCGGCCGAATCGGCAAGCTGGCGGTCAGAGGTCCGACCGGTTGCCGTTATCTCGCCGACGAGCGCCAGAAAGACTACGTCAAAGACGGCTGGAACTACACCGGTGATGCATACTCGGTCGACGAGGACGGCTATTTCGTCTATCAGGCGCGCACCGATGACATGATCATCAGCGCCGGCTACAACATCGCCGGACCGGAGGTAGAAGGCGCACTGCTGCTGCATCCCGCCGTCGCCGAATGCGGCGTGATCGGCGCGCCCGACGAGCAGCGTGGCCAGCTCGTCAAGGCATTTGTGGTGTTGAAGACGGGCCACGTCGGCGACGCTGCGATGGCGCGCGAGCTGCAGGAATTCGTCAAGCGTACGATCGCTCCGTACAAATACCCGCGCGCGATCGAATTCACGACGGACCTCCCGCGCACCGAGACCGGCAAGATCCAGCGTTTCCGCCTGCGCCAGCGCGAGCTCGCCAAGGCGCCACAGCGGCCGTGACGGTTCGACCCGGCATACAACTCGAGAAGAGACAAGCCATGCAAATTCTGCAACCGCCGACCTGGGTCATGCCACGTGGCTACTCGAACGGCGTCGCGGCGGCGGGCCGGATCGTGTTCGTCGCCGGACAGGTGGGCTGGAACGCCAATGGAGAGTTCGAGACCAAGGATTTCGCGAGCCAGGCGCGCCAGGCGCTGATCAACATCGTCACGGTGCTCGCGGAAGCGGGCGGGCGCCCTCGGGACATCGCACGACTGACCTGGTACGTCGTCGACAAGGACGAATACCTCGCCAGCTATCGGTCGCTCGGCATGGCTTACCGCGAGGTATTGGGCAATCACTATCCCGCGATGACGGCAGTTCAGGTCGCGGCGCTGGTCGAAGACGGTGCCAAGGTCGAGATCGAAGCGACGGCGGTGATTCCCGAACCGGCCTGACACTCGGACGCGCAGGGCTCGCGCGCTTTACAGCCACCCCCAGAAGCCCGCGGGCGACTTGGTGATCGCGACCGATACGATGTACGCGAACAGGGCGAGTGCCGCAACAAACGCCGTCACTCGAATGCCTCTCGTTCGTCCCCGTTTGAGCGCGATGCTGCCGAGCACGACGTAGCCGATGAGTCCCAGGACCTTGGCCGTCAGCCAGCCATGGGTGCCTGGGTAATTGCCGATCATGACGGCGAGGCCGATCGCCGAGGCGAGCAGCACGGTGTCGATGACGTGCGGCACCATGCGTACCCACCGGAGCCGGAGCTTTTGCGGTGCGCCGAGCATCCATGCGCCGCGAAGGGCGAACAACGCGACGCTGGTCGCTGCAGTCGCAATGTGCACCGCTTTCAGCGCCGCGTAGGAGAGCGCCACTTCGTCCGGGTCAATAGGTTTCCACGTGGAACCGGCCCTCTCCCAGCAGTACCCGCCGCACGCGGTTCCAGTCCATGTCGTGCTCGGCGCACGCGTCGCGAAACGCCTCGTCGACGCCCTGCTCCATGCCCTTCAGACCGCAGATGTAGACGTAGCAGTTGGCATCGCCCAGCAGGCGCGCCACATCGGCGCTGCGCTCGCGAATGCGATCCTGCACGTATTTCTTTGGTTGGCCCGGAACGCGTGAGAACGCAAAGTTGATGTCGATGAAATCCTTCGGCAGTTTCACGAGGGGCCCGAAGTACGGAAGCTCTCCTTCGATCCGGGCCCCGAAGAACAGCATGAGATTGCCGCCTTCCTTGAGGGCGATCCGGCGCCGCCGTCGCTCGGTCATCGCCCGCATCGGCGCTGAGCCGGTACCCGTGCACACCATCAGCAGGCTGGCCCCCGGGTGGTTGGGCATCAGGAAAGTCGTGCCGTAAGGGCCGACGACGCGCACCTGGTCGCCCTTGCTGAGATCGCACAGATAATTCGAAGCGATACCGGCGAAGGGGTTGCCGTCGTGATCCTCGGTAACCCGCTTCACCGTCAGCGACAGGTTGTTGTAGCGTGGCCGCTCGCCGTCGCGCGGGCTCGCGACCGAGTACAGGCGGACGTGGTGGGGCCTGCCCGAAGCGTCGACTCCCGGCGGGAGGATGCCGATTGTCTGGCCCTCCAGCACCGGAAACGCGGCGCCGCCGAACTCGAGCACGATATGCCGGATGTCGCTGCTGGCATCGTCCGCAGTCAGGCGGAAATTCCCGCCGACCGTCGCGATCGCCGGCTTCTCGAGCGAATAGAGGTTGACGTAAGGATGCGCGGCCGACCACGGCGGAAAGGCTTCGCCGCCCTGGCCGGCGGTGGCCACGGACCTGATCCGCGCCACGTCCATGGGCATCTCCGCGGTGGCGCCCGCATCGACGTCGGTCTGCGCGGGCAGACTGTCCCAGCCAAGCTGCTCGACGAGCGTGTACGGCTTGGCCTTGTCCACCTGGCGCCAGCTGTCGATCGCTCCGGTAGGGCAGGGCGAGATGCAATCGTTGCAGAAGGTGCACTTCGCGGCATCCACGACGTAGTTGCGCGAGTCGTGCGAGATCGCCTGCGAGGGACACGTCTCCTCGCAGGTGTTGCAGCGGATGCAGATCTCCGGGTCGATGAGATGCTGGCGCAGGACCTCGACAGTCCGGACAACCGATTCAGTCGCCACGATTCATCTCGATGAGGCGGAAGTTTGGGGACGGCTTCTAATTGAAGCGTACGTACTCGAAGTCCATCGGCTGGTTGTTGACGCCGCGCGCCGGCGGCGCGATCCAGTTGGCGAAGCGACCGGGCTCGACCACCCGCCCCATCAGCGACGCGACGAAGGCGCGATCCGCTTCCGACGGCAGCCAGTGCAGGTGCCGATGGGTCCAGTCGGCTTCGCTCACGACGTCGCCGTCGGGATCGACGCGGACTGCCGACAGCGGACCGATCTTGCGGTTGAACGCCTTGTGCGGCGCCTTCAGTCGGAATGCTACGCCGCTCTTTTCGATGACCTTGTTCCACCGCTCGATGCCGGCGATCGCGTCCTTGACGTAGTCGTCGCGCAGCTTTTCGTTGAGCGCGTTCAGCGCCGGCGCCTGCACGGTGGCGAGCCGCCCTTCGCGCACTTCGAGGACCGGATAGCTTGCACCGATCAGCACGTGATCGTCGCCGATCCTCGTTTCGTCGAAACGGCCTTTGAGGCCCGTCGAATAGAACGTCGCAGCGTTCGACGAGACGTCGGCGCCGAAGAGATCCATCGTCACGCTGAAGTGGAAATTGAGGTAGCGCTGGATCGTCGGCAAGTCGATCAATCCCAGCGCGCGAACCCTCGCCGGATCGTCGAGCCTGTGCTCCACCATCGCCTCGCAGGTGCGCTGGATGATGCGGCCCACGCCGGACTCGCCGACGAACATGTGGTGGGCTTCCTCGGTCAGCATGAAGCGGCAGGTGCGCGCCAGCGGGTCGAACCCGGATTCGGCCAGCGAGCAGAGCTGGTACTTGCCGTCGCGGTCGGTGAAATAAGTGAACATGAAGAACGCGAGCCAGTCGGGTGTCTTCTCGTTGAACGCGCCGAGGATGCGCGGATTGTCGGCATCGCCCGAGCGACGCTCGAGCAGCGCCTCGGCTTCTTCGCGCCCATCGCGCCCGAAATACGCCTGCAGCAGATAGACCATCGCCCACAAGTGCCTGCCCTCCTCGACGTTCACCTGGAACAGATTGCGCAGATCGTAGAGTGAAGGGCAGGTGAGGCCGAGGTGGCGTTGCTGCTCCACCGACGCGGGTTCGGTGTCTCCCTGCGTGACGATCAGCCGCCGCAGGTTCGAGCGGTATTCGCCCGGTACCTCCTGCCAGGCGGGCTCGCCCTTGTGCGCTCCGAAGTTCACCGTGCGCCCGGCCTCGGCCGGGGCGAGGAAGATGCCCCAGCGGTAATCCGGCATCTTCACGTAGTCGAAATGCGCCCAGCCCTTGGGCTCGACACTGATCGCGGTGCGGAGGTAGACGTCGGCGGTGCTGGTTCCCTCGGGCCCCATGTCGGCCCACCAGTGCAGGAATTCGGGCTGCCAATGTTCGAGGGCGCGGTGCAGCGTCTTGTTGCTCGCGAGTTCCACGTTGTTGGGGATCTTCTCGCTGTAATCGATGGTCATGAATGCTCCAGGAGTTTTCGCGGGCGACGTCGGGTTCGAACCCGCGTCAGACCCGATTCCAGTCGAATTTCGCCTTGTTGCCGGTGCCGAAGACCTTCAACGCGCCGGACTCGCCCACGGCGTTCGGGCGGATGAAGATCCAGTTCTGCCACGCGGAAAGGCGACCGAAGATGCGCGTTTCCATCGTCTCGATGCCGCCGAAGCGCAGATTCGCCTCCATGCCGGTCAGCGCGTCGGGAGACAGGCTGGCGCGCTCCTCGATGGCGATCCTGATCTCGTCGACCCAGTCGAGCTCGTCGGGCGCGGCGGTGATGAGGCCGAGCTCCAGCGCCTTGCCGGCCATGAGCGCACGACCGACCGTTTCCTTGGCCCGAGCGATCGGCGCTCCGTCGTCATAGAACCGCGCCGCAAGGCGGGAAAGTCCGTTCACCATCGGGTACGCGCCGAAGTTCATCGCCGACAGGCCGATCTGCGGCGCGCCGGAGTGACCGTCCGGCAGCGCGAGCATGTAAACGCGGTCCGCGGCGAACGCGAGCTCCAGCAGCGTTCCGGCGAAGCACGAGCCTGACTCGATGAGCGCGTAGAGCGTGCGCGACGTGACGTCGAGCCGGGCCAGCGTTCGCCGCAGCATGCCCGTCGTCTCGCGCACGAACCAGTCGGATGCGTGACGTTTGAGCGTTGCGTCCGTGGCGAGCACCAGCGCGCGGGTCGCCAGCCGTCTTCAACAACCAGGTGCCGATTTCCGGTTCATTGGTGCGCAGAAGCAGGATCGCGTCGTCGAGTTCGCGCGCCATCGCCAGCGGCCACCACGAGGCGCCGAGAGCGTGAATCGCGCCGGGCTCATCCGGCTGCGGTTCCCCAGGAGCGGAGACGGTTATCGTCGCGTGGCGCGTCTTGCGGTCGATGCGCACGTCGACATGCTCGTAGCGATAGCCCGTCGCGTCGACCTTGCGCTCGAGCGGCGTGAGCACGACGCCTTTCGCATCGCGCGGGCGGTCGCTCTGCGCCGCGAGCTCCGCCGCGCGCCGCTGCAGCGTCTCCCTGAACTGCTGCGGCTTGGCGAACGCGTCGATCAGCCGCCAATCCTTGGCGCGCGGCGCGCGAACGCCCTCGACCAGCGTGCAAAAGACGTCGGCATGGTCGCGGCGCACTTTGCGCTTGTCGGTGATGCGCGTCAGGCCGCCGGTTCCCGGCAGCACCCCGAGCAGCGGCACTTCGGGCAGGCTTACCGCGGACGACCGGTCGTCGATCAGGATGATTTCGTCGCACGCGAGCGCGAGCTCGTAGCCGCCGCCGGCGGTCGTGCCATTGCACGCGGCGATGAACTTGAGCCCCGAATGGCGGCTCGCATCCTCGATGCCATTGCGCGTCTCGTTGGTGAACTTGCAGAAGTTGACCTTCCACGCGTGCGTGGAAAGCCCGAGCATGTAGATGTTCGCGCCCGAGCAGAAGACGCGGTCCTTGCCGCTGGTGACGATGACGCAGCGTACTTCCGGATGCTCGAAGCGAATCCGCTGCACGGCATCGGAGAGCTCGATATCGACGCCCAGATCGTAGGAGTTGAGCTTGAGCTTGTAGCCGGGATTGATCCCGCGATCCTCGTCGACGTCCAGCGTCAGGGTCGCGATCGATTCATTGCACGAAAGCTTCCAGTGCGCGTACCGGTCGGGATGCGTGTCGTAGGTGAAAAAAGGCTTTTCCCGAGCCCCGGCTTCGCGTTCCGGCGTTGCGGCCGCCTTCAACATGGGGTTCTCCTGATTTTCGGTTCTTTATGTCAGGCCGACACGGCCTGGCGCAACTTGGCGAGACTCTGCTCGGGGCGCTCGCCGACGGTGTCCACCGTCACGTCGGCCTTCCGGTAGAGTGGATCGCGCGCGTCGAGGATGCGATTGAGATCCTCCATCGCTTCAGCGCTGCCCTGCATCGGCCGAAAGTCGCCCTGGGCGACGACCCGCGCCATGTGCTCTGCCGGCGACGCCTTGATCCAAACCGTGAAACAGTTGACCAGCAGCAGATTGTACGTCTCCGGCTCGGAGACGATGCCGCCGCCGACCGCCATGACGATCTCCCGGTTGCCCTGGATCACGCGCTCGAGGCAGCGGCGCTCGATGCGGCGGTAGCCCGTCTGGCCGTAAAGGGAGAATACCTCGCTCAAGCTGATCCCGGCGTCGCGCTCGATCTCGCGATCGAGTTCTACAAAGGGTAGGTGCAGCGCGTCCGCGAGCGCACTGCCCAGCGTCGTCTTGCCCGCGCCGCGCAATCCCACCAGCGCCACTCGCCTCTTGCGCGCGGCCGCCTCGGGTCCGAAGTCGCGCATCAGGTGGAACACGACATCCTCGAGTTGGCGTTCCGGCAGCTTGTCGAGAAAGCGGCGGATCAAGCGCTGCTCGACTGAGCTCTCCTGCGGATCGACCAGCTCGGTCAGCGGCATTCCGAGGGCGCGCGCGACGCTGCGCAAGATAAGCACCGAGGCGTTCGCTTCGCCGGCTTCCAGATGGGCCAGGTAGCGCTCGGAAACGTTGGAATTCTGCGAAAGAATCTTGCGCGCCATCCCACGGCGCTCGCGCCCGTCGCGCACGCGTCTGCCGATGCTGGCGAGGAGCATGGCATCCTCCGTGGCGACGACAGAGGGTGGTGCACCGGGTACCGGCGCTTCAGTCAACGAGCCCATCGTCGGGGGTGAATTTTGATTCGAAGTGGAGAACTATAATGCATGTCAATGTCGAGGGTCAAGTAGGTACAATCGTCCGAGGCCGCTCCAGCCCTGTGCTGCGATCGTTCATCCACAGAGGGACGATGGCAACTTCCCGATGACATGCTCTATTGTGCTTGACGTGCCGACACCGATGATCTAAATTGCTATCCGGCCCTCGCCAGCACAGGCGCACGATGACACCGAATGAATTTGCGGACTTGGTCGCATCGATCACCGGGTGGATCGGCGAGCGTGCGCTCGACGACACCCTGGAATCGGGGCTCAACCGGGTCTTTCCGCCGGACAGTGCGGTGTTTCAATCGGTGCTGGACGCTTGTCGAGCGGGCATTGCCGCGGGATGGATGTGCAATCGCGAAGCCGGCGGCATAAAGTATGGCCGGGTCGTCAAGCCGGGGGAGGCAAGTCACGGATTCAGCGTCGACGTCGTCGAGATGGAGAATCTCGCCGGTCCGCATCACCGCCATCCCGAGGGCGAGATCGATATGATCATGCCGCTCGGTGGATCGGCGACATTCGACGGGCGCGGCGCTGGCTGGCTTGTCTATGGCCCCGGGAGCGCGCACAGCCCGACGGTGAGCGGCGGCAAAGCACTGGTGCTCTACCTGCTGCCCAAGGGCAAGATCGAATTCGCCGGGGCCTGAACGACGGCTCCCGGACGCCATATCCAAAAAACGCAGGAGGAGCTGCTGATGTCGGGACTCAGCACGGCCGATCACCGGGTGAGCCCGCCGCGGATCGACATTCCGCGCGACTATAACGCGGCGCACGACCTGATCGAGCGCAACCTTCAGGCGGGACGCGCCACCAAGGTCGCTTACATCGACGACAGCGGAAGCTACACGTACGGGCAGCTCGCGGAGCGGGTGAATCGCTGCAGCAACGCTCTGGTCGGCCTCGGGATCGAGGCGGAGCAGCGCGTGCTCCTGTGCGTGCTCGATACGATCGATTTTCCGGCGGCGTTCCTCGGCAGCATCAAGGCGGGCATCGTCCCTATCGCCGCCAACACGCTGCTCACGACCGCCGACTACGAGTACATGCTGCGCGACAGTCGCGCGCACGCGCTGATCGTGTCGGCGCCATTGTTGCCGGTTTTTGCTTCGCTGCTGGGCAAGCTGCCGCAGCTCAAGCACGTGATCGTTTGCGGCGCGGCCGACGGGCACGCCGACGCCGGCCACCATTCGTTCTCGCGCCTGCTGGCGGACGCGGCCACGGGCTTTGCGCCTGCGCCGACGACGTCCGACGACATGTGCTTCTGGCTGTATTCGTCCGGATCGACCGGGGCGCCGAAGGGAACCGTGCATGCACACTCGAGCCTGATCACGACGGCCGAGCTTTACGCTTGGCCGATCCTGGGCATCCGCGAGGACGACGTCGTCTTTTCGGCGGCGAAGCTCTTTTTCGCTTACGGCCTCGGGAACGGCCTCACGTTTCCGCTCTCGGTCGGCGCTACCACCGTGCTGATGGCCGAGCGTCCGACGCCGGCAGCCGTCTTCGCCCGACTCATCAAGCACCAGCCCACGATCTTTTACGGCGTGCCCACGCTTTTCGCCGCGTTGCTGGCGAGCCCCGACCTCCCGAAGCGCGACCAGCTCCGCCTGCGTGTATGCACGTCGGCCGGTGAGGCGCTGCCGGCGGACCTTGGCAAGCGATGGACCGACCATTTCGGCGTCGAGATACTCGACGGCCTTGGTTCGACCGAAATGTTGCATATTTTCCTGTCGAATCGCTCGGGAGATGTGCGTTACGGTACCAGCGGCACGCCGGTACCGGGATACGAGCTCAGGATCATCGGCGACGACGGCCTTCAGGTCGCGGCAGGGCAGGTGGGCGAACTGCAGGTCTGTGGACCGACGAGCGCAATGGCATACTGGAACAACCGCCAGAAGAGCCGCGACACGTTTCAGGGGCCGTGGACGCGTAGCGGCGACAAGTATTCGATCGATGGTGAAGGGTTCTTCGTCTACGCGGGTCGAACCGACGACATGCTCAAGGTCAGCGGCATCTACGTCTCGCCGGTCGAGGTCGAAGCGGCGCTCATTACCCATCCCGCGGTGCTGGAGGCGGCGGTGATCGGCAAGGGGGACGAGGAACAGCTGATCAAGCCGGTTGCGTATGTCGTGCTGAAGGCGGGGCACGCCGCCTCGGAGGGGCTGGCCGAGGAGCTGCGGCAGCACGTGAAGTCTCGCCTTGCGCCGTACAAGTATCCACGCTGGATCGAGTTCATCGACGAGCTCCCCAAGACGGCGACGGGTAAGATTCAACGTTACAAGCTTCGCCAGCTCGCGGCATGAAAGCCGGGGGCGACGCGTAGCTTATTCTTGCTTCCAACAGCAGCAGAAAGTCACAGGAGGAATCTGCCATGAAACAAACCCAGCAGTGTTCAAGTTGCGGCAGCATGAGGCGACGCGTTCTGGGCGTCTTTGCGGCCGCGCTCGTCGCGACAGCGGGGGTGATGCTTGCCGACGGACCGGCGCTGGCGCAGCAGGGCAAGCTCAAGGTCGGGCTGATGCTTCCCTATACGGGCACCTATGCCGCGCTGGGCACGGCGATCACCAACGGCTTCAAGCTCGCGATCGAGGAGAACGGCGGCAAAGTAGGCGGGCGCGAGATCGAGTACTTCACCGTCGACGACGAGTCCGACCCGGCGAAGGCGCCCGAGAACGCCAACAAGCTGATCAAGCGTGACCAAGTCGACGTGCTCGTCGGCACCGTGCACTCGGGCGTCGCGCTCGCGATGGCCAAAGTCGCCCGCGACAACAACACGCTGCTGATCATCCCGAACGCGGGCGCCGACGACATCACGGGTCCGTTATGCGCGGCCAACATCTTCCGCACGTCGTTCTCGAACTCGCAGATGGGCATCGCGATGGGCAAGGTGATGGCCGATCAGAAGAAGAAGACCGCGGTAACGTTTACGTGGAAGTACGCGGCTGGCGACGAATCGGTCGGCGGGTTCAAGGAGGCATTCGAGGCGGGTGGCGGCAAGGTGATCAAGGAGATGTCGCTGCCCTTCCCGCAGGTCGAGTTCCAATCGTACTTGACCGAAATCGCCGCGCTCAAACCCGATGTCGTCTATGTGTTTTTCGCCGGCGGCGGCGCCGTCAAGTTCGTCAAGGACTACGCGGCGGCTGGCCTCAACAAGACGATACCGCTGGTCGGCGCGGGCTTCCTCACCGACGGCACGCTCGAGGCGCAAGGCGACTCCGCCCAGGGTTTGCTGACCACCTTGCACTACGGTGATGGTCTAAACATTCCGAAGAACACCGCGTTCCGAGCCGCATACGCGAAGGCATACAAGACCGAACCGGACGTCTACGCGGTGCAGGGCTATGACGCGGCGCAGCTTCTGATTGTCGGGATGAACGCCGTCAAGGGTGACACCACCAAGCGCGCCGAATTGGTCAAGGCGATGGAATCGGCCAAGCTCGACAGCCCGAGAGGGCCTCTCGCGCTGAGCCGGTCGCACAATCCGATCCACGATATCTACCTGCGCAAGGTCGAGGGCAAGGAGAACAAGGTGATCGGCGTCGCGGTGAAGAACCTGACCGATCCGCCGCGCGGCTGCAAGCTCTGACGTTGCGTTGTAAACTTGCGCGCGGGCAGGCATTGCGCCTGCCCGCGCGTGTTTTTTCTGGGGTCACCGGCGCCGTTCAATGGACGTCTACTCGTTCGCGATCCAGCTCCTGAACGGCGTCCAGTACGGGCTGCTGCTGTTTCTCGTCGCTTCCGGCCTGACGCTGATCTTCGGGATCATGGGCATCATCAACCTCGCCCATGGCAGCTTCTACATGGTCGGAGCGTACATGGCCTTCTCGCTGTCCGCGCTGACCGGCAGCCTGCTGATCGCGATCGTGCTGGGCATCGCGCTGTCGATCGCGCTCGGCGTGTTCCTCGAATGGGCGCTCTTCTCGCATCTGTACAAGCGCGACCATCTGGAACAGGTACTGCTGACCTACGGCCTGATCCTGGTGTTCGAGGAGCTGCGCAGCCTCATCGTCGGCAACGACGTGCACGGCGTGGCCGTTCCGGACCTCTTCAACTGGTCGATCCCGCTGACGGCCACGCTCTCCTACCCCGTCTACCGGTTGTTCATGTCGGCGGTCTGCATCGTGCTTGCGGTCCTGATGTATCTGCTGATCGCGCGCACGCGGCTCGGCATGATGATTCGTGCCGGCGCTTCGAACCGGGAGATGGTGCAATCGCTGGGACTCAACATCAACCTCGTCTACCGCCTCGTGTTCGCCCTGGGCGTCGCGCTCGCCGCGTTCGCCGGCATGCTCGCGGCGCCGGTGTCGTCGGTCTATCCCGGCATGGGAACCGGAGTGCTGATCATTTGCTTCGTCGTCGTCGTCATCGGCGGCATCGGTTCGATCTGGGGCGCGCTGGTGGCGGCGCTGCTGATCGGGCTGGCCGACACGTTCGGCCAGGTGCTGGTTCCCGAAGCCTCAGGCGCGATCGTCTATCTTCTGATGGCGGCGATCCTGTTGTGGCGACCGGAAGGATTGTTCCGTCGTGTATAGCGGCCATTCACCGTCGCTTGCCGCCTACGCCTGGCCGCCGGGGGCGCCGGCTTGAAGCGGAAGAAGATCGCGCTGCTGGCGGCGCTGGCGCTGCTCGCGCTGTTTCCGTTCGCCGGTGCGACGTTCTACACGGAACTGGTCAGCAAGGTGATGATCCTTGCGATCTTCGCCCTTTCACTCGACCTGCTGGTCGGCTACACGGGACTCGTGTCGTTCGGCCACGCCGCATATTTCGGAGTCGGCGCGTACGCGCTCGGACTGCTCGCGCCCAAATACGAGGCGGCCAACCTGTGGCTGACACTACCGGCGGCGATCGTCCTGGCAGGGCTCGCTGCGCTCGCCGTCGGGGCGCTGGTCGTCCGGGTGAAGGGGATCTATTTCATCATGGTGACCCTCGCCTTCGCGCAGATGTTCTACTTCGTGTTCCACGACACCAAGTTCGGCCGTGGCTCCGATGGCATAAGCATGAACTTCAAGCCGGTTGCGGCGATCGGCGGCTTCACGCCGTTCGACCTCGCCAACGCGACGCACGTCTACTATTTCGTTTTTGCGGCGATGCTTCTCGTATTCATTTTCCTGCGCGTGCTGCTGCGCTCGGCGTTCGGCCGCGCGTTGCAAGGAATCCGCAGCAACGAGCAACGCATGCGCTCCCTCGGCTTCCCGGTATATCGTTACAAGCTCGCTAGCTTTGCGATCGCCGGCGCGCTGGCCGGTCTCGCCGGCTACCTCTCGGCGATGCAGTTCGGTTTCGTCAATCCCGAGCTCTTGTCGTGGCACCAGTCGGGCAACGTGCTGCTGATGCTGATCCTGGGCGGCCTCGGAAGCCTGTACGGCGCGGTCGTGGGCGCGTTCGTCTTCGTCGCGTTGCAGGAGCTTTTCTCGTCGGTCACGACACACTGGCAGCTGCTGCTCGGCGGGACCATCATCCTGCTGGTGATCTTCCTTCCGGGCGGGCTTGCGAGCGTCATGAAGCGGTTCGAGCGCACGCTCATCGGGGAGCCCGGCGATGACTGAGGCGATCCTCGCCACTCAGGGATTGTCCCGCCGCTTCGGCGGCCTGATGGCCGCGGGCAATGTGTCGATCGAGCTCTACCGAGGCCGGCTGCATGCGTTGCTCGGACCCAACGGCGCCGGCAAGACGACGTTGATCAACCTGTTGTCGGGGGAACTCCGCGCGTCGGCCGGTACGATTCGGTACAGAGGCGAGGACATCACGCGCCTCAGTCCCGACCGGCGCTCCCGCATCGGCATCGGCCGCAGCTACCAGAAGACCAACATCTTCCCCGCATTCTCGGCCTTCGAGAACTGCCGCATTGCCGCGCAGTCGCGCGCTCCGCGCGCACTGCACATCCTCGCCGACGCGCTCGACTACGTCCCCGTCTGCGACGCCGCGCGCGGCGCTCTCGAAGCGGCGGGGCTTCGCGCGCGCGGCGAACGCATCGCGGCCGCACTCTCGCACGGCGAGCAGCGTCAACTCGAGATTGCCATGGTGCTCGCCACCGCCCCGGAAGTGCTGCTGCTCGACGAGCCGCTCGCCGGCATGGGGGCCGAGGAAGCGATGCGGATGGTGGAGCTGCTGAAGAAGCTTGCACCGGAGCATGCGATCCTGCTGGTCGAGCATGACATGGATGCCGTGTTCGCGCTCGCCGATACGATCACCGTCATGGTCGACGGTCAGGTGCTGGAAAGCGGACCGCCGGCGCAGATTCGCGCGAGCCCTGCGGTCCGCCAGGCGTATCTCGGCGACGGCGCCGACGCGGCAAGCGGATGAGCGTGATTGCCCAGAGGACGATGCCGTGAGCGAAGCGCTGCTCGAGGCGCGCGAGCTGCACGTGTATTACGGCGCGAGCCATATCCTTCACGGCATCGACTTCCGTATCGACCGCGGCCAAACCGTCGGGCTGATGGGGCGGAACGGCATGGGAAAGAGCACGCTGATCCGCAGCATGCTGGGGCTCGTCAAACCTCGCCACGGCGAGGTCTGGGTGTGCGGCACGCCGATGACGGGTGCCGAGCCTTACCTCATCGCGCGCCAGGGGATCGCATACGTGCCGGAGGGGCGCGGGATCTTTCCGAACCTCACCGTGCGCGAAAATCTGGTCATGGCGGCGCGCGCCGGACCGGACGGACGACGCGACTGGACCTTTGATCGGGTGCTCGCCACGTTTCCGCGCCTCTCGGAGCGGCTCGATAACGGTGGCTGGAAGCTCTCCGGCGGCGAGCAGCAGATGTTGACGATCGGGCGTGCGCTGATGACCAACCCCGACCTCCTGATACTCGACGAGGCGACCGAGGGACTTGCGCCGCAGATCGCCCGGGAGATCTGGCGCATCATCGGCGACATACGCCGCCACGGCATCGCGACGCTGATCGTCGACAAGAACTACGCCGCGGTGACGGGAATCGCCGACCGCAACGTGATCCTGGTCAAGGGGCGTGTCGTGTTCGAAGGCGACAGTCCGGCGCTGCTGGCGCAGCCGGACCTCCTGCACAGGCATCTCGGCGTCTAAAGTGCCGTTCGTCACCGTCTGTTCCCACCGCATCGAATTCGAGCGCATCGAGGGCGCGCGCACGGGGCGCCCGACGCTGGTTTTTCTGCACGAAGGCCTCGGCTCGATCGCGATGTGGCGCGACTTTCCGAGCCGCGTGGCACACGCAACCGGCTGCACCGCCCTTGTCTACTCCCGTTACGGCTACGGGAACTCCGCGCCGCTGCAGGAGCCGCGCGGCGTCCGCTACCTGCACGAGGAAGCACTGCTTGCCCTTCCGGAGCTGCTCGACAAGCTCGACGTCGACGCACCCATTCTGCTCGGCCATAGCGACGGCGGCTCGATCGCCCTGATTCACGCCGGCGCCGGGACCCGACCGGTCGCCGGGGTCATCACGCTCGCGGCGCACGTCATGGTCGAGGATATCTCGGTCAGCAGCATCGCCAAGGCCAAGGAGGCTTATGAGGGCACGGATCTGCGCGAGAAGCTCATGCGTCATCACGCCGACGTGGACTCGGCGTTCTGGGGTTGGAACCGCATCTGGCTCAACCCGGATTTTCGCGCGTGGAACATCGAGGAATACTTGTCGCGCATTACCTGCCCGGTTCTCGCGATCCAGGGCGAGGACGACGAGTACGGGAGCATGGAACAGCTTGCGCGCATCGGCCGGCAGGTCGCAGATGCCGATCTGTGGACGCTCAAGGATTGCCGGCACTCGGCACATCGGGATCAGCCGGAGGCCGTAATCGAAGCGATCACGTTTTTCGTCGATCGGATCACGGCATGATCCGTGACGCGCTACTGGGGCGCCGGAATCCCGGTCTGGGCCTGCCCGAGGATGCCAGTCGTCCCAGCGGAGCGGCGTGTCGCGCTAGCGGATCGTCATGCCGCCGTCGGCAGCGAGCACTTGTCCCGTGACGTAGCTAGCCGCGTCCGAGGCGAAGAAGACGAAAACCGGAGCGATCTCCTCGGGCTCGGCCCACCGGCCGATCGGGATGCGTTCCAGGTACTTGTCCTTGAAACGTTCGTCGGTGCGGATCGTCTCGGTCATTGGTGTGGCGGCGCCGGGTGCAATCGCATTGACCGTGACGCCGAACTTGGCCAGTTCCTTCGCGGCCGACATCGTGAGGCCGACGATGCCCGCCTTCGCGGCGCTGTAGTTGATCTGGCCGATAGTGCCGAGCAAGCCGGCGGTCGAGGTCACGTTGATGATGCGGCCAAAGCGCCGCTCCATCATGCCCGGCGCAACCGCCTGCAGGCAGTTGAAGCTCCCTTTGAGATGCACTGCGATGACTTCGTCCCATTGCATGTCGCTCATTTTGTGCAGCATCGCCGGCCGGACGATGCCGGCGTTGTTGACGAGGATATCGACACGATCGAATCGTTTGTGGGTCGCCACGACCATCGCGTCGACCTGATCGCGTCGAGATACATCGCAACCAATGCCGATCGCTTCGGCACCTTCCGCGCGCATGGCGCCGGCCAGCGCCTCGGCCCGATCCCCGGCGAGGTCCGCGATGCATACACGCGCTCCCTCACGTGCAAAAGCCCGGACGACGGCCGCGCCGATGCCCTGGGCCGCTCCCGTGACGATCGCCGTTCTACCCGCGAGCTGCATCTGCACGTCTCCGTATTCGTTTAGCCACGCGCGAGCGCATGGCCCAGCCACTGTGCGACAGCGCGCGCGAGCAGGCCTTGATCCGCGTCAACCGCGGCGGGTCGTTGCGGCGCGTGGGACCGGGGTCGGCTCCATTGCTTTGATCTGGCTCAAGGATGCGCCCTTGCCCAAAGCCGAGAATCAGCTTTCCGCTCGCGCCCTCGGCGTGCGGCGGGGAGGGTGCCATGGAGTTGTCGTTCGCACGTGAAGTGAAGCTGCTCGCTCGAGGCCAGGGCGAAGTATTCCAGGGTGAAGGCATCGTCGCCGTGACCAAGGCCTTGCTCCAATCCGGCGTCGGCTACGTCGGTGGTTACCAGGGCGCGCCGGTGTCCCACCTGCTCGACGTGTTGGTGCAGGCGCGCGAATACCTCGACACCCTCGGCGTGCACGTCGAAGCATGCACCAACGAAGCTGCCGCCTGCGCCATGCTCGCAGCGTCGATGAACTACCCCATTCGCGGCGCGGTGACGTGGAAGTCGATCGTCGGCACCAACGTCGCGTCCGACGCATTGTCGAATCTTGCCTCACCCGGGGTGCTGGGCGGCGTGCTGATCGTCGTCGGCGAAGACTACGGCGAAGGCTCCAGCGTCGTGCAGGAACGCACGCACGCATTTGCGATGAAATCGTCTCTCTGCCTGCTCGACCCGCGGCCCGATCTTCCGCACATCGTGCGGATGGTCGAGCACTCGTTCCCGTTATCCGAAGCATCCTCGACGCCGGTCATGCTGCAGTTGCGGATCCGCGCCTGTCATATGCAGGGCAGCTTCGTGTGCAAGGACAACGTAGCGCCCGCGCTGTCGACTCGGCATCTCACTCCGCTGCCGGCGCCGCGCGACCCCGGCCACATGTCGCATCCGCCGTTCACCTTCGAGCACGAACGGCTCAAGGTCGACGCAAGGCTGCCGGCCGCACGCCGCTACATCGTGGAACACGAGATCAACGAAATCTTCGACGGTGACATTGGCGAGGTTGGGGTCATCGTCCAGGGCGGCATTTTCAACAACCTTGTGCGCGCGCTCGCAACGGCGGGCATGCAGGACGATCGCGGCTGCGAGCCGGATCCCGATCCTCGTGCTCAACGCAACCTATCCATTGGTGCCCGAGCAGCTCGTCGCGTTCTGCGCGAACAAGCGTGCCGTGCTGCTGCTCGAGGAGGGCCACCCGGAGTTCATCGAGTTCGAGCTTGCCGCCGTGCTCGGACGGGCGGGCAGCGCCTGCGCCGTCCGCGGCAAAGGCACGCTCGCGTCGGCCTGCGAATATACGGTCGAGGTCATCGTGCGCGGACTCGAAACATTCGCCGCGGAGTTCGTCCCGACCCTTTCGACCGCGCGCGCCGCCGCCTGGCGCGAGGAAGTCGACGGTGTCCGGACCCGTGCAAGCGCATTGCTCGCGGCGCCCGTGCCGGCCCGGCCGCCGGGCTTTTGCATCGGCTGCCCCGAGCGGCCGGTGTTCAGCGCGCTCAAGCTCGTCGAGCGCGAATTGGGGCCGCGTCACGTCGCCGCCGACATAGGCTGTCACTCGTTCGCGATGTTCGAGCCGTTCTCCACCGGCCATTCGATCCTGGGGTACGGCATGGGACTCGCGAGCGCGGCGGGCGTCGGCCCGATCAGCGAAAAGCGCCCGCTCGCGATCGTAGGCGACGGCGGGTTCTGGCACAACGGGTTGCTCTCCGGTGTCACGTCGGCACTGAAGAACGGCTCGGATTCGGTGTTGCTGATTTTCAAGAACGGCTACACCTCGGCGACTGGCACGCAGGAGCTCATCTCCACGCCGATGGCGGCGCGCCGTGCCGTTGCCGGCGGTGAAAGCACGACCTCCACCGAACACACGATCGAGGACGTTCTGAAAAGCGTCGGCGTGAAATGGCTGCGCACGGTCCACAGCTACGACGTTTCGGCGATGAAAACTGCGCTTTCGGAAGCATTTGGGACAAAAGCCACCGGATTGAAGGTCGTCGTCGCCGAGGGCGAGTGTCAGCTCGAGCGGCAGCGGCGATTGCAACCGTACGTCGCGCGCCGCCTCTCGGCCGGCGAGCGGGTTGTACGCGTGCGCTACGGGATCGACGAGGACCTTTGTACGGGGGATCACGCGTGCATACGCCTCTCCGGCTGCCCGTCGCTGACGCTGAAAAAAGCGGCCGATCCGCTGCGCGTCGACCCCGTGAGCACGATCGATGCCGGCTGCGTCGGTTGCGGCCTATGCGGCGAGGTTGCCCAGGCGGCGGCGCTGTGCCCGTCGTTCTACCGAGTCGAAGTGATTACGCACGCCAGCGCCTGGGAACGTTTTCGCGCACAAGTGCAATCATGGGTGACCGGCGTGCTGCTGCCCATATGAGCGCGCGGCCAAACGTTGAGACAAGGTCCTTGCGCCGCGAGCCGTTGACGTTGCTGATCGCCGCCTTGGGCGGCCAGGGTGGCGGCGTTCTGGCCGACTGGATCGGGTATGCCGCGAGAGCGCAAGGGTTGAAGGTGCAGGCGACGTCGACGCCGGGCGTATCGCAGCGCACGGGGGCAACCAACTTCTACATCGAGCTTGCCGCGGTGCCGGAGGAAGGCCAATCGCCGCCGGTGCTGGCCCTGTCGGCGGTCCCGGGATGCGTCGACGTACTGGTGTGCGCCGAATTGCTCGAGGCGGCAAGGATGCTCGAGCGGGGCATGAGCACGCCGTCACGCACGACCATGATCGCGTCGACACATCGCGTCTACACGACGCGCGAGAAGATGGATGCCGGCGATGGACGCTTCGACGGCGGGCGGATCGTCGAAGCGGTGCGCGCGCTGGCTCGACGGTCGGTGCTTTTCGACATGGAAGCCGTTGCGGCGCGACATGGGGCGGCGATCAGCGCAGCGCTTTTCGGTGCGCTCGCGGGCAGCAACGCGACGCCGTTGACACGCGGCGCCTGCGAAGATGCGATCCGAGCCGTCGGGAAGGGTGTCGACTCGAGCCTGGCCGCCTTCGCGCAGGCGTACGCGCGAGCCGAGCAGGGCGACGCAGCAGCGGGTGCGGACACCGGGGTTCCGCTCGCCGGCCGAAATGCCGCCGTGCGTTCAGAACCGACGCTGCCGGCGGCACTCGCATCGCGCATCGCCACGCTGCCGCGACGCGTCGCGGAGTTTGCACGCGAGGGCGCTCTGCGCTCGCTCTCGTATCAGGACTTACGCTATGCAGGACGCTATCTCGATCGGATCGATCGCATCGTCCGCGCCGAAACTGCCGCAGGCGGCCCATACGCCTCGCACGACGTCGCGCGGGAAGTCGCACGATTCCTCGCGCTGTGGATGTGCTACGGCGATGTGATCCACGTCGCGTCGCTCAAGGCTCGCGCTTCGCGACTCGAGCGCATCCGGCGGGAGGCGCGAGCGCGCGACGGTGACGTCGTTCGTATCTACGATTTGTTCAAGCCCAGCGCGCTGGAGATCGCCGCCATTCTGCCGCGTCGCCTCGGCACATGGCTCGAGCAGCGAGCCATCGCGAAGAGTCGCCGGTCACCCGGCGGCATATCGTTGCAGCCATCGTCGCTGTCCGGCGCGCTTGCGCTGCGTCTGGCCGCAGCGCTTCGCCCGATGCGCCCGTACTCGCTGCGTTTCGCTCGCGAGCAGGAGGCAATCGACGATTGGCTGGCGGCCGTCGGACAAGTGCTCGCCACGGGTCGGGGCCCCGTCGATCTGGCGCTCGAGCTCGCGCAGCTGCCGCGGCTGATCAAGGGCTACGGCGACACACACGGTAGCGGTGTCGAGGATTTCCAGCGCATCCTCGACGCGCACCGCGCGGGCGCCGGGTCCGATCCCGCCGATGCCGTTGCGACTTTGCGCGTCGCCGTGCGAGCGGCACTCGCCAAAGGAGACACACGGCAACCACCCGCACCAGCGGCGACAGCGCGTGCGCAACCGATTTTCTGGAGCAAGCGGGCCGGCCCGTGACGCGAACAGATGCGGGTCAGGTCCGCGCTGCCGGCTTGGATGCCGCTCTGCGACGGGATGGTTTGCCCGAGGCCCGACCGTTGGGCGCCCGCGTCCGAGATTCTGTGTCGCCGCGCTGTTGCCGATCGATCAGCCGCAACATCGTGGCGAGGGTGATCGAACTGAAGGTCGCCTTGGCGATTTCGTCGATCTCGGACAGCACTGCGCCAAGCGCCGTGCCCACCGGCGTCAGCTCGCCAGGCTCGTGCCTGTCGGCGGCCGTCGGCGACAGGTCTTCGAAGGTGCGGATGACGTCCATCAGTGTCAGCCGGCGGGCGTTGCCGGCGAAGCGGTAGCCTCCGCCGACGCCCCGTACCGACTCGACGACGCCGGCGCGGGCGAGGTCGGAGAGAACCTTGGCCAGATGATGCGGCGAAACGCCGTACTTGTCGGCGATCTCGGCTGCGGAGATATGACGGTCGGGATCGGCCGCAAATTCGAGGACGCTGTAGAGCGCGAGCGAAGTGTTCTTCTGTAGCTTCACCGCGTCGTGCCCGCACCGATCGAGGCGCCGTCAGGTCGCAAGATCCATCTCCAGCGGAATGAACGGCCCGGCCATCATGCCCTGGCTGCGAAAGAATGACAGGATGAGCGTGTTGTCGCGTCCGAGCATCGTGCGTACCTTGCGCACGCCGGCGCGCCGGAAACTTGCGCAAATGGCGTCGAGGAGCCGCGTGCCGATGCCGGCCTGTCGCGAGTCGGGCTTGACGTCGATTGCGAAGACCCAACCGCAGGGCGGCGATCCGAATTCCCAGTCGCGCACTTCGCCGATGACGAACCCGACGACGCGCTCCCGGTCATCCGCAACGAGAAATTGCCGCTCCACCTGCGCGGAGCTACCCCCGGAGTCGCCATAACGTCGGTAGATCGATAGCCAGTAGCCGCGCTTCTCCAGCCCGGTCACCGTGGCATCGATGGCGATGACCTGGGCGAGATCGCCACGTCGCACCGGCCGGACGACGATGGCATTCCCAGGGGACGCGGGGCTGCGGGGTCGTCCACCTGCCATCCGCCGGCCAGCGTTCTGCCGCAAGGGCTTGGTGGTCTTAGTCGGCTTCAAAGGATGACGCAGATCAATTCAATAGGCGCATTTCGGTACCAGAATACACTATCTAGTTAGGTGAGGAGGAGTTTGCCATGGCAGTCACCCGCAAGGCGCGTGTGCCTATGCTGGTCTGACCGGCGTCTTGTGCCCATCGCGGGCCGCATCATCTTCGACGAGCGCGACCTGACCGGCGCGCCGCCTCAGAATTCGCTGCCGCCGGCATCGGACGCGCGTTCCAGAACCTGCAGATCTTTTTCAACATGACCGCGCTCGAAAACGTCATGACCGGACACTATTTGCGCGAACGCTGCGGTCTGCTGGCGGCCCTGCTGCTGAGATCCCTGAACCACCACCAAAGAGCGGCTGCGATAGCGGCGGGTACGAATGACGCGATGCGAGGCCCTGTGCCGACGCGATCCTGGAGAGACCGATGAAGGCTTCACTTGCACAAGGCGTGAACGCAACCTCGAAATTGACCGTCGATCGCGAACGCACGATCGACTTCATGGGCGAAAAGGCGCGCGTCTACGCGACGCCGATGCTCGTGCGCGACATCGAGATCGCCTGCCGCGAGCTCCTGCTGCCGCATCTCGATGCAGGCGAGGATTCGGTCGGCACGCGGATCGAAATCGATCATCTCGCCGCGACCCTAATGGGCATGCCGGTCGAGCTCAAAGTGACGGTCGCCGAGGTCAAGGGCCGTGCGGTCGCATTGGATGTCGAGGGTCGCGATGGAATCGACCTGATCTGCCGCGGCCGACACCACCGCTACATTGTCGACGTCAAGACCACCGAGGCTCGCCTCGCGGCCAAGGCGGTCAAGGCGGGGCTCGCATGAGCGCGGCGCGCGAAGTCAAGGCGCGAAGCGCTCGGCGCCGCGCGAATGCGGAGGAGACTGACGCGCGGTGTTGCGACGCGCGTTGCGGGCACAAGGAGGCCGAGGCATGAGCGTTTTACGCGACGGCGCTCGCCGCGTTCCGACCTACTGCTACCAGTGCGTCGCCGGGCCCGATTTGCTTACGGTCAAAGTGGTCGACGGCGTGGCTACCGAGGTCGAGCCGAATTTTTGCGCCGCAGGAGTCCATCCTGGCGGCGGCAAGGTATGCGTAAAGGCCTATGGGTTAGTGCAGAAGACGTACAACCCGCACCGCGTGCTGACGCCGATGAAGCGCAGCAATCCGAAGAAGGGCCGGGACGAGGATCCGGGGTTCGTTTCCATCACCTGGGACGAGGCATTCGAGCTGATCGGCGCGCGCCTGAATGCACTGCGTAGCGAGGGTCTCACGGACGAATCGGGCTATCCGCGCATGGCGGCGAGCTTTGGCGGCGGGGGAACGCCGCAGTCCTATATGGGGACCTTCCCGGCGTTTCTCGCGGCGTGGGGGCCCGTCGACATGGGTTTCGGTTCGGGGCAGGGCGTCAAGTGCTACCACTCCGAGCACCTGTATGGCGAATTGTGGCACCGGGCCTTCACGGTATCGCCCGATACGCCGCTCTGCGACTACTTGATTTCGTGCGGCGCGAATGTCGAAGCGTCGGGAGGCGTCGTCGGTATCTGGCGCCACGCCAACGCGCGAGTGCGGGGCATGAAGCGCGTGCAGGTCGAACCGCACCTGTCGGTGACCGGAGCGTGTTCGGCGGAGTGGGTGCCGATCAAGCCGAAGACCGACGCCGCTTTCCTTTTTGCGCTGATCCACGTGCTGCTGCACGAACTGCCGCGGGAACGACTCGACGTAGCCTTTCTCGGCGAGCATACCGGCTCGCCGTACCTCGTCGGACCGAACGGGTACTTCCTGCGCGATCGGACGACCAGGAAGCCGCTGCTGTGGGACGCCGCGCGCGGCGCCGCCGTCCCGTTCGACACGCCCGGTGCGGGCAGTACGCTCGATGGGCGTTACGAAGTCGATGCCGTCGAGATCGGCCCGGACGAGGATGTGGTCGGCGACGGCCGGCTGATCGGAGAGCCGGCCTTCTCCAAGCTTGTTCTCCACACCGCGCCGTATTCGCCGGAATGGGCGGAACGGATTTGCGAGGTGCCGGCCGCGACGATCCGTCGCATCGCGTTGGAGTTCATCGCGCACGCCCGCATCGGCGAGACGATCGAGATCGACGGCATGCGCCTGCCTTTGCGCCCCGTGGCGGTAAGCCTCGGCAAGACGGTCAACAACGGCTGGGGTGGGTACGAGTGCTGCTGGGCGCGCACCATGCTCGCGACGCTGGTGGGCGGCCTCGAAGTGCCGGGAGGGACGCTAGGCACCACGGTGCGGCTCAACCGGCCGCTGTCGGAGCGCCTGAAAAGCGTGCAACCGGGGCCCGACGGATTCATGGCCTATCCGATGAACCCCACCGACAAGCTGCGCTGGTCGCCCAAACCGAACATTCGCAACGCCTACAAGACCATGGTGCCGCTTGCGGGCGACGGTCCATGGAGCCAAGCGCTCGGGCCCACGCAGTTCTCGTGGATGTTCCTCGACGACACGCCCAAGGGTCTGCCGCGCGTCACGGCTCCCGACGTGTGGTTCGTGTACCGCACCAATCCGGCCATCTCGTTCTGGGACACGGCCGCCATCGGACAGAAGATGGCCCGTTTCCCGTTCGTGGTCGCGTTCGCCTACACGCGCGACGAGACGAATCATTTTGCCGACGTGTTGCTGCCCGATGCTACCGATCTCGAAAGCCTGCAGCTGATACGCATCGGGGGCTCGAAATACGTCGAGCAGTTCTGGGACCAGCAGGGCTTCGCGCTGCGCCAACCTGCCGTCGAGACTCTCGGCGAGGCGCGCGACTTCACCGACATCGCCACCGAGCTCGCGCACCGTACCGGGCTGCTCGAAAAATACAACGCCTCGATCAACAAGGGAGCCGGCGGAGTGCCGCTCAAGGGCGAACACGGCGACTTCACACTCGACGTCGGTCGCGCTCACACGCGCGACGAAATCTGGGACGCCGTCTGCCGCGCCGCGAGCGCCGAGCTGAGCGACGGCGCGGAGATCCACGATCTCGCCTGGTGGAAGGAGAACGGCCTCGCGACCAAGCCTTTCCCGCGCACGGACTGGTATCTGTTTCCGACGTTGGTGGCGCGCGGCCTACGTTTCGAGATGCCGTATCAGGAGCGGCTCAAACGCGTCGGGGCAGAGCTCGGTCGGCGTTTGCACGAGCACGAAATGTACTGGTGGGACCGCCAGCTCGACGAATATCAGGCGCTGCCGGTCTGGAAGGATTTCGCCGCGCCCTGGGAGGCGGCGGTTACCACGGCCGGCGGTCGACCGCAGGACTATCCGTTCTGGCTGCTTACCGCACGCAGCATGCAGTACGCGTGGGGCGGCAACGTCGGCATGCAATTGATCAAGGAAGTCGCCGACAACATCGCCGGCCACCGCGGAGTGATCATCAACACCGGCGCGGCGAAACGGCTGGGGATCGATGACGGTGACGAAGTCGAGATCGCGACGCCGATTCGCAGCGTGCGCGGGCGCGCGGTGCTGCGCCAGGGCATTCGCCCCGATACGCTGCTGATGATCGGCCAATTCGACCACTGGGCGACGCCGTTCGCCAAGGACCTCGGCGTGCCGAGCCTCAACTCGCTGGCGACGATGTCGATGAGTCTGACCGACGCTACCGGCTCGGGTGCCGACATCGTGCGCGTACAACTCGCGAAGGCGGGCGCCTACGTCCGGCTGCCCCGCACACCGATGTCGCGAAGCGCGGAAGTCCGGCCATGACGCGCTGGGCTATGGTTGCCGATCTGCGGCGGTGTGTGGGTTGCCAGACCTGCACCACGGCGTGCCGGCATGCCAATGCCACGCCGCCCGGCGTGCAATGGCGGCGCGTGCTCGACATGGAGTTCGGCGAGTACCCGGATGTGCATCGCGCGTTCGTTCCCGTTGGCTGCCAACACTGCGACGATCCGCCGTGCATGCACGTGTGCCCGAGCAAGGCGACGAAGAAGCGCGCAGACGGCATCGTCACGATCGACTACGACCTGTGCATCGGCTGCGGCTATTGCGCGGTCGCGTGTCCTTACCAGGCCCGCTACAAGACAGACAAGGCGCTATTCGCCTACGGCGCGCCCACGAAGAGCGAAGCGAAGCGCCGCGACGACGCACGCCTCGCGGTGGCGACCAAATGCACGTTTTGCGTCGAACGCATCGACGCAGGCCTCGAGAAGGGCCTCAAGCCCGGCGTCGATCCGGAGGCGACACCCGCGTGCGTCAACTCATGCATCGCGAGCGCCCTCGTCTTCGGCGATCTCGATGATCCGCAGAGCAACGTGTCCGCGCTCCTTGCCGAAAATCAGCATTTCCGAATGCACGAGGAGCTTGGAACCGGGCCCGGATTCTACTACTGTGGGACAAGGCATCGCCATGAGCTTCGGCCCCGCACCTTGGCAGCAGAAGCACTGGGACTGGCGTGCCGCGGGCAACTTCATTTGCGGCGGAGCCGGCACCGGACTGATCGTTTTTGCGGCGCTCTCCGGTGCCGCCAGACCGACGTTTGCGGCGCTCGTGCTGGCCGGTCTCGCGCTGGTGGGACTAGGCCTTTTCTGCGTCTGGCTGGAGATCGGCCGGCCGTTGCGCGCGCTCCATGTGTTCTTCAATCCACGCACCTCGTGGATGACGCGGGAGGCGTTCGCTGCAACGCTGCTGTTTCCTATCGGGCTTGCCGCGGCGGCGGGGCTGCCCGGTTGCGCGTGGGTGGCCGCAGCACTCGCACTTGCATTCGTCTATTGCCAGGGGCGAATGCTGCAGGGGGCCAAGGGCATTCCGGCATGGCGCGAGCCGCTGCTTTCGCCGCTGATCGTGGTCACCGGGCTCGTCGAAGGCGCCGGCTTGTCGTTCGTCATTGCGCCGCTGGACAGCGAAGGCACGCAGCCGCTGCTTGTGTTGTTCGGTGTGCTGGTGCTCGCACGCGCGCTCGTCTGGCTCGCCTACCGGCGTCGGCTCGCCACTGCGGCCGCGCCGCAAGCGCAAGTGGCACTCGATCGCGCCGGGCGGTGGCTGCACGTCGTGGGAACGCTCGTTCCGCTGGCGCTGATCGCGGCGATTGTTGCCAGCGCGGCGTCGGCTACCCAAACCCCGCTGATTGCGGCGATCGCCGGACTCGCGGCGGCGGCGGTCGGCGTGTACCTGAAATACACGATTGTCACGCGCGCCGGCTTCAACCAGGGTTTCGCGCTGGCGCATCTTCCCGTGCGCGGCGCACGCCCCTAGACGACAACGCGACCAATCCGAGGAGGCCAGATGGGCGCAACGACGATGGCGGAAGTGGGCATAAGGGCCGATCCTCGAGCTCGCTATTACTTCCAGCGGGAGCTGGAGACCATGCCGCGAGAGAAACTCGCCGGGCTGCAGCTCGAAAGGTTGCGCGCGACCGTACAAAATGCGTATGCCCACGTGCCGATGCATCGCGCGCGCCTCGACGCGGCCGGCGTCTCGCCCGATGGAATCGGAAGCCTGGCGGACCTCGAGCGACTGCCGTTCACGTACAAGGCCGACTTGCGCGATCACTATCCGTTCGGCCTGTTCGCGCGGCCCCGGAGCGCGCTGGCGCGTTTGCATGCATCGTCGGGAACGACCGGAAAACCCACTGTCGTCGGCTACACCGACGGCGATCTCGACCATTGGGCCGACTTGATGGCGCGTTCGCTTGCCTGCGGCGGGGCGCGGCCGGGTGATCTGGTACACAACGCGTACGGCTACGGGTTGTTTACCGGCGGCCTGGGCGCGCATTACGGCGCGGAGCGGCTGGGCGCCACGGTCGTGCCGATGTCGGGCGGATCGACCGAGCGGCAGATCGCGCTGATCATGGATTTCGGCGCACGCGTTCTCTGCGCGACACCATCGTACGCGCTCGCGATCGCCGAGCTTGCGGAACATCAGGGCGTCGACCTGACCAAGAGCACGCTCGAGATAGGCATGTTCGGCGCCGAGCCGTGGAGCGATGCGATGCGGCGCGAGATCGAGGCGCGGTTGGGCCTCAAGGCGATCGACATCTACGGGCTCTCCGAAATCATGGGCCCGGGAGTCGCCTGCGAATGCGAGTGCCAGGCCGGTCTGCACGGCTGGGAGGATCACTTCCTGTTCGAAGTCATCGATCCCGAGACCGGCCGGGCGGTGCGCGAGGGTCAGGCGGGCGAGCTCGTGATCACGACGCTCACCAAGGAGGCGCTGCCGATGCTGCGCTACCGAACGCGCGACATCACCAAGGTCACGACCGCGCCGTGCGACTGCGGGCGGACGCACTTGCGCATCCTGCGCATCACGGGACGCAACGACGACATGCTGATCATCCGCGGCGTCAACGTGTATCCGTCGCAGGTGGAAGCGGTGCTCATCGGATTGCCCAACGTCGCGCCGCACTACCAGCTCATCGTCGAGCGCCGCGGCAGCCTCGACCATCTGACCATCGAAGCCGAAGCGCAGCCTGGCGTCGACGCGACGGCGTACGACGCCACGGCGCGCCAGGTCGCCCATCACATCAAGTCGCTGATCGGAATCACCGCCGACGTTCTTATGAAAAAGCCGGGCGAAATTCCGCGCTCGCAGGGCAAGGCGGTACGCGTGCGCGACCTGCGGCCGAAGGGATGACCGATGACCAAACGCCTCGTCTCATTGACGGTCAACGGGCGCTCGCGCGAGGACGCGGTCGCCGACCACATGCTCTTGCTCGACTACCTGCGGCAAACCGTCGGTCTGACCGGAACCAAAGAAGGGTGCGATGGCGGCGAATGCGGCGCCTGCACGGTGCTGATCGACGGCGAGCCGCGGCTCGCCTGCATCACGCTGGCAGCGAGTTGCGAAGGCAGGCGTGTGGAAACGATCGAAGGCCTTGCGGTCGATGGCCGCATGAGTCGCCTGCAGCAGGCGTTCCACGAAAAGCTCGGCACCCAGTGCGGGTTCTGCACGCCGGGAATGATCATGGCCGCCGAAGGACTGCTGCGACGCCACCCGACCCCGACCGAGGCCGAGATCCGCGAGGCGCTGTCGGGCAACCTCTGCCGCTGCACCGGCTACGTGAAGATCATCGAATCGGTGCGGGCAGCCGCCGGAGATTGATGCGATGAACGATATCGTCGACGAGGCCGGCGGCAAGCTCATGCCTGCGACCCCCGCCGACTCGCGGGAGCACAGAGTCGGACAGCGAACCCCGCTGATCGACGGCATCGAAAAGGTCACGGGCCGTGCGCGCTACACCGCGGATCTTCCGTTCGGCGACACGCTGTGCGGCCGGATCCTGAGAAGTCCGGTCGCCCACGGCTTGATCCGCGGCATCGACACGGCGGCCGCGCGGGCGATTCCCGGCGTGCGTGCCGTCGTCACGGGCGAGGATTTCGCCGCTCCTTACGGCGTGATCCCGATCGCGCAGAACGAGTGGCCGCTCGCGCGCGACAAGGTCCGCTATCGCGGCGAGCCCGTGGCAGCGGTGGCTGCGGTCGACGAAGCGACCGCAGAAGCGGCGCTCGCCGCCATCGTACTCGACATCGAGCCGTTGCCCGCGTACTTCCACGCCGCCGAGGCGCGCGTCGCCGACGCGGTGCTGCTGCACGAGAAAAAGGCGGGCAACATCGAACGCGAAGTCGACCAGTCGTTCGGGGACGTCGATGCCGGTTTCGCTGCCGCCGATCTCGTGCGCGAACAGACGTTCCACTATGCCGAAGTCGCGCATGGCCAGATCGAGCTCAATGCCGCAGTGGCGACCTACGAGCCGGAGCTCGACCGGCTGACGACGCATTCGGTGACCCAGGTACCGTACTACCTGCACTTGGCCCTCGCCCGGTGCCTCGGCATGGACGGCTCGCGCATCCGCGTGGTTAAGCCGTTCGTCGGCGGCGGATTCGGGCATCGGGTCGAGCCACTCAACTTCGAGATGGTCACGGCACTGCTCGCGCGCGCCGCCGGCGGGACGGTGAAGATGGAGCTGTCGCGGGAGGAGTGCTTCCTCACGCATCGCGGGCGGCCCGAGACCGACATTCGCCTCAAGCTCGGCCTGAAGAAGACCGGCGAGATCACCGCCGTCGACGGCGAGATCGTCCAGCGCGGGGGAGCGTACGGCGGCTACGGGTTGGTCACGATCCTCTATGCCGGCGCCCTGTTGCACGCGCTCTACACGATGCCGGCGGTGAAATACCGCGGCTACCGCGTCTACACCAACACCCCTCCCTGCGGCGCGATGCGGGGGCACGGCGCGGTCGATGCGCGGCACGCCTTCGAATCGCTGCTCGACATCATGGCCGGCGAGCTTGGCCTCGATCCGTTCGCGGTGCGGCGCGCCAATCTGATCGCTCCTCCGTACCGCACCATAAACGACCTGCAGGTCAACTCGTACGGGATTCCCGCGTGCCTCGATTGGGTGGAGGCGGCCTCGGGCTGGAAGAACCGGCGCGGCAAGCTGCCGCGCGGGCACGGGCTGGGCCTCGCCTGCTCGCACTATGTCTCGGGATCGGCGAAACCGGTGCATTGGAGCGGCGAGCCGCATGCGGTGATCAACCTCAAGCTCGACTTCGACGGCGGGATCACGATCCTCACCGGCGCGTCCGACATCGGTCAGGGCTCCTCCACGCTGCTCGCGCAGATCGTGGCCGAGGTGCTCGCGCTGCCGCTGGCACGAATTCGCGTCATCGCGACCGACAGCGCGCTGACGCCGAAGGACAACGGCTCCTACTCGTCGCGCGTGTCGTTCATGGTCGGCAACGCCGCGCTCCGCGCGGCGCAGGAGATGAAGCGTGTACTCGTCGCCGCCGCGGCAAAACGTCTCGAGGTCCACGCCGACGACATCGACTGGGAAGGCGAGCACTGCCGTGTCACGGGCACCGATCGTAGTCTCGATTTCGCCGCCGTCGTCGACGCGGCGCTGGTCGACTCGGGCACGCTTACGGTCAAGGGAACGTGGTCGACACCGCCGGAAACGCAGGGCGGCAAGTTCCGCGGCGCGGCCGTCGGCTCGACCGCCGGGTTCTCGTACGCAGCCCAAGTCGTCGAGGTCAAGGTCGACGAGGAAACCGGTGCGGTCACCGTCGTGCGGGTCTGGGTTGCGCACGATTGCGGCTTCGCGATCAACCCGCTCGCCGTCGAGGGCCAGGTCCAGGGCGCCGTGTGGATGGGCATGGGACAAGCGCTCTCGGAAGAAACGCAGTATCACGAAGGGCTTCCGCTCCGACCCAGCATGCTCGATTACCGGATCCCGACGATCGTCGAGTCGCCGCCGATCGAAGTGAGGCTCATCGAGAGCCATGATCCGCTCGGGCCGTTCGGAGCGAAAGAGGCGAGCGAGGGTTCGTTGCACAGCTTTGCACCGGCGCTCACCAACGCGATCTGCGACGCCATCGGCATCCGCCTGACCGAGCTGCCAGCCTCGCCCGATCGTGTGCTCGAGGCGATCCAGGCGCGCAGGCGCAAGCAACGCCTTCGGGCCAGCGCGGGCGCGCTCGCGCACGGCGCTCCGGTGGGAGGGTGAGATGGAGCGCATGCCTGCGTTCGCCGTCAAGCGTCCGACAAGCCTCGCCGAGGCCGCCGCGCTACTCGCGTCGACGCCAGGCGCCCGTCTCCTCGCCGGCGGGACCGGGCTAGTGCCGAATTTGCGCCGGGGAATCGAACGGCCAGCCATGCTGGTCGACCTCGGCGCGGTCGACGCCCTGGCGAGCATGACCTTCATCGACGAAGGGCTGTCGCTGGGCGCCGGTGTCACGCTCTCCCAGATCGCTGCCGACGCCCGCATCACACAAGGCTACCGTGCTATCGCCGAAGCTGTGCGCACCGTTGCCGGCCCGAGTCATCGCAGCGTCGCAACCGTCGGCGGCAACCTCTGCCTCGACACGCGCTGCGTGTTCTACAACCAGAGCGAATGGTGGCGCGCGACGAACGAATACTGTCTGAAGCGCGGGGGCGAGGTCTGCCACGTCGCGCCGCAAGGCAGGCATTGCCACGCCGCGTTCTCGGGTGACCTCGCCCCCGCGCTGCTGGCGCTTCGCGCCGAGGTCGAGCTGGTCGCAAGCCGCGGTACGCGCCGTATGGAGCTGTCCCAACTGTATCGCGACGACGGCGCGGCGCACCTGACGATCGCCGCCGACGAAGTTCTCGCGCGCGTGGTCGTTCCCGCACCAACTGCCGGCCTGGTATCCGGTTATCGCAAGGCCTGCGTTCGCGGCGCAATCGATTTTCCGCTGGCCGGCGTCGCCTGCGCGCTGTCGGTTCGCGACGGAAATCTCGCCGAACTGCACGTGGCGCTGACCGGCACCAATTCGCAGCCGTTCGTTCTTGCCGAGACCGATGCGCTGCTGGGACGATCCGTCGGTGCGGACACGCTCTCGTCGCTTGCCAAGCTGGTGCAAAAGCAAGTGAGCCCGATGCGGACGACCGCCACCCAGTCGAACTACCGCCGGCAGGTCGCTGCCGTACTGGCGCAGCGGCTGGTCCGCGAGCTTTCCGCCTGACGGAGCGACGCTGTGAACGAGAAAGCGTTGCTCTGCCCGAAATGCCATCGCCCGCTCGACGAAGGCGAGCAGTACATCTGCTGCGCGGGGGCGACGCTGCGCTGGCATTGCCGATCCTGCGCCAAGGTCAGCGAAGGCTTTGCGTTTCCCTACGGGGGATGTCCGCTGTGCGGTGGCGAGCTGGAATTGTTCGATCCGGGCCCGGTCGCCGATGCGCCGGCGATGAACGCCGTGCGCAAGGCGTTCGAGATCGAGCTTGGCGGTCAGGCCTTCTACCACCGTGCCGTGGCGAGCGCGTCCGACCCGGCGCTGCGCGAGCTCTTCGCCCGCTTCGCTGCGATGGAGCGGGAGCACATGGACACGCTTTCGGGTCGCTACCATGTAGACCTTGCGCCGGTGTTCGATGCGCACGCGGTCGAGCACGCAGTCGTTTTCGCCGGAGTCGACCGCCGTGTGGGTGATGCCGAGGATCTGTTTCGCGTCGCGATCGACATGGAGGAGCGCGCCGCGGCGTTCTTCGAAGCGACCGCCGCAAGCGCCGCGCCCGGATCCGCGGCACAGCGCTTGTATCGCGAGCTGACGGCAGAGGAACGCGAGCACGCTGCACTGCTTCGAACCGAGCAGGCGCGCTGGCGCGAGGGCAAGCCGGGCCTGATCGGCGCGCCGGTCGGCGAGCCGCCGCCAGTCGCGCCCGGGGCCGCCACGACGATGAACGCCGCGCAGGTGCTGCTGGCCGATCACGACGATGCGCGCGTCGCGCTGATCTGCGGCAGCGAGCAGCTTAGCCGCGGCGAGCTTCGTGAAGCCGTTGCGCGCGCCGGAACGAAATGGCGTACACGCGGCGTCCGGCGTGGCGATCGCGTTGCGATCAAGCTGTCCGACGGGATCGATTGGGTCGTCGCCTACCTCGGCGTGATCTGGGCCGGGGGCGTCGCGGTGGGCGTTAACCCGCGCGTGCCGCCCAACGAGTGGCTCGCGATCCTGGATGCGGCGGGGTTCCTTTTCATCCTCGCCGAAACCCGGGACGATACGCCAGAGCCGTGGAGCAGGCAGGTGGTCTCGCTGGACGACTGGCGGCGGGAACTCTGCGCACGCCGCACCGAGCGAGGCGGAGCCGATGCGACCCGAGGATCCCGTGCTCTGGGTCCATTCGTCGGGAACCAGCGGCCATCCGAAGGCGGTCGTGCATCCGCAGCGCGTCGCGCGCGAGATCGAGCGCGTCGGTCGCGAGCGGCTCGGACTCACCGCCGACGACCGGATCTACGCAAGCTCGAAGCTGTTCTTCTCCTACCCGCTCGCGAACTGCATCTTCACCGGACTGAAGCTCGGGGCCACGGTCATCCTCGATCCACAGTGGCCGACCGCGCAGGGCGTCGTCGCGCGCATCATGGCGCAGCGAGCAAACGTGCTGTTCAGCGTGCCGTCGCTGTACCGAAATCTTCTGAAGGAGGGGCTGGCCGGCCAGCTCGCGCAATGCGGGGTGCGACTCTACGTTTCGGCAGGGGAGGCGCTGCCGCCGACGTTGCGCGACGAATGGAAGCGCCAGCTCGGGCACACGATCGTCAATGGCTACGGCGCCTCGGAAACGCTGGTGCTGGTGCTCGTGGACAGCGACGACGGCCACGGCTTGCGCGTCTCGCCGGGCATCGACGTGGCCGCGCTCGACGCACGCTCCCCGGCGTCGCAACCCGGATCGCCGGGGCCCGAAGCTCCAGGGCGCATCCTGATTCGCGGCTCGACCGTTGCGCTCGGCTACTGGAACCGCCCCGACGCGCAGGCCGCGTATTTCCGCGATGGCGCGTTCGCGCCGTCGGACCTGTTCGAGCGCGTGGGCGGCGGCGGTTGGCGCTTCGCCGGGCGCGACGATTCGCTGGTCAAGGTGTACGGCCGCTGGGTCGATCTCGTCGAACTCGAGCAGCGCATTGCGCTCTCGTGTCCCGGCATTGCCGAGGCGGCCGCAGTCACTGTTCCCGATGCCGACGGTGTCGATGCGGTCGCTTTGTTCTTCGTCGCACAGCCGGGCGCGCCGGTGCTCGATGCCGCGACGCTGCGCGAGCATGCCGACCGCCTTCCGCCCTATCAGCGACCGCGCTGGCTGCATCCGGTGGAGGCGCTGCCGCGCACGCCGACCGGCAAGCTGATAAGGCGGCGGCTGCGCGATCTGCACTGCACACTTGCTCGAACCGATTGAATCAGCACGGCTGCAATCGCCATCGATCCACTAACCGGAGACCCACATGCATCGTCGATATCTCGTCAGATCCGCCTTGATGACCGCCGTACTATTCGCCGTGGCCGGTGCCGTATCGGCGCAGAACGTGGTCAAGCTCGGCATGGTGGGCGAATTCTCGGGCCCGTTCGCCCAGTACGGCCAGCAGATGCTGGGCGGCATGAAGGCGTACATGAAGGTGCACGGCGACACGATCGCGGGCAAGAGGATCGAGATCGTACAGAAGGACACGGGAGGGCCGTCGCCCGACGTCGCGAAACGTCTCGCGCAGGAGCTCGTCACACGCGACAACGTCGACATCCTCGTCGGCTTTGGTCTGACGCCGAACGCGCTTGCCGCAGCGCCGGTCGCAACCGAAGCCAAGAAGGCGATGGTCATCATGAACGCGGCAACTTCGATCATCACGACCAAATCGCCGTACATCGTACGCGTCTCGATGACACTGCCGCAGGTCACGCAGCCGATGGCGGTGTGGGCGGCCAAGAACGGGATCAAGAAAGTCTATACCGTGGTCGCGGACTACGGTCCCGGGCTCGACTCGGAGAAGGCGTTTACCGAGGCGTTCAAGGCCGCCGGAGGCGAGATCGTCGGCAGTATCCACACGCCGCTGCAGAATCCCGACTTCGCTCCGTTCATCCAGCGTCTCAAGGATGCCAAGCCGGAAGCGGTGTTCCTGTTCTTGCCCGCCGGCGAACAGGGCATTGCTTTCATGAAGGGCTATGCGGAGCGCGGGCTCGCGCAGGCCGGGATCAGGCTGATCGCGACCGGCGACATCACCGACGACGGCGTGCTCGAAGCAATGGGCGAGCCGACTCTCGGCCTCATCACGAGCTTCCATTACTCGGCCGCGCACAATTCGCCGGAGAACGCAGCCTTCAAGAGGGCGTACGCCGAGGTCAACGGCGACAAGTTGCGTCCGAACTTCATGGCCGCAGCGGGCTACGACGGCATGGCTGTGATCTACGAGGCATTGAAGAAGACCAACGGCTCGACGGATGGCGACCTGCTGGTCGCCGCGATGAAGGGCATGAAGCTCGTCAGTCCGCGCGGTCCGATCATGATCGACTCCGAGACGCGTGACGTGGTGCAGACGGTTTACATCCGCAAGGTCGAGAAGACCGCCGGTGGCCTCTTTAACGTCGAATTCGACACGTTCGCCGATCAGAAGGATCCGGGAAAGAAATAGAGCCTTGCACCGGCGAGGCTGCGAGCCGACCTGTGGCTGATCTCCTCATGGCTGAAGAACTCTTCGCCGGCTACGGTGGTTCGATCGTGCTGGAAGGCGTGTCGTTTGCGCTGGAGCCGGGCGGCAGCCTGGCGCTGCTGGGCCGCAACGGCGTAGGGAAGACGACGCTGTTGCTCACGCTGATGGGCCTGACCAGGCTCAGGCGAGGCCGACTCCTGATGCGTGGCAAGGACATTTCCCGCACGCCGACGTACCTGCGTGCGCGTTACGGGTTGGGCTGGGTTCCCCAGGAGCGCTTGTGTTTCCCGTCGCTCACCGTGGACGAGCACCTGCACGTCGTGGCACGTCCCGGCCCATGGAACCTGGAACGGATTTACCGCGCCTTTCCGGGACTCGAGGAGCGCCGGCGGAATCTCGGCAATCAATTGTCCGGCGGTGAGCAACAAATGCTGGCGATTGCGCGTGCGCTGATGACCAATCCAAGCGTGTTGCTGCTCGATGAACCGCTGGAAGGGCTCGCGCCGGTCATCGTCAGGACCGTAGTCGAGGTGATTCAGGATCTCGTGCGCTCGGGAGAGTTCGCCGTGATCATCGTCGAGCAGCACGCCCGGGTCGCACTGGCGTTGACCAAGCAGGCGATCATCCTCGATCGCGGACGGGTCGTCCATCACGCTTCCAGCGGCGAATTGCTCGCTAATACGGCGGCGCTCGATCGACTCGTGGCGCTCGCCTGAAAGAGTCCGGATGAAGACAGGAAAAGCGAATTCCGCGGGCGGCTGCGCAGCTGCCACACGGCATTAGGATCGAACCGATGCTTGCTACCGAACGAGTCGGCCGCGTCGTGGTCGCTACGCTCGCCCGACCGCCGGTCAACGCGCTCGACGGTGAGTTCATCGCGCGCCTCGACGCGGTTCTCGACCAAGTGACCGCCGATCCGGAAGTTGCAGTCCTGCATATTCGAAGCGATCAGAAGAGCTTCTGCGCCGGCGCCGACCTCGCTCTGATGCGGACGTGCTTCACCACGGGACGCCGCGGAGCGATGGTCGACGTCGTGCGGAGCATGCAGCGGCTTTTCATGCGCCTCGAGACTGCGGCCGTCGTCACGCTCGTGGAAATCGGCGGCGCGGCGATGGGCGGCGGGCTCGAACTTGCGCTCGCATGCGATCTGCGGGTCGTCGCCCTCGACGCGATATTGGGACTGCCGGAGGTCGGGCTCGGCCTGATTCCAGCGGCCGGCGGTACGCAGCGGTTGACCCGGCTATGCGGTCAGGCGACCGCGAAGCGCCTGATCCTTGGTGCGGAATTGATCGACGGTGCGGAAGCCTTGCGTCTGGGCATCGTGCAATGGGCGCAGCCACGCCAACAGCTCGCGCGACTGGACGCGCGAGCTCGCAGCGCACTTAAGCCGTATGCCCAAAGCCGCGCTGCTGGCGAGCAAGCGTTGCGTTCATGCCCAAGGCGACCCCAGCCGGGATGGCTTCGCCGAGGAGATCACCGCCACACGAAGGCTGTACGAGCATCCGGAGACCGTGGCGAAGGTCTCCGAATTCCTGAATAAGCGTCACCCGATCGCAACGAAGGAGAGCACATGAGCTTCAAAGACAAGACGGCCGTCGTGACCGGTGCCGCGTCCGGAATCGGCCAAGCGACGGCCGAGGCGCTTGCCGAGGCCGGAGCAACGGTCATCGTCGCTGACGTCGCGAGAGAAAAAGGTGAAGCGGCAGCAGCCGCCATTCGCCAAAAGGGTCGAAGGGCCGAGTTCCTGTCCGTCGATCTGACCAGCGAAACTTCCATCAACGCCTTCGCCGAGGCCGTCCACGCCAAGGTCGGCGCGGTCGATATACTGGTGAACGGCGCCGGATGGGGCCAGACCAAGCCGTTCTGGGAATGCACCCCCGATCTGTGGGAAAAGCTGATTTCGCTTAACTTCGTCGGGCCGATGAAACTCGTCAGAGCCCTGCTGCCCAAGATGATGGAGCGTGGCAGCGGCAAGATCGTCAATATCGCCAGCGATGCCGGTCGCGTCGGCAGCCTGGGCGAGACGATCTATTCGGGCGCCAAGGGCGGCCTGATCGCGTTTACCAAATCGCTGGCCAGAGAAACGGCGCGCTACAACATCAACGTCAACTGCGTCTGCCCGGGTCCCACCGAGACGCCTCTACTATTCGCGGTGCCGGAGAAGCACCTGGAAGCGTTCAAGAAAGCGATCCCGTTTCGCCGCTTCGGAAAGCCTTCCGAAGTCGCCGATGCCGTCGTATTCTTCGCCAGCGACCGTGCCAGCTATATCACCGGGCAGGTCTTGAGCGTCAGCGGCGGTTTGACGATGGTCGGCTAATTCAGCAATCAGCGCTGCAAGGAGCGAGACGAACATGAAACGCATCCAGCTTGCAAATTACAAGGCTGCCCATTTCGGCTATTCGGTTTCGGGCAAGGTCGCGACGATCACGCTCAACCGCCCCGAGCGCAAGAATCCGCTGACGCTCGAGTCGTACGGCGAGTTGCGCGACCTGTTCCGCGAGATGGTATATGCCACCGACGTCAAGGCCGTCGTGTTCAGCGGCGAAGGCGGCAATTTCTGCTCCGGGGGCGACGTCCACGACATCATCGGCAAGCTGGTGCAAATGGACATGCTCGACTTGCTCGCCTTCACCCGCATGACAGGAGACGTGGTCAAGGCGATGCGAGGTTGTCCACAGCCGATCATCGCCGCCATCGACGGTGTGTGCACCGGCGCCGGCGCGCTGGTGGCTTGCGCCGCGGACATGCGGTACGCAACGGCCCGCAGCAAGCTCGCCTTCCTGTTTGTCCGCGTGGGACTCGCCGCCGCCGACATGGGCGCATGCACGCTGCTCCCCCGTTTGATCGGACTGTCCCGTGCCGCCGACCTGCTCTACACCGGACGCGTCGTCGGAGGCGAGGAGGCGGAGCGCTTCGGCTTCTACAACAGGCTCGTCGAGCCCGAGAAGCTGCTCGAGGAAGCGACGGCGATGGCCCAGAGCCTGGCCAACGGCCCGACCTTCGGACACGCGATGACCAAGACCATGCTCTGGCAGGAGTGGAGCTCCGGCCTCGGCGAGTGCATCGAAGCGGAAGCCCAGGCGCAGGCGATTTGCATGCAGACACAGGACTTCAAGCGCGCCTATCACGCCTTCGTGGCCAAGCAGAAGCCCGTATTCGAAGGCAACTGATGGCCGATCAGAGCTTCCTCGCGTGGCCCTTTTTCGACGACGGCCATCGCGGGCAGGCACGCGACTTGGAGCGGTGGGCCGCGGACGTGCTGCCGTCCTTGCTCGCTGGTGCCGACGGTGATCTCGACGCCGTATACCGCTGTGTCGGACGGCTGGTTCGCGAACTCGGGAGCGCCGGATTGTTGCGCGCTTGCGTTCCTGCAGCCTATGGCGGGGTGCGTGAGCAAATTGACGTTCGCAGCCTTTGCCTCGCGCGCGAGATTCTGGGTCGCGCCTCGGGACTCGCCGATTTCGCGTTTGCCATGCAGGGGCTCTCCAGCACTCCGATCACGCTGTTCGGCAGCGAAGGTCAAAAGCGGGCGATCCTGCCGGGGATAAGCAGCGGAGCCTTCGTCGGCGCTTTCGCGCTGTCGGAACCGGACGCGGGGTCGGACGTCGGCGGCATCGTTACGCGTGCCACGCGCGACGGCGACTCCTGGCGCCTCGATGGCGTGAAGACATGGATCTCCAACGCCGGCCTCGCCGATCGCTATGTCGTCTTCGCGCGAACGGGCGAGCGGCCCGGAACCAGCGGCTTGTCCGCCTTCATCGTCGATGCCGACGCCCCCGGGCTGGAGGTGTCGGAGCGCATCGAAGTCATCGCGCCGCATCCATTGGGTACGCTGCGCTTCACCGAGTGCCGGGTTCCTGCCGATCGCCTGTTGGGAAGCGAGGGCGAGGGATTCAAGATCGCCATGGCCACGCTCGACGTTTTCCGGTCCACGGTGGGCGCCGCCGCACTGGGTTTCGCCCGGCGGGCATTCGACGAGGCAACGCGGTGGGCGCTCAAGCGACGCGTCTTCGGCCGCGCGCTGGCCGAGTTCCAATTGACCCAGGCAAAGCTCGCCGACATGGCGGTATCGGTCGACGCCGCCGCGCTGCTGGTCTATCGGGCGGCCTGGACCCGCGACGTTTTGGGCACGCGCATCACGCGTGAAGCCTCGGTCGCAAAGCTGTTCGCCACCGAATCTGCGCAGCAGATCATCGATGCGGCGGTACAAATCTTCGGCGGCCTGGGCGTCGTGCGCGGCATGATCGTGGAGCGGCTGTATCGCGAGATTCGCGCGCTGCGCATCTACGAGGGCGCGAGCGAAGTGCTGAAACTGGTCATCGCATCGAACGTGCTGGAGGCGACGGCGGCGCAGGCGGGCGTGCATGCGGGTCCGGCGCGACCGGGACCGTCGGGCCGTTCGGCAAACGGTCCGGACAGCGAGCGATGAATGCTTCCGCGTCCAACGACCGGCTCGCGCCTGGCAGGCGCTGGGTCGAGGCGGACGGCGTGCACATCGACGTGCGCGGGCTCCGGCCGCCAGCGCCGCTGGTGGCGATCCTCGCGCTTGTCGAATCGATCGGCGACAAGACGCCGGTCATCGTCCATCACGAGCGCGACCCGCAGATGCTCTATCCCGAGCTCGCGGAAATCGGTTGGACCGCAGTGCGCATCGACGGGTCACCGGGAGAAGTGCGCCTTAAGCTCGAAAAGGTGCGATGAAACTCGCCGCGGGCGCTTTTATCGCAGGGGCCGCGAGTCGCCTTCTACCCCCATCGATCCCCTTTCGTTTTTTCGGCGCAGCGGTCGCGTATCAGTTTTTCGCATGGATTGCGCTGTTCGCAGGCGCGCAAAACGTACCTCGATTCGGCGGCGGACTCGGCTGGCCGCTGGCCGCGTTGCATCTCGTGACGCTCGGTGTGCTAGTGATGACGGCGATCGGGGCGAGCCTCCAACTTCTGCCGGTCGCGACGCGCCAGCCGGTGCGATCCAAACGGTGGCCGGCGATCATTTGGTGGCTATACACGCCCGGGGTCGCCGCGGTTGCCCTCGGGATGGGCGTGCCCGCGCCGCCGCTGCTGGCGGGCGGTGCCGTCGCGGTGGCCGCAGCGCTCGGCGGCTACGCGTTATTACTAGCGCGGAATCTTGTCGGAGCCAGAGGCATGCCTGTGGTCGTCGCTCATGGCTGGGCCGCGCTCGGGTCGCTTGTCGTGGTCCTCGCGACCGCGCTGTCGCTGGCGTGCGCCTATGTCGGGTTTCCCGGCTTCGGGCGAGGCATGGCGCTCACGCTGCACGTCACCTTCGCTGCGTACGGTTTCATGGGATTGCTCGCGCTCGGGCTGTCGTACATCCTGGTGCCGATGTTTGCGTTATCGGCGGCGCCGGACGAGCGCCGCGCAGCGATGTCGCTGACGCTTGCAGTGACTGCGCTGCTGCTGGCGGCCGCTGCTTCGTCCGGCATCGCGGAGCGGCCGTTGCGCATCGCCGCGATCGGCGCGGGTACTGGCGCCGTCGCATTGCATCTGCGATTGATGGGTTTGGCGCTCAAGTCCGGCATGCGGCGGGAGCTGGGACGTTCGTTCACGCTGATTCGAATCGCATGGGCCTCGCTGGTCGCCAGCCTGGCCGCGGCTCTCGGCGTCGCGCTGGACGCGCCGGTCAGCGGTATGGGTGTGCTGTTCGGTATTCTGCTGATCGTCGGCTGGCTGCTCACCTTCCTTGTCGGCATCCTGCAGCGGATCATTCCCTTTCTTGCCTCAATGCATGCCGCGCCCGGCAGGAGGCTGGCGCCGACGCCATCCTCGCTGACCGCGCAGCGTCCGCTTGCGATCCATTTCGTCTGCCATCTCGCTGCGCTGGTTTTGCTCGGATTGGCAGTCGTCACCGGCAGCGAGCGATTCGCGTCCGCCGGGGCAATCGTAGGTAGCGTCGGCGCCGCAGCGTTCGCAGGCTTCTTTTTGATCGTGGTGAAGCGGATGGCCACCCCCCACCTCAAGGCGGGCCGCCGCCAGTCGTCCGCCGGTTGATCGGGATCAAGGGAAGCTTGGTGGCGTTTGCTATTGTGGTACCGATGACCGAGATTGTGGGAACAGGATGAATTTTCGGCGCCAGGTAAGCCATGCGCTCGACGAGGAGCACCGCGCGAACCTTGATCTCTTGGGCCGGGTCGAGCAGGCATTCGCGCGCGCATCCCTGTCCGGCGGCGCACGCGACCCCGCACTGGCTACCGCTCGCCGCGTCGTTCGCGCGTCACATCGAACACGATATCGGGCGCCACTTCGACTTCGAGGAGCGCGAGCTCTTTCCGCGGCTCGAGGCGGCCGGGGAGGGCGACATCGCGGGCTTGCTCAAGGACGAGCATGGTGCGATCCGCGAGGTGGCCGCCGAGTTGTTGCCTCTCGCCCGTGCCGCCGCCGCGGGCACGCTCGACGGCGCCGGCTGGGACGCGCTGAAACGCGGTGCGCTCGAAATGGTCGAGCGACAAGTCGCGCACATCCAGAAAGAGACGATGGCGTTGCTGCCGATGCTCGACGACCTGCTCGACGAGGACACGGACCGCGACCTGTCTTTCAGCTACGCGGCCGCCTAGCGGGGTTGCTGGCCAAATGGAGAAAGCGACCATGGAAGCCGTTACCCTGCAACGCATTACGATCCGGCCGCTGCTGCGCGAGGATCTTCCTGCGGTCGTTGCCATCGACGCCGTCAGTCAGGGATCGACGCGCCACGCCTACTTCGCACGGCGGCTCGAAGCCGCGCTGCGCGAGCCGAAATTGCATGCGCAGTTTGCGGCCACCGACGACAAGGGCCTCGCCGGGTACATACTCGCGCGCGTGCTGGAGGGCGAGTTTGGCCGGCTTGCGCCCGCGCTGCGGCTGGAGGTGATCGGCGTGCGCGGCGACGCCAAGGGGCACCATGTTGGCGCCTGCCTGTTCGACGCCCTGAGCGACTATGGCCGCCGGCACGGTATCGCCGAGGTGCGCACGACGGTCGCATGGAACGACCACCGGATGATGCGCTGGATGGACGCGATGGGATTCACGCTGGCGGCGAATCATGTCGTCGATTGCGCGGTGGCCGGTGGCCAATACACGCCGCAACGCGACGATCCCCGGGCCAGACCGGAGGGTGAAAACGCGGCGCCCGAGATCAACTACGGCGGCCGCCCGGGCAACGACTTCGACCGCCTCGCGCGCGACAACGCGGACGTTCGCGGAATGGAACCGGGCGACCTCGCCGACATCGTCCGCATCGACCGCAGTATCACCGGGCACAACCGCCAGGGCTACATGCAGCACAAGCTGGTCGAGGCGATGCACGACTCGGCGATTCGCGTCTCGCTGACCGCGCGGCTGGAACGCACGATCGCCGGATTCCTGATGGCCCGCGTGGACTTGGGCGATTTCGGCCGCACCGAGCCCGTGGCCGTCATCGATACCATCGGCGTCGATTCCGAGTTCGCGCACCGGGGCGTCGGGCACGCGCTGCTGTCGCAGCTGTTCGTCAATCTCGGAGCGCTGCGCATCGAACGCGTGGAGACGGTGGTAGCGCCGCATGACCTCGCACTGCTCGGCTTCCTCTACGACGTTGGATTCGCTCCATCGCAGCGGCTGCCTTTCATGCGGTTGCTCGGCTAGCCGGCGGCAATCTCGCGATCGCACGATGCCCATGGCCTCCATGCCCGACGATGAAGCGGTGCGCGAAGCACTGCGCCAGGTGGACGATCCCGAAGCGGGTATGAACATCGTCGACCTCGGCCTGGTCTACGGCGTCGAAGTCGGTGCGGACGCCGTCCACATCGACATGACAATGACCACCGCGGCGTGCCCTATGACGGACATGATCACCGACCAGGCGCGGGGCGTCGTCGCGGCGATCGTACCGCAAGGAACGGCCATCGATATTCGGCTGGTATGGGATCCGCCGTGGACGCCCGATAAGATGACCGGCGTTGCCAAAGAGCACTTCGGCTGGACGTTCTAGCCAGTCGGCTTCGGAAATCCCGGCGTGACGTCAACGCAGCTCGCAACGCGCTCCGGCTGCAAAAGCCGGCGCCGATGACCGCGCCAGCTCCCGCGAACGCCACCGGTCTTCACATCAAGCCCGGGGATCTGCGCCCGCGGCAGCGCGTGCCCTTGCTGGTCCTTGGCTTTGCCGGCCTCCTCGCCGGCACAGGGGCAGGACTTGGGCGGCTCGGTTGGAGCGTCCCCGCCGCCGTCGCGGCGATGGCGTCGCTGCACGGCCCGTTGATGGTGTGCGGCTTCTTCGGCGTCGTCATCTCGCTCGAGCGGGCGGTCGCTATCGGCCGTCATTGGGCGTATCTCGGTCCGCTCTTCGGCGCGGCGGGCTGCATCGCCGCGATCGCCGGCGCGAGCACCATCGCGGCATGGTTCTTCGTCCTTGGCGGCTTGGTGTTGCTCGCGGCATCCATCGACATCTTCCGTCGCCAGGCCGCGTTGTTCACGTTCACTCTCGCGCTGGGTGCGGCCTGCTGGTCGGTCGGCAATTCGTTGTGGGCGGCAGGCTCGACCGTGCACGATGTCGTCCCGTGGTGGTTCGCCTTCCTCATCCTCACCATCGCCGGCGAGCGCCTGGAGCTTTCGCGCTTCCTAGCGCCGTCACGAGTCGCAACCTGGACCTTCGCGGCGATCGTCGTCGTGATTGGCGCAGGCCTTTTCGGCGGGCCATCGCGTTGGGGCGGACACGCTTTCGGGATCGGTCTTCTGGCGCTCGCGGCATGGCTACTGAAACAGGATATCGCACGCCACACAGTCCGGAACCGTGGCCTTACGCGATTTATCGCCGTGTGCCTGTTGTCGGGCTATGTGTGGCTGGCGGTCGGCGGGGGCATCATCCTTGTGTCGGGAGGGCTGTTGCCCGGCACCCCGTCCTATGACGCGGCGCTGCACGCGCTTGGATTGGGCTTCGTCTTTTCGATGGTGTTCGGTCACGCGCCGATCATCTTCCCGGCGGTGCTGCGCGTGAATGTGCCCTACCATCCGACGTTCTATGGGCCGCTCGCGCTGCTGCACGCTTCACTGGCAGTGCGCATAGCCGGTGATGCCTCGGGACAGTTTGCCTGGACGCGCGTAGGCGCGTTGCTCAATGCGCTGGCGCTTGCCGCATTCATCGTCAGCACGGTGAGCGCCGCGGTACGCGGCAAGCGAAGCGCCTCCGTTCGGTAGCGTGGGCGGCCTCGGGCTCATCCACGTTCAACGAAATTCAGATCATCGAGTTGTCGGCCTTAAGCGTCGACTCGCAATTCCCGGTCGATCCCGCTTCGCGGGGCCCTCGCCCGGCGGCTCGCGCCGCGGCCTCGTCTGCCGTCGACGAACATCGAACTGTCGAGTTGTGGCCTTAAGCGTCGACTCGCAATTCCCGGTCGATCCCGCTTCGCAGGGCCCTCGCCCGGTGGCTCGCGCCGCTAGCCGTGCAGTGATTCGTACTTCGCCATCAGTTCCTCGGGCGATTCCTGAAAATCCGGATTCACGACGATGCAATCCGCCGGGCAGACGAGCTTGCACTGAGGCTCGTCCTCGGCGCCGACGCATTCCGTGCAGCGCAGCGGATCGATCACGTACTTGGGATCGCCTGCGCTGATCGCCTCGTTGGGACACACCGGCTTGCAGGCATCGCAGGCAGTGCAGTTGTCGTTGATGAGTAGTGCCATGTTTGACTCCTGTTGCAAAGCAGGGGGCTCGGCCCCTGCAAGCGGAAATCGGGATCTGACTTCTATGCCGCGGCGCGTTCCGCGAGTTCGTGCAGCTTCGCGTGGCGGAAGGCGCCCCACAGCGCTGCCCCGACGGCGCCGGCGTAGATCGAGTCGGGGTGGCTCAGGGCCGTCACGTTCACCTTCTCGTTGACCATCTCCTCCTGGATCGCCGCCAGCAAGCCTGTGTCCAGCGCGAGCCCGCCCGTGATCAGCGCCGTGCCTTCCTTGATACCCGTGACTTTGAGAAGCTTCACGATCCGCGACGCCATGGAGAGGTGGATCCCCTTCAGGATGTCGTTGGTCGCGATGCCGCGGGAGACCATGTTGATCACGTCGGTCTCGGCGAGCACTGCGCAAATCGAGCTGCACTTCTCCGGGTTCTGTGAGCTCTTGGACAGCGGGCCGATCTCCTCGATCGCGACCCCGAGGTAGCGGGCGATGTTTTCGAGGAATTGCCCCGACCCCGACGCGCATTGGCTCGTCATCTTGTACGAGAGCACCTTGCCGCGCTCGTCGACGTAGATCGCGCGGCCATTCAGCGCGCCGATGTCGACCACCGCGCTCACCCCCGGATGCAGAAATACGCCGCCGCGGGCATGCGTCGTCATCGAGTAGAAGTGGCCGGTCGCGAACTTGACGTTCTCGCCCTCGCCGGTGGTCGCGATGTAGGCGATGTCGTCGGCTTTGAGGCCGGCGTCCGCGAGCACGCCCTCGTAGCCCTCCTGCGCCAGCTGCATCGGGTCGCGCCGCCGGATGCGCTCCAGGCGCTTGGCCAGCCATTCGTGCTTGCCAGCATCCGTGCGGAACAATGCGCTCTTGACCGCGCCCGAGCCGATATCGATGCCGATGGTGCAGATCACGACCGTGCCTCCACAGTTTTTCCTTCCTCGACCACCGCTCGCCACGCGAAAGTTGCGCCGCCGAGCGCGCCGGTGTAGATCGAGTCCGGATTGATGTTAAGCGTCAGCTCGCCGTAGTTCTCGCGCACCAGATCCTTGAGCGCCTTCACCGCCGCTTGGTTTTTGGCGACGCCGCCGGTGAAGGTGAACTCGTTGCGAATCCCCCCGGAACGCGCGAGGATCGACATCGCGCGCAGGATGATCGCGCGGTGCAGTCCCGCCATGATGTCCTCTCGCTTGTCGCCCAGTGAGAGTCGGTCGCGGAGCTCGGCACCGGCGAAGACCGTGCACGTCGAGTTGATGCGGATAGTCTTGGTCGACTTCATCGCCATCGGCCCCAATTCGTGCAGACCCATGTTCATCTCGTCGGCGATATAGCCGAGATAACGCCCGCAACCGGCAGCGCAGCGATCGTTCATCTGGAAGCTCTCGACGATGCCGTTCGGATCGACCTGAATCGCCTTGGTGTCCTGGCCGCCGATGTCCAGCACCGTTGCCGTGCCGGGGTGCATCACGTGCGCGCCGAGGCCATGGCACAGGATCTCGGAGCGGACATGCTCCTTGGAAAACGGCAGCCGGGCGCGGCCGTAGCCGGTGCCGACGACGTAGGCCTCCTCCATCGGCATGTCGAGGATGCCCTTGATCGGCGCCTCGACCCTGTCCCTGCGACCGGCGGTGTCGGGCAGCGCCAGGAAGGTGCGTTCGAGTGCGGCGAGCAGGTGCCGCTTGATCGAGTCGCCATAGACGCGGTTCTCGACCTCGATGATCGAGCGGTCGAACACGTTAAGCAGGAAGTCGTAGCGGATGCCGGATTCCTTGGCGACCGCCTCGCCGATCGCCAGGTACTGAGCGCCGGCGATGTCACGGAAAAAGTCCGATTTGGGCTTGGCCCCGGGCGCGAACAGCGCCGCCACCTCGGTGGAGAGCCGCTTGAATACTTCCGTCAGCGCCGCGCTGACGGCCGCCGCGCTGTCGCCGAACTTGGCGGTCCCGACGTTGCGCTGGCAGGTGGCCTCGAGGTCGGCGAGTTGCTCGAGATATTGCTCGAGGCGAAAGCTCCGTTCGAGTTGGCCTATAAAGCCATCGAGCGCGCCGTTGAGCGCCGAAGTGCTGCCGAGCGCCTGCCGGAAAAGGTAGAACCTGGCGTTGACGAGCGCCTCCTGCTTGGCGATCGCCGCCGCCGTGTCGTAGTTCGAGCGCGAGTTGGTGATGCCGCGCCCGAGGATGTTCTGGTTCTCGTCGAGGACAACGGCCTTCGTTGTCGTGGACCCCAGATCGATGCCGATGAAGCAGCGCATGCGATCCCCTCAATGTGCAGCGGCCGCGGCCGCCGCAGTCCGCTTCTGCTTGACCATCTGCAAGTAACTCTCCAGACGGTTCTTCACGTTCGCCGCCGAGAAGTAGCGCGGATCGACCAGGTCGGTCTCGATGAACGCAGCCGGCTTGCCGGTCCGCTTCTCCACCTCGCGCAGGATAAGGAGCTGTCCTGCCGAGAAGCTGTTGCAACTCTTGATCGAGTTGATCAACAGGCCGTCCGCCTGGTATTCGTCGATATACTTGCAGATCATGTCGATCCGGGACGGCAGATTGAGGTTGGTGTAGCAGCCCAGGCAGTATTCGGCGAGCGATTCGATCGGATGGTCAGGATCGTGGCGGAAGCCGAAATCGTAGACGCCGCCGACCTTGGCGTAGGTGGAAGTCACGACGACTGCGCCCTCGTCATAGAACATCTTCCAGAATTCGCGAAAGCTGGTCCAGTTGGGCGGGCCTTCGACGACCAGGCGGTATTTTTCCTCTCCCATTTCGCCGTCGGGCGTGATCGGACCCTTGCCCTCGCGTACGCGCTGCTCGATCTCCTGTCGCAGCACGCGATAGAACTCGGTCGCCTCCGGTGTTCCTCGGAACGCGGTGAAGATCGGGCCGATGTAGTAGACGGCGCCGAAGTAGCCGTCGATCGGTGACGGCCGGTTTTTCGCCGACTGCAGCACGGCGACCAGGTCCTCCTCCGCCTTGGTCGATTCCTTCATGTACTGGCGCAGCCGGTCGATGTCGAACTTGACTCCGGAGATGCGCTCCAGCGTTGGGATCACTGTCTCCTTCAATTGCTTGACCACGTAGTCGCGCATGTTCGGCGCGATCTTGCCCTCGCCCTGGTACGGCACGTGCAGCATCACGCTCTCGCAGCCGTATTTGTGGCGGATGAGCTCGAACCACTTCATGAAGGTGAAGCAGCCGGTGTACGAGAGGAGCAGGATGTCGGGCTTCGGAAGCGTCTCGCCGGTGGGACCGGTTTCGCCACCGAGCATCATGCCGAGGTCGGCCTTCACGTAGTTGCAGACGTCCTCGGACTGCGCCGTCGCGCTCCGCGTCCAGAATCATCTTGCCGGATTTCTTGCGCAAGCCGTTCTGCAGTGCATTGGTTTCCGGGAGGCTCCGCGCGAAGTCGAAGCACATCAGGAGCTCATTGAGGTTGCCCGGCACGAACGTCGCGGCTACCTTGTGGCCCTGTTCGCGCGCGGTCGCGAGCTCATGATAGTTGCGGTTGATCATCTCCTTCTGCAGCCACATCGCGTCCTCTTTCTGGACTTGCGGCTTTTTGGAGCTTTGGGGCATCGCGGCGGTGGCGTTCATGGGGTGGTTTCCTTGACAGGTGATCTTCAGGGCACTACGCCGCGCTCCAAAGCTTGATCGAATCGGCGAACGTGCCTGCTTGCTCCCGGATCGGCGCCATCTGGCCGGTGTTCTCCGCGTACTTGAATGCAGTATGCGGAACCTTGTGCTTGGACAGCACGTCCTGCAGCATCGGACGCTCGAGCAGCGCCGGGTCGCAGAACGAAGGAGCCGCGAAAATCACGCCCTCCGCGCCGCTGGTCTTGATCTGCTTGAGGAGGAAAACGCCCTTGTCCTCGCGCTTAGCGTCGTATTTCGCCGCGGTGGTTGCCGAGCGGTGCAGGAACGCCTTCGAGAGCTCCTCGAGTGGATTGCCGCTTGCAGGTACGTCGTCGAGCAACCAGCGCGTCACCAGCATGAAGTCGTCATCGACGATATAGCAGCCGGCCATCTCGATCGACTTGATCAGCCCGAGCGGCGGCTGCTCGCAGAACGAGCCGTTCAACACGACGCGGGCGTTGTCTCGCTTCGGCCGCGGCAGCGCTTCGGCCGCTGCAATGTAGTCGCGGACGAGTTGCGTGTGGTCCTCCGGAGGCAGCACCATGCCCGCGCGCAGCACCAGGTACACCTCGGAGGTGGGCGCCTGCCAAGGGTTCTTGGCGCGGTAAGTGTAGAGGTCCTGCACCGCCCGGCGGTTCGCGTTGTAGACCCGGATCGATGCATTGAGCTCTTCGTCGGTGATCGGCGCACCGCGCAGCTTGCCGAGATCGTCGCGCAGGGCTTGCAGCTCGTTGATGTAGAACGTGCCGCCGATCGCGTCCTCGTAATTCTGCGGGACGTCGAAGTAGCGCACGTACTTGTCCTTGAACAGGATCTGCCACATGCCCGACAGATTGCGTATGACGTCGCAGATCGACGGGAACAACATGCCGTCGAGGCAGTCGAGGCGGCCGGTAAGCGCGAGCTCGATCGTCGAGCGTGGTATCCGGCAGATGTAGCTCTGGTAGTACGCGTCGCCCTGGATCACTTCGATCTGGTCACCGCCGCCGAGGATGCCCACCGACAGCATGCCTGCCGCATGGACGAGCTCGCGCGGGACATAGATCGGCATGTAGCCGATCGCCTTGCGGCCGGGCACCGCCGCTTTCCATTGTTTGACGGCGTTGAGTTCGAGATCCTCGAAGAGCGCTTGGCAGCGCTCGACGATCTGGATGACGGGTGGGGACGTGGTCATCAGCGATGCTCCCATTGCGGTGGACGCTTGGCGAGGAACGCGGCGAGCCCTTCGTTGGCATCGTGCGTCTTCATCAGCGTGTCGAGATAGAGGCGTTCGAGCCCGGCAAGGCGCTGCCGGACGTCGGAGACGAGCGATCCGCGAGCCGCAGTCACGGCGCAGGCGAGGGCGGCGGCGCTCTTCGGCGCGAGATGCGTGTCGAAGTAGGCCAGTGCGGCGGCTTCGGGGTCCGCTGCGGTGACCTGGACGAGGCCGATCGCCTTGGCCTCCTCGCCGCTGATCGAACGGCCGGAGAACAGCAGGTCTTCCGCAGCCGGCTGGTTCACCCGATACGGCAGCAGACACGAGGCCGCCGGCGCGAAGACGCCGAGCTTCATCTCGGGTTGACCCAGCTGTGCGTCGGGTGTGGCGAAAATCGGGCCCCCGGCGAGAGCGACCTCGAGACCGCCGCCGAGGCATTGGCCGCGCACGGCGACAAGGATCGGTGCGGGGAACTGCAGCATGGCGAGAATCAGTGCGTGCAGCGACGCGAGCATCGCCGCGCAGCGGTCGGGAAGGTGTTCCTCGACACTTGCGCCGAAGCTGAAGTGCGGACCTTTGGCGTCGAGCAGCACTGCGCGCAGCTCCGCACGGCCATACTCGGCAAATGCGCCGTGGAGCGCCGCGATCATCGCGGCATCGACGAGATTTGCCTTGGGCCGTGCCAGGCGCAGACGCAACAGCGCGCCATCGCGCTCGAGCCAGGACTCGACGAACCCGGTTGTGGCAATCGCCTCGACACGCATGGAAGTCATTGGTTTACGCCCATGCTTGCGGCTCTCACGCGCGCCGCCCCGGCATCAGGCTGTCGGTGAACGCCTCATCCCAGCCCTGACCACGGGCGAGTGCCTGGCGCATCGCGATGAAATCGACTTCGCGCGACTGCTTCGTGCCCTCGTTGAAGGCGCGGAATCCGGCCCGCGCCTCGGTCATCATGTTGAGCGCAAGCCACGCCCGAGAGTTTTCCTTATTGCGATTCCAGGCGTCGAGCTTCGGTTTGCGAAGCTCCTCGAGCGTCTTGGTCGTGCAATCGGGGAACGTCAGCAAGAGCTTGGCGCAAAGCTCTTCAACCTTCGCATCGAGTAGGGAGAGATCGACGGTGCCGCGCGCGAGCACCGCCTTGGCTTCCTTTGCCGCGTCGCCGATCCTCGGTTCACCGAAGACGAAACGGCCGTAGTCGTCGACGAGTGCTCGAGTCTCCACCAGCGGATTGGCGACGAATTTGCCGTCGACCTTGAGTGCCGGAACGATGTCGGCAAGCATGCCCCAGTAATAGGCCTTGTGCGCCGAGAAGGGTTCGCACAACACGCCGGCGACCATTGCACGCTCGTTCCCGATGATCGGCGGCAGAAAGTCCGTTGCGCCACCGATCGGCGCAGAACCGTGCTTCGGGCCGGCCTGACCGAACCGCGCGAGGTCCTGCGCAACCGAAAAGTCGCAGGCCATGCCGATCTCCTGGCCGCCTCCGATGCGCATGCCGTTGACGCGGCAAATCACCGGCTTGTCGCAGGCGAGAATCGTCGAGACCATGTCATTGAATAGCCTCATGTACTGGCGGTATTCCTGCGGGTGTCCAGCGTAGTACTCTGCATACTCCTTGGTATTGCCGCCGGTGCAGAAAGCCTTGTCGCCGGCGCCGGTGAATACCACGCTGCTCACGTCACGGGCATTCGATGCCGCGCGCAAGGCCAGAATCACTCCCTTGACCATGTCGGTCGTGTACGAGTTGAACTGCGTCGGGTTATCCAGCGTGATCCACGCGTTATAGAGGCCGGACACACTGGTGCCGTCGGGCGTTTTCGCCGGCCGCAATTCGTATCCGATACCAGGCTTCGCAATATCGTCGACCAGGTCGTGATTCTTGAATTCGCGCAGGGCGCGTAGTGCGTCGGGGGCGTTCATCGGATCACTCCTATGCGTGAGCGGGGACCAGCACCGCGCGCTTCTTGATCTCGCGCTCGTGGACGGCCGCGAGTACGCGGTTGATGTCGTCGAGGGGGTGCGCTTCGACGAACGGCTTGATCTGGACCTTGCCATCGAGCACGAGGGCGAGCGCCTCCGGGTAGGACTCGGGGGGACAGCCCCAGTTGCCGATTGCGCGCGCATCGAACGCCATCAGGTTGGACAGGCGAACCTCGACCTTGTCCATCGTGAAGCCGACCACCGACAGCGTTGCTCCGTGAACCAACAGGCTGTACGCCGTTAATTGGCCGGGTGCGGTTCCCGAGCATTCGAAGATGCACCATTCGGTCGCACGCAGACCGTTCTTCTTGGCGAAGTCGGCGACGGCGGCCTTGATCGACTTGGAGTCTTGCGCACGGCTGTTGATCGTCAGCGCCGCGCCGTGGCGCGACATGGCGGCGAGCTTTTCGTCGTCGACATCGATGGCAACGACCTTGGCACCGAACGCGTTGGCGACCTGGACGCAGTAACCCCCGACCCCGCCGACGCCAACGACGATGGCGAGGCTTCCGGGCTTGACCCCTGCACGCCGCACAGCCTGGTAGGGCGTGGTCAGCGCATCGGCGACGATCGATACATCGGCGAGCGCGAGCCCCGCGCTGGCGAGACGCGCTTCGTCCACCTCGCACAAGCCGCGGGCGGGGACCACGATATGCGAGGCAAAGCCGCCCTGGATGTCGTTGCCCGGCATTTTCTGGCGGCGACAGATCGTGCCGAGCCCCCGCTGGCAAAGGTCGCACTCGCCACAGGGCAGGACCGCGGGCACGATAACCGCTTTACCGCCCCAGCTCTGGGCGCCGGCCTCGGCATCGACGACGCGGCCGCTGATTTCATGCCCGAGCGCGAGGGGCAGGGGGTGGTTGGTCCGAACGCCGTCGTAGAGGTAGCCGAGGTCGGTATGACAGACGCCGCAACCGGCGATGTCGACGACGACTTCACCTGGGCCCGGCTCCGCTCGGAACGCCGCGCGTTCCAGCCGCGCGTTCACCCCGGTCATCAACCAGCGGTAGGCTTCGAGGCTCATCGAGGCTCTTCCTCCATCTGACGTTCCATGTTTCACTGCGTGCCCCGCGAGCGCTTGCCAAAGACTTGACCGCGCCGGGCGGGAAGGCTATTGTAGTATTACAGTACCGTAATACCGATTTACGGCTATTATGATGCAGCAGGCGGATTGCAAGCGCCTTGATCTGAATCAAACCATACCCGCCGCAGAGCCGGTTTACTTGATCGAACCCGGCCGGGTTGGAGGAACGACGTGCAAGCAACGATCAGTCAAGCAGCAACGCGAAGGGACGCGACCGTGCAGGCGCGCGGTCCGAAATCAAGCATATCCATCGCGCTTGCGGGCAGCGGCGGCAGCGGCGTGATGACGGCGGGAACGCTGCTCTTGAACGCGGCCGCCAAAGCGGGGCTGTACGGTCTGATGGTCCGCACCAGCGGTCCGCAAATCCGCGGCGGCGAAGCCGCAGCGCTCGTGCGGCTGGGGCGGCAACCGATGCATTCGCTGGACGATCGATTCGACCTGCTGCTGGCGATCGATTGGCAGAACGTCAACCGCTTTGCCGACGAGATTCCACTCGATGCGTCGAGCGTCATGATCGGCGATCCGGACGAAGGCGAAACGCCGGAGGTGTTCAGGAATACCGGGGCGCGCTACGCGCCGCTGTCGGTGAAGAAGATGGCGAAAGCGATTCCGGGCAGCTGGACGAACATGGTCGCGCTCGGCTTGGCCGGCGCGCTCGCCGGAATTCCAGCGGAGGCGCTTGAATCCGCTCTGCGCGATTCGTGGAAAAGGGCCGATGCCGCACTGCAGGCCAATCTCGCTGCATTGCAGGCGGGGTTTGCCGCTGCCTCCGGCATCGAAGGCGTGCCGAAGTTGAAGGGCGACGATGCGCCTGCAGGCAGACGATGGCTGATCAGCGGAAACGAGGCGGCGGGCTACGGTGCGATCCGCGGCGGCATCCGTTTTGTCGCCGCGTATCCAATTACGCCCGCGACCGAGTTGCTCGAATGGATGGCGCCGGCATTGACCAAGGTTGGGGGCACGCTGCTCCAGGCCGAGGATGAGCTCGCGTCGATCAACATGATCATCGGCGCATCTTATGGTGGCGTGCCTTCGCTGACCGCCACTGCCGGCCCGGGGCTCGCCTTGATGACCGAGGGCATCGGCCTGGCGGTGAGCGCCGAGGTCCCGATCGTCGTCGTCGATGTGATGCGAGGCGGACCATCGACCGGGATCCCCGCGAAAAGCGAGCAGAGCGATCTCTCCTTCGCCGTCAGCGGACTGGCTGGCGACGCGCCGCGGCTCGTGCTCGCGCCGACGTCGATTGCCGATTGCCTCGACACCACGCAATGGGCGGTGCAGCTTGCCGAAGCGATGCAGGCGCCGGCGATCGTACTGTCGGACCAGTTCATGGGACAGTCGCGCGCGATCATCGACCGGCCTGCGGATGTGGCTTTCGTGGGCAAGCGTCTGACCGCTGCGGCGAACGCGCCGGAATACAAGCGATACCGGAACACCGAATCGGGAGTATCCCCGATGGCCATTCCCGGGACGCCAGGCGTCGTGTACACCGCCGACGGCCTGGAGCACACAGAGGCCGGCATTCCAAGCAGCCAATCGCGAGACCACCGGATACAACTCGACAAACGCGAACGCAAGCTCTTGCAGTACGACTACGGGCGCTGGTGGGCCGACGTCGAAGGCGACGGGAAAGCCGCCGTGATTACGTTCGGTTCGGCGACACCCGCCGTGCGCGAAGCCGTGTTGCGCGCCGCCGGGAAAGGTGTGAGGGTGCGGCTGATCGCGGTGCGGCTGTTGGCGCCCGCGCAGCCCGAGCGGCTTACCGAAGCACTCGACGGCGTGGCCAGCGTGCTCGTTGTCGAGCAGAACCACAGCGCGCAGTTTTATCGGTACTTGCGCTCGGTATACGACCTGCCGGGCAAACCGGCCAGCTTCCACCGCCCTGGTCCGCTACCGCTTCGTCCGGGCGAGCTCATGGACGCGATTCTGGCGTGGAGAAATAAATGAATGACATCGCTGCGGCTGCGCCGCTGACCGCGCAAAGCTACAAGTCTTCGTACAAGCCGATCTGGTGTCCCGGGTGCGGCGACTATTCGGTCTTGAGCTCCGTCACCAAGGCGTTGGCGATGATGGCCGTACCGCCGGAGAACGTCGTTGTCGTGTCCGGCATCGGCTGCTCGTCGCGGATCCCCGCCTACACGACGTGCTACGGGTTCCACGGCGTGCACGGGCGCGCGCTTGCAGCGGCGACCGGGCTCAAGGTCGCGCGGCCGGACTTGACGGTGCTCGTCACCGGCGGCGACGGCGACGGGTATTCGATCGGCGGCAACCACTTTATGCATGCCTGCCGGCGCAACGTCGACCTGACGTACATCGTGATGGACAACCACGTGTATGGCATGACCAAAGGCCAGCCCTCGCCGACGACGGAGCCCGACTGGGATTCGAAACTCTCGCCCGGCGGCACCGGCGTGCGGTCGTTCCATCCACTGGTCATCGCGCTCGCGTCCGGGGCCAACTTCGTCGCTCGCGCGTTCTCCGGCGATCCCAACGGGACCGCAGAGATGATCGCGCAAGGCATTCGCCATCCGGGATTCTCGTTCATCGAAGTCTTAAGCCCCTGCGTCACCTTCCGCCCGGAGCAGCGCGAGTGGAAGCAACACGTGCATCCGGCGCCGGTGGCCGCGACCGATGATCCGGCTCGGGCCGCGCGACGGATCATGACCGATGACGGTTTCAACATCGGCGTCCTGTACGCGGGCGATCGCACACCGTATCCGACACTCGCCGTCAAGCCGAAGCGGGCGCCTTCCGACCTGGAAGCGGAGTTCGAGCTATGAGCCGCGCATCGACCAAGTCGAGCAATGCCGCGGGCGCGGCCAAGCGGGCGTCGAAGACAAAGCGGCTCGACGCCGGCAAGGTTACGGACAAGGGCGCAGGCCATCCCAAAGCCAATGTGCCACACACGTTGACCCAGTTCATGGCACAGGCGCTGGCGATGGAAAGGGAAGCTGCACAGCGCTACTCCGACCTCGCCGACGCCATGGAAATGCACAACAACCGCGAGGCCGCGGCTCTGTTCCGCAAGCTGGCGGGAATCGAGCAGAGGCACGCGACGCGGATCATGGTCGAGATGGGGTGGAAGGATACGCCGGCGTTGCCGTCCGGCCGGCCGGGCTGGGCGGACTTCGAGGCGCCGGAGACGACGCCGGGGGACGAGGTGCATTACCTCATGCAACCCTATCATGCGATGCAGATCGCGTTGGTCAACGAACAGCGAGCCCAGCGCTTCTTCGCCCGACTTGCGCGGACGGCCACGGTGGAGGCGGTAAGCGCGGCCGCGCGCGAACTGGAGGCGGAGGAGCGGGAGCATGTGAAACTCGTCCGCGCCTGGATGAAAAAGCTGCCGAAGCCCGATCGATATTGGGCCGACGACCCCGACCCCGCGACCTACACCGATTGAGTGGGTCCGCGACGAAGCTTCTTCGGCCCGGCAGCTGCGTTCCACCGACAAGTCATCACTTCCGCTCGATCACGACTTCGAGGTATTCGCTTTGCAGCACTAGCGTGCGGTCGCGCGAGCGGTTGCGGCTCTCCATCAGAACCATCAAGTCCCGGGTGAAGTCAGCCTGCTTTTCGGCATCGAGCGCGCCGAAAGTCTTGTTCATCGGTCCGTAGTAGGTGCGGAACACATCGATCCAGTGCATCGGCGAGCGGTAACGGAAGGTGAAGTCGCGGCGGGTCGTGCGGATTTCCTGCGCGGTTTTGCCGAAGAGCTCCTCGAGCCTTGCCTTCGTGCCCCACAGAGCCGGCGATTTGACGCCCGGAGCGCGGTGGGATGTACTTGCCGATCGTCTTGAACACTTGTCCGATGAAGCTCTCGGGCGTCCAGTTCGCGAGGCCGATCCTGCCGCCGGGTTTGCAGACGCGCGCAAGCTCGCTCGCCGCCTCCTCCTGGTTCGGGGTGAACATCACGCCGAAGGTGGACAGCACCGCGTCGAACGATGCGTCGGCGAACGGCAGGTTCTCGGCGTCGGCTTCCTGGAACTGGATCGTTGTGGCCCTCGGCCTCCGCGCGAGCTCGCCCGGACTCGAGCAACGAGGACACATAGTCGGTGGATGTCACGTCGCACCAGCGGCGCGCGGCAGCAAGCGTTGCATTGCCGTTGCCGGCGGCGACGTCGAGCACGCGCGAGCCGGAGCGCAGGTCGAGGGCCTCGCACAGGTTCTCGCCGACGATCTGCAGGGTGGTCCCTACGACGGCGTAGTCTCCCGTCGACCATGCGGCCTGCTGGCGCGACTTGACTGCAGCGAGATCGATGGCGGGCGAGGGAATGGAAATGACTGCGGACATGGCCTTCTCCTGGTGAAGTGGAATGGGGACTGCTTTGCGAGGAATCGAACCGGGCTTAACACCCACCATTGGGTTCAGAGCAGCGCAAGATTTCGATGGCGTTCTTGCCCGCCCTGGACTCGTGAGATCGGTTCACCTCGGAAGGTTGTAAAGAGTCTGTAGAGCACGCACGTGGGTGTATTCCGCTTCTCCCGTCAATTCCGCTGCGACCGACCTGATTTCGCTGCGGTCGAAGCCCAGATCGCGCAACGTGCGATCGTCCAGCCGACGAAGGATGTCATAGGTAACCCTTGCTTGACGGCGTTGCCGGTATCGTGCGTACTCGCGCCGTGCGATCGCACCGACCGTGCGGATCGCCGCAACGATGATGTCGCCCAGAGTGAGCGAGCTATGGACGCGAGCGTCCTGATGCAACCGATAGCTCGTCGGCTGCGCGGAAGATGCCACGGCGGCGGTTGCGCCATCGCCAAAACCATTTGTCGCAAGGGCGTGCTGCGCCCACGACTCGACTTCATCCTTGGCGCTTACCGGACCCCCGCGGGTCGCGTCGCCGACGGCGGGTCCGCGCCGCAAGATTACGATCGCCGCATCGCGACACGTGACGACGCCGCGTGGCGCATCTTCTTCGAGATGAATCAATTTGTCCAGGTTGGTTGATGTGCGCATGAAGTCCTTTCAAGGGCGAACCGCAATGAGGCGCCCAGGGCCGTGAGCGCCGTTGCTGTCCATCAGATCGGTTGCAGTGTTTCCGTCGTCAAGATCAGTTGAATATGCACTGGTAATCGATGCCGACATCCGGGCTGCATTCGCGCGAATCGTCTGCCGGTTCGGTGGCCTGGCCGATCGAGTCACGCGACGGCGACTCGGCAGCGCGGGCTGTGGAGATCGACACGGTAACTGGCGCCGCGAACACGGCCGAACTCGCCGGGGGAATGGCCGCGGCCGCTTCGGGCGAGGTCAGAGCGCGGATCGTCAGCCAGACGGTCAGATACATCGCAATGTAGATACCGAGCAGGACTGCAGCAGCCCCGATCGGAGACCGGGTACGGTGCAAGTCGGCGTCGTGGTCTTCGCTTGTCATAACTGTCTCCCTGTGTAGCGGGGTAGCAGAGCAGCTCTCGCATAGCTGAGCGGCGCCCGCCTCGATGACGCGCCGATAGTCATGCGCGACCATAGATGCCTGCTGCGGGCCTGATCCGCCGCGGTTTCCGGCTGGTCGAATTCTCCAGCCCCGTGGAGGCAAGGGCAGATTGAGGGTTCCGACGAAGTTCAAGCCATGCGAGTGCGGACTCCCAAAGCGGTATCGCGTCTGGTTTGAAGTAGCCCATGTGTCCGATCGCGCGAAGGCCGATGCGCGAGGGGTCGATGTCCAGTGTTTGCCGCGCCGCGTTCGTGTAACCAGCAATGAATGCATCGCGCGACTTCGGCGGCGCCCACCGGTCGTCGAGCGAATTGGCTGCCATCAAGGGAGCGCGGACACGGCCAAAACCGCGTACCAGGTGCTGCACGGATGGATCGCCAAAGAAATAGTTCGGATAGCGACACCAGTGCTTCCATTGCCGATAGAAATCCAACGGCAAGTCTTCACCCATCCCCAGCAGGCTCCACGACAGATAACCTTTCCACGTTGTCAGCAGGGGCCCGAGAACATGCCACATGGCCAACACCTTGATCTGCTCCAACGACGGCATCCAGCCGTGCCAGCCGGCGCCCGTACCGAAGGTATAGAACCCGGCCACTTTCTTGAGATTCGGCAACATGCCGAAAGCGTGGCCGCCGAAGGAGTGGCCCACAACGTAGAGCGGCACGTCCGGGCTGCTCATCGCAGCAACGGCAGCGGCCAGGTCGAGGCGGCTCCAATCGAAGTAATTCATCTTGAAGCCTTTGAGCGTGGCTGGCGCCGACAGCCCGACCCCGCGGTAGTCGAGGGTCATGGTCGAGTAGCCGGCCGAAGCCGCAAACTCGGCAAATCGACGGTAGAAGCGTTGCGGAACACCGACTGCACCCGCGACAACGAGGTGAGCGCGCGTCGGTCCCGTTGTGGCGTAGCGGATTCCGGTGATGGGATATCCATCGGCCGCCAACAGGGTGACACGCTCAGCCTCGCGCCGAGCCGTGTTTTGCCCGGGCGAATGGCCGGTCCCGGGATCGGCAGCCGGCCGGTCGACTTCGCCCCTCGTCGTCTCGACTGGATCCGCCGCGCTACTGCCGCTGCCGGCGGCGAAGAGGTCGACATGGAGAATTCGACTCCAATGCGTCTCGATCGGAGGAACAAGCGGGTCGCTCGCCGGCTTCCCATCGGTGGAGAGGGCGTGCGCGTGAACGGCCGCTTCATGCAAACTCGGGGCTTCATCATGCCCGTCAGAGCTGCGTGGTTCACTTTCGAGATTCATCAACTCTTCCATTACACAGAAGCGTCCGGACAGAGGGGCCCGAAATCGGCGGATTCGTCGGTCTCGGCAGGAATCGGGGCCCGCTGCAGGTTGAGATGAGCGTAGGCATCGCCGCCGCTCGCGATGATGTCCATGCCGAACCTTTGCGCGATTCGTATGATCGGTGCATTTCCCGACTGGCAGTGCATGAAGAGCCTCGGTATGCAATGGCTGCGCGCATGTACGAGCGCGTGGTTGAAAAGCGCGCTGCCGACACCGCGACTGCGGTGCACCGGGAGAACCGAGAGCGCGACTTCGGCCAGGTCGTCCCTGATCGCCATGTGCGCTTCGCCGATGAGCATGAGCTGACTGTCGTAAACGCCAAAAATTGCGTCGCGGCCAAAATCGATTCCGTCGACATAGGCGGCGATGACCGTTGGCGCAAGCGACCTCCCGAAGCGCAGGGACCGGTCCTTCATGGGTAACGCCAGAAAATGCGCCATGAGCGTGGCGCGTATACCATCATTCAGGCGTTGGACGGCGAAAGTCATCATCGTGTCTCCGGTTCGAACGCAGTGGAATGGGAGACAGCATCGCCATCGCGTCGCGTCCGTCTCGTTTGCGCGACGCGCGCGAGGTTGCCCGCGGCGCATCCGTGGCGGCGACCGACGCTCGCTCGGCGTGTTGGAGGACGGTCAGACCGCGGCGCCAGGTTGCCGCGGCCAGCAGACTCCCAAAGAAAGCCAGGGCGAGCGCCAACGGCCGATTCGCTTCACCGTCGAACAACTGAAGCAACCCGACACCCAGCACGCTCGCGCCGATGAACCCGATATGCAGCCATAGGCTGCTCGCGATCAGCGCGCGCTGGGTGCCGGACTCCAATTGAGCGATCGAATGGAGGCTCATACTGGCTCGCGATCCGATGCACCCCAGGCCACGCGGTGCACGTCGACTCGCGTGAGTCCGATGTCGAGCAGCTCGCGCTCGCCCATCGTGCCAAAATCATGCAGCGCGGCCGCTGCCACCCGCCGCCTCTCGAGCCAGGCATCCAAGCGCTTTGCCGCGGCGCACAAGCGTCGAGCGCCAGCCTGCATAACGGCGGCAAATCGAAAGAGTGCCGCTGCCGAACGGTACGGTGTCTCGTACGTAAACACTGATCGGGCCTCCGCAAAAACCAAGCATCCCGTACGCCGGGACTGAAGTGCAGTCTATGGGGCAGATGCGGCAGGCGAACTTCGCCGGTACGCCGATTTTGTTTCGTTTGTTTCACGCACCCCCGGGGCGCCTCTAACCCTCTGCACATTGCGACGCGATAGTTGTACGATTCACGGCTCGAACCGACGCGGGTGCGGTCATCCGCCCACCGAGGAGGCCCCAAGGAGTGGAGGCAGCGTCTGTGAGCCCCAAAGCCACGATCTTGATCGTCGACGACGAGCCGGACGTACGTGCCGTGCTGCAGGAATACTTCGTCGCCCACGGTTATGCGGCATTCGGCGCGGAAAGCGCCAGCGCCGCGCGAGTGCTCGTCGCTCAGCATTCCATCGACCTGGCGCTGGTGGACATCCACATGCCTGGCGAGGATGGCTTGAGTCTGGCCCGGCACCTGCGCGAGCGCTACGCGAAAATCGCGGTCATCATGCTGACTTCCGCCACCACGGTAGTGGATCGCATCGTGGGCCTCGAGATGGGCGCGGACGACTACGTCCCCAAGCCCTTCGATCCGCGTGAGTTGGTGGCCCGCGTCAAGAGCGTTCTGCGGCGCACGTCGTCCGCGGGACGTGCCGACCTTGGGGCCGCCAGGGTGCGCATCGGTCAATGCGTGCTCGACCTCGCCGCGCACCGGCTAATGGATCAGAAGGGCGGAGAGGTGGCGATGTCTCCGTTGGAGTTCGATCTGCTCAAGGCGCTTGCGGAACACCCCAATCGAGCTCTCTCTCGCGAACGCATCCTCAATCTCAGCCAGCAACGGGACTGGGACCCGTTCGATCGCAGCGTGGATCTGCGCATCATGCGGTTGCGTAAGAAGATCGAACCCGATCCCGAGCATCCAAGGTTCATCAGGACCGTACGCAACGAGGGCTACGTCTTCGTGCCGGACGGTAGGTGAGAATCGAATGAAGACATATTTGCGCGGCAAAAAACAGCTGTGCGTCGTTGCGTGCGTCGCGTTCGTGCTCATGCTGACCGGTTGCATGCGTGAACCCGAAACCGCCCTGCGCATCGGAACCAACGTCTGGATAGGGAGCGAGCCGCTGTACCTGGCGCGTGAACTGGGTCGTCTGGATCCTGCGACGATACAGCTTGTGGAGTATCCGTCGGCGAGTGAAGTCCTTCGAGCCTTTCGCAATCAGGCCATCGACGGCATGGTGATCAGCCTGGATGAGTTGTTCGGGCTCGCCGCGGATGGGTTTCAGCCGCGGATTATCCTGGTGGTGGACGTTTCCCACGGAGCCGACGTGGTCGTAGGCCGTCGCGGCATGCGGACGATGCGTGACCTCAAAGGCAAATCGGTTGCCGTGGAAAGCAGCGCGCTCGGCGCCTTCGTGCTGAGCCGGGCACTGGCCCTGAGTGGTATGCAGGCCAGCGACGTCAACGTCGTACAACTGGAGTCGAACGAGCAGCCGAGTGCGTTCGAGAAGGGTCAGGTGGATGGAGCGGTCACATTCGATCCTTATCGCACCCAGTTCCTTCGCGCCGGTGCCAAGACTCTATTCGACAGCACGCAGATTCCGGGTGAGATAGTCGATCTCCTGGCGGTGCGTGCCACGGTTCTGGAAAAGCATCCCAAGACGATACAGACACTGCTTGCCGGCTGGTTCGGCGCGATCGACTACATGAATAGCGAGCCCAACGATGCGGCGCGTCGGATGGGTATTCGGCAACAGACGACCGGGGAGCAATTCCTTGAGGCTCTGCAGGGCCTCCATATTCCGAGCCGCGAAGAAAATCTCAGGATGCTCGGAGGAGCGACGCCGGAGCTGGCGGTAACCGGACGCCGACTCATGGCCTTGATGGTGGATGCGAAATTGCTGCGCTCCGGCCTGGAGATCGAAGGCCTGCTCGCACCGGGGCCTCTTGCGGAACTGTCGAGATGAGCACCGCCGGGCCGCGCCAAGGTGCGAATTACTCCCCTTCGGGGGGCACTTCGGGGGGCAGCGCAGCGGCGGCAGCCGCAAGCGTGGGGGTCCTATGAACCTCCGCGTGCCGGCATCGCTCAAGCTGACTGTCCCGCTCATTCTGCTGGTCTTCGCTGCGATGCTCAGCACGGTGAACCTTCTGTATCACGTGCCGCAGGCCGAGCGCGCGGCCGAGGAAGACAGCCGCAAGCGGTTGGCTCAGGAAATGTCCCGCTTGCAGAGCACGCTGGAGTATCTGCTGCTCAAGGGCGATGTAGCGGCCGCGCAACACGAGATCGCCGTGCTGGCGCACAACCATGACGTCACTCACGCCGCGCTGACCGATGACCGGAACGCCGTCATCGCCGCGACGCAACGCGCCTGGCTGGGACGGAAAATAGCGGACGTGCTGCCGCAATCCGATCCCGATTACGCCGCCGGGACTATTCGCGAACGTCGTGCAGGAATGATTATCCACTCCAACGGCGACGAGTTGCTCGGGCAGGCCGCCGTCCTCATTGGCAGTGAGCGTGAGGAGCTGCGCCCCTCTCGAACCGGCACCGTGTTTCTGGTCTACGACCTCAAGCGGTACAAGGCCGAAGCCCGCGCACAGGTCCTTCAGCAATCGATCTACTGGGCGGAATGGGTGGCTGCGCTCGCGCTGGCCATGTGGCTGGTGTTTCATTTCCTCCTGACTCGGCGCACCGCGCGACTGGTGAGTGCAGCCGAGCAGTTCGCAGCGGGCAATCTCGCCGCCCGCAGCGATCTGAAGGGCAGCGATGAACTCGGCCGGCTGAGCCGCGCCTTCGACGCCATGGCGCTCGAAGTCGCTGGCACGCAGACTCGGCTGCGCCAGGACATCGCCGAGCGCATGCGCGCGGCCGAGGCGCTGCGGGTGTCGGAAGCGAGCTACCGGGCGATTTTTGACGCCGCCGAGGACGCCATTTTCGTGCACGACATCGAAACCGGCGCCATTGTGGACGCCAACCCCAAAGCCTGTGCCACCTTCGGTTACACCCGCGAGGAGTTCCGACGGCTCGACGTCGGCGCGCTCGGCTCTGGCGAGCGGCCGTATACCCACCAGGACGCAATGGCATTGATCGCTCGCGCGGCTGCAGGCGAGGAGTTGCGCATCGAATGGCACGGCAGGAGCAAGGATGGCGCTCTGCGCTGGCATGAAGTATTCGTCAGGCGCGTAACCATCGGCGGCCAGGAGCGAATTCTGGCGCTCGCGCGCGACATTACCGGCCGAAAAGTGGCCGAGGCGGCATTACGCGCGAGTGAAGAGCAATATCACGCCATGTTCAATGCGTCGATTGACGGCCTGGCGCTGTGGAATGCGGCGGGCGAGATCGTCGACACCAATCCGGCCCTTTGGCGTATGTACGGTTATAGCGACGATGAGTACTCCGCATTGCCGGCGGGCCGCTACACCGGGCCTTGCTATCACCCCGATTTTCTGAAAGCGGTCGCGGCCGGCGAGTCGATTCATTCGGAAGTGAGCGATCTGCGCAAGGATGGCTCCGCGTTGGAAGTCGAAGTGCACGGGATCCCGATGCAGTATCAGGGGCAACCTCACGTGCTGACGATTGCCCGTGACATAACGGAAAAGAAACGCTCCGCAGAAGAACTGACTCGGCAGCGCGAATCGCTGTATCAACGAGAAAAACTCGCTGCTCTCGGGTCGCTGCTGGCCGGTGTTTCCCATGAGCTCAACAATCCGCTTTCGGTCGTCGTGGCGCGGGCGGTATTGCTCGAGGAGCAGGGGAATCCGGCCACGCAGGCCGCGGCGACGAAGATCCGCACTGCCGCCGAGCGCTGCGCGCGCATCGTGCGAACCTTCCTCGCCATGGCCCGGCAACAGCAACCCGAACGCGGTCCGGTAGCGATCAACGACGTCATTGCGGCGGCGCTCGACATAACCGCTTATCCGGTTCGGACGAGCAGCATAGAAGTCGAGCTGAATCTTGCCAAGGACATTCCGCTGATCCATGCCGACGCCGATCAGCTCCATCAAGTGCTGCTCAATTTGATCATCAACGCGCAACAGTCCCTGCAGGACCATCCTGGACCGCGGCGCATACGTGTGACCAGCCGTTTCGACGCGGCCGCCGAGTTGGTCCGCGTCACCGTTGCCGACAGCGGACCCGGCATTCCGCCGCATCTTCGGGCGAGGATATTCGAGCCCTATTTCACAACTAAGCCGACGGGAATCGGCTTGGGCGTTGGACTGGCGGTGAGCCTCGGCATCGTCGAAGCCCATGAGGGCACGCTGACGGTCGCTTGTCCGGCGCAGGGCGGTGCCGAGTTTGCGATCACCCTACCTGTTGGCGCCGTCGACACGAGCGCAGTCAAGCTACCACCGCCTTCGAAGGCAGGTGCGTCCCAGCGCACGGTACTCGTCATCGACGACGAGGCCGATATTCGCGAGACGCTCGCCGAAATCCTCATCGCCGCGCAGCACCGCGTGGTGACCGTTGCGTCCGGTCGCGAAGGGCTCCAGCATATGGCTGTGGAACGCTACGATGCGATCCTGACGGATATCCGTATGCCCGATCTCGACGGGCGCGCGCTCTACCTGGAGATCGAACGGCGCTGGCCCGGCCGGGGCGCGCGGGTTGTCTTCGTCACGGGGGATACACTTGCGTCGGGTCTGCGGGATTTCGTCTCGGGAAGCGGCCGTCCGGTCATCGAGAAGCCATTCCTGCCGAGCGAAGTTCGCCGCGTCGTCGCCGATCTGTTTGCAGACGGCTAGTTAGCACCGCCGATCGAACGATCTCGATGCGGTGTCAGGCGCTGCCACGATGCGCGGCGCCCATCGCTAAGCGCCGCGCGGCGCCGATCCCCGGTCCAACCGTGCCCGGGCGCACGAAACAAACGAAACAAAAACGGCCTCGCGGCGAAATACCCGTGCCGCACATGGTCACTAAACTGCAATGCTTCCGTGTGTGCACTGTCGTTTGGTGCTACGGGCAGAGGAGTGTCTGTTCTCTCCGCCTGCTAAAGCGGAGACATCGCATCCCTAAACTTGATTCGGAGAATACTTATGCAATCGTTGTCGCTCAAGTCGTTGGTCGTGTCCGGGCTCGCGCTCGGTGCAGTTGTCATTGGCCCGAACGCCAGCGCCGATACCGGCGATACCGTTCGCTGGCAGTCGGTAATCGGCATCGTCCAGGCCAACAATGTGGTAGGCACCGGAACCGGAGCGGTGACGGGCGGCGGAGCACCCTGGTCGACGCTCGATGGGCGTGCCAACGCTGATTTGGCGAAAGGCAAGATCAGCTTCGACGTGCATGGCCTTGTGCTCGCCGCTGGGAATTCCATCGGCACCCCTGGTGCCGTTGCTCAGGTCAAAGGAACCCTGGTCTGCGATACCGACGGCAGCGCGGGCGGAAGTTCCGTTCTCGTGGATACGCCGCTCGTAGACCTCGATGAGCAGGGCGACGCTCAGTTCAACGGCAAAGTCACGTTGCCGGCCGTGTGCGCCAGCGAACCGGACATCGCGTTTCTGATTCGCGTCGGCCCAGGCCGATGGATCGCCAACGGCACAGTGCTCCGATAGAAACATCGGGAGGTAAAACGATGCGCGATCACTTGCATCCGAAGGAAGCTCGTGGAAGACTAAGGAATCGAAACATAAACGGCTACCAGCCTGCCACTCCTCGCGCCGCACTTGGTTTGACCGCGGTCGCAATGGCCACGATCACCGTGGCGGCGTTGGTGGTGTTGCCCGCGAAATTCGATTCCTTGAGTTCCGACCCGTATGCGTTGGCGGCAGCGAAGGCCGGAACGAAAGCGCCCAGCGAAGTCGCGACCAATCCAGAGCGCATCGATGCGCCCGAACCCCAAGTAGCCGATCGTGAAGAACACTTGCGCCCGGATCACGCGGCACTCGGGGTGCAAGAATCATTTGAGAGTAGTCACAAAATACGGTCACTTAGCCGCACCGATCTGTGACCGGCACGATCAGACGCGCCTTATTCAGGTTCGCGCGATCGAAATAAACATCCTTACAAAGGACAGACCATGAACCAGAGTTACAAGGGAAAGTGTTTCTGTGGCGCGGTCGAGCTCACCGTTACGGGTGAGCCGGTCGCGGCCGGATTCTGTCATTGCTCGTCGTGCCGGAGTTGGTCGGCCGCGCCGGTCAACGCATTCAGCCTCTGGAAACCCGAGGCAGTGAAGGTTACCAAGGGCGAGGCGAGCATCGGCGTGTACCACAAGACGGCGAAAAGCTACCGAAAGTTCTGCAAGATCTGCGGCGGGCACCTGGCGACGGACCACCCGCTGTGGGGACTGGTCGACGTTTACGCCGCCACGATCCCGACCTATCGGCACGAGCCCAAGCTGCACGTCAACTATCAGGAGACCGTGCTGCACATGAAGGACGGCCTGCCCAAGATGAAGGACCTGCCCAAGGAAATGGGCGGGTCGGGCGAGACTCTACCGGAGTAACCGGCTTTGAGGCGGGAGCTTGTTCGGGCGGCCGAGCCGGCCCGCGAAGGTTTTCGTCTGCCTTGAGTGTTGGCACTCTCGTCAATCGCTACTACAAGAGGAATCCTACATGAAAGCCATTGCTGCAACATCGATCGCAAGCGCCGTCGTCGCGTTTCTTTCCGGCGGTGCGTGGGCGGGTATTGGAACATCGGCGAACGTTCCCGACAATCTGAAAGCGCCGACCACTCAAACCCTGGCCGTCGTCGCGCAAGCCGTGGGCGCGCAGATTTATCAATGCAGCACCAGCAAGACCGACCCAGCGCGTTTCGAGTGGATCTTTATGGCTCCGGAAGCGGAGCTGTTCGACGACACCGGCAGGAAGATAGGCAAGCACTACGCGGGCCCTACGTGGGAATCCGATGACGGGAGCAAGGTTGTCGGTGAAGTCAAAGCGCACGACGATGGTCCGGACGGCAACGCCATTCCGTGGCTGCTGCTGAGCGCAAAATCGGTCGAGGGAAACGGCATCTTCGGCAAGACGCAAAGTGTGCAACGGGTGGGAACGGTCGGCGGAAAGGCGCCTTCGGACGGATGCGATCGAGCAGCGCTGGGGAAGATCGCACGCGTGCCCTATCGAGCCACGTATAACTTCTACGTCGCGAGAAATTTCGCGGACTACTAGCCGGTCCGTCAAGTTGCCGCACGGGTCACACGCGATCCACCGGCTGCTGCTCGTCGCCCGCGATGCTTCCTATTTCAAGTACGCCAGCAGCGGCGCGCCGATCTGGCGTTTCACCAGCGCGCTTTCTGCGGCGCGAGCGGCGGCAGGCTCGAGGTCTTCGATCCACTGGATTTCTCCGCCGACCAGCGTCGCGATCGCCACCCCGTCGCGGTAGAGCACCCGATTGTTCAGCAAAGCCGGAACTTTCGCGCCCGGTCCGATAACACCCACCAGATTCAACGGATCGGCGCCGCTGACCGAAACCAATGTTCCGGACGCTGGTGCACGTCGTGTCTCGCGCAGCATCGCTACCGCTTCGGGAAGCGCAAACTGCTCGCCCGAGACGCCGGCAACAAACCGCCCGCCGCGAACGTCGCCGCGTGCCTCCAACCGTCGCAGTACACGCAGGATGTCGCGCCACGCGGGCAGCCACGCCGCTTCCCGCTGCAACAGGCGCCAGAAGACCACGCCGTATCTTCTGAGCAGCGAATGGACGATGTGCTCGACCATGTCCTGGTCGGGCTCGTAGTAGGGACGCTTCGACGCTGCGTCTGGCGGCGTTCGCTTGACCAGAGACCATCGGCCCGCTTCTTCGATGCCAAAAAGCGGCGAGCGCCGGTGCCGTTTCGTCCTGCCGAGCGGCTTGCGCTTTTCCGACGGTGTCAGCAGCGCGCGCAACCCCGCGAAGCTGTCCGACGCGACCAGTCCCGCGGCAACGAGCTCCGCCAGCGCGTCTTCCACCTGCGTGCGCAAGAGACCGGTCGTCTGGACGATCTCATCGTAGAACGACGCGCCGTTCGAGCGCAGCGCCTCGACGACGGCTTGCGCGCGCGAACTCAATTCCTCGATCCTGACGACCGGAAGCGGAGCAGCGCGGGTCCACATCGCGGCGCTGCGGCGTGGTAACAGCGTGACCGGGGTCGTGCGGATCGGACCGCGACCGCTCACCGCACCCGAATTCGCGCCGTGGCTCAGGCGCGTCCAGATCGCGCGGCCGGAAAGGCACAAGTCATCGAGCCACGTGAACTCGTAGTCCTCCAGACGTGCCGGAAGAATCTCCGACTCCCACGCTGCCGCCGGCGCCTCGAAGCCTTGGAGTTGCACGATGATCGCATCGAGCGCGTCGGGTCCCTGCCGCTGCTCGTTGGGCGTCACGTGCTGCCAGCGAAACAGGAAGCGGAGGAAGTCCTTGCTCGATACAGGCTCGATTTCCTGCCGCAGCCGTTTGACCGTGTAGCGGTGAATGCGCGCGAGCAGGGCGCGATCGCACCATTCGGTCTCTCCTGCGCCGGGCGTGAACAAGCCGCTCATGACTGCGCCTTCCGAAGCGAGCTTGGCGAGCGCGGACTCGATGTCGGAGCCCGGCAGGCCCAACGAGTCGGCAATCGCGTTTGTCGTGACGGGACCCAGGCCTTCCAGCCGGCTGCGAACGATTTCCACCACTGCATCGTCGCGAGGCCAGGAGCGCGCCGCAAACTCTGCGGGCGCATCGATGGCGGGAAGCAAGGCGGGCATCCGGATAAACTGCGCGGAATTGCGGCAGACGCTCGGCGGCGACCCACATGGCGCGCTCTGTCCACCCTGATGGAGCGCCGTCCCGGGTCGTCAGGCAGGTCGCGCGGCGCTGCGTCGCCAGCGAATCGAGAAGCTCGCGCCAGGACGGCTGGCGGCTGATTTCATCCTGCGTGAGGAATCCGAGGCCGAGCAGCGCGTCGTGCAGCTCATCGCCAGTCGCCGCGTCCGGCCACGCTTCGCCGCGGACGCGCTCGATCGCGGCGGCATCGAGGCGCCCCAGATTGGCCGCGCTGGCGTCGTCGAGCCAGCGACGGCTCATCACCGCCTGCGCGCGACGTTCTTCCAGCGGCGCATCGTCGAGGTACGCGTACGGGCGCGCGGTGAGAATTTCCAACGCCAGCGGCGAGGGCTCGGTCAGATCGCGCGAGACTACCGTGACGCTGCCCGATTCGATGTCGGCGAGGAGGCGTTCCAGCCCTTCGACGTCCATCGCCTCGTACAGGCAGTCGTGCACCGCCTGCGCCACGAGAGGATGATCCGGCACCTCGCGGTCGCCGACCAGGTTGTCGGCGCACGCGATCTGGTCAGGAAACACTGCCGCCATCAGATCCTCGGCGCGCATCCGTTGCAACGGCGCGGGTACTTTCTTGCCGCCCTGAAAGCGTGGCAGCGCCAGCGACGTTCCGGCGATCCAGCGCCAGCGCGCGCCGAACATCGGTGCAGCGAGCATCGCCTGGACGAGGATCGGACGCACGGTCTTGGCGTTGAGGTAGTGCGCCACGCTCTCGAGCGGGAAGCTGTGGCTGGTCGACAGCGACAGCACGATCGCATCTTCGGTCGCGGCTGCCTGCAGCTCGAAGTTGAACTTGGTGCAAAAGCGCTTTCGCAGCGCGAGCCCCCATGCGCGGTTGATCCGGCTGCCGAACGGCGAGTGGATCACCAGCTGCATTCCGCCCGATTCGTCGAAGAAACGCTCGAACACGACGGTCTTCTGCGTGGGCAGCGTGCCGAGCGCCGCGTGACCCGCAGCGAGATAGTCGACCAGCTGCCCAGCGGCCGGTTCCGACAAGCCGATTTCCCGCACGACCTGTTCGAACGCGGCCTGCTTGTCGCCTTGTCCGTTCAGTCCTCCGGAAATCTGCTCGCGTAAACGCGACACGGCATAGGACAGCTCGTCGGTGCGCGCCGGGGCCTCGCCCAGCCAGAAGGGAATCGTCGGCGGTTGACCGTGGGCATCGTCGACCCGCACCCGTCCGGCTTCGACCCGCAGAATCCGATACGAGCTGTTCCCGAGCTGAAAGATATCGCCGGCGAGGCTCTCCACCGCGAAGTCCTCGTTGACCGTCCCGACGAGTTGACCGGCGGGCTCGAGGACGACGTCGTAGTCGGCGTTGTCGGGAATCGCGCCGCCGGAAGTCAGCGCGGTAAGGCGCGCGCCGCGCCGGCCGCGCAGCACGCCGTTGACCGCGTCGCGATGCACGTAGGCGGCACGATGTCCTCTGCGCGTGCTGAACCCTTCGGCGAGCGAGCGCACCACGTCCAGAAACTCGCCGCGCGTGAGCGCGGCGTACGGATGGGCGCGCCGAACGAGCGCGAATAACTCGTCTTCCGGCCACTCCCGGGCCGCGACCTCGGCGACGATCTGCTGCGACAGCACGTCCAAGGGCTTCGGCGGAATGATCAGCCTGTCGAGCTCGCCCCGCCGGACCGCATCGAGCAGCGCCGCACACTCGACCAGCTCGTCTCGCGACAGCGGAAAAATGCGCGCTTTCGGCACGCCGCCGACCTGGTGGCTCGCACGACCCGCGCGTTGAAGAAATGTCGCGATCGATCTCGGCGAGCCCAGCTGGCACACCAGCTCGACGTCGCCGATATCGATGCCCAGCTCGAGCGAAGCGGTGGCAACAAGCACCTTCAGCTCGCCCCGCTTCAAACGCTGTTCGGCTTTGAGTCGTAGCTCCTTCGCCATGCTGCCGTGGTGCGCCGTGACGTGTTCGGCACCGAGCCGATCGGACAAGTGGCGAGCGGCGCGCTCGGCCATGCGCCGCGTATTGACGAAAATGAGCGTCGTTCGGTGCGCGAGGGCAAGCTCGGCGAGCCGTCCGTACACCTGTTGCCACACTTCGTTGGACATGACCGCTTCGAGCGGCGATGACGGCACCTCGATGGCGAGATCGCGCGGACGGATGTGGCCGGCGTCGACGATGACGCAATCGTCGCGCTTGCCGACCTTGCCCGATTTGCCTTGGCCGACGAGAAAACGGGCGATATCCTCGATGGGCTTTTGCGTCGCGGACAGACCGATGCGCGCCGGCGGTCGCGTGGTCAGCGCCGCCAGCCGCTCGAGCGATAGTGCGAGATGGCTGCCGCGCTTGTTGCCCGCCAGCGCGTGGATTTCGTCGACGATGACCGTCCGCGTCGTCGCCAGCATCTTCCGGCCCGACTCGGAGCCGAGGAGCACGTACAGCGACTCGGGCGTGGTGACGACGATATGCGGCGGCCGCCGGCGCATCCCCGCGCGTTCGGCTTGCGGCGTGTCGCCAGTGCGAACCAGGGTGCGAATCTCGACGTCCGGCAAAGCGAGCCCTTTGAGCTCCTCGCGGATCCCTGCGAGAGGGAGCGACAGGTTCCTCTGTATATCGTTGGACAGAGCCTTGAGTGGCGAAACGTAGACGACGAGCGTCTCGTCGGGCAGTGGTGCCTCGACACCGCTGCGGACCAGGCTGTCGATCGCTGCGAGGAAGGCGGCCAGCGTCTTGCCGGAACCGGTGGGTGCCGCGACCAGGACGTTGCGGCCTGCCTGGATCTCGGGCCACGCCCGTGCCTGCGGCTCCGTCGGGGCGGCGAAGTGCCTGCGGAACCAGCGGTCGACAGCGGGGTGAAACGAGGCGATTTTCTTCACGGGGGAGCGGGTGGCTGCAGCGAGCGGCAAGTACATAAGATAGGGGATATACGGCAAAGTGCAAGCCCGAAAAGGGGCCGGCGGGAAGATCCGGGGCGAAACGCGAGGAGGCGGCCGGCGACGGCAACGCTTTCTTTGCACAAGCTTCGACACGGCGATAACATCGGGGTTCGCATTTCAAGCATTGCCGAGTCATCAATTCGCAATGAATGACCTCTCTCCCACCTCGCGCCAGCAACATGCGCGTCGACGCAAGTCGGCGCATACGCGCCCCGCGCGGCTCTCAGCTGAGTGCCAAGTCATGGCTGACGGAGGCGGCACTGCGGATGCTGATGAACAACCTCGATCCCGAGGTTGCAGAAAAGCCCGACGAGCTGATCGTGTATGGCGGGCATTGCCCGCGCAGCCCGCGACTGGCAGTGCTTCGACAAGATCGTTGAAGTGCTGAAGAAGCTCGACGACGACGAAACGCTGCTCGTGCAGTCGGGCAAGCCGGTCGGCGTGTTCAAGACGCATGCCGATGCGCCGCGCGTGCTGATCGCCAATTCGAACCTGGTGCCGCACTGGGCGACGTGGGAGCACTTCCATGAGCTCGATGCGAAGGGCCTGATGATGTACGGGCAGATGACCGCCGGCTCGTGGATCTACATCGGCAGCCAAGGCATCGTCCAGGGTACCTACGAAACCTTCGCTGAAGCGGGACGGCAGCATTACGGAGGCGATCTCGACGGAAAATGGATTCTCACCGGCGGCTTGGGCGGCATGGGCGGCGCGCAGCCGCTGGCCGCGACGATGGCCGGTGCGTCCCTGCTCGCGGTCGAGTGCAATCCGAGCCGAATCCGGATGCGGCTCGATACCGGCTATCTCGACCAGCAGGCGACAACGCTCGATAGTGCGCTGGCAATCATCCAGCAGGCGCACGCCGGCGGCCATGCCGTCTCGGTGGGATTGCTCGGCAATGCCGCCGATGTCTTTCCCGAGCTCGTCCGCCGCGTTCAAGCCGGAGATCGCAGCGCGCGGCCGGACATGGTTACCGACCAGACCAGCGCGCACGATCCGCTGAACGGCTACTTGCCGTCCGGTTGGTCGCTCGCGGAGGCCGAAGCCCGGCGCGCATGCGATCAGGCCGCCGTGGTGGAGCCGCGAAGGCGTCGATGGCCGTGCAAGTGCGCGCGATGCTGGCCTTCCACGAAATGGGTACGCCCACCTTCGACTACGGCAACAACATCCGGCAGATGGCGTTGGAGGCGGGGGTCGACAATGCCTTCGATTTCCCGGGTTTCGTGCCCGCTTACATCCGTCCGCTGTTCTGCCGCGGCATCGGGCCGTTCCGCTGGGTCGCGCTGTCGGGCGATCCCGAGGATATCTACCGGACCGACGCCAAGCTGAAGGAACTCTTTCCGCACGACGCGCATCTGCAGACCTGGCTCGACATGGCGCGGACGCGCATCAAGTTCCAGGGATTGCCCGCGCGCATTTGCTGGATCGGTCTGGGCGATCGCGCGCGGGCCGGCCTCGCATTCAACGAGATGGTCGCCAGCGGCGAGTTGAAGGCGCCGATCGTCATCGGCCGCGACCATCTCGATTCGGGATCGGTGGCGAGCCCCAATCGCGAGACCGAAGGCATGCGCGACGGGTCCGACGCCGTCTCCGACTGGCCTCTCCTCAACGCGCTCCTCAATTGCGCGAGCGGAGCCACATGGGTCAGCGTGCATCACGGCGGCGGTGTCGGCATGGGGTTCTCGCAGCATGCCGGCATGGTCGTCGTGTGCGACGGAACTCCTGCCGCCGCCCGGCGCATCGAGCGCGTTCTGACCAATGACCCGGCGAGCGGGGTGATGCGCCACGCCGATGCCGGCTACGAAACGGCAATCCGCTGCGCAAGGGAGCAAGGACTCGTCCTGCCGATGGTGAGTCAGAAATGACTGCCGGTCCTGTGCCAACGGCGTACCAAGTCTGTCGTATTGCCCTATCGAGCCTGACGTAGAGCCGAACAAGACCCCGGCGTCTTGAAAACCAAGCTCACTGTTGCCCCGGGCAAGCTTTCGCTCCGCATCCTGCGCCGGATCGCGTCCGGCGGCATGCACGTCGCGCTCGATTCCGGTACGCTCCCCGTCATCCTCGCTTCGAGACAGGCGGTGCAAAAGGCGGTCGATCACGGAGCTCCCGCCTACGGAATCAACACCGGCTTCGGCAAGCTCGCCAAGACGCATATTGCCTACGATCAGCTCGACCGGCTGCAAACCAACCTCGCGCGCTCGCACGCGGTGGGAACCGGCCCGTTGCTCGACGATGCGACCGTGAGCCTCGTGCTTGTGCTCAAGGCCGCGAGCCTTGCGCGCGGATGCTCCGGCGTGCGACCCGAAGTCATCGACGCCCTGCTCGCGCTCTACAACGCCGGAGTCTTGCCATCGATCCCGGCGAAAGGTTCGGTCGGAGCCTCGGGCGATCTGGCGCCGCTGGCGCACATGACCCTGGCGCTCATGGGTGAAGGCGAAGTGCGGATTGACGGCGCGGGAGTCGGAGCGGCTGAAGGACTACGACGCGCGGGACTCGCATCGATGTCGCTCGCCGCCAAGGAAGGACTCGCGCTGTTGAACGGCACCCAGGTATCGACGGCGCTGGCGCTCAAAGCGCTGTTCGAGGTGGAAGACATTTTCGCTGCGGCGGTAGTGACCGGCGCGTTGTCCGTCGACGCCGCCAAGGGCAGCGACACTCCGTTCGACGCCCGCATCCAGGAAGTGCGTGGCCAGCCGGGACAGATCGATGTGGCGGCAAAGTATCGTGCCTTGCTTGCGGGCAGCGAAATTCGCCGTTCGCACCTGGTGAACGACGATCGCGTACAGGATCCTTACAGTCTGCGTTGTCAGCCGCAGGTCATGGGCGCTTGCCTCGACCTTATCCGCAACGTTGCCGCGACGCTCTCCATCGAGGCCAACGCAGTAACCGACAACCCTCTGGTGTTCGCGGATTCTGGCGAGGTGCTTTCCGGAGGGAATTTCCATGGAGAGCCTGTCGCACTCGCCGCCGATGTCCTCGCGCTGGCCATCGCCGAGATAGGAGCTCTCGCGGAGCGGCGAATCGCGCTGCTGATCGACGAGACGCTCTCCGGATTGCCGCCGTTCCTGGTTCGAGAACCGGGCATCAACTCGGGTTTCATGATGGCGCACGTCACCGCGGCAGCGCTGGCATCGGAAAACAAGTCGCTCGCCCATCCTGCCAGCGTGGACAGTCTGCCCACATCGGCCAATCAGGAGGATCACGTCAGCATGTCGACGTTCGCCGCGCGCCGACTCGGCGAGATGGCGAAGAACACGCGGACCATCGTCGCCATCGAGCTGCTCGCTGCGGCACAGGGGATCGACTTCCATGCGCCGCTCAAGACCTCGGCAAAGCTTCAATCGGTCCATCGCGCGGTACGCGAGCGAGCTGCCTTCTACGCCGAGGATCGCTACTTTGCGCCGGACATCGCCGCGATGAGCGATTTGGTCGCGAGCGGCAAACTCACCGGAGAAATCGCGACCTTGTTGCCCTCCTGGAACGATTGACGACGAAAGCCATGCCGCGACGGTACCTGGCTCCCAGCGCCATGCTGCCCTCGGGTTGGGCCGACAATGTGCTCATCGTGGTCGGGGACGATGGAGTGATAGCCAGCGTCGCGTCCAACATGACCGACGTCGCCGCCGAACGCCTGAACGGGCCGGTCATTCCCGGCATGCCGAACTTGCATTCGCACGCCTTCCAGCGGGCGATGGCCGGGCTTACGCAGACGGCTGGTCCCGAAGGAGACAGTTTCTGGGCGTGGCGAGAGCTGATGTATCGCTTCCTGGCGCGCCTCACGCCGGACGACGTCGAAGCGATCGCGACCCAGCTTTACATCGAAATGCTGGCAGCGGGCTACACGTCGGTGGCCGAGTTTCACTATCTGCATCACGATTCCGCCGGCGAGCCATACGCCAACCCGATCGAGATGGCGGAACGCATTTGCGCCGCAGCCGACAGCGCGGGGATCGGGCTTACCCTGCTCCCCGTTTTCTACGCCCACAGCAACTTTGGCGGCCTCGCACCGACTCCGGGACAGCGCCGATTCATCACCGGAACGGACGCGTTCTCGCGCATGCTCGACGCGCTCGGCTCGTCGCTCTCGAGGAACCCGATGCAACGACTCGGCGTGGCGCCGCATTCGCTTCGCGCCGTTGCGCCGGAGGAGTTGCGGGATCTCATGGAACACTGCGACAGTCTCGACGCCGCCATGCCGGTCCACATCCATGCCGCCGAACAACGGAAGGAGGTGGACGATTGCATCGCCTTGCTGGGGGCGCGGCCCGTGCAATGGTTGCTCGATAATGCGGAGCTGAACGAGCACTGGTGCGTGATCCACGCGACGCATATGGACGATGTCGAGACCGCGCGACTGGCCGATTCGAACGCCGTCGCCGGCCTTTGTCCGACGACCGAGGGGGACCTTGGCGACGGCCTGTTCAACGCGAGACCCTTTCTTGCGCGCGGTGGCCGCTTTGGCATCGGTGGCGACAGCCATGTGAACGTCGATCCATTGCTCGAACTACGACTCTTTGAATACGGCCAGCGAATGAGGCACGAGCAACGCAACGTATTCGGCGCTGCACGCGCAGAATCGTTCGGTGGCCGGCTCTATCGTGCCGCTTGCAGCGGCGGTGCACAGGCTTTGGGACAGCGCATCGGCGCCATCGTTGCGGGCCGTCGGGCCGACTGGATCGTGCTGGACCAGAGCGACTTTGCCATCGAAGCCCAACGCGGCGATGCGCTGCTGGACAGCGCGATCTTCGGCCCTTCGAAGGCGGCGGTGAGCGACGTAATGGCAGGCGGAGAATGGCGCGTGCGCTCTCGCATGCATCCGCGTGCCGAGCGGAGCGCGACTCGATACCGAGCGACATTGAAACGATTGTTGGCATGAACGCTGACCTCCGCTGGGACGCGGTGTGGATCAACGTGCACCTCGCGACGATGGATCAGGCGATTGGTACCGCGGATGGATGCGGAACGATCCACGATGGTGCGCTGGCGGTCCGCGATGGATGCATCGCGTGGGTCGGTCGGCGGCGCGATCTTCCGTCGAGATCGCGGGCCGCGGCCGAGCACGATGGCCGAGGTTCATGGCTTACCCCTGGATTCATCGACTGCCACACTCACCTGATCTATGCGGGTAACCGTGCCGACGAGTTCGAGTTGCGACTGGCGGGCACATCGTACGAGCAGATAGCGAAGTCGGGAGGCGGTATCGCTTCGACCGTACGCGCCACGCGCGCCGCCAGCGAAGAGGAATTGGTAGCGCAGGGCGCCGCTCGGTTGCGGCGATTGATTGCCGAGGGCGTCACAACCGTCGAAATCAAATCCGGCTATGGGCTCGATACTACGAACGAGTTGAAGATGCTGCGCGCGGCCCGGCGGCTTGCGACAACATGCGGCGTAGGGATCAAGACGACGTTCCTTGGCGCTCATGCGCTGCCACCGGAATTCACTGGACGTGCCGACGATTACATCGCGCTGGTCTGCGAGGAGATGCTACCGGCGGTGGCTGACGCGAAACTTGCGGATGCGGTCGACGCCTTCTGTGAACACATCGGCTTTACGCCGGCGCAGACGACGCGGGTATTCGATGCCGCCAAGGCGTGTGGATTGCCGGTCAAGCTGCACGCCGACCAACTCTCCGATCTGGGGGGTGCCCGCCTGGCGGCCGAATACCGGGGCCTCTCCGCGGACCATCTCGAATACGCGTCGGCCGCGTCCGTGCGAGCCATGGCCGAAGCGGGCACCGCCGCCGTTCTATTGCCGGGTGCCTTCTACTTTCTTCGCGAAGCACAATTGCCGCCGATCGCGGCATTGCGCGAATACAACGTACCCATGGCGATCGCGACCGACTGCAATCCGGGAACGTCGCCGTGCACGTCTCTGCTGTTGATGCTCAACATGGCGTGCACGTTGTTTCGGCTCACGCCCGCGGAAGCGCTTGCCGGGGTCACGCGGAACGCCGCGAAAGCGCTGGGCGTCGGAAGCGAAGTGGGTCGACTGGCGCCGGGCCAGCGCGCCGATCTTGCACTTTGGGACATATCGGGCCCAGCCGAGCTGGCCTATGCGTTCGGCGCCAACCCATGCGTAGGGCGATTCGTGCGCGACGTGGGCGACGGCGTCCCGGCGACCGAGCTCAGTTAGGCACGCAATCCAGTCTCGCGAGACCTGTCAGCCCACTCCGCTCCCGGTGCGCGCGAGACAGGCACGTACGCGCGCGGCGAGCTGTGGGATCGAGAACGGTTTGGTCAGGTAGTCGGTTGCGCCGGATTCGAAGCCGGCACGAGTTGTAATCTCGTCATCCATGCCGGTCAATACGACGACCGGCAGCGCTGCCGTCGCCGGCCTCGAACGAAGGATCTTGAGCACCTCCAGACCTCCCTGTTTCGGCATCAGCAAATCCAGCAGGACGAGATCGGGTATCCGCGCTTCGATCGACGCGAGTGCCTCCTGGCCGCTGGAAGCTTCGCTCACCATGTGGCCGTCCTGGCTGAGGGCGAGGTTCGCGAGCGAGCGTATGTCCGGGTCGTCGTCCACGATAAGGATGCGGATGCCGCGCAGGGCGTCCCGTCCGGATTGTGGCGCCACCGGCGCGCCGGCCAGATGCTGGGCGCCGTGCGGCTCGACAGCCATGTCGAGCCCCTCGTAGGCGCAGCAGACCCGGACGGCGTAACCCTGCTGCGCGGCGTAAGCGAGGGCGCGTTTCTCGACGTCCTCGATGAAAGCGTCGTCGTGGCTGGGATCGTGGTGGGTCAGAACGAGTTGGCGCACGCCGGCTGCGGCGGCCATGTCCACGGCATACACGTAGCTGCTGTGGCCCCAATTCTTTTTGGACGGATATTCCTCCGGAGTGTACTGAGCGTCGTGAATCGCCAAGCCGGCGCTGTCCATGAACCGCGCGTGACGCCGGTCCCCCTCGTGCGCGATGGACTCCACGTCGCGTGGGGAACCATTGTCGTGCGAGAACGTGTCGGAGAAAGGCTCATGGTCACACAGGTATACAACGGCCGCATCGTCGGCCTCGATGCGGTAGCCCAGCGTCATTGCGGGGTGATGAAGATACTGCGCGACGATACGCGCGCCGTTCATTTCGTGCGTTCCTTCTTCAAGCTCCTGGAAGGTGATCGTTGCCGGAAGCTGGCCGATCTCGATGGGGAAGTAGGTGAACTCCATCTGTCCAGAGAGAACTTCGCGCAGGGAACCCGCACTTCCTTGCGGACCGCAGACCGAGATGCGGTTCCCGGGGACGAAGAGGGGGGCGAAGAAGGGAAAGCCCTGGATATGATCCCAGTGCGTGTGACTGAGCAGGACCGTTGCCGTAATGGGCGCCCCGGTGCGTGCCATGAGCGCCGCGCCGAGCGCGCGGGCACCGGTCCCGCAATCCAATATGAAGCAAGCACCGCCGTTCGTGGTCACTTCCACACACGACGTGTTGCCGCCGAATCGGACCGTATGCGGGCCCGGCGTGGCAATCGATCCCCGGGTACCCCAGAAGCGTACTCGCACACTCCCTCCCGTGTTACCTATTCGTATACGACGTGGACACCGTCGAGATACCGCACGAGCTCCGCGGACTGCGCGCGAATCTCCTCGGGTGCACGGCGTCCGGCCGCCTCCTCCAGAGATGCCCCGATCGCCGTAATCCGGTTAAAGCCGTAGCCGGCGCCGCACCCCTTCATGTTGTGGCCCAGATTGCGGACGTTGTCGTAGTCTGAGCGTTCCAGGGCTGAGGCGATTGCATCGATGTCGCGGCGTCGGCTCTCGAGAAAGCCGGGGACCAGCCCGGCGAGGCTCGCGACCACTCGGACAAGTCCCATCGTGTGCTCTTCGATGGCACCGAGCAGCGTCGCCTTCCGTATCGGCTTGGTAAGGTGGGCGGTGCAGCCGGCGTCGATGCTCTTGCGGACTTCTTCCGGCAGAGCGTGCGCAGTAAGCGCCAGGATCGGAACCGGCGTAGCGTGGTTCTCGGCTTCCCACTGCCGGATCCTGCGCGCCGCCGAGTAACCGTCCATTATCGGCATCTGGACGTCCATGAGCACGACATCGTACGCGCCGGAGATGAATTTCTCGAGCGCGACTTCACCGTTGCGGGCCACGTCGGCGCTGTATCCGCCGCCTTTCAGATAGGACTGGATCAGCAGCACGTTATCCTGCGAATCTTCGGCCAGGAGGATCCGCAAGCCTTGCCTGCCTTCGAGCATGTCTCCGAGCTGTGCTGCCGGCCGCTCTGCCGCAGGAACGGCGCCTCCGCGTGCCATCTGAATTCCCTCGAGCAAATCGGCTGGCTTTACAGGTTTCACGAGGTATGCCGCGACCCCGAGCGCACGACCTCGCGCGATGTCGCCCGCACGGTTTTCCGACGTGAGCATCAAGATCGTCGTCCGCGCCATGCTGGGTTGCTGATGGATTCGTTCGGCCACTTGGAACCCATCGACGCCCGGCATGCGTCGATCCAGCAACACCAGCGAATACGGCGCTCCGGCCCGCGTTGCGCGAATTAATTCCGCTATTCCTTGCTCTCCGCCTTCCGCTTCAGTCACGACTGCGCCCCAGCGCGAGAGCATTTCGCTGAGTATCTGCCGGTTCGCCGCGTTGTCGTCGATTATCAGGGTCTTTACGTCCTCGAGGTCCATCGCCCTCGAGGGGGCCGCCTCCAGCGGCTTGTTACTGACCGCGAATCGAGCCGTGAAGTAGAACGTGCTTCCTTTCCCGATGCTGCTCTCTACCCATATCCGCCCCTGCATCAACTCGACCACGCGCCACGAAATGGTCAGACCGAGGCCGGTCCCGCCGAACTTGCGCGTCGTGGACGTATCGACCTGCGAATAGGGTGCGAAGATCAGCTCGCGCGCTTCTTCGGGAATGCCGATTCCTGTGTCGCAAACCGCGAATCTCAATGCACCGCCGGTTCTATCCTCGGGGTCGGCATCAACCCGAACGATCACTTCCCCATGCTCGGTGAACTTGATCGCGTTCCCAATCAGATTGATGAGGACCTGGCGGAGACGCGCCGGATCGCCTACCAGCGACTCGGAAACGTCCGGAGCGATGTGAAGGGCCAGCTCGAGCCCTTTCTCATGGGCACGGATGGCCATGATTTCGAGAGTCTTATCAAGAACCTCGCCGAGATCGAAATCGAGATTCTCGAGCATCAGGTGGCCAGACTCCACCTTGGAAAGATCCAGGATGTCGTTGATCAGGTCCAGAAGTTGAGCGCCGGCTTTCCTGAATATCCGCACGTACTCGCGCTGCTCCGAAGCCAATGAAGTCTCCCACAGCAGATCCGCCATGCCGATGATAGCGTTCATAGGCGTGCGGATTTCGTGGCTCATGCGGGCCAGGAAGTCGCTCTTGGCGCGGTTTGCGTCCTCGGCTGCCTCCTTGGCATTCTTCGATTCCGCCTCCGCCTGTTTGCGCTCGGTCGTGTCTTCCATTGCTAGCAGGAACAACTCGCGATTGACGCCAGGCTCGGAGAGCTTGCGAGCGTTAAGGAGCATCGTGCGGCGACCGATCGCGGGAAAGTCGTGAGTAACCTCGAAATCCCGAAACTCCGTGTGCTGCGGGATGATGTCCTCCAGCAGGCGTCGCAGCTCGGGGATGTCCCACTGGCCGTTGCCTAGCTTGTAGAGCAGGCGGCCCTCCGTCTCTTGTTTCGAGGCCTGGAAGGTCCGGAGAAACGATTGGTTCGCCATTTTCACGTGGAGGTCCTTGTCGAGAACCAGCAGGGGCTCTCGCACCGTTTCCACAATCGCTTCGGCGAAGGATTGAACCTCCAGCAGGATCGCGTCCCGACGCTTGCGGTCGCTGATGTCGCGGGCGGCGGCGAAGACGCCCAGAACGTCGCCATGCGCGTCCTTGTATTCGGAGGCGTTGTAGACAACCTCGGTGAGCTTGCCGTCGCGATGTCGAATGGTGAGGGGGTAGTCAGCGACGACCCCGTCCGCGAAGACCAATTGGAAGCCCTCGCGCGCCTTTTCGGGCTCGGTGAAATAGTGGAAGACGTCGCTGCCGATCAGCTGTTCTCGGGTGACGCCGGTGACCGCGACCATGGCTTCGTTGACGTCGGTGACCTTGCCCTCAGTACTAAAGGTGACGAGGGGGTCGAGGCTAGCCTCGATGAGGTTGCGGGCGTACTGAGGCGCTTGGCGCGGCGTTGTCACACAACCTCGGTCGATTTCGAGCGTTGGCGATGAGGTAGCAGATCCATTTCGATCATTGTCCGCCTTTGTCCGAGACGCTCTGTGCGCTGACGTACATATGGGGTAACGAATAATGACTGCGCGACCTCAAGCGGCACTCATTTGCGGAACGAGATACCTGGACCGAACACGCACGTCCACTTGATGTTCCTGCCGATCGTCGGCGAGAAGAACGAAATCGTCGACTTGCACGAAACCATCGACTGTGATGCTTGCCGCGTCTGTCTTTTCGTCGCCATCCATCTCGGTTCGCCGTACCACGATGTGGTAGCTGGTTTCACGATAGCGGTAGCGCAATGCGAACCCGTTCCACCCTGGAGGCATGCACGGCGTGAAGCGCAGTCGGCCCGCTTCCAGCTTGAGTCCCAGCAGCGATTCCACGACCAGCCGATACATCCAGCCAGCCGAGCCCGTGTACCAGGTCCAGCCGCCGCGGCCGGTGTGCGGCGCCAGCGCATAGACATCGGCGGCAACGACGTACGGCTCCACCTTGTAGGTCGCGGTGCCCTCCGGCGTTCGAGCGTGGTTTACCGGGTTGATCATCTGCGTCAACTCCCAGGCGCGTGCATTGTCACCCAGCGCCGCGAAGGCCATCGCGGTCCAGATCGCGCCATGGGTGTACTGACCACCATTCTCCCGCACGCCTGGCACGTAGCCACGGATGTATCCAGGGTCAAGATCGGACGTGTCGAATGGCGGATCGAGAAGCTGGATCAACGCGTGGTCGCGGCGAACCAGGCGCGCGCTCACCGCGTTCATCGCTGCGCGCGAGCGCGCAGCATCACCCGCGCCGGAAAGAACCGCCCAGCTCTGCGCAACGGAATCGATTTGGCACTCGGCGTTGGCGATGGAACCCAGAGGTGAACCATCGTCGAAGTACGCGCGGCGATACCACTCGCCATCCCAGGCGGTCGTCTCGATTCGTTGCCGTAGCTGCGTTGCCTCTGTCTCGCACCGGTCGGCGAACGACGGGTCGTTGCGCAGACGCGCAACTTTGGCAAATTCTCCCAGGACGTGACAAAGAAAGAATCCGAGCCATACACTTTCTCCCTTGCCGTGCCTGCCGACGAGGTTCATGCCGTCGTTCCAGTCGCCGGATCCGATCAGCGGCAAGCCGTGGACGCCGAATCTGAGACCGTGGAGAAGCGCCTTGACACAGTGCTCATAGACATTCGCGCGGCGGTCGGACTGGCCCGGCAGATCATAGTACGAGTCGTCTTCCGCATTGACAGGCCGGCCTTCGAGATAGCGCGCCGTTTCGTCGAGAATCGACATGTCGCCGCTGGTTAGAACGTAGCGACATGTTGCGAGCGGCAGCCAAAGGTAATCGTCGGAGCAATGTGTGCGTACGCCGCGGCCCGACCCGGGATGCCACCAATGCTGGACGTCGCCTTCGGTGAATTGACGGCTCGCACAAAGCGCGATTTGCGCGCGCAATAACTCGGGCCTGGCATGAACCAGGGCCATTGCGTCCTGCAACTGATCACGGAAACCGTAGGCGCCGCCCGATTGATAGAAGCCGCTGCGCGCCCACAGACGGCACGCGATCGTCTGGTACATCAGCCAGCCATTGGTCAGGACGTTGAGTGCCATGTCCGGCGTGTCGATCTGCACAGCGGTAAGCGTGTGCCGCCAGTGCTCGATCACGTCGGCGAGCGCGTCAGTGGCGGCTGCAGATCCGCGGAAGCGTTGCGCCAGTTGACTGGTCGCATCGGCGTTACCTGCACCGCCAAGCCGAAAAACGGTCTCGCGGTGCTCCCCGTCCGCGAGATCGACGATGACCTGCATCGCTGCGCACGGATCCAGCGCGGCTCCGGTTTTGCCGGACAGCCGCACCCGGTGCATGGCAGCGGGATTGCGGAGCGTGCCATTGCGACCGAGGAACTCGGTGCGGGAGCCCGTCACCGTTCGCGTTGGCTCGTCGACGTCGAAGAACGCCACACAGTCGGAGAACTCGCTGTTGTAAGGATTGCGCGCATACAACGCACCGTTCCTGGCATCGATTTCGGTCGCCACGTGCATCGCGGACTTCGCACGGACGTCCCCCAATACCCACTCGACGTACCCAGTGACCGATAGCCGTCGCGTGCGGCCTGACTCGTTATGCACTTTCAACCTGAAAAATTTGACCGCGGCATCGAGCGCCACGAAGAGGGTGAGCTCCGAGCGAATTCCGTCTTCGGTGTGCTCGAAAACGCTGTAGCCGAATCCATGCCGGGTGACGTAAGGACCCGAGCCCGCGCAGGGCGAGGGCGTGGGCGACCAGAAATGTCCGGTTTCTTCGTCGCGCAGGTAGATCGCTTCTCCGCTCGGCTCACTCACCGGATCGTTGTGCCAAGGCGTGAGTCGAAACAGGTGGGCGTTGTCGCTCCACGTATAGCCAAGCCCGCTTTCCGATACGACGGTGCCGAAACGCGAATTCGCAAGGACATTTACCCACGGCGTAGGCGTTGCGTTTCCTGCCCCAGGCGCAATGACGTATTCGCGCCCGTCCGGCGAGAATCCCCCGGTTCCGTTGAAGGAGACTAGGCCGTCTTCCGCCAAGTCAACGTCCGCGGAGCCCTGCGGCCGATGGGTGCGCGTCGGGGAGAGCCGTGGAATTCGTGCCTCGGCGGGTACACGACGGTTGATCTGTTCAGCCAGGGTTCCGCGGCTGTCGACGATGATCGCCCGCGCTACCGACTCGAAAAGGACCCGGTCCTCGGAGGAAATCTGCTCCGCGTGCCGAACGAAAATGCCGCCGGGTCGATCGACGAAATGAGCTTCGACGCCGGCAGCAATCAGCCCGAGGATCTGTTCCTGAAGCCGCTGCCGATAGACGTCGTGATCTTCGTTCCAGATTACCAGGTCGACCGACAGCCCCTTCAGGCGCCAGTAGGCATGCGCCTGCACCAGCTGCCGCACAAGTTCGATGTTGCTCGCAGCGGAAATCTGCAGCAGCACGATCGGCAAGTCACCGGAAATTGCGTAGCCCCACAGCCCGGATTGTCCGCGACGGTTCCTGACCAGAACGCTCGCCGCCGCACGCAACGATGCATTGGCGTAGATCACCGAACTGGCAAGGCGGCCGTAGAGTTGCGCGTCAGCCTCGGTGGCATTGAGCTGCTGCAGCACGACATGGCTGTGCGTCCACGTCAGTTCGAACACGCGATCCACCAGACGGCGATCCTGGTATTTGTCCACGAGACGCAGCACTCCGTCGCGCGTCTCGCTGGCGCCGGAAACCAAGTCGATCGTCGCCGTAGCACCGGCGTCGATCATCATTCGATGGCGGATCGCCGCTATCGGATCCAACACCGAGCCGGCGGTGTTCGACAGCGTGCCTGCATCGGTCATCGCGCGCGGCGCAGCGACCGAACCGCCGCGACCGATGAAGCGCATGCGATCCGTCTCGAAGGAGATCTCAGCGCGGCGGGCGCCATGCACGGTCATCAGATGGAACATCCAGGGCACCTGTTCTTCCCGGGAGCGAGGACGCCGGGTGCAAAGAATAGCGTTCCGTTGCTGAAGAATCTCGGTTTGCACGAACAGATTGCTGAACGCCGGATGCAGCACGTCCGCAGCCGCTGGCGCCAGAACCATCTCGGCGTAGCTCGTCACGTCGATCGCGCGGGAAGCCCGGGACCGGTTCGTGATGTGGACCCGGCGCACTTCGATGTCGTCCTCCGGCGAAACTACGATCTCCGTATGCGTCTCGAAGTCGAAATCCCTGCGCCGGAACTCCGCTCGGCCTTCGGAAAAGATTGCCTCGTAATGTTCACCTTGTTTGAGGGTGGGCTGATAAGCGGTTGACCAGAACTCTCCACTGGCCTCGTCGCGGAGATAGCAGAACGTGCCCCAGTTGTCGGAGGTGCCGTCTTCGCGCCATCGGGTCATGGCCAGATCTTTCCAGCGACTGCTTCCACCTCCGGCGTTCGTGACCATAACGTGGTAGCGGCCGTTCGACAGCAACTGCACCTCCGGAATCGTCGTGTCCGGGCTCGTGAGGACGCGCACCGGCGGCTCTGGACCGCCTCCGCCCGCGCGGAGATCGGAAAGGTCGGTGGCGTGGGAATGAAATAGCGCGGCCCTCGGAATGCGTTCCTGAAGAAGAAGCAAAGTCGCTTGAAACAGAGGATCCGACTCGAAGCGTTTTTGCATCGGTCGTGCCAGAAGCACGTAGGCGCAGGACAGCAGGCTCATGCCCTGGTGGTGAGCCATGAACGACCGGACCACGGCGCTCGATTCGCCGCGGCGTTGCCGCGACGGTGTGTAGTCGATGGCCTCGAACAAACCGAGCCTTCCGGCCAATCCTTCGGCGGCGAGACGTTGCAGGTTAAGGCATGCGGCCTCGGGAGCGACCATCAGGGCAAGCGCTGACGCGTACGGCGCCACGACCAGATCCTCGGCGAGGCCGCGCTTCAAGCCCAATCCCGGAACGCCGAAGGCGCGATATTGGTAGTTGAGATTGACGTCGACGGTGTTGTAGCCAGACTCCGACATTCCCCATGGCACGCCACGTTGCCTTCCATACTCGATCTGTCGCTCCACCGCCGCGACGTAAGTTTGATCGAGCAAGGTATTTTCATAGGTCGGCATAACCAGCAGGGGCATCAGGTATTCGAACATCGAGCCGCTCCATCCCAGCAGGACCGGATCTCCGCCCGTCGAGGTGAGCAGACGACCGAGCGCGAACCAGCTTTCCTGTGGCAGCTTCCCCTGCGCAATGGCGACGAAATTGCACAATCGCGCTTCCGATGCCAGCAAGTCATAGTAGCTCTCGTCGCTTCGGAGCTGCGCGACGTTGTATCCGATCACAAGCTGCCGACGCACCTTGTCGAACAGAAAATCGTAATCCATCTCGGCAAGTGCGGTCGCCTGCAGCGCCAGTTGGTCGATCGCGGCCATTCTTGCCGTTGCACGCTGTGCGCCTAGTGTTATCAGGTCTCGCAGAGTGTCGAGCAAATTTCGCTGTTCCACAGTCGAGCCGTTGACGCGCGCGTGTTCGATAATGGGCGGAAGTGCCGCGTCGAGCATCGCAACTTCGCGGAGCGTTGGAACACCGTTGGCGCCCGGAAAGTCGTGAGGCATTTCAGGCACCGATTGCAGCTCCAGCCACGGCGCGAGACTAGTCAGTTCGTCGCGCAAGTCGGCGCATTGCCTTTCGAGAGCGTGCGTCCAGATGCCGGCTTCGATCTCGGAGTCTGTGAGGTTACTGGCAGTCATATGGGCGACTACATCGGCAGCGTGCGCGGCGAGGAGGTCGACGTGGATCCATGCGTCGGCCAGCGTCGTCGGGCTGGCGGCGATTGCCGCTGCGAGTGCCTTTTCGAATTGCGCGATAGCCGGCATTGACTGTTGGCCGACGGCGTCGATCAGAATCGCCAACGTGTCGCTAATGCCCTCAAGCCATCGTCGATTGAGGATGGGCGCATCGCAGAGCGCCATGAGGCCGGGGCGCAAAGTCAGCAGATGGCCCGCGAGGTTGCCGCTGTCCACGGTCGAGACATACCGGGGAGGGAGAGGCAATTGGGTCTGCGTGTCGTACCAGTTGTAGAAGTGCCCCCGATATCGTTCTAGCGCTCCCATGCTGCGTAGTGCATTCGTCGTGCGCACAACCAGCTGCCCGGCCGACAGATAACCGAAGTCATATGCGGTCAAGTTGGCGAGCAGTGCCAGGCCCATGTTGGTCGGCGAGGTGCGGTGCGCGACTTTGACCGCCGGCTGGTCCTGCACGTTGTCGGGCGGCAACCAGTGGTCGTCCGGACCGACGTACGTCTCGAAATAGGCCCATGTTTTGCGCGCCAGCTGGCGCAGGAAATGAGTCTGCTCAACCGTCAGCTTGGCGCTTCGGCGCGTGAGCGGGCGACTGATCCACCAGGCAATGGCAGGCGATGCCGCCCAGAGCATCAAAATCGGGCCGGCTACAGCCAGCCCCGCGGGATTCGCGAAAAACAGGCCAATCCACGCAGCGGCGGCGATTGCCGGAGCGACCGCCATCGAGCGATAGGAAGCCAACAGGTCCGTACGGTCGAGGTCCTGCAACGCGCGATCGACCTCGCTCGACGTATTCCATTCCAGCAGGCGTCGATGGGTAATCAGCAAGCGCCCGATCGTGCGCACGATCGCATCGAGACAGAAAAAGGCTTCATAAGGCAGAAAGGCGAGTGCCAGCAGCGCCTGCGCGATATGTCGTCGCGCCGTGTGCTCGGCCGCAGCCAAATGTTGTCGGAGTGGCACCTCGGCGGGCTTGTCGACAAGATCGGAGAGCGAGGCAATGAAGGCCGGCGTCAGGAGGACGGCGACGACGACCCCGGTCCAGAACCCCGCGGCCGCCAACACGCTCCATCCCGTCAGCAGCAGCAATGCAAGCGCGGCGGGGACAAGGCTGCGTCGCAGGTTGTCGAACAGCTTCCACTGCGACAGCATCGAAAGCGGATTGCGTTCGCGGCGCCCGTCCGGCCCTCGTACGCTTCGTCGCAGCCATCCCACGAGCTGCCAGTCGCCGCGAATCCACCGACGCCGGCGGGCGACATCGGCGCTATAGCGCGCAGGAAAATCTTCATATAGCTCAGCGTCGCTGAGCAGTCCGGCACGGGCGTAGCATCCCTCCAGAAGATCGTGGCTCAGGATGCGGTTTGTGGGAAAGCGTCCCTTGAGCGCACGCTCGAAGGCGTCGACGTCGTAGATGCCCTTGCCGATGAACGAGCCTTCGTCGAAAAGATCCTGATACACGTCGGAAACCGTGCGCGTGTATTGGTCGGTGCCTGCGTCACCGCCGTACAGGCGCGCATAGCGCGATCGATTCGTCCCAGGCAAGCTGACGGACACGCGCGGCTGGAGGATGCCGTGACCCGATGTCACCACTTCCCTGCTTGTATCTTTCCCAGGCTCACCGAACCGGGCCGCATTCAACGGATGCGCCATGGCACCCACAAACTGGCGCGCCGCGTCGCGCGGCAGTTGCGTATCCGTGTCCAGTGTGATGACGTACCGCACTTGCGAGAGGATGGCCGTTGCGCCGACGATGCGAGAAAACCCATCCGAACGACCGCCGCGCAACAGCGAATTCAAATCGCCAAGCTTGCCGCGCTTGCGTTCATGGCCCATCCAGAGCCGCGCCGTCGCATTCCAACGTCGGGGACGGTGAAACAGGTAGAAGGCACTGGCATTCGAGGAATGACCTGCGTCCATCTCGCCCGGGCGGGCGTCTGTCAGGGAATCGTCGTTGCCGTTGCCATTTTTTTGGATTGTCGACGGGTCGTCCTCAAGCCCGTATTTTCGATTCAGCTCATTGATGCGTTCCGCGACCAGTTCAAGCAATTGCTCGTCCGAGGGAAGCGACTCCGCACTGGCATCCGGAAAATCGGTCAGCAATCCGAAATGCAGATGCGGATCGCGATTGGCCAGGAACCGTACTTCGAGCGCCTCGACCAGATCCTCGACATTGCGCGCGCTGGTGAGCATGCTTGGCACTACCACAAGCGTCCGCGCGTGTGCGGCGATGCCCTTGGAGAAATCCATTCGCGGCAGCGAGTTAGGTGTCACCAGCAACGTGGCGAGCCAGTTCACGATCGTCACCGCAAACTGACTGGTAGCCAGGAGCGAAAGCACGATGGCCAGCGTCAGAATTTCGCCGCTTACTCCGGCGGCATCGGCGTTGGCGGCGAGGCCTGCGGTGAAGATGCCTGTCGTCACCGCGATTGCACCAAGGAACACGGCCAAGGGAAATCGCGTTCCGATTCGTCTCAACGCCGCGAGCATCGAGACTTGGACCCCCGCGGCGCGTTCGAGCTCGGGAAGTCCCTTGTCGATCAGATAGAACCCGACATGTGCCGCGCGATCGTCGCTCGCTTTGTGGGCGACGCTCGCACATGCCAACTCGATCGCCTTCTCGGCAACTTCAGCCTCCGCCATGCCACCTTGCTTCGCGATGCGCTCGGTCGCGTGACGATAGCGGTCACGGGTCGCAAACTCCATCGAGGCATAGATGTCTGGAGGATCTCGACGCAGAATTCTTTCGACGGCGCTGATTGCTTCAACGAAGTCGCGCCAGTCGATCGCGCTCAGCAAGCGAAGACTGCTGATGCTGTTGCTGATCGAAACCTGATCCGATGCCTGCTGCTGGTTCGCCATTTGCACCAACTGTTCGATCGTCAGGTGCGATTCGCCCAGCCGTTGTTCGATCCATGTCAACGCGAGCGCGAGAGCCGCGGTCTGGCCTTGCAATCGCCTCGCCAGTTCCGCCACGAACGCGCTCGCCATTGGAGGCGACGAGCGCGCCATGTCGGCTATGACGAGGATGAGACTTTTCGGATCCCGCTCGGCCGTCTGCATCATTCGGTCGGCCCAGGTATTCGCCAGATCGCGCTCGGCCATGGTGGTGGCAATCCGCACAGCGACGCGACGCAGGTTCTCGATCAAGGCGAGTCGCAGCATGATCGGAATAGCCCACAGCTCGCCGAGCTTGAGCGTGGTAATCGATTGGTAGGCGGTCACGAAACGCCTCAGGCCGTCGGCGTCGACCCGGCCATCGGCGTGAGAGATGGCCTCGAGCGCGATGTCGTATACGCGCGGCAAACCTGCTGAGGGGCCGAGTGCCAAGCGTGGCAGCTCCCGGCTATAGCCGCGCGGCAAGTGCCTCTTGGCGGTATCGATCTGCTCTTCGATCAGGTGGAAGTTGTCGAGCAGCCACTCACCCGCCGGCGCGATCCTGCGGTTTGTCGATATCGCCGCGGCCAAACGGTTGCAGACGCCGATCAACACGGTTTCGTTCGATGCCAACCGCGGGAGAAGCTGGTCCTGTGCGCGGCCCGGCGTGACTCGATGCGCAGCGGCAAGCGTCTTGCCGTGGCGTTCCATCTGCTCGGTGGTGAACAATTCCGATCGGAGCGGCAGCTCCTCGACGAGCGGCTTGTGCGACAAGCCGCTGCTGCGCAGACGCCCCCTGAACTGGGTCAGATGTCCAAAAATCGACGTGCTGCTCGTCACCAATGCCGTGCCCCGGTTCATACTGCTATCGCCGCAATGCCGCGGTCAGGTCGCGGCTCGTGCGGCTGGTGGCGTGAACGACCTTGCTCCGCCAACAAGCCTATTCGCGGCCTCGCGCCGGGTCAATCGCCCAGCAATTCGGCCACCGGGTGCAACTGCTCCACATGCTGCGACACGACCTTGATGATGACGATGATGGGAATGCTGAGCAGCATGCCCCAGACGCCCCACAGCCAACCCCAGAATAGCAGGGAAATGAACACTGCTGCGGAATTCATGTGGGCGATCCGACCGGTCATCCAGGTGGTGACGAACGTTCCGACGACGGTAGCGATCGCCAGCGATGCGCCGGCAACCAGCGACGCCGTTGTGAACGATTCGAACTGCATGAAGGCAGCCATTCCGGTCGCGATGGCCGTGACGCCGGGGCCAAAGTACGGGACGATGTGCAGTAGACCTGCGGCGACGGCCCAAGCGCCGGCGTTCTCGAGGCCGATCCAGCGAAACGCCAACCAGCTAAGCAACGCGACCAGCAGGTTTGTCGTCAGCATCATGAACATGTATTTCTGGATCGACCCGTTGATATCGTCGAGGATTTGGTTACAGTAATCTTTCTCTTCGACAACGACGGCCCGGTCAGCCGGACCAGCTTTCGCTTGAATGTGTCGCCGCCAATGAGCAGAAAGAAAATCAGGAAAACGGCCATCGCCGCCTGACCCATGGCTCCGAGAGCGCCGATCGAACTCTGCCACAGGAAGTTACCGAGCTTGAATGTGGGCTGGTCCACGACGACATGGGTGACTGTCTGACGCGGAACCACGGCGGCACCGGCCGCCTGGGTCGTCGCCTTTTCCACCGCCGTCGCTGCGGTTTGCATTTTCTGTATATTGCCGATCTGGCCGCCTTGCAGGTGCGCAAGCCCAGTAGCGAACTTGGTCGCCGCTTCGGGCAATTGTTCGATGATGGTCTGCATTTGTCCGCGCAACGAATACGTTCCGAGAACGAGCGCACCGATCACGCTCGCCATCACGATGAACGTACCGATAACGCGAGGGATCTTGATCGCCTCTAGCCATGCCACAAATGGATTCAGCGTATAGGCTATGACGATGCCGAGCAGCAGCGGCACCACAAAGGCCTGCGCCCACCACAGGGCGACAACCGACGCGAGTGCCGCCAGAATGCCCAGCGCCAGTCCCCGTGCATTAACCTGCAGTCTGGTTTCCGGAAGGGTGACGAGCGATGCGTCGGCGGCGGAGGCAGTTTGCTCGATAGCGGGTATCGAGTCAGCTGTGTCGGAGGAGACTGGAATAGCGGCGGGGTTCATCGAACGTACGCCGGACAGGCAGGTCGCCGTGCTGCCGACCTGACTTCCGGCGGGGTTCTTTGTTACTTGAGACGCATGTCGTTCTTGACCGACTTGACGCCGGCGACGTTACGGGTCACTTCAACCGCCGTGTTTTCCGCGACCTGCGAACTCACAAAGCCGCTAAGCTGAACGACGCCCTTGAACGTCTCGACGTTGATCTCGGCCGACTTGAGCGTCGGCTCCTTGAGGATCGCCGCCTTGACCTTGGTGGTGATGACCGTGTCGTCGACGTATTCGCCGGTGCCTTCGTGTTTCGCCGTCGAGGCACAGCCCAGCGCCGTAGCGATGAGTAGCGCGCCTGCGATGGATGCCAATTTTCGAGCGATGTTGCTCATGCTTTTTCCTTTGAGTAAGACGATCCGCCTTCACCGCGCGGGATTACAGGCGCCCCAACAAGAACAGGACGATCAGGATTACCACTATTACACCGACGATGCCGCTGGGACCGTAGCCCCAGCTGCGGGCGTGCGGCCAGGTGGGCAGGACGCCGATGAGTATCAGGATCAATACGATCAGCAGAATGGTGCCAATACTCATGAGTCGCTCCTTTGTTTAACGCGTAGCGGGCGCCAACTCCGATGCTCACGCCCGAGGTTGTGAATCGAGCCGCCGACAGGCGGGTAGGTGATAAGGACGCCCCTCTCGAGATCAGAGCGGACTGACTTGGCGTGCCTCATTTATTGCCTTCCCCGTCCCGTTGCTCACCCTTGGCACCGTCTTTCTGTTGGCCCTGCTTAGGCTTCTGCGCGGATGCCTTGCCTTGCGGTCCCTTGTCCTGGGCTTGCGCCTTGGTGCCTGCTGCTGACGCTGGCCTGTGGCTTGCTGTGGTTGCTGCGTCTGCTGCTGGGCCTTTGGTTCCTGCGCGGGTCGCTTGGCTTGCGGTCCCTTGTCCTGGGCTTGCGCCTTGGGTACCTGCTGCTGACGCTGGGCCGTGCCTTGCCGTGTTTGCTGCGTCTGAGGTTGGGCTATAGGGCTGGCCTGCTGAGGAGCCGGTTTGGCGGCGGCCGGGCCCTGAACGTCTCGACCGCTCTTCCGCGGCGGTTGTCCCTGTGCTGCGGGCGGAGCCGGTTGCTGCAGTGAAGATGGCGGGCTGGAACCACGTTGGGCCGGTGGCGGGGCACTTCTTGCCTGAGGTACGCCCTGATTTCGCTGCGGAGCAGGCGCTGGCGCACTTTGCACTTGCGGTGCCGGATAGTGCTGCTGGACTAAGCGCGTCCTTCGGCTTGTAACGATAATTCCGGCTTTGCAGCGCCTGCTGCTGCTCCACGGGCGGATACTTGTTCCCTGAATATTGCCGCTGGTACACGGGCAGCGGGGCCGGCTGGGGCACGGAGGCGCGATTCCAGTTGTCCCATCCGCGCCGACGCTCCTCCCAGGTGTTGCCCCAGTGTTCACCCCAGCGCGGCGGAGCATCCGACGTCCACCCGCGAAAGTACGAAGGCGGTTGCCGGTAGTAACGCACGGGGATGCGCAAGATGAACAGCGGCACCATCTCGGGTCCCACCAGCTCCCAAGGGCCGTTGTACCAGGTGCTCGCGTACCAGTTGTCCTGGTCATAGACCCAGTACATGCCATCGTAGAAGAAATAGTTCGAATTCATCTGCGGAGCATAGTAGACAGGATAGCCGGGCACGCGTACCAGCTGCGGATACACCGGAAGATTGATACCGATGGTGACGCCAGGAAGTCCGATGCCGATGCTCACCTGAGCCGCGGCCGAGGTGATGGAAAAAAGCAGCATCCACAGCACTATAAGTCCGGTACGCATTTTCAGTCCTTCAGTCAATTAATCGTGCAGGAGCCGTCGGCGCACTCGATGGTCACCGACGGCCAATGCAAGCCGAGAATGGAGACGTTTCATCACCGGACCAAAGCTGTCTTTCTGACGATAGAGGAAACGTTGCCAAGCGCGTCCGCGGTCACGGGCGCCGCTCCTTGCGCGTCCTGCTTTTGGCCGCGCCGGATTCTGGCGAATGTCTTTTGCAGGTCCGTGTTAAAGCTAGCGGTATATCGAAACGACGGGTCGAGTATCGATTTCATGTTGGTTCACACAGTCACGTCGGCATCCATCGGAAAGTCACCATTCACGAAACACGTTCCAGGCGAGAACATAAATTTCACCCTGTTGTTATTCTGGGCGCCTGCCCCGCTACAGTCAGTGCGGTAGCGCACATATTCATGGTGTTGGGCGAGTACCGTACGTCCTGTTTTTCCCGGCGGACAGCCAGTCGATATCGGCATTCGATTCGCCGAACCCAGCCTTCAATGCGCGGCGTCGAATGGTTTGAAGCGGCCAGCGTCGACTGGCGCTGTCGCTACGCGGGGGTCGCCACGTTAGAGCAGGTCGTCGAGCGGGAGCATCGACAGCATGTCCACTTGCAGTCGTTGCCAGAGCGTAACGCCAGGTTCCTGATCGAATTCGACTGGTTGTCCATTCTCCAGCGTGCGCCAGACGAGGTGACGTTGACCGAGTCCATCGGTCTCGCTCAGCATCAGGACGTAGCTGTTCGCTGGTTGTGCGATATCCGCGAATCGCAGAGCGATCTGGCGCGCGAGCTCCGGGCTGTCGATGATCAGCCCGATTTCCGTGTTGAGGTGCAACGACCGCTGGTCGAGGTTCATCGAGCCGACGAACACTCGCTGCCGATCGAATACGAATACCTTGGCATGCAATGCGTACTGCCCGGAACTCAGCGATTTCAGCCGGTTGCCCCGTACGACGGGCTTGCCAAGCACCGGCCGCACTTCGTACAGATCGACGCCGGTTCCAAGGAGCGGCGCGCGGGCCGCCTGGTAACCCGAGTGAACGATGGGCATGTCGGTCGACGCGAGCGAATTGGTGAGAATCCGAACGCTGACGTTGCGCTCGCGCAAGCCTTCGAGAAATTTCATTCCTGCAGTTCCTGGCACCAGGTAAGGCGACACGACGATCAACTCCGAGTGGACCTCTTTCGCCACCTCGCCGAGCCGATGCCGCAGCAGGCGACCGCCTTGCTCACCGTCCTGGACCTTGGCTTTTTCCGGGCTGTCGTAGACGACTTCTCCCTTGGCCCACGCGAGCGACGACTTGCCACTGAGCATTGCGGTCAGCGGCTCGTTGGCGGCCAGGGCACGCATGTACGGAGCGTTGGCCTCGGTCATCTGTGCGCGATGTGCCGCGAGAACACCTCGATAGTCTTCCAGGTCTTGCGCCGAAGGCTTGCCGCCTGAGAGCGCTTCGATGGGAATTGCCATCGGACTATTCCAGAAGGCGTCGAAGCTCTTCGAGACCTCGTTGACGATGGGGCCGGCGGCGATGATGTCGTAGTCGCCGAATTCATAGTCGCGGCCGCCCTGGAAATATTCGTCTCCGATGTTGCGGCCTCCGACGATGCTGATTTCGTTATCGACGACAAAGAGCTTGTTGTGCATCCGATAGTTGAGCCTGGACGCATCGGCGAGAAACTCGGCGACGTGAACGAACCCGACGTTGCCGCGATAGGCAAACGGATTGAATAGCCGCAGCTCGATATTCGGGTACCCCGCCAGCGTCCGGATCTGCGCGTCGCGGCCGAACGAGCCGGCGTCGTCGAGCAGCACGCGCACTCGCACGCCGCGGTCTGCGGCTTTGAGCAGCGCTTCGATCAGCAACTGGCCGGTGTCGTCGCTCTGGATCAGGAAGTACTGGACGTCAAGGGTTCGCTCCGCGGCCTGCGCCATTTCCATTCGCAGCAGAAAGCTGTCGGTGCCGACCGGGAGGAGCTTGAAACCGGAGTTTCCCGGGTGCTGCGCTTTTGCCGCCGCCAATTGCTGCCCCATGTGCGTCTGTTCCGGGCGCGTCAAGGCATTCGACGTTGTTTTTGGAAAGTCCGAACCTGGCGGCAGGGACGCACAACCGGCCAGGAGCGCCAAGAGTCCGATCCCCAGCAGGGCCAGTCTCGTCTTTTTGTCACGCGCGCCGATCGCAGCGCGTCTTACGTCCACGGCGACGAGCGCGCGCGCGGGTTTGGCGAACAACTCGGAGTCCCGCAATGCGGTCACTTGAAGTGGAAGTTTCCGGCGCCGAACAGACCGAGGAGCCCGATGACGATCAGGTAAATGGCGACAATGTAGTTGAGCAATCGTGGTACGACCAAAATAAGTATGCCGGCGAGAAGCGAAACGAGCGGAGCGAAACTCAGGGTCATGTTCATCTTGGATTCCCAGTCTGGAAGGGGGCCGCGGATTTGATTGCTGCGATGTGGTTTTAGCCGGACAGCATCGACATTGCCGATGTGGTGACGGCCGCGCCCGAATTCAGGTAGCGGACCCACCTGGATACACCGACTCTGCAGGATGCAAAGTTACCTGCGATGCCCATTCTCGTCCGTGCGGTAGCGTACCGATGTCGATCGGCCGGGTAAGGCTGAGCCGACAAGCCACTGGCGCCGCCTTTTGTGCTGCACCGAACTAGGAGCTATACCGAAGGTATATACTGAAATGATGGCATCTGTTAGCTCGGGGCACCGCATCGAGAAAGTGTCGTCCTTGCCCATGAAGGACAAGTCGCCCACGGCTGCGCTTCCACACCCAAGTCCCGAGCAGAACCATTTGCTCGAGGCTCTGCCGGCAAGCGACTACGAACGGCTGGCACCTCATCTGGAACTGATACCGATGAAGCTGGGCGACGTCCTTTATGAACCCGGCGTTCGGCTGCGGTACGTCTATTTCCCTACGACGTCGATCGTTTCACTGCTCTACGTCATGGAAGATGGCGCGTCCGCAGAGATCGCTATCGTTGGCAACGAGGGCATCCTCGGTATATCGCTCTTCATGGGCGGTGAAACCACGCCCAGCCGCGCCGTCGTGCAGAGCGCGGGATTCGGCTTCCGGCTGAAAGCCCAGTTGCTGAAGGACGAGTTCCACCGCTTCGGCCCGATGCTCCATCTGTTGCTTCGCTACACCCAAGCCCTCATCACGCAGATGGCGCAAACGGCGGTGTGCAATCGGCATCATTCGGTCGACCAGCAATTGTGCCGCTGGCTGCTGCTCAGCCTGGATCGTCTCGCATCCAACGAGCTCTCGATGACGCAGGAATTGATCGCCAACATGCTGGGCGTTCGCCGCGAAGGCGTCACCGAGGCTGCCGGAAAGCTTCAGGACGCCGGTTTGATTCGTTACCGGCGGGGCAGAATCACGGTGCTGGATCGACCGGGGCTGGAGGCGCGGTCCTGCGAATGCTACCAAGTGGTCAAAACGGAGCTCGATCGCCTGCTGCCCTACGTCGCCACGTAGCTTCGACCTCTTTTCCTCCGCGGTAATTTGCCGCCCCGGGTAGCTATGTGCGCTAGCGCGCAGACCGGGAAACGGCGTCAGCGTATTCTCGCGCCAATCGCAGTGGGTGAGACCGCGCTTGCACGTCAGCGGCGGCTTCGCAATTGCACCTCAATTCTCCGGGTGCTGATCGGCGGGCCACCGACTCCCGAGGAAATTATTGGTGTCATCGCCTCAAAACGCTCCCACAGTCAATCGTTTGCTCGAGGGGCTGCCAAGTAGCAATCGCCGCCGAATGCTGGCCGCTTGCGAACCTGTCAGGCTCGAGTTTGCCGACGTGCTTTACACGCCGAGCGAGCGCATCAGGCACGTCTATTTCCCCACCAGGAGCTTCATCTCGCTGGTCATGCCGATCGGCGATGCCACGTCCCTCGAAGTGGGTATGGTCGGAAACGAAGGCATGTTCGGCATTCCACTCGCGCTGGGCGTAAAGTCCTCGCCCGTGCGCGCGGTCGTGCAGGGCGCAGGACCTGCGTTACGGATGGACGCCGCGCGCTTCTGCCGAGAACTGCGACAGAGCCCAGTGCTGCAACGCCAGATCGACCGGTATGTATTCGTCCATTTGAGCCAGCTTGCGCAGACCGCAGCGTGCACGCGCTTCCACGTGGTCGAGGCGCGACTTGCGCGCTGGTTGCTGATGACTCAAGATCGCGCGCACGCAGATGCCTTCCATATCACTCAGGAATTCCTGGCGTTCATGCTGGGCGTTCGTCGAGTCGGCGTCACCAAGGCAGCAAGCGCCCTGCAAGAGCGAAGGCTGATCCATTACAGCCGTGGCGATATTACCGTCCTTGACCGGCATGGCCTGAGGTCCGCTTCCTGCGTGTGCTACCAGGCAGATCGGGAAACGTACGATCGGATTTTGAGCTAGTCGTTCTCGGCTGCACCATCATGAATAGAGCCGAGACGATTGCGCGAATTCCGAAGTCCGTGCAGGTGCCGCTCGTTATCGCCGGTTTCGTGGCCATGTTGTTCAGCACCCTGGCATTGACAAATGTGCCGTTAGGCTGGCTGCAAGGGTCATTCGAAGGCTTCGACCGAATGGCCGCCCAGGACGATCTACTCGCAATGCCTGCGGCACTGCCCTCGGTTGTCCCGACGGCCGCCCCCAAGGTCAGAGTGAAAACAGGCTGCGACGAATGCGGCGTCGTCGATTCGGTTCGACCGGTCGCGCTTGTGGGGAATACGCGACCCACCTACGAAATCACCATACGCATGCGCGACGGAGCGACTCGTGTTGTCAGCGTTGCTAGCCACGGAAACTGGCGTCGCCACGAACGCATTACGCTCATCGGCGGCGAGAATCCGTCGGCCAGGTGAGGCTCGTATTCCCGCGAAGATTTGCACGCGGATCGCGAGGCGCGAGATGGTGCGGCTGAAGTTTCGCATAGAACTTAAGTACGAAATCGCCGATCACCCCAGCGATTTCATATTCAACATCCACGCCGCGCAAACACCATGCCAGTCGCTGGTCATGGAGAATTTTGTCGTCAGCCAGCCAGTCGCCGTTTCGCTGTTCACCGATCCGGCCCATGGCAACCGTTACGCGCGCCTGCGTGCCGAGCCGGGCGACCTGACGGTGCGCTATGACGCGACCGTCGACATCGCGCACCATATCGCATCGCCTGACAGCATCGAAGAAGTGCCGATCGCGCAACTTCCTGCCGAGGCGCTGGCATACATCTACCCGAGCCGCTATTGTCAGTCGGATCGACTGCACAGGCTTGCCGGCACGGAATTCGGCGGCTTACGGCCGGGGTATTGGCGGGTTCGGGCGATTCAGGACTGGGTGTATCGGCGCACGAAATTCGTATCGGGAAGCTCCAACGCCACCACCTCTGCGGTCGACACCCTGATCGAGCGGGTCGGCGTATGCCGTGACTTCGCCCATCTGATGATCGCGCTTTGTCGCGCCATCAACATACCGGCGCGCTTTGCCACCGCCATCGACTACGGTTCGGACCCCGCTTTTGGTCCGACCGACTTTCACGCGTACGTAGAGGCCTTCCTCGGCGGACGCTGGTATCTGTTCGATCCCGCGGGCATGGCCTTGCCGATGGGCCTGATACGGCTCGGCACCGGCCGTGATGCCGCCGACGTTTCATTCGCCACGATATTCGGCACCGTCAAATCCAGTCCGCCGGCGATAAACATCGAGGGCATCGAGGATGTCGCTAACGGGATCGAATTGCCACGCGCCTGCGTCGATGCGCTGTCCACCGACGGCTCGCCTGCGCCGCGGCACTCAAGCTCATCGCCGGACGCAAAGGTCTACCGAATGACCGCCACCCAGTGTTGATCCGAAGGTCCCGGGTCGAGCCTTGGTCGGGAACTTGACCTACGTCAAGCCCAAAGGCACGGGCAATTGCTAAAGTCGCAACGGACTCGCTACAATCATGGTGGTTGTGGGAGAGGAATTTTATCGTGCGACGGCTTAAGCGTTGGATCGCAGCACTGTCGATGCTCGTCCTGGCATTTGCCCAGGCCGCGACGTCTGCACACGCCTGCGCTGTGCTGAATCCGGCCTCCCCACCCGTGGCGCGTGCAATGCAATCCGAATCGATGATGCCCGCCGACTGCCCCGAGATGGCGAAGCAAGCCAACTCGACCGTCAATCTCTGCTCGTCGCACTGCTTTGCCGATCAACAGGTCGATGCGCAGACCGACGCACCGGCGGCGTTGCTCGCGCCGCAACCCGCGCTGCTGATCCAGCTTTCGGACCCCTTTGTTCCCACCGCGACTGCCGCACTATCTCTGCTGCCCATCGCGGCAGCGCCGCCTCCACGGTTTCGCTTCAGTCGCTTCCTGATCTGATCTTCACGTCACGCAGATTCCGGCACATGGGTATCCGTGCGCCGGCGGCCTTCGTTTTGACGTGGAGATCGAATGGACTTTTCTCGCAACCTTAACGCTGCTACTCAATGCGTCGCGACGCTTGTCGCGATGGCGCTGCTGCTTGCGCCGTTGTATGCATCCGCGGCCGAAGCACCGCTGACCCTTCCCGATGCGCAGCGTCGCGCGATCGACCGCTCGCGACAGTTGGCGGCGCAGGATTTCGCGATCGCAGCATCCCGCGAGATGTCGGTTGCCGCCGCGCAGTTTCCCGATCCGGTGGCGACGTTCGGGATCAACAACCTTCCGGTCAACGGGTCCGATGCGTTCAGCCTGAGCCGCGACTTCATGACCATGCGCAGCATCGGGGTCATGCAGGAATTGACCCGCGGAGAAAAGCGCCAGGCGCGTGCCGACCGCTTCGATCGCGACGCCGACAAGTCTCTCGCCGAGAAGAACGCTCGCATCGCCGCCATCCAGCGCGACACGGCGCTGGCCTGGCTGGATCGCTACTACGCCGAAGCGCAGGCGTCCATTGTCGCCGAACAGAGCCAACAGGCGCGACTCGAGATCGAGGCGGCTGAAACCGCGTATCGCACGGGCCGCGGCAACCTGGCCGACGTTCTGGCCGCGCGCAGTTCGCTGGGGGCGCTCGACGACCGCGCAAGCGAGCTTGGCCGCCGTGTCGGTGCAGCCAAGATCGCGCTGGCACGCTGGGTGGGTAACGTCGGAGGCGCACCGTTGGCCGGTAAGCCACCGATCGACACCATCCGGCTCGATTCGAAAACCCTCGATTCGGAGCTCGAACAGCATCCGCAAATCGCGGTATTGGCCAGGCAGGAGGAAGTCGCCGCCGCCGAAGTCAAGGTCGCGCAGGCGGACAAGAAGGCCGATTGGAGCGTGCAGCTGATGTACAGCCAGCGCGGGCCGGATTATTCGAACATGATTTCGCTCGCCGTGTCGGTGCCATTGCAATGGGACCAGGCGCATCGCCAGGACCGCGAAGTGGCGGCGAAGCTCGCGATGCTGAACCAGGCGCGGGCAGAGCGCGAAGACGGGCTTGCCGCGCACGCAGCCGAGGTGCGCGCGATGATCGCCGAATGGGAAAACGATCGCGAGCGCAGCGCTCGCTACGCGCGCGATCTGGTGCCGCTCGCCGCCGAGCGCACGCAGGCGACGCTCGCTTCCTACCGCGGCGCCAAGGCCAGCATCATCGATGTCCTGTCCGCTCGCCGCGGGGAAATCGATGTGCGCCTGCAGGCGCTTCAACTGGAAGCGGATGCTGCCCGGTTGTGGGCGCAGCTCAACTACCTGATGCCCGGCGATGACACCGCGGAACCTTCTACCGCGCACCAATACAGGAAATTGCCATGAAGACCAGAAAACTCATCATCGTCATCGCTATTGCGGGTGTGGCCGGTGTCGGGGGCTATGGGCTGTACCGGGCGGGCGTGGACGAAGGCATGAAGGTGTCCACCCAAGCGCCGGGCGCTGTCGCCGCCACGACGAGTGCCGCCCTCAAGCCAGGCGATGTCGACCCGGCGACCGGGAAGAAGGTCCTGTATTGGCAGGACCCGATGGCGCCTGGGCAAAGATTCGACCACCCGGGCAAGTCACCCTTGATGGATATGCAGCTCGTTCCCGTCTACGCCGACGGGGCAGACGCCGACGCGGGCGCGGTGTCGATCAGCCCGCGGATTCAACAAAGCCTCGGTGTGCGCACGGCGGAGGTGCAGCAGGGAGCGATGAGCGTGGCAGTGGAAGCGGTGGGGAGTGCCGCGTACAACGAGCGCGATGTCGCCGTCGTGCAGGCGCGAAGCAACGGCTTCCTCGAGCGTCTTTACGTGCGCGCGCCGCTCGACCCGGTGCGTCAGGGCCAGCCGCTCGCGGAGCTCTACGTCCCCGACTGGGTCGCGGCGCAGGAAGAGTATCTGTCGGCGAAACGCATACGCGCGAGCGCGGACGGCACGAGCTTCGATGGCTTGGTCGATGCGGCCCGGCAGCGGATGCGGCTGGCCGGGATGAGCGAAGATCTGATCCGACGCGTCGAATCGAGCGGCCGCGTCCAGTCCCGGGTGACCCTAACCGCTCCGATCGGCGGTGTCGTGGCCGAGCTTGCCGCGCGCGAAGGCATGACCGTGATGGTTGGCGCGCCGCTCTTCCGCATCAACGGATTGTCCACGATCTGGGTCAACGCGGAAGTGCCCGAGAACCAGGCTGTGCAGGTTCGTCCTGGCAACGCTGTCGAGGCGCGGGCCGGTGCCGTGCCCGACGTAGCTTTCAAGGGCAAAGTCAGCGCCATTCTCCCCGAAGTGAATCCGGTCACGCGTACGATCAAGGCGCGGGTCGAGCTCGCCAATCCCGGCGGGCGCCTCGTGCCCGGCATGTTCGTTACCGTGAACTTCACGCCGGCTTCGCGCAAGAATGTGTTGACGGTGCCTTCCGAAGCCGTGATCCAGACCGGCAAGCGCAGCGTCGTCATTGTCGCGCAAGGTGATGGGAAGTTTGCGCCGACCGATGTCGAAATCGGTCTCGAGAGTGGCGGCCAGACCGAGATTCGCAAGGGTCTCGCGCTCGGACAGAAGGTCGTCGTGTCCGGCCAGTTCCTGGTCGATTCCGAAGCGAGCCTCAGGGGGACCTCGACGAGAATGAGCGACACCGGCGCGTCTCCGACGGTCGAAGCCGCGAGCCAGGCGCCTCACGGCGACGGCAAAGGCGGCGAAATCGAAAGCAAGCCATGATCGCCCGTCTCATCCGCTGGTCGATCGCGAATCGTTTCCTGGTGCTGCTTGCCACATTGATCGTCAGCGCGTGGGGAGTATGGGCGTTGTACCACACGCCACTCGACGCCATTCCCGATCTCTCGGACGTGCAGGTCATCATTCGCACGAGCTACCCCGGTCAGGCGCCGCAGATCGTCGAAAACCAGATTACCTATCCGCTAACCACGACGATGCTTTCGGTGCCGGGCGCGAAAACGGTGCGTGGGTATTCGTTCTTCGGGGATTCGTTCGTCTATATCCTGTTCGAGGACGGCACCGACCCGTACTGGGCGCGCTCGCGCGTGCTCGAGTACCTGAACCAGGTGCAGTCGCGCCTTCCGGCGCAGGCGAAGACCTCGCTTGGCCCCGATGCCACCGGCGTGGGATGGATCTATGAATATGCGCTCATCGATCGCACCGGAAAGATGGACTTGTCGCAACTGCGCGCGCTGCAGGACTGGTTTCTGAAGTACGAGTTGAAGGCGGTGCCGAATGTCTCGGAAGTGGCAAGCGTCGGTGGAATGGTGCGCCAGTACCAGATCGTGCTCGATCCCGTCCGAATGCGTGCCTACAACATTCCGCACGCGAAGGTCATCGACGCGGTACAGAAGGCGAACCAGGAAACCGGCGGTTCGGTGCTCGAACTGGGCGAGGCCGAGTACATGGTGCGCGCATCGGGCTACCTCAAATCGCTCGACGACTTTCGGAAGATCCCGCTGACGACGTCGGATGCCGGCGTGTCCGTGCGATTGGGCGACGTGGCGCGGGTGCAAATTGGACCCGAAATGCGCCGCGGCATTGCGGAACTCAACGGCGAAGGTGAAGTGGCTGGCGGCGTTATCGTCATGCGCTCGGGGAAGAACGCCTTGGAGACTATCGCCGCCGTCAAGGCAAAGCTCGATAAGCTCAAGCCGAGCCTTCCACCCGGAGTGGAGATCGTCCCCACGTATGACCGTTCGAGTCTGATCAAGCGCGCGGTAGACAACCTCAGGGACAAGCTCATCGAAGAATTCATCGTCGTGGCGGTGGTATGCGCAATTTTTCTGTTCCATCTACGGTCAGCATTGGTGGCGGTCGTGTCATTGCCGCTCGGCGTGCTCGTCGCCTTCATCGTCATGTACTACCAGGGCGTCAACGCCAACATCATGTCGCTCGGCGGCATCGCGATTGCGATCGGAGCCATGGTCGATGCGGCGGTGGTGATGATCGAGAACGCACACAAGCACATCGAGCGCTGGAACCATGCCCACATCGGCGAAACGCTGCATGGTCCACGAGCAATGGCGCGTGACGGGCGAAGCGGCTGCCGAGGTGGGACCAGCGCTGTTTTTCTCGCTGTTGATCATTACGCTGTCGTTCATCCCGGTATTTACGCTGGAAGCGCAGGAGGGCCGGCTGTTCTCTCCGCTGGCGTTCACCAAGACGTACGCGATGGCCGGTGCGGCCGGCCTTGCGGTGACGTTGATACCCGTGCTGATGGGCTATCTCATCCGTGGCCGAATCCCCGACGAGAGAGCCAATCCGCTCAACCGGGCGCTCATCGCCCTTTACCGGCCCTCGCTCGCTGGAGTGTTGCGACACCCCAAGGCGACATTGTTCGCGGCCGTGCTGGTATTCGTCGCAACCGCGTGGCCCGTGTCGCGACTCGGAGGCGAGTTCATTCCGCCGCTGGACGAGGGCGACCTTTTATACATGCCCTACGGCGCTGCCGAGTATCGGCAGCGGCAAGGTCGCGGAGCTGTTGCAGCAGACGGACAGGTTGATCAAGACCGTGCCCGAGGTCCAAAGCGTCTTCGGGAAGGCGGGGCGCGCCGAGACGGCGACCGACCCGGCGCCCATGGAGATGTTCGAGACCACGATCCAGTTCAAGCCGCGCGAGCAATGGCGCTCCGGGATGACGCCCGACAAGCTGGTCGAGGAGTTGGACCGTATCGTCAAGGTGCCCGGGCTGTCCAACATCTGGGTGCCGCCCATCAGGAACCGCATCGACATGCTCGCTACGGGCATCAAGAGCCCGGTCGGCGTGAAGGTGGCCGGCACGGATACCGCGCAGATCGACCGCGTAACCGCGGAAATCGAGCGCGTGGTGAAGGCCGTCCCGGGCGTGTCATCGGCGTTGGCCGAACGCCTCGCCGGCGGGCGTTACATCGATGTCGACACAGATCGCGACGCCGCCTCGCGCTACGGACTCAACATTGCCGACGTGCAGAGCATCGTTTCCGCGGCAATCGGCGGCGACAACATCGGCGAAACCGTCGAGGGGCTGCAGCGCTTCCCCATCAATGTGCGGTATCCGCGCGAAGTGCGCGATTCGATCGAGAGCTTGCGCGCCTTGCCGGTGTTGACCGATCGCGGTGCGCAAATCCGTTTGGGAGACGTGGCCACGATTCGCGTCAACGACGGTCCGCCGATGCTGAAAAGCGAGAACGCGCGCCTGTCGGGCTGGGTGTACGTGGACATCCGCGGCCGCGATCTCTTATCGACGGTGCGGGACATGCAGCGTGCGGTGACGAAGGAGGTGAATTTGCCTGCCGGCTATTCGATCTCCTGGTCCGGTCAATTCGAGTACCTCGAGCGCGCCACGAACAAGCTCAAGGTCGTGGTGCCTGCGACCTTGCTGATCATCTTCGTGCTGCTCTACCTGACGTTTCGCCGCGTCACCGAAGCACTGGTCATCATGACCACGCTGCCATTCGCGCTTGTGGGCGGCCTCTGGCTCATGTATCTGCTTGGCTACAACATGTCGATTGCCGCTGCGGTCGGCTTCATAGCGTTGGGGGGCGTGGCAGCCGAGATCGGGGTGGTGATGCTCGTCTACGTGAACCAGGCGGTCGACGCTCATTCGGCGAGCGGTCGACTCCGGGACAGCGAGCGGCTTGCGCAGGCCATAGGCGAAGGGGCAGCCTTGCGCGTGCGGCCGATCGCGATGACCGTAGCAGTTATCATCGCGGGCCTGCTGCCGATCATGTGGGGCAGCGGTACCGGGTCCGAACTCATGCGGCGGATTGCCGCGCCGATGGTCGGAGGCATGATCACCGCGCCGTTGCTGTCGATGTTCGTGGTGCCCGCGGCCTACTTGCTCATTCGTCGAGCAAAGCAAAAGATCGAGGTCGCGGTTGTGCAGCCGGCTGAACCGGAGAGTATCCTGTCTTGAACACAGCGGGACCTGCCATCCGCACCCCAGCCTCCAATTCGGTCGACCTCGGCGGCAAACGAGGCGCCAACAGCTCCGCATGGTGGTTATCGCGGTTGCCGGCGCTGTTGGAAGAGGTAGGCTCGACAAGCGCGGGCCTCACCCATGCCGAGGCCCGCGCGCGTCTCAAACGCTACGGCCTCAACGAGTTTCGCGACCGGCCCGATCGTGCGCTCTGGGTAGAATTTCTTCGCCGTTTCCGCAACCCGCTGGTCCTGGTCCTGCTTGCGGCGAGCGCCGTCTCCGCGCTCACCGGCGAAGTGGCGAGTTTCCTCATCATCATCGTCATGGTGCTGCTGAGCGTCATCCTCGACTTCGTTCAGGAATACCGCGCCGGCCGGGCGGCGCAGCGCCTGCGCCAGTCGGTACAGATCCGCGCCACCGTGCTGCGCGACGGCCTCGCCCGGGACGTGCCGGTAAGAGAGATCGTGCCCGGCGACGTGGTGTCGCTCGCCTGCGGCAGTCTCGTACCTGCGGACGGGCGCTTGCTCGAGGCGCGCCATCTGTTCGTGAACCAGGCGCTGTTGACCGGCGAATCCTTTCCGGTGGAAAAGCGCGCCGAAGACATGGCCGAGCGCCAAACGGAACGGGAAGCCGCGACCAATGCGGTCTTGATGGGAACCTCGGTGGTCAGCGGGACAGCTCGGCTGCTCGTCTGTCGAACAGGCGCCGCCACCGCCATTGGCGAGATCGCCCGCGCGCTAAGTCTGGAGCCTCCGCCCACGGCCTTCGAGCTCGGCACCCGCCGCTTCGGTATGCTGATCATGCGGATCACGGTGCTCATGGTGCTGTTCGTGCTCATGGTCAATACCTTGACGCACAAGCCGCTGCTCGAGTCTTTCCTGTTCGCCATCGCACTGGCCGTCGGACTCACACCCGAACTGCTGCCCATGGTCATCTCCGTGACGTTGGCGCGGGGCGCACTGCGCATGGCGGGCAAGCACGTCATCGTGAAGCGGCTCGCTGCCATCCAGAATCTCGGCTCGATGGACGTACTGTGCACCGACAAGACCGGCACCCTTACCGAGGCCAAGATCAACCTCGAGCGCCACGTCGACATCGAGGGCGGCGATAGCCCGCGTGTTCTCGAGCTGGCCTACCTGAATAGCTCCTTCGAGACAGGGCTCAAGAGCCCGCTCGACGAGGCGATCCTGGCCCATGGCCACCTCGACATGAGCAAATGGAAGAAGATAGACGAGGCGCCCTTCGACTTCGAGCGACGGCGCGTCTCGGTGCTGGTGGACGATGGCGCGACGCGCGTGCTGGTCGTGAAAGGCGCGCCCGAGGACGTTCTGCGCTTGTCAACGCACTACGAAGCGGGCGACGCCGGGGCCGGCCGCACGTGGGAAGCAGCCGCGCGCGAGAAGGCGCAGCAGCAACTGGAAAGTCTGGGAAAGCAGGGCCTGCGGGTACTCGGCATTGCCTCCAAACAGGTCGGAAAGCACCACGACCACGCCGGCGTAAGCGACGAGGCCGAACTGGTGTTCGCCGGCTTCGCGGCATTTCTCGATCCGCCGAAGGCAAGCGCTGCGAAAGCGCTTGCAGCCCTCGTCGCGAGCGGCGTCGGAGTCAAGATAGTCACGGGGGACAACGAACTTGTAACACAGCACATCTGCGCGACGCTGGGCGTTCCGGTCACCGGAGTCCTCAGCGGAGATGAGATCGCGCAGCTGGGCGATCACGCGCTGCAAGCTCGAGTCGATGCAGTCAACCTGTTCTGCCGCGTGAACCCCGCCCAGAAGAACCGCATCATCCTCGCATTGAAATCGCGCGGCCGGATCGTCGGCTATCTCGGCGACGGCATCAACGACGCGCCGGCGCTGCACTCGGCGGACGTCAGCCTGTCGGTCAACACGGCGGTGGACGTGGCCAAAGAAGCAGCCGATCTGATCCTGCTAAAGCGCGATCTGCAGGTGTTGCACGCCGGTGTGCTCGAAGGCAGGCGCACGTTCGCCAACATCCGCAAGTACATCATGATGGGTACCAGCTCCAACTTCGGCAACATGTTCAGCATGGCGGCGGCCTCGGTATTTCTGCCCTTCCTTCCGATGCTGCCGACGCAGATACTGCTCAACAACGTGCTCTACGACCTTTCCGAGGCGGCCATTCCGCTCGACCATGTCGACCCGGAGGAAATCAAAGGACCGCAGGCCTGGGACATGAGCTTCATCCGCAACTTCATGTGGACCATCGGGCCGGTGAGCTCACTGTTTGATTTCATCACTTTCTACGTGCTCCTTGCGGTTTTGAACGCGAATGAGGTCATGTTCCAGACAGGCTGGTTTGTCGAATCGCTGGCGACGCAGGTGCTGGTGATTTTCGTCATTCGCACGCGCCGCAATCCGCTTTCGAGCCGTCCCCATCCGGCGCTGGCGGCCACCTCGCTTACCATCGTGCTCGCAGCGCTGATTCTTCCGTTCACGGGATTGGGGCACTACTTCGGCTTCCAGCCGCCGCCAGCGAAGTTCTTGGCGATTCTCGCGGCGTTGGTCGTCGCCTATCTGTGCATCGCCGAAATGGCGAAACAGATGTTTTATCGCCGGCTGGCGACCAAAGCGAAATAACGGACTATCGCCAGACCAGGACCGGTATCTTCGAGTGAGTCAGGACCTTGACGGTCTCGCTGCCGAGGACCAGCGCGGATACGCCGCGGCGCCCATGCGACGCCATGCACACCAGATCGCAACCCTGCGCCGCCGCGGTGCTGAGGATGGCCGTGTAAGGGTGAGCGGAGTACACATGCAAACCGGTAAAAGTGACGCCGACTGCATCAGCAGCCTTTTTGACGGCGTCGAGATATTGCGCCGATCGTTTTTCGCAATGGCCGCGATACACGTCCTCGGTGTCCGTCACCATCACGGGGTCTGCGGCGAACACGTGAAACGGTGCGGATACGGTGACAGCCGTCAGTCTTGCCGACATCGATTTGGCAAGTGCTACGGCTTTTGGGATCGCTTGGGCCGAGAGTTCAGAACCGTCGGTAGCGAAGAGAATGTGCTTGAACATGGTGTGCCCCCCCAGCGTCGGTTAATGCATCGTTATTCGGTTCGACAGCGCGAACTGGAAGTAGTCTGCTCCGTTGCGCTGCGCCCCGTCTTGACGTGTGTCAACGATGATCGCTGGTCTGGGCAGCCTTGGTCGGGGTGACCTGCGCCTCGTCGCGGTTCGCAGGTCGCTTTTGCCCAACGGCGCCCAGCAGCGCCACCACGTCGTCGTCGCTGACCTGGGGAAAGTGACGATAGAACTGGCCGACCGCATAGAAGAAATCCGGCTCGTGCAGGCATACAAGCTCGTCCGCATAGGGGCGCACCTTCTCCAACGCATCTCTTGGCGCCACCGGAACGGCGCAGACAAGCCATTCGGGGTGCCGCGCGCGAAGCGCATGCAGAGCTGCGATCATTGTCGCTCCTGTCGCGAGACCGTCATCCACGACGATCACAATTCGGCCCGAAGGATCGCACGGCGAGCGCGCCGGTGTGTATTCCGAGCGGCGGCGACGCATGGTCTGGAGTTCAGTTGCAATCTCGCGGTCGATGTAATCGCGAGTCGCGCCGGTTTGTCCGGAATATTCGGCGAGGTAGGTCCATCCGGTCTCGTCGACCGCTCCAATGGCGAATTCCGGATTTTCCGGCGCGCGCAGCTTGCGCGTGAGGACGACATCGAGATCTCCGCCGAGTCGTTCTGCGATAATTTTGCCCATCGGCACTGCGCCGCGCGGAATGGCGACAACCAGCGGATTCCGGCCGCGCCACTTGGTCAGCGCGTCGGCCAACAGTTCACCAGCCTCGATGCGGTCATGGAAGATCATTGCGCAACCCACCACTCCTGCCCTGTGGCACGCGTCCGCCGTGCAGGATCTTCGGTCAGGCTAGAGCGTAATCCCGCCTTGCGCCTTGACGGAGATCAATGACGGGCGGAGTAGCTTCGTTAATATGGACACGGGCTTACGATATGCGCTTTGGGACCGACCGCTGCAAAGCTTCGGCGCCAGAGGGACCAGACACGAAGGAATCTCATGGGGATCACCGAGTTCTGTATTCGCGACGTTGTTTGCAGCTCACGTGACACTTCCGTTGTCGACGCTGCTGCATTGATGCGACACCGTCACGTCGGCAATGTGATCGTCGTCGATCAAACCGGAGCCAAGCGGGTTCCCGTGGGAATCGTGACCGACCGGGACATCGTGGTGGAGGTCGTTGCGGCGGGACTCGATCCCAAGCTGATCAAGCTGGGCGATCTGGTCCTTACGCCATTGACGACAATCGAGGAAGGTGCCGGCTATGCGGAAACGGTTCGCCTCATGGCGGTCAAGGGCATCCGTCGCATGCCGGTCGTCGATGCCGCCGGTTGTTTGGTCGGCATCATCACCCTGGACGATATGCTGCGCCAACTCGCGGGACCGCTGGCGGCGCTTTCCGAGCTGGCAGGCCGGGGTCGGCGTTACGAGACCCTGACGCGAGCCTGAATCGTGCGCGGTCGACAGGCGACGGCTCAAAGAATGCGTCAAAACGCAAAACGCGCCCGACTCTCGATCGTCCCGCGTACCTCGGCCGGACGGTCCGCGAAATCGATGCCCGCCGCGGCACAAGGAATCCCGTCGGACACCGCTGCCCCGACGTCCCCGCTCCTGCGTGATTCGTACGCGGCGACGGCGTTCGCGGAGGTGGTCGACCGCTCGCTTCACGCTGCGATAGCACGATTCACCGCGGGAGTGTCGCCGATGACCCTGATCGGCGCCTACGCGGACTGGGCAGCGCACCTGGCTTATTCGCCGGGAAAGCAGCTCCAGCTCGCCGAGAAGGCTCTGCGCAAGTGGCTGCGGCTGGTGACCTACGCGAACCGAAGCGCGTTCACCGCGGGCGCTCGCGAACCCTGCATCGAGCCATTGCCGCAGGATCGGCGTTTTCTTGACGATGCGTGGCGGAAGCCCCCGTACGACCTGGTCTACCAATCCTTCCTGCTGACGCAGCAGTGGTGGCACAACGCCACGACGGGTATCCATGGGGTGAACGCGCAGAACGAGAAGATCGTCGCGTTTGGCACCCGCCAATGGCTGGATGTCTTTTCGCCGTCGAACCAGCTACTCGGCAATCCCGAAGTTCTGGAGCGCACGGCGAGCGAAACGGGCATGAACCTGGCTCGTGGCGCGCACAACTTCCTGGAGGACTGGGAGCGGATGTTGGCCGGCCGAAAGCAGGTGGGCACCGAGGCATTCCGTGTTGGAGACAACATCGCGGTGACTCCGGGCAAGGTCGTCTACCGCAATCGCTTGATCGAGCTGATTCAGTACGCTCCGGCCACTGCCCAGGTTCGGCCCGAACCGGTGCTCATCGTTCCGGCGTGGATCATGAAGTACTACATCCTCGATTTGAGCCCACACAATTCTCTGGTGAAATATCTGACGGAGCAGGGCTACACCGTCTTCATGGTTTCGTGGAAAAACCCGGGACCGCGAGATCGCGATCTGTCGATGGAGGACTATCGCATGCTCGGAGTGATGGCCGCGCTGAATGCGGTGTCGGCCATCGTAAAGGGTCACATGATTCATGCGGTTGGCTACTGTATCGGCGGCACGTTGCTGGCCATCGCCGCGGCGGCAATGGCCCGTGATGGCGACAATCGGCTCAAATCGGCCACTTTCCTCGCCGCGCAGGCCGACTTCACCGAGGCGGGCGAGCTGATGCTCTTCATCAACGAGAGCCAACTCGCGTTTCTCGAGGACGTCATGTGGGAACAGGGCTTTCTCGACAGCCGCCAGATGGCTGGGACGTTCCAGATGCTGCGCTCGAACGATCTCATCTGGTCGCGCATGATCCGAACCTATCTGATGGGCGAGCGCGAGGTGATGACCGACCTCAACGCCTGGAACGCCGACGCAACGCGGATGCCATATAGGCAGCACGCTGAATATCTTCGCCGCTTGTTCCTCGACAACGATCTGGCAGAAGGCCGCTTTCCTGCCGCTGGCCGACCCGTCGCGTTGTCCGATATTCGCGTGCCGATTTTCAGCGTGGGAACCGAGTCGGACCACGTCGCGCCTTGGCGATCGGTATTCAAGTGCAATCTGCTCACCGACACGGACGTCACTTTCCTGCTGACGAGCGGCGGTCATAACGCCGGCATCGTGTCCGAGCCCGGGCACCGCAACAGGCACTATCGCGTCGCGACCAAGCTGGCCGAGGACCACTACGTCGATCCCGACGTCTGGCTGACGGCAACGCCTGTCAGCGAAGGCTCGTGGTGGCCCGAGTGGGTCGCTTGGCTCGATGCTCGCTCCGGGGCTCGCGCCGCGCCGCCGAAGATGGGTGCAGGCGCCGGTGCGTACGCGGCGGTGGGTGATGCGCCCGGCAGTTATGTGCTGGAGAGCTGAGCGACGTCGCGAACGCTCAGGCTCGGCGATTCGGGCAACGCGGCATGCGACGCCGTGGTGCAAGACGATTCGAGGTGGCTAGCCGAACCTGTCGTTGACGTACATCAATACCGCTCGCTGGCGCAAGCCTAAAATGATCATTGAGTTGCAAAGAGGTGGCAGGCGCCAAGCGCCCTAAACGCCCTGACGAATTGCCACCGGCGCAACGGAATAGCCGGTGCGCTCCAGTATGCCGCGCTCCGGCACGATGTGTAATCATGTTGGAGAGCATTCATGGCAAACATTACTCGATTCGATCCGCTAAGCGACCTCGTGAGCTTTGCGCCATTTCGGAATTTCGACGACTTCTTCCGCACACCGGGGGTGCGGTCTTTGGTTCGCAATCTGCCCGCCGAGCCGGAGATCAAGATTGATGTCTCCGAGGACGACAAGGCCTACCATGTGAAAGCCGAAGTTCCCGGCGTAAAGAAAGAGGACATCCACGTCACGGTCGAAGACAATCTGATATCCATCAGCGCCGAAGTCAAGAGAGAAAAGGAAGAGAAGAAGGGCGAAACGGTCCTGCGCAGCGAGCGCTACTACGGCATGCAATCGCGCAGCTTTACGTTGATGCATGACGTCGATCAGGGCAAGGCCGAAGCCAAATACCAGGAAGGGATCCTCGAGCTGACGCTGCCGAAGAGAAGCAACGGTGGCGCGGCCAAGCAGCTGGCCATCAAATAGGGGCTGGAGCGGGGCCCGCTTCGGCGGGCCCCGCTGCCTTGGATGCACGCCCAGGATCGCTTGACGGGCGAGCGTCGGGTGGGTCCCGGTCGTTTGACCTGTCTAGCGTTGATCTGTGAGAAGGACATCTATTATGACAATGCAAAGTAAATACGATCCCTCCGAACTGCGGTCGTTGTGGGATATGAATCAGCCATCGTTTGGCAATACCGAGACAGCGTTTCGGGCTTGGTTCGAATTCTCCGGTCGGGCCCAGGAGCATGCCGCCAAGTTCCTGAGCAACCGGTGGACGAAGGACGCAGTGGCGCTGGCGCAGCTCGGACAATGCAGGACGCCGATCGAAGCCGCGAATGCCCAGATGACCTACCTCACGGCAGCCTATGCGGACTACATGAGCGAAGGGCAGAAGATCGCCGGCTTGTTCAGCGATGTCGCCAGGGAAACGATGCCCGCCATGTTTGCCGAGCATACGAGCGGCAAGTCGAAGCATTCGCCGCATCGGGTCGCGACTCATTGAATCCGGATTGCGAGCCGACGCACTCCGCCACCGAGAAACCTTCCCCGGAAAATACAATGCAAACACCGCTGCAGATCACCATCCGGCACATGGCCCACTCGAACGCGCTTACCACCAGGATTCGCGAGGACGTGGGCAAGCTGTCCGAGTTTTATCCGAATATCGTCAGCTGCCGTGTCGTCATCGAGCAGCGCGATCGGCACAAGGCTCAGGGCCGATCGTTCAATGTCCGGATTGTGCTGGGTATTCCGGAGCATGAGTTGATCGTGAATCACGACCACGACCAGGATGTTTATGTGGCGCTTCGGGACGCGTTTGCGAACTTGACGAGGCGCCTGGAAGACGCCGCCCGTCGACAACGTGGTGACGTCAAGAAACACGCACCTGGGCCGGATGGCAAGGCAACGCCCGCGGAAGTCGACCAGGAGTAGCGTGCGTTGGCGAACATACAGATGTATGAATCTCAACCGGAGTGGAGCAATGGAAACTGCGATGAAATCTTCTGAAACAGGGAATGCGAGTCGGGACAAGCTGATAACCGATGTCAAAGCCGTCGTCGCCGACGCCGACGCTTATTTGGGCGCTTCCATCGGACAAACGGATCGCGCGTATACGGAAGCCCGGAAGAAATTGGAAGAAACGTTGGATGCGGCGCGGGCCCAGGTCGCCGAGGGCCATCGTGTAATCGCCGACAGGGCACGTGCGGCGGCGCGGGCGACGGACACCTATGTGCACGAGAAGCCATGGGGGTCCATCGCAGTGGGTGCGGGCGTCGGTTTGCTGCTCGGCTTGTTGGTGGCTCGTCGCTGACGCGGGCTCGCGGGCACTGAAGCGAAGGCGAAACTTGGAGGGTAAGGCCGCCTATATTCGAGATTGACCTCGATCAACAGCCTGGACGATATCATCGTCAGAATCGCACCATGGGGATGAGGATCCAGGAACCTCACCAGGAGGCCGGTTCATCGGCGACGATCGAGCCGAATGCGTCGGCACGCCTGGCTGCCCAGGCAAGGCTCGTCTCGGCATTACGCGATGCCGCGGTCGCAGGCGCGAAGGATCGGCGCGTCGAGCTGATCGAGACGCACATTTCCTACGTCATCCTGACCGGCCAATTCGCCTACAAGATCAAGAAGGCCTTGGAGCTGGGTTTCCTGGATTTCCGCAGCCTGGCCGCCCGCCGCTTCTATTGCCAGGAAGAGTTGCGGCTCAACCGCCGTCTTGCGCCCAGCCTCTATCTCGACGTGGTCCCGATCACGGGCAGCGTCGAGGCTCCCATTCTCGGCGGTACCGGCCCGGCCATCGATTACGCGGTGAAGATGCGGGAGTTCCCGCAGGAGGAGCTGGCCAGCCGCGCGCTGGCCCGGGGCGAGGTATCCGCGGCGGACATCGACTCTCTCGCGGTCAAGGTCGCGGCATTTCACCGCACGGCGTGTGTGGCCAGAGTCGACGAGCCGTTCGGAACGCCGGAGAGCGTGCTTCGCATTGCGCTGCAGAACTTCAAGCAGATCAAGCCGCTGCTGGACGCTTCCGCGGAAATCGAGGAGCTCGATTCGCTTGCCGTGTGGACGGAGCGCCAGCACACCGCCTGCGCGGCGTTTATGGCGCGGCGCCGTAGCGAAGGTTTCGTGCGGGAATGTCACGGCGACCTCCACCTCGGGAACATCGCGTTCGTCGACGGTGAGCTTACGATCTTCGATTGCATCGAGTTCAACGATGAGATGCGCTGGATCGACGTCATGAGCGAAGTCGCTTTCGTGGCGATGGATCTTCACGATCGAGGCAGGCCGGATTTTGCGCACCGCTTCCTCAACGCCTACCTAGAAATCACCGGAGACTACGATGGCTTGAGCGTGCTGCGCTTCTACCTCGTCTATCGGGCGATGGTGCGCGCCAAGATCTCACGCCTGCGCGCGGGGCAGCTCGCGCCCGGCGAGGCCAAGTCCGCCGCGCTGGCCGAATACAAGGGTTATCTGAAGATCGCCAGGCATTGCGCGCACCCCCCGCGCCCGGCGATCGTCGTCACTCACGGGCTCGCCGGCAGCGGCAAGACGACCTTGTCGCAGACGCTGCTGGAGATGATAGGCGCAGTGCGCATCCGGACCGACGTGGAGCGCAAGCGTGCGCACGGCCTGCCAGCCGCCGCACGTGATCGCGACGGCATCGACGCGGGCCTCTATCGGCCCGAGGCGACGCGGGAAACCTATCTGCGAGCGCTGCAGTCGGCGCGGAGCGCGACGGCCGCCGGGTGGAGAGTGATCGTCGATGCCGGCTTTCTGAAGCGCTGGCAGCGCCAGTTGTTTCGCGATCTGGCATCGGAGTCAGGGGTCCCGTTCATCATCGTCGACTTTGTTGCGGAGAAGGCGACGTTGCGCGAGCGGATCGCGCAGCGCCTGCATGACCCGGACGAGGCTTCGGACGCCGATCTGGCGGTCCTCGAGCACCAGCTGCAGACGCAGGAACCGCTGACGCCGGACGAGCTGGGCGACACGGTAGTCTACGAGGCGCAGCGGCCGCTGGCCGAGGCGCAGTTGCCGGAACGGTGGCGTGGAATCCTCGACCGGCTCGCAGCGGCGCCTTCGGCAGACGCTGCCGCGAAGGCGACATTGCAGCCGGAAGGCGCGGATCCTGGCCTGGCGGCGAAAGTGGCTTTCCTGTCGCGGCCGGAGAGCTACCCTGAACCGACGCTGGCGGTCCAGCCGGTCGAGACGCACATGTCGTGGGTATTCCTGACCGACCGCCACGCCTACAAGCTCAAGAAGCCGGTGCACCTGAGTTACCTGGACTTCCGCTCGGAAGCCTTGCGCCATCATCACTGCGGCGAGGAAGTGCGTCTGAACCAGCGCTTGTCCGATGGCGTTTACCTCGGCGTGGTGCCGCTGCTGGTTGATGCAAGCGGCCGCTTGTGCCTCGGATCGGACGCCTTCACCGTCGACTGGCTGGTCCGTATGCGCCGGCTGCCGGCCGAACGTATGCTGGACACAATGATCAGGAACGGGACCTTGCGCGAAGACGACCTCTCCCGCGTCCTCGCCAAGTTGTCCCGATTCTATCGCGACGCGCCGGCCGTCGCGATGACGTCCTCGGCCTATCGTGCCCGATTCGCTGCGGGCATCGCCGAGAATCTGCAGGCGCTGTCCAGCCCCCGCTACCAGCTGCCACGCGATCTCGTCGAAACGAGCTGCGAGCGACAGCGTGCCGTACTCGATTCTCAAGCGGCGCTATTCGATCAACGGGTTCATGCCGGACGGGTGATCGAAGCGCACGGCGACTTGCGGCCCGAGCACATTTGCCTCGAGCCCGAGCCCCAAATCATCGATTGCCTGGAATTCTCGCTCGATTTCCGCCTGCTCGACCCTGCCGACGAGCTCGCCTTCTTGACGCTCGAATGCGAGCGGCTCGGCGCGCCGGGAATCAGGAGCAAGATCTTCGCGACCTACGCCGAGGTCACGGGGGACTCGCCGTCCGACACGCTGGTGCATTTCTATCAGAGCTACCGTGCTTGCGTGCGGGCAAAGATCGCCGTATGGCACTTGAACGACCCGGTGGTGAAGGACCCGCACAAGTGGCCCGCGCATGCGCGAGAATATCTGCTTCTGGCGCAAGATCACATCGACCATTGCCAGTAAAATTGCGCCAGCTGCTACGTTGTTCCGCCGCCCGCCAACTCGACAATCGAGCCGCCTGTATGAAGCCTGCGAATCGCTTCGGCGAACAGAGGAGCGGCGCTGATCTGCGTGAGCCTGGACTTCAAGCGTGCATCGATGACGCGCAAAGGCGGGATCGTGTCGGTCACGACGATGCGTTCAAGATCGCATTGGCCAAGCACTTCGTTGGCGGCCTCCGCAAAAACGCCATGCGACGCCACGGCGAATACGCGCGTCGCTCCGCGGCCGCGACACGCGGTTGCGGTGCGGGCGATCGTGTTACCCGCGCTGATCAGATCATCGACAATGACCGCAACCTTGCCATCGACATCGCCGGCGAGTCCGTCGCCGCTTACGGTGCCGCTGCTGCGATACTTCTCCGCAAATGCCGCCGCGACCGGCCGTTTCAGCGCCGCGCTCAGCCGCTGCCGGAACGCATCTGCACGCTTGATGCCGCCGGCATCGGGCGAGACAACGCTTACTTCTGCGTCCCGCAGCAGCGGCAAGAGATGCTCGACGAAAAGCGGATTCGCCTCCAGGTGCTCGGTGCGGCAGCGGAACGCATTCTGATACGCGGCCAGATTGTGCACATCGAGCGTGACGATGCAATCCGTGCCTACGGCCTCGAAAAGCGTCGCGACATAGCGTGTCGTCACCGGGTCGCGCGCCTTGCTCTTGCGGTCCTTGCGCGCGTATCCGAGATAAGGAACGACGGCGGTCACCCGGGCGGCGGACGCGTCCCTCAGGGCGCCAACGAAGAAGAGCAGGCGGCAAAGTTTGTCGTTGACGCTCTGCTTCGCGTCACCGTACAGCGACTGCAGGACGTACACGTCGCGGCCGCGCACATTAATGAGCGGCCGGCTCTTGTGCTCCCCGTCCTCGAACTCCCGCTCCTCGTGTTCCGCCAAGGCGATACCGAGCCCGCGGCTCACCGCTTCGCCGAAGTCACGGCTCGCGTCCAGCGCAAACAGTATCAATTCATCGTCGACCATCGGCTGTCCGTGCGAACTCGTCGCATCGATTGCGATGGTTATCGTACACCTACTGCCACAGAAGAACGCCCGGCATGACGCATTTCGATGTCTTCAACGGCGATGCCGACGGGATCTGCGCACTCGTGCAACTCCGCCTGGCAACGCCGATCGAATCTGTGCTGATCACCGGCGCCAAGCGCGACATCGCACTGCTGCAGTGCGTCGAAGGCCGGCAGGGCGACGAGGTGACCGCACTCGACATCTCGGTCGCCGTGAACCGGGAGGCGTTGCTCTCGCTGCTTGAGCGAGGCGTCAAGGTCGAGTATTTCGATCATCATTTCGCCGGTGAGCTGCCGAAGCATGCAGGGCTCAACGCGCATATCGACACGTCGCCCGGCGTCTGTACCGGCATCCTGGTCGATCGCTATCTAACGGGAAGACATCGGATCTGGGCGGTCGTCGCCGCTTTTGGTGACAATTTGGCGAGTGTGGCGCAACAGCTCGCGCATCCGCTCGGACTCGATTCCGGGGAATTGACCGGCTTGCGCGAGCTTGGCGAGAATCTAACGTACAACGCCTACGGCGACAGCGACGCCGATTTGATCGTGCACCCATCCGTGCTATACCTGAGCCTGCTGCAGCGCGAAGACCCGTTCCGCTTCATGCAAATCGAACCACTGTTCAGGCAAATCAGCGAGGCTCGCCGGCAGGACTTGGGCCTCGCGGAGCAGACGAAGCCAGAGACGGTGCTTCCCGGGGCGGCCGTCTACGTGCTTCCCGATGCGCCTTGGAGCCGGCGTGTGCGCGGCGTCTTCGGCAACGAGCTGGCCAATCATTCGCCCAAGCTGGCTCATGCGATCCTGACGCCGAACACTAAGGGCGGCTACACGGTGAGTGTCCGCGCCCCTTTGGCAAGGAGTATGGGCGCGGATCAACTCTGCCGGGAATTTGCGACCGGCGGCGGACGCAGCGCCGCAGCGGGCATCGACCACCTGCCTGCCGACCAAGTGCGTGACTTTGTGCGCCGCCTCGATAAGGCATTTCCCTGACGATCGTATTTGCGCGGTTTGGATAGAAAGGAGGGTCCATGAAAAAGCAGGTGGGTTTGTGGGTCGATCACAGCGAAACGTTGGTCGTGTTTATCGGCAACGATGAAGAAGAAACAAGACGGATAAGATCCGACATGGAACAGCATGTTCGATTTTCCGGTGGCAATAGGACGGAAGAAGGCTCCGCCGACGACCAAAGAGACAGACAATATGCAGGCCATCTCAACAGATACTATGACGAGGTGATCTCGCATATTCGTGACGCGGACTCCATCTTGATCTTCGGTCCGGGCGAGGCAAAGGGAGAACTCAAGAAGCGTCTCGAGGGTAGCGGACTTGGCGGCCGCATCGTCGGTGTCGAAACGAGTGACAAGATGACCGAACGCCAGATATCGGCGAAAGTTCGAAAGTACTTTGAGAAGTGAAGCTTGCCCGTTCATCAAGCGATAGATCAGGCCCTTGCAGCGGACGCATCGGACAGGGCGAATCGGGCGTCCGACCCTCGCCAAGAGCGTAGCTATCTTGGAAATGCGGTTTGATGTCAATCAAAGCGCGTCGCCGCATTCCGACGTAATGTTTTGACAGATCGAAGTGAAATGAAAGGATCTGTCATGTTCTCCGGTGTCTTCGACCTACCTTGGTGGGGCTATGTGGTCGTGGCCGCGGTGCTGACCCACGTCACCATTGTGGCCGTGACCGTATTCCTGCATCGGCACCAGGCGCACCGTGCGCTCGATCTTCATCCCGCAGTCAGCAACTTCTTTCGCTTGTGGTTGTGGCTCACGACGGGCATGGTAACCAAGGAATGGGCCGCGGTACATCGCAAGCATCATGCCAAGTGCGAAACGATCGAGGACCCGCATAGCCCGCAGATTCTGGGCATCAACCGCGTGCTTTGGGGCGGCGTGTTCCTCTACGTCAAGGAGGCAAATAAAGCCGAGACGCTCGAGCGCTACGGCCATGGCACGCCGGACGACTGGCTGGAGCGAAACGTCTATTCGAGGTTTCAGGTCGTCGGGCTGACGTTGATGGGCGCGACCGATGTCCTCCTGTTCGGCCTCGTGCCGGGTATCTTGATTCTCGTAACACAGATCGCTTGGATTCCATTCTGGGCCGCCGGCGTCATCAACGGGATTGGACACTATTGGGGCTATCGCCACTGGTCGACCCCGGACGCGAGCACTAATATCGTACCCCTGGGCATCCTGATCGGTGGTGAGGAGCTGCACAACAATCACCACGCATACCCGACGTCGGCAAAGCTGTCGATGAAATGGTATGAATTTGACATCGGCTGGCTGTACATCCAGCTGCTCGAGGCAGCTGGGCTGGCAAGGGTGAAGCACACGGCGCCGACGCCGCATTTTGCCGCACCCAAATCGACTGTCGATGCGCAAACCCTGCAGGCGATCATTGCCTGCCGGTACGCGGTGTTGGCGCAGTACGGCCGGACTTTGCGACGCACCTATCGCGAGGAGCTCGCCACGCTCCGCCGGGTCGCTCCTCAGGAGGCGGCGGCGCTGCGAAGCGTCGAGCCGTGGCTGGACCGCAATGAGAAGATGCTGCGCGAGCACGAACGGGCCACTCTTTTAGAGCTGCTGTCGAAGTCGCATGTATTGCAGACGATGGTGGCCATGCGCCATGAGCTCGCCGGCTTGTGGGGACGGTCGATGGCAACAAGTGAGCAACTTGTCGCGCAGCTGCAGGATTGGTGCCGGCGCGCCGAGACAAGCGAGATCAAGCCTCTAGCTGATTTCTCGCGGCAGCTCCGTAGTTACGCCTGATCCCGTCGCTCAATCCGATGCGGCCAGCCACCGCTTGATCTGCGCGTAGACGTCGGGTCGGCTGAGCAGATCGAGGTGCTTGATGCCGTAGGCCACCCACTGCCGCGACTCGTCGAACGTCAGGGCAAGCCCGGGATTCGCGTGGCGACCGAGCGCACTGTCCAGCGGCACGATGCCGTCGCCGATCAACCGGTCGCTGAGGCGGCCCGCCTTCTTCCCGACGGTTCCTGCGATCGCGTAGCACGCGACGCCTTCCGGCAGTGGCACCGCCACACGAAGGTCGCCGCTGCGCTCGAAGCGATCGCGCCCTTCCCAGTCTTCGTCCACCAGATTTCCAAACCGCAAATCGGTGATGCCTGCGCTGCGGATCTTGCCCAGGCGAGCCAATGGGGCCGTGTACGGGCTCGAGCTCAGCAGCATGTCCACCCAGTTACCACCCCGCTCGAACGGCGCTCCGTGATGCGGCGTGCCGACGAAGACGATCTTGTCGACTCGCCGCAGCCATTGGTGGCGCGCCAGCGCGCCGTAGTGGCAGGCGCTGCGGGCGACAAGCCCGCCCATGCTGTGCCCGATGAGCACGAGTTCGTTCAGCGGTACCGGCCAAAGGCGCACCAGGGTTTCGAGCAGCTCGGCGAATGCGCGCCCGTTCGTCGAAATATGGAGGCCGCTGTTGTAGTGTAGATATACCGGCGTGTACGAAAGGTCGCGCGCCAGCGCGGCACCATGATCGTGCCCCTTGCGCTTCCACTGCAGATCGTTCATGCACAAGCCGTGCAGCAGCACCACGAGTTTCCCGCTGGGTTCGGGAATCGCCGCGGCCAGCGACGCTCGTTCGTCCGGGAGCGTGACACCACCCTGACGCAGTCGCATGGCGATCGCCAACGGATTGTGCGACGCCTCCAGGTAGTCGCCCAGCACACCGTTCAGCGCGGCGAGCAGCGTCTCGCGCCCGGGCCAGGTGCTTCGCTCGGCGAGCAGGGGCTCGAATCGCGCCAACAGCCGGTCGAGCCCGTAGTCGACGAGGCCGATCACGCCGCGGATGCTTCGGTAGACCAGGCGCGTGATCCCCGTTCTCCGGTCGCGCGTAGAATCGGCGAGTATTCCCGGGAAGCTTGCTATGTTGTAGTGCATGGCCTCGACCAAGTCGACCATGCCCGCAATACCGTCGATGGTGAGCCGGCTTAGCCCGCGAAGATCGCGGGAGCGATCGGTCGGCCCCGCGTCATTGATAGCGGAGGGCATCGATCGGTCTCAATCGCGCCGCCTTGTTAGCCGGATAGAACCCGAAGAACACGCCCACCGCGGCCGCCACGAAAAAGGCGAGCAGAATCGCGCCGCCGGTCATGACGACCGCGACCCTGGCCAGCAGGTTGGCGGCCACTGCTGCACCGACGCCCAGGACCACGCCGACGACACAGCCGATCAGCGAGATGATGATCGCCTCGAGCAGGAATTGCGTCAGGATGTCGCGCTGGCGTGCGCCGATCGCCACTCGAATTCCGATCTCGCGTGTACGCTCGGTTACCGAGACCAACATGATGTTCATGATGCCAATGCCGCCGACGAGCAGCGAGACAGACGCGATCGCGCCCAGCATGATCGACATCACGCGCGTAGTCTGCGCCTGGGCATTGGCGAGCGCGGTCAAGTTGCGGATATCGAAGTCGTTGTCGGTGCGGTCGGGCAAATGGTGACGCTGTCGCAGCAGCTGGGTCATTTCTCGCTCCGCGGTCGGCATGGCGTCGGCCGAGGACGCCTGAGCCATGATCATTCGCACCGATCCCGGAAACTGGCTGCCGAATATCTTTCTCTGCGCTGTCGTCACCGGGATCACAACGATGTCGTCCTGGTCTTGCCCATTCAGGCTCTGGCCCTTCGCGGCGAGCACGCCGATTACCAAGAACGGGCTCTGCTTGATGCGGATGGTCTTGCCGACCGGGTCTTCGTCACCGAAAAGATTTTGCACAACCGTGCGACCGAGCAGGGCGACTCGAGTGGCCGCGCGTACGTCCGAATCGGTGAATGCGTAACCGGCCGATACCGGCCAGTCGCGCACGACCAGGATGCTCGGAGTCGACCCTGCGACGGCCGTGCTCCAGTTGTTCGAGCCGTAGACGATCTGGCCCGTTCCGGGCGAGACCGGGGCGACCGCAGCGATCGAAGGCAATTCGGCAATCGCCTCCGCGTCGGACGTGGTCAGTGTCGGGGTCGCGCCGGTACCCATGCGAAGGCCACCCGAAGTCGTGGAACCGGAAAGGATGATGAACAAGTTGCTGCCCATTGACGCAATCGACTGATCGACCATGAACTGTGCACCCTGGCCAATCGCCAGCATCATGATGACTGCGGCGACGCCGATCATCATGCCGAGCATGGTCAGGAAGGAGCGCAGCCGGTTCGCGCCCATCGCGTGCCACGCCTCGCTGAGCATTGGCCTCTTCACGCGGGCACCGTCTCGATGGCGCTGCGCGACACGATGCCGTCGTGCGTGACCCGGCCGTCGACGAACTTGACCAGCCGCTTGGCATAGGCGGCAATGTCAGCCTCATGGGTTACCAGCACGATGGTGATGCCCCGGCCGTTCAGCCGGACAAACAGTTGCATGATCTCGTGGCTGGTCTTGGTGTCCAGATTGCCGGTCGGTTCGTCGGCGAGAATCAGTCGCGGATCGTTGATCATCGCCCGTGCGATGGCTACGCGTTGCTGCTGTCCACCGGAGATCTGGTTTGGCACGTAGTGGCTAAAGCCACCGAGTCCCACGCCATCCAGAAGAGTCTCAGCCCTTTTTGTGCGTTCTTCGCGATCCACACCCGCGTACAGGAGGGGGAGCGCCACATTGTCTGCCAGCGTGGCTCGCGGCAACAGGTTGTATCCTTGAAAGACAAAGCCGATTACGGCATTGCGCAATCGTGCCAGTTCGTCGGCGTCGAGCGTGCCGACATCGCGTCCATCGAGGATGTACTTGCCGCTGGTAGGCAGATCGAGGCACCCCAGAATGTTCATGAAGGTCGATTTGCCGGACCCCGAGGGTCCCATGACCGCGACGAACTCCGATCGACGAATGACGAGGTTGACGTCTTTGAGGACCGGCACCGGCCCCGCGTCGGTCTCGTACTGTTTGCACAGGCCCTCGGTACGGATGATTGCGTCGTCGCCCATCAGAGCGGTCTCATCCGCAGGGTGCTCTGGCTCGGGCCGTTGGGCGCTTCGGCAGCTCCGACAACCAACGGATCGCCATCCTTGACGTCCCCGGAGAGAACTTCGCTGAACTTGCCGTCGGAAATCCCAAGCCTGACCGGAATTGCCCTGAGTCGCTCCTTTTCCATGACAAAGACCGATCCGCCGGTCCCTTGTGCCTTCTCCTCCGCAGCCTTGCCTTTGACGACCGCCTGTGCTCCTTCCGGCTTGAACCGCAATGCGGCGTTGGGGACGAGGAGCGCGCTCTTGCGCTGCGCAACGATGACATTGACGTAAGCCGTCATCCCAGGCATGAGAATCTGGTCGGGGTTGTCGACGGCGACGACGACGTCGTAGGTCACGACGTTTTGCTGGGTCGTCGGATTGAGGCGCACTTGCCGTACGGTGGCGCTGAACGTCCGGTCGGGAAATGCATCCACGGTGAACTGGACAGGCTGGCCCACCCTGATCTTGCCGATATCGGCTTCGGCGAAGCTCGAGTCGATCTGCATCTTGCGCAGGTCCTGCGCGATCTGAAACAGCGTCGGTGTCTGGAAGCTCGCCGCGACCGTTTGTCCCAGGTCCACCGCGCGGTTCACGACGACCCCGGCGACCGGCGAGCGGATCACGCTGTAGCCCAAATTGGTTCTGTCCTTGGCGAGCTGCGCGGTCGCCTGGTCGACCTGGGCCTTTGCCGATTTTCGCGCCTGTACCGCTGTATCGACCTCCTGCTTGGCGATCGAGTCCTGTTGCCAGAGCGTGTGAGCGCGGGCCTCGTTCAACTCTGCAAGCTCGAGCGAGGCTTTCGCACTGTTCAGATTGGCCTGGTCCTGGCCCACCTGCGCGACCAGCAGTGCCGGATCGAGCTCCAGCAGGATTTGGCCGGCCTTGACGCGGTCGTTAAAATCCACGTGCAGCTTCTTGACGGTTCCAGAGACCTGGGTGCCGACGTTGACCAACACGACCGGATTGAGCGTGCCATTGGCGGACACGGCTTGCGTTACATCGCCGAGCTTGGCCGGGGACGAGCGGTACTTGGCCTCGATACCCGGCCTGTCCAGAAAGCGCCAGGCGCCAAAGGCGATCGCCATCACCACGATAACGGCGAGTATCGACGTCGTTCTGCTCAAAAACTGTTTGCGACCCTCCATAAAGACCAGTCTAACCGGCGGCGGCCGGACCGGGGTTGAGCGAAGTCAATCCGCAGCGATTGTGCGCGCATCCTGCTGGGGCGACGCCGCGGCCGTTGATGCAGATCAACACGGGCGGACGAGCCACTCCTAGAATAAGGCCGTCACGCCTGTCTTCAGCGAAGAATCATGTCCGTTCAGAACCTCGCGATCGCCGGCATTCTCGAGGAGATCGCCGATCGTCTCGCGATCCAGGGGGCGAATCCGTTCCGAATCCGCGCGTACCGCAACGCCGGACGCATGCTGCAGGAGCTGCGGGACGATGTGAAACTGAAGATCGCGCGAGGCGACGACCTGACTGAGCTACCAGGTATCGGCCCGGACCTTGCGGGCAAGATCAGCGAGATTGCTTTGACGGGGAAAAGCGCGCTGCTGGAGAGCCTGCGCCGCGCGATGCCGCCTGCAGTCACCGAGCTGCTCAAGGTGCCCGGGCTAGGGCCGAAACGCGTTGCCGCCCTATGGCACGATCTCGAAGTGCAGACCCCGGAGCAGGTATTGCGCGCGGCCCGCGACGGACGCATTCGCGCACTGACGGGGTTCGGGGAGAAGACCGAGCGGAACATCGAGCACGCTGTGGCAGCACATCTTTCCAAAGAGCATCGAACGGAGCTCGCGGTGGCAGCGCAATATGCCGACGCTCTGGTCAGCTATTTGCAAGGGATATCCGGTGTCGAGCGAGTGGTCGTCGCAGGAAGCTATCGTCGGATGCGGGAGACGGTGGGCGACATCGACATACTCGTCGGCACGCGCGGGACTACTCGCGTGGCCGAATGCTTCGTCGGATATCCCGAGGTCGCCGAAGTGATAGCGCAGGGAGAAACGCGCGCAAGCGTACGTCTGCGCAATGGTTTGCAGGTCGATTTGCGCGTCGTGCCTGCGGATATTTTGGGAGCGGCCCTTGTCTACTTTACCGGATCGAAAGCGCACAACATAGCGCTGCGTCGGCTGGCGCAGGAGCGCGGGCTGAAGATCAGCGAATACGGCGTGTTCAAGGGTGCCAAATGTATCGCTGGAGATACCGAAGAATCCGTCTATCGCGCGGTCGGACTGCCCCTGATTGCACCCGAACTGCGCGAAGATCATGGCGAGATCGAGGCGGCGCGAGCCGGCCGCTTGCCGGAACTGGTCGAGTATCCTGATCTGAGGGGCGACTTGCACACTCATACGAAGGCTACCGACGGCCGCAATACCCTCGAGGAAATGGCCGCGTTCGCCCAGTCCCTGGGTTTCGAATATCTCGCCAACACCGAGCATTCACGCCGCCAGGCCATGTCCCATGGATTCGACGTCGATCGCCTGTTGCGGCAGATCGATGCCATCGATCGGCTCAATGACAAGCTCGACGGCATCCGCGTGCTCAAAGGCATCGAAGTCGATATTCTGGACGACGGGAACCTCGATCTGCCCGACACGGTGCTCGGCAAGCTCGATCTGGTCGTGGCGGCCATCCACAGCAGGTTCAATCTGAGCCGGGCACAACAAACACAGCGAGTCCTGAGGGCGTTCGACAACCCGCAGGTGACCATGCTCGCGCATCCGACCGGGAGATTGATCGGCGAGCGGGAACCCTACGATGTCGACATGCTGCAGATCATTCGCAAGGCGAAAGCGAAAAAGATATACCTCGAGGTCAACGCGCATCCCGAGAGACTTGACCTGATCGACACGCATTGCCGGATGGCGAAAGACGAGGGTGTGCTGATCGCGATCAATTCCGACGCTCACGGCACGCAAGAGTTCGCGAATTTGCGCTTTGGGGTCGGTCAGGCCCGCCGCGGATGGGTCACCCGCAACGATGTGCTCAACACACGGCCGTTGCGCGACCTGATGCCTCTATTGCGAAGGCCGCAAGCCACGAAGCGATCGGCTGAGAGAAGCGCGCCGGTCGTTACGTGACGGCTGAGCGGAGATAGTCGCGTGCCCTGGAATTCCACCTATTACCCGACTTCGATGAAGAACCTTCCGCCGGTCTTGCGCGAGAAGGCGATCGAGATAGCCAATGCGCTGCTCGACGAGGGCATGCAAGAGGGCAAAGCCATTCGCATTGCAATCGCCAAGGCAAAGGAATGGGCGCGCGGCCGCGCGGTTGAAGGTTAGGAGCAAATCGATGTACAAACATCTGCTTGTCTCGACCGATGGCTCGAAGCTCTCGGCAAAGGCGGTCACGCATTCGATCGGGCTTGCGAAAGCCTTCGGTGCGAAACTCACCGCATTTTACGCCTCGCCGGATTACCCGACGCCTGTATACGAAGAAGGCGTTTACTACACGCCGATGAAACGCAAGGAATACGCCGCACGCTGCAGCAAAGAGGCTGACAAGATTCTGAAGTCTGTGGTATCCAAGGCGCAGGAGGCAGGGCTCGAGGCTAACCCGGTGCACGTGATCGCCGCGGCGCCGTGGGAGGCAATTCTCGCCACGGCGCGGAAGAACAAGTGCGACGCAATCGTAATGGCGTCGCACGGCAGGCGCGGCATTTCGGCGCTCCTCCTAGGCAGCGAAACGCAGAAAGTTCTAACGCACACGAAACTGCCTGTCATCGTCGTACGCTGACCGCCGGAACGACGAGCGTCATGCGACCGGCGGATAGATCTTGACGCAGGTCAACATTCGCTATTTTTGCGCTTGATTCCCCCTGTGCATGGAGCTATCGTTTATCTACCTGAGTGCAAGGTCGTTTGCGAGAGCGGAGGCCGAAGAACCGAAAGCGTCCCAATGCGTTAGTACGTGTTTCGGCTAGCCAGTGCAGCGTTGCCGAAGCCTCAGGCGCTCGCTACGGTGAGCGGAGAGCCCCGGTACCCGACGGTCCGGGGCTTTCCTTTTGGCGCGCACGAACGCCGTTACGCCGCACGTGATCGTTGACATGCTGGGTTGACCGGAGTCAACATGCACTGCGCGGCTGCATTGTATGTTCGAACCGTTTTGAGCTGTCTGCGACCGCCTCAGGAGCGGACTTGAAGCAGAAATTTCAATGGGAGGATCCGGCATGAACACAACCGAGCGCCTGCTCCGTCATGTGCGGTCGAGCCTGGCATGCGTGGCCTTGCTCGCGTTTGCCCTCTTCGGCGCCGCACCTGCGGTTGCGGCCGACGCCGTGAATGTCTATTCGATCTGGCCCGAAAATTGGGCACGGCCCATGTTCGAGGAATTCACGAAGGCTACCGGCGTCAAGGTGAACTTCGTGCGCTTTTCCTCCGGCGAAGCGCTCGCCCGCGTCATCGCCGAGAAGAACAATCCCCAGGTCGACGTGCTCTTCGGCGGCCCGGTGGAGACGTTCGCCGCCGGGATCAGCGAGGGAGTATTCGAGCCGTACAAGCCGCCGTCCTTCGCCAAGCTTCCACCCCGCTTCCGCCATGCCGACGGACAATGGGTCGCAATCGCCGACGACCCGCTGGTGTTCATGTCCAATGACAAGTTCCTGAAAGAGCACAATCTCAAGCCGCCGGCATCGTGGAATGATCTCCTTGCGCCCGCGTACAAGAACATGCTGCAGATGGCCGACGCGCGCACTTCCGGTACCGCCGTTACGCGCATATTCTCGATCCTGGAGGTCAACGGCCGCGACGAGAACAAGGCTTTCGACTACATGAAGAAGCTGCGGCCCAACGTGCAGCTCTACACCAAGAGCGGCGGCGGCGGAACGCTGCCGGTGGGTCTGGGCCAGGCGGGCGGCGGCATATTCTTCATCGTCGATGCGCTCGACACCAAGGCCAAGGGCTATGACGTCACGGTCAGTTTTCCGAAGGAAGGCATCGGCACCGCCGCCGAAGCCATCGCCTTGATCAGGAACGCGAAGAATCCGGAGCTCGGGAAGAAACTCATCGACTGGGCCACCTCGCCGGCGATGCAGAGTCTGTTCGCGAAATACAAGATCAACTTCGTGCCGGCGCATCCGGACGTGGCGTTGGAACCGAGTCTGGCGGAGGTGTTGAAGGGTGCGAAGCTCTTTCCGATCGACGCCGACTACGCGGGCGTCAACCGCAAGCGCATCGTCGAGCGCTGGGTTGCGGAAGTGCTGAACCCGTAAGCTTCTGCGCTTCGTGACCGGTGTCATGGTACGGCCGGCGGCCATCGCGGCGAGTATTCGCCGTGATCCGGCCGTCGCCGCAGTCGTGTTGTCGCTGTGGGTGCTGCTCGCGCTATTCGTGGTCTACCCGCTGGCGATGCTGCTCGCCAGGAGTCTCTACGACCACGGTGTATTCACCACGGCGGGTATTCTTGGCATTCTGACCGACGAGCACCAGATCCGTGCGTTCTGGAACAGCCTGGTTCTCGGCCTGCTGGTCGGCCTCACGGGGACGGTCTTGGGTTTTCTGTTCGCGTTCACCGCGACCCGCTGCCGCTTGCCGCGGACGGTCCTCACCGCCATCGACGCAAGCGTGCTGCTTCCTTTGGTATCGCCGCCGTTTACGACCGCGATCGCGATGATCTTTTCCATCGGGCCGCGCGGCCTCGTGACCTACCATCTGCTCGGATTGAAGACGGTCACCGTGTATGGGATGGCCAGCACGCTGTCCTCCGAGGCCGTGACCTATTTTCCCATCGCCTACCTTACGCTGCGGCCGATTCTTGCCGGCATCGATTCCAACCTGGAAGGCATGGCGCTTTCCCTGGGCGCGTCGCGCTGGCGCGTCTTTCGGACAGTGACGCTCCCGCTGTGCATCCCCGGGCTCGCCAACGCTTTCCTCCTGCTTTTCGCGGCCTCGCTCGCGGACTTCGCGACCCCGCTTATCCTGGCGGGGAATCAATTTCAGGTCCTGCCCACGCAGGCGTATCTGCAAATCACCGGACTGTTCGATCTGCGCGGCGGCGCGGCGCTGTCGTTCATGCTGCTCGTCCCCGCGCTTTGCGTCTTTCTGCTGCAGCGCTACTGGGTCAGCCGCCGCTACTACGTGACCATCACCGGCAAGGGGGCGGGACAGGCGCCGTTCGCGAGCGTCTCGACGGGCGCGCGCAACGTCCTTGTGGGAGCGTGCGTTCTGGTGACGCTCATCATCGCGTACTTCTACCTTTTGCTGCTGTACGCCTCGGTCGTCGTCGCGTTAGGGGCGAACTACACGCTTACGCTGGCGCACTACCGGGTAATCTTCACCGAGGGCCTCAAGGCGATTCGCGACACGCTGATCATCGCCGGCCTGGCGATGCCACTGGGTGGACTGTACGGAATCCTGGTCGGCTATCTCGTCACGAAGAAGGCGTTTGCGGGGCGTCGCACGATGGAGCTTGTCTCGATGATCAATTACGCTCTCCCGGGGACGATCGTCGGTATCGCTTATCTTATTGCGTTCAACGATCGTCCGTTCGTCCTCACCGGCACCGCACTGATCATCATCGCCTGTTACGTCTTCCGCTACGGCCCGACGGGGATCCGCGCGACGGTGGCGCTATTGCAGCAGATCGACAAGAGCCTCGAAGAGGCCTCGCAGAGCCTGGGCGCGGGCAGCGGTACGACGTTTCGCCGCATCACGTTGCCGCTGATCCTCCCCGCTTTCTTCGCCGGGCTCGGGATCGTGTTCATCCGGTCGATGACGGCGATCAGCGCGACGATCTTCCTGGTCTCGATAAGCTGGACTCTGATTACGGTGCGCATATTGGAAAACATCACCGAGCTTTCGCTGGGCCCTGCGGCGGCGTTTTCGGTGCTGGTTGTGGCAATCGTGTTCGTGGTGATCGCCGCCATCGGTCGCGTGCTGCGCCTGCTCCGGGCGGCGGGCGCGGCGCCGGTGACGAGCCTTCTCGGAGGATGAGCGCGGTGTCGAGCCAATCGATCGGCGTCAAGGTGGAGGGCGTTACCAAGCGCTACCTACATCGCGTCAAGGGCGAGATTTACGCCGCGCGCGACGTTGTCCTCGACGTGCGACCCGGTGAGTTCCTGACCCTGCTGGGGCCATCGGGCTGTGGCAAGACGACCGTATTGCGCATCATCGCAGGATTCGAGAAACCAGACGCCGGACGCATTCGGTTCGACGGCGACGATGTGACCGATCTCCCGGCGAACCAGCGCAATATCGGATTCGTGTTCCAGAATTACGCCTTGTTTCCGCATTTGTCGGTATTCGAGAACGTCGCCTACGGCCTGCGCGTGCGCGGACTTGTCCCGGAGGACATCGGCCAGCGCGTCAGCGAGGTCCTCGCGCTCGTCGGCCTGGCGGGTTACGAGCCGCAATTTTCCGGACAGCTCTCCGGCGGCGAGCAACAGCGGGTGGCGCTGGCGCGCGCCATTGTCATCCGACCCAAGGTCTTGCTGTGCGACGAGCCGCTGTCGAACCTCGACGCCAAGCTTCGCGTGCAGATGCGGCACGAAATCCACCAGTTGCAGCGACGCCTCGGCATCACCACGGTCTATGTAACGCACGATCAGGAAGAGGCCATGGCGGTGTCCGATCGCATCGCGGTAATCAACCAGGGCGGTGTCGTGCAGGAAGGAACGGCGCAGGACCTCTATTACCGTCCCGTGTCCGACTTCGTCGCCACCTTCGTCGGCCGGGTCAATTTGGTTCCGGGGACGGTGGCGGACATCGTGGCCGGCAAGATCACGATCGCGGCGCTCGGAACGGTCATCGCCGCGCCAGCTGCGCTGGAGGGCGCGGCGCGCGGCGACGCGGTCGAGCTCATGCTGCGCCCCGAGGCCATCGAACTCCTTCACGATGGCCGCGAAACCACATCGTTGCAGGCGACTGTCGCATCGCGGACCTTCCTGGGAGAAAAGACCGAATATCTGTTGCAATGCGGCGGCCAGATCCTGCAGGCGGTTCGTTACAACGCGGGCCCTCGCGACATCATACCGGACGGCGCGACGGTTTCGCTGCGCCTTGCCGAGGACGCCATGACCGTGCTTCCTCGGCGCCGAGTGGCTACGCCACCGGTAAAGACATGATGCGTATCGCCATGGCGCGCCGAAGGCGCGGCACGGTTTGGGGAATACTCGCGCTGGCGTTCGCGTGCGCGCTCGGCATGCCCGATGGCGCGGCGGGCGACGGCGCGACGACCGCCCAGCCCGAAGTGCACGGCGTCGCGGAGACCTTTGCGGCGCCTGGCGTGTGGCTCGGCTGGGGAATTCTGCATGGCGCGACCGAGGCGGCGACCTCCGTGGTGGTTCGCATCGTCACGGACCCTGCCGTCTATCCATTTGTCGCCGTGGCGGGAGGGAACCCATTTTCGCAGCGCCGGCTTCCGGTGCTCACGGCGGCACAGGTTGCCGGCGGTATCGACGTACGCGTCCCGCGCTCACAGTTCGCCGATTTTCCGCGCACCGAGTTCTCCTTCTACGCCTCGAGCTCGACGATGCAATCGGGTACGCCTCAGCTCGTCGTCTATTATCTCGGCGTGCCCGATACGACCCCGGAGTTCACCAGCGAGGCGGCGCTGGACGCCTATCTCGCCGATCGGCTGGTCCGCAGCCGCGCTATTCCGGGATCGAGGACGCCATGACTCGCCAGGAGCTCGCCCGACTGATCGATCACTCGGTGCTTCATCCCGAGGCAACCGAGGACGAGATTCGCACAGGGGCCGAGATCGTGCGCAAATGGCAGATCGCTTTCTATTGTGTGCAACCATGCTGGGTAAAGATTGCGGCACGGGCGCTCGCCGGCACCGACGCACGAGTGGTCAGCGTGGTCGGCTTCCCGCATGGCTGCGATCGCGCCGAAGTCAAAGCACGGGCTGCCGTCATCGCCGTCGAAGAGGGAGCAGGGGAGATCGACATGGTGATGGCCTTCGGCGCGCTGCGAAGCGGGCACGAGAGCCTGGTCGCGGCCGATATCGAAGCGGTCGTCGGCGCCGTGCCGGGCACCCCCGTCAAGGTTATCCTCGAAACCCGAGTGCTTTCTGACAGCGAAAAGAGCCTGGCGTGCCGGATTGCCTGCGATGCCGGTGCGCGCTTCGTCAAGACCTCGACCGGATTCCATCCGAGCGGGGGTGCGACCGTCGCCGACGTGCAGCTTCTGCGCGCGGCGGTCGGTACGGCCGTCGGGGTCAAGGCCGCGGGCGGCATTCGTAACCTGGCCGACGCACGTGCGATGATCGCCGCCGGCGCAAATCGCATCGGAACGTCGGCCAGCGCAGCGATCCTGGCCGCCGTCGAGTCTTCGATTTAGGCAGTGGCAATGCGCCCGGATGAACTGACTACCCGGTCCTCACTCTGGCCGAGCGTAACGCCGGCTACTACCGGGCGTCGCATGCGGGCTCTGGCGAAATATGTTACTGAGCGAACGATCGCAAGCAATGCTCCGGATAGGTTCGTCACAGACCTCGCGCTATCGACGCTGGCGTCACAGCGCAGCCATTTTGGCAGGTTGTAGTTTCTCAGCCGACCCATCGGATCTCAGGCTCCCTGCGCGGGACGAGCGGCGGCGCGGCCTTCGGGTGTCCGACAATAATCGGTGCAACTGATATCCACGCCGCGGGAAGGCCGAGCGCACTCTTCCCATCCGCAGTGTTTAGGAAGCTCTGCGCGAAGCCGATCCAACAGGTGCCGAGTCCGGCAGCGTGCGCCGCAAGCATAAGATTCTCTGCGGCCAACGCACAATCCTCGACGATCCACGGGCCCTCGGCGAGCGCCGAAATCAGGATCAGCACGGGCGCGCGATAGAAGATCTGAAAATTCGGATCATTGAGCAGCGATTGGAAATGATCGGAATGTTGGCTGGCGGGCATGGTCGCGAGCATATGGGACTTCGCATCACGCGAAACCCGAGTGAGCACGGCCTGGTCGCGCACGACCGTAAATGCCCACGGCTGCTGGTTTACCGCGTTCGGTGCGTGCACGGCGGCGTCGATCAGACGACGGATTGTTCGCTCATCGACGGTCTCTTCCGTGTACTCGCGTATCGAGCGGCGCCTGCTGATCGCTTCATTAAGGTCCATTGCGTCGTCCCCAGCAAAGCTGCGTTAAAAGAAAAACGATAGCTCCACATTGCGTGATGGACGTTGATCGTGATCAAGGTGTTCTTGGTTGATCTCACATAACTGCTAGCTCTGCCTTAGAACATGGGCGCAGTCTCCTCCGGCGCGCCCCACCGGGATATCGAAGAGGATGCCGCGACGGTCAACGCACCCGGACCGCACTCAGCGCGAGCGCCAACGAGCCGAGAAGCAGCATCATTCCGAACTCGAAAAAGTGGTCCACGATTCCGCCGCCCTTGAGAAAGATGTCGCGTACGACCACGAGGTAGTAGCGAAGCGGATCGATCCAGGTAAGCAGCTGAACGCTTTCCGGCATGTTGCGGATCGGAAATGCGAACCCCGAGAGAACCGTCATCGGCATGATGAAGAACATCGCGCTCAGCATCGCCTGTTGCTGCGTCGCCGCGTAGCTGGAAATCAGCAGGCCCAGCCCTTGTGTATTGGCGAGCAGCACCAGGCTTGCGAGCACGAGCGCAACGACACTCCCGCGCAGCGGCACTCCGAACCACAGGAGCGCCACCGTCGTGATTAACGCGACGTCGAACAGTCCGACACACGCAACGGGGACCATCTTGCCGATCAGGAACTCCAGGCGGCCCACTGGCGTGACCATCAGACGCTCGAGTGTCCCCATCTCGCGTTCACGCACGACCATCATTGCGGTCAGCATCATGGTGCTCACGAACAAGACGTTGGCCATGATTCCGGGAATGAAGAACCAGCGGTCTTCGAGATTCGGATTGAACCAAGCCCGCTCCTCCACGGTTACCGGAGGCACGTAGTGCGCCTGCGTAGCGGCATATCGACCGATGATCTGGGCCAGTTCGGCAACGACGAGCTGGGCCGTGTTGGGGTCCGAGCCATCCGCGATCAGCTCGATGTGTCGTTCCTCCGAAAACCGGGCCGGGATCTGCACGATGACCCCGACCGTCCCGTTGTCCATCGCCGCGCTCGCCACCGAGAGCGTAGGCACGAAGCGAAGCGTGTAATGCCCGGTCGCCGCGATCGCCGACAGCAGTTCGCGGCTTTGTTGGCTGTCGTCGTGATTGACCACGGCCAGCTCCGCGTGCCGGACGTCGAATGTCGCTGCGTAGCCGAAGATGAAGAGCTGGATAAGAGGAGGCACGATAAGCGTGAAGCGCATGCGCGGGTCGCGCAGGAGTTGCGTGAACTCCTTGGCCAGAAGCGCATGGAGTCGTCCCCAGAAGGCGTATAACCGGCGCTTCATGCATTGAGTCCCAGCCGTGCTGAACGCCGGTAGAGCAGCGTCGCAAGTACGACGAGCAGGGCCGCCAGCGCCGCTACCGCGGGCCAGAGCGTGAGCGGGGAGATACCTTTGAGGAAGATTCCTTTGGATAACGCCACGAAATAGCGGGCAGGAAAAATGACCGTCGCGTACTGCAACCAGAGTGGCATGTTGCCGATGGCGTAGATGGCGCCGGAAAGCAGGAAAGCGGGCAAGAACGTGGTGATCTGCACGAGTTGACTTGCGAGCATCTGATTGCCGGCCACCAGCGACAGCAGCGCTCCCTGGCACATCACCACCAGCAGGAAGAGTGCCGACACCGAGGCGATCGCCACAACCGATCCACGCAATGGGATGTCGAAGATCAGCACGGCGGCGGCGACCGCGCCCAGCACGTCGATCATGCCGACGAAGAAATAAGGCAATAGCTTGCCGATCAGGAATTCGGCACGTGAAAGCGGCGTAGTACGCAGCATCACGATGTTGCCCAGTTCCATCTCGCGCGCGATGGTGAGCGCCGTCATCAGCGCACCGACAACCGACATCACCAGCACGATGACTCCCGGCACAATCGCGTAGCGACTTTCGTTCGACTCATTGAACCAGGTTCGGGTCTCGATATCGATATACGGTGCAGTCCCGCTGACCGACGCGGCGTAGGCGTTGACCAGCGCCAGCGCATAGTTGCGTACCAGCCGTGCGGTGTTGGCGTCGGTGCCGTCCAGGATCAGCTGGACTCTCGCGTTGCCGTTCGCCAGCGCGTGCGCGTAATCGTGCGGGATGACCAGTGCTGCCCAGACCTTGCCCTGCTGGATCGACGCGGCGAGCGCCTGCCGGTCGTGGTACTGGGTTACCACCTCGAAGGCACGGCTGGCGGCGAAATGCGCAGCCAGATCGTCGGACGCCACATCGGTGGATTCCTGCAGGATGCCGATCGGCGCCGCCATGATGTCGAGGCGGATCGCGTAGCCGTAGAGAAACAGCATGATGGTCGGCATGAGGAACATCAGCGCCAGGCTGCGGGGATCGCGCACTAGGTGCCGTGTTTCCTTGCGCGCCATCGCGCGGACGTTTTGCCATCTCACGACGCGACTCCCTGCTCCTCGAGCAGCGCCACAACGACGTCCTCGAGTTCGGCAGCCGCGGGTGCCGCTGCGTCGATTCGGAGGCCCGTGTGTGCCGCCTCGGCCACCATCCGTTGCGCCGTCGCGGCCGCGTCGCGGCCGGGCCGCAGTCTCACGCGCAGCCGTCCGGCGTGCGGCACGATTTCCAGCACATCGTCATCGCGCGCGAGCTGGCGCAGGCAGTCGGCGATCTCCGCCGTCCGGATCTCAATTATGGGAATGGCGACCCCGCGGTCGAGGAGAGCCTGGGGGGTGCTTTGCACTACGATCCGGCTGCCATGCATCAGGGCGAGCCGGTCGCAAAAGAGCGCCTCGTCCATGTAATGCGTCGTGATCAGCACGCCGACGCCGCCTTCCGCGAGTTCGTACACGAGTTCCCAGAACTCTCCGCGCGCGAGAGGATCGATGCCGGACGTGGGCTCGTCCAGGAACAGGACGTCGGGCTCGTGCAGCAGCGCGGCCGCCACGGCCAGTGTCCTCTGGTGACCCAGCGGCAGGCTCGACGCGCGGGCTGCGGCGTCGCGGACGAGATCGAGTCGATCGAGCGCCCAATCAATCCGCATCCGCGACCGCGTCGTGTCGAGCCCATAGAGCCCGGCCTGCAAGGCGAGGTTCTCGCGTACAGTCAGATCGCCATAGAGTGCGAAGCGCTGCGCGACGTAGCCGATGTGGCCGCGCGCTGCGCGCGCGTGGCGAACCATGTCGATTCCGGCAACGCGAATTTCGCCGCTCGTCGGCGGCAGCGTTCCGCATAGCATGCGGATCGCGGTCGTCTTGCCTGCGCCGTTGGCACCGAGGAGGCCGAACACTTCACCATGGCGTACGGTCAGATCGATTCCATTGACAGCAATGAAATCACCAAAGCGCCGCGTCAAGCCACGCGCGTCGATGGCGTTGTTGGGCGCCTCAGTCATCGCCGTCATTCGCGGAGAACGCAAGATCGCGCAGCGCGACGTCGTGCAACGATGGTCGCAGGGGCCGGACGGAGAACGACGCGGGAAGTCCCGCGATCGCTTCGCAAAAAGGTACCGGATCGGCGTCGCCGCCGAGCCACACCTTGAGCGTCTCGCCCACGGGAAAAACGAGTTGCACCCCCGGGAATGCGCGCACTGAGCGTCGCATCGCGCGTGCGCCGGCGCCCTTCACTTCGTACAGCGGGGCGTCGATCTGCCGGATCAGGTCGAGCGGCGAGCCTTCTCGCACGAAGCGGCCAGCGACCAGCAGACCGACGCGATCGCATCTTTCCGCCTCGTCCATGTTCGCGGTCGCGTACACGATCGCGACGCCTTCGGCGCGGACCTCGTCGAGCATCTGCCAGAACGCGCGACGCGACACCGGGTCGACGCCGGTCGTCGGCTCGTCAAGAAACATCACTTCAGGTCGGGTTACCAGGGCGCAGGCCAGGGCGAGCTTCTGCATCATTCCACCCGAGAGCTGGCCGGCGCGCCGTTTCTCGAAACCTGTGAGGCCGGTACGCGAGAGGAGGTCGTGGATCAACCCCAGCGACGACGAGCGGTCGAGACCATGCAGGTCAGCGAAGAACTCCAGGTTTTCCGCAACCGAGAGATCCGGGTACTGGCCGAAACCCTGCGGCATGTAGGCTATGCGCCGGCGCAACGTCTTGTCGGTCGCGGGCAATCCGAGTACCGACAAACGCCCAGCCGTTGGCGCGAGCTGGCCGATCAACAGGCGCAGCAGCGTGCTCTTGCCAGCCCCGTCGGGCCCAACCACACCGAAGACCTCGCCGGTGTGAAGCTCGAGATCGACGGCGTCGAGAACCGGTCGCTCGTGATACGCGAAGCGCAGGCCCTGCGCCTTGACGACGACGGCATCGCTCATCGGTCAACGACGAGGCGCACGTCCGCAGGCATGCCGATCTTGAGCTGGCTGGCCGCGTCGTCGACGTCCACCTTGACTCGGTACACGAGATCGACGCGCAGCGCGCGCGTCTCCACCGTCTTCGGCGTGAACTCGGCTTCGGGTGAGATGAAAGTCAGATGGCCGGCAAATTGCTTACCTGGCAATCCGTCGACCTGCACCTGTGCGGACTGCCCGAGCTTGACGCGCGGCAGGTCCTTCTCGTCGAGATAGGCGCGCACCCACGGCCGGTCGAGCTCGGCGATGCGAAAGACGGGTTGCCCCGCCGTCACGAATTGCCCTTGCTCCGCCTGCCGGACACTGACGATGCCCACCACGGGACTGAAAAGACGCGTGTAAGCGAGCTGCTGCTCCGCAGTGGCGGCGAGCGCGTTGGCAGCATCCAAATCGGCGCTCGCGCGGGCGATGTCTTCCTTGCGCGGGCCTTCGCGCAGAAGCGACAAACTCTCTCGCGCCTCCTCGGCCTTCGCCGTTGCGACGTCGACCTGATCGTTTGCCGTGTCGAGTTGTTGCGGCGGCAAGAAATGCTCCGCCACGAGCTTCGCGGTGCGCTCCTGCTGTGTGCGAGCGAAACGCAGGTCGGCTTCCGCCTGACGCAGCGCCGCTTCGGCGCCACGGATGTCCTGTGCCCTCGATCCGGCTTTGAGTACCTCCAGCGCCTTGTCAGAGGAAGCGGCCTGTGCGTGGGCGCGAGCCAGCGCAAGCTCGTAATCGCGCGGATCTAGCGCGGCGAGCAACGCGCCGACCTCTACCGGCTGGCCCTCGTCGGTATCAAGATGCAGGATCCGCCCGGGGACCTGGAAGGACAGATCAACCTCGTGCGCGTCGACCGTACCCGACAGCAGGATCACCGAATCCTTGGTGCGATCGGTCCAGGGCCAGGATACGTCGCAACCGGAGAGGCCGATCAGCGCGGTGGCCAGCAACAGGTGCAACGCAGTGAGGAAGGGCGCGCGGCGCTGGCGAACGATTGCCGGCCAGCGCATGGCGAGTGACGTGATCGGCCGAGCAACAAATTTGGCAACACCATCCTGCCGCTGGTTTGGTCGAGTAGACAGCGGTGATGGAACGGCGCGTTCGATTTGCGATAGGTGCATCCTCGAGGTCCCGGCGCTCAGGCCCTCGGATAGCCGACGGACTGGGCGAAGGTCACGAACGCCGACCCATCCAGCCGCATCGCGGCTGCAAGCTTCGCATAATCGACCGCGCCCCGAAAAACGGTCGCCAGACCCTCAGACGCGCAAAACAAGTACACGTTCTGGCCGATAAAGCCGGTATCGACGGATGCGTAGAGCCGGCGCTCCTCGGCGGATATGTCCTGCATCCGTTCGCCGTGGGCGACATAGACGAGATCCAGCGGCGCAGTGGCCGCGAAGTCCTGCTGCCCGGTCTGTGCGCGAATGTCCTGCGCGAGGTGCGGAAGCAGCGCGTGTTGCTTCGGATCGTACAGCCATACGCCATCGGCCATCGCGGCGTAGACATCGATTACCATGATGTGGCGCCAGTACGGCGCAGTGCGATCGCCGCTCGGGCGGTTGATCCCATACGCGGCCCACAAGAGGTCGGACATGACCTGCGACGGAAGCGGGCGCTGCGCGAACTCCCGTGTGGAGCGACGCTCCTGCAGGGCCTGCATCAACGGCATGCCGCCGGTCCTGCGTGGCGCCGGCAGGGGCACGGTCTGCTGCGCGGCCAGCGCTAACGCCGGAATGGCCGCGAGGGTCGTGGCTGCGAGCAGCACGGTGTTGGCTTGCCGTCGAGACATCGTGCTCACACCACGATTCTCGATATCGCTCCCGGTGGAACCTGGGAAGTTGTGCACGATCGAGTCTGCAATTGAAGGTGAAATCATGTTCGGCTCGCTGCATCGATGATCGCACGTCTGACCAGCGCTTCGAAAACGGGCACCTTGTAGGCGTTCTTGGTAAGCGGCGAGGCACCAGTCATTGCCGCCCGAGCCGCGACACGCGCTGTTTCATCGGAAAGCGCTCTGCCGGTCAACGCCGCTTCAGCACCCTTGGCCCGATAAGGGACCGGCGCCGCCGCGCCGAGAATGACCGATGCCGACCGGCATTCACGGTTCGCTCCAAGGTCCAAGACCACCGTAACATCGGCGATCGGCCAATCAAAGGAATCGAGCTCCCCCTGTCGCAGGTGAATCGAGCGGACGCGAGGGCCGGTGGCCGGCAGCAGGATCGCCGTGACAATCTCGCCGTCGCGCAGATCGTTTTCGCGTCGAATGTCGGTTGCGGGCGGGACGAGGAAGGTTTCGAGAGCAACGATACGCCGCGCACCATCGGCGCTAGCCAGCTCCACCTTGGCGCCGAGTGCCACCAGAGCGGTGGCCGCGGTCGAGGGGTGCACAATGGCGCATCCGTCGTGACCGAATATGGCGTGGTATTCGTTTTCGCCGGCGAACGCGAAGCATGTCATGCCGCCCTTGCGCGCGCAGTGGTGATGGGCCGAACGAAAATACCAGCATCGCGGCCGCTGTAGCAGATTGCCGGCGATGGTCGCGATCTGTCGCAGCTGGGGACTGGCCGAATTTCCTGCGGCGTCAGCGAGCGCCTTGTAGCGCGCGCTCACCGTGCGATCGGCGGCGAGTTGCGCGAGCGTGACGTTGGCGCCTACGCGCAGCGTGCCGTCGGGTTGGTCAACGATTCGCCCCAGTTCCGCGATATTGCGCAGGTTCACGATCCGCGCCGGGGTCAGCAGGCCGTCTTTCATCAACCCCAGCAAGTCAACGCCTCCTGCCTTGAGAATCGAGGCGCTGGTCGATGGCTTGCCGCTCGTGCTCACCATGCTTTTCGCCGTCGTCGCGGTTTGCATTTGAAGCGCCTGGGCGATGCTTTGCGGACTTGTCCACTCAAAGCGGTTCATGTTCGTGGCCTGTCTTGCGGGATTCGGCCGAGGGCCTGGAGGATCCTGGCCGGCGTCATAGGAAGTTCGCGCATCCGCAAGCCCACCGCGTTGTAGACGGCATTGGCGACCGCCGGGGCGGTTGGTATGAGCGCCGGTTCCGCGACCCCGTACGCATCCGTCGAGCTCATGCCCTGGTAGTTCTCGAGAACGACGACCTCGATCGCCGGGAGCTCGCGCGAGCGGAGGATCTTGTATTGCTCGAGATTCGCGTTCAGGACATGGCCAGTCGCACGGTCCAGCACGCGTCGTTCGAACAATGCGTAGGAAATGCCCTGCAGGATGCCACCGTGGATCTGGCTCTCCGTCTGCAATGGATTGATCGGGCGCCCGCAATCATGTACCGCAACGACGCGCTCGACGCGCACGATGCCCGTCTCCGTATCCACCGCAACCTGCGCGAACTGGACGCCGCCGAGATGGTTCCTGGCCGAAGCCATGTCGCCCATCTTCCGGCCGAAGCCGCCGTAGTCCTCGGAGCGGGTCGCGAGGGCGCTGATCTGGTCGGTGGGCAGGCGCGCGGCCGCCTCACGAAAGCCGATGCTGCGCAAGTCATCTGCACTCGCGATACGGCCGCCACGCGCGACGAGTCGCTCGGGCGCGGCGCTCATCGTCGGCGCCGCCGCCTCCCGCAACTGCACCAGCACCTGGCGGGCGGCGTTGCGGGCCGGGGGAGTGATAGACGCCGTGGTCATGCTCCCATAGGAAGGAGGCCCCGAAGGAAATTCGGTATCGCCGATGCGCACCGTGATGTCCTCGGCACGCAAACCCAGCTCCTCGGCGACGACTTGCGCGAGCACGGTCGAGATACCGGTACCGATATCCTGCACGCTCGACAGCACCTCGACGGAGCCATCGCGCAAGATCCGCACCTCGCACGCCGAATTCATCTGCACGTTGGCGCCCCAATACGACTGTCCAACACCCAGCCCGCGTTTCACCGGCCCCGCGTCGGCGCCCGGCGCATGTCGTTGCGACCAACCGATCCGGCCGGCGCCGATTCGCCTTTCCTCACGCCGCACGGGGTTGGGATCGATCCGGTCGCGCAACGCGAGCGGGTCCATGCCGAGCTTCTCGGCCAGTTCGTCGATCACCTGCTCGAGCGCGAAAGCCCCTGGAACGTTGCCGGGCGCACGCATCGCGCATCCAGGGCCCGCGTTGATGAACACGTCGTGCTGCGCGATCGCGAAGTTGGGGCATTCGTACATCGCCTCGGCGATGTTGCCTACGCCCGCACCCAACCCTACGCCGGCTGTGCCGTATTCGTCGAGCGATATCGCAGTCAGTCGCCCATCCTGGGCCCCGCCGACACGAAACCGCTGCACCGTCGCCGGGCGATTGCCGCTGTCCTGCTGCTCTTCGTCGCGATCGAGCACCAGGCGAACCGGTGCGTGCGCAATGCGCGACAAGGCGACGGCCGCACGAACGTAGTTGGACGCGCTGGATTTGGAACCGAATCCGCCGCCCATCGCCTCGACGATGACCCGCACGCGGCTGCGCGGCAGGTTGAAGACCATGGCGAGCTCGTTGCGTACCCCCGCTGCGTATTGCGTCGACAGATAAACGGTGAGGCTCTCGGGTCGCCAATCGGCCACCACCGCATGCGTCTCGAGACAGCAATGCGTCTGCACCTGAGTCCGGAATTCACCTTCGACGATGACCTTCGCCTGGGCAAATCCTTGGAGTATGTCGCCGCGGGAGCCGGCACGATTCGGTCCGCGAACGTTGCCGCGTTGCGGAAGCTCGGCCGCGCCCGTGCTTCCTTCGACGAAGCCCTCACCGTGAACCGGGCCGGCGAACACTGTGGGCGAATTCTCGGTCCGCGCATCCTCGATATCGGCGACGAACGGGAGGCGCCGGTAGTCGACCTTGATGAGATCGAGCGCGGCGCGGGCGTCCTGCGGTGTAGTTGCAGCAACGGCCGCAATCGGATCTCCGACATACAGGACTCGATGGCGCGAGCCCGCTGCCGCGCGTCCCCCAGTGGCCGACTCGATGGCTCTGCCGACGACCGCCGTGATCAGATGCACGGCTCGAACATTGGGATTCCGTTCGGTCGCGGAGGTGTCGATTGCCAGGACCTCGGCGTGAGGATGCGGTGAGCGCAGAAGCCGTGCGTGGAGCATGCCGGGGAGCTTGACGTCCACCGTAAAGCGCGTGGCGCCGGTCACCTTGGCGCGACCATCGGCGCGCGGCACCGACTTGCCGATCACGGTGAGTCGCGAGTTCGGTGCAAGGACAGGCGCTTCGCCGATGGGGACCTGACGCTCGATCGAGCCGATCGATACGCCCTCGACGCCAACGGGGTAGGTCTGTCGACGGGTGTCGACGCCGGTCATCATGGACCTCTGGCGGTCTTGGCCGCGTTGAGCGTGGCGGTGACCACGTGCGGCAAGGTGCCACATCGGCACAGATGACCGCTGATCGCATGCCTGACGTCGTCGGGCGTCGGATTCCGATTGCCGTCAAGCAGCGCCGCACAGCTCATGACGAGGCCCGGCGTGCAAAAGCCGCACTGCACCGCGTCGTGTGCAACGAACGCCGCCTGCACCGGATGCAGCGTTTCGCCGGACGCCAAGCCTTCGATGGTGGTGATCTTCCGGGGACCGACGTCGACCGCCAGCAGCATGCACGATGCAACGGCTACGCGATCTAGCCAAACCGTGCAGGCCGAGCATGAGCCCCGATCGCAGCCGATCTTCGTTCCCGTCAACCCGAGTACATCGCGGAGCGCGTCGGCAAGCGTCGTCGATGGATCGACGGATACGAGTCGCTCGATGCCGTTGACGTTCAAAGTCATCCGCGCCGCGCCCGGTCCGACAACCGGAAAGGCCGGGACCGTCGGAACGGATGCAGCAGCCGATTCTGCGCTAGTCGCGAAACCCGTCTCGACGGCGGCGGTGGCGCCCGCTACGGCCAATCCCGTGCGCTTGAGAAACGCACGGCGTGACATCGTCGCAGATTGCCGCGGATCCATCTCATCGCCAGAATTGCGCACGCTGCACTCTCCAAGGCTGGATCGGGCCCGAAACGGACGGGAGTTGCTGGGCCAGAGGCTTTTCAGGTTAGTTTAGGTGACCATGTCCTGTATTGATGCTCGTCAACGATTCGCTCGACCTCCTTTGCAAATATTCCGCGCGCGGCTGGCGTAAACGAAAGTTTCTCGGCGGCTGAAACATATGCATACACTTTAGTAAGAACGGTGGGCAGCTTTGGGACTAGTCAGTGCTCGCCGATCTACTTACCATAACCGTCGACTCGACCCAGAAGACGGGGCGGCCGAGGCGAAGCAATCGGCACGGGCAGATCGATTTCGCACTGAGACTAGTCATGGGAACCAAAAAATTCTGGCGCATGTTTCTAGTCGCGCTTCTGGCAGCGCTCGGACAGCGGCTTGCCTGCGCGGCCGATGCGCAGCGTGAAGACGTGCTCAAGCTTGCCGACGACAAGAGCTGCACGCTCTGTCACGGTATGGAGCCGCATAAGGCCAGCGCGTCCGAACTGCTGCCGTTCGCTCCGGCCTGGAAGGATATCGCCAGAAAATATCGCGGCCAGAAGGACGCCGAAGACAAACTTACACGCATCGTGTTAGGTGGAACTCGCGACAGTGCCGACGGCCGGCACTGGAAAAACAAAGTTCGCGATCCGTTCATGTTGGCCAACGCGCCTGAAATCAGCGAAGCGGACGCGCGAAGACTCGTGCGCTGGATATTGTCCCTGGACTAGCTCAGCCCGCTGACGGAGACCCGGCATGCGCGAGGCGGGAATCCGGTCCAGTCGAAGCCTGTCGCAAGCGTCCTGGAAGGCGAAGCCCCCTTGTCGACGCGAATCAATCTGATCTGCAGGAAGGGGTGTGGGCCCGCGCTTGCGTGAGCCGCCTTTGACCTGTCTCAAGGTATTAGCCGGGCGATGTCGTAGTCTAGATCCCGTGCTGGTTATTGCATGTCCGACTGGGTGTCGGCGCGTGCGCGAATCTGCCATCGTGAAAGCTATGCCTAACGACTGGATCTCGAAGGTACGCGAGGATTTGTCCGTAGCGCCTAACCTGCGCGACTACGAATCGTATTGCCGGGACTTTTCCTGGGAAGCCGCCCGCCGTGAGCTCGATGGACTGCCCAGCGGGCGCGGCCTCAACATCGCGCACGAAGCGGTCGACCGGCACGCGGCCGGCGCGCGACGCGATCACCTCGCGATCCGCTGGCTTGGGAAAGACGGGGCGGTCGAGGATTACTCGTTCGCGCAGCTCGCCCGGCTTTCGAACCGATTCGCGAATGTGCTCGCCGAGCTGGGCGTGGCTCCGGGCGATCGCATCTATGCGCTGACCGGCCGCATTCCCGCGCTCTATATTGCCGCCCTCGGCGCGTGGAAGTACCGCGCCGTATTCTGCACGCTGTTCTCGGCCTTCGGACCGGAGCCCATCCAGGCGCGTATGTCCAAGGGTGATGCCAAAGTGCTGATCACCACGCGGGCGCTCTACGACCGGAAAATCGCTTCGATCCGTGCTTCGCTGCCGTCACTGCGGCACGTGCTGATCGTGGGGCCGCAAGGTGCGGCGGGAGGCGAAACGCTCGATTTCGACGCGCTGCTGCAACGGGCGAGCGAAGCATTCACGATCCCGCCGACCGATCCCGAGGACATGGCGCTGCTGCACTTCACCAGTGGCACTACGGGGACGCCCAAGGGCGCGGTGCATGTCCATCAAGCGGTCGTCGCCCATCACATCACCGGCAGGCTCGCGCTGGATCTGCATCCCGAAGACATCTTCTGGTGCACCGCCGATCCGGGCTGGGTCACCGGAACCTCGTACGGCATCATCGCTCCGCTGACCAACGGTGTCACCAGCATCGTCGACGAAGGCGACTTCGACGCCGAACGATGGTACGACATCCTGACCGGGCAGAAGGTGAGCGTCTGGTACACGGCACCGACCGCCATCCGGATGATGATGAAGGGGGGGGTCGACGCCGTGCGCGGACGCAGCATGCCGGCGCTGCGCTTTCTCGCAAGCGTCGGCGAGCCGCTCAATCCCGAGGCGGTGCGTTGGGGTGTGGAGGCGTTCGGCTTGCCGTTTCACGACAACTGGTGGCAAACCGAGACCGGCGGCATCATGATCTCGAACTACCTGACGATGGACATCCGTCCCGGCTCGATGGGGCGGCCGTTGCCGGGGATCGAAGCCGCGATCGTACGCAGCGAACGACGATGGAAAAATCACCGTCCTCGATGCGCCCGGCGAGCAGGGCGAGCTCGCGCTGAAGGTACCCTGGCCGTCGATGTTTCGCGGCTATCTGAACGAGCCCGACCGCTATCGCAAGTGCTTTGCCGCAGGGTGGTACCTGAGCGGAGACCTCGCGCGGCGCGACCGCGACGGCTATTTCTGGTTCGTCGGACGCAAGGACGACGTGATCAAGACCTCGGGCCACCTGATCGGGCCGTTCGAGGTCGAAAGCGTGCTGATGGAGCATCCGGCGGTTGCGGAGGCCGGCGTCATCGGCAAGCCCGACCCCGTGGCGCTGGAAGTGATCAAGGCGTTCGTCTCCCTGAAAAGCGGGCAGGTAGCGGACGAAGCGCTCAAGAAGGCGCTGCTTGCTCACGCGCGCAAGCGCCTCGGCGCCGCGGTTGCGCCGAAGGAGATCGAGTTCGTGGCCACGCTACCGAAGACACGCAGTGGCAAGATCATGCGCCGCCTGTTGAAGGCGCGGGAGCTGGGTCTGCCCGAGGGCGACACCTCGACACTGGAGAGTGTTTGATGGCCACCGCGCGCCTGGCGTTGCCCGAACTGCAGCGTGATCATGCGCTTGGCCTGCTGAGACAGATGCTGTTGATCCGTCGCTTCGAGGAGAAGTCGGCCGAGGTCTATACGCAAGGCAAGATACGCGGATTCCTGCATCTGTACATCGGCGAGGAGGCCGTGGCGGTCGGCGCGATGCAAGCGTTGACCGCCGATGACGCCATCGTCGCCACCTACCGCGAGCACGGCCAAGCGCTCGCTCGCGGGGTTCCGCTGGGCGCCGTCATGGCCGAGATGTTCGGCAAGGCCAGCGGTTCGAGTCGCGGCCGCGGCGGATCGATGCACATCTTCGACGCAAGCCGCCGCTTCTACGGCGGCTACGCCATCGTCGGTGGCGGATTGCCCATCGCGGTGGGCCTCGCCCTGGCCGACAAGATGCAGGGCCGCGCACGGGTAACGGCCTGCTTCTTCGGCGAAGGCGCCGTCGCCGAGGGTGAGTTCCATGAATCCTTGAATCTCGCGGCGCTGTGGCAACTGCCGGTCCTGTTCCTGTGCGAGAACAACCGTTACGCCATGGGCACCGCTCTCTCGCGCTCGGAGTCGCAGACCGACATCCACCTGAAGGCGCAAAGCTACAACATCGCCGCGCAGGCGGTCGACGGCATGGACGTGCTGGCAGTCGAGGCTGCCGTGCGCGACGCGGTGGCGGCGGTGCGCCACGAGTCGCGCCCGCACTTCCTGGAATTTCGAACCTACCGCTTTCGCGCGCATTCGATGGCCGACCCGGACCTCTATCGCAGCCGCGCCGAAGTCGAAGAGTGGAAACACCGTTGCCCCGTCGACAACTTCGCGGCGATGCTTCGCGCCGAGGGAGTTCTTACCGACAAGAGCTGGAGCGACATGGAAGCGAGCGTCGCCGCGGAGATCGCGGCGGCCGTCGCGTTCGCGGAAGCGGGGCCTTGGGAGCCGGTCGAGAACTTGACGCGAGATGTCTACACGCCGAATGCGGGGCTCGAGCCGGCAGGCGTTCGGCCATGACCAGGATGACATATCGCGAAGCCGTACGCGGTGCGATGCGCGAGGCGATGCACACAGACTCGCGGGTCTTTCTCATGGGCGAAGATGTCGGTCGCTATGGCGGCGCCTTCGCGGTGAGCCTGGGACTGCTGGCAGAATTTGGGAACGAGCGCATCCGCGATACGCCGCTGTCGGAATCGACGTTCGTCGGCGCCGGCATCGGCGCCGCGCTCGGCGGCATGCGCCCTATCGTCGAGGTGATGACGATCAATTTCAGCCTCCTCGCGCTCGACCAGATCGTCAACAACGCCGCCACGCTGCGTCACATGTCGGGCGGCCAGTTCAGCATTCCGCTGGTCGTGCGGATGGCCACCGGAGGCGGGCGGGGAATGGCGGCGCAACACTCGCACAGCTTCGAATGCTGGTACGCCCATGTGCCGGGTATCAAAGCGGTCGCCCCGGCGACCGTGGCCGATGCCAGGGGCCTGCTGCTGGCAGCGCTGGAGGACCCGGACCCGGTGTTCATCTTCGAGCACGCGCTGCTCTATCCGCTCGAGGGCGAGACCGATGACGGCGTGCCGATGAAGATCGGCAAGGCGGCGATACGGCGTGCCGGCCACGATGTCACGCTCATCACCTATGGCGGCACGCTGGGCAAGACCTTGCAGGCCGCGGAAGCGCTTGCTGCCGAGCGTATCGATGCGGAAGTCATCGATCTGCGCACGCTGCGACCGCTGGACACGCAAGCTATCCTCGAATCGGTGACGCGTACCCACCGAGCCGTGATCGTCGACGAAGGTTGGCGCACCTGCGGACTGGCCGCCGAGGTGAGCGCACTGATCATGGAAGGTGCGTTCGACGCGCTCGACTCCCCGGTGGCGCGCGTCTGCGGCGTGGAGGTGCCCATGCCCTACGCCAAGCATCTCGAGGATGCCGCGGTGCCACAGCCGGCAAGTATCGCTGCCGCGGTGCGCGGCCTGTTCTAAAGCCGCCCGATGGCTCAGTTCGTCATGCCCAAGCTCGGCGCCGACATGACGCGGGGCAAGCTGGTCGAATGGTGCAAGAAGCCCGGGGACAAAGTCGCACGCGGCGACACGATCGCGGTGATCGAGACCGACAAGGCCAACGTCGACACCGAATCTTTCGTCGACGGCGTGCTGGAAACGCTGCTGGTCGAGCCGCATGACGAATGGCTTCCTGTCGGAACGCCCTTGGCGGTCATCCACGTCGAGGGTGAAGTTGCCGGTCCGATCGCGGCGGTGCCACCGACCGCTGCAGTGCCCGCCCCGGAGGAGCCTCGTGTGGGCGCAGCGCCGGTGAGGACGGCGGCCCCTGCCGCCCAGCCGGCGACGGAGACCGAGGCGGAAGGAGCGATGGCGCGATTGAAGATCTCGCCCGCCGCGCGCAAGCACGCGATCGACCGTGGTATCGATCCGACCCTGCTTACTGGAACCGGTCCCGGGGGACGAATCACGCTCGAGGACGTCGAGCGCGCTATCGCGGCGCCACCCGGTGCGACGCAAGCGGCCGATCGGGCAAAGCGCATGCGCGAAGCGATCGCAGCTACGATGGCGCGGTCGAAGCGCGAAATCCCCCATTATTACCTGGCGACGACGATCGCCATGGCGAAGGCGCTGTCATGGCTCGACGCGCGCAACAACGAGAGGCCGGTGACCGAGCGGCTGCTGCCCGGCGTGTTGCTGATCAAGGCGACCGCGCTGGCGCTGCGCCAGGTGCCCGAGCTCAACGGCTTCTGGCGCGATGGGCACGCCGAGCACAGTGAAGCGATCCACGTCGGCGTGGCGATCTCGCTGCGTGGTGGCGGCCTGGTGGCCCCAGCTCTGCACGACGCCGATAAGCAAAGCCTGGATGAACTGATGCGCGCTCTGCAGGACCTCACCAAGCGCGCGCGCGCTGGCTCGCTCAGGAGCTCGGAAATGACCGATCCCACCATCACCATCACAAGCCTGGGCGAGCGCGGCGTCGAATCGGTGTTCGGTATCATCTATCCGCCGCAACTCGCGCTCGTGGGATTCGGCAAGCTCGTCGAGAGGCCATGGATACTTGAAGGCAGGATCGTTGCTCAACCGGTAGTCAGCGCGACGCTGTCCGGTGATCATCGCGCCACCGATGGCCATCGCGGGGCGCTGCTGCTCGATGCCATCGATCGTCTGCTGCAGGAGCCGGAAAAGCTATGAGTCCCGAGCAGCTAAGGAATATCGTCCTGCAGGCGTTGAGCGACGTCGCGCCGGAGCTCGAGCCAGAAAACCTCGACCCGAAAGTGGAGTTGCGCAACCAGCTCGATCTCGACTCGATGGATTTTCTGAACTTCGTGCTCGGCTTGCACAAGGCATTGAATGTCGATATCCCCGAAGCCGACTACCGGAAGCTCGCCACACTCGATGCTTGCGTGGCTTATCTTGCGGCGAGGATCAAAACCGCATAGCGGTGGCGCGTGCGCGTCCCATCTCGCACCGATGCATTACACTCGCTGCGGATGCTCTTTGACGCGCGAGACCAGCTGCGTCGGATCGACGAAGCGCATCGCGATCAGCAGCCACACCAGCGTCACGACCATGTAGATCATTGCCATCGCATCGACCGACTGCGGCGCACGAACGCCCGCGGCGAACACCGCATAGTAGAGCGCTACCACCAGCGTCTGCGAATCGGGCCCCGCCGTGAGGAAAGTCAGCTCGAACAGCGCGATCGTTCGCACCAGCACGAGTAGCGATGCAGCGAGTATTCCTGGCGCCAGAAGCGGCACCAGCACATGCCGGAACATCTGCAGCGTGCTCGCGCCGAACACGCGCGCGGCCGATTCCATGTTGCGATCGATCTGCTCGATGAATGGCGTCATCACCAGGATGACGAACGGCACGGCCGGGATCAGGTTCGCGAGAATCACGCCATTCATCGTGCCGGCGAGGCGCAGCTTGTAGAGCACCGTGGCAAGCGGAATGCCGTAAGTGATGGGAGGGACCATCAGCGGCAGCAGGAACAGCAGCATCAGAAGGCGCTTGCCGGGAAAATCGCGGCGGGCGAGCGTATACGCGGCCGGGACGCCGAGCACCAAAGCAATCGCGACCACGGCGCCGACGATCTCGGTCGTCACCCACAATACCGAGCCCAGCTGAAACTCCTTCCACGCTGCGAGATACCAGCTGGTGGTCCAACCGTCCGGCAGCCAGGTTCCGAGCCAACGCCGCGCGAACGAACTGGTGGCGACCGCCGCGATGATCGCCCCGATGTTGAGCAGAAACAGGAGCATCACGCCCCACAAGAATCCGCTCCAGACGCGGTCGAACCATGCGCGCTCGATGGCATGGGCCGCGGTGCGCGGAATCGGCTTGCTGGGTGGTCGGGCGACAGGCTGGCTGACGGTGCTCATCCCTTGCCTCCAAGAGCCGGCCCGCGATAGAAGAGATTGCGCAGGCCGAGAACCGCCGCAACGATGAGGAGCTGCACGAAACCCATGATCATGGCGATCGCCGAGGCGAGCGAATAATCGTATTGCTCGAAAGCCGCCTCGTACGCGGCGATCGAGATCACCCGCGTCGGACCGGCAGGTGCGCCCAGCAGGACCGCCGATGGAAACACCGAGAACGACTGCACGAAGGCCAGGCAGAAGCAGATCGCGAGCCCCGGCGCGAGCAGCGGCAGATAGATTTGGCGGAACTGGTCGGTGCGACCCGCGCCCAGCGTCGCTGCCGCGCGCGCCAGGGCGGGATCGATCCCCGTGATATACGACAGGATGAGCAGAAAACAAAAAGGGAAACCCGATATCACCAGAGAGATCAGCACGCCCCAGAAATTGTGCGTCAGGCGAATAGCTCCTTCGTAGAGATGCAGGAACTGGATGGACTGCACCAGCCAGCCTTTGGGGCCGAAATACGTCAGCATTCCTTCGGCGATCAGCACCGTTCCCAGCGAGACCGGAACCACGAGAATCGTCGTTATCCAGCGCTGGTAGCGTGTATGCACGCGCATCTTGAACGCGATCGGCAGGGCGAGCCCGACGTTGATCAACGTCACCGGCACCGCAAGCCGCAAGGTCGTCCAGATCGTCGGCCACAGATTGTCGGTGGTAAAGAACTTCTGATAGTTGTCCAACCAGTCGCCCTTCGGCGGGTTGAGAGACAGCAACAGGCCGTAGAGAAACGGGTAGATGAAAAGCAGCATCATAAACAGCGCCGCGGGCATGACGAGCAGCAGCGTCCGGTCAAATATGACGCGTTGAACGGGGATGGCCATGGGGTCAGGCAGGCGGATAAACGAGCGCGCGTTCCACCGGGACGTGCACGCGGACGGTTTCTCCGGCGGCAAACCGCTGATTGGTACGCACGTGCATTCGGATACCCGACGCGGTCGTGACATCGAGTAGGGAGTCGCGGCCGCAGTACTCGACGCCATCGATATGTACCGGGATCGTATTCGCTCCGCCCGGGCCGTCGCCCACGATCATCTCCTCCGGACGCATGGCGATGCAGGCGCGCCCATTGGCGAGCGGCAGCTTGCGGGTCCCGGTGATGCGCACGTCCGGCCCAGCCAGCGTCACCCGCTCGCCCTCCTGACGGTCGACCGCGAGCTCGAGCATATTCCGGTAGCCCATGAAGCTCGCTACTGCCAGATTGGCGGGCTGCGAATAGATCTCCTCGGGTGTCGCGATCTGCTGCACGACGCCATCGATCATCACCAGGATGCGGTCGGCGAGCGACATCGCCTCCTCCTGATCGTGGGTGACGTAGATGGTCGTGCGGGCGAGGTCACGGTGAATGCGCCGGATCTCGGAGCGCGTCTCGAGCCGGAGCTTGGCATCGAGGTTCGACAGCGGCTCGTCCATCAAGACCAGTGGCGGTTCGATGACGATCGCCCGCGCAATGGCGACCCGCTGCTGCTGCCCGCCGGAGAGCTGGCCGGGCAGCTTGTTCTCCTGGCCGACCAATTGCACGAGCTTGAGGACGTTGGCCACGCGCGTTGCAATCTGCGCCGCGGGCATCCGACGCATGCGCAGCCCGAAATCGATGTTCCGTACGACGCTCATGTGCGGGAACAGCGCATAGTTCTGGAACACCATTCCGAAGCCACGCTTTTCGGGCGGCAACGCGTCAATTCGCTCATCGTCGAGCCAGATGCCACCCTCGGACAAGGGCAGCAAGCCGGCGATGAGGTTCAACGCCGTCGACTTGCCGCAGCCGGACGGTCCAAGCAGCGCGATGAAATCCCCACGCTTGATCGTCAGGGTGAGTCCGGAGACGGCGTTGAAGCTCCCGCGCCCCCCGCCGTCGAATCGTCGTGTGACGCCATCGAGCCGGAGCTCTTTGAAATCGTTGTTCACGCTACGGCCCCTTCTGCATTGATGGCGATGTCCCGCGGTGCGGGCGACGGACGCGACTGGCGACCCAGGCTCTTTTCGACTTCGAGTACGGTCATGGTCGTCTTGATCACGGCATCGGGGTTGAGGCTCATCGAATCGATGCCGAGCTCGACCAGATAGCGCGCCATGTCCGGATAGTCTGATGGCGCCTGGCCGCACAACCCGGAATGGCGACGATTGCGCCGGCAGCCTTCGACGGCGAGCCGGATCATGGCCTTGACGCCCTCGTCGCGCTCGTCGTAGTCGAACGCGACAATCTCCGAATCACGATCGACGCCCAGGGTAAGCTGGGTCAAATCGTTCGAGCCTATGGAAAAGCCGTCGAAGTATTGCGCGAAGGCGTCGATCAGAGTGACGTTGTTGGGAATCTCGCACATCACATAGATTTCGAGACCGTTCTTCCCGCGCTCGAGGCCGAGCTTCGCCATCGTCTCGATGACCAGCTTCGCCTCGGCGATGCGGCGACAGAACGGAATCATCAACTTGATGTTGGTGAGTCCCATGGTTTCGCGCACGCGGCGCATCGCCGCGCACTCCAGGGCGAAGCCCGCCGCATAGGCGGGATGGGCGTAGCGCGAGGCGCCCCGAAAGCCGAGCATGGGATTTTCTTCCTTCGGTTCGAACCATCGGCCGCCGATCAGCGTCGCGTACTCGTTGGTCTTGAAGTCCGACATGCGCACGATCACCGGTTTCGGGTAGAACGCGGCAGCGATCGTGCCGACTCCCTCGGAGAGCCGCTCGACGAAAAAGTCGGCTGGGGTGGCGTAACCGCGAGTGAGCTTGTCGATCGTCGCGCGCTCGATCGGATCTTCCACTTTCTCGGGGTGCACCAGCGCCATCGGATGCACCTTGATCGACTCGCTGATGATGAATTCCATGCGGGCGAGTCCGACGCCATCGTTGGGCAGGAAGCTCGTCTTGAACGCGAGCTCGGGGTTGCCCAGATTGATCATGATTTGGGTCGCCGGCCGCGCCAGGCTCTCGAGGTTGGTGTGCTGCACCTCGAACGGGACCTTGCCGCGATAGACCTTGCCGATGTCGCCCTCGCAGCACGACACCGTGACCTCCTGCCCGGTGACAAGCGCAGTCGTGGCGTTATCGGCGCCCACCACCGCCGGGATCCCGAGCTCGCGGGCGACGATCGCGGCGTGACAGGTACGCCCACCGCGATTGCTCACTACCGCCGCTGCGGTCTTGAGCACAGGTTCCCAATCGGGCGTAGTCGTATCGGCGACCAGCACCTCGCCAGGGCGGAATTCGCCCAGATGGGCGACATTGGCGATGACCCGCGCCGCGCCGGTGACAACTTTCTCCCCGACGGCGCGTCCCGTCGACAATACGTCGCCCCCACTCTTGATGGTGTAGGTTTCGAGCACGTTGACATTGCGCTGCGAGGCCACGGTCTCCGGTCTCGCCTGGACGAGGTAGAGCAAGCCGTCGACGCCGTCCTTGGCCCACTCCATGTCCATCGGACGCGGCTTGCCTGCCTTGGCACTGTAATGCCGCTCGACCTTGATTGCGTAGTCGGCGAGCGTCAGCACATCTTCATCGCTGATGCAGAAGCGCTCGCGATCGGCAACCGGCGCGGGTATGTTGCGCGTCGACAGGCGCGTCCCGCCTTCGACGTACACCATTTTGACGCTTTTGCCGCCGAGCACGCGGCGCAGCACGGCGCGATGGCCTGCCTCGAAAGCCGGCTTGAAGACATAGAATTCGTCGGGATCGACCGCCCCCTGCACGACGTTCTCGCCGAGACCGTATGCTCCCGTAATGAACACGACGTCGCGAAATCCGGACTCGGTATCGAGGGTGAAGATCACCCCGCTCGCGGCCAGGTCCGATCGCACCATTTTCATCACGCCGATCGAAAGCGCGATCTTGAAGTGATCGAAACCCTCGTCGATGCGGTAGTGGATGGCGCGGTCGGTGAAAAGGCTGGCGAAACAGCGCCGGCAGGCGTCGAGGAGCTGCGCGTCACCATGCACGTTGAGGAAGCTTTCGTGCATTCCCGCGAAGCTCGCGTCGGGCAGGTCCTCGGCGGTCGCCGACGAGCGCACCGCGAGGCTGAGCTGCGGGCCGTACTCTGACTGCAGGCTGCGATACGCCTCGAGGATCTCGGCTGTCAGATCGTCGGGAAGCCCGGCGCCGTAAACGATGTCGCGCATCTTGTGGGCGCGTCTGGCCAGATCGGCCACGTCGGAAGGGTCGAGACCGGCGAGCGTCTCCTTCAACAAAGGCGTCGCGCCGGCGCGCTCCAGCGTGTACCGGTAGGCTTCGGCAGTGATCGCAAATCCGTTGGGCACGCGCACCCCCTGCGCGCTCAGTTCGCGGAACATCTCGCCGAGCGAGGCGTTTTTCCCGCCGACCTGCGGTACGTCTTCGATGCCGATTTCCTTGAAAAAGCGGATGTAGCGATAAGCGTTCGACATTGCCGTTGCCTCATGTCCATTGGCCTGTACAGCGCGGTGTAAGCGCGCCGTACAGAGCGACGATTCATGAGCCTATTTACCCGATGCGCGCGGGAGCCACTTTGCGCGAGATCAAGGAGGATGGTGCTTGGCGGCCGCCGCAGTGGACGAACCGGCAGGCGCGCCGAGGGTGCGTCGCGGCGACAGTCCTGCTTGACGACTCTGCTGGCGGGGCTGAAATGGAATATTGGTGCCGCGATGCTTGCGAAAGATCAAAGCGGCGTTCGCAACGGCGGGGCACAATTCGACTGATGGATTGACGAGGAACCCATGAACCAAGCCAAAGCACCAATGAGCGTTCTCGAAGCGATCGATCGACGGCGGTCCGTGCGATCGTACGTGCCCCACAAACTCGATTGGCCCACCATCAATTCGTTGCTTGCCGCCGCCGTGAGGGCTCCCAGCGCCGTGCACGAGGAGCCATGGGCGTTCGTCGTCGTGCAGGATCCCGAGGTGCTCAAGCGCGTTTCCGATCGGGCACGGCTGGCGTTCGCCGACCAACCCCACGCCGACCTGCTTGCGCGCGGAGGCCATGCGCTTGATATCTTCGCGAGTCCCGATTTCAACATTTTCTACAACGCGGGCACGCTCATCGTCATCGGCTCGCAATTGACCGGGCCGTTCGTCGCGGCCGATTGCTGGCTCGCCGCCGAGAACCTCATGCTCGCGGCATGTGCGACAGGACTGGGCAGCTGCGTGATCGGCTCCGCCGTGGCGGCATTGAATCTGGCCGAGGTCAGGGACGAGCTGGGGATCCCGAGCGACTTCTTCGCCGTCGCGCCCATCGTCGTGGGCATGCCGAAGGGAGAGACGCATCCGACTTCCCGCAAGGACCCCCGGGTTCTGGCCTGGACGTGACGGGATTGGCGAAAACAGACGGAAGATTGACTTTGGTCAAGACCCCGTCGCGATCCGCGCGGAAAATGTTTCATGAAGTGCACCGCGGCGTGACCGAGCGCGTTTGTGCGCTGTTCAGGCATTCCATCCAGTGTAGGCATCAAAATCCATCGCGAAGCGCCGACCGGCAGCATGCGACGGCGCTGGCGCGCGCGATTACGGAGGAGGGTCAGCGTGAGATCAAACCAAGCTATTGAATCGACCGGCGCGGCGTCGCGGCGCGCGATGCTGCGTGGCGCAGTGACGGTGGCCGCGAGCGCGATGCTCGCGCTCGGCGCGGCGTACGCGCCGGCACAGGTACCCGCATTGCCGTCGAGCCCGGTGACGATCAACATTGTGGATGTGGCGGGCGACCTTCAACTGACGCGGGACGCGATCGAGCTCTACGCGAAGAAGAACCCGAAGCTCGTTACCAAGTTCAATTTTACCCAGGCGCCGGCGCCTGAGCTGCCGGGCAAGCTGAAGGCGATGCAGGGGGCGGGCCGCAGCGACATCGACATGGTGCTGACGGGTACCGACTTTCTGGCCGCCGGAATAGAGCAGGGCCTGTTGACCAAGCTGTTGCCGGCGTATGCGGCGAAATTCCCCAATCTGGTGGCGAATTACCAGCCCGCGGCGGCGAAGATGCAGGAGTTGGCGCAGGATCAAGGCGTCGAAGTGGTGTTCATGCCGGCGGGGCCGCTGCTCGAATACAACCCAGCCAAGGTCAAGCAGGCGCCGACGACGCCGCAGGAACTCCTCGCTTGGTGCAAGGCGAATCCGAACCGGCTGATCTACGCGCGTCCGGCCAACTCCGGTCCTGGCCGTACGTTCATCATGGGACTGCCGTATATCCTCGGCGACAAGGACCCGAAGGACCCGGTCAAGGGATGGGACAAGACCTGGGCGTACCTGAAGGACCTCAACAGCTGCATCGAGTACTACCCGTCGGGAACGACGGCGGTGATGAAAGAGCTGGGCGAGGGCTCGCGCGACATGACGGTCACGATGACCGGCTGGGACCTGAATCCGCGCATTCTCGGCATCGTGCCGAAGGACTTCAAGGTCACGCCGTTCAATGGCATGACGTGGGTCAACGATGCGCACTACATGGTGATTCCGAAGGGTGTGCCGCCGGAGAAAATCGCGGTCGTGCTCGATCTGATGGCGTTCCTGCTGACGCCCGAGGCGCAGGCGTACACCTACGACAAGGGTTACTTCTACCCGGGTCCGGCGGTGAAGAACGTCTCGCTGTCGATGGCGCCCAAGGAAAGTCAGGACGCGGTCAAGGCGTTCGGCCGGCCGGAGTATGAGAAGTGGCTCGCCCAATTTCCGCACACGCAATCGCTGCCGCCGCAGGCGCAGGTCGAGGCGTTCCGCATCTGGGATCAGCAGGTCGGCGCGCAGAAGACAAAGTGAATGATCCTTCCAGCGGTAGCCAATCCGGGGGCGGGACGATGAGCGCAATAGCCGCGTCATCCCCCACCGATGCGGGCATCGAGCGGCCTGAAGTTACCAGAAGTCGCTCGAAGGGTGCTCATGAGCCCCGCGCCGCGACCGCCGGCTCGGAGCGCGTCGGCGTCCCCGACCACGCGGTAGACAAGGTCTGGCTGAAACAATATCCGGAAGGCGTCCCGCCCGATATCGGAAGCCTGGGCTACTCCTCGCTAATCGAATTGTTCGAGGATAGCTGCAAGCGTTTCCGCGATTTGCCGGCAATTAGCAACATGGGCACGGTAATGACCTATGCCGAGCTCGACGAGAAGAGCCGACATCTTGCCGCGTATCTGCAGGTGTCCCGGGGCATGCGTCCCGGCGAGCGCCTGGCAATCATGCTGCCGAACATCCTTCAGTACCCCATCGTGCTGTTTGGCGCATTGCGCGCCGGACTGGTTATCGTGAATTGCAATCCGCTCTACACAGCACGAGAACTGGAGCACCAGCTCAGGGACTCAGGCGCGACGGCTATCGTCGTATTCGAGAACGCGGCTCACGTCGTGCAGGAGGTCATTGGAAAGTCTGCACTTCGAAGCATTATCGTCACCGGGATCGGGGACATGTTTCCGCCGATCAAGGCGTGGGCTACCAATCTCGTCGTGAAGTATGTCAAACGGATGGTAGTTCCATGGCAAATCGACGGTGCAGTCAAGTTCAAGACGGCGCTGCTCGACGGCGAGCAACTCGCACTCGCCCCGGTGTCGCGCTGCCTGGACGATATCGCCTTCCTTCAATACACAGGCGGCACCACCGGTGTTCCGAAGGGTGCGATGTTGACCCATGGGAACATGATCGCGAACCTGCAACAGATATCCGCCTGGATCGCGCCGGTGCTGCAGGAAGGCAGGGAGATCGTCGTAACCGCGTTGCCGCTCTATCACGTCTTCGCACTGACGGCCAACCTGCTGACGTTTTTCAAGTGGGGCGCGAAGAACGTGCTGATCACCAACCCACGTGACATTCGCCGATTCGTCAAGGAACTGCGAACCTTGCGTTTCACGGTCATTACCGGCGTCAATACCTTATTCAAGGCGATGATGAATGACCCGGGCATTCGAAAAGTCGATACGACCGCGCTCAAGGTTGCGGTGGCGGGCGGAATGGCCGTGCAGGGGATGTTGCCCGGAAGTGGATGGAGCTCACCGGCAAGCCTTTGATCGAAGGCTACGGTCTCACGGAGAGCTCGCCTCTGATTGCCGGCAACCGGCTCGACGCGGACGAATACTCGGGGATGGCGGGGCTGCCGGTACCGTCGACGGACGTCACCTTCCGCGACGATGATGGCAATGAAGTGCCGCTGGGTCGAGTCGGCGAGCTTTGGATTCGTGGACCGCAGGTCATGAAAGGATACTGGAAGCGCCCTGACGAGACGGCCAGCGTTTTCGGCGCGGAGGGCTGGTTGCGCACCGGGGACATGGGTTTCATGGACGAGCGGGGATACATCAAGATCACCGACCGCAAGAAGGACATGATCATTGTGTCCGGGTTCAAGGTCTTTCCCAACGAGGTTGAGGAGGTGGTCGCGGCGCATCCGGGTGTGCTCGAGGTCGCGGCGATAGGCGTCCCCGACGATCGGTCCGGAGAAGCCGTGAAGATCGTCGTTGTGAAGAAGGATCCCAACCTTACCTCCGAAGAGCTCGTTGCCTTCTGCGCGCGGCAGCTCACGGCGTATAAGGTTCCAAAGTTCGTTCACTTCCGTGACACGCCATTGCCGAAGAGCGCCATCGGCAAGCCGCTGCGACGCCTGCTAAGAGATCAGGAACAAGGCAAACTCGATTCGCGCAACTGATTGGATCGACGAGGCTGCTACGGAACCTGCCATGCAGGTTCCCGGTCGATCGGTGGGTGCGTCGACCTGCGGGTGCTGGTTCGAGCTCGCCCTCAGGTACGAGCGTCGATATCGGCCGCCAGATTGCGCAATACCGGCGCGATGTCCACCGCGTAAGGATCGGCGTCGTCGAGTGAACGCAATCGTTGCGGGAGCCTGGCTAGCTCGGAGCTGGCATGCGCGCGCGCCGCAGAGAGCGAAGGCGGGGCTGCAAGCAGGCACCCATCGCGCATGACGGGTGAAAGCAGCGGAGTGCCTGGAAGCTTCTCCGTGGCGAGCGTCAGCACGTCGCCGGCGAGCCGCCCGTCGGCTCCGTATTGCCGGAAGACCTGCTTGCGTCCCGGCCAGGTCGCTTTGCCCTCCGAACGTTTGCGTCGGGGTCGCGCTTCGTACTCCTGCAGCTTGTACGCGCAGTCGAGGTAGGGCGCATCGGCGGAGGTATTCATCCGGGTGCCGACCCCGAAGCCATCGATCGGGGCTTGCTGGGCAACGAGTTCCTGCAGCCGATACTCGTCGAGGTTGCCGCTGGCAAAGATGGTGATGTCCGCTAACCCGGCGGCGTCGAGGATGGCGCGGACGCGCCGCGAATGGTCACCCAGATCGCCGCTGTCGATGCGGACGCCCTTGATGGCGACACCCTCATTCTTGAGCTTCGATGCGAGCTCGACAACGATGTGTGCCGCCCGCTCGGTGTCGTAGGTATCGATCAACAGCACGGCATTGTCGGGCTGCGCGCGCACGAAGGATTCGAACGCCGCCCTTTCGTCGGCATGGGCCTGAACGTACGAGTGCGCCATCGTTCCGTACGCTGGAATCCCGAACTGACGGGCGGCTTCGACGGTCGCCGTGCCCGAAAAGCCGGCGAGATAGCTCGCGCGCGCCGACAGGAGCCCCGCCTCCGCACCGTGCGCGCGACGCAAGCCGAAATCGACGAGGAGCCGGTCCGGCGCCGCGAGCACGGAGCGTACGGCTTTGCTCGCGACGAGCGTTTCGTAGTGGACCAGGTTCATGATCCTGCTCTCGACGAGCTGCGCTTCGCGCAAAGGGGCGCTGACGCGCAGGATCGGCTCATCGGCAAAGAAGGCCGTACCTTCCGCCATGGCATCGATATTCCCGGTAAAACGCAGATCGCCGAGCGACTCGACGAACGGGCGGGTAAAGCGTCCACATCCATTGAGCCATTCCAGGTCTTCGGCGGTGAAGCGCAGGCCCACCAGGTAGTCCAGAACCTGCACGAGCCCCGCCGCAACAAGGAAGTTCCGATGAGGGGGCAGCTTGCGCACGAAAATCTCGAACACCGCAGGCCCGTTCATCCGTTGCTCGAAATAGGCCTGGAGCATCGTCAGCTCGTACAGGTCCGTGAGCAGCACACTGGTCATCAAAGTTCGCCTTGTCGTGGGATCAAGCGACTACCGTCGCCAGCGGAGCGCTGCTGCAGCATAGCCCGGGTCCCGCCTCCGTTCTTGACGCACGTCAAATCACCCGCCGGGTTCGCGGCACAGACTGGGTACGCGTGCCGACGCTACTGGCGGGCGAGTTTGCTAATTGCGGTGGCGGCTCGTCCTTGCGCAACGCAGGATGAGTTTTGCACTGAAGCGACGGGCACCGAAAGCGAAGCAATGGCCTGGGAGCATTTTCCTCATGGCGCCGATATTGGCGTTCGCGGCAGCGCATTGACGCGCGGCGAGGCGTTCGAGCAGGCTGCGCTCGCGCTGACGGCGGTGGTCACCGACCCGGCAGGGGTGCGCGCGGTCAAGACCATCGCGATCCATTGCGAGGCGCCCGATGATGAATTGCTTCTTGCCGACTGGTTGAACGCGCTGATCTACGAAATGGCCACGCGTAATATGGTGTTCGGCCAATTCGCCGTGTCGCTTCGTGACCACGCGCTTGAGGCCAAGGCATCGGGCGAGTCGCTCGACCGCGTCCGGCATCGGCCAGCCGTGGAGGTCAAAGGCGCGACTTACACGGCGTTGTCCGTGGCGCGGCGCGACGACGGCATCTGGGTCGCACAGTGTGTCGTCGACGTATGAAAGCGAGCTTCGGTCTCAGGGACGGTCGGTCGCGATAAGCACCATGAAGAGAGGCCGAATCGGCCAAGGCGGGAAAGGAAACGAACATTGTGGATCCGGGACGACTGAAGCGCATCAGCGACTGCGAGTGGCAGCTTCCGCAAACCGGCGCAATGCGCGTGCCCGGCGTGATATTCGCGGACGAAGCGCTCATCAAGGCGATGGATGACAAGGTCCCCGAGCAAGTCGCCAATGTCGCCACGCTGCCAGGCATCGTCAAGGCGTCGTACGCCATGCCCGACGCGCATTGGGGATACGGCTTTCCGATCGGCGGAGTCGCGGCCTTCGATGCGGAAGAGGGGGGTGTCGTCTCCGCCGGCGGCGTGGGCTTCGACATCTCCTGTGGGGTCCGCACGCTGCTGACGGGCCTCACTCGCGCGCAGATCCAGCCCGTGAAGCGGCTGCTCGCGGACATCCTTTTCGAGCGCATCCCGGCAGGACTGGGCAGCACCGGCGCGTTGCGGCTTTCCCCCGAACAGATGGACGACATGCTTCGCGGCGGCGCGCGCTGGGCGGTCGACCAGGGCTACGGGCGGCAGGAAGATCTCGAAAGGATCGAGGAGCGCGGCACCATGGCCGGCGCCGAGCCGGGACAGGTCTCCGAGGCCGCCAAACGGCGGCAGCGCGACGAAATGGGGACGCTAGGCTCGGGCAATCATTATCTTGAGCTCCAGCACGTGGTCGAGGTATACGATCGCTCCTCCGCCGACTCCTTTGCACTTCGGGAGGGCGACGTGGTCGTCAGCATTCACTGCGGCTCGCGCGGGCTCGGCCACCAGATCGGAACCGAATTCCTGAGGGAAATGGCGATCAGCGCCGAGGCCGCAGGAATCGCGCTGCCTGACCGCGAGCTCGCTTGCGCGCCGATTAGTTCGGCGGTGGGGAAACGCTATCTCGGCGCGATGCGTGCAGCGATCAACTGTGCATTCGCGAACCGGCAGATCCTCACGCATCTGACGCGCGAAGCCTTCCGGTCGGTGCTGCCGGGAACGAAGCTCAGCCTGCTCTACGATGTGTCGCACAACACCTGCAAAGTCGAGAAACACGACGTCGACGGCAAGCCACGCGAGTTGTACGTGCATCGCAAAGGCGCGACCCGGGCCTTTGGCCCGGGTCATGCCGATCTACCGCTTGCCTTGTACGAGACTGGCCAGCCGGTATTGATCGGCGGCAGCATGGGAACGGCTTCGTTCGTTCTGGCGGGCGCACGGCGGACCTCGACGCAAGCCTTTGCATCTGCCTGCCACGGCGCCGGCCGCGGGATGAGTCGCCACGAGGCGACGCGACGGTGGCGTGGACGCGAGGTGGTGGACGATCTCGCCAGTCGCGGCATCCTTATCAGGAGCCCTTCGATGCGCGGCGTCGCGGAGGAGGCTCCCGGCGCCTATAAAGACGTTACTGCAGTCGTCGATGCCGCCGAACATGCGCAACTGGCGCGCAAGGTGGCCCGTCTCGAGCCGCTGGTCTGCATCAAGGGGTGATTGCAGGCCTACGCTGCATCGGCTCCCGATTCCTGCGACAACGTTGAGGTATGTCAATACGCGGCAAGCCGTTCGATGGTAGTTTTACCTTAGCGCGTTTTGCAATCTCGCGCTCGGATTATCGTTCATAGTCCATCGCATACTTTGGAGAATCAGTATGATCAAAATCGACGACAGTGAGCTTCGGCGGAAGGTGATCGCGGAGCTCGATTGGGATCCGAGCATCGATAACTCGGCCATCGGTGTTGCCGTCAAGGATGGAGTCGTGACGCTCAGTGGCTCGGTCGTGAATTTTTCGCAAAAGAAGAATGCCGAGCGCGCAGCAAGGCGCGTGGCAGGCGTCAAGGCCGTGGCGGAAGACCTGAAGATCAAACTGCCGGGGACAGCGGAACGTAGCGATGCGGACATCGCTCAGTCGGTGTTGAGCGGCATGCGCTTCAATGTGGACGTTCCTCACGAGCGTATCCAGGTCACGGTCGAAAATGGCTGGGTGACCCTCGATGGTGAGGTCGAGTGGCAATTTCAGAAGAGCGCCGCCGAGAATTCGATCAAGTACCTGATGGGAGTAAAGGGATTCACGGATAACATCAGGATCAAGCCACGGGTGAGCACGGCCGATGTCAAGGCAAAGATCGAAAGCGCCTTTGCGCGACGCGCCCTGATTGACGCTGGCCAGATCAAGGTCGAATCGACCGAAGGTAAGATAACGTTGCGCGGAAGCGTTCACTCGTGGGACGAGAGGGAGCAGGCTGAACAGGCGGCGTGGGCGGCGCCCGGGGTGTCGAAGGTAGATAACTACGTCACGGTGACTCGCTGAAACAGGAGTTAGCGGCGCGTGCAACAAGCATGGCGGTAGCGTGCCGCAAGTTGGCGCACTCTGCAGCTAGCGCGCCCTGCAACCGGTGTTGACCCACAAAAATAGCGGCCGATCACGTTAGATCGGCCGCATATTTTTTTATTTTCGGACGAAGGCAACGTCCCCAGCCGCTGCCCAACCTAGGCTGATGTGCGCCGTCAGGCGCCGTGCCCGGCCGAGGCTTCCGCCGCCGGCCTCCCGCAGCAGCTGTCGGCATCATCTTCCCGCACGAGTATGGACCCGGTTACCGGGTTGGGGCGAAAAGTCGTGCAGCCCTTCAGTCCGAGTCCGTAGGCGGTCTCGAACAGCTTGCTGAAGCGCGCGAACTCGAACGCTGCCGGCACGCTCACGGTCTTGGAGATTGCGTTGTCCACGTGCTTCTGCAGCGCCGCCTGCATCGAGAGCTGGGCCTCCGGCTCCACGTCGCGGGCCGTGACCATCGCTGCGGGCATGTGTCCGGTGATGCCGGTTGTGGTCCGATACAGCTGCACGGCATAGTCAACCGTTTGTTCGAGCCGCGGAATCCCTTCTCCCTCTTGTACCAGCCTGCCGTATTCGACCGCGAATACCGGTTCCAGGCCGCTGGAAATGTTGTTTGCCAGCAGACTGATGCTTCCGGTCGGCGCGATCGCCGTCAGGTGACTGTTGCGAATTCCATGGCTTGCGATAGCGGCTCGTATGTCTTTCGGCAGCGCGCTGACGAATGGCGAAGCAAGATACGCGTCAGCCTCGAAAGCGGGAAAGTGCCCCTTCTCCTTGGCAAGGTCGATCGATGCCCGATACGCGCTGTGACAGATTTCCTGCATGATGTCCGCCGCCAGCCGCAACGATGCAGCGTCGCCGTAGGTGATCCCCAGCATGATCAGGGCGTCAGCCAACCCGGTGATGCCGAGCCCGATGCGACGGGAGCGAAGCGCGACATCGCGTTGACGCTGAAGGGGAAATGCGGAGATCTCATAGACGTTGTCCAGCATCCGGACTGCGATCGCGGTGATTTTGCGCAGTGCGTCCCAGTCGAGCTCCGCCTGCTGGGTGAACGGCGATTGCACGAACTTCGTCAGGTTGAGGGACCCGAGATCGCAGGCTCCGTAAGGCGGCAACGGGATTTCACCGCAAGGATTGGTCGCCCGAATCTCTTCACAGTAAAGTAGGTTATTGAGGCTTTGCACGCGGTCGATGAAGATCACTCCCGGTTCGGCGTAATCGTAGTTGGCCCGCATGAGGTTGTTCCAAAGGTCCCGTGCCCTTACATGGCGATAGACCCGTGATCGGCGAACATGTGCGTCGTGTGCCAACGTTTCACCGGGTTGAGTCGGCGCCGTTTCACCCGCCGCGCACGGGAAAACCAGCGCCCACTCGCCGTCGGCGGCAAGTGCCTGCATGAAGGCGTCGCTGATCAGAATCGAAAGATTGAAATGCCGCAGTTCCTTGCCGCCTGCCTTCGCGTCGATGAACTGCTCGATATCAGGGTGATCGCAGGATAGCGTGGCCATCATCGCGCCCCGACGGGCGTTGGTCGTGAGCAGTGTCGCGCACATGTCGTTCCAGACGCGCATGCACGCAACAGGGCCCGATGCCACGCCGACGTGGCCATCGGCGACGTCGCCGGTGGGACGCAAGTGGGAAAAATCACAGCCGATGCCCCCGCCTTGCTGCATCGTCAGAGCCCCTTCCTGCAGCGCCTCGAAGCCGGCGCTGACGGAGTCTTCGATCGCGCCCATCACGAAACAATTGAACAGCGTGACGGGACGATCGGTGCCGGCCCCTGCCAGGATCCTGCCGCCTGGAATAAAACGGAAGCTTCCCAGGATGCTGTAGAAGCGCTTTTCCCAGAGCGGCGCTTGTTCGGGCTCGACCGAAGCTAGAGCGCGGGCGACGCGACGCCACGTATCCTCGATCGACTGGTCGTGAACTTTGCCGTCCTCGCGCCAGCGATAGCGTCTGTCCCAGATGCGATACGCGAGCGGCAGGGTGAAATGCTCGTCTTCCATGCGAATTTTGCGGGCAGCGGCGACATATAAAGCTTGCACCCGGACAATCGATACTCGTTTGATCCAGCGCAAATGCCGGAAGAAACAGTCGAGTCATGCTTGTATAACACTCCAGAAGGAACGCCGATGAGCGCAAAAATACTCAAGTTTCACGGAGAGGCGCGCGAAAAGGTGCGCATTGGCCTCAACGTGCTGGCCGACGCGGTCAAAGTCACGCTCGGCCCCAAGGGTCGTCTGGTCATGCTGGAGCGCAGTTTCGGACCGCCGACCGTGATCAATTCCGGAGTCATCGTCGCCAAGGAGATCGAACTGGAGGACAGGTTCGAGAATCTGGGCGCGCAGATGGCGCGTGAGGTCGCGGCAAAGACCTCGGAGACGGCAGGTGACGGGACGACGACGGCGACTGTTCTTGCCCAAGCGATCGTCAACGAAGGCATGAAGTACGTTGCCGCCGGACTCGATCCAATGGACCTCAAGCGCGGGATCGATACCGCTGTCGATGCCGTGGTGGCCGAGCTCAAGAAAAACTCGCGCCCGTGCAGCTCCGGACAGGAAATCGCCCAGGTCGGGACGATCTCGGCCAACGGCGACGCCTCGATCGGCGAAATGATCGCCAAGGCAATGGCCAAGGTCGGCGACAACGGCGTCATCAAGGCGGAAGACGGCCGGGGAATGAGCAACGAGCTGGAAATGGTCGAGGGCATGCAGTTCGACCGCGGCTTCTTGTCCCCCTACTTCGTCACCGACGTGGAGAAGCAGCGCATCGTTCTGGACGACGCCTACGTGCTCGTCCACGACAAGACGATATCCACGATTCGCGATTTGCTTCCGTTGCTCGAGCAGATCTCCAAGGAAGCCAGACCGCTGCTTCTCATCGCCGAGGACGTCACCGGCGAGGCCCTGGCGACACTGGTCATCAATGCCATTCGCGGCGTGTTGAAGACCTGCGCGGTGAAGGCCCCCGGCTTCGGCGATCGGCGCAAGGCCTTGCTCCAGGACATCGCCATACTGACCGGCGCCACGGTGATATCGGAAGAGACAGGCCTGAAACTGGAAAAGGCAACACTGGCCGATCTGGGCAAAGCGCACCGGGTCGAGATCGACAAGGAAGACACGACATTGATCGGCAGCGCGGGCGCGCCTGAGCAGATCAAGGCGCGCATTGCCCAGATAAGGGAAGCGATCGAGGAGACGACGAGCGACTACGATCGGAAGCAGCTCGAGGAACGGGCAGCGAGGCTCGCAGGCGGTGTCGCCCTGATCAAGGTGGGAGCGTCCACCGAGAGCGAAATGAAGGAAAAGAAGTCGCGTGTCGAAGACGCCCTGCACGCGACGCGTGCCGCAGTCGCAGAAGGTATCGGCGCGGGCGGGGGCGTCGCTCTCTTGAGAACGCGCCACGTTCTGGACCAATTGGCCGGCGCCACCCTTGGGCAAGAGGCTGGAATCAAGATCGTCCGTCGCGCTCTCGAAGAGCCGTTGCGTCAAATCGTCGCGAACGCTGGAAAGGAGCCCTCCGTCGTTCTGCAGCGCGTGCTCGGCGGGGCCGGCAATTTCGGCTATAACGTTGCCACCGACGTTTACGGCGATTTGGTCGCCATGGGCGTCATCGACCCGACCAAGGTCACTCGCCTGGGTTTGCAGAACGCGGCATCGATCGCAAGCCTAATTCTGACGACCGACTGCGTTATCGTGGAGGCGCCCAAACCTCTGCCGCTAACTTCCCGAGACATGCCCGGAGAGGCTTAGCCGGACGGTTGCCGCCTGGCCCAACCGGAACTGCCGGCCGACGCCCGACTCTCTGCCGCTTACCGTTCGGCTGCGGACTTGGGCTTGAGCAACTGGTGGTCGACGGCGGCTTCGGCCTGCTGCCAGTCTTCGACTTCGGAGCCTTCCGCGTAGCCGCGCTCCGCAAGCAGATGGTAGGCCGTCTCGCTGATCATTCGGTGTCGCAGATCGGGATCGATTTCGTCGTGCGCGCCCTCGCCGAAGGGCTGCTCCGGCTCTTGCGAGAGTTCGCTTTCCGGCTTGATGCCCGGCACGCTGCGCGGATGCGCGGGAACGGCCTTTTTCGCGCGCGTCGGGGTCGTCTTTTTTCTGTGCTGGCGGGTGGTCATCATCGTTCTCCTCGTGTTCCGACTTGATCGTACGCCCGGCGCCCACATCTGAATTGACGTACGTCAAACATCAGCTCGCGCTGGTCGTGCGCGGCGCGTCCCAGAAAATGCAGCGTGGATTGCCAAGGCGTTCTTGCCGGCGGGATTGCCGCCGTGCGCTCGCGCGATGGCAAAGGCTTGCTTGACTCTGGTCAAGCGCCACGACCGTGCTCGGCGTAGGCTAGTCTTGTTGGGTTCGGCCGACCTACGCGGGTGCAGGCGCCTAAAGAGCAACCGGAAACGCGATGGCAAGAGTTGCACGCACCATTCCGTGGGACCCGTTTCGCGCCTCGACTGCGTACTGGACTTGGTTTTCGCGCGTGTGGGAAACCTGGTCGACGCGCAGCGCAGGCGCGGCGGCGATCGACGCGGCGCGCCGCCGGCGCTTCCAAGCCTTGGTGAGATTCGCGCGCATACGCTCTCCGTACTATCGCGACACCTATGCCGGCCTGCCGGATCGCGAACTCAGTCCGCCCGAACTGCCCGTGGTGAGCAAGCAGGCATTGATGGCGCGCTTCGATGACTGGGTAACCGATCCCGAGGTAAAGCTGGCGAACGTCGAGGCCTTCCTCGCCGATCGGACGCACATCGGCGAGCGCCATCTCGACCGGTATGTCGTCTGGAAGAGCTCGGGAAGCACGGGCACGCCGGGGATCTACGTGCAGGACCCCGACGCTCTGGCGACGTTCGACGCGTTGATGGCGGTTCATCTCGAACCACTGCGTTTCGTCGCGCATCACTCCTGGGAATTGCTGGCCGGTGGCGGGCGCGCCGCGCTGGTGGCAGCGACCGGCGATCACTTCGCAAGCGCGGCCTCGTGGCAGCGCGTCTGCCAAAGCAGTCCTTGGATTGCAGCCCGAAGCTTTTCGATCCTGGATCCGCTGCGCAAGCTCGTCGCCGACTTGAACGCTTATCAACCGGCGTTTCTTGCAAGCTACCCCACGATGCTCGCGCTGCTTTCCGAAGAGAAGAAGGCGGGGCGGCTCAAGATACGACCGCTGAGATTGTGGTCCGGCGGGGAATGCCTGCCACGGTCCGCCGCTATGGAAATCGCGCGCGCCTTTGGATGCCCGGTCGTCAACGAATACGGGGCATCGGAATGCATGAGTATCGCTTTCGGTTGCAATGAAGGCTGGCTGCACGTCAATGCCGACTGGGTCTTGCTGGAGCCGGTCGACAAGTCGTATCGGCCCACGCCACCGGGCGAGCCGTCGCATACCGCGCTGCTCACCAACCTTGCCAACCGCGTCCAGCCGATCATACGGTACGACCTCGGCGACAGTATCATCGCCAAGCGCGAACCGTGCGTTTGTGGCAGCCCGCTTCCGGCGATACAAGTCGAAGGGAGGCGCGACGACGTGGTTTCGTTGCGTGCGCCGGACGGGAGCATCGTGCGGCTTCTGCCGTTGGCGCTGACGACCGTCGTCGAAGAGGCTGCGCAAGTGCACCGCTTCCAGATCGTTCAGACGGCCGACGACCGGCTGATGCTTCGTCTCGAGACATCCGGCAAGAGCGATCGGCAGGCGGCATGGCGCGCAGCATCGAGTGCCTTGCATCAGTATCTGAAGCGGCAATCGCTCTCCAATGTGCACGTCACCCTCGATAAGCAAGGCCCCGTGATCGACCGCCGCAGCGGAAAACTCAGGGAAGTCATCGTCGCCAGGGAAACCGCGGCAGTACGCTGAGACGCCCGCTTAAGGCCGTGGGGCCTGGGCTCGTCGTATAATCATCAGTTCAGCCTAAGACGGGTGCGAAATCCCGTTGGCCAGGTATTTGTCATGAGTCGAGCTGTTTCCCTCCCCGGATGCGTTCTCGTGATCCCATGAACCCGGCTCACAGCATTGGCGCTGCTTTTTCTCCCCGGACAATCGATTTGAGTCGCGGTAATCTGCTGCTCGTCCTCGCGCCAATCCTCGGTCTTGTCGCGGCGACCGCTTTGCTCATCGTTGCTGCCCTGAGTCTGGACTGGTATCCGCAAGAGATGGTTGTTGCCGCGGCCACCGTGGCCAGCCTCGCGCTGGTTCTGTCGGTTGTCCTGCTTTACCGCCAGGCGAGGGGACGTCAGGTGGCAAGCCGTGCGCTGCAAAACGTCGAGGCCCGCGTCAGCGATATCGTCGAGTCGGCAATGGAACCGATGATCGCAGTCGATCAGCAGCAGCGCGTCATTCTGTTCAATGCGGGGGCGGAGAAGGCGTTTCTCTGGCCCCGGCCGCCGTGCTCGGCGAGTCCCTCGACAAGCTGATCCCGCAGCGGTTTCGCCAAGGCCATCGCGCGCACATCCAGCACTTCGGTGACACCGGCGTGACGTCTCGCCGCATGGGCAGCCAAATGGTGCTGATGGCTTTGCGCGCCGATGGCGAGGAGTTTCCCATCGAAGCGTCTATTTCCCAGCATGCGGAGGATGGAAACAAGGTGTTCACGGTCATTCTGCGCGACATCACCGAGCGGGTGCGTGCCGAATCGCTGCTTGCACGAAGCGAGGCGCGATTGCGGGGCATCCTCGACTCGGCGATGGACGCGATCATTACCGTCGACGATAGTCAACACATCGTGCTGTTCAATTCGGCTGCAGAGGCGATGTTCGGCTGCTCCAGGGAGGAGGCCGTCGGCGCCCCCTTGGCGTGGTTCATTCCCGATCGCTTCCGTGCCACTCACGCCGGTCACGTTCGCAGCTTCGGTGAGACTGGCACGGCATCCCGCCGCATGGGCGTGCTGCGCATCGTCACCGGGCTGCGCCGCAACGGCGAAGAGTTTCCGATCGATGCATCGATTTCGCAGATAACCGAGGGCGGAAGCAAGTTCTACACGGTAATCCTGCGCGACGTTACGGCGCGCGTACGAGCTGAGGAAGCGCTACGCCGCTCGAAGGAGGAGTTGCAGGAGCTCGGGGTTGTCGCGCATCAAGCGCGCGAGCAGGAGAAGAGCCGGATTGCACGCGAGCTGCATGATGAGCTGGCGCAGGGCTTGACGGCGCTACAGATGGACGTCGCCTGGTGCAAGGAAAAGCTGCCGGCAGGGCAGGATGGATTGGCGACGAAATTGCAGCGTATGGAAACCTTGCTCGACACCACGGTCACGGCGACGCGGCGCATCGCCGCCGATCTGCGGCCGCTGATGCTCGACGATCTCGGCCTCTTGCCGGCCGTAGAATGGCTGGTGGAGAACTTCATCCAACGCACCGGCGTACCATGCGAACTCGCCGTCAGCATATCCGACTTGCATCTGCACAAAGCGGAGTCCACTGCAATCTTTCGCATCGTTCAGGAATCGCTGGCCAACATCGCCAAGCATGCGAAGGCGTCGCGCGCAGAGGTGGCCATCGAACAGAGCGGCGGCGAGGTAATGATCAACGTCCGAGACGACGGCCTCGGGTTTTTGCCGGAGAATTCGCGCAAGCCCAATTCCTTCGGCCTGGTTGGCCTGCGCGAGCGAGCGTACCTGCTCGGCGGTGAAGCCGCGATCAACAGCGGGCCGGGTAAAGGCACGAATGTCGAAGTGCGCCTTCCGTTGACGTCGCCACGCACCCTGCAATGATCCGCGTCGTCATTGCGGACGACCACACGATCGTTCGCGAAGGACTCAAGCAGATCCTCGCAGCGGCTGGCGACCTGAGCGTCGTGGGCGAGGCTCGTGACGGACAGGAAGTACTGCAACAGGTGCGCGCGAACGATTTCGACGTTCTCCTGCTCGACATGTCGATGCCCGGAAAAAGCGGCACCGAGCTGATCAAACAGATCAAGGACGAGAAACCGAAGTTGCGCGTTCTGGTGCTCAGCATGCATCAGGAGCACCAGTATGCGGTGCGCGCCGTCAGGGCCGGCGCGTCGGGCTACCTGACCAAGGACAGCGCGTCGACGCAACTCGTCACGGCGATACGCAAGGTCGCCACGGGCGGGGCGTTCATCAGCGCCGAAGTCGCGGAGGCGCTGGCCCTGAGCGCGATGCCGCAAAGCGATGGACCGCCGCATACCGCGCTGTCCGATCGCGAATATCAGGTATTCCGGATGCTTGCTTCCGGGACAAGCGTTTCGGATATCGCCGCCCGCCTGAACCTTTCGGTCAAGACGGTTAGCACGCATAAATCACGCTTGCTGGAAAAACTCGGAGTCCGTAACCAGACCGAGCTCGTCCATTACGCGCTCAAGCACCGCCTCATCGACGACCCCAACGCGCCTACCTAGCAGGCTAGTCCGCGGGTAGGACGATTCCTACCCTGCATCCGACTGCGTCTTACCCCTCGAATAGGAACACCCCGACTGGCCTAATCAGCCTTGGCCGATAGGGCCGGTGCGCGCGCGCGGCGATACTTTGCGTCATGCAATCGAGCTACGCAGTCCAAGCGCCGAAGGTGTTCATCGTCGAAGACTCCGCCCCGATCCGGGAGCGGCTGATCGAGTTGACCGACGAGATCGACGGCGCTGCCATGGTCGGCTTCGCGGAGACCCCCGCCGATGCGATCGCCGGCATCCTGGACACACGCCCGGACTTCGTCGTTCTCGATTACCAACTGCTCGGCGGCACCGGCGTCGACGTCATGCGCGCCGTGCGTCCGAAGGCGCCGAATATCGTTTTCGTCGTGTTGACCAACCATGCCAACCTGCAGTATCGCCGCCGCTGCCTGGAGGCGGGGGCGAGCTGGTTTTTCGACAAGAGCACCGAGTTCAGCAAGATCAGGGACGTCATCACCGGGCTCGCTCGGGTGTCCGAATGATGGACCGCACATAGTCAGCAACCGTCAAAGGAAAAGCCATGGAAGCCGTTGCCGCCGTTGTCGTCAAGAGCGCCACTCCGACAAACGTCTCGCCGTTTCCGGCACGACCCGTATTGAGGGACGTCAGCCGTAGCCCTTCGGCTTGTCCGACCCGCAAACTGCGTGAGGTAGGCTGCTTGGTCGGGCTTGATGGGGACGAGCTGAGTCATCTGGAAGAGATAGTCACGGCGCGCATGCGTGTAAACAGAGGCGAAACGCTTTACCGATCAGGCGGCCGGTTTACCGGGCTTTACGCCGTCCGAATGGGTTCCTTCAAGACCGTGCTGCTCGCGGGAGATGGCAACGAGCAAGTTGCCGGCTACCATATGCCCGGCGAAATTCTGGGTACGGACGGCATAGGAGCGGGCCTGCACGACAGCGACGCCGTCGCGCTCGAGGATTCCGAAGTGTGGGCGATCTCGTTCGACCGGCTGCAAAGACTTGCGCGCGACCATCAAGCCGTGCAGGAGACTTTTCACCGTGTTCTGTCGCGGGAAATCGTGCGCGAACGCAAGGTCATGATGATGCTGGGCACGATGAGCGCCGAGCAACGCGTCGCGGCTTTCCTGATCGATTTGTCGGAGAGGTACCGCGCGCGAGGGTATTCATCGTCCGAGTTCGTGCTTCGCATGACGCGCGAGGAAATCGGCAGCTATCTCGGTCTGAAGCTGGAAACCGTGAGCCGCCTCCTATCGCGCTTCCAGCGCGAGGCGCTGCTTCAGGTCCAGGGCCGCCTGGTGAAGGTGCTCGATCTCGTCGCGCTGAGGGAATTGCTCGAGCAGGCGGCCTGACGCATCCGGCCGATCGGTCGCTTTCGCGACAAGGCTTGCCAACCGGCCGGCGCCGGGGCGTGCTGCTTAACGAAACACCCCCATTCGCGGGTAAAACAAAGGCATTGAACTAAGCAGCCATCGGCAGTATAGTTAGGCATATGCCTAACCAATCGCCGCGCCTCGACCGCGTTTTTCATGCCCTCGCCGATCCGACGCGGCGGGCGGTTCTCGCCCGGCTAAGCAGCGGTCCCGCCCACGTGAGCGAGCTGGCGCAACCGTTCAAGATGGCGCTGCCGTCTTTCGCACAACACCTCGATGTTCTGGAGAGCTGCGGCTTGGTTCGGTCCCGCAAGACGGGGCGCGTTCGAACCTATCGGCTCGCCCCACGGCCGCTGAAGATTGCGGAGCAGTGGATGGTGGCGCAGCGGGCCAACTGGGAACGCCGCCTCGATCAACTGGACGACTACCTCGAAGAGCTGGATGCCGTAGTCAAGAGGATGTAAGTACATTAATGCGCGTAAGTAACGGCATCCTGAGCGCGCTGGCGGCGGCGGTGCTCTTTGGCGCGAGCACTCCGATCGCCAAGACGCTGGTCGGACAAATTCCACCGGTCCTCCTCGCCGGCCTCCTGTATGCCGGCTCGGGGCTGGGGCTTGCGGTCGGCTTGCTGTTTCGTCGCCTTCGTAGCGGCGGCGCATCGGCGCGGATCGACTGGCCGCGCGGGACGGAAATCGGCTGGCTGGCGGGTGCCATCGTGTTCGGCGGCATCCTTGGCCCGGTATTGCTTTTGCTGGGCCTGATGTCGACCCCGGCGTCGGTCAGCGCGCTGCTGCTCAACCTGGAAGCGGTGTTTACGGCCCTGCTCGCGTGGTTTGTGTTCCAGGAGAACTTCGATCGGCGCATCGCGGCGGGCATGGGCCTCATCGTCGTCGGCGGGCTCGTGCTTTCCTGGTCTCCGGGCAGCCTCGCGTTGGCTCCCGGCGCGCTTCTCGTCGCGGCGGCTTGCCTTTGCTGGGCCATCGACAACAACCTGACGCGCAAGGTTTCCGCCAGCGACGCCATGGCGCTCGCGTGCGTCAAGGGGTTGATCGCCGGAGCGGTGAATGTCGGTCTCGCCGTGCTGATGGGCGCCGCCCTGCCACCGCCGTCGGTGGCGGCTGCCGCGGCCATCGTCGGACTCGCGGGTTACGGCATCAGCCTCGTCTTGTTCGTGCTCGCATTGCGCGATCTGGGTGCTGCCCGCACCGGAGCCTACTTCTCGGTCGCTCCGTTTTTTGGCGCCGCGCTGGCGGTGGCCGTGCAACACGAGCCCTTGAGCGCAGCGCTGATCGTCGCAGCCGCATTGATGGCAGCGGGCGTGTGGTTGCATCTATCCGAAGTGCACGAACACGCTCACCAACACGAATTCCTGGAGCATTCGCATTCCCACGTGCATGACGAGCACCATCGACATCTTCATGATTCCGATTGGGACGGACTAGAGCCGCACACGCATCGACACGTCCACCGGCCGATGCGCCACGCGCATCCGCACTACCCCGACATCCATCATCAGCACGAGCACTGACTCCGTCTCCCGCACTGACTCCGTCTCCCGCGAGGCCGCGAGACTGCCGCCCGGTTTCGACCTACCCGTTCGCCGAGGGCTCGGCGCGAGCGGGTGCCTTGAGCCGTTCGGGGGAGGCTCAGCGGCTCGCGGCGCCCGCCGATCCAGCGCGGTCGAACGGGAACGGAATCGTTTTCCTGCGCTCTATGTGGGCATGAAGCTGCGGGGCGTGCTCGTCGGTTTGGCCATGTCGTTGGTAACGGCGGCGATCTTCATCGGATCGGCATCTGGGGAGGTGCCACGCGCTTCAGCGGGCAGCCACTCCTTCGACGCCGCACTAATCGCCCGCGGCGCAGCCCTTTCCGCAATCGCCAACTGCGCGAGTTGCCATACCCGACGAGGCGGCAAGTCCTTTGCGGGCGGCTTGCCGTTGAATACACCGTTCGGCGTCATTTATTCCACCAACATCACTCCCGACGCCGAGACCGGCATCGGAGCATGGACCGAAGCCGATTTCCTGCGCGCCATGCACGAAGGCGTCGATCGCGCCGGTCGCAATCTCTATCCGGCGTTTCCGTACGACCATTTCGCCCGCGTCACCGACGGCGACGTCAAGGCGATTTATGCGTTTATCATGACGCGCGATCCGGTGCGTTCGCTGGTGCCGGCGAACCGGCTCGTCTTCCCGATGAACTTCCGTCCGCTGCTGTCGGGATGGAAGGCACTGTTCTTGGACCGCGGCGAATACCGGCCCGATCCGGCGCACGGCGCCGAATGGAATCGCGGCGCCTATCTGGTCGAGGGACTCGGCCACTGCGGCGCCTGCCATACGCCTCGCAACTCGCTGGGCGCCGAGACGAAGAGCGACTATCTCGGAGGCGGCGACGCGGAGGGATGGTATGCCACCGCCCTGAACGCGTCATCACCGGCGCCCAAGCCATGGACCCTCGACCAGATGACGCGGTATCTTCGCCAGGGCTGGGACGAGTCCCATGGTCACGCCGTCGGACCGATGTCGCCCGTGGTCCACGAGCTATCGGAGGTGCCGGAAGAAGATGTCCACGCCATCGCCGTGTATTTGATGACGCAAATGGAAGGCGCAGTGCCGGCGTCCGGGCGCGCTTCCGCGACTGACCCCGACCAGGTCCAGATTCGAAACGGCGCGGCGATTTTCGGCGGCACCTGCGCAAGTTGTCACGATGAGGGCGCGAGTTCCATGTCGTCCATCCCTACCGTTCCGCTGGTGTTGACCACATCCATCCACGCGCCCGATGCGCGCAATGTCCTTCACATCGTACTGGAGGGCATCTGGCCGGAACCGGGCGAAAAGGGCGTCGTGATGCCGGGCTTCGAGGGCGCACTCACCGACGAGCAGCTCGACTCGGTCCTCGCCTATCTGCGCGTCCACTTCGCCAAGAGCGCGCCCTGGCCCGATGTTTCGCGGTGGGCGCGATACATCATTCAGCACAAGGAAGAAAACGAGCGATGATCGAGCTCAACGTCAACGGCAAGATGCAAAGCGTCGATGCGGCGCCGAATACGCCGCTGCTTTACGTGCTGCGCGATCATCTGGCGATGAACGGCGCCAAGTTCGGCTGCGGTCTCGGCCAGTGCGGCGCGTGCACGGTGATGGTCGACGGCGAGGCGGTGTTCTCCTGCCTGACGCCGATTTCTCTCTTGGCCGGGCGCAAGATCAAGACCGTCGAAGGGCTGGGCACGATCGAGAATCCGGGCGCGCTTCAGCGCGCGTTCATCGATGAGCAGGCGGCGCAATGCGGTTACTGCATCGCCGGAATGATCATGCGCGCGCAGGCGCTGCTGGAGAAGAATTCGTCGCCGTCGGATGCGGAGATACGCCGCCACATGATGCCCAACCTTTGCCGCTGCGGCACGCACATGCGGATATTTCGCGCGGTTCGTCGCGCGGCTCAGCTGATGCAGGCCGGCGCCGCTCCGACAGCTGACAAGGGCCGCGCATGAACTCTTGCGAGGCAGGGCACCAGGCGCTATCACGGCGCGGATTTCTGGCCGCGAGCGGCGCGCTGATCGTTGGCTTCTCGTTGGCGCCCTCGTCGCGCCTGTTCGCGCAAAAGGCGGCAGCGGGCCCGAAGCTTCCCGGGAGTCTCGACGCGAATCCGCTGCTGGATTCGTGGATCCGCATCGATGCCGACGGAAGCATTACCGTGTTCAGCGGCAAGGCCGAGCTGGGGCAGGGGGTCAAGACCGCGCTGATCCAGATCGCCGCCGAGCAACTGTACGTGCAGCCGCAGCGGATCAGCCTGATCACCGCCGACACCCGCCGCACGCCGGACGAGGGATACACGGCGGGCAGCAATTCGATGAAGGACAGCGGCACGGCGATCATGAACGCGGCCGCGCAAGTACGCGAGATCCTGATCGCAAGAGCGTCCGAACGTCTCGGCTTAGCCACCGATCGACTCAAGACGCAGGACGGCGCCGTCATTGCCGACGACGGGAGGCGGCTGGGATTCGGCGAGATCGTCGGTGACGCGCTGACGCAGACGCGCGCACAGGGGCAATCGAAACTCAAGGACCCCGCGACCTATTCGGTCGTCGGCAAGGCCATGCCGCGCGTCGACATCCCCGCCAAGGTGACAGGCGGCGCGGCGTACGTGCAGGACCTGCGCCTTCCCGGCATGGTGCACGCGCGCGTCGTTCGACCGCCGAGCTACGGTGCGCGTTTGCGCGAGGTCCGAACCGCAGAGGTCGAGAGAATGCCGGGCGTGCTCAAGGTCGTGCGCGACGGCAGCTTCATCGCCGTCGTCGCCGAACATGAGTTCGAGGCGATCGTCGCGATGCGCGCTCTTGCCGCCGCTGCACGCTGGGACGAGCGAGCGTCGCTTCCCGACCAGGCCGATCTCTACGCGTACCTGCAAAGCCTGCCCGCCGATACCATCGTCGACCTGGACAGGGAAGCGGGTGGTGCCGGCGCCGCTGCGCGCAGGGTCGAAGCGAGCTATCGCCGTCCTTACCAGATGCACGGCGCGATCGGCCCTTCGTGCGCGGTCGGCCTGTTCAAGGACGGCGCGCTGACGGTATGGACGCACAGCCAGGGCGTCTACCCATTGCGCAAGTCCATCGCCGAAATGCTGCGCCTACCCGAAGATCGCGTGCAATGCATCCACGTCGAGGGCTCCGGCTGCTACGGTCACAACGCGGCGGACGACGCCGGTGCCGACGCCGCGCTGGTCGCGCGCGCTTTTCCCGATCGGCCGGTTCGTGTGCAGTGGATGCGCGAGCAGGAGCACATGTGGGAGCCTTACGGCCCGGCGATGCTGACGACCGCGAAGGCAGCGCTCGACGGCGCCGGCAACATCGTCGCCTGGGAATACGAGGTGACGAGCAACACGCACAGCATGCGTCCGGGCGGGGCGGGAAATCTCCTGCCTGCGTGGCATCTGGAGACCCCGTTCGCGCCTGCGAGGCCGAAACCGATTCCGCTTCCGGAAGGGGGCGGCGATCGCAACGCGATACCGCTCTACCGGCTCCCCGGCGCGCGCGTGGTGCACCGCTTCGTTCCGGCCATGCCCGTTCGCGTCTCGGCCCTGCGTGCGCTGGGCGCGTACATGAATATCTTTTCCATCGAAAGCTTCATGGACGAACTCGCGCAGGCCGCCGCCGTCGATCCGGTCGAATTCCGCCTGCGCCACCTGGACGATGCGCGAGCACGGGAAGTGATCTACCTCGCAGCCTCACGCTTCGGCTGGTCTTCCTTTGTCCAGGCACCGGGACGCGGACGCGGCTTCGCCTTTGCGCGATACAAGAACCTCGGCGCGTATCTTGCGGTGGCGATCGAAGTCGATGTCGCACGCGAGACGGGCAGCGTACGAATCGTCCGCGCCGTCGCCGCGGTCGACAGCGGTCAAGCGGTGAATCCCGACGGCATTCGGAACCAGGTCGAGGGCGGCATCGTCCAGTCGGCGAGCTGGACGCTCCACGAGGCGGTAGAGTTCGATAGAACCTCGATCACAAGCGCTGATTGGAGCCGGTATCCGATACTGCGCTTCCCCGAGATCCCCGAGAGTGTCGACGTCCATGTGATCGACCGCCCCGGCGAGCCCTTCCTCGGTACCGGAGAAGCGGCGCAGGGGCCGACTGCCGCCGCCATCGGCAATGCTATCGCGAGTGCGAGCGGGGCGAGAATCCGCGAGCTGCCGTTCGATCGCAAGCGGGTCAAGGCCGCGATCGGCGTCTAGCAGGCGGTCAAAGCGTACTTGCGACTTTACGGAAGTGGTACCCGAGTATCGAAAGCTCGATGGCTGCGTGCAATTTTCTCGGGCATGTCACGAGCGTCGACCAGAAGAGCAACCAGTAGTGCCTGCGGCCACGCTGCCACATCCCCAGCAGCCACAGCGACTTCAGAAATGCCTTGACGTCCGACGGCGACAGCCGCCGCGCCGGTCCGCTCGGCTCGAAGCAACGCAGGAATGCGTGAATGCGCCGGTAATAGTGGCGGGGCGCATAGAGCTTGCGCATCAGATCCCGGTACCCCGCGATCATGAAGTCGCGGTCAAGGCGGGTCACGAAGTTGAGCACCGCGTCGGTGTTGTTGCCGCGGGTTTCGGCAAGAAGCCGGCCCTCGCCCACCAGCCGTCGATAAAGGGCGGTCTCGGGTAATGCGGTGAGCAGGCCCACCATGGCGGTAACGACGCCGGTGCGCTGAATGAACTCGAATTGCCGCGCGAAAATGTCCTGCGGGTCCGAGTCGAATCCGACGATGAAGCCGCCCATGACCTCCAGCCCGGCTCGCTGGAGCGTTTTCACCGACTCGGCCAGATCGCGTTTCCGGTTCTGTGTCTTTCCGCACTCCTCCAGGCCTTCGACCGACGGGGTTTCGATCCCGACGAAAACCTTCTTGAAGCCGGCCTCGACCATCAACCCGCACAGATCGGCATAGTCGGCGAGATTGACCGACGCCTCGGTAAGAAACCCCATCGTCGGCTTTACGCGATGGCGCCACTCGATCAAGGCTCGCAGCATTTCCATCGCCTGCTTGCGTTTGCCGATGAAATTGTCGTCGACGATGAAGACCATGTCCTTCCAGCCGGCAAGTCGAAGGGCTTCGAGCTCGCGCACCAGCTGCGCGGGCTCCTTGGTACGGGGAACGCGGCCATTCATGACGACGATGTCGCAGAATTCGCAATCGAACGGACAACCACGCGAGAACTGCACCGGCATGGTCACGTAGTCGTCGAGGTGGATCAAATCCCAGCGCGGCACCGGCGTGTTGCGTACGTCGGGGCGCCCTGGCGCGCGGTAGAGTGGCTGCAGTATGCCGCCTGCCATATCCGCCACCAGCTTCTCGATGACGTCTTCGGCCTCGCCGAGCACGAAATGATGAATCTCGGGAAAGTCCCGATACCCCGTAGTGAACAGCGGGCCGCCGGCGACGACGGGTTTGCCGAGCCTCGCGCAGCGAATCGCGATCTCCCGCGCCGACTGCTTGTGCACGATCATCCCGCTGATAAAAACGTAGTCCGCATTACGAATCTGATCGTCGGTGAGGACCGAGACGTTGAGATCGACCAGTCGCAGGCTCCAGCTCCGCGGCAACATTGCGGCAACGGTGAGCAGGCCGAGTGGCGGGAATGCGGCCTTCTTGGAGACGAACTTCAGCACATGCCTGAAGCTCCAGAATGTGTCGGGGTTGCGCGGGTAGACGAGAAGTACATTCATGGATGGGATCGCTTACATTGGGACGACGGATTCGCGACAGCTGCCCGGTGAATCGGACAGATAGTCGCCGCGGCGGGGGCATGTCCGGAGAATGTGTGCGCCGACACGCATCACGGAAAATACCGCACCGTAGACCGTGACGCGCCGTCCGGCATTGATTGAAGTCAAGGTTCGTGGCCCGCCCGGCGGCAATTCCCGGGCCCTGCGGCGGGCGCTCGGGAGCGCCGTTTCCGCGCCGAAGCGTACGTCGCGGGAGCGCCGTTGAGGAGGTGCGAAGCGGCCGAGTTTGATCTAGATCAAGGAATTGAACAAAACCGGCCGATCCCCGCCAGCAGTGCTGGAAATAACTATATCTGGGGGTTAGTGTGGCGGCTTCCACCAAGATATTGTGCCTGGGAGGCTTGGCAATGACCGATGGCGAGAACCGCGCGGCTGGCGAGATGCCGAACGCCGTCGTCAAGCGCGACGGGAAGGTCGTCGACTTCGATCCTGGCAAGATCGCATCCGCAGTGACGCGTGCCGGCGCAGCCACCGGCGATTTTGCGGCTGAGGAAGGCGCGCGCCTTGCGTATCGGATAACAGGCACGCTGGCGGGGCACGCGGGAGCGATGGCAATAGGCGTAGAAGAGATCCAGGATGCGGTCGAGCTCGCGCTCCTCCACGCCGGTTATCTCAGAGCGGCGCGGGCATACATCGTCTACCGCGAGCAGCACGCCAGGCTGCGCAACGACAGGCAAACGCTGGTCGACGTCGCGACCTCGGTCAACGAATATCTGGAGCAGCAGGACTGGCGCGTGAACGCCAATGCCAACCAGGGCTATTCGCTGGGGGGCCTGATCCTCAACGTTTCCGGCAAGGTCGTCGCCAATTACTGGCTGTCGCACGTCTACGCGCCGGAGATCGGGCGTGCGCACCGCGACGGCGACGTGCACATTCACGACCTCGACATGCTCGCAGGCTACTGCGCGGGCTGGTCGCTGCGCCAACTGCTGCACGAGGGCCTCAACGGAGTGCCGGGAAAGGTCGAGGCGGGCCCGCCGAAGCACATGTCCAGTGCGGTGGGCCAGATCGTCAACTTCCTCGGCACGCTGCAGAACGAATGGGCGGGCGCGCAGGCATTCTCCTCGTTTGATACCTACATGGCACCCTACATACGCCGGGATCGGATGAGTTACGAGCAAGTGCGGCAGTGCATCCAGGAGCTGATCTACAACCTCAACGTCCCGTCGCGCTGGGGCACGCAGACGCCGTTCACGAATCTGACGTTCGACTGGGTCTGCCCGGACGATCTGCGCGCTCAGATCCCCGTGATCTCCGGCGAGGAAATGCCGTTCGCGTACGGCGATCTGCAGGCCGAGATGGACATGATCAATCGCGCCTACATCGAGGTGATGACCGCCGGCGATGCCAAAGGCCGAGTCTTCACGTTCCCGATTCCGACCTACAACATCACGCCGGAATTCGACTGGGATCACCCCAATACCGAAGCACTGTTCGCGATGACGGCGAAGTACGGCCTGCCGTATTTCCAGAACTTCCTCAACTCAGAGCTGAAGCCGAACATGATCCGGTCGATGTGCTGCCGGTTGCAGCTCGATTTGCGCGAGCTCCTCAAGCGCGGCAACGGTCTGTTCGGCTCCGCCGAGCAGACCGGGTCGGTCGGCGTCGTGACGCTGAACTGCGCCCGTCTCGGATACCTGCACCGCGCCGACGAGGCCGCACTGTTTGGGCGCGTCGATGAACTGCTCGAGCTGGCCAAGCAAAGCCTCGAAGTGAAGCGCAAAGTAATTCAGCGTCACATCGATGGCGGGCTTTTTCCCTACACCAAGCGCTATCTCGGAACGCTGCGCAATCACTTTTCGACGATAGGTGTCAACGGCATCAACGAAATGATCCGCAATTTCACGCGCGACGCCGACGACATTACGACCGCCGCGGGCAACGCGCTCGCATTGCGCCTGCTGGACCATATTCGCGCGCGCATCGTCGGCTTCCAGGAAGAGACCGGACACATGTACAACCTGGAAGCAACTCCCGCAGAGGGCACGACGTATCGTTTCGCCAAGGAGGACCGTAAGCGCTACCCGGGTATCCTGCAGGCGGGCACCGAGGCGATGCCTTACTACACCAACTCGTCGCAACTGCCGGTCGGCTATACCGACGATCCGTTCGAGGCACTCGAGCGGCAGGAGCCTTTGCAGAAAAAGTACACCGGGGGCACGGTGCTGCACCTCTACATGAACGAGCGTATTTCCAGTCCCGACGCCTGCAAGAAGCTGGTGCGACGGGCGCTCGAGCGGTTCGGCCTGCCCTACATCACGATCACGCCCACATTTTCGATCTGCCCGAGGCACGGCTACATCGAAGGCGAGCACCGCTTCTGTCCGAGGTGTGACGTCGAGCTGCTGGCGAAGAAACGCCGAGAGATGGAAGCCGCATGAATATTTCACACTGCACCGACCCGAGCTCGAGTCTTCCTGCGCATGCCTCGCCGTCCGTGCCATTCGATCGGAGGAAACAATGAACTCGATGACCGAAACCAGCCATCTCGCCCTCTGTCTGACTGACGACGAGCGCCAGCCGTGTGAAGTGTGGACGCGCGTAATGGGCTACCACCGCCCGGTCGCATCGTTCAACATCGGCAAAAAGGGCGAACATCACGAGCGGCGGTTCTTTCGCGAAGCGCGAGCGCATCTTGGCGATGCCGGTTTGCGCTGAGGCGGTTCCGCGCGCGGTGCGCCCATTGGCCGTCGGCGGCTTGACGCCGCTATCCGCGACCGATTATCCGAATCATCTGTCGGCCGTCGTGTTCTGTCAGGGTTGCCCGTGGCGCTGCGGGTATTGCCATAACCCGCATCTGCTGCCCGCGCATGGAGAGGAAGGCATCGCATGGGCCGATGTGCTGTCGTTTCTGCACCGGCGCCGGGGATTGCTGGACGCGGTCGTATTTTCGGGCGGCGAGCCGCTTGCCCAGGCCGGACTCGCGGACGCGATGCGGGCGACGAGGCGGATCGGGTTCCGCATTGCGCTCCACACGGCAGGCGCCTACCCGCAACGGTTCGCGGAGGTGCTCTCGCTCGTCGACTGGGTCGGTTTCGACATCAAGGCGCCGTTCCTCGAATATTCGCGCATCACCGGGGTCGCCGGAAGCGGCGATCGGGCACTGGCGAGCGCGAAAATGCTGATTGCCAGCGGCGTGGCACATGAGTTCCGCACGACCGTCCATCCACGACAGCACCGTCCAGCGGAGATGGAACGGCTGGCCGAACAACTTGCCGGATTGGGCGCCCGAAATTACGTCCTGCAGGAATTTCGTGCCGACGGCTGCGCTAGCGCCGAGCTGGTCGAAAGCCTGCCGGCATCGTTCCTGACCGAGTCGTGGTGTGCGGGAATCGCGTCCGGGTTCGATGCGTTCGCGGTTCGGCGCGCCTAGTCGTGCAGGGCCGGGCACCGGCCCGTTTTCTCACCGAGACTCGAGACTGCGCGAACGTGCCGGCCTCAGTGAATCAGCACGACCGGGATGTGCGCCAGGTGGAGTACCCTGGTAGCGACGGACCCCAGGACCATGTTGGAGAGCGCCGTCATGCCGCGCGTTCCCATGTAGATCATGTTGCAGTCTGATTGCTTCGCCTGATCGACGATGCTTTCCGCGATCGATCCGACGGCAGTGTGAACCGTGTACTTTACTCCGGCCGCGTCGAGAATCTTCCTGCTCGGCGCCAGCATCGCCGCGGATTCCTCGGCGTAATAGCGCTCGATCATTTGCTTGCTTACGACGACGCCCATATTGGGAAGTCTCGGTACTGGCAGGTGCACCGCAAGCAGATCGACTTGAGGCCGGGTCTTGTACCATGAGAGCGTCTTGACCAGCGCCTTCGCGGCACGCGTGGCGCTTTTGGAACCATCCACGGGAAGAAGCACTTTCAACATTTGATTCTCCTGAATCTCGGGACGCGCAGCGTCCGATGACCGGGTCAATCGACCAGCAGCGGTGCTCGTGCAAATGCGCTGCGCAGCCGGTTGATGGATCGCAGAGTGGCGGGCTTGTTTAGAAGCTTGCGTAGCATACGGCGCTTGCCTGGAAAATCAAGAAGCAACAGGCCGGCGGCAGCGATAAGGAAGCCCGGCCCGGGGATTATCGGTATGGAGAGAATGGCGCCGACCAGGACGAGCATAGAACCCAACACGTTTTTCAAGACGAGCCGGGCCTTTCCCACCAAGCTCTGACCGGCATGCGAAGTGTCTTGCGTGCGAGAAGCGAGAAAATAATCGTAAGGCATTCCAATCAGCACAACCACGGATATCGCGCAGCTGACCAACTGTGCGACCACGAACCACACCAATGCAAGTATCAGGTACCGCTCCATTGCGCCGTCTGTTTGAAGAGTGACCCAGGAGACATTTCCTGCAAATAGTCTCAGCTTATTGGTCGATCCGCTTCTTGATCTCGGTCAACGGGAAGATCGTGACGCGACGGTCAAGAGCGTTGCAGGCTCAATCGACATAGCCCGGTGGGAGAGCTTTGCCGCGCGGCGTCGTGCGCCGACGGAGCGCCCTGTACAGGGCCAGAACTGTGAAGCTGACGCTGGCGACGGCCGCGCTCACCAGCAATTGCATCGCGTTCAATGGCGCAAAGCGGAAGATTTCTCGCAGCGACGGCAGGTACAGCGCGAGCCCGAGGCCGAGGAGGGCTCCTGCGATCACCCACCAGAGGGCAGGATTCCGGCGCCTCAAGTTTTCGGCGAGCTTCCCCTGGCGCGAGCGATTGGCGAGTATCAGGCCGGTGTTGGCGATCACGATGGCTGCGAAAACCATGGCGCGCGCTTCCCGTTCCGGCATTCCATCGGCAAGGGTCACGGCGTAAAGCAACGCCACTGCGATCAAGATCCCCAGGCCTTCGACGATGCTCGTGGCGACCATCCAACCATCGAACAGTCGTGACGACGCCCGACGCGGCGGCCGGCGCATGACGTTGCGTTCAGCAGGCTCGGCCTCGAAGGCGATCGAGCAAGCCGGGTCGATGACGAACTCCAGGAAGACGATGTGCACCGGGTAGAACACCAGCGGCCAGCCGAAGAGCAACGGCAACAGCGCCATGCCCGCGGTCGGCACGTGCACGGCGACGATGTAGCACATCGCCTTCTGGATATTGTCGAAGATGCGCCGTCCCAGCCTAACCGCTTCCACCATCGAGGTGAAATCATCTTCGAGCAACACCAGCGAGGCCGCTTCGCGAGCGACATCCGATCCACGCTTGCCCATCGCCACGCCGATATGCGCCGCCTTCAACGCCGGTGCGTCGTTGACGCCGTCCCCCGTCATCGCGACGATTTCTCCGTTCGCCTTGAGCGCCTGCACCAGGCGAAGCTTCTGCTCCGGCACCACGCGCGCGAAAACGCTGTTCGCCGCCACACAGTCGCGCAATTCGCGATCGCTCATCGTGTCGAGTGCCGGCCCGTTGATGACGCTTTCCGGATGAGCGAGACCGATCTGCCGCGCGATGGCCTGCGCCGTGCCGGCGTAGTCGCCGGTGATCATCACGACGCGAATCCCTGCCTCGTAGCATTCCCGCAGGGCCGCGGGCACCGATGGGCGGATCGGATCCGCCAGCCCGGTCAAGCCAAGGAACTGGAGCTTGAGTTCATGCTGCGACAAAGGCCACGGTTGCGTGTCTCCACGCGGCGGGAGGGCGCCTTTGGCGACGGCCAGCACGCGGAGGCCGTCGGCCGCCATCGCGGCGGCCTGCGCGTCGATCGCCGCGCGTTCGCCTGGAGCGAGTGCGCAAAGTCGCGCAATGGCTTCCGGGGCGCCCTTGGCCGCGACCAGATGCGCATCGTCATCCTGCGCTTGCCAGACGTACGCGACCGATAGCTGTTCCGGCGACAGAGGATAGCTATGAGCCAGCGTCCAGTCGCCGAGCTTCACGGCAACGTCCGAAGAGCGCTCACGAGCCAACCGGTGATAGGCTCTTTCCATCGGGTCGAATGGCTCGCGTTCGCTGGCCAGCACGCTGAAATCCAGTAGCTCCTGAAGAAGGCCTTCGTCGCGTATTTGCAGATCGACTTCATTTCCGGGCGACCCAAAGGCGACGCACCGCCATGCGGTTCTGCGTCAGCGTACCGGTCTTGTCGACGCATAGCACCGTCGTCGCGCCCAGCGTTTCGATCGCGGGCGCGCGCCGGGTCAGGACGCCTTTCTGGGCGATCCGCCAGGCGCCGAGCGCCAGGAACACCGTCAGGACGACCGGGAATTCTTCGGGCAGGTTCGCCATGGCCAATGTGACGCCGGCCAGCAATCCGTTGAGCCAGTCTCCGCGCGTAAGTGCGTAGAGAACGGTAACGAGCACGCAAAGTGCCACGCCGATGACGCCGAAGATCAGCACCGCGCGCCGGGTTTCCCTCTGGATGGAGCTCAGTTCCGGAACGACGGTCTGCAGGGCCTTGCCTATCTTTCCGATCTCGGTCTGAACGCCGGTTGCCACGACGCGTGCGAGTCCCTGACCTGCGGTAAGCAGCGTTCCCGAGTAGGCAAACGGCAGGTCGTCGCCGCCGGGCCGGCCCGGCGCTTCTTGCGCGTCACCCACCCGCTTGCGCACCGGAACCGATTCGCCGGTGAGCAGCGATTCGTCGGCCATCAGATTGTCGGCACTGACCAGGGCCACGTCCGCGGGCACCCGATCGCCTTCCTTGATGAGCACCAGGTCGCCGACGACGACTTCCCGGGCCGGAACAGGTTGCCACTCGCCGTCGCGCAGCACCTGAGTGCGCGGGCTCGCGAGCTCGCGAAGCGCCTCGAGCGCGCGCTCGGTCTTGCGCTCCTGGTGGAAGGTGATCCCCATCACCACGAATACGGAGGCGAACAGGACCATCGCCTCCCGTATATCGCCCAGGACGAGATAGATCGCGGAAGCGCCCATGAGCAGCAGGAACATCGGCTCGCGCACGACCTCCCATGCGATCGACAGCAGCCCGCGCGGTTGGGCGGAAGGCAGCTCGTTATATCCGTCGCGCAGCCGGCGAGCCGCCTCCGCGGAGGTCAGTCCCTGTTGTCCTGATAGGTCGCGGTTCATGTTTGCTTGCCCGCGCAGCAGGTGTAGAAGACGGGATTCGTCAATTCGACGGTGGCCGGGCAGACGGATGTCGGCGCCGCAAGAATCGGCTTCTGTTGCATTGCCCCGCAGCGAAAGCCGCCGTCAGTGGACAATGGCTGGCTGCAAGCTTAAAGCGGCGGCGCCGCCTTGGCTTGACCGAAATCAATGACAAATCGTGCTGGAAGTCTATCATCCGTATTGGAGTGCGTGCGCCTTTACCGGTCGTGCCCGATTAGCGCTGCAATCGATGTTTCGCCGGAAAGCACGATGTCGTCACTCGCATTCGGTCCCGCAAGCTCCACCCACCAAGACGAACCCATGACCAGACGCCATCCCGTACCGACCCCGGTTTCGCCGCCAGGAGGCGTCACGCATTATCGCGACCGGATCTTCGACGACAAGAGGCATGACCCGTACCAGACCAAGGGAAAATATACCGAGCCCAGCGTCTGCAGCGACTGCGGCGCGATTTTTCATCGAGGGCGTTGGCAATGGAACGATGTCCCAGCCGGCGCCAGTCGAGTGATCTGTCCCGCGTGCATGCGCACGCGCGACAAGTTGCCCGCCGGCTCGCTTACGCTGGCCGGCGAATTTTTCGAAGCTCACCGCGACGAAGTGTTGGCATTGGTCGCTCATGTCGCAGCGCGCGAACGTAAGGAGCATCCGCTGAACCGCGTCATGCACATCGATGCTGGTGCCGATCGAACGGTCGTGACGACGACCGACATCCATCTGCCGCAACGGATCGTCGAAGCGCTCCACCATTCGTTCCAGGGGAAATTCGAGCTCGATTACGGGCACGACGAATATGTGGTGAACGCCAAGTGGCAGCGTTGACTCCCTCCGACCAAAGCCATGCGGGACGCCGCGCCGCGGCCGCCTTTATCGCCGCGTTTTGCGCTGCCGGGCTCGCGCATGCTCAAACGCCACAATCGCTGTTGCAGCAGAACAAGTGCTACTTGTGTCATTCGGATCGCGAAACAAGAACGGGTCCCGCCTATGTCGACGTGGCCGCGAAGTATCGAGGCAAGGCGGATGCAGTCGAGCTGGTCGCCGCGACCGTGCGCAAAGGTGCCCATGGCGGCGGTCCGTGGCATATGCCGCCGCATCCCGAGATCTCGCGCGCCGATGCGGTGACGATGGCCAGATATATATTGAGCCTGAGGAGATAGCGCGTCGGCACCAGTGGTGCGCGCACACACAGACTGTGGTCAGCTCCCGACGCCGGTCGTGGCCATCCGCAGCGGACTACGGAGGCGGGCGCTTACGATTTCGTGCTTCGCCGACCGCCCTTTCGTTTGGAAGCCGGCGAGCGCATCAGAAGTACGGGAAGGCGCGTCGCCCGCACGACGCCCTCGGCGTCGCTTCCGAGGACGATGCGCGTGAGACCGCGACGGCCATGCGTACCCAGAACGATCAGGTCAGCGCGGCACTTCCGCGCCTGCTCGATGATGACATCGGCGACTGCATGACCGAGTGTCTCGACGAACACGGTCTGACACTTGACCGCCTGTTTTCTGACCTGGGCTTCGGCCTTGGCAAGGATGGCCTTGCCCTCTTTACGGAGCGCGGCGAGGAACTCATCGATGTACTCGGCCGTAACGTAGGTCATGCCATCGAGGCCTTGCGTGGCGATCCTCTGGTCCACGACGTGGAGAAGGCACAGGGTGGCCTTCTGATCCTTCGCCATCTTGATAGCCTCCCGCAAGCCGAGGTTGGATGGCGGGCTGCCGTCGACCGGCACGAGAATTCTCTTGAACATGGCTTGGCTTGTGCCTCCTGTTTGAATGATGCAGGGCGCATCAGGACGGTGCACGCCCGCCTGCAAAGCTCATCGAACGCGCTCGTCAACCGGCGCCCTGGATGGCGCGCGCCACAAAAGCACGAGGCTGGCCGCGGCGAGGACTGCCCCGATACCGCCGAGCAGCAGAAGCAGCTTCAGCTGCAGCGGCGGCAGGGCCTCGTACAGCACGAACGCGGCAACCAAGCCATAGACCACCCAGAAGAAGATCAACATCGTGAGTGCAGGCGACGGTCTGTTCATCGTATCAGTCCCTAAGGCGCTTGTCTTGCGACCCGATGCACCGGGATTTCACGACCATCGTACGCCGCCGACACGCGTGCGAATTGATTCACGTCAAACATCGGCATGCTCGATTGCGGGCACCTCCACCGACGGCGATCGTGCCCCGGAAGCCGAGCGTTGCTCGGAGGGATGACCAATGAACAACACCGATTCTGCGAGACTTCGCAACGACATGGTCGACCTCCAGATTGCGAGGCGTGGCGTGCGCTCGCACCTCGTGCTCGATGCGATGCGAACCGTCCCTCGCGAAGCGTTTCTGCCGGAGCCGATGCGGGAATTCGCCTATGAAGACGCGCCGTTGCCGATCGCCGAGGGTCAGACGATCTCGCAGCCGTACATCGTTGCGCTGATGGCCGATGCCTTGGCACTCAAAGGTGGTGAAAAGGTGCTCGAGATCGGCACTGGATCGGGCTACGCTGCAGCCGTCCTCTCGCGCATCGCCCGCAGCGTGTATACCGTCGAGCGCATCGGGCAGCTCGCCGAAAAGTCCGCAGCAGCGCTGGCGGACCTGGGCTACCGTAACGTGCATGTGCTGCACGGTGACGGAACACGCGGCTGGTCCGAGCACGCGCCTTACGACGCGATCGTCGTCGCGGCGGGCGGCCCCGAGGTGCCCGAATCGCTGAAGGCGCAGCTCAAAGTCGGAGGCAGGCTGGTCATTCCCGTCGGCGAGAATCGGCGTGTCCAGGAATTGCTTCGCGTGATTCGCGTATCGGCCGACCAATACAGGACCGAGGATATCGCCGATGTGCGTTTCGTCCCCCTGGTCGGCGAGGAGGGCTGGACGCCGGAGGACGATCACGCGCAACCCCCATATCGACCGATGGCCAAGGCCGCGGACCAGGCACTGGCCACGGCCATCGCGGCATCATCCGAGCGATTCGACGCGATCGATTCCGCAGACCTTGACGCGCTCTTGCGGCGGATCGGCGATGCGCGCGTCGTCCTTCTGGGCGAGGCGACGCATGGAACCGCCGAGTTCTATCGCATGCGAGCGCGAATTTCGCGGGAGCTGATCGAACGGAAGGGGTTTTCCTTCATCGCCATCGAAGGCGACTGGCCGGACGCGGCGCGGATCGATCACTATGTTCGGCATGCCGAGACGCCGCCGTCCGAATGGACGGCGTTCGCCCGTTTCCCCATGTGGATGTGGCGCAATCGCGAGGTACGGGAGTTCGTCGACTGGCTGCGGAAGCACAACGCCGACGTGGAGGCCGACCGGAGAGTAGCGTTTCATGGCCTCGATCTGTACAGCCTCTTCAACTCCATACGCTCGGTCCTGAGCTACCTGGACGACGTCGATCCGCGCGCCGCCCGCGTCGCACGCCAGCGTTACGGATGCTTGACCCCCTGGCAAGCCGATCCGGCGACCTACGGCCACGCGGCGCTGACCGGGAGCTACCAGAGCTGCGAGGGCGAAGTCGTTTCCATGCTCACCGATCTTATGCAGAAGCGCCGGGCCTACGCCGAGCACGATGGCGCGCGATTCCTCGATGCAGTCCAGAACGCGCGTCTGGTCGCCAACGCCGAGCGCTACTACCGGATCATGTACTACGGCTCGCGCGCATCGTGGAATCTGCGCGACAGCCATATGTTCGAGACCTTGAAGACTCTGCTGGGGTTTCACGGACCCGAAAGCAGGGCGATCGTGTGGGCCCACAATTCGCACGTCGGCGATTCGGGCGCGACCGAGATGGCATCGCGCGGCGAGTACAACATCGGCCGCCTGTGCCGGCAGGAATTCGGCAATGCGGCGTATTCGATCGGATTCGGCACGAATTCCGGAACGGTCGCGGCGGCCACCGAATGGGATGGTCCGATGGAGGTCAAGGTCGTCCGTCCGGCGCTGGCGGACAGCTACGAGCGACTCTGTCACGAAGCCGGCGCCCCGCGATTCCTGCTGAGCCTGCGCTCGCCGATGCCGACGGCGCTCGCCACAGGCCTGGCACAGCCGCGGCTCGAACGCGCGATCGGGGTGATCTACCGGCCCGAGACCGAGTTGCAGAGCCACTATTTCCAGGCGCGCCTGCCGCGGCAGTTCGACGAATACATCTGGTTCGACGAAACCGCTGCCGTGACCCCCCTCGAAACCGAGGAACTCGAGGGGCTTCCTGACACCTATCCGTTCGGTCTTTGACGCACGCGATGACCGCCTGCAAAGACCCGCGATACGTCCTCGACAAGCTCGACTGGATGCGCGCGGAAGGCATCTGGCCGAATGGGCAGAGGTATCTGTGGACCGATGCCTTCGGCGTGATCCTGCTCGTCTCGCTCTACGCCGAATCGGAAGAGCGCCGCTATCTCGACCAGGCGGAATGGGTCGTCGGGGAAGTCGATCGGGTGCTCGGACGCGATCGCGGAATTCGCATCGGCGAAGCGCCCGACCGCGACGGTCAGTATTTTCACTATCTCGCTATGTGGCTGTACGCGCTCGCCGTCCTCGGCCGCCATGTGCCGGATTACGCGAAAATGGGCATCGATCTTGTCGGCCAGATCCACGATGCCTTTGTCGTGCCGGGGCGCGGCGTTATCTGGAAGATGAACGAGGATCTCAGCGCTCCCTACCCCGGCTACGGGTTCGGCGCACTCGATGCGTTCGACGGCTATGTCTCGTACCGGCTGCTCGACGAGAAGACGCTGTCGCGGCAAATCGCCGACATGCACCTGCTGATCGATCGATCGGCCGAGGAGCTCTGGATCACGCAGGATCTGGGCCTGGGCATGATGCTGTGGATGACGCAGTTTGCTCCGGACGAAGCCTGGGCGCGGACGCAGAAGGCGCGCTGCTTGGGCATGCTCGACCGGATGTGGGTCGGACAGGGCTATTTCTGTCGCGAGCCCGGGCTGATCGATGTCAAATTCGCCTTCACCAACTACGGCGTGTCGATAGGTCTGCAGGCGACGAATGCGATGGACGAACGGGTCGGCCGGCTCAACGCATTTTTCGAGACGTACCGCTCAGGAGATCATTACGATCGGGAAGCCATCACTCATGTCATGGCTTGCAGCTCGCATTTTCCCGGCTATCTGATTCGATAGGCTACGGGGATTTGGGCGGAACAGTACCCTTGTTGAACATGTAGATTATCGCGTTGCGGAGCTCGGCGTCGGTGAGATCGGCCATGCCACCGCGAGCGGGCATGCCGCCATGTCCGTTGATCGCCGAGCGCACGACCACGTCGAGCCCTGGCTTGAGCCGTGGGATCCACGCACTCCGGTCCCCGATCCTGGGCGCGCCGCCGACACCCTCTCCGTGACACTTGACGCATTGCGCCTGGACGATCTGCTCGCCGCTACGCTCACCGGCCTTGACCGTGCGGCTGACCGGTTCGGCCCAGTGCCCACCCGATCGATTGACCATGTACGTGATCGCGCGCTCGATCTCGGTATCGGTGAGCGAAGGGTTGCCGCCATGCGGCGGCATCTGGCGAATGCCCTTGAGTGCGTTCTTGGAAAGGCCGGTAAGACCGCGTGACGCCAGCTTGGACCAGGCTTTTTTGTTGCCGATCTTCGGCGCGCCGTGCGCGCCGGTGCCGTGGCACGCAATGCACACGCTATCGACGACTTCCTTGCCGCTGCGCTCGGGACTCTGCGCTGCGGCGTCTTCGTGTGCGATGCAAACCGCCAATGCGACGACGACCGGCAGCGCGAGGTGCCTGCCTGCTTCCGCAAGGGTGGAACGCATCGCTGTGCAAATCCTCTCTGTCATAAGCATTCCCATGATAACGGGGATCTGCCGTCAGCCGACGTTTGGAATATTCTCGCCGTCCACTCGGTCCATGACGGCCGGAGGCGGCGGAGAGAACCAGAGCTGATACATCGTCACCACCCACATGAACGCGAAGCACATTCCCATCAGGCCGCCAGCCAACATCACGACCCAGGCGAAAGGATGATACAGCTTGGTGAGGTACCAGGAGCTGATGTCGAGGATCACGGCGACGAATGGCAGGGCCACGACTGTGCATTTGAACCATACTGGCCGGACGTATGCGTGGCTGTACATCAATCCCATGATGAAGAAGATGAACGTCAGTCCGAACAGATGGATATGCGAGACGCGTACCAGTGTGAAAACATCTTCGCCGGTGTCCTGCTCGGTCACCTTCTTCAGGTTGTCATAGCCGTTCAGGTTCGGAATATGCGGGTTGCTGCCGTCGTGGCAGGCCATGCAGCGCTGGTCGAGCAGGGGCTTGATATCGGTGTCGTATTTCGCGCGATCGGCGCCGTCATGCACCCACGCAATGAGCATATTCGCATCGTCGTGGGGCAGCATCGTCGACATCGGCCCGCGCAGCGCCGATTCGAGGCGCGACCCCTTGCCGCTGCCGGTGTAAGCCGTAAGGATGTCGTTGTACGACAGCATCATCGGGTTGCCGCCGGCGCGGCCAGCGTAGGTGTGAAAAAGATAGATTAGCGCGAACAGATAACCCAGCCCGAGCACGAGCAGTGTCATCGTATACAGCACACGCTGGCTGTACGGCAGCTCGGAATAATGACGATAAAGCCGGTGCAGCGGGGCGTCGCTCATCGTGGATTCCTCTGTTCGCAGGCGCTCAGACGCGGTTCGAGGCCGCAGCTCGTGCGCTCAAGCTCGGTGCTGCTGTCGAATGGAAGTCGAGCCCCCGTCACTTGGCCTTGAGTGACGCGTAATAGGCGGCGACGTTCGCCATGTCCTGATCGCTCATCGGGTTTGCAAACGTCTTCATGATCGGATTCGGGCGCTTGCCCGATTTATAATCCTTCAGCGCCTGCACGAGATCGGCTTCGGGCTTGCCCGCAAGCGCGGGATACGGAGCTTTTCCCTCGCCGTTGGCGCCATGGCACCCAGCACATGCACCGGCCTTGGCCTTGCCGGCCTGCGCATCTCCCGCCGCTTGAGCGGCGCCGACGATACCGAACAGGCCTAGGATACTTATCGTCAAAAGCAAGCGTTTCATCATGTGCTCCTCGAAAGTTGAAATTAGCGGACGGTCGCGCTGCTACTTGGACGGCAACGGGATGAAGACGACGGCACGGGCCTTCTGACCAGCGTAGTACGCCGCAAGGTTCTCTACATCTGCCTCCGTCAGTCCCTCCGACATCGCCGCCATCTGCGGGCTCTTGCGCTCGCCTGTCCGGTATGCGTGCAGGACCTTTTCCAGATAGTCGAGACGCTGGGATGCCAGCGCCGGCAAACGCGGATCGGTGCTGTTGCCGGAGACGCCGTGGCAGCGATCGCATCGCTGCGCCCATTCGGCCGTCGTCAGCGGCTTCCGCACGTTGGTCGGCTGCGGCTGCAGATTGGCGTAAAAGGCCGCAAGATTCTTGGCAGACGGTTCGTCGAGCGACGCTGCCAGACCCTTCATCGTCTCATCGGCGCGCGCGCCGTCTTTATATCCGCGCAGCGCGGACGCAAGGTACTCGGCATCCTGTCCGGCGAGGCTTGGAATCGACGGATTCGCGCTGACGCCCTTGTCGCCATGGCACCCGGCGCAGGCAGCCGCCGCCGCCTTCCCGGCCGCCTGGTCGCCAGCCGCCGGCGTCGGCGCCCTTGCCGGCTTTTGCAGCGCGTAGTAGAGCGCGATGTTGCTGAGATCCGCATCGGCGACCGCGGCCAGCATCGATTTCATCGTGTCGTTCTTGCGCTGGCCGCTCTTGTATGCCTTCATCGCGGCGACCAGATATTTCGGGTCGAGTCCGACGAGGCTGGGCGTGCCGGGGATCTTGCTGATGCCGGCGTCGCCATGGCAGCCGGCACAAGCCGCAGCGGCGGTCTTTCCGGCCTGAACCGGGTCGGGCTTGGCGAGAGCCGGTTTACCACTTACCGCCGCCGGTTGCGGCGGGTCGAGGCTCGCATAGTACGCGGCCACCTTGACCAGCGCGCTGTCGTTCAGAGGCTTGACGGTATTGCCCATCGCACTGTCGGCACGAGCGCCGGATTGGTAGGCCCTGAGCTCGAGATAAAGATAGGCGGGTCGCTGACCGGCCAGATGTGGCACGCCCGGGAGCTTGCTGATGCCGATCACGCCGTGGCAGCCGGCGCACGTCCCCTCGGCGATGCGTTTGCCATCCGCAACGTCGGCGGCATTTGCGTAGACCGCGCGCAGATCGTCGTCAGCCCCGGCCTTGCCCTTGAGGCCCTGGGCGCCCACCAGTGAGGCGTATCCCGCGCTCGCCGCCATTGCGGCAAGAGTGAATGCAGCGACAGAAAAAGCCCGGGTGCTTCGCTTCATCGACCTTCCCTCAGACGTTGGCAGAGACATGCAGCCTCGCGCACCGGCTGATCCCCGCAATCCGGTGTCCGCAATTATTGCGAGCAGCGCCTGCCAAATCAATCATTGCCTGTCCTTCATGCGGCTTTCGCGTCGTGGGCCCACGGGGGAAAGAGCCGGACCATGATCGACAACAGCACGAATGGCGTCGCCACCACCGCGACCGCCGCCAAGATACCCTCGCGGCCGAAAATGATCGGATGATACTCCAGCAGACCTTTGCCCGTCTTCGCGATCTCCTGTCCGCCGATAACCACGTTCCAGCGCATCATCAGGACCGCTAGCAACACCAGGAAGGCGCTAGCTGCGACACCTGCCACCAGCGTCTTTCCGGTAGTGCCGCGCCAAATCATGAACGTAAGCGCAAGCAGCGGCAGCAGCGACCCCACCCCCAACTGCAGAATGGCGAACGGCACGATGAGCGGGCCCTTGACGTATTCCATGATCATTTCGATCCCCTCCCGACCCCGGTAGACGAGGCTCGCGAATTCGACGCCTTCCAGCAGGAGGGTGAACATCATGAAACCCCAGAGCGTGTACGCCATTCCTTTCAGGCAAGGCAGATCGACGGGAACCTTGCGCAGCCGGCAAGTGATCACGTAGAGCACGATCAATAGCGCCGTGCCGGAAATGATCGCGGAGAACAGAAAGACCGCGGGCATGAGATCGGACGACCACCACTCGCGCGACTTGAGCGAACCGAAGACGAATCCCACGTAACCGTGCAGGCCGTGCGCTGCAGGTATGCCGATGACTGCCAGCGCGAAGATCCATTTCCGGTCATACCGCATCGCCTTTTCGGACAGATCATAGGACCCGAGCGACAAGACGCGATAGAACCAGCCGAGCGGCCCTTTTCGCAGTTGCGCCTGCTGCACGATGTGAGGACGAAAGACGAACCAGTTCTCCAGTATCAACAGAATCGCGTAAAACCCCGCCGCATAGCCGAAGATCGCAAAGGCGGACGTCGTGTGCGGTGTGATGACGGCATTGAATGCGCGCTCCGGGTGGCCGAGATGCAACAGCAACGGCACCGGGACGACCAGCATGCAGCAAAGCGATGTGAGCAAAGCCAGGTGCGCGACGGGTTTGAATCGTTGCATCCCGAAAACCTGGTACAGGCTCGACACCGTGAAAGCTCCCGCGACCAGGCCGGTAAGGTACGGGTAGACGACGATCAGCACCGACCAGGCAATGACCGTCTCGTTCGGATATACGTAGCCGGTGAACGGCATTACCTCAAAGAAGGCGTCCATCAGACGACGTCCTTGTCGATGCCGACGTAGTAGACGTTCGGAGCATTGCCGGACTCGGGCCGGAGGACATAGGTGCGGTTGTTGCGGATGAATTGGCTGATCGGGCTCTGCTTGTCTTTGAGATCCCCGAAGATGCGTGCACCGACCGGACAAACCTCGACGCACGCGGGCTGCAGGCCCTTGGTGATCCGGTGATAGCACCATGTGCATTTGTCCGAGACCCGCTTGCGCTCGTTGAAGAAACGCACACCGTAGGGACAAGCCTGCACGCAATATTGACACCCTATGCAATAAGCATGATCGATGAGCACTACGCCGTCGTCGGTCCTGTAGGTTGCGCCGGTAGGACACACCTGCACGCAGGCCGGATGCGTGCAGTGGTTGCACAGCTTGGGCACGAAGAAGGCCTTTTCGACCTTCGCGTCCTTGTAGCGATTGGCGAAACGGTATTCTCGTTCCGAACCCGAGGCTTCGATGTTGACCGGGTCGTGGTGGCTATCGATGTGCGGCTTGTCGTCGCCTTCCAGATACACATACCGTTCTACCCAGGTCCGGAAATGATGCGCGTCCTCGGCGACGTCGTTCTCCCGCTTGCACGCCTCGACGCAGCGAAGGCATCCGATGCATTTGGTCGCATCGACGCCGAATCCCCACTTATGTTGCGTCCAGTCGTAACCCGGAATGGCCGGAGAGGGCGGCGACGCCCGGTCGGTTGCGGCTTCCGCCTCGGGGACCAGAGCCTTGGCCGCCACCGCGGTTCCGGCGCACGCGACGGCGCTTCCGACGAAACGCAGAAAATCGCGGCGTGTTTCTTGGCGCTGATTCGATCGTCTTTTCATTTTGCGGGAGCTCCTGGCCGAATCGGCATGGCGTTGCCTCAATTGATGGCAGCGCTCGAGTAAAATGCCGCCAGCGCGTCGATGTCGGCGTCACTCAGGCCTTTGGCCATCCCGGCCATGATCTCGTTTTTCCGAGCGCCTTCCTGATAGGCCTTTAACGCGCCAACGAGATAGTCCTTTTGCTGTCCAGCGAGACTCGGCCACGCCGGATTGGGGCTGACGCCATTCGCGCCGTGGCAGGCGGCGCAGGCGACGGCCTTCGCCTTTCCCGCAGCCACGTTGGGTGCCTCGGTAGCCGAGCCGGCGAGCTTGCGCTTCATGCCGGCATAATGATCGGCCAGGCTCTGGATGTCGGCGTCGCTCAAGCTCTTCGCCGTGGCGGACATCATGGCGTTCTGCCGCGCACCCGTCCTGTACGCCTTCAGGGCGTCGATCAGATAGGCGCCGTGCTGTCCGGCGAGGTTGGGCCACACCGGGTTGGCGCTGATGCCGTCGCCGCCGTGACAGCCCGCACAGGTCGCGGATTTCCCGATTGCAGCACTTCCCGCCTGCGCGGCTGGCGCGCCGGCAAGCACGATCATCTTGGGCGAATGCGGGTTATGGCAGGCGGTGCACTGCTGCGTTCCGGCGTGCGTCGCGATGACGATCTGCCGCTGCTCCGCGGGCCTGCCGGGCATTTTTTCGTGGCAAAGCGGGCACAGCTTCAGACTGTCGGACGGAATCGGAAGCTTGCCGCTCGCCGGGTGATCAATGCCGGTGGCTACATGCTGGAACATGCCGCCCGCGTCCCTGCCTCCGGCGGCTTGATGGCAGACTTCGCATTGAACGACCTTGCCGACGTCAACGCTGTGGTGCACGCCTTTGGACCACTCGGCGTACCGCTCGGCGTGGCATGACTGACAGTATTCCGAGCCCTTGTACTTCGGCTTGTCGGATGCGATTTCGGCGACTGAATTGCCGCGGTAATGACCGTAAACGTAGAACGAATCCGCGGTGAAATAGACCTTGGCCGCATATGCCGCTGCCCCGAAGGCCACCATGAGGATGATGAGCCGGCTGATGTGCTTGGGCATGCGTTTGTCTTGTAGGTGTCCTCGGGCCGATCTCGCCGACTGCCAAAAAGTCCGCGTCTTCGCTGGCGATACTTTGCTCTCGGCCAGAGCGCGATGGGTTGACGCAGATCAACGTGCGAGGGTCGGCAAGCAAGTGCTGCGCCAGCATGCGACGAAAAAAAGCGGGGGCGGACTTTCGCCCCCGCTATTCTTCGCGGCCGGGAATGCCGGCCGTGTTACTGCCAACGATAGATGTAGGTGACGCCGACTACATGCACGTTATAGTTGAACGGCTGCTCGTTGGTCGGGATCACGTTGGTCAGCGTCCCGAACTGCATGCCGTCGTAGACATAGTCGTTGGACCGCAGGTGCTGGTACCAGTACAGCACGCGAAGCGCCGACGCCTTGTCGATCGCGTACTGGCCGCCCAGCCGCAACTCGATCGTCTTGGTCGTGGCCGTCGGCGTATTGGCAGCGGGAATGAAGAACACTGCCGGGACCCCCGGAGCGAGCGCAGGTGCGGGTGCCGCCAGAGCGAAGGGGTTGTTGACATACGACCCGCCCGCGACGCCGATGTCGGTCCGCGCATGGGTGTAGACGAGATCGCCACCCACTTCCAGCCTGCCTCCCATCAGGTTCTTGTACTTGAAGCCGGCGCCGAAAGTATCCACCTTGTCGCGCATGTCGGTCGACCAGTTGGAACAGGGGTCGATTTTCGCATTGGAGTTCTTGTCCACCACGGTCGCAAAACAGCCGCCGGACACGATCGTGTTGCCGGCCTGGCCGACAAACGCGGTGTTGCTGTTGGCGGCATACGAAATGCCCGCGCTCTGCGACTTGATGTCCTCGTGCGTGTAAAACGCCTGGGCAGCCGAAGTCGCTGCTGACCGCGTAGCTTCCCTCGAGGTTCAACGCCCAGGTCTCCGCGTTCTTCAGGCCGTAGACCGAATTGTCGTAATCGTCCTTGTTGTAGTCCAAGCCGCCCTGCAACGAGAGCTTGTCGCTCGCATCCCAGTTGACCGAGCCGCGTACCTTGTTGCGATTGCGGTCGGCCATGTTGAACCTTCTCATGCCGACTTCTTCGTTGATGTTGTTGCGGCTGCCGTACAGTGCCTGCGGAAGGATGTTGTTGTTGGGCGAGAAAATCGCGGCATTGCCGGTTAGCGGAGTTGAGGGGAAGCCGGCGACCGGGCCGAATCCGGTCAAGCCAGTCTGCTGCAAGTACTGATAAGCACTGACCGTCGCCCCGCCTGCGGGGACGACGTTGGCCATCGGGACCAGCGCCAGGAAGGCGTTCTCGTCGTAGTTCACGCGGCGCTCTGAATACGCGTACGCGACCCTGCCGCTGAGATTCTCGACCACGTTGGCGCGCCATTCGGCCCGGAGCGTGTTTTCGCGGGTCTTGGGCGCATCGGCGCAGTTGATCCACGAGCCGTCGCACTTCCGCTCGATCTCCTGGTATTCGTAGCCGGCCTGGAGCCTCTGCCCCTTGGCCACGGCGTAATCGGCGTCGACGTCGAACTGGTTGACCTTCTTGCTATATGGCCGATTGGCGTAGATGTTGATGTTGGTGCCCAGCGTGTTCGCCGGCAGACCGAGCGCGGCGTTGAACGCGGAAGCCCCGGCGGCCCTGGCCTCGTTCGCATCCTGGAAGAAATACGTATTCACCGGGGTCTGATTGTCGCGGTTGTCGTACTTGTAGCCGGCGACGAGGTTGAGATCCTTGATCGGTTTGGCGGTGAGCTTGGCGTTGAACGCCGTCGTCACGACCTTGCCATCTAGCGACGACACCGGCAGGCCCAGCGGAAACTGGTTGTTCTGTCCGGCGGTGAGGAACGCGTCGTTTTGCGTATTGCGCCCGTAGGATCCGTTCAGGACCAGCTTGGTCGTGGGCGAAAAATTGTAGCCGCCCGTCAGCAGGATCTGGTGGAAGCTGTTGCTCGGCGCGCTGCTCAAGGTCGCGGTCTTGGTCGGATCGTTCACGTCCTGCCAGGTCAGCGACGAAATATCGTTCTTGAACACCGATCCGTAGTACGCGACCTGCATGAAAGCCTTCTCCCCGGTGTAGGTGAGGCTCACGTTGTACTGATCGGTCGTCTGGTCGATCGGGTCGGCGAGGATGGCCGCGAATTCGCTGACCTGCGAGCTCACCGCACCCATCGGCTTGAGGCCGTCCTTTTTCTCGTGTTGCGCGCTGACCTTGAATTGCCAGCGCGGATCGATGTCGTAGCTGAATCCGCCCTTGTAGGTCGTGCGCTTGGTATCCAGATCGACGTTGTGGAAGGCCGGAAGATCGGCGGCGATGATGTTGTTGACTGTCGTCTGCTGAGCGGCGGTCGGCGGCGTGACCACGCCACCGACGTTCGAGGATGCCAGGCCGGTCGTCGGCGACAGCGAGCGGAAATTGATGTTGGTGCCGCTCACCTGCGGAACGAAGGGTTTGAGCCAGTTGGAGGGCAGCGTCAGCGTGTCCGAGCCTGTCCCTAGGTACGGAGTCTGGTAGGTGTCGGAGCGGTTTCGGCGGAGCTCGTCGTAGTCGAAGTTGATCCGGAACCTGCCTTGCTGCCCGTACTCGATCGTCACCTCGCGCGTGTCGAGCCCGAGATCGGTGCCGGTCGCACGCCACCGCGTCGGGTCGCCGTTTTCGTAGTTTCCGCCGCCGCGCAGGTCGAAGTTGAATATGCCGTAGATGCCTTTCTGGTTTAGGCCGTTGTACTCGCCGAACTTGAACGAATCCTGGCTGACATAACCGGCGCCGATTTCGACGACGTTGGTCGGCTGCGTCAGTCGACGCACGGCATCGTCGCCGTCGGCTGCCTGCGCCGCCGACATTGCCGCCATGGCCACCAGCGCTGCCTGCACCGCCACAACCGACGCGCGGACCGCAAAACTATCGTTCTTGGTCTTCATGTCATGCTCCCGGGTTCTCTATCGCTACCGCTGGAATTTCGCGCCGGCTGGATGGTTCGAGCCGTGGACCAGCACGTGGCAGTTGAGGCAGGCACGCGCGTTCGTCTGAGTGCGCGGGCTCTGATTCGCCAGCGGCTGCATGCCATTGATCGTCGTCGCGTTGCCACTGGGCAGGTTGGCGCCGCTGTTGATCGCGGCACCATGGTCGCCGCTATGGCATTCCTGACACAGCCACGGCACGCGCGCCTTCAGCAACGGTGCGTTGGTCGAGCCGTGCGGTGTATGGCAGTTGGTGCAGTCGTCGACCACCGGACCGTGTTCCCAGAGGAACGGACCGCGCTTCTCGGCGTGACAGGTGTAGCAAGTCTCGTTGACCGAATTCTTGACCAGCAGCTTCGGGCCCGTCGAGCCGTGCGGATTGTGGCAATCCGAGCACGCCATCTTGCCCGCCACGATCGGGTGGGTGGAGATCCGGTGCGTTTGCGCGCGCTGCGTCTTGTGGCAGGCGTAGCACACCTCGGGTTGAGTGGCCTTGGCCAGGACCGGGTCGTTGGGAATGTGTACCGTGTGACAATTGCTGCACGACACATCGCGGCTTTGATGCTCGCTGCCGGCCCAGTGCATGCGAAGGCCCGTGCTGTGGCAGCTGAGGCAGGCGCCGTTCCGGTCGTCCGCCGACGATACGTTCTTCGATTTGACGCCAAAGACCAGGTCGGGATGCGTGCCGGCCGGATCCTTCAGATGGCCGGTGCTTTCGCCGTGGCACGACTGGCAGTTGGGTGCCTTGGGGTCGGCCCTGTTGCCGTGCCGCGTCTGGTAGAGCGAAAGGATCGGTACGCGCCAGCTTTCGTTGTGGCAAGTGGTACAGACGGCGTCCTTGGCCAGGGCCTTTTGCGCCGCCTCGTTCGATACCGACGGATTGTCTGCCGCACTTGCCCACCCCACGAGGAGAGAGCCGATCAACGCACCCAAAGCGGCGATTTTTTGCACGGGCAACATATTCTTCTCCCTCAGCGAGCTAGTGCATGATCGGTAAGAAATGCGCGGCTACACGGCTTGTCAGGTCGTCGTCAGTTTATGCCGCAGCGCAGCAGAATAGTTGACTCAGATCAAGGTTGGCAAATGGGTTCGAATGCGTTGTTGCATCCATACAACACAGGGCTACGCCGACATTCGTGGCTGACGTTTCGTCCCATGGCTCGGGTCCATGAGGACCGATTCGTTCTGCATCCTGCTGCCTCGGAAACTAAAGGGATTCCTCTCGCGCCGAATCTGTCATGACGTCGCGTGTGGTCCATTGACGCAGGTCAATGAATATCTGGAGTACGCGTTCTGGGTTGAGGCAAGTCAATCTCGGGGTGTTTCTCGTGTGTCGAAAACGAGACAATCGGCCAGCCGAAGACTGCACATCAGCGACGCCCGGGCACCCGGCGCAGCGTTTACGCCGCGCAAGAATGACGCCACCGGCCGCGGGAAGAGTCCTCGCGTCAAGCTAATGGGATCTTGCCGCGACGGCCGAAATACTCAACGAGTAATCACGACCTTCTGATAGAGACCGCCGAAATAGGTCTGCTTGCGGATGGAGGCGAGACCTGCACCATCGGGCAGAAACTCATCGATCTCGCTTTGCCACAAGTCGAGCGCAAATGGCTCGAGTCGGCGCAAGAGCATACGCATTGCTCGGCGCAACGGATGCCGTGGATGCGGGCGGTGGTAGTCGACCAGAACGATCTTTCCGCCGGGCCTCACGACGCGGATCGCTTCCGCCAGCGTTCGGCGGCGGACCGATAACGGCTGCTCGTGCAGCAGAAAGAAGATCAGCGCGCGGTCGTACGCTGCGTCAGCGCCGCCAAGCGCCGTCGAATCGCGATGAAGCAGGCGCGTCTTCGTGCTGCGAGGCAGCTTGCGCGCGAGATTGTGCAGCTGGATGGGCATGACGTCGACGACGTCCAGCGTCCCGTCTTCCGCGATCTGTCCGTTCAAGCGCACCGTCAGGTCGCCGTAGACGCACGCGACCTGCAACGTACGTCCGACGGCGGAATCGCCGATCTCGGCGAGCGCAGCGTCCCGTAACCGCGCATAGTTGCCGAGCAGGATGAGATTGACCAGCCAACCGCGTTCGAAGGTGCGCACTGCCCAGGGATGGACATACGCCCACCAGTAGACTTCCTGCAGGTAGGAGGGTACCGGCAGCGTCCCCGCCGGGTCCGGCACATAGGGAAGGACACTGGTCATCGATCGCTGCGGGCGGAGAATCAAATCGTCTCCGCAATCATTTCGATCGCGCCGCACGGACACTCTGCCACGCAGACGCCGCAGCCTTTGCAATAATCGTAGTTGAATTCGAAGCGTCTTCCCGGGCCCAGCTTGATCACCGCGTTGTCCGGGCACACCCCATAGCAGTTATCACATTCGAAGCAATTGCCGCAGGAAAGGCAGCGTCGCGCTTCGAAGAGGGCGGTGCTTTCGTCGAGCCCGGCGACGACCTCGTCGAACGTCGATGCGCGCCGCGCCAGGTCGAGCATCGGGCGGGTCGTCTTCGGCGCGTCGGCGTAGTACCAGGCATTGAGCGACTCGAAGGTTGCGAGCTTGTGTGCGGGAGATGGCGCGTAGTGCCCGCCGCGCAGCCAGGCGTCGATGTGTCGAGCCGCCTTCTTGCCGTGGCCGACGGCGACGGTAACGGTGCGCTCGGAAGGCACCATGTCCCCACCGGCAAAAATGCCCTTGTGACCGGTCATCATGTTCGATCCGACTTGCACGACGCCATGCTCTATCACGAGATCCGGTACGTCATCGAGGAGCGACAGATCGACGTCCTGGCCGAGCGCCAGGACCAACGAATCGGTTTCGAGCGTCTCGAGCTCGCCAGTCGGCTGCGGAAAGCCCTTGTCGTCGAGACGCATCCTCTCGACCGTCAGCGTGCCTTCGTCGGCCATGTTTCTTATCGTCGAGAGCCATTTGATCAGCACGCCTTCCTGCAGCGCTTCCTCGACCTCGAAATCGTGCGCCGGCATCTTCTCGCGGCTGCGGCGGTAAACGATGATGGCGTCGGCGGCGCCCAGCCGCTTGGCGGTGCGCGCCACGTCGAGCGCGGTATTGCCCCCGCCGTAGACGACGACCCGGCGGCCGAGCAGAGGCTTGTCTTCACCTTCCATGCCGCGTAGAACCGAGATTGCATCGAGCATGTGCGCGGCGCTGCCGGCAGGGATGTACGCGCGCTTGGCGATATGCGCGCCGACCGCCAGAAACGCGGCATCGAACGGACCCTGCTTCATCGAGTGCAGGATATTCGACACTTTTCGGTCGAGCTGCAACTCGACGCCCAGGTCCAGGATGCGCTGCATCTCCGCATCGAGCACGTCACGGGGCAGCCGATACTTCGGAATACCGAAGCGCATCATGCCGCCGGCAAGCGGCCCGGCCTCGATGACCGTGACGGCATGGCCGAGAAGCCGCAGGTGGTACGCCGCCGACATTCCCGATGGTCCGGCTCCGACGATCAGCACGCGCTTGCCCGATTCCCGTGCCGGCGGCTGGAATCGCCAGCCGCGTTTGATCGCTTCGTCGCCAAGAAAACGCTCGACCGAATTGATGCCGACGGCCTCGTCGAGCCGGCCCCGGTTGCACGCGGCCTCACAGGAGTGATAGCAGACACGCCCCATGATCGCGGGCAGCGGATTGTCGAGCGTGAGCACGCGCCACGCCGTTTCGTAGTCGCCGGCTTCAGCGTGATAGAGCCAGCTCTGGATGTTTTCTCCGGCGGGGCAGGCGTGATTGCAGGGCGGAAGACGATCGACGTACAAAGGCCGGCTGGTACGCCAGGAGCCGGTCTTGTTGGCGAGCGACGAGCCGACGTCCAGGGTAATGGCGAACGGCTTATCCATTCGGGCGTGTTTCCGCCGCCAGACCGAATCTTTCGATGTTGCGGTCGGCAATTGCCTGGATCTGCGCGATGCGCGTTTCGCCTGCGGCGTTGAACAGATGCGCGAATCGCTTCTGCAGCCGCAGGTAATCGGTTACCGGTAGCTTGCGCCGGATCGGCGTCCGTCCGGTGATCTCGCCGTACTCGGCTTCGAACAGCGGAAAGAGTCCGGATTCGACGGCCAAGCGCGCGACCTCGATCGTGTCGGCTGGAAGCGATCCCCAGCCGAGCGGGCAGGGGACATGGATGTGAACATAGCGTGCGCCGTCGATTTTCATCGCCTTGGCGATCTTGCGTTCCAGATCGCGCAAATTGGCGACGCTTGCCGTCGCGACGTAAGGAATCGAGTGCGCCATCGCGATTAACGGCATGTTCTTACCGGTGCCGAAAAGATTGCCGGGCTCGCTGCCGACAGCCGGCGTAGTGGCGGTGCGTGCCGCGGGCGGCGTCGCGCTGCTGCGCTGGACGCCGGTGTTCATATAGGCTTCGTTGTCGTAGCAGATATAGAGAACGTCGTCATTGCGCTCGAACATTCCCGACAGGCAGCCGAATCCGATGTCGGTCGTGCCGCCGTCGCCACCTTGCGCGACGACACGTACGCCGGTTTTCCCTTTGACCCGCATTGCCGCCGCGACGCCGGAGGCGACCGCGGCCGCGTTGCCGAACAGCGAATGGATCCACGGGATCTTCCAGGATGTCTCGGGATAAGGCGTCGAAAACACCTCGAGACATCCAGTGGCATTGACCGCGATGAGTTCGCCGGCCGTCGAGCGCATCGCCGCGTCGATCGCATAGCGCGCGCCGAGCGCCTCGCCGCAACCCTGGCAGGCACGATGGCCCGAGTTGAGCGAGTTGGTGCGATCCATGTTCGCCTGGACGCTGCGCTCGTCTTCCGCGAGCAGCCGGTTGCCGACGGTGAACGTGCCGGTCTGGTAGAACTTGACGGTTTGCACTGCCATGTGGTCGCCCCCGGTGCTCCTAGGCAACCTGCGAAGCCACGGTGCCCACGCGGCGCAGGATCGCTTCAGCGGTCGGACCGGATCGGCGCGCCCGGGCTTCGCGCTCGAGTTCGTACTGGATCAGCCCCGCGTCAAGGTCGAGGAACGTCAACTGCTCGAGCTCGTCGTTGCCGGCATCCTGGAACAGCTGCCTGAGCGCTGCTCGCGTGATTGCGCGGCCGCCCAGCCCCGCGATGACGGTATGGCCCCTGAGCACGATGCCCGACAGCGCATTGCGGACGCCATCGGAGACGATGCCGCCCAAGCCGACCGCCAGGCATTTTTCGATCACCACGACGCGCTTGGCGTGCTGCAATGCCTCGCGGACATGAGCGAGGGGGAATGGCCGGAACGAGCAGATGCCCAGCGAACCGATCTTCACTCCGGCGTCACGCATTTCGTCGACCACTTCCTGAATCGTCCCGTTGACCGAGCCCAGCGCGACGACGATAGTCTCGGCATCGCTCGTGCGATAGGGTTTCACCAAGCCGCCCGAAGAGCGCCCGAATCGCGCCTGAAATGCGGCCGAGAGTTGCGGTATCAGCTTGAGCGCGCGCAGCTGCTTGTGATGGGCGAGGTAGCGAACTTCGGTGAATGCTTCCGGGCCGACCATCGCGCCCATGCTCACCGGCTCGGCGGGATCGAGCACCTGGCGGGGCTCGAACGACGGCAGGAACGCGTCGACATCTTCCTGCGAAGGCATGTCTACTCGATCGTAGGCGTGGGTCAGTATGAAGCCGTCCATGCACACCATGACCGGACAGGAGAGTTCCTCGGCCAGTCTGAACGCTTGAATGTGCAGGTCGAGAGCCTCCTGATTCGTCTCCGCGTAAAGCTGGATCCATCCCGCGTCCCGCATCGACATGCTGTCGGAATGGTCGTTCCAGATGTTGATCGGCGCCCCGATCGCGCGGTTGCCGATCGTCATGACGATCGGAAGCCCGAGGCCCGCCGCGTTGTACACGGCCTCCGCCATGAACAGCAACCCCTGGCTGGCCGTGGCCGTATAGGCGCGCGCACCCGCCGCGGACGCACCGATGGCGACCGAGAGCGCAGCGAATTCCGATTCGACGTTGATGAACTCGCAATTGGCGAGCTCGCCCGATTTCACCATTTCGCCGAGACCTTCGACGATGTGAGTCTGCGGAGTGATCGGATACGCGCAAATGACTTCCGGACGGCAGCGCGCTATGGCTTCGGCTACCGCGCGGGAACCTTCGATCTGCTTAAGCATTCGCAGTTTCCCTTGTGGCGCTGACGAGCGCATAGGCCTCGGTTGCCGCGGCGACATTCTTTTGCGCGAGCGCCGGCGGAAATTTTTCCCGGATCGCCGCCACGACCGACTCGATCCTGACTTGCCCGCTGACCGCCGCGAAGGCGCCGAGCAGAGGCACGTTCGGCACCGCGCGTCCGACGTGATTCATCGCGATCTCGGTCGCCGGCACGTTGCATAGCCGGAACGGGCTGAAACCACGCGTGAAATCGCCCAGACCCAATTCGGTGAAGCTGCGCGTGGAGTTGATCAGAATGTACCCTCGCTCGCGCAGGCCCTTGAACAGGTCTACCTGGTGCAGCAGCGTCGGGTCCTGAATGATCACCGCGTCGGGTTCCAGCACCGGCTCGCGCAGCCGTATCTCTTTCACGTCGATACGGCAAAACGCCATGACCGGCGCTCCCATGCGTTCGGAACCGAAGCTCGGAAAGGCCTGCGCAAACCGTCCTTCGACGAAGGCGGCGACCGATAACATCTCGGCGCCGGAGACGACGCCCTGGCCCCCGCGGCCGTGAATGCGAACCTGGAACATTACCTCCCTTTTCTTGCGGATGCGCCGACGCGGATGTCCGACGCGCGGTGATCCTCAACCGATAGCCAGTTTCCGCGCTCAGATGCTGAGTGTACAAGCGCTGTGGGAGGCTCTCTTGACGCAAGTCAATAGTTGGGACCAACCGTGTTCGGGGCGATACGACTCGCGCGTAACCGTTCGCTTACGACACCGGTTCAGAACCCGATCACGAGCAGCGAGTATGCCGAAATCGCCGTGCCGAGCAGCGCCAGGCCATAGCACACCAGCTTCGCGCCGGCACCTGTCTTTAGCCCCAAGTCGTGGAGGCTGTGAAAAATGCGGTGCGCTCCGTGCCACAGAAGCAGCGCCACGACCGCGAATACAAACGCCTTTCCCGCCCAATGCTGCGCAAAGGCAAGCATGTGCGGGTAGCTCATGAGGTCGCGGGGGAGAAGAAAGCCGAGCGGCACCGCGATGCCGGTAATGAGTACGAGCATCGGTCCTATCAATGCCGAGAGGAGCCCGCCCGCACCGAACAACGACCAGAAGATCGGAGCGTTTGAGCGCCTCATGACCCGACGCCCACGGTGATGAGAAGCAGCGCAGCACTCAGCAAAGCGGCAGCAGCGAGCCCGACGGCGGTGATGACCGCCGGCTGGAGCTTTTTGCCGCCGACAACGATCGAAGGCATGGTTTTCGGCATGATCCGAAACCAGCTCCAGGTGTGATAGATAAAGCCGGCCAGGAGGACAAGGTGAAAGCCGATCGACCACGGACTGCGCAGGGCTGCCAGCCACCCGTCGTACGCGGACTCGCCTTGTGCGAGGCGAATCACGCCGAAGAGCAGCACCGTCGCATAGGCGACGACCAAGACAGCGGTCGCTTCGCGAATCATGTAGCGGATGAAAAACGGATCTCGGCGCCACCACCCGTCCATCGGCCGGACATACGGGCGACGGCCGCTCACGGCCCGGCTCCTTTGGGCAGCACGAAGTGGAGGAAGTAATCGACCGCGCTCGCCGTCTTGTTCTGATTGACTGCGTTTGCCGGATCGACGCCTTTGGGACATACCTCGGAGCAATAGCCGACGGCGGTGCAACTCCAGACGCCTTCCTCGGCATTCACCAGCTGCATTCTCTCGCCGCGCGCGCCGTCCCGCGAATCGGCGTTGTAGCGATGCAGCAGCGCCAGCACGCCGGGGCCGATAAACGCCGAATCGAGCCCGTACTGAGGGCAAGCCGCGTAACAGAGCATGCAGTTGATGCACGAGCTGAATTGCAGGATCCGCTCCAGTTGCACCGGGGTCTGCAGGTACTCGCCCTCCGCAAGCGTGCGCGGCTCTTTCGGGACGATGTAGGGCTTGATGCGCTCCAGCTTGTCGATGAAGTCATCTACCCCCACTACCAGGTCGCGTTCGATCGGAAAATGCGCGAGCGGTTCGACGCGCACCTTGTCGGGATAGTAGTCGCGCAGGAATGTATGGCATCCGAGCTTCGGGACGCCGTTGATCATTGCCCCACAGCTGCCGCAAATCGCCATGCGGCAGGACCAGCGGAAGCTGAGCGTGCTGTCGAGCTCGTCCTTGATGTGCTGCAGCCCCTGCAACACCGACATGTCGTCGGTGAACGGAACCTGGTAGGTCTGGAAGAATGGCTTCTCGTCCTGCTCCGGCCGGTAGCGCAGCACCTCGATCACGATCAGTTTGCGGTCTTCAGACATTGGCCGCTCCGCCGCGCTTGAGCTCGCGCTCGGCTTGCTCGCCCGCGGCGCCGTACGCACGCGTTCCGGGCCGGGATCTGGTAATCGCTACGGGGCCGTAGTCGATGCGCGGCGGTCCGACTCCGCCGTAGTAGGCGAGGCTGTGCTTGAGATAGTTGGTGTCATCGCGCTGGCCGAAGCCGTCGAGACGCTGGTGCGCGCCGCGCGACTCCTTGCGATTCAGGGCCGAATACGCCATTGCCTGCGCGACGTCGAGCAGATAACCCAACTCGATCGCGAGCAACCATTCGGTATTCCACACGCTGGACTTGTCCCGGACCTCGAGGTTGCTGTAGCGCCGCTTCAACTCGTCGATGACGTCGCAGGTGGTCTGCATGTCAGTTCCGTTGCGATAGATGCCACACCCGCGCTCCATGCTGAGCGCCATTTCGTTGCGCAGTACCGCGATTCGTTCGCTTCCGCTGGGTCGGTTGACGAGACTCAAGGCCCGTTGGCGCGCGGCTTCGGCCTGTTTTTCAATCGCCGCGGGATCGCTTGTTGCGGTAGCCTGGGCGAATTTTGCCGCCTCGCTTCCTGCAACCTTGCCGAAGACGCACAGTTCCGCGAGCGAGTTCGAACCGAGCCGGTTGGCGCCGTGGATGCCGACGCTCGAGCATTCGCCGGCCGCGTACAGGCCCGGCAGCGGCGAAGCCGTCTTGATGTCTACCTGGATTCCGCCCATCGTGTAATGAACCGCAGGACGCACCGGAATCGGCGCGTGGACCGGATCGACGCCGAGGAACGCCTCCGCCATTTCGCAGATTTGCGGCAGGCGCTCGTGCAGCTTTTCCCGCCCGAGGTGGCGCAGGTCGAGGTGGACGACTTGCCCTTGCGGGGTAGGGATGGTCCGGCCGTTCTGCTCCTCGTGCCAGAACGCCTGGCAGAGACGATCGCGCGGACCGAGCTCCATGGCCTTCTTGCGCGGCCACGGATCGGCGGGGCCGAGGCCGTAGTCTTGCAGGTAGCGGCGACCGTCCTTGTTGACCATGATGCCGCCTTCGCCGCGGCACGCCTCGGTGATCAGCAGTCCGCTTCCGGGCAGGCAGGTCGGGTGGTACTGGACGAATTCCATATCGCGCAATGGAACGCCATGGCGGTATGCGAGGGCCATGCCGTCGCCGGTGACGATGCCGCCGTTGGTGTTCTGGCGGAAGACCCTTCCCGCGCCGCCGGTCGCGATGATCGACCGCCTTCGCCTGGATCAGCCTGAATCCGCCGGTTCCAATCTCGATGGCCAGCACGCCCTGGCAACGACCGTCCTCGACGATCAGCTCGCAGCAAAAGTGTTCGTCGAAACGCTTGATCGATGGATACTTGATCGACGTCTGAAACAAGGTATGCAGCATGTGAAAACCGGTCTTGTCGGCCGCGAACCAGGTCCGCTCGATCTTCATACCGCCGAACGCGCGTATGTCCACATGGCCGTCGTCCTTGCGGCTCCATGGGCATCCCCAATGCTCGAGCTGCACCATCTCCTCGGTGCAATGGGCGACAAAATAGTCGACGGCGTCCTGCTCGCAAAGCCAATCGCCGCCGCTAACCGTGTCGTCGAAATGGTGCTGCAGGCTGTCGTGCGCCTGCACCACGCCGGCGGATCCGCCTTCGGCGGCAACGGTGTGGCTGCGCATCGGATAGACCTTCGAGATCAGCGCCACGGTCAGCGATGGATCGGCTTCCGCCACGGCAATGGCCGCTCGCAATCCCGCGCCCCCCGCGCCAACGATCGCGACGTCCGACTTGAACACATCCACCGCTCGACCCCTCCAGTCGCGAGCGGCACGAAAGGGACACACCCCCTCCCGCGCTTCCCGCGACGTCTGCGCGATTTTCTTCCTGCACTCCATGGTACGCTTTGACCTGAATCAGAAGAATCGCTGGTCGCGAGCGCATCATGTCGGATGCAACATGCGCATGGCAACGGCCGTGCGGGCCTCGCTACGATGAAGGAGCGTTCACATGGTCAATGATTGGCTAAGGCTGCTGCTCGTCGCGAGCCTGTTGGCTAGCACTCAAGCAGTCGCCCAATCTGCTTCGAAGCCAAGCGAGCCTCGCGGCGAGCTGCTGTACTCGACGTACTGCATCGCTTGCCATACATCGGAGGTTCATTGGCGAGACAAGAAACTGGCTACTGACTGGACCAGCCTGAAGGCGCAAGTGCGCCGCTGGCAGGCCAATGCCGGGGCCGGCTGGAGTGAGAGCGACATCGTCGAGGTTACGCGTCACCTGAACGAACTTTACTATCACTACCAGCAAGCAGACAGCCAAGCGAGTCTTGCCAAGGCGCCGCCTACCTCGAAGATGTAGACATGAACGCACGCCAGCGGCTACTAGATTTTGATTGTTTCCGGCGATGGGACGCGAAGCGACGAATGCTCGCGTTCGTTTGCTAATATCGGTGCACCGCCGCGGCTCACCGGAGCACGTGCGTTGCGCATCGCCCTGTTGTCCGACATTCACGCCAACACCGAAGCGCTGACGGCTTGCCTGCGGCACGCCGGCGAGCGAGGCGCGCAGCGCTTTGCCTTCCTCGGTGATTTCGTCGGCTATGGCGCCGATCCGGGCGGCGTGATGGATATCGTGATCCGGTACGCGGCGGAAGGCGCCGTCGCACTCAAGGGCAATCACGACCAGGCTATCGAAAAGAGCGCCGGGTATTTCAACGAAGCGGCGCTGGCCGCGATCGAATGGGCACGTAAGACGCTCACCAACGAGCACAAGCGCTTTCTTGCTTCGCTGCCGCTTGTGGAGCGTGACGGAACCGTATGCTACGTCCATGCGTCGGCGGCATCTCCCGAACGCTGGGATTACATCGACAGCCCGTCGGCCGCGAAGCGCTGCGCCGAGGCGACCAGCGCGTTCTATACGTTCTGTGGGCACGTGCACGACCAAGTGCTCTACTTCGAGAACGCGAAGGGCCGGATGAGCGAGTTTCGACCGGCTCCCGGGACCCCGATTCCGGTGCGCAGTCAGCGCCGCTGGGTGGCGATCGTCGGGTCGGTCGGGCAGCCACGCGATCGCAATCCGGCCGCAGCCTATACGCTATTCGATCGCGAACGCGAGCAACTCACGTTTTATCGTGTTCCCTACGACGCGATGGCTGCAGCCGACCGCATCCGGAAATGCGGCTTGCCCGAGTCGCTGGCCTATCGCGTGGAACTCGGCATCTGATCGGCCGCGTCTTCCTTCGCATATCGCCTAGCGAACCCATGCGGGAACGTCTACAGCCAGGCGCGATCATCGACGGCTATCGCCTCGGTGAATGCCTGCACAAGGGAGGCACCGGCTACATCTACCGCGTGACAGCGCCGCCGGACAAGGATCCGGGCTTTCCGATCGTGATGAAGGCTCCCGCGCTGGGACCGGGCGAGCCCACGATCGGTATCGACAGTTTCGAGATCGAGCAGATGATTCTGCCGACGCTGACCGGACCTTGCGTGCCGCGTTTCGTGGCGGCGGGCGACCTGACCGCGACGCCGTACATAGTCATGGAATGGATCGACGGGCAGGGGCTCGACCAGGTGATCGCGCGTGCCCCTTTGCCGCCTGAAGAGGTCGCGCGCATCGGATCCGAGCTTGCCGACGCGGTGCACGGCGTACACGCCCAACAGGTCATCCATCTGGATCTCAAGCCCGAGAACTTCATGTTGCGTTCGACCGGCGAGGCGGTGCTGCTCGACTTCGGCTTTGCCCGCCACGCGCGCTATCCCGACTTGCTGGCCGAGTCGAAGGACTTCGCTGCCGGCTCCGCCGCCTACGTGTCCCCCGAGCAATTGCAAAACGACCGCAGCGATCCGCGCAGTGACCTCTTCGCGCTAGGCGTGTTGCTCTACGAACTGGCCACCGGCAAGCAACCGTTCGGCGAGCCGCAGACCTACGCCGGCATGCGCGATCGGCTGTGGCGCGAGCCGGTTCCACCGCGCGCGCTGAACGAGCGCGTGCCAGCATCGCTGCAGGAGGTCATTCTGCGCTGTCTCGAGCAAGCGGCAGCGGCGCGGTATCAATCGGCGGCGCACATCGCCTTCGATCTGCGCCATCCGGAGCAGGTTGCGCTATCGGAGCGCGCTGGTCGGACCGGGCGTGCCGGTTTTTTCCCACAGTTGGCCCGGTGGTGGCGGTCCGGTCGCGACAAGCACGCGCTCGGCGGACGCCAACGAAGCGTCGCCATACGCGCCCCGGTGATCATGGTCGCGGTAGATACCGAGCATCCGGACGACGAGCGCCATCCGTCGATGCAATTGGCGACGCGGCAACTGGTCGGGCTCAATCCGGAATTTCGCCTGATGTGCGTATCCGTGGTCAGGGCGGCGCCGCTGGGGGAGGGCCCCGCCGACATCGACACCGCTTCCGGCAGGCACCTCGAACACAAGACCAGGTTGCGGCACTGGGTGGAACCGCTGAAACTTCCCTCGTCACGCGTTACGCTGCATGTCGTGGAAGCAGCCAACGCGACGGCGACGCTCCTCGACCTGGCGCGCGCCAATCACGTCGATCTTATTGTGCTTGGGGCGCCGGGACCCACGCAGTGGGCTCTTGGATGGTGGCGGTCGGTCGCCTCGAGCGTCACCGCAAACGCCCCGTGCAGCGTTCACGTGGTTCGGGTACCGGAGCGCTCCGTCGAAGGACCGCCCGACTGACCCGTGGCGGCGGAGCGCCGCTAGGATCGATGGCACCCGGCCTGCGTCCGGGGCCGTGCAGCTGCCGTCAAATGACGCGCGAGTACCGCGCCGGTACGCGCTGCGCACGCAGATAGCGGTCGAAAACCATCGCTACCGTCCGGACGAGTAGCCGGCCCCGGGGCGTGACCGTGATGGACTCCGGAGCGATCTCGACTAGACCGTCGGCCGCCAGCGCCTCGAGCGCCTCGAGCTCCGCGCCGAAGTAATCGCCGAACGCGATGTCATGTGCGGATTCGACCGCGGCGAAGTCCACGGTAAACTGGCACATCAACGCCTGGATCACGTCGCGTCGCAACAGGTCATCCGCGCTGAGCTGCCAGCCGCGGAAACAGGGCAAGGCATTGGCGTCGAGCCGATCGTAGTAGTCGTCCAGCGTCCGCACGTTCTGGCTGTAGGTCCCACCCAGCTTGCCGATCGCCGAAATGCCGAATGACAGCAGGTCGCAATCGGCGTGCGTCGAATAGCCCTGGAAATTGCGGTGCAGCTTGCCTGCGCGTTGCGCGAGCGTGAGCTCGTCATCGCGCTTGGCGAAATGATCCATGCCGATGTAGACATATCCGCCGGCGGTCAGCTTGTCGATCGCCAACGCCAGGATCGCGAGCTTCTGCTCGGCGGACGGCAGCTCTGCCTCGCTGATCTGCCGCTGCGGCTTGAACAGGTGTGGAACGTGGGCGTAGCTGTACAGCGCGATCCGGTCCGGTGCGGCGGCGAGCACTTTTTCTAGCGTCACGGCAAAGCCTGCAACCGTCTGCCGCGGCAAGCCGTAGATCAAGTCGACGTTGATCGACCGAAACCCGTTCTCGCGTGCCGCATCGATCACGGCCCGCGTTTCCGCCTCGCTCTGGATGCGATTGACCGCTCGCTGCACGTCGACATCGAAATCCTGCACTCCAAGGCTCATGCGGTTGAAGCCGAGTTCGGCCAGCAATGCGACAGTCGCACCGGTCACCTTGCGCGGATCGATTTCGATCGAGCACTCCGCGTCATCGGCGAAGGCGAAGTTGTCGCGAAGAATCCGCATCAACAGCGTCATTTCACCGGACGAAAGGAACGTCGGCGTGCCTCCACCCCAGTGCAGTTGCTTGACCGGCGAAGTTCCGCTGACCATCGCCGATAAAATTCCGACTTCCTTACCCACGTAGTCGATGTACTTGGCCGACCGGCGATGGTTCTTGGTCACGACCTTGTTGCAGGCGCAGTAGTAGCAGATCGTGTTGCAGAACGGCACATGGACATAAAGGGACAGCGGCTGCGGGGCCTGCTCCGCGAAGCGGCCGAGAAGCGCATTGGCCAGGTGTTCGGCGGTGAAAGCCTCGGAAAAGCGGTCCGCCGTCGGATACGAGGTGTAGCGTGGGCCCAAGCCGTCGTACTTGCGGATCAACTCGGGATCGAACGAAATGCGCGCCGCCGGGGCGACTAGTGTGGTGTCGATCATGGGCCACATCCTGCCAGCCAGCCCGCTGCCGTACCTTGAGACAGATCAAATCCGCGGCGTTGTCGGCGGTGAGAAGGGCTGATCCCGGCCGCGAGAGGGCGTTGATGCAGGTCAAGGGGAGCTCGCCCGTCCGGGTGCAGGATGTGTTCATGCGAAATCGGAATTCCGGACCCATCCGGTCCGCCGTTGACCAAGCCGAGAGAAAAACCATGAAGAATCCCGCAGTCGAGACCGATGATGTGCTGAAAAGGCTGGCGAGCGAGTCCGCCAGGCAGGGAAAGAACCTGCGCACGAACGTTCGCATGCTGACGCTCAAGGCGCTGCAGCGGCGGGAACTCACGCTGGAGCAGATAAAGGGCGTGCTGGAAAATGTCACCGTCGGCGTGACCCTCGGCGTGGTCGACCGCGAAATGAACGTCGAAAAGGCGCTCGCCGATGCGCTGGCCGGAATGGACGACGCATTGCTCAAGGTCGTCGAGGCGAGCAGGGTCGCGCTCGAGCGGCTGGGCGGTGCAGGGCAGGACTACGAGGATTCCTATCTCAAGCAGGCATCGCGAGACCTCGAGCGGTTCGAAGATGCATTCCTGCAGAGCGTGGCGAAGGCGGCCGACAGCGCCGGAGAAAGAATCGGCACGCAGTGGGCGCAGGTGCTGCGCAAGACGAAGCTGTCCGGAACGGGTACGGGCGCCAAGGCGGCATCCGCCGTCCGCGACTACGCCAGCAGGGCCCAGACGGCGTTGCGCGAGCAACGCGAGACAGGGTTCAGAGCGGCGCACCTGATGAGCCAGAACTTTGCGACACTCGCCAGTGGCATTCTGATCGGAATGTCGGAGGCGTTGGAGGCGAAAGGCGCGATGTCGAAGAAAAGGGCGACAAAATCGAAGCCTCGCAAGACCATCAAGCGCGCGACCACTCGCGGCAGGATCGCAACGAAGGCGGGCAAGCGGCCGACCCTGAAGACGACGAGAGGTAGAAAGACCGCAGGGCGCACCAAGACGGTGAAGCGCGCCAAAAGGGCGAAGCGCGCAGGGACCATCAAGCGCAGCAGGGCCGTCAAGCCCGTCAAACGTGCCAGGTGACACGGGCCGATCACCGACCAGGGGCGCACACCCGGCCGTCGTGACCGGGTAGCCCGAAGAACAGGTCACCCGCGGGGCGCGATCACGCCCCGCCGCGCCTGACGGGGGTTGGCCTCAGCGCAGCACGAGTACCGGTACCTTGCTGTGCGTCAGTACCTTGACCGTCTCACTGCCCAGCACCACCGCGGACAAGCCGCGTCGTCCGTGCGAGGCCATGCAAATCACATCGCACTTCTTCTTCTTTGCGGTTGCGATGATCTGCTTCCAGACCTCATTGTTTTCGGCGACAACCGGCTCAAATGCCACTCCGGCGGCATCGGCCTGTTTCTGGATCTGGGCAAGGATGCGTTCCGCCGTTGCTTCCGCATGCTGCCTGTGCGCCTCTTCGAGCACATCCCTCGCCGGCCCGAACGTACCGTAGGGACCGCCGAGAAACTTATGATGCACGTGCAAGCCCACGAGCTTGCCGCCAATCGCTTTCGCAAGCTCGATCGCTTGTTGCGCGGCGTCTTGCGACTGCCTGGAGCCATCCGTGGGCACCAGGATGTTCTTGAACATGGCTTCGTTAGTGAGTTGAGCGCAGCCTCGCTTTTCGGCGGTGGTCGCAAGCGCTAATGGGCGTGCGGGAACTCGCCCTTGGCTATTGCCAGATGATGCGGCCTGTGGTGCGACCCTGACACCAGGATGCCGATGAATCCCAAGCCGCGAATTCGCTGCACTTCCTTGGCGTCGTCGGTAGTCACGGTAAGCAATACGCCGTTGGCCAGCGGTTCCGTCCTGGCCCGCCAGTGATTCAGCCCGTCGATCTCCTGGGCGTGCGCGGGTACCATCCGCTGGATCGCAGCGAGCGTCCGACCATTGCCGGTAACCGCAATCGCCAGACCGCCGGCCACCGGAGTCGCCGCCGCGTCCGCCTTGAGCGTTACTTCGTTCATGTCGATCAAGTGCTGCCGCAATGCCTCCAGGTTGACCTTGGACCAGTCGGTGGCCGGATCGGCTTCGAGCTCGCCGACGATTTCCTGGATCGTGCCGAAGGCATCCTGGCCCGGCATCGCGGGTGTCGCGCTCCCCATCTGCATCGCGTGCACCGCGTGCATGGCATTCATGTCCGTCATCATTGGCCCGTGCGGCGACATCATGCCCGGCACGCCGCCGTCGGCACCTGGGCGGTCATGGCCGCTCATTGCGGCGCCGCCTGGCCCGTGGCCCGGTGCTGGCGGAGCAGTCGCGTCCGGCTCCGGCGGCGATGCCGCGCGAATGGGCTCGATGCTTGCAATGGTGGCCGCGGCGGCCAGCGCCGTGGCTGCCGCGATCGCAACAACGCTGCGCGCAAACCCGTTCATCGAAAGGTCCTTAAAATAGCAATACCCATCAACTCTAATCCCGTCGCACGTGGCGCGATATGATCAGGATCATAGGACGGCCGGTTTGCGCACGACAATCGCCGACCCGCTACGCTGGATGACCCCGGCCTTTTCGAGCGCGGCGAGGGTCCGGTACAGCGCCTCGTGGCTAAGGCCGATCTCGCCCGCCAATTCCACCAGGGTGCCATCCAAACGCATCGTGCGGCCATCGTCGCCGGCCATGAGCGCCAGATGATGAAGGACCCGCTCCCGTGCCGACCGGATATTGCGCTCCTCGAGCCGTGCCCGGAGCGCGTGGACCTGATGGGCGAGCAGCGCCATGAAGCGTTGGGCAATCGCGGGGTCGGCTCGCATCGCGGCGAGAAGCTCTCGCTTCGGATAGCCGCGGACAAGCGATGCGATCGGAGCCACCGCGTCGCAGTGATAAGCACTGGCGAAGAGCGCCGCTTCGGCCAAGAGTTCGCCCTTCCTGGCTGCATGCAGCACGACGGGATGGTCGTCGATCGTGTGCCGGATCAGCTGCAGTCGACCCTGCTCGACCTCGAATATGGCCGACGCCTTGTCGCCCTGACGGAAAAGCGTCTCGCCCGCCTCCAGCTTGCGCACGGTCGAGCGTTGCCGGACGCTTGCCGGCATCCAGTCGAGCGACGGTTTGCTCATGGCGACCGGGTACCGCGGCTCGGTCGCGTCAAGACGGTGCTTGCAACTCTTCGAAGGCCGCCAGTGCATCGGCAGCCACCATCAGCGACGGGCCGCCGCCCATGTAGACGGCGACGCCGAGTGCCTCTTCGACCTCGGCGCGCGTTGCTCCAAGCTTGGTCAGCGCCTTCAAGTGAAATCCAAGACAGGCGTCGCAATGCGCAGCCACGCCAAGAGCGAGCGCGATAAGTTCTTTGGTCTTGCGGGTGAGGGCGCCATCGCGCATCGCCGCCTCCGCGAGCGCGCCGAACGCCTTGAGGACATCGGGCGTGTCCGTGCGCAGCTTCGCAAGCGAAGACGACGCCGAGCGGGTGATTTCACGGTATGACTTGGTCATTGTTCCCTCGCATTGGCGGTCACGTAGCGCAGACCAAGATTCGCGCGGCCTTCTGCGGTTCGCAGCTTGCGATCGATTCCGCCGACGTTTGCAAGCATGCCCCCTCGCATTGATTTTTGACCATCGCCGAACATAGCGCAACAGCCGCGCCGGAACCGTGACGTAGGTCATGGAGTGGCGATTCGGCGGCTGCGGAGGGCATCGACGGCGATGGCAGATCGCCGCCGCATCCGAAAATGGTCCCGGCTTGACACAGATCATGGTGCGGCTGCCTGCTCGGCATAAGCTGCGCGCCATGTCGAGATTACTGTCATCCGGGACCAAACGCATGCGGCGCAGCGTCGAAAGCGCGCCCAAGCCCGAAGGGAGATTGGCGATGATATGGCGGAGAGCAACCATGGCGGCAGGATCGGCGGTGGGCGTTCTGCTCGGTGCGGCATTTGTGCTGCTTCTGTTTATCGCGCTGATCGATCCGACGGGCGCGGCATCGTCCGCCCCCGCAACGCCGGCAGGAGCAGGCGTTGCCGGACAGGTGCGCTGTCCCGGAAATTCACCCGTGGCCAGCGCCTTTGCACGAGAGAAGCCGGCCTCGTGCCCGCAGTAGCACCGGTTGCCGGCGAGTCTGCCCTTGGTCGCGCGCTGGGCGGGTCGGATGGCGCCGTGGCATGTTTCCATTGCGGAGCGCCGAACTCGGCGGGATCGGCCTGGAGCCTGGACATCGACGGCGCAGAGCGGACTTTTTGCTGCGCCGGTTGCATGGGGGTTGCGCAAACGATTCGCGCCGCGGGCCTCGAAGCCTTCTATCGCCGCCGCACCGCCGCCGCCGAGCGCGCCGATCCCGCCGACGATCGATGGGATCCCTACGACGCGCTTGTCGAATCCGGAGATCTGGTAACGACAAGCGGCGACGGGTCGTGTCAAGCATCGCTGCTGCTCGAAGGCATCCATTGCGCTGCTTGCATCTGGCTCAATGAAACGTATCTGCAGCGCCAGCCCGGGGTGCTGGAGGTCAGCATCAACTTCGTGTCGCGTCGGGCGCGCGTCCGCTGGGATCCTCGCCAGGCGAAATTGTCCGACCTGCTGCGGGCGATCGCCGCCATCGGCTACCGCGCCTACCCGTACGACGCGGCGCGGCGGGAGACGCTTGCCCGGCGCGAAGCGCTGATGCTGCTCAAACGCGCCGCCATCGCAGTGCTCGTCATGATGCAGGTGATGATGTTCGCGGTGCCCGCGTACATCACCGCGGATGGCGTCGCTCCGGAGCAGCAGGCGCTGCTCGGCTGGGCAAGCCTGGTGCTGACGCTGCCGGCCATGCTGTTCTGCGCGGCTCCGTTTTTCACAGGCGCGCTGCGCGATCTGCGTCTGGGCCGCCTTGGCATGGACGTGCCGATTGCGCTCGGCGTGGGCGGCGCGTTTGGCGCGAGCGCCTGGGCCACGATCACCGGCGACGGCGCCGTCTATTACGATTCGGTGACGATGTTCATTGCCCTGCTGCTGACCGCGCGCTATGTCGAACTGCGCGCGCGGCAGAAGTCAGGTGATGCGATCGAAGCAATCGCCAGGGAATTGCCAGAGATCGCAGAGCGGCTTCCGGCCTATCCCGCGACTCTCACGGCGGAAACGGTTGTCGCGGCACGGCTGATGACCGGCGATGTCGTGCGCGTGTCGCCTGGGATGACATTTCCTGCCGATGGCGCAGTGATCGAAGGCCGCTCGAGCGTCGAGGAGGCGGTGTTGACCGGGGAGAGCCGGCCCCGCTCCAAACAAGTCGGCGACCCGGTGCTGGCCGGATCGATCAATCGTGAAAGTCCATTGATCGTGCGCGTAACCGCTTCCGGCGAGGCGACACGCCTGGCCGGGATTGCGCGGCTGGTCGAGCGCGCGGCCACCGAACGGCCTCGCGCAGCGCGGCTCGCCGACCGGGTCGCGGCGTGGTTCGTCGGCGGCCTGATCAGCGTTGCCGCTGTTGCGGGGCTCGCGTGGCTGCAATTCGATCCGTCGCGCGCCTTGGCGGTGACCTTTGCGGTGCTGGTCGTGTCGTGCCCCTGCGCCTTGTCGCTGGCAACCCCGGCCGCGCTTGCCGCCGCGGCGCGGACGCTCGGAAAGGAAAGGATTCTCGCGGTTCGAGGTGACGCGTTGGAAACGCTCGCGCGAATCACCGACGTCGTCTTCGACAAGACCGGCACTCTGACCGATGGAAAGGTGAAGCTCGCCAGCGTGCACCCGCTCGCGGCGCTGGCGCGCGACGACTGCCTCGCACTTGCGGCCGCGCTGGAGCAGGGCAGTGAGCATCCGATCGCGCGGGCGCTGCTCGCAGCGGCGCCCCGGGCCGGTCTCGCCTACGGGGTCGTGTCGGTTCCAGGCTGTGGCGTCGAAGGGGTAATCGCCGGAGCGCGCTATCGGCTGGGCCGCCCCGAATGGGCGGGCGCGCTGCACGGGAAGCCGTTGCAGCCAGTGGCCCAGGAGGTTGCGCCCGAGGCGACACCGGTCGCGCTGGCCGACGACCATGGCTACCTTGCGCTTTTCACGCTCGCCGATGCGCTCAGACCGGGAACGCCGGCGCTGATCGCTGCGTTGCGACGGCTCGGGCTTCGAGTGTTTCTGTTGTCGGGCGATCGCGACGAAACCACACGGCGCATTGCCACAGCAGCCGGCATCCCCGTGGCCCGAGGCGACACCATGCCGGATGACAAGCGCGCGTACGTCGCTGCGCTGCAGCGCGACGGCGCGATTGTGGCGATGGTCGGCGACGGTATTAACGATGCGCCCAGCCTCGCCCAGGCCGACGTGTCGCTGTCGCTCGGCAGCGCCGCGACGTTGGCCCAATGGACGGCGGACATCGTTGTGCTCGGCGACGATGTCGGCCGAATCGCCGGCGCAATCGACGTGGCCCGACGCACGTTTCGCGTGATCAGGCAAAACCTTGCCTGGGCGTTTGCCTACAACCTGATCGCCATTCCGCTTGCAGCAACCGGACAACTTTCGCCGCTGGCAGCCTCGCTCGGGATGTCGATTTCGTCGCTGCTCGTGGTCGGCAACGCGCTGCGGCTGAGCCGAATTCGACGCGACCACTTTTTCTCTGTGCCGGTCGCGCGCGGCGCGCCCGCACTCGCCTGAAGCGCCGGCATGGAGATCCTGATACTGCTGATTCCGCTGTCGGTGGCGCTGGTGCTGCTGATCGGCGCGGTCTTCTGGTGGTCGGTCAACAGCGGCCAGTTCGACGACCTCGAGGGACCTGCCCACCGGATCATCAGCGACGACGATTCGTCGGTTTGACCTGAATCAACTCCGCGATATGCCCGCCTCGATACCATCGGCACGCCTGGCATCGGATCAAGGCGGAAATTCGAAGCAAAGGAGCCAATTCGCATGGGCAGCGGCGTGACGGCGACGTTCAACTACAAAGTCGTGCGGCAGTTCTCGATCATGACGGTCGTCTGGGGCGTCGTCGGCATGCTCGTGGGCGTCATCATTGCCGCGCAACTGCTCTGGCCGGACCTCACCTACGGCATCTCGTGGCTATCGTACGGACGGCTGCGTCCGCTGCACACCAACGCGGTGATCTTCGCCTTCGGCGGCTCGGCACTGTTCGCAACCTCCTACTATGTGGTGCAGCGCACCTGCCAGGTGCGCCTGTTCTGCGCGCCGCTGGCGGCATTCACGTTCTGGGGCTGGACGGCGGTCATCGTGCTGGCAGCCGTCACGCTGCCGCTCGGGTATACCAGCGGCAAGGAATACGCCGAGCTCGAGTGGCCGATAGACATCCTGATCACGCTGGTGTGGGTGGCCTACGCGATTGTCTTCTTCGGCACGATCTTCCTGCGAAAAACGCCGCACATCTATGTCGCCAACTGGTTCTTCGGCGCCTACATCCTGACCGTGGCGCTGCTGCACATCGTCAACAGCGCCGAGGTACCGGTGTCGTTCTGGCCGATGAAGTCGTACTCGGCTTACGCCGGGGTGCAGGACGCGATGGTGCAATGGTGGTACGGGCATAACGCCGTCGGCTTCTTCCTAACGGCGGGATTCCTCGGAATCATGTACTACTTTGTGCCGAAACAGGCCGGCCGGCCGATTTATTCGTACCGCCTTTCGGTTGTGCATTTCTGGGCGCTGATTTTCACCTACATGTGGGCAGGCCCGCACCATCTGCACTACACGGCGCTGCCAGACTGGACGCAGTCCCTGGGCATGGTGTTTTCGCTGATCCTGCTGGCGCCATCGTGGGGCGGCATGATCAACGGCATCATGACGCTGTCGGGCGCATGGCACAAGCTGCGCGACGATCCAATCCTCAAGTTCCTGATCGTGTCGCTGTCGTTCTACGGCATGTCGACGTTCGAGGGACCGATGATGTCGATCAAGACAGTCAATGCGTTGTCGCACTACACCGACTGGACGATCGGTCACGTCCACTCCGGTGCCCTGGGCTGGGTCGCGTTCATCTCTATCGGCGCGATCTACTACCTGATACCGCGCATGTTCGGCAAGGTCGAGATGTGGTCGGTGCGCTTGATCACGCTCCATTTCTGGATCGCCACCCTCGGTGTCGTGCTTTATATCGCCGCGATGTGGATCGCCGGCGTCATGCAGGGCTTGATGTGGCGCGCCACCAATGTCGACGGAACGCTGACCTACGCTTTCGTCGAAGGCGTGAAGGCGACCTATCCGTTCTACGCGATCCGGCTACTGGGGGGAGTGCTGTTTCTCATCGGGATGCTGCTGATGGCCTACAACGTGCTGCGCACCGCCGCCGGTGCCGAGGCCAGCGATGCGCGCATTCCAGCCGCCGTCGGCAGCCTGGCGACACCAGTATGAAGACAAGAGCGCTGCGATGAAGCTCAGTCACGAAACGATCGAAAGAAACATCGGCTGGATGATCGTGCTGATCATCGCGGTGGTCGCGGTCGGGGGCCTGGTGGAGATCGTTCCTCTCTACTTCCAGAAGTCGACGACGGAGCCGGTGGCCGGGGTCAAGCCGTACCCGCCGCTGCAGCTCGCCGGCCGGGACGTCTATTTGCGCGAAGGCTGCTACAACTGTCATTCGCAGATGATCCGGCCGTTCCGGGCCGAGACCGAGCGCTACGGTCATTACTCGGTCGCCGGTGAATTCGTCTACGACCACCCGTTCCAGTGGGGGAGCAAGCGCACAGGCCCCGATCTCGCGCGCGTCGGCGGCAAGTACTCCGACGACTGGCACCGCGTCCATCTGAACAATCCGCGCGACGTGGTTCCCGAATCCAATATGCCGGGATATCCGTGGCTGGCGGCGACGAAGCTCGCGCCGGAGGAGATTCAACCGAAGATGCGGGCGCTACGCAGGGTCGGCGTGCCGTACAGCGACGAGGACATCGCAAAGGCTCCGGAAGAGGTCAAGGGCAGGACCGAGGAAGACGCGATGGTCGCCTACCTGCAGAACCTGGGTTTGGTGCTGCGCAACGTGAAGTAGCCATGGAACTCTACTCGACGCTCGCGAGTGTTTGCACGGTCCTCTCGTTCCTGCTGTTCCTGGGCATCGTGGCATGGGTCTACGGCAGCCGCAAGGAGCGATTCGAAGCGGCGGCACAGGAACCGTTTGCCTTGCCCGACGATACCGATGCGGCGCCGCAGACCGCGGCCGCAGGAATGTCGCCATGAGCGATTTCACATCGGGTTTCTGGGGGCTGTATGTCGCCATCCTGACGCTGCTGTCCATTCTCGCCTGCGGCGTGCTGTTGTATTCGATCGGGCGCAAGCGGGTGCAACCGACGCAGGCGCCGACTGGCGAGGCCCGCGATACGACCGGCCACGTCTGGGATGAAGACCTGGCCGAATACAACAACCCGCTGCCACGGTGGTGGATGTGGCTCTTCTACATCACCATTGCGTTCTCGCTGGGCTATCTGGTGCTCTATCCGGGTCTGGGGAAGCTGCCCGGAGTTCTGGGATGGACGTCGACCAGCGAGCATGCGAGCGAGGTCGCCGAGTTCGACGCCAGGCTCGCGCCGATGTACGCCAAATATTCGGCGATGGACATCAGTCAGGTCGCGGTCGATCCGCAGGCCCATGCGATCGGTGAGAGATTGTTCCTCAATCGCTGTGCGCAGTGCCATGGTTCCGACGCCGGAGGCGCCAAGGGTTTTCCCAATCTGCGTGACAACGATTGGCTCTACGGAGGCGATCCGGAGACGATCGAGGCGAGCATCACCAACGGCCGAAACGGCATCATGCCGCCGTTCGGATCGATTCTCGGCGACAACGGCGTCAAGAACGTCGCGCATTACGTGCGCAGCCTGTCGGGGCTGCCGGCGGACAGCTTGCGGGCTCAGGTAGGCAAGCAAATATTCATGCAGAACTGCGCGGCGTGCCATGGCGCGGACGGCAAGGGCAACCAGCAGATCGGTGCGCCGAATCTCACCGATCAGGTATGGCTGTACGGTGGAACAGAAGCAACGATCATCGAGACGATTACCAAGGGTCGTGGCGAAGCCTCCGCGATCACCCGAATGCCCGCGCACAAGGACCTGCTCGACGAAAGCAAGATCCACCTGCTGACCGCCTACGTGTGGAGCTTGTCCAACGTCAAGCTCGGCGGCCGGTAGCGGCGTCCTGAGCGGGCCCACCGAGAATGGGCGCCGACCTTTTGAGCCAACCTGTGAACGGCCCCGTCCCACATCTGACGATCCCGGTCGCGCCGGCCCCCGAAGAGGTCGCGCTCTACGAGATCCGCAAGAAGATCTATCCGCGCGCCGTGCACGGCGCATTCGCGCGCTGGCGCTGGGGCATGGTATTCCTGACCCAGGCGATCTTCTATGGACTGCCATGGCTCAACTGGAACGGCCGGCAGGCCGTTTTGTTCGATCTCGGCGCGCGCAAGTTCTACATCTTCGGCCTGGTGTTATGGCCGCAGGATGTCATTTATCTCGCGGTGCTGCTGATACTGTCGGCGCTGGCGCTGTTTCTGTTCACCGCCGTCGCCGGACGTCTGTGGTGCGGTTACGCCTGTCCACAGACCGTGTATACCGAAATCTTTCAGTGGATCGAACGCAGGATCGAAGGTGAAAGGCTGGCGCGCATCCGGCTGGACGCCGCGTCCTTGTCGCTCGAGAAATTCGCCATCAAGGGACTCAAGCACGGCGCGTGGTTGGTCGTTGCGTTGTGGACAGGCTATACGTTCGTCGGCTATTTCGCGCCGATCCGGGACCTGGGAGCGCGCGCGATCAGCTGGCAGCTCGGCCCCTGGGAATCGTTCTGGATATTGTTCTACGGCTTTGCAACCTACGGCAACGCCGGATGGATGCGCGAGCAGGTCTGCAAGTACATGTGTCCGTATGCGCGATTCCAAGGCGTGATGTTCGACAAGGACACTCTGGTCATCACCTACGATCGGGATCGCGGCGAGCCGCGCGGCTCGCGCTCGAAAGCGGTCAATCCGCGCGACAAGGGGCTGGGCGATTGCGTCGACTGCGATATCTGCGTGCAGGTATGCCCTACGGGCATCGACATTCGACACGGGCTGCAATACGAGTGCATCGGCTGCGCGGCATGCATCGACGGTTGCGATCAGGTGATGGCCAGGTTTGGCTATCCGCCCGGGCTCATCCGCTACAGCACCGAGAATGCACTCGCCGAGGGATCGGACAGGACGGCGATGTGGCGACGCGTACTGCGCCCGCGAACGCTGGCATACAGCGCGGTGCTGCTGACGATCGTCGCCGCGGCGGCGGGTTCGCTGGCGATGAGAAATCCGCTGAAGGTCGACGTGATCCGCGATCGGGGCGCGCTCGCACGCGAAGCAGTTCCAGGCGTTATCGAAAACGTATACCGATTGCAGCTGATGAACACCGACGAAAAGCCGCGCCGATTCGCGATTGGGGCCGGGGGCGTACCGAGCCTGCGTGTCGTCGGCGTCGATCAGCCGGTCGCGATAGGTGGCGCCGAGACGAGGCTGTTACCGTTGCGCCTGCAGGCACCGGCCGATGGAACCATGCCGGGCACGTACAAGATCGAATTCACCGTCCAGGCCATCGACGACGAAAAAGTTATGCGCCATGAAAAATCCACCTTCGTCTTCCCGCGCTGAACGCGCACCTCGACCTTGGTATCGCGAACCCTGGCCGGTGTTCCTCGCCGCCGGTCCTCTGGCCGTCGTGGTCGCTTCGCTTTGCACTGCCTGGATCGCGCTCAAAAGCGACGATGGACTGGTCGCCGAGGATTATTACAAGCGTGGCCTGCTGATCAACCAGAAGCTCAAGCAAAGTGCGCCCGACTCCCCGCTGAAACTGGGTGCTACGGTGCGGATCGCCGACAATGGAGACGTCCGCGCGCGGCTGGAAGGCCTGCCGGACTCGACGAACGCACCGCCACCCGCGATCCGGCTCGAGCTTCGCCAGCCGGCACCGCCCTCCCGGGTACGGGTCCTAAGCCTCGTGCGCGACGCGAGGGGCGACTACGTGGGCGTACTTGCCGAGCCGGCACCGCCGGGCCGCTGGATCGTCGGTCTCGAGTCCAGCACATGGCGGCTCCCGACGACGACCGTCGCCGGGCGGCTGAGCGAGATCCGGCTTGGCGTCGCCGCCGGGCGGCCGGAGACGGCCTCGGCTGCACCGAAGGGGAGCTGACGATGCTGGGCGAGCGGATGAAACGATTGATTCGGATGCTGTGGCCGGCGTTTGCCGTCGCCGCCGTCGCCGAGGCAATATTCTTTACCGTGTTCGATCCGTTCGAGCTGCACTTCTTCGGCGCGCCGCTCGACCTGTCCCGTACGGCGATCTATACGATGGGCTTTTTCGGCTTCTGGGCACTGGGCGTGGCGGCGTCGTGGCTATCCGCGTTTCTCGAGCGCTCGCCGGTCGAGGTCAATCGTTGTCCACTCCCCGCGCCGGACCGGCCGCCCGGCTGCCCGCAGCGAGACAAAACCGGCTCGACGCAACACGACGCGTCGGGGACGGCGTCGTCTCAGCCGCGCTGACCGGCCAGCTGCTTCAGCGCGGACAAGTCCAGCAGCTTCAGCACCCGGCCCTGCACTTGGAGCAGTCCCTCTTCCTGGAAGCGCGAGAACAGCCTGCTGACGGTTTCGAGCTTGAGTCCCAGATAGCTGCCGATTTCTTCCCGCGTCATGCGCAGCACGATCTCGGTCGACGAGTAGCCACGCCGCCGGTACCGGTCCGACAGGTTCAGCAGGAATACTGCAAGGCGCTCCTCGGCCCGCATGCTGCCGAGCATCAACATCATGTTCTGGTCGCGTCCAATGTCGCGGGACAGGAATTGGTGGAGATTGTGCTGCAGAGGAGCGACGGTGCGTGCGAGCTCTTCCAGACGATCGAAGGGCAGTGCGCAAACCTCGGTATCCTCGAGCGCGACTGCTTCACAGCCATGGTGCTCGGTGCCGATACCATCCAGGCCGACGATGTCACCGAGCATATGGTAGCCGGTAATCTGCTCGCGTCCGTCCTCGGCGAGGACGGTGGTCTTGCACGAGCCGAGCCGGATTGCATACAGGGCGGTAAAGGGTTCGCCGGCGCGGTAGAGTTTGTCCCCCTTTTTGAAGCGAATCCGACTGCTCACCATCGCATCGAGCTGCCGCATCGCATCCGGATCCAGTCCGACCGGCAGGCAGAGCTCGCGCATGCTGCAGTTGGTGCAGTGCGTCTTGAGATCGCGAATCGATATCAATGTCGCCGGCTGGGCCGTCGACGAGGAAGGGAGGCTGGCGGAAATGGCCATTAGGGGCGACGGGAGCGTTCTCCCGAGGAAATCGGGGTCGAGTGTAATCCGAAACGGTAATGCTGCACAGGTCCGTTCGCGCCGCGTTCGCGAAAGGCGGGGATGGGCCTGAGCGTGCTGATCAGCGCGTGGCTGGTCGGCGCGCTGGGCGGATTGCACTGTCTGGCCATGTGCGGAGGCTTGGTCGCGGCCCTCGCTGCGCGCGACGGGGCCGCTCAAGCCTTGCTTCCCGCGCGCATCGTGGCCGCACGACAGCTTGCCTATCAGGTGGGGCGTATTTCGACCTACGCCTTGCTGGGCGCTGCGTTCGGAGCGACCGGCGCATTGGCGCTGCAAGTCGCCGATTACCTGCCACTGCAGCGCGCAGTCTACGTCGGCGCCAATGTTTTTCTGCTGCTGCTGGGCGGCAGCCTCGCGTTCGCCACGCCCGGCGCCGGATGGTTGCAGCGGACCGGCGCGAAGGCATTCGGCGCGGCGTTGCCGGTCGTGCAGCCCCTGTTGCAACGACCGGGCGCGGCGGGGAGGATTGCCTTGGGGCTGCTCTGGGGCCTGCTGCCGTGCGGGCTTGTCTACAGCGTGCTTCCGCTCGCGTTGTTCGCGGGGGGCGGCTGGCAAGGCGGGGCGGTGATGCTTGCCTTCGGGCTCGGCACGTTGCCCAATTTGATGGCGGCGAACGTCCTGCTCGGCCGCGCCAGGCGGGCGTTCGATGGCAAGGCGCTGCGCTATGCAGTTGCTGCGGTGCTGATCGCATTCGGTCTGATCGGCATCTGGCGCGTGTTGTACGATCCGGGCGCGCTGGCGCGCGGACCGTTTTGCCTGGTTCCGTGATCGTATGCGGTAAACTTCAAGCCCTGCCGGCGACCTTGCGCATCGAGCACGTCGCCGGCTCGGAACAGGAGGAAGCGATGAAGAACAGGTATCGAGCGGCTCCGCATTTCGTTGCGCTGGTTCTGGCCGCAAGCGGCGCGGCGCTGTATACCGGGCCGACGATCGCGGCGGGCGAGCGCCTGGCCGCGTTCTACAAGAACCAGGTCGATCCGCATTTCGCGCTGGTCCGCGCCGGTGTGGAGGCTGCGGCGAAGGACATGGGCGCCGGGGCCGTGACGCATTACGCGCCGACCCGTCCGAACAACCTGGCCGAGCAGCTCTCCGAGATCGAGGACGTCACAGTCAAGAAGCCGGACGCGATCCTGTTCATGGCGGTCGATCCGCGCGGCGTCGTGCCGGCGATCGAAAAGGTCAACGCAGCGGGCATACCCCTGGTCAATTACAACGATCGCGTTCGCGGCGGCAAGTTCGTGAGCTACGTCGCCGCCGACGATTTCAACCTGGGTCTCGATGCCGGGCGCTATCTGCTCAAGGCGCTCGGCGGCAAGGGCAACGTCGTGATCATCGAAGGTGTCAAGGGTTCGACCACCAGCGACGATCGCGTGCGCGGTTTCCACAAGGCGCTCGAAGAGAGCCCGAGCGTCAAACTGCTCGCTTCTCAGCCGGCCAATTACCAACGGCTGCAGGCGTTGCAGGTGATGGAGAACCTGATCCAGTCGAATCCGTCGATCGACGGCGTGATGGCCGCCGCCGACGTGATGGCGTTCGGCGCGATCGAGGCGCTGGAGGCGGCGGGCAAGAAGGCGACCAAGGTCGTCGGAATCGGCGGCGTTCCCGAATCGATCGAGGCGATCAAGGCCGGGCGACTGCTCGCCACCGCGGAGTTCAACGGCTACAAGATGGGCTGCCTGGCCACGATGGCGGCGTTGCGCAGCCTGCGCAAGGAAGCGGTGCCCGACACCATCGTGATCAAGGGCATCGTAATCGACAAGACCACGACCGGACCGTTCGAAGTGCCCGCGGAAAAGCGCACGTGCCCGAAATGGGAGGATTACGCGAAATAGGGCGATCGCGCGGTGCGGTCGACCTGGGCCGCTTTTGTTCTTGCGGGGAGTGACTGATGGCGGGCAATGACAGCGTCGGCGTCGGGCAGCGGATCTGCGCGGTCCACCCGCGGCCGGATCAGGAGCGGTACATGCCGTACGCGCCGGCGGTCCGCGTCTCCGGGCCGGCCGACATCGTTTTCATATCGGGTTCGACCTCCTCGCCGCTCTACCACCAGCATCCGCACGTCGCCGACGAGCACCGCCATCCGATCGACATCGAGTCGCAGACCCGGCGTGCGATGGAGGGTATCAAGCTGGTGCTCGACGACCAGGGTCTGACCTGGCGCCATGTGGTCAAAGTCACCAAATACCTGACCGACATGCGCGACATGGATGCCATGGTCGCGGTGCTGGCCGAATATTTCGGCGACTGGAAGCCGGCGAGCACGACGATCTGCATCAACTCGCTCTCCACGCCGGGGGCGCGGGTCGAGCTCGACATGATCGCTGTGCGCCCGCTGGGCTGATCCCGCCGGCTTCGCCCGTGGGCCGCGACGAATCGGACGGATCCGGGCAGCTTGTAGCGCCTGTACCGCTGCTGGCGTTGCGCAACGTCAGCAAGACTTTTCCCGGCGTGCGTGCGCTCGACGACGTGAGCCTCGAGCTTTACGCCGGCGAGGTCCACATGCTGCTCGGCGAGAACGGTGCCGGTAAGTCGTCGCTGATCAAGGTGCTCTACGGCGCGTACCGGGCCGACGTCGGAACGATTCTCTACGAGGGCAAGCCGGTCGAGATTGCGCGACCGGCCGATGCGCGTCGGCTCGGCATCGCGGTGATCTTCCAGGAATTCTCGCTCGTTCCGTTCCTCGATCTGGCGCAGAACATCTTTCTCGGGCGCGAGCCGCGGCGTCCGCTGACGCGTCTGATCGACCACGCGCGCATGCATCGCGAGGCGCGCGCTGTGCTCGACTCGCTGCGCCTCGACTACGACACGCGGGCGCTGCCGGTGCAGCTCGGGGTCGCGCAGCAGCAGATGGTCGAAATCGCCAAGGCGCTGTCGCAGCGCGCGCGTATTCTGGTGATGGACGAACCGACTGCCGCGCTGTCCGAGCGCGAGACCCAGGCGCTGTTCGCGCTGATCCGGCAGCTTCGTGCCTCGGGCGTCGCCATCGCCTACATTTCGCACCGCCTGCAGGAAGTATTCGAATTGGGCGACAGGGTGACGGTGCTTCGCGATGGACGGCGTGTGGCGACGTTGCGCGCAGGCGAGGCGACGCCCGACCAGCTGATAGGCATGATGGTCGGACGCGCAGTGGGCGCGGTGTACAAGCGCCGGCAGTACGCCACAGCGGGCAGTGTCGCGCTGGAAGTGCGCGGGCTGGCCACCGCGACCGGCATCCGCGACGTCGATCTGATCGTGCGCGAAGGCGAGATCGTCGGCTTGTCCGGCCTGGTGGGCGCGGGGCGCACCGAGGTCGCGCGTGCGGTGTTCGGCGCCGACGCCATCGTCGCCGGTGAAGTCCGCATCTTCGGCGCGGTCGCCGCAGGCGGACCCGAGCGCGTCGCCGCGCGCGGCGTCGCGCTGATCCCCGAGAATCGCAAGCTGGAAGGCTTGGCGCTCAAGCGCTCGGTTCAGGACAATTTGCTCGTCGCGAGCCTATGGAAGGTCTTTCCGCGCGGCTGGTATCGTGCGGGGCCGGCGCACCGACACGCTCGCGCGCTGATCGAACGGCTGCGTGTGACTCCGCCGGCGCCGCGACGTCTGGCCCGCGTCCTCTCGGGCGGCAACCAGCAGAAGGTCGTCATCGGCAAATGGCTGGCCGCGGGGTGCAAGCTGTTCCTGTTCGACGAACCGACGCGCGGTATCGACATCGGCGCCAAGAGCGAGATTTTCGCTCTGATCGAGGAACTGGTGGAACGCGGTGCCGCCGTGCTGTTGATCAGCTCCGAGCTCTCCGAGATCGTCCACGTCTGCGACCGGGCCTACGTCATGCGCGCCGGCAGAATGGGTGGGGAGCTCGCTCGAGCGCAGCTTTCGGAGGAGAACATCCTCCGGCTGGCGATGCACGAAGCATGAAGCCGATGTCCATTTCCGCTTCTTCCCGGTCGGTCCAGCGGCACGCGCGGCCGTTGCCGGCGATTCTCCCGATCGGTCTGCTGCTGGTGGCAGGCGCGCTGCTCTCCGTGCACGGCTTCGCCTCGGCGCGCAATCTCGCGAATCTCGGTCTGCAGGCGTCGATCCTGCTGATGTTGTCGATGCCGATGACCTTGATCATCATGAGCGAGGGACTCGACCTTTCCGCCGGCGCGGTACTGAGCCTTTGCAGCGTCGTGATGGCCGAATCACTGGCCAGCGGACACGGCCTTGCGGTCGCACTGACAGCCTCGATCGCGGTGGGCCTGGCCTTCGGACTCGGCAATGGCGCGATGGTGTCGTTGCTGGCATTGCCCCCGTTCGTGGTTACGCTGGGAACGCTCGGCATCGCCGAAGGCGCATCGCTGGTATTGACCGAGGGCAACGCCGTGTCCGGGCTGGGACCGGGTATCGCCAGCCTGTATGCGCTGGATGTGTTCGGCGCACCGTTCCCGGTGCTCGTCGCTCTTGCCACGTGGCTGGTGACCTACCTGCTGCTCCACTACACGCGCTTCGGCACGTATGTGTTCGCGATCGGCGGCAATCGCGATGCGCTGGTGCTCGCCGGCGCGCCGGCCTGGGCGTATCACATCGCGATTTACGCGTTCGGCGGGCTGGTGTCGGGTGTGGCGGCGCTGCTGCTTACCGGGCGCATGAATGCCGCGCATCCGACGGTGGCGATCGGCATGGAGTTCGACGCCATCGCCGCGGTCGTGCTCGGCGGCACATCGTTCGAGCGGGGCGACGGCCGTCTGCTCGGCACGGTGCTCGGGGTGGCGACGATCACGGTGCTGCGCAATGCGCTCGACCTTCTCGGCGTCGAATCGTCGCTGCAGGTGGTGTCGATCGGCGTGCTGATCCTGCTGGTGATATTCATCGACAGCCTGCGCCGGACCCGTCGCGCGCAAGCCGCATGATCCCGGATACTCGCGTATCCGGCGGCGCCGTGCACCCGTCGGGCCAGTGGCGCCATCGCCTCGCCGGGGACGCCGCGGCGCTCGCGCTGCGGGCGGCGCTGATCATGCTGATCGGGTTGGCGCTCGCGCTATCGAGCGATGCCTTCCTGTCGACAGCCAACGTGCTCAACGTGCTGCGCCAGGCGAGTCTCATCTTCCTGCTCGCGGCGGGGCTCACGCTGGTGATCCTTTGCGGCGGCTTCGACTTATCGGTGGCGGCGAACCTGACGCTGTCCGCCTGCCTCGCCGCCGGCGTAATCAAGTCCGGTCTCTCACCCTGGCTTGGTGTGGCCACTGCGCTGGCCTGCAGCATGACGGCCGGCGCGGTGAATGGACTTGCGGTGACACTCTTGCGCCTGCCGCCGTTCCTCGCGACCTATGCGATGCTGTGGATATTGCAGGGACTCGCGTTCCACTACATGGGCGGACAGGAAATCTTCGGTTTTCCGCCGGCGTTTCGCGCGCTGGGGACGGGATTCCTGCTCGGCGTGCCGGTGCCGGTCTATCTGATGGCGGCCGTCCTGGCCGTAGCGACGATCTTCATGCGCTCGACCAATCTCGGACAGGAAATCTATGCGATCGGCGCCAATCCCGAGGTCGCGCGGCTTTCGGGCATCCCGGTGCGACGCAGGCAGATGCTGGTCTACATGCTTAGCGGGCTGATGTCGGGGATCGCCGCAGTGGTGTTCCTGGCGCGGGTCAACGCCGCCGACTCGGGGATGGGCGAACCGCTGCTGCTGCCGGTGATCGCCGCGGTGCTGATCGGCGGTACCTCGCTCTTCGGGGGCGTGGGAAGCGTGCTGGGCACGGTATTGGGCTCGATCATTCTGGCGCTGGTCATCAACGGCATGAACCTGCTCGACATCCGCGCGCAATGGCAGCCATTGGTGGTCGGCGTGGTGCTGCTCGCCGCGGTGATGGTCGACCTGGTCGGTCGCGGTCGCCGCGAGCGCATCGGCTAGCGATTCACCGGACGACGCCGCTGCGGATCAGGCGAGACCGTCGCTGACCGGCACGTTCTCCGATGCGAGATCGATGCCGGAGGAGCGCGCCTGCAGCACGATCAATTTGGCGAAGTCTTCGTCGCCGAGTCCCAAGCCGATCAGCGTCTGGACCTGGTCGCGCGTGATCGAGGCGAGCGGCATCGGCACGTCGAACTCGCGTGCGGCGTGCAAGCCGAGGTCGAGATCCTTGCGCAGCAGCGCCGGCGTGAACGTCACCTTGAAATCGAGGTTGACCAATGCCGGCGTCTTGTAGCGGGTGAACGTCGAACCCATCACGCTCTGATTGATGAAATCGAGAAAGGCGTGGCGCGGTACGCCCGCTTTCTGCGCGAGTATCGTGATCTCGGCCAGCGACTGGATCACGACCCCCAGGAAAACGTTGTGGCAGATCTTGACGATGCGTGCGAGCTCGCCCTCGCCGACGTAGCTGGCCGCGGGTGCGATCATGCGCAGGTACGGCAGTGCCCGGTCGAACGCCGCACGGGGACCCGAGCAGACGAACGACAGGCGTCCCGCCTCGATCACTTTGGCGTTCCCCGAGACAGGCGCCGCGAGGAGTTCGATGCCGCGGGCGGCGAGCAGCGAGCGCAGCTCGGCCGAGCCTTCGAGCGAGATCGACGAGCATTCGACGATCAGCCGCGTGCGGGGCGCGGTCGCGGCGAGCAGACCGCCGGGGCCGGCGATCACCTCGCGCACGTCGTCCCAGGTCGACACCATCACGAATACGACGTCGCAAGCCGCGAGATCGGAGAGCGTCGACGCGATTTTCGCACCGTGTTTCGCCAACGGCTCGGCCTTCGCGCGGGTGCGATTCCATACGGTGAGGTCCGCCCCCTGCTTCGCGAGCCGCGCCGCCATCGCGTGGCCCATGCGCCCGACGCCGATCCAACCGATGCGTGTTTTCGCCGACATCACAAGGTCACTCAGGCGTCGCTGGCGTCCATGCCGAACGGCATGTCCATCGCGAACAGCCAGTGGCCGGCGGGCTGCCTTCGTGCGATTTCGACCGCGTTTCCGCTCATCGTCGTCGGCTTGCCGTCGGGGCCCGTCATCGCGAGCGTCCATCGGTTCGCCAGCAATGCGATGTCGCCGGTCTGCGCGACGAGCCTGCCCGATGTGGCGATGGTCGGCTTGGCAGCCAGAAATCCGGCCAACGCTTCACGGATGGCTGCGGCACCGACGACGACCTTGCCGGGTGAGGGCATCAATGCGGCTTCGGGCTCGTACAAAGCTACGAGGGCATCGATGTTGCCCGCGTTGAGCGCCTCTTCGAACAGGCGGTCGAGCTCCACCGGGTTGCCTTTGACCATCATTTCTCCTGTCCTCAATAGGGATTCGCGATCGGCAACTCTTCTGCCGGATAGAGCGATATGATCTTCGGCCCATCGGGCGTCAGAATCACTTCCTCCTCGATGCGCGCGGCCGAGATGCCATCGCTGGCCGGGCAATAGGTTTCCACGGCGAAGACCATGCCGACCTTGAGCTCGATCGGTTCCCTCAACGAATTGAGCCGCGAGATCAGCGGCCTCTCGTGCAGGCCCAGCCCGAGACCGTGACAGAAATTGAGGCCGAAGGCTTCCATCTCGCTGGAAAAGCCGATATCGCCCGCCTTGGGCAGCGTGCGCGCGATCTTGTCGGTCGTCACCCCGGGCTTCAACGCCGCGATCGCCTTGTCCATCCACTCGCGAGCCTTGCCGTAGGCGGTTCGCTGCGCCGCTGTCGCCCGGCCCACATTGAACGTGCGGTAATAGCAGGTGCGATAGCCCATGAACGACTGGATGATGTCGAAGAACGCCTGATCACCCGGGCGGATCAGCCGGTCGGTGAAGTTGTGCGGATGCGGGCTGCAGCGCTCGCCGGAGATCGAATTGATCGCTTCGACGCAGTCGCTGCCCATGCCGTACAGGCGTCCTGTGGCCAAGGCCACGATCTCGCTCTCCCTGACCCCGGGTTTGAGCGCCTCGGCGATGTCCTGGTAGACGCCGTCGACCATCGCGGCGGCCATGTTGAGCAAGGTCAGCTCGTCGATGTTCTTGACCTCGCGCGCATGCAACAGCGTCTGCTGGCCGTCGCGCACTTCGATGCCCAGCTTCTGCAGCTCGAAGAGCATCGGCGGCTCGACCACGTCGAGGCCCAGCGGCATGTTGCCCACGCCTTCGGCGTCGAGCAGCGATTTGATCTCGCGCGCCGCGTCGCGAAAGAGCGTGATGTCGGAGCCGGTCGCGCCACGCAAGCCCAGCAGCCCGGCGCGGCAGTGGTCGTGATGCAGCCACGGCGCGTGCAGGCGATGGTGCTTGGCCGCCGAACCGAAATCCCAGATATAAGGATCACCGTTGCCGGTGAGCAGCGCATAGCGCGTTAGCTTGTCGCGCGCCCACTCGCCGATCACCGTGCTGGTGATGTAGCGGATGTTGTGCTGGTCGAAGCACAGCAGCGCCCCGAGGCCCGACTGGGCCAGCGCGGCGCGCGTGCGCGCCAGACGGTAATCGTGCAGCCGGCGGAAATTGACCCGCTCCTCGAAGTCGACCTGCGCGTGTCCGGGCGCCTGCAGCGGTCGATCCCAGCGGTGGTGCGGATCGATGTCATCGGGCCGGATGATTTTCGGGTCGCTGCGTTTTTTCTGGGCCATGTGGGGCGCGTCCGGTCGTCTTCAGCGGGACGGGAAAGCCTTGTCGTAGTAGCTCAAGTCGACGTACTTTGATGGATCGCTCAACGCCTTCGCCGGCGTCGCGTACTTGCTGCGCAGGGCTAGCACGGTCGCGATGCCGGCGAGGTCCGGCCGCGCGTCGCGGTACAGGCCGCCGCGCTGTGCGAGCAGCAGATCGTACGACTGCCGGGCGAGCGCGGGAGTCATGTCGCGGATGTTAGCCGTGAGCAGCGCCTCGACGATTTCCCGATTGGCCGGCTGGTAGAGCCATTCCACACCCGCGCGGTACCCCTTCAGGAAGCCGACCACCGCGGCCTCATGCGCCTCTCCCCACGAGCGTCGAACGAATCCTGCCGTCCCCTGGTAGGGGCCGAGCATTTCGGCGCTGGCCAAAACGTGGAAACCGCGATTCTGCGCGAGCAACTCGAACGGTGTGCGCAGCAGAGTGGCATCATGCTTGCCGGCGACAAGGTCGGCATAGCGATTCGCGGTGGCTCCCGCTCGCACGTAGCTGACGTCGTGGTCGGCGAGGCCGTTCTTCGCCACGAGTTCCCGCAGCACGAATGCGGCGCCGGTGGTGAGTGCGTCGACCGACAGCGTTTTTCCCTTGAGGTCGGCAAACGATTTCACGCCGGGAGCGGCCACGACCGACAGGAACCCGCCGTCGCCACCGAGGATCGCGACGAGATCGGGAGGCTCGGGAATTTTCACCTCGCCCTGGCCCTCCTGATAAGCGATCAGGTTGTCCATCAGTGCGAGCGCGACGTCCTGCCTGCCGTCGAACAGCGAAGCGATCAGGAAACCGGAGCTCGGCGTGTAACTGGTTTGGACGGCGACGCCGTTCGCCTCGAAGAATCCCTGGCGCTGTGCCGCCCACACCGGCAGGTTCCAGCCGCCGTCGAAGCTGATCACGCGAACCGGCGCCAGCGGCCGGGCGGGAGCCTGCGCGGCGGCCGACCCGGCGATCACGCAAAACGCAACCAGCAACGTCCCGACGATTCGAATGTTCACTGCTTCTCTCTTGCGCGCGACAGTCGGACGATAGCTGGCATTGTCGTCGCACTCAAGGCCCGGCACCGAGATCGGGTGGGCCGGTCCAGTGCGTAACGTGCGCGGCGCGATCGGATGGCGGCGGCGCCGCAGGTACCGCTGGCGTGCCCAGATAGAGGAATCCGACGATGGCGTCCCCGGGATGGAGACCCAATGCCGTCTTGACTTCGTTGTCGTAGGCGGCGTTGCCGGTGCGCCAGAAGCCGCCGAAGCCCAGCGCATGGGCGGCGACCAGGATGTTTTGCGCGGCAGCTCCCGCGGCGATAATCTGCTCGACCGCAGGCACACCCTTGTGCTCGCGGAGCCGCGCCCCGACCACGATGATCAGCGGCGCCCGCAGAGGCTTGCCGCGCTCCTTGTCGATCGCGGCATCAGGCACACCCGGCTCGCGCTTGCGCAGCGCCGCGGCCAGCACGTCGCCCAACGCATTGCGCGCGCTCCCGGCGACGACGATGAAGCGCCAGGGCCGCAACTTGCCGTGATCGGGCGCGCGGGCTGCTGCATGCAGCATCGTCGCCAATGCCGCCGAGTCGGGCGCCGGCTCGGTCAAGGCGAGCGGGCTGGCTCGCGTGGTCAGGGCTTCTATCGCATCCAATGGCGGTGGTCTTGTCGAAGACTTGACTCTCGGATGGCCTCGTAGATCTACGCGGCCGCGACGGCTGGGGTAGGATAGCCGATCACCATGAAAATCGCCACACCGCGCCGGAGCAACATGCCCGATGCGGCGCTCGCGGTGGAAAGCGAAGAGCCATGGCCATGATCGTTGTCGAAGTGCAGGCGACTATCCGCCGGCCCGTTGCCGTCGTTAGCCGCCAGTTCGGTGACATGCGGCATCACGCGCGCAATCGCGTTCACCCCGACATCCAATTCACCGTGCTTTCGGAGGATGGCGACGACTGCCGCTTCCGCCAGGAGGTCCGGCTGGTCGGCATCCTGCAGTCCGATGAAGTCGTCCAGCACCGCAATGCCGACGGAAGCCTTTCCTCGAAGGTCGTAGCCGGCGCCAACAAGGGCATGCGCATCGACCAGGGATTTGCGTCGGTCGGCGCCGACGCGACGCTGGTGACCTTCCGTGCCGAGGCGCCGGCCACCGGGATCAAGCGATTGCTCAAGCCGCTGTTCGAAATGGCCATTCGCAAGGCCGTCAAGAAAGGTCTGGAGGAGGACCGCGCCGACCTCGAGGAGCGGGGGTATGGCGCGGCGTCCGCCTGAAAGCCGGCGCACGATGGTCGGCCGGGGATCCGGAAATCACGCTTGAACCGGGCGTCGATGCCCACATCTAACCGGGTATGACGATGCCATCGCGAAGCCCAACCGACCTGATGTGGGCGCAAGCCTTTGACCTGATCGAGCGGGCCGAGCGGATGCACCGGCAATTTTTCCGCTTGACCGCCTCGGTGCGCCCGCACGCCGTCTGGGAGCCGCCGGTCGACGTGTTTGAGGACGAACGCGAGGTGGTCATCATCGTCGCTCTGCCGGGCGTACCGCCCGAAAGGGTCGAGGTGAGCACCGAGCCAGCGGCACTGGTCGTGCGTGCCGAGTGCCCATTGCCATTCGCCGGATCGCGACACGGCGTGCGGCGTCTGGAGATTCCCTACGGATACTTCGAGCGAAGGATTCCGTTACCCGACGTGCGACTCGACGCCGGCACGCGCGAATCGCACGATGGCTTGCTGATATTGAGGCTGCGCAAGACGGCGTACGCGGGGTCATTTTGAACGAACCGACCAGCAGCAATACCGATCCGGTCAGCGCCGAGGCGCCCGCCCGGGTCGACGCACTGTCGCCTCAGGGCGAGCGCCAGGGCGAGGCTGCCTCGCGTCCGCTGCCCGACGACGCGCTGATCATCGTTCCGGTGCGCAATGTCGTCCTGTTCCCGGGCATGGTCGTGCCGTTGGTCGTCGACCGCGAGCGTTCGCGTGCGGCGGTGCAAGAGGCCGTGCGCCTGCAGCGGCCGCTCGGCATTCTGCTGCAGAGCAAGCGCGATGTCGATCAGCCCGGGCCGGATGATCTGCACTGGGTGGGCACCACCGCGACGGTTCTGCGCTACGTCACCGCACCCGACGGCTCGCATCACGTGATCTGCCAGGGAGTGCAGCGCTTTCGCGCGCTCCAGTTCCTGGACGGCTATCCGATGCTGGCTGCGCAGGTGCAGCTGATCGACGAAGCCGGCCAGACCGACGCCGACATCGAAGGCCGGGCGCTCAACCTCAAGGAGCGGGCGATCGAAATCCTGCGCCTGTTGCCGCAGGTGCCGGACGAAATGGTAGCCGCGCTGCAGGGCGTCGAGGGACCCGCGCGCCTGGCGGACTTCATTGCCGGCCTGATGGACGTCGCCATCGAGGAAAAACAGGCGTTGCTTGAAACTTTCGACCTGAAGGCGCGGCTCGACAAGCTGCTCGATCTCCTTACCCACCGCATCGAGGTTCTGAAGGTCTCGCGCGAAATCGACGAGCGCACCAAGGCGTCGATCGGCGATCGGAACCGCGAGCATCTATTGCGCGAGCAGATGCGCACGATTCAGAAGGAGCTCGGCGAGGGCGACCAGACGGCGAGCGAGATCGCCGAGCTCGAGCGAGCGATCGCCGACGCGAAGATGCCGGAAGAAGTGGACAAGCAGGCGCGCAAGGAATTGAAGCGCCTCGAGCGCATGCCGGAAGGCGCGGGCGAATATTCGATGGTGCGCACCTATCTGGACTGGCTGATCGAGCTGCCCTGGGCAGCCGACGGCGCGACGGCGATCGACATTGCCGAGGCGCGGCGCATTTTGGACGAGGATCATTACGGCCTGGACAAGGTCAAGAAGCGCATTCTCGAATATCTGGCGGTGCGCAAGCTCAATCCGTCCGGCAAGAGCCCGATCCTTTGCTTCGTCGGGCCGCCGGGCGTAGGCAAGACTTCGCTCGGCCAGAGCATCGCCAAGGCGACGGCGCGCAAGTTCGTGCGCGTCAGCCTTGGCGGCGTGCACGACGAGGCGGAGATCCGCGGCCATCGCCGAACCTACATCGGCTCGCTGCCGGGCAACATCATCCAGAGCCTGCGCAGGGCGGGAACGCGCAATTGCGTCCTGATGCTGGACGAGGTCGACAAGCTCGGCGCCGGCGGATTTCACGGCGACCCGTCTTCCGCGCTGCTGGAAGTGCTCGATCCCGAGCAGAACTCGACGTTCCGCGACAATTATCTCGGCGTGCCGTTCGACCTGTCCGGTGTCATGTTCATTTGCACGGCGAACGTCCTCGATACGATACCGGGGCCGTTGCGCGATCGCATGGAGGTCATCCAGCTGCCCGGTTACACGGCGCAGGAAAAGCTGCAGATCGCGCGCCGCTACCTGGTCGCGCGGCAGCTCGCGGCCACCGGCTTGACGGCCGAGCAATGCCAGATCAGCGACGAGGCGATGTCGACGATTATCGACGATTACACGCGCGAGGCAGGCGTGCGCAATCTCGAGCGCGAAATCGGAAAGGTTTTCCGCAATGTCGCGGTGCGCATCGCCGAGGGCAGCGCGCAGCAGATAAGCGTCGGCCCGGCCGATCTGCCGGCGATTCTCGGCCCGCGCCTGTTCGAGGCCGAGGTCGCGATGCGCAAGCCCGTACCCGGGGTCGCGACCGGGCTGGCGTGGACGCCGGTCGGCGGCGACATCCTGTTCATCGAAGCGGCGCGCATGCCGGGCTCCGGCAAGCTGATCCTAACCGGTCAGCTCGGCGAAGTGATGAAGGAAAGCGCGCAGGCCGCCCTGTCGCTGGTCAAGGCGCGCGCCGAGCTGCTGGGCGTCGCGCCGGAGCTGATCGAGAAGTCGGACATCCACGTGCACGTGCCCGCCGGTGCGACGCCGAAGGACGGCCCGAGCGCAGGCGTCGCGATGTTTGTTGCGCTGGTGTCGCTGTTGACCGGGAGGCCGGTGCGGGCCGACGTCGCGATGACGGGAGAGATCAGCTTGCGCGGATTGGTGCTGCCGATCGGCGGCGTCAAGGAAAAGGTGCTCGCCGCGTTACGCGCCGGCATAAAGACCGTCATGTTGCCTTCGCGCAACCGCCGGGATCTCGACGAGATTCCGCCCGATGCTCGCGCCCAGCTTGCGTTCGTGTGGCTGGAGGAAGTCGACGACGCGATTGCGGCGGCACTGACGCCGTCGCAGTCGGAGACCGGAAGCCTCGCCGACCTGATCTAGGCCCCCACCATCCCGATCACCGCGCGCGCAGCAGCAGAGCGGCGCCGCACAGCAGGCAGAGGGCGCCGAAGGCGATGAAGCCGGTTCGGTAGCCGTCGGTGACGGCCGCCAGCAGCGCAAACAGCGGAGGCCCCGACACGACGCCGGCAAAGGTGATGAAGCCGGAAGCGCCGGTGATCGAGCCGGCCTGTCCCGGCGGGGCGTGTCGTGCCACCTGGGATAACTGGACGCCGTTCCACCCTATGGCGGTGGCGCCGAAAAACGCCGCGACCGCAAGCAAGGCGGCGTGCGGCCAGGCCGCGTTGAAACTTGCCGCCGCGAACGCGGACGCGCCGGTGGCGATGCCGATGAATCCGAGCAGGCGCCGCGGCGCAATCCAATGGTCCGCCATCGCGCCCCAGACGATCCGGCCGGCGACGCCGCCGACATTTGCGCTCGTCAGCGCCAGCCCCGCGGCAATCAGCGGATAGTCCAGCGCCTCGGTCAGATAAACGACCAGAAAACTCATCAGGCACATCTGCATGGCCGCGTAGATGAAGCCGACGATCGAAAGCTCCGCCAGCTGGTGGTGCCGCAGGACGATGCGCAACGGCGCAGTCAATGCCGCGAGCGAAAATGGACGGTCCGCACCGACGACGTCGAGTCGTCGTCGCGTCGACTGCGCGAGCACGGCGATGACTACGCCGCAAACCCCGACGAGCAGCAGCGCTGGTCGCCATCCGACGGCCAGCGCCAGCGGAGGCAGCACGGCGCCGGCCAATGCGGCCCCGCCCGGCACGCCGGTCTGCTTGATCGAGAAAGTAAGTGCCAAGCGCTCCGGCGGGGCGGTGCGCGCGAGCAGTTCGGATGAAGCCGGCGTGACCGCACCGTACCCCAGTCCGATGATCAGCGGGGCGATCGCCAGCATTGCCACTGCGCTCGAAGGCAGCAGTGCGACCAGCGCGATGCCAGCGGCGCAGAGCGCGACGCAGACCTGCGAGACGCGGATCGCGCCGCTGCGCGCGATGAAGTGGCCGGAAGCGAGGCTCGCCGCCATCGAGCCGACGTAGAGCAGACCGACGAAGACGCCGACCAGCTTGGCGGGAACGCTGAAATCGCGGGCGATCTCCGGCGCCAGCACTGCAATTGCAGCACCGGTCAGCGCGGTAAAGACCTGAATGGACAGCGTGGCGAAAAGCGCGATAGCCGCGGTGCTTGCCGACGGCGGCGACGCAGGAGCGATCTTCAAGAATCAGCAACCCGTTGGTCTGGTCTCCCGCGAGCGCGCTGGCCCGTCGCCGCGGATCTTCGCTATGATGTGGCGATCGGAGCGCTTTGCCAATGACTGAGTACGAACTGCTGCTGCGTCCGGTGCTTGCGCTCGTCGCCGGCGGCTTGGTGGGATTGGAGCGCAGCTTCCATGGCCGCGCTGCGGGCCTGCGGACCTACGCGCTGGTGTCGTTTGCCTCGGCGTTGCTCGTCGGCGTGGCGCAATACCTGGAATTGGGGCCCACCGGGGGCATCGGCGATGTGACGCGGGTCATCCAAGGCATCGTCACCGGCATCGGCTTTCTCGGCGCCGGGGTCATCGTCAAGGAAGGGTTCACCGTTCGCGGCTTGACGACTGCGGCGTCGATATGGGTCGTCTCCGCGATCGGCGTCGCGTTCGGCGCCGGATTCCTGCTGGCGGGGACCGTCGCGGTCGGCCTCACGCTCGGCGCATTGTCGCTGCTGCGCGTCGTCGAGGACCGGCTGCACGTTCAACTGTATGTGCATTGCCGCGTCGCGTTTCGTCGCCATGAACTGCACGACGAGGCGTGGCTGCGTGCCTTCGTCAAGCATCATGGATTCGTGATCACCGAGCTCAGCTATCGGCTAAACGGCAGAACCGATCTGTTCGAATACAGGATCGTCATGTGGTCGGCCGACCCGAACGCCGTCCCGAGCCTTGGGCGTGCGCTGCTCGAAGACGGGACGGTTTCCGACTTCACGATCTCGCCGAGTCGCGATTGACCGACGCGGGCGTGCAACCCGATCGGCCGAGGCATCGGCTGGTATGCTCTTCCGATGCAAATCCGGATTCCCGACCCGGACTTCACCGGCTCCGCCCAGACTCGTGCCAACTTTTGGCTCGCCGCGAAGCTCGCGCTGGGGTTCGTCGTCCTGTTGTGGGTGATTCAGGTGCTCAATGCGGCGCTGGATCTCGAATTGGAGCGATTCGGCGTCGCGCCTCGCGAGCTTGCAGGATTGCCGGGCATATTCGTCGCGCCGCTGCTGCACGGCAGCTTCGGCCATCTCGTGGCGAACTCGCTGCCGTTGCTGGTCGTCGGAACGGCGATGCTTCACCTCTATCCTGATTCGGCATCGAAGGTGCTGCCGGCGGTGTATCTGGGCCCGGGTATCGCCGTGTGGTTGTTCGCCCGGGGCGGCGTGCACGTCGGCGCCAGCGGATTGATCTACGGCCTGGCTGCCTATGTCTTCGTGGCCGGTGTGATTCGCCGCGACAGGCGCGCGATCGCCGCCTCGCTGCTGGTCGCGTTCATCTACGGGTCGCTGGCCTGGGGCGTCTTGCCGATCCAGCCCGGCGTTTCCTGGGAAACGCACCTGGCCGCCGCGTCGATCGGCGTCGTGCTGGCGATCGTACTGCGCCGTCTCGACACGCCACCGCACAAGCGCTACGCCTGGGAAGACGAAGCCGACGAGAAGGCGGACGAACATTCGCCGTAGCGCCACCCGCGTATGCAGACCAGTCTCGAGCAAGGCCGCTCGCAGGCTTGTTATCGTGCGCACATAGGCAAGAGTGATTCAATTGCTCTAGACTTGCCGCTTGCCAAAGACGGATCCAGGGCCTTGCGGCACGCGAGGGGCCGGCCAGCGTTGATCCGGAGGCAACACATGGCCAACGAACCCGATCCACCGCGCGACCAGCCGTCGCTCCAGCGCCGCCTTGCGACAATTCTCGCTGCGGACGTCGCCGGCTACAGCCGGATGATGGGCGAGAACGAGGAGTTGACGGTCCGAACGCTGCGCGAGCATCGCGCCGTTTTCGATGCATTGCTCAAGCAGCACCATGGCCGCGTTTTCAATACCGCTGGCGACGCGATTCTCGCGGAGTTTCCCAGTGCAGTCGAGGCCGTCCGCTGCGCGACCGAGATCCAGGCGGCCTTGCAGACGCGTAACGCGCATTTGCCGGCGGATCGGCAAATGCTGTTCCGCATGGGTGTCAATCTGGGTGACGTCGTCGTGCAGGATGGTGACCTGCTGGGTGACGGGGTCAACGTCGCCGCGCGGATCCAGACGATCGCAGAGCCCGGCGGAATTTGCATATCCGGCAGCGTCTACGATCAAATTCAGAACAAGCTGTCGCTGCAATTCAAGCCGCTGGGCGGACAAAGCTTCAAGAACATCGGACAACCGATCCGCACGTTTACGATCACGCATGGCGAAAGCGGCGCGCTTCCGGCGGCGCTTCATCGCTCCGTCGCCAGATCGGCCGTGGCACTGGGCGGTGGTGCGCTGGTCATAGCCGCGCTCGCCACAGGAGGGTATTGGCTCTATCGCGACCACGAAACGCGACGCGTCGAACAGGATGCCCTGGTTGCGCAGCTGGCAGCGCAAAAGGAAGCAACCGAGAACGCCCGCCGCGCCGTTGACGAGCAGAGCCGACGCGCCATCGACGCAGAACGCGCACGGCTGGACCAGGACAAGCAACGTTTGGACGCTGAAATGAAAGCCAATGCGGCGGCACGGCAAGCCAAAGCTGCCGCTGTCGCCGACGCCAGCCCGCAACGTGTGGTCACGCCTAAGCGCAGTGCGGAGCCGGCGCGATCCGGTTCGGAAACAAGCCTCGAGGCAGCGGGCGCAACAAGGAACGTTGCGGTGGCCGCCGCCAAAGCGCCGACCGCCGGCAGCGGTGGCTTCGATGGCATGTACGGTGGGAGGGTATGCAATGTTCCCGCCGATGCGAGCAAGAAAGGCGTTTGCTGGATGGTCGCGCTCAATGTTCAAAATGGAGTGGGTACGGGAACCTGGACCATGCGTTTGCTGGGCAAGTCCGCGTACGTACGTGCCACGATCGCGCCCCAAGGCGCAGTGAGAGCGGTTCTCGACGGCTGGAAGGTAAGCGATGCATCGCCGATGTCCGGGGCGATGAACGGTCGCCTGGTCGACAACCGCATAGACGTCGAAGGCCGATGGTCGAACGGCGCCCGGGTCGAGGGACATTGGACGCGCTCGCCGTGATTTTCGTTCGCCGCTGCTAATCAGACCTCGCGTGAGCCTCGCCGGTTGGTTCGCAGTTCGATTCGCCCCGATCCGCCACCCATGACCGATCCAGCCGCAACCGCGCAGTCGGGCACCCCCGATAGCCGGCTCGCGCGAAGATTGGGCACCTTCGACGCCGTGACGATGGGGCTCGGCGCGATGATCGGCGCCGGAGTATTCGCCGCCATCGGCCCTGCGGCGCGAGCGGCCGGCGCCGGAATGTTGATCGGTCTTCTTGTCGCTGCGTTCGTTTCCTATTGCAACGCCACCTCATCTGCCGAGCTCGCGGGCCTCTATCCGGAATCGGGCGGCACCTACGTGTACGGACGCAAGCGCCTCGGCGCGTTCTGGGGCTTTATCGCCGGATGGGGCTTCATCATCGGCAAGCTCGCGAGCTGCGCCGCGATGGCGCTGACCTTCGGCTACTACGCAGCGCCCGCGCTGGCGCGTCCGCTGGCCGTCGGCGCCGTCGTCGCGCTGACGGTGGTGAATTGTTTCGGCGTGAGCAAAACGGCGCTGCTGACCCGTGCCATCGTCGCCGTCGTCCTTGCGTCGCTGGCGGTCGTCGTCGTGGCGGCGGCTTTCGGGGGCCGCTCGGAGCTCGACCATCTGCGACCGCTGTTCGACGCGGGCGTCTACGGGATTCTGCAGGCCGCCGGGCTCCTCTTTTTCGCATTCGCCGGGTATGCGCGCATCGCGACGCTCGGGGAGGAAGTGGTCGATCCCACGCGAACCATACCGCGTGCGATTCCGCTAGCGCTTGCGATCACCCTGGTCGTCTACGCCGCAGTGGCCGTCAGTGCGCTGCTTGCGGTCGGTGCCGCGGCATTGGCGCAAGCGCCGGCACCGCTGGTCGTCGCGATCGAATCGGGTCGCTGGGCCGCGCTGTCGCCGGTCGTTCGCGTCGGTGCGACGGTGGCGTCGCTGGGAGTGCTGCTCTCGCTCCTTGCTGGGGTCAGCCGAACCGCGTTCGCGATGGCGTCGAATCGCGATCTCCCGGCATTTCTCGACGCCGTGCACCCGCGCTACCGCGTGCCGTATCGCGCCGAGGTCGTCGCCGGCGTGATCGTGGCGGTGATCGCCGCGCTCGCGGACATCCGCAGCGCGATCGGCTTCAGCTCGTTCGCGGTGCTGACCTATTACGCGATCGCAAATGCCAGCGCGCTGACACTAACTGCGAGTGAGCGGCAGTGGCCGCGCTGGCTGGCGATCTGCGGCCTAGCCGGTTGCGCGGCGCTCGCATTCAGCTTGCCGATAACCTCGGTACTCGGCGGCGCCGGGTTGCTGCTTGCGGGCGCAGGCGCGTTTGCGCTGCGCAAATTGCTGCACGCCAACGGCGCTCGTCCAACAGCACGCCGGAACAAACGATAGTCATGCGTCGTCTCACTGGACGTAAACATGTCTGAAAGGAGCAGCGGGATGGCCGGACCGTTCGGCGGCGACGAAAGCGCGAGCGCCGTGGTTCCTGCCGACGCACTGGTGCTGTTCGGCGGCACCGGCGATCTGGCGCGCAAGAAGATCTACCCTGCACTGCTCGCGATGTCGCGTCGCGCCCGTCTCGGCATTCCGGTGATCGCCGTCGCGCGCGCGCCCGGCAACGCAGCGACGCTGCGCACGACGGTGCACGATGGTCTGCAGCAGCAGGGCCTATTGGACGCGACGGCGTGGCGCAACCCCGCGCCAGACGCTTGACGCCGCATGGCGAAGTCATCGGCAACCGGTGGAGAGCGCAGCAGGCGGGCCGTCAAGGGCAGCCGCGCCAAGCGGCGCACGCCGCGCGGACGCGCCGGGCCGCCATTTACGCTGGCGATCGACATCGGCGGCACGCACGTCAAGGCATCGGTGCTCGACCGCTCCGGCAAGCCCATCGTCGACCGGGTCGACGCGTTGACGCCGCATCCCTCGCCACCCACGGCGATACTCGAACTGCTGCAGACGATCGCGCGCGAGCTGCCGCCCTTCGACCGCATCTCAGCGGGCTTTCCCGGCGTGATCAAGCGCGGCTGCGTCATCACGGCGCCGAACCTGGGTACCAAGGGTTGGCGCGCGTTTCCGTTGGCGCTGGAGCTCGAAAAGCAGCTGGGCAAACGCGCCCGCGTACTGAACGACGCCGAGGTGCAGGGCCTGGGTGTGATCGTCGGCTCGGGGCTCGAGTGCGTGTTGACCTTCGGCACCGGCATGGGCAGCGCCATCTATCGCGACGGGCAACCGACGCCGCATCTGGAGCTCGGCCAGCATCCGGCGTGGAAGAGCAAGACCTACGATCAGTATGTCGGCGCCGCGGCGCTAAAGAAACTCGGTTTGGCCAAATGGAACCGGAGGGTGAGCCGCGTGATTGCGCTCGTCCGGACGCTGCTCAACTTCGATCACCTCTACCTGGGGGGCGGCAACGCCGCCAATATCTCGCTGGAATTGCCGCGCGACGTGACGATCGTGTCCAATCGTGCCGGCATCACCGGAGGCGCCCGGCTATGGGAAACGCAGTTCGACGAGCTCTTCGCGAAACGCTAGCCTAAGCGGCGACGCGTGCGCTCGATTCACCGGCCGTGCGCAGGCGCTGCAACTCGCCGCCGAGATACGACGCGATGGCGCGCATGCCGTAGATGCCCGCCGCGGCCTCGGCATCGCTGTTGTAATTGGTGTTCGTATTGACGTCGTAGGTGTAGATCTCGCCGGCGCGGTCCGTGATGAACTCGATGCCTGCGATGCCGATGCCGTTGTCGGCGATGAATTGCCGATAACGCTCGACGATCGGATGACGGAAGCTGTCGATGATGCGAAAGCGCGGCGCGACTGCGTTCTGCTCGACATTCGCGCTTTCGCCGACCGGGCAGAAAGCGTCGCCGACCTGGCAGGCGTCGGCCGGGCAGAGTTCGAAGCCGAGCGAGGTGTCGACACGGACGGCGTATAGGAAACGCCCGCCGACGAATTCGACCCGCGTGATGTAGGGCTCGGGCGCCTGGATGTATTCCTGGATCAGCGTGATGCCGTCGACGGAGTCTTCGAAAGCGGGGCTGTCGAGGTGACTTTCGAGCGCGGCAGCTGTCTGGAAAAGGTGCACACCGAGGCCTTTGCCGGCACGGTTGTGCTTGGTGATGAACGCCGTGCTCATTTGCCGCGCGGCGGCGATCAGATGGGCGCGACCAACCGCCGCGAAAGTGCGCGGCGTGCGGATACCGTACCGGGCCAGCGCCGAATATTGCGCAATCTTGCTGACTTCGAGTTGTAGCGCACGGCTGTCATTGACGACGCGGCGCCGATACGATTCCAGCCAGGCGAGTACGCCCGCGGTGTATTCGGCGGCGTAACGGTGGCCGCGCGTGTGCGAGGAAGCGCTCATCCGGTTGTAGAAGACGCCGGAGGGAGGCACGGCGCCGAGGTCGAGCACGCCCTCGCTCAGGAACCATTCCTCGAACGGTAGGCGCAGGTCGGCGAACGCGGCACGCAGCGGCTCGACCCAGGCATCGTTTTCGTGAATGACGTAGATTTTCGACATCGTATCTTGTGGACGGCCGGCGGCCATTCGCTCCGATGCCACACCGATGATCGTACGCAGCCGGCGTCGGCGCGTGAAAGAACCATCCGGCACATGCTTGTAACCGACAGCGATAGGGCGGGTTTGGGGCCGGCGATCCGGGTCCGGCGCGCTTCTTGCTCGCTTGCCATTCGATGACCGACCAAGAAATCCACGCTGAGCCGGTTCGCGAGACCGGCGAGGGCGCGCTCGCGCCGGCGCAAGGCGCGGCCGCGCTGCAAGGGCTCGCGGCCGATGCCCTCCCTGACGAGGGGACGATGGCAGGGCGACGCCGGCAGATGCCGATGGGCGAGCCGCTTCCGATCACCTTCCGGTGGGTTGCCAAGCTGCCGCGCCGCGTCCGGCCCTTTGCCCTGTTGCGGCAGTACCCGCGCATCGCCAACATGATGGCGGGCATGTGGCAGGATCCGCCGTCGTACTGCGCGTACGTGCACGACCTCCTGACCGATCGCCGCGGCAACCGCAAGGGATTTCCAGCGGAGATCGTCCAGGAGTTGCTCGCCTTGCGCGTCCACTACGAGCACTTGCATCCGGGACTCCTCGCCGTATACAAGGACGCGAACAAGCGGGGCTGACGCAGAATCGCCGTCCGGCAGTACCGATTTCCTGCGTCCGGCCCGTGCCCTCTACCGCCGGCTTTACTGCAACGCCCGCTGCTCCCGCCGCCGAGCCTTGGTGCGCTGCGACATGTGCTAAGTTTCGTCTGGCAATCTCCATTGCCGCGCATCGGCGCAGCGACCCTCGGTGTCACCGCGCACGACCGAACGATGAAACCAAACGCCAGCGATTCCGGCATGACACACGGCGCCGTCACGCACGAGGACGGGTCGACGTACGCGTGGGCACGGCTTGCGGTAGCGCTGGTCCTGATGACGATCGGCGGCGCCAGCATGTACGTCGTCGTCGTCGTGTTGCCGGCAGTGCAGGCGGAATTCGGCGTCGCCCGCGCCGACGCGTCGCTGCCCTATACGCTGACGATGATCGGCTTCGGCATCGGCGGTCTCCTGATGGGGCGGCTGGCCGACCGTTTCGGCGTCATGGTGCCGCTACTGATCGGTGCGATAAGCCTCGGCCTCGGATTTGTCGCCGCCGGGATGGCGGGCAGCATCTGGACGTTTGCTCTGGTGCACGGCTTGCTGATCGGCCTGTTCGGGAGCTCGGCAATGTTCGCGCCGCTTATCGCCGACACTTCACTCTGGTTTACCCGGCGCCGCGGCATCGCGGTCGCGATATGCGCCAGCGGCAACTATGTGGCCGGCGCCATCTGGCCGCCGGTCACCCAACATTTCGTCGCCGCGCACGGCTGGCGCGCCACCTATATCGGCATCGGCGTCTTTTGCGCGTTGACCTTGTCGGCGCTGGCTCTGCTGCTCAAGCGCCGGCCGCCTGCCGCCGGTGCGCTCGGTGCCGCCTCGGCTTCGCGCGGCGCGGGCCATGCCTTGGCGAAGCCACTGCACGCCGCGGCGTCGGCGGAGCGACCGTTCGGCCTTAGCCCCGGCGCGGCGCAGACGCTATTGTGCATCGCCGGACTGGCCTGCTGCGTCGCGATGTCGATGCCGCAGGTGCACATCGTCGCCTACTGCGGCGATCTCGGTTACGGCGTCGCGCGCGGCGCGCAGATGCTGGCGATCATGCTGGGTTTCGGTATCGTCAGCCGCCTCTTGTCGGGCGTGATCTGCGACCGGATCGGCGGACTGCGCACATTGCTGCTGGGGTCGGCGCTGCAGGGGATCGCGCTGCTGTTGTTCCTGCCGTTCGACGGGCTCGCATCGCTGTACGTGATTTCAGCGCTCTTCGGGTTGTTCCAGGGCGGCATCGTCCCTTCGTACGCGATCATCATCCGCGAACACTTTCCGCCCACCGAGGCCGGGGCGCGGGTCGGCACGGTGCTGATGTTCACGCTGTTCGGAATGGCCCTCGGCGGCTGGATGTCGGGCAAGGTGTTCGACCTCACCGGCTCGTATCAAGCGGCATTCGTCAACGGCATCGGCTGGAACTTGTTGAACGTATCGATCGCGATATTTCTGCTTCATCGCGCGCATGGCCGACCCGCCGCAGGGTCCGAGGCAACGGCAGGCATCGGAAGTTGACGCGACCGTACGCGCGTCGAACCTCTGCCGCCCTCACTTCCCCCAACGCAGCGCCAGCGGATTCAGCTCGGCGGCGAGCTCGAGCAAGCCGGCGCGCGTCGCCGGGTGCAGCTGCTCGAGCGGATGACGCACGGCGTCGCTTCGAATGACGCCGCCGGCCGCCATGACCGTCTTGGTCGCCCGCAGTCCACACTGGCGGTTCTCGAAATTGATCAGCGGCAGGATCCGCGCGTAGGCGTGCGCGGCGTCCTTGCGCCGGCCTGCACGATGATGGGTGAGCACCGGCTTGATCAGGTCGGGCAGCAGCGCGCTGGGCATCGTTCCGGTCGCGCCGGCGTCGAGGTCTGCCAGAAGCGTGATCGATTCCTCGCCGTCGAACGGACCCTCGATCGTATCCGCGCCGGCCTCGATCAGGCTTCGCAGCTTGGCGGCGGCACCGGGCACCTCGACCTTGAAGTAGCGCACCGTCGGCACTTCGCGCGCGAGACGAACCAAAAACGGCACCGACAGGTTGACGCCGCTCAATGGCGCGTCCTGGATCATCAGCGGGACCGGTGCGGCTTCGGCCACACGCGCGAAGTGCTGCAGCATCGCACCCTCATCGGCGCGCAGACCGGTGCCGTGATAGGGCGGCATCAGCATCAGCATCGCAGCGCCGGCCGACGCGGCCGCCCGTCGCGCGGGCCATCGCGATCCGCGTGCTGAAATGGCTGCAAGTCACGATCACCGGGACACGACCGTGCACCTGCGTCAGACAAAGCTCGAGCAGCGTATCGCGCTCGTCGTCCGACAGCAGGAACTGCTCGGAATAATTGGCGAGAATGCAAATGCCGTCGACACCCTGATCGACCATGCAATCGAGCACGCGGCGTTGTCCGTCGAGGTCCAGTTCGCCGTTTGCGGTGAACGGTGTCGGCGCGATCGGAAATATGCCGCTATAAGCTTGTTGAGAGGTCATGGCGATGCGCCTCGGACGTTGGTCCGCGCGATTGTAACGGAGCCCATCGCGTCCCGGCTGCGCTGACGAACCGCAAATAAAAACGAGCCCCGGCGGCCGCCAGACACGGCGACAAGCCGGGGCTAATTTAACGTGATGCGCTCAGGCGTGCTGTCTGCGACCGACGCTGCCGCAAGGCGAACAGCATCGCCGCCAGCGCGGCGCCGATCAGCAGCAGCGGTGTCGGCTCCGGGCACTTCTTGGTGCAGCGGTAAGCGTGCCGTAGACGAAGTCCTGGTTATTGTCGTTGTGGAGCAGATGGATCGTATACAGGCCGGTGCTCGACAGTCCGGCAATAAGCGTGTTGGCCGCCGGCGACGGTCGTCGTGTTGCCGTGGTCGTTGGTCACGTAGAAGCTGCCTTGGTTGACGCCCAGGCTCAAGCTGAGTGGAGTCGTTTCTTCCAGGATCTCCCAAACCGCGAGCTGGAAGCGCGGCCGAATTGAGAGTACTAGTGGTCGAGGTCGCGAAACCTTCCGTGAAAAGCTCGCTCAGAGATGTCGTATATTTGCCGCCGCTTTGAATCGAGTCATCGTAGGTGTACGAGTGTCGACGTTAAAGCCGAACGACTGTGTCAATTCGAAGCAGAAGAACACGATCGGATCGCCGTCGAGGGTTCCTGTAAACGCGCCCGTGGAAAGCGCGCTCGGATCGACGATCGTCGGAACGTTAACACTGAACGCTTCCGAGCCGTTGGCGAAGCCTGACGGGACAAGCGTTACCGAGGTTGGCCAGCGCGAGCGGTGCGACGCAGAGTGCGGTACCTGCGGCGAGCGCCAGCAGCACTCGGCGCACAAGCGATTGGATCCTCATATCGAATTCCTTATTGGTAAGTCGCAGCAAAAAACTTTCTAGAGAGCAAATTAGCTTGGCTTTTTCAGGCACCGTGTGAAAAGCAATAGTTGTGCCGCCGCGAGATTGAATAAAAATAGTATAAAAGTCAGTCAGTTGCCTTGCATAATTGCCCGTCGCGCACTGTCTTAAACAACTATTGTAAAGTTATCCGACATCGTTTGACTTCGCTGCGGCGAGGCTCGAGAACGCAAGAAATCTCCGTGTGATGGGCCATCTGCCGCTACTAGATCGGGACTGTTGAGCTTGCGTCATTGATCCTGTCGTGCACGACCATCGATTCACGCGAATACGAGATGCCAAACGGTGGCATCGTTCACATCGCTAGGCGCGGCCGCGCGTTGCAGTTCGGACAAGTCCGCGTATAGAAGTCCGCGAGGAAGATATCGTGCGTCGTGCTCGCGCTAAGAGGCGGCAACCAATAACTATCGGGCGACGATCGCGCACCACGCGTTATCCAACCGAGAACTTGTAATTTTTGCGCACTTCGACGCCAAGTTCCGCCAGTAAGCTGTTTGTCACAGTCTGTGCACGACGGGGCCGATGCCTGCCTGACGGTTGTCGCATGCAATTGCGCACGCCCCGTTACCACGGCCGGATTGCCGAATCGCGCCGCGGCGGGCAGCAACGCGAGGCGGCCATGAAAGCGCCATAATATCGCTTCGCAGGTGGCCAAACGGTAGCTGCATCCGAGGGTGGATGCTATGATCCTTCGGGTCGCCTGCTCAGGAAGACGAACATGAAATCCATTTTGAGAAACTTCGAAGTCACGCCGTCAAGGGTGCGTTCTGCGGCCATCTTCGCTGGCGCCATAGTCGCATTGCTCGTGGCCGGCTGCGCAACAACCTATCCGCCAGCTCCGCGCACGGTGACGGGGCCGGATTTCGAATACCTGATCGGACCACTTGACAGTGTGAATGTCATTGTCTGGCGCAACCCGGAACTCTCGCTGGCCGTGCCGGTGCGGCCGGACGGCAAGATCACGACGCCGCTGGTCGACGATCTGCCGGCGATAGGCAAGTCACCGACGATGCTGGCGCGGGACATCGAAAAGGCGCTCGGGAAATTCATCCGCGATCCGGTCGTAACGGTCATCGTCACTACCTTTGTCGGCCCGACAAGCGAGCAGGTTCGCGTTATTGGCGAAGCCGCCAAGCCGCAGATTCTTCCGTACCGGAAGGACATGACGCTGCTCGATGTAATGATCGCGGTTGGCGGTCTCACCGATTTCGCCGACGGCAATCACGCGACCATTTCCCGCATGAGCGATGGTGGGAAATCGTACAGCGTGCGCCTTCAGGATCTTGTCAAGCGCGGTGACGTCTCCGCCAATGTCGAGATGCGGCCCGGGGACATCCTGGTCATTCCACAGAGCTGGTTCTAGGAAACGATCGCCGTCAGGCGCATCGTCCTGGAAGGGTATCGGAGACGTCCGTGGATGAACTATTACATCAGCTGCTCATCCGTCTTCGCGGCATGTGGCATCGCCGCTGGATCGGGCTGGCGGCGGCATGGATTGCGGCGATTGTCGGCGTGGGCATCGCGCTGGGTATTCCCGATCGCTACGAGGCGAGCGCGCGCGTCTACGTCGACACCCAGACGCTGCTGCGACCGTTGCTCGAGGGTGTTTCGATCCAGCCGAACCTCGATCAGCAGGTGGTGTTGATGAGCCGCACCTTGATCAGCCGGCCCAACGTCGAGAAGCTTGTGCGGATGGCCGACCTCGATCTCGCGGCGAAGTCCAATGCTGCGCGTGAAGATTTGATCGATTCGGTCATGAAACGGCTGCAGCTGTCGGGGAATGCCTCGACCAATATCTACATCATTTCGTACCGCGATGAGAAGCCGGACAAGGCCCGAAAGGTCGTTCAGGCCTTGCTGACGATCTTCGTCGATTCCAGCCTGGGAGACAAGCGCGTGGATACGCGCACGGCGGTCAAGTTCGTCGACGAACAGATCAGGCAGTACGGAGAAACGCTGAAGAATACTGAAGACCGCCTCAAGGCGTTCAAGCTGAAATACATGGGCGTTGCCGGCCAGGGCAACACCGACTACTTCGGCAGACTCTCCAAATTGAACGAAGTAATTGAAAGCACGAGACTCGAGTTGCGCGCGGCCGAAGAGTCGCGGGATTCGTACAAGCGCGAGCTGGCCGGAGAAGCACCGGTGCTGCAGCCCGAGGGACCGGCCCTGGCTACCGTGGCAACCCCGGAACTGGATGCGCGTCTGGCGGCGCTGAAGGGACAGCTCGACGCCTTGCTGCGCCGATACACGGACGAGCACCCGGACGTCGTTGGCACCCGGCGGATCATCGCGCAGCTGGAAGAGCAGCGCGCAAAGGATTTGCAGACGCGCGCCAACGCGGCCGTGGCAGCAGGCAGACCCATTGATGCCGCAGATCGCAATCCGGTGTTTCAGCAGTTGCGTGTGTCGCAGGCCGAGGGCGATGCCAACGTCGCATCGTTGCGGGCGAAGCTGTCCGGATATCAAAGCCAGTACGCGCAACTCAAGGCCGAGGCGCAACTCGTGCCTCAGGTCGAAGCGGAATTTTCCCAGATCAATCGCGATTACGACATCCAGAAGAAGACCTATGAAACGCTGCTCGCCAGGCGGCAGTCGGCGGCGATCGGCGAGGGCGTGCAGGATGCCGGCGGCACACAGTTCCGCGTCGTCGATCCGCCGCGTGTCGCACCACAGCCCGTCGCTCCGACTCGCATGTCCCTGCTTGGAATGGCGCTGGCGGCGGCGCTGGCCGCAGGCCTTCTGGCAAGCTTTGCGGCTAACGAACTCATGCCCATATTTCACGATTCGCGCTCGCTGAGCGCAGTTTCGAAGCGTCCGATACTCGGCATGGTGACGATGCTGCAGAGCGAATCGCTCAGCAAGCTCCGGCGGCGAAACGCCTTCTATTTCGCTGGCGGCATGGCCGGGCTGGTGGCTGCGTTCGCCGCAGTATTTGCGTTCGCCCTTCTGTTGACGCGCGCGGCATGAGAGGCGATCAATGAGCCTGATCGAGCAAGCAGCGAAGCGGCTGGAGGAATTGCGCCGCGCCGGCGCAGAAACAACCGGAGTCAGTGGGCCGGCGGCAAGCCATTCGAATGCTGGCGGCGCCGAACACCTGCCCACGCCGGAAGGCGTCGTACGCGGGCTCGCCGCGGCGCAGGCCGTCGGGGCTGCAGCGATGCCTCAGCGTGGTCGTGACGGTGCCATTGCAACCGGCGCGCCACCGTCGACCACAGGTCGCGAGCAGCGGCGGGTTGACATCGACCTGGAACGCCTCAAGGCGAGGGGATTTGTCACCCCCGATGCTCCCAAGTCCCAGATAGCCGATGAATTCCGGGTGATCAAACGGCCGATCATTCGCAATGCGCGCCGACTGCCAGGCGCGACCATCCGTAACGGCAACCTGATCATGGTGACAAGCGCCTTGCCGCGCGAAGGAAAGACGTTCACGGCAGTGAATCTGGCCTTGAGCGTGGCGCTGGAGGTCGATACGACGGTGTTGCTGGTCGACGGCGACGTCGCGCATCCGGAATTTCCCAACATTCTCGGCACGCCAGGCGAGCCTGGATTGCTCGAACTCCTGACGCGTGATGATCTCGACGTCAGCGATACGATCGTGCGGACGAACATAGAAAACTTTTCGGTGCTTCCCGCAGGCGCGCATCATCGGCGCGCGACCGAGCTCCTGGCCAGCGAGCAAATGGCCACGGTCCTGCGTGAGCTCGCGACGCGCTATGCCGACCGGATCGTCATCTTCGACTCGCCGCCGCTGCTCCCGACCACCGAAGCACGCGCACTTGCCGCGCACATGGGGCAGATCGTGATGGTGGTCGCCGCCGACAGCACCAGGCAGCAGGCGGTGAATCTTGCGCTGGAGACGATCGAGGATTGCGAAATCGTGCTGATGATGCTCAACAAGGCCGACAAGACCGACGTCGGTACCTACTATGGGTACTACGCGGATGACGAGCCGCGTTAGCGCCCGTCCACCGCATCGGGTGGACCTGCCGGTACCACAAACAAATCCTGTCCTGGCGTCGCTGGCGCAGCGCGCGCACAGTGCGATCGCTGTTCGCGGTCCTTGCTTTAGTGGCGGCGCCCGCCTGGGCGCAGAATTGGAACTGGGGGTCGGCGGTCACCGTTCGGGAAACCGCGACCAACAACGTCAATCTGGAGCCGTCGGACACCAGGCAATCGGACTGGGTCACCGAGCTCACGCCGTCCCTTCACTTCAACGAGAAGGGCGCGAGGACCACTTTCGATGGCACGCTGTCGGTCCCGATCGTCGTCTACGCGCGCAATGGCGGCAACAATACCGCCTACCCATCGGCGGATCTGCTGGGCGACGTCAGGCTGATCGGCGATATCTTCCACGTCGAGGGGCAGGTGTCGGTCGCCCAGCAATACTTCAATCCGTTAGGCGCCCAGCCCCTGGGCTTCGAGAACGTAACGCAGAATCGCTACCGCACCTCGACCTACCGCGTCAGCCCGTACGTCAAGGGCGTCACTCCCGGAGGGACGAACTACGAGCTGCGCAACAATGACGTCTGGACCGATGTGAGCGGCGCTCCAGTTGCCACTGACAATTTCTGGTACACGCAATGGACGGGAAAGGCATCGAACACCCAATCGACTCTCGGCTGGCAAGCGGAGATCGACCACACGGATCTCCACTTCCAGAGCGCCGATACGATTCGCACCGACCTCGCGCGCGCGATCGGCGTCTACGTTCTTGATCCGCAATTGCGGCTGAATGCACGGGCTGGCTACGAGGAGAATCATTTTCCCTTGGAGGACTTGCGCAACGCGATCTACGGCGCTGGCTTCGAATGGCATCCGACGCAGCGCACCAATGTCCAGGGATTTTGGGAGCATCGCTATTTCGGCGCAGGGTACCTGCTTTCGGTTGATGAGCGCACGCCGCTGTCGGTGTGGAATTTGCGCGTGTCGCGGGATGTCACGACCTACCCACAAGCGCTCGCCCGCCTGCCAGCGGGGGGTGACGTCTCGGCGCTGCTGAATCAGGTGTTTCTGGCGACGATTCCGGACCCCACGCAACGGCAGCAGACGGTCGATCAGTTCATCCGCGACCGCGGCCTGTCGCCGACCCTGACCAGCGCGCTCAGCCTGTACTCGCAGCAAGTACTGCTGCAGGAATCGCAGTCCGTCAGCGTGGGCCTGCTGGGCGCGCGAAATACGGTTCTGCTGACGATCTTCAATGTCCGCAGCGAGCCGATTGCAGAATCGGGGAATCCGCTGTCTTCGGCATTTGCGTCCTCCGCCAGCAACCGCCAGACCGGGGCGAGTCTATTGTGGTCGCACAAGCTCTCGCCGTCGCTGGTGCTCGATGCGACGATCGAGCGCTTTCGCACCGTAGCGAACGCTCCGCTGGAAGGCGGGACCAACCAGACTGCAGCGCGGCTGGTACTTTCATCGCCGCTTTCGCCCAAAACCACGGTATTCGCGGGGGCGCGCTATCAAACGCTTAACTCCGACGTCGCGTCGGACTACAACGAGACCGCAGGCTTCTTCGGGTTCACCTACGTCTTCCGATAGCGAATGCAATGTACGAATCCTTCTTCGGGCTGACCGGCAAGCCTTTCCAGCTCAATCCCGATCCGTCGTTCTACTTCGGCAGCCGCGGCCACAAGCGAGCGTTCGCCTATCTCGAGTACGGGCTTTATCAGAGCGAGGGATTCATCGTCATCACCGGCGAGATCGGGGCCGGCAAGACGACGATCGTACGCAGCCTCCTCGAGCAGCTCGACCGGGAAAAAGTCGTCGCCGTGCAGCTGGTGAGCACGCAGCTCGACGCCGACGACATGCTGCGCTCCGTCGGTGTGGCGTTCGGCATTCCGGTCAAGTCGGTCGACAAGGCGATGCTGCTTGCGTCGCTCGAGGCCTTTTTCTGCCAGCTGGCGGTCGAGAAGAAGCGGGCATTGCTGGTCATCGACGAGGCGCAGAATCTGGCGCCGCGCGCCGTCGAAGAACTGCGCATGCTGTCGAACTTCCAGCTGGGCGACCAGGCGCTGCTGCAGAGCTTCCTGGTCGGCCAGCCCGAGCTTCGCGCGATGATGCAGGGCGAGCAGATGCAGCAGCTGCGGCAGCGCGTGATCGCCTCGTACCACCTGGGTCCGCTCGACAAGGCGGAGACCAGGGCCTACATCGAGCATAGGCTGAAACATGTCGGGTGGAAGGATGATCCCCATTTCGACCCGGCCTGCTTCGACCTGATACACACGCTGACCGGAGGCATACCGAGGCGAATCAACACGCTTTGCAACCGCCTGCTACTCGCGGCGTTTCTCGCCGAGCGGCACGTGCTAGAGGCCGCCGACGTGCAGGCGATCGCGCACGAGATCCGCGATGAGCTGGGTCCGGACGCGGCGCTCTCCACGGTGAGCGTCGTCGACCGTGACGCGGCCCAAGGCAGTCCATTGATGGCGCGGCTGGAGGCGGGGCGGTTGCACGCGCACTTCGACAACGTCGAGGCACGCATCGACCGGCTCGAAAAAACGGTCGCCGCCGCCGTCGATCTGCTCCATCGGCTGCTGCATCCTGAAAAAGCGGCCAATCCCGGCACGCCCGCGAAGCGCTGATGAGCGGCCAAATGCGACCAACGGGCCCGATCGCCTGCGTCGTCGGAGCGAGGCCGAACTACATGAAAATGGCTCCGCTGGTGCGCGCCTTGGGCGCACGCCCGGAGTTGCCGCGCGCTGTGTTGATCCACACCGGCCAGCATTACGACGTTGCGATGAACGACCGCCTGTTCGCCGACCTCGAATTGCCGGCGCCGGACCTGAATCTCGAGGTCGGCTCCGGAACGCACGCGTTGCAGACCGCCGAGATCATGCGGCGCTTCGAGCCGGTGCTGGACGATATTGTGCCCAGTTGCGTGATCGTCGTCGGCGACGTCAACTCGACGCTTGCCTGCAGCCTCGTCGCGAGCAAGAAGCGCATCCCGGTCGTTCATGTCGAAGCTGGGCTCCGAAGCTTCGACCGCAACATGCCGGAAGAGATGAACCGCGTCCTGACCGACCAGATCGCGGACAGGCTGTACACGACCGAGCGCATCGCTGCGGAGAATCTCGCGCGCGAAGGCATCGACCGCGAGCGTGTCCGCTTCGTCGGCAACGTGATGATCGATTCGCTCCTGCGTCACCGGCGCCGGGCGATTGCGCCGATCGACACGCTGACGAGCGCCGGACAGGCGGGCGATTTCGCCGGCGGCATCGGCGACTTCGGCGTCGTCACCTTGCACCGGCCATCGAACGTCGATGCACTCCCGGCGCTGCGCGAGGCGCTTACGATACTGAGGGACGTCGCGTCGCGACTGCCGCTGATCTGGCCGGTGCACCCGCGCGCGAAGGCCAACATCGAGCGGTTCGGCCTGTCGCCAATGCTGGCCGGCGCGCAGAATCACGCTGCTGCCGCCGCAGGGTTATCTCGAAATGCTCGGCCTGATGGGGCAGGCGCGGCTGGTACTGACCGACTCCGGTGGGATCCAGGAAGAGACGACGGCGCTTGCCGTGCCGTGCTTGACGATGCGGGACAATACCGAGCGTCCGATCACCGTCGAGCAGGGCACCAATACTCTGGTCGGCCGCAATCGTGCGCGCACGCTCGAATGCGTCGACGACATTCTGAAGAACGGCGGCAAACGCGGCAGGACGCCCGAGCTGTGGGACGGCCGCGCCGCCGAGCGGATCGCCGATGACCTGTCGTCCTGGCTGGGCCTGTCCGCGCTAGGACGCAAGGCGGTGCACGCATGAACGCGCAAGCGGCGTCCGCCGACGCGATCGTCAACGCGCTTACCGTCGACGTCGAGGACTATTTCCAGGTCTCGGCCTTCGCCGGACACATACCGCGCGAGTCGTGGGACAGCCAGCCGTGTCGCGTCGAAGCCAACATGGATCGTATTCTCGGACTGCTCGCCGACAGCAAGGTCAGCGCGACCTTCTTCACGCTCGGCTGGATCGCCGAGCGCTATCCGGCGCTGGTGCGCCGATTGGTCGACGGAGGACACGAGCTCGCAAGCCACGGTTACGAACACCTGCGCGCCAACGAGCAGGGCTACGGCGCTTTCCTGGCCGACATCCGCCTGGCCAAGGCGGTGCTCGAAGACGTCGCGGGGCGCGAGGTCAACGGGTACCGGGCGCCGAGCTTTTCGATCGGGCCGGCCAATTTCTGGGCCTTCGACTGCATCGCCGAAGCCGGCTACCGCTACAGCTCGAGCATCTATCCGATACGGCACGATCACTACGGCGCACCGGATGCACCGCGCTTTCGCCACGAGTGCGCGAAAGCCTGCTCGAGGTCCCGGTCGCGACGGTTCGGATGTTGAATTCGAACTGGCCGGCCGGCGGCGGCGGCTACTTCCGGCTGCTGCCGTACGGCGTGTCGAACTGGTCGATTCGCCGCGTCAACGCAGTCGACCGTCGGCCGGCGATGTTCTATTTTCACCCCTGGGAGCTCGACCCCGCGCAGCCGCGCGTCAAGGGTCCCGGCGCCAAGGTGCGCTTTCGACACTATCTGAACCTCCAGCGCACCGAGCCGCGCTTGCGGAGCCTCCTTGCCGACTTCCGCTGGGATAGAGTCGATCGCGTCTTCCTGAACGGCGACGCATGATGGAATCGGCGGCCAGCGAAATCGTCCGCATCGGGCGCGCGGCCGACCGCGTCAGCGTGCGCCCGTTCGCCGCTGCCGATGCCGCTGCCTGGGAAGAATTCGTTCAGCGCTGTCCCGACGCGACCTTCTTTCATCGCATCGGCTGGCGGGACATCATCGAAGGTGTCTTTCGCCACCGCACGCACTATCTCATCGCCGAGCGCCCCGGCGCGATCGCCGGCATCCTTCCGCTCGCCGAGGTGAAGAGCCGCCTGTTCGGCCACGCGCTGGTCTCGCTGCCGTTCGGCGTGTACGGCGGCCCGGCGGCGACCGACGCCGAAGCTGGCCGCGCGCTGGTCGAAGCGGCGTCCGATCTCGCCGATTCGCTCGACGTCGACCATCTCGAATTCCGCAGTTGTGCCGCCAAGTGCCCGGGTTGGCCGCAACAGGATCTGTACGTCACGGTTTCGCAAGACGCTGCACGCCGAACCCGAGGCGAACCTGCTCGCGATGCCGCGCAAGCAGCGCGCGATGATACGCAAGGGGATGCGCAACGGGCTGACGAGCGAGATCGATCGATCGGTCGATCGCTTTTTCGCGCTGTACGCGGACAACGTACATCGCCATGGCACGCCGCCGTTCGCGAAGAGCTATTTCGCCCGTCTCACCGAAGTGTTCGGCGACTGCTGCGAAATCTCGATCGTGACCGACGCCGGCGGCAGGCCGCTCTCGGGGGTGCTGAGCTTCTATTTCCGCGACGAGGTCCTGCCGTATTACGCCGGCGACACGGTCGATGCGCGCGAGCTTGCAGCGAACGACTTCAAGTACTGGGAATTGATGCGCCGGGCTTGCGAGCGCGGCGTTCGCGTCTTCGACTACGGTCGCAGCAAGCGCGGCACCGGCTCGTTCGATTTCAAGAAAAACTGGGGTTTCGAGCCGGAGCCGCTCGCATTACGAGTATCGGTTGCGCAAGCGCACCACGATCCCGCAGAACAACCCGCTCAATCCGAAGTACCGGACGCTGGGCGCAATGTGGCGGCGGCTGCCGCGTCCGCTGGTGAACGCGCTCGGGCCGATGCTGACCCGCAATCTGGGGTAGACATGGCCGACGCCGCACAATGGGTACGCGGTCTGGTCGGACGGCGACACGACGCGACCGTCGCCGGGCCGCAGGGGTCGCGAGTCGGCGCGCGCGTGGCCCCCGCTGACCCGACGCCGGACGCGGGTCGTGACGACCGCGCGATCGAGACCTCCGGATGGCGTGCGACCTGGCGCCTCGCCCCGGTGCTGGCGGCCGGTGCCGCCGTTGTCGGCATTCTGGCGCTGTATTGGCCGACGGCGGCCTCGATCGTTGCGATCTGGATCCGCTCGGAAACGTTCACCCACGGTTTCGTCGTCGTCCCGATATGCTTCTGGCTGGTATGGCGTCACCGCGAGACCATCGCCGCGATCCCCGCCCGGCCGTGGTGGCCTGGAGTCGCGATGGTACTGGCCGCCGGTGCGCTGTGGTTCGTCACTTCGGCCGCCGACGTGCTCGGCGTCAAGCAGTTCGCCCTGGCGTTCATGCTGCAGGCGGCGATCGTCACCGTGCTGGGTACGCGGATCGCCCGCGCCGCGTTCTTTCCGCTCGCCTTCCTGCTGTTCGCCGTGCCGTTCGGCGAAATTTTCGTCCCGACCCTGATCGACTGGACCGCGGACTTCACCATCGCCGCGCTGCGCTGGTCGGGGGTGCCGGTCTATCGCGAAGCGAACCTTTTCGTCATTCCTTCCGGCGCGTGGTCGGTCGTCGAAGCGTGCAGCGGCATACGCTACATCATCGCCTCGGTGATGATAGGCACGATCTATGCCGCGGTCGCCTATCGCAGCACGCTTCGGCGGGTCATGTTCATGGCGGCGGCAATCCTGGTGCCGATCGTGGCCAACTGGCTGCGGGCCTACATGATCGTGATGATCGGCCATCTATCGAACAACAAGCTGGCCGTCGGCGTCGATCACATCATCTACGGCTGGGTCTTCTTCGGCCTGGTGATGCTGCTCTTGTTCTGGGTCGGATCGTTCTGGCAGGAAGATGCCGCGCCGATAACGGCGCCGCCGCCACAGCCTGCGACCGGGACGGCGCCGGTAGCGTCACCGCGCGTATTGTTCGCGGCCGTCGTCGCGGCGATCGTCGCCGCCGGTCTCTGGGTGCCGCTCGAGGCCAGCATCGACCGCTCGGCGAGGGCCGGAAAACCGGCGATCCCGGCCATCGCCGATGCGAATGGCTGGGCCCCGGCAGCAGCAGGAGCGGCCGACTGGAAACCGCATTACCGAGGCTACGCGGCCGAATTGCGACAGACATTCAGCAAGGACGACCGCGACGTCGGCCTGTATCTCGCCTACTACCGGCAACCAGTCCAAAGGGAGCGAGCTGATCACCTCGGGCAATCAGCTGGTCGTGCCGGAGGACTTGAAGTGGAAGCAAGTCGGAAAGGGCGAGCGACAGCATCGAATGGAGCGGGCGGCCCGAGCGCGTCGAACGGACGGATCTGTCCGGGCAAGCGACGGCGCTGGAAGTCTATCGCCTGTACTGGATCGACGGGCACGTGACTTCGAATCAGTATGCCGCGAAGGCGCTGCAGGCCTGGTCGAAGATCTCGGGGCGCGGCGACGATGCCGCGCTGGTCGTCACCTACGCGGCCCGGCGCACGCACGATGACGATCCGAGCCAAAGCCTGCGGGCGTTCGCGCGGGAAATGTCGCCGTCGATCGAGCGCGCCCTGGCCGCGGCTCGCGAGAGCGGGGGGTGAGCGCGATGCCGCCGCTGATCGTTCATGTCGTCTACCGCTTCGCCATCGGCGGGCTCGAGAACGGCGTCGTCAACCTGATCAACCGACTGCCGGCGCAATCTTGGCGGCACGCCGTCGTGTCGCTGACCGACGTCGACCCGACTTCGCCGCGCGCATCTCCCGCGGCGATGTGCGGTGCATCCCTCTGCACAAGGCTCCGGGTCATGCGGTCCGCCTTTACCCGAAGCTCGTCGCGTTGCTGCGCGAGCTCAAGCCCGCCATCGTGCACACGCGCAATCTTGCCGCGCTCGAAGCCGCGCTGCCCGCCTGGATCGCCGGCGTCCCGGCGCGCCTGCACGGCGAGCACGGCCGCGACGTCGGCGACCTCGACGGCTCGAGCGTGCGCTACCAGTGGGTGCGGCGTCTGTTCCGTCCGTTCGTGACGCGTTACGTCGCGGTGTCGCCCGATCTCGAACGCTATCTGCGCGAGCGCGTCGGCGTGCCGGCCGAGCGGATCGACCAGATCTACAACGGCGTCGACACCGCGCGCTTTCGTCCGCGCGTCGGCGGACGCGCCGCGATCGACGCTTGTCCGTTCCAGGGTGCCGACTACTGGCTGGTCGGTACCGTCGGACGCATGGAGGCGGTCAAGGATCAGACCAACCTGGCGCGGGCGTTCGTCGCCGCGCTGAAGGCGGACCCGGAAGCCCGCGCGCGCCTGCGGCTCGTGCTGGTCGGCGACGGCAAGCTGAAAAGCGAAGTCGAGGCGATACTCGAGTCTGCCGGCGTGCGCGACCTGGCCTGGTTCGCCGGCGAGCGGGCCGACGTGGTGCCGCTATTGCAGGGTCTCGATTGCTTCGTGCTGCCGTCGCTGGCCGAGGGCGTGTCGAACACGATGCTCGAGGCGATGGCGTGCGGACTGCCGGTCGTCGCGACGCGGGTCGGCGCCAATGCCGAGCTGGTCGAGACAGGACGTGACCGGCCGCACGGTGCCTGCCGGCGACAGCGTGGCGCTGGCGCGCGAAATCGGCGCTTATTTCGCGGCACCGCAGCTCGCCCGGCAGCATGGACAGGCCGCGCGCCGTCGCGTCGAGCGCCGATTCAGTCTCGAACGCATGGTCGAGGACTACGATCGCGTCTACACCGGCCTGCTCAGAGCGCGCCGCGGCCGAACGCTCGGGCACGGCGGCTGCCGCGGCGCGTCCGCGCGCGCGACGGCTAGGGCGGAGGGAAAGCGATCCATGTGCGGCATCGTCGGCATCCTCGACTTGACGCGGACGGCGCGACGTCAGCCGCGAACTGCTGTCGCGCATGAACGAATCGCAGCATCATCGCGGGCCCGACGAGGGCGGCCTGCACGTCGAGCCCGGCCTGGGCCTCGGGCATCGCCGCCTGTCGATCATCGACCTCTCGACCGGCCAGCAGCCGCTGTACAACGAGGACGGCAGCGTCGTCATCGTCTACAACGGCGAGATCTACAACTACCAGGCGCTGATTCCGGAGCTCACCGCGCTCGGCCATCGCTTCCGCACCAAGAGCGACACCGAGGTCATCGTCCATGCCTGGGAGGCGTGGGGCGAGGCCTGCGTCGAGCGCTTTCGCGGCATGTTCGCGTTCGCGCTGTGGGACCGCAATCGCGAGACGCTGTTCCTGGCCCGCGACCGGCTCGGCGTCAAGCCGCTGCACTACGCGCTGCTCGCCGACGGCACGTTCCTGTTCGGCTCCGAGCTCAAGGCGCTGCTCGCGCATCGGCGGCGTTCGCGCGGGACATCGATCCGCTCGCGGTCGAGGAATATTTCGCGCTCGGCTACGTCGCCGAGCCGCGCACGATCTTCAAAGCCGCGCACAAGCTGCCGCCGGCGCATACGCTGAGCGTGCGCCCGGGCGCGCCGCTGCCTGCGCCCGCGCAGTACTGGGACGTGCGCTTCACGCTCGACCGCGTCATCACGCTGCCGGACGCGGTGCGCGGAGCTGACGGCGCGGCTCGACGAATCGGTCCGGCTGCGCCTGATCTCCGAGGTGCCGCTCGGCGCGTTCCTGTCCGGCGGCGTCGACTCGAGCGCGGTCGTGGCGATGATGGCGAAGGCTTCGGCCGAGCCGGTCAACACCTGCTCGATCGCGTTCGCCGACCCGGCGTTCGACGAATCGCGCTACGCGCAGCAGGTCGCCGACCGCTACCGGACGCGGCATTTCGTCGAGCGCGTCGAGAGCGACGATTTCGACCTGATCGACACGCTGGCGCGCGTCTACGACGAGCCGTACGCCGACAGCTCGGCGATTCCGACCTACCGCGTCTGCCAGCTCGCGCGCAAGCACGTCACCGTCGCGCTGTCGGGCGACGGCGGCGACGAGAACTTCGGCGGCTACCGGCGCTATCGCCTGCACCTGGCGGAAGAGCGGATGCGCCGCCTGCTGCCGCTGTCGCTGCGCCGGCCGGTGTTCGGCCTGCTGGGCAGCGCCTATCCGAAGGCCGACTGGGCGCCGCGCGTGTTCCGCGCCAAGTCGACGTTCGAGGCGCTGGCGCGCGATTCGGTCGAGGCGTATTTCCACGGCGTGTCGATCCTGCGCGACGACATGCGCGCGGCGGCTGTTCACCGACGCCTTCCGCAGCGCGGCTCGGCGGCTACAGCGCGCTCGAGGTGTTCCGGCGCCACGCGCGCGAGCGCGCAGACCGACGATCCGCTGGCGCTGATCCAGTATCTCGATCTCAAGACCTATCTGGTCGGCGACATCAACACCAAGGTCGACCGCGCGAGCATGGCGCACTCGCTCGAAGTGCGCGAGCCGCTGATGGATCACCCGCTGGTCGAATGGCTGGCCACGCTGCCCTCGTCGCTCAAGGTGCGCGGCCAGGAAGGGCAAGTGGCTGCTCAAGAAGGCGATGGAGCCGCGCCTGCCGCAGCGAGCTCCTGTACCGGCCGAAGATGGGCTTCGCCGTGCCGCTCGCGCGCTGGTTCCGCGGCCCGCTGCGCGCGCGCGTGCGCGACGCGCTGCTGGGCGAGCGGCTCGGCGACACCGGCTTGTTCGACCGGCAGCTATCTGCAGGCAGCTGGTCGACCAGCATCAGTCGGGACGCCGCGACTACAGCTCGTCGCTGTGGACGCTGCTGATGTTCGACGCCTTCCTGCGCAACGTCGTCGATACGTCGGTCGACGCCGGCGCCGGCCGCCAAGGCGGCGTGAGCCCTGGCCGCCATGCGCATCCTCCACGTCCTCGACCACTCGCTTCCGCTGCACAGCGGCTACACGTTCCGGACCGCGGCGATCCTGCGCGAGCAGCGCGCGCTCGGCTGGGAGACGCTGCAGCTGACCACGCCCCGGCACGGGCAACGCCGGCGCGACGTCGAGGAGAGTCGACGGCTGGCGCTTCCATCGCACGGTCGCGCGGCGGAACGTGGTCTCGGCCTTGCCCGGCGCGGTGTACGTGCAGGAGATGGCGGCGACCGCGCGCCGGGTCGCCGAGCTCAGCGCGTCGTTTCGCCCCGACGTCCTGCACGCGCATTCGCCGGTGCTGAATGCGCTGCCGGCGCTGTGGGTCGGCCGGCAGCGTCGGGATTCCGGTCGTCTACGAGGTGCGCGCGTTCTGGGAGGATGCCGCGGTCGACCACGGCACGACGCGCGAAGGCAGCCTGCGCTATCGCGCGTCGCGGGCGCTCGAAACGCTTCGCGCTGCGCCACGCCGATCACGTCACGACGATCTGCGAGGGACTGCGCGGCGAAATCGCCGCGCGCGGCATCGCCGCCGACCGGATCACCGTCATTCCGAATGCGGTCGACGTCGACGAATTCCGTTCGGGCGCCGAGCCCGACGCGGCGCTGCGCAAGCGTCTCGGGCTCGACGGCGCGACGGTGATCGGTTTCGCCGGCTCGTTCTACGCCTACGAAGGCCTCGACCTCCTGATCGAGGCCGCCGCGCTGCTGGTCGCCGCGCCTGCCCGGACTCGCGCGTGCTGCTGGTCGGCGGCGGCCCGCAGGAGCAGGCGCTCAAGGCGCTGGCCGCCGAGCGCGGCCTCGCCGACCGCGTGATCTTCGCCGGCCGCGTTCCGCACGGCGAAGTGCAGCGCTACTACGATCTGATCGACGTGCTCGCCTATCCGCGCCATCGGATGCGGCTCACCGAGCTCGTCACGCCGCTGAAGCCGCTCGAGGCCATGGCGCAGGGCCGCATGTTCGTCGCCTCCGACGTCGGCGGCCATCGCGAGCTGGTTCGCGACGGCGAGACGGGATTCCTGTTCCCGGCGGGCGATGCCGCCGGCGCTGGCGCGGGCGATCGAGGCGGTGCTCGCGCGGCGCGCGGAATGGCCGCGCCTGTCGGCGCAGGCCAGGCGATTCGTCGAGACCGAGCGCACCTGGGCCCGCAGCGTCGCGCGCTACGCGCGACGTCTACGAGGCGCTTGCTCGGGCGGCCTGCCAGCGCCGGCGCGATGCCCAAGCCGCGCGGACGCTGACAGCCATGTGCGGCATCTACGGCATGCTGCACCTGGACGGCGCGTCCGCGTCGGCGGAGGCGCTGCGCCCGATGGCGCGGCGTCACCGTCCATCGCGGCCCGGACGACGAGGGCGCGCACGCCGACGGGCCGCTGGCGTTCGGCATGCGGCGCCTGTCGATCATCGACGTCGCCGGCGGGCACCAGCCGCTCACCAACGAGGACGGCACGCTGTGGCTCGTCGCCAACGGCGAGATCTACAACTACCGGGCGCTGCGCAGCGAGCTCGCCGCGCAGGGCCATCGGTTCCGAACCGCGTCGGACTGCGAAACCATCCTTCACCTCTACGAGCAGCACGGCGACGCGTTCGTCGAGCGATCTGAACGGCATGTTCGCCTTCGCGCTGTGGGACGCGCGGCGCCGGCGCTTGCTGCTCGGCCGCGATCGGCTCGGGCATCAAGCCGCTCTACCTGTGCAACGACGGCCGGCGCCTGGTCTTCGCCAGCGAGGCCAAGGCGATCCTCGCGCTGCCGGGCGATGCAGCGCCGAGCTCGATCCGGCGGCGCTGTCGTCGTACCTCGCAGCTGGGGTACGTGCCGGCGCCGCAGTCGATCTTCCGCGGCATACGCAAGCTGCCGCCGGCGACGCGTGCTGAGCGTCGGAGCGCGGCAGGGTCGAGGAGCGCCGCTACTGGCGCGTGCCCGCCGACGATCGATCGCCTGCCGACCGAGGACGAATGGGTCGGCGCGCGTGCGCGCGCGGCTCGAGGAATCGGTGCGCATGCAGATGGTCAGCGACGTGCCGATCGGCGCGTTCCTGTCCGGCGGCATCGATTCGAGCGCCGTCGTCGCGTTCATGGCCGCGCACAGCGACCGGCCGGTCAAGACCTACGCGATCGGCTTCGGCGGCGGCGAGGCCGAGGACTATCTACAACGAGCTGCCGTACGCGCGCCAGGTGGCGCAGCGCTTCGGCACCGACCATCACGAGATCCTCGTCCGGCCCGACGTCGTCGGCGCTGCTGCCGCAGCTGCTGTGGCACATGGACGAGCCGATTGCCGACACCGCGTTCATCACGACCTATCTGGTCTCGCGAGTTCGCGCGGCGCGACGTCACGGTCATCCTGTCCGGTGTCGGCGGCGACGAGCTGTTCGGCGGCTACCGGCGCTATCTCGGCAGCCATTACCAGGCGTACTTCGACCGGCTGCCCGCGCGGATTGCGCCGCGCGGCGCTCGGCGCTGGGCGAGAAGCTGCCGAGCGACCGCCATTCGCCGCTGCTCAACGCGCTGCGTCTCGCCAAGGGCTTCCTCGCGACCGCCGGCCTGCCGTTCGAGGAGCGCTATCGGTCGTACGTGCGAGGTCTTCCCGCGACGATGCCGCGACGGCGCTGCTGCGCCACGCCGCGCCGACGAGCGCGATGCGCTCGCCGATGCGTTCGCGCGCGGCGACGAGCAGCGACGAGCTGAACCGGATGCTCGGCGGTCGACGCGCGAGACGCAGCTGCCCGACGATCTGCTGCTGCTCACCGACAAGATGAGCATGGCGGTGTCGCTCGAATGCCGCGTGCCGCTGCTCGATCACGAGCTGGTCGAGCTCGCCGCGCGCATGCCGGCAGGACGTCAAGATCCGCGGCGGGCGGCTGAAGCACGTGCTGAAGGCGGCGCTCGCAGGACGTGCTGCCGCCGGACATCCTGGAGCGCAAGAAGCGCGGCTTCGGCACGCCGATGGGCGCCTGGCTCAAGGGCGAGCTCGCGCCGCTGCTGCGCGACGCTGCTGTCCGAGGCATCGGTCGAGGCGCGCGGGCTGTTCCGGCCGCCGGCAGTCGCGCGCGCTGATCGCGGCGCACGAGGCCAACCGGCTGGACGGCACCGACCGGCTGCTGGCGCTGCTCAACCTCGAGATCTGGGCGCGCATCTACCTCGACGGGCGCGCGCCGGCCGACGTGGCCGACGAGCTCAAGGCGGTCGCGGCGTGAAGATCCTCTACGTCTGCCATCGCTTTCCGTTTCCGCCGAAGCGCGGCGGCAAGATCCGGCCGTTCAACATGATCCGCCACCTGTCGCGCGCAGCACGAGGTTCACGTCGCGTCGCTCGCGCGCTCGCCGGACGAGGCGCAGGAAGGCGGAGGGCCTGGCGGCGCTACTGCGCGCGCTACGACATCGGCGCGGGTCAGCAATCCGGTCCAGGCGCTGCGGATGGTCGCTGCGCCTGCCGACGCCGATGCCCTCGTCGATGGGATACTTCTATTCGCCGCAGCTCGCGCGCCGCATCGACGCGCTGCTCGCCAGCGAACGCTTCGACCTCATCTTCGTGCACTGCTCGTCGGTCGCGCAGTACGTCGAGGACGTCCGCGACACGCCCAAGATCCTCGACTTCGGCGACATGGACTCGCAGAAGTGGCTCGAGTACGCGCGCTACAAGCCGTTCCCGCTTTCGCTCGGCTACCGGCTCGAAGGCGTCAAGCTCGAGCGCGCGGAAAAGCGGCTTGCGCGTCGCTTCGACCTCTGCACGGCGACGACGCGCGCCGAATGGGAGACGCTCGAGGGCTACGGCACGGGCGTCGCCGACCGACTGGTTTCCGAACGGCGTCGACAGCGACTACTTCGCCCCGGCGGACGAGCCGTACGATGCCGACACGATCGCGTTCGTCGGTCGCATGGACTACTACCCGAACCAGGAGTGCATGTTCGACTTCTGCGCCACGGACGCTGCCGCTGCTGCGGGCGCGGCGCCCGGCGCTCAAGCTCGCTGATCGTCGGCGCCGATCCGTCGCCGGCGGTGCGGCGCCTCGGCGAGCTGCCCGGGCGTCACCGTCACCGGGTCGGTGCCGGACGTGCGGCCGTACCTGCGCCGCTCGGCGCTGATGGTCGCGCCGCTCAACATCGCGCGCGGCACGCAGAACAAGATCCTCGAGGCGATGGCGATGGGCGTTCCGGTCGTCACCAGCCGCGTCGCGGCCGGCGGCGTCGACGCGTCGGCGCCCGAGCATTTCCTCGTCGCGTCGACGCCGGACGAGTACGCAGCGGCGATCCTGCGCGTCCTCGACGATCGCGGCCGAGCGCAGGCGGCTGTCGCGTCGCGGGCCGCGCGCGCATGCTGTCGCATCACGCCTGGGAGCGATCGATGCAGCGCCTCGACGGTATCATCGAGCGCTGTCTTGCCGAATCGGCTTCGCACGCGCGACGCGCGCGAGACCGCAGGGAGCAATCGCTTGAACATCAGCATCTTCGGCCTGGGCTACGTCGGCGCGGTCTCGCTCGCCTGTCTCGCGCGCGACGGGCATCGCGTCGTCGGCGTCGACGTCGACCAGGCCAAGCTCGACCTGATCGCGCGCCGGCAAGACGCCGGTCGTCGAGGAGGGCATGGTGCGAGCTGATGGCCGACGTCGGTCGCGAGCGGCCGGGTTTCGGTCACGCCGCGACGCGCGCGAGGCGGTGCTGCGAGACCGAGATCTCGCTCGATCTGCGTCGGCACGCCGTCGGCGCCGAACGGCAGCCAGGACCAGACGGCGATGCTCCGCCTTGCCGAGGACCTCGGCGCCGCGATGCGCGAGAAGGCGGACGCCGCACGTCTTCGTGTTCCGCTCGACGCTCGTGCCCGGCACGGTCGAGGACGTGCTGCGCCCGATCATCGAAGCGGAGTCCGGCAAGAAGGACGGCGTCGACTTCCACGTCTGCTTCCAGCCGGAGTTCCTGCGCGAGGGCTCGTCGATCCGCGACTACGACAAGCCGCCGTTCACGGTCGTCGGCGCGAACGCGCCCGAGCCGGTCGGCGAAGCTGCGCGAGCTGTTCGGCCATCTGCCCTGCGAGTTCCACGTCACGTCGGTCCGCGCCGCCGAGATGGTCAAGTACTGCTGCAACAACTTCCACGCGCTCAAGATCACCTTCGCCAACGAGACGGCGCGGCTGTGCGAGGCGCTCGGCGTCGACCCGTTCGAGGTGATGGACCTCGTCTGCAAGGACCGCCAGCTCAACATCTCGCCGGCCTATCTGAAGCCGGGCTTCGCGTTCGGCGGCTCGTGCCTGCCGAAGGACCTGCGCGCGACGATGTATCTCGCCAAGATGCGCGACGTCGAGCTGCCGATGCATGGCGGCATCCTGCCCTCCAACCGCGGCCACATCGACCACGCGATCGCCAAGGTGCATGGCGACGGGCAAGCGCAGGATCGGCATGATCGGGCTGTCGTTCAAGACCGGCACCGACGACCTGCGCGAAAGCCCGCTGGTGCTGCTGGCCGAGCACTTCATCGGCAAGGGCCTGTCGCTCCTGGTCTACGATCCGGAAGTGCATCTGTCCAACCTGCTCGGCGCGAACCGCCGCTTCATCGAGCAGCACGTGCCGCACATCGGATCGCTGATTCGCCGCGACATCGCCGAGGTGATCGCGGAGTCCGACGTGCTGGTCGTCGGTCTCAGCGACGCCGGCGCGGTCGCAGCGCTCGCGCAGCACACCCGGCCCGAGCAGACGATCGTCGATCTCGTCAACGTTCCCGATCGCAAGGCTATGCGCGGGCAATACGTGGGGTTGTGCTGGTGAATGTCGGCAGCCTGGTCATCGCTAACGCAATCGCGCTCGCTATCGCACTAGGCTGGCTCGTCTATCTGACGCTGCCGTACGCGCAAGCGGTGCGCGTGCGCAACGCGTTCCTGCTGCGACGCGGGCGTCCGGAGGATTTCAGCTGGACGCCGGCGGCAATTCCTGGCGATTTCAGGTCGGAGCGGATGACACCGCCGAACGCAATCCGAGGCGCGGTGGAATCCGCCGGTATCGAGAAACTGACGGGTGACTGGCAGCGAGCGCTCGCGCTGGTGCAGATGCTGGTGCAACATTCGCAGCGGGAAGGCGGCATCCGGGCGGATCTCGCAACGACCTTCGAGGGCATCGTGGCGGGCTACGGCTACTGCGCGGATTATGTTCGTGTCTATCTTGCCGCCGCACGCAGCGCCGGCCTGTTCTGCCGGCAATGGGCGTTCTCGTTCGACGGGTTCGGTGGGCATGGGCACACGGTCGTCGAGGTGTACGACCGGGAGCGGGACCGTTGGGCGTTCCTCGACGTGCACAACAACGTCTATGCGGTGCTCGCCGGCACCGACGTGCCTATCGATGCGCTTGCATTGCGCCGTGCGCTGCTCGGCAACCCTGCCGCGATCGAATTCCGCCGGGCCGGCCCCGGCCGCCTGGGTTTTCCTCACTTCGACAAGCTGCTCGACTACTATCGTCGCGGCGTAAACGAGTGGTACCTCTGGTGGGGCAACGACGTCATAAGTCGCGAACGCCTTGGCCTTCTCCGCAAGCTGTCCGGACGTCTTGCCCATCGGCTCGACAGCGTGCTGGGACGCCTGCCGCCGCTGGTGATATTCGCGACACCCGAGAACGAGCAAGCGATCGCCCGCATGGAAGGACTGCGGCGCCGCGTCGTCACGGCGGCCGTTCTGAGCGTGGCCCTTGCCGCATCGCTCGGTGTGCAGCTCTGCTGGCAATTCCTGCCTCGGCGCCATGCATGAGTCCGGCGAGGCGATCTCGCGATCGGCCGGCCCGTCCCGGCGCGCGGCGCCGTGGATGCGTCCGCTCCTGGGCGCGCTGTCGCCTGCCGGGTCGCGCGGGCGGCTGACGATCCTGATTTTTCATCGGGTGCATGCGCGGCCCGACGCGCTGTTTCCGAACGAAATGCACGCTGCCGGGTTTGCCGGGCGCATGGAATGCGTGCGCCACTGGTTCAACGTTCTGCCGCTGGATGAGGCAATTGCTGCACTTGACCGCGGCTCGATTCCTGCTCGCGCTCTCGCCATTACGTTCGACGACGGATATGCCGACAACGCGACGGTCGCGTTGCCCATACTGCGACGGCTCGGGCTCCCGGCAACGTTCTTCGTCGCGACAAGATTCCTCGATGGCGGCCGGATGTGGAACGACACCGTCATCGAGGCCGTGCGTGCTGCGGCCGGTAGCGAGCTGGATCTGTCGACCCACGGGTTGGGAAAACATGCCATCGAATCGCCGCAACAGCGGAAAGCGGCTATCGGCGCGATCCTGACGCGGCTCAAATATCTGCCGCAGGAGGAGCGCCAGTCGAGTGTCGACGCGATCGCGGCCCAAACCGGCGTCGCGTTGCCCGGCGACCTGATGATGACTGGCGATCAGGTTCGAAGCCTTGCCGCCGCCGGAATGGGTATCGGCGGCCACACGGTCAGCCATCCGATTCTCGCCGGGCTCGACGATGCCGCGGCGCGGCGCGAGATCAGCGACGGACGCGAAGCGCTCGAAGGCATCGTGCGGCAACCGGTCAGATTGTTCGCCTATCCGAACGGCAGACCCAATGTCGATTACCGTGCCGCGCACGTTCGCATGACCAGGGAGCTGGGATTCGCCGCGGCCGTTTCGACGGCGGCAGGCGCCGCCCGAATGGGTGATTCGATCTACCAGCTGCCTCGTTTTACGCCATGGGATCCTACGCCGAGACGGTGGGGTGCGCGACTCGCGCGGAATCTGTTCACGCGAGTCGCAACGGCGGCCGCGTGAATGCTGTGGAGACGGTTTCTCAGGATCTTAGCCACGCGCGCGCCATGGCGCCGCCGCGCTCGGTGGTGCTGGTGGGACCGCTTCCGCCACCTTCCGGCGGCATGGCCAATCAAACGCGCCAGCTCGCACAACTTCTCGCCAGCGACGGGTGCAAGGTCACGACCGTCCAGGTCAACGCGCCGTACCGGCCGGCCTGGGTCGCTCGCCTGCGCGGCGTGCGCGCTCTGTTCCGCCTAATGCCTTTCGTAAGGCGGCTCTGGACTGCCACCCATGGCGCCGAACTTGTGCACGTAATGGCCAACTCCGGCTGGGCGTGGCATTTGTTCGCGGCTCCGGCGGTATGGATAGCGTGGTTGCGTGGTGTGCCGGTCGTCGTCAACTATCGGGGTGGCGACGCGGACGTATTTCTCGCCACCCAGTCCCGTTTCGTCCGGCCGACGCTCGCGCGCGCAGGCATCGTCATCGTGCCCTCCGGCTTTCTCAACGCCGTATTCGCGAAATACGGGGTAGCTACGAGCATCGTGCCGAATATCGTCAACCTCGATGCGTTCCGGCCGGCCGATGCGCTGCCGACCGCGCCGCGGCTGCTGGTTACGCGCAACCTGGAGCCGATCTACGACATCGCCACCGTCATACGCGCGTTCGCGATCGTGGCAGGACGGCATGTCGATGCGCAGCTGACGGTCGCGGGATCGGGCCCGGATCGCGACATGCTCGAACGAACAGCGGCGGAGCTTGGCGTTGCGCGCCGCGTGCGTTTCACCGGTCGGCTCGACAATGCCGAATTGCCGGCGTTCTACCGCGCGGCCAGCGTCGTCGTCAATGCGTCGCTCGTCGACAATCTTCCGATCTCGCTGCTGGAGGCGATGGCGAGTGGCGTGCCGATCGCAACCACCAACGTCGGCGGGATCCCGTATCTGGTCGAGCACGAGGTGACTGCGTTGCTCATGCCACCCGGCGACCCCGTCGCCATGGCCGACGCCGTTCTCCGCCTGCTCGAAGATCGGCCGCTAGCGCTTCGGCTGCGCGCCGCCGGTGTCCAAGCCGCGCAGCGCTACGCGTGGCCGAAAGTCCGTGGCGAATTGTTCGACGGCTACGCGCTCGCCCTTCGGCACTGTCGATGAATTCGCCAGACGCGGTCGCTCCCGCGCCACGATGAATAGAGTTGAACTCGGCAGTCCCACCTGGGCTCGGGCAGGGTCGTCGCAGGCGCGCGGGTACGCGCATCTCGATGGTCGATTTTGCGCGGCGGGCGAGCTGGCGGCGGCTCTGGACAGGACGGCGACGGACTCGGCCTGGATCGAGACGATAGGGCGACTGAATGGCTGCTTCGCCGTCGTCACCCAGCGCGATGGCCGGGTTCTCGCGGCCGTCGACCGCATCCGCAGCATCCCGCTCTTCTACCGGTTCGACAAGGTCGATGTGCATTTGAGCGATAGTGCCTATCGGGTGCTGCCGGCAGGCCCCGGCACGGTCGACACGAATGCGGCCACGGAGTTTTGCCTGACCGGATACGTGACGGGACCGGAAACCTTATGCGCCGGCGTGTTCCAGCTCGAAGCCGGCGAGATCATCCGCGTCGAACCGTCGCGGACGCTTGCGCCAGAGCGGCATCGCTACCATCGGTTTCGCCATGGCGACTTCCTTGCGGCGGACATTGCCGATCTGATCGCCAGGCTCGAGAACGTGCACGCCGGCGTGTTTCGTCGCCTGGTGAACAGCCTCGGTGGACGGACTATCGTCGTGCCACTCAGCGGAGGTTACGATTCCCGGCTGATCGGCGTATCGCTTCGCGACCTGGGAATAAGCGACGTCGTTTGCTACAGCTACGGCGTTCCCGGCAACTGGGAATCGCGTACCTCGCGAGAACTGGCGCGGTATCTCGGATTTCGCTGGGAGTTCGTGCCGTACTCGGCCGAACGGTGGCGCGCATGGGCGGCAAGCGATCGATTTGCCGAGTACTTTCACGACGCAGGCAATCTGGCGTCGGTGCCACACATTCAGGATTGGCCGGCGGTATTCCAATTGCAGCGCGACGCGCGGGTTCCGCCCGACAGCGTTTTCGTTCCCGGGCACTCCGGAGATTTTCTCGCCGGCAGTCATATTCCGAAATCGTTCGCCCGGCGGACGACGATCGCACGCCGCGACCTGCTCGACTCACTGCAGAGCGCGCACTATTCCTTGTGGGACTGGCCTGCGGCAACGAAAGGAAAGCTCCGGGACGAGTTCGACCGGCGGATCGAGTCCATCATCGGACGTATCGACGACAGCTCGCGAGAGCAGGCGGCGGACGCGTTCGAGCGCTGGGACCTGCAGGAGCGCCAGGCCAAGTTCATCTGCAATTCGGTCCGCGCCTACGAGAGTTTCGGCTTCGAGTGGAGACTGCCGCTGTTCGACCACGAGCTGATGGATTTCTGGGCGCGCATACCGATCGATCTGCGACTCGGCAGGAAGCTCTACTTCGAATTCGCCCGACAACGTCAGTCGCTCCCGGTGACGCCGCCCAATCGCGACCATGGCACGGTGGTCGGCGCGCTGATTCGGGCGATCGATCGTGCCGGACTACGTCACCCCGCAAAGCGGGCGCAGCGCGCGCTGCGTCGCTTGCGCTGGCGCAGCGTGCGCGAGAAATCGCCATTGGCGTGGCTGGAACTGATCGACGCCGACGAATTCCGGCGCACGTACACGGGCAACGAGCTGATGCACTCGTACCTGGCGCTACGCTATCGCGACCATGCCGCCAAGGCGATCGCGGCCTCGCCGCGGGCGTGAGTTACGGTCGCGCGGCGCGAGCCTGACGCACCTCCTTGCCGCGCGGACCTATCTGAAGCGCTTCCCGGATAACGTCCCGACATCCTTTACGGTTTGGCCTCGTAGAACCACATGTGCGTCTGGTGGCGGCCGAAGACGCCTCCGGAAAACGCGACACGACCATCGGGCAGGCTGGTCACGGCATTGCCGATGAAGTTGCCGTACGAAGGCACCTGCCGGTCGACCGCCCAGACGTTGGTTGCGGGGTCATACACGTAGATGCCATGCAGCTCGCCATCGGGACCGTTCATAAACGGCCAGATGACCTTGCCGTGTGATGCCGCGAGGCGGATCTCAAGATCGCGGAGCAGCGAGCCGTCGACCGGCGGCGCGGCCAATTCCTCGAAGGTATGGTTGTCCAGGTGCCAACGCCAGAATCTTGGAATCTTGAGCGCGGTTCCATCGGTTGAGTAGCCGGCCACGTACACGTAGCGTCCGATCTTGGCGTATTGCGTTCGCGTGTAGTAGGTCGAAAAGCCCTTGGGCCTGGTCAGAGCTATTGGGATGTCTGCCAACCTAACCAGGTCCCTGACGCTCCATCGTCTTGCGACGAACCCGCCGGAGTCGTCGCCCAATTCGACGAGCTGGTCGTTGACCTCATCGTAGACGCCGCCGAACGGATCATCCGGTCGTGTCGAGATAGTTGCCGAACAGGCGGAGCTCCTGCGTCCAGACGTTCGTCACAGGATCGAAATACCACAGCCCCTTGGCATATTCGAGGATGGGCGTGCCCTTCGGCTCGTACGCGTAGTAGATCCCCGGCCAGAAGAGAAACTTTTGCCGGCCGGCATCCCAGACAAAGCCCATCTCATCCTGGGCAGCGTGCGGGGCGGGCAGCGTCGGATAGACCGGAGCACCGACGTCCTTCCGCCAGCTGCCGTCCACCATGCTCATCGACCACGTTCCGTCGGTCGCGGAAGTCACCCAGTCACCGCCTTCCACATACAGCCGGTTGGTCACTGGCGAATAAGCCATGTTGGTGTGCTTGCTGTTCTGCAGCGTCGAATACGGCGCCCCGACCAGCGCCGGAAGCGGAAACGAGGTGATGGTTCCGGTGTATGTTGGTACCGGTCCGGATGTCGTTGGTGGTGGTGGTGGCGGGGCGGTGGTGGTGGCGGTGGCGGTGGCGGTGGTGGTGGCGGCGGCGCAACTGTGGACGGATACCGATAAGCCCAGGTCGACGGAGTCATAGTTGCTCGAGTCCGTTCAGCGTATGCAGAATCGTCTGACTTTCGCACCGGATCGTAGACCATCGCATAACCGACATATACGGTGTCAACAGGGACGGTATCTCCCCGCCGCAACGTTGGCCGCCTTTGTCCACTTCAGCGTGGACAGCGGCAGCAGCCAGGTTTCGCGCGTCGTGCCGGGCACGGTGTCGCCGCCGGCTACGCGCGGAGACGCCGACCAGCCAACAAGGGCATCGTTGGCGACGTCGTAGACGTACTGCGTGATATGCCGGAGGCGGGCCACCGGTAGTCGTCAAGTGCTGCCACCCGGAAAGACTCAAGGGGAGCGCCCACAGCGAACCGTCGGTATCGACGTAGACGATACGATTGCGCCTGCTATCGAGCGCGCTGCGCCACGCGGTCATTTTCTTGGCGTCCGGACGCGATGCCGCCGTCCCACGTCGGGCCGGGAGCGACGTTGGCGGAGACCATCGAAGATGCCGGCGGAGACAGGGCGAACGTATAGACGCCCAGCCGTCCCCAGCCGCCGAACACGATGAAACGCTTGCCGGCCGGATCGAAAATCATTGCCGACTCGTTTCCAGGCAGCGCACCGGTCATCGGATAATTCACGAACTGCCTGGTCGTGAGATCGAAGTAGTTGACGCCCAGCAGTTGCGATCCCGTCCCAGTGCCGATCCACAAGCGGTCGTTGATCGGATCGTAGGTGAACATACGATTGTGCACGCCACCGCCGATGTCTGGCGTCAGCTTTGTCCACGTGCCGGTCGACCGGATTGAACGCCGCGAGCACGCCCATCCAACTCATACCGTACACGAGGTTTCGCTTGGTGTCGTACGCCAGGTTGTACCAGGACTGGTACTCGGCCTCGGTGCCGGCCGTGTAGCTGGTCGCGTACTTGGTCCACGAACCCGGAGGGCCTGTCGGTAACCGGCGATGCGTCGGAGGCCGCGGCGGGGGGACGACCGCCGCCACCACCGACTTGACGGCGCTCGCTTTTGCACCCGTGCTGTCGGTGATCGTGAGAACGACAGGGTAGGTTCCGGACGCCGTGTAACGATGCGAAGCCGTTGCACCGACTCGCGGTCGTTCCGTCTCCCAAATTCCACGCGTAGGAGACCACGGCAACACCGGGCGTCGTGCTTGCGATGCTGCTGAAGTTGAAGGTATCGGGCGCTATGGCTGTCACGATGATGCTCGCAGCGGGCTGAAGCGTTGGATAGATCGCTGGAGTCGGACTCGACGTAGCCAGCGTCTGCGACGCAAAGAACGGTCGCTGAGCTTTGGACATAAGCTGCCGGCATCATCATCGCCGGCCCCGGCGTGTCGGTAGTATAACCATGCATCGGGTCGCGCGGTTCGCGAACAGATGGCTCATGTCCACCGTTCCTCCTGGGGCAGGTTCCGGTGGCGAGATCCGGCGCCTGGATCTGCAGGGTGTCGGTGAACTGGAACGACCAGCCGGTGGCCGACCTTCGACTGTGCAGCGCACTCCTCGGCAGACCCGGCGTAGAACGGGGGATCGAGGCCGGCGTCGGAACTCGCATGTAATCGGCATCCGCCGGCTACTTCCAAGATTGCCGTGGCGCCATAGGCGACATGCGGTTGTGAAAAAAAGCATCGATGCGGCAAGTCTGCAGGCAAGCCGGATAAACGTCAGGCTAGTCTGGACAAAATGAGTCCTTTCGGGACGAGTACGGGCGGCGTCGGGAGCATCCGGTGCGATTCGGTCGCTGCGGTGGTGCGGGTTTTGTGCTGCCGTGAACGCGAGCCGCTGTGCGGCCGAGTTCGACCGATTGACATGCATCCTCGGCCGGTCACAAACGTGATTGCGCCCGGCATTCGAACTCAGTGTCGGCGCGAGCTGGCGCGGCAGAGCGACAGGCCCGAGGGTTGCGCCGGAACGGACAAGCTGATCGACAATCCGGGGCGGTTCGGGCGCCGCAGGCGTATGGGGCGATCCTGTACGAAGTTCCAACCCAGGGGCAGTAGGAGAAACATGACGTCAGCATAATATATGCTTATGTCATTGACTGTCAATCGGCAATTCCATATCGGCAACGCCCGGACGGGCGACCATTGACCGCGAGTCGGCACCTTACCGATGCCTAGAGAGGCCCGATGTATAGCGCGCGGCCGCGCTGGCGAGTCAGACTAGCGCCGGCGGGGCGCGGGATCGCGTATTCAGCATCCGCGCAGATCCGGGCACATCAGCGCGCGCTCGACGAACTCCTGAATCACGAGCGCGGGTTTTTCCCGTTCCACAATCGCCTGGTTTAGCTTGGTGCCATCGACGTATACGACACGCCTGAATTGCTCAGCGAGCAGCGGGGCCAGGTTTGTGTTGAATGAATCATGGTTCATGACGACATGCGGACCGGCGCAGTCGGCACACTCCATGACGGCGACGTCCTCCGATTGGAACGCGTCGCTTGTCACTTGCCGGGTGCGCGCGGGTCCCGCAGGGACCCAATCGATTCGTTCTTCCGGGAAGCGATCCTCGAGCGCGAGAATTCGCGCCAAGTCTCCACCCGGCGGCAACCTGCGTCTGCAATGCGCCCTGCGGCGGCGCGTCGCTGATCGCTGGAAACCAGCTCTGCAGACGGGCGAGAATCTCGCGCGACGCGACCAATGCTCCGGCATCGTTCCAATGCGTGTCGGTCTTGTGGTAGACCCTTCCGCTGGCCTTGGCGCGCATCAGCGCCGGCCGCAGGTCGACGACATCGACCTTGGAATGCACGCGAAGATCGGCGAGAAGTTGATCGAGTCGCGATTCGCTCCGGACCGGCCGTAGCGCCGGCGGCATGAATTCCGGATAGATCGTTTCCTTGTCGGGTGCGACGACGACGAGGTAGCGTATTCCACGCTCCGCAAGCCAGTCGCGACGTTGCTCGAGGTCCTCCCTCCATCGCGCCAGTTCCGCGGCGGTGAACGGCTTCACGTTGCGAAAGTAATCGACCGACTGTTCCGCGGCGTAGAACAGATAGCCGTCCTGCCCGACCAGAGCCTTGGGGGAGGGAGAAACCCCCAGCGCGAGCTTGGCCAGGCTGTGCGCGCGGATCAGGTACCAGCGGAAGGCGAATGAATCATTCCAGTAGCGTTCGAAGCGGCGCGGAAAGCTCACGATCGAATAGCCCCAGCCGGGGCCGCCCAGTCGGATGGTCGGCAGCGGGGCGGGTCGCCGGTTCTCCGTGAGCGCAAAAGCACCTTCCGTCGGAAGGAGCTTCCCGGCAAGCGGGAGACTGATCACGCCGAGAAACATCACGATGACGATGGTCTCGGTGATCCGGTATACGGGCGAACACTTCATCGGCTAGAACCGGAAGTAGATGAACGGATTGTACGTCCCGGCCGCCAGCAACATCACCGACGTCATCAGGATGCAACTCAGCGCAGCAAGCTCGCCGACGCTCGTCGCCGATCAGGACGTCTCGGCCGGCACGGCTTATCCAGCCACCGCTTGATCGCCGGCACGACGGGGTCGGAGCCGATTATCCCGGCTGCGAGTGCCAGCATGATCTGCGCATCGGCGTAGAGGGCGATCGGGTGCTCGAGTCCCGATGCCTTCGACATGCCGGCCATCGCGGACAGGAAATGCGCCACGCCGCCGGCAGCGAATCGGCACGGAAGAACACCCAGCTGACAAGAACGACCAGCATTGCGTACACGTGGCGGAAAGGCTGGTGCCATTCAGCCATACGACGGGCGAGCCCCATACGCTCGATGACCAGAAAAGTACCGTGAAACAGACCCCAGACGACGAAATTCCAGCTCGCGCCGTGCCACAGGCCGCACAGGAAAAAGACGATCACGAGATTGAGGTAGACGCGCCACGGTGCGACGCGATTGCCTCCCAGCGGAATATACAGATAGTCGCGGAACCAGTTGGACAGCGAAATGTGCCACCGCCGCCAGAATTCGGTGAGGCTCTGCGAGATGTACGGATAGTTGAAATTCTCGAGAAAGCGAAAGCCGAACATCAAGCCGAGACCGATGGCCATGTCCGAATAGCCGGAAAAATCGAAATAGATCTGCAGGGCGTAGCAGAGCACGCCCAGCCACGCGAGTCCCATCGTCAGCTGGTCGCCGGGAATCGTGAAGATCAGGTCCGCCGACACCGCCAAGGTGTTCGCGATCAGCACCTTCTTGCCCAGCCCGACAATGAATCGTCGGACCCCGCGTGCGAACAGGCTGCGAGTGACCGACCGCTCCTGCAACTGCGCGGCAATGTCGTGATAGCGGATGATCGGACCGGCGATGAGCTGAGAGAAGAGCGAGATGTACAGGCCCATGTCGAACGGATTGCGCAGGGCCCGCGCATCGCCGCGATAGACGTCGATGACGTACGAAAGAGCATGGAAGGTGAAGAAGGAGATGCCGATGGGCAGCGCGATCGCGGGCACCGTCAGCGGCGGCACGGCGAGTGCGCCCAGGCCCGCGTTGAGGCTCTGCACGATGAAGTCGGTGTACTTGAACGCCACCAGCAGGCCGATGTTGACGGTGACCGCGAGTGCCAGCACCAGACGGGCATGGCGCCGGTCCGCCAGCCGGGCGATCCACAGCGCGAGCAGGAAATTGCAGACGATCGAGGCGAGCATCACCGCCAGGAACTTCGGCTCGCCCCAGCCGTAGAACACGAGGCTCGCCGCCAGCAGCCAGATATTGCGCGCACGCTTCGGCAACACGAAATACACGCCGAGCGTGATCGGCAGGAACAGGAACAGGAATATCGGCGAACTGAATACCACCGATCACTCCAGCTTACTCAACGCGCGTCGACCAGCGGAGACCGGTCGCGCGTTTGAGCCGCAGCAGGCCGTTGCGGACAGGCGCCGGCAACATTGTCGCTCCGAACGCGAGTGCCGTCGATAGCCGGCGACGGTCGCGCAGGCTCTTGGCGAAGTAGTCGCGTGCCAGCCGCGTGTCGCCGCGCGCGCAGAGCAAGGATGCCGAGCTGATGAAACGAAACCGGGCGCTCCTTGCGGAAATAGTCGGCGGTGCCGGCGGGGAAGAGCTCCGGATGGGCGCTGGCCTTTTCGCCAATGCGGATTCGCTCGAGAATGAGCTTGTCCCACTTCAGTGACGCGTTGCCTTCCCACACTAGCGACAGCACAAGGCTTTCTTCGATCGATATTCCACGAACAGTGACGCAGAAGCCTCATCCAGCAATCGGCGTCGTCGCAGAGGCGAAACGCGGGGTCGAATCCGCCGATCTCCTGGATCGCCTTCCGGCGCAACAGCGTCGTCGACGGCGAAATGAAATTGAATCGCACGACGGCCTGGCCCAGCGATTCGGGCAACAGATAGGCGTGGTTGCCGAGGGGCTGCCGATCGAGATCCGCGTACGGCGGCGTCGTTCGCAGAAAACCGTCCTCGACGACGGTGCCGTCGCGTCTAAGCAGCCGCATGTCGGTAAAGACGAGCCCGACGTCCGGATGCGCCTCGATCAGATCGAGCTGGCGAGCGAGCTTGCCGGGCTGCCAGATGTCATCCTGATCCAGCAGCGCGACGTAAGGCGCCTGCGCCGCCGCGAGGCCGGTGTTGCGCGCACCCGACACTCCCTGGTTCGCCTGGGTGATCACGGTTACGCGCGAGCCGTACGATCGCGCGATCGCGGCGGAATCGTCGCTCGAGCCGTCGTCGACGACGATGATGCGCAGCGGCACGTCCTGGGCCAGCGCGCTTTCCAGCGCCGAACGGATCACCCCTGCGCCGTTGTACGCCGGGAGGATCACATCGATCACGGCGCGTGCCATGCCGATGCGCCTGTGCGGAAGCTCATCGACGAATTCCCTCGACGCCATAGCGCCCGGCGTTGAATCGATCGATCGCCTCGCGATACGCAGTCGACGGCCTGCGCCGCAATGACCGGCGTCGCACAGTGCCTTTCGACAATGCACGACGACCTCGCGCGCCCATTTCCTCACGCTGCGACTGCCGGCATCGAGAGGATGTCGCGGATCGCGGCGGCCAGCGCCGGCGGGATCGTTCGGTGGCACGACAATGCCACACCTGCTCTCGGTGACAAGCTCGGCCACGCCAGCCGTGCGTGGTCACGACGCAGGGTCGCCCGCAGCCCATGGCCTCGAGCACCGCATTTGGATAAACGTCATTGTGCGACGGCAGCACGAAGACCGCGCAGGATTGGTAAAGAGGCACCAGCTCGGGCTGGGGCAACGGCTCGGTGAACTGGACGCGTTCCAGCGCACCGAGCGTGCGCAATTCCTGCTCGAGGGCGCGAGCGAAGCGACGTCTCTCCCTGGCCCGGTCCTGGTGTCGTTGCCGACGATCTGAAATTCCGCCTCCGGGTGTCGCCGCAAAACGAGAGGAATGGCGGCGACGAGATCGTGCATACCTTTCAGCGGCTGCAAATGCCCGACAAACAGCACCTGTTTGCCCGGCGGAATGGTACCGGGCGCCGCTGGATGGAAACGATCGAGATTGAGCGGATTGCGCACGATACGAAAGCGGGATCGGTCGAGCGACCACTCGCGCGAGATGCAGTCGGCGAACGCGCTGCTCGCACACAGCAGCAGCGGCGCGCGCGCGGCGGGTGTGCGCTCGAGCCAGGCCTCGATGCGCGCGCGCGTCGCGGGCACACGCCGTCCATCCCAGCGCTGCACGACACTGGCCGGCCCTCCGAAGCGGACGACAAACGGGATGAACGGTGCGAGAGCGAAGCGAAAACCCTCGCCGTAGGCGTCCGGAAAGATCACGAGGTCGAGCGGGCGTGCCGCGTGGATGCTGCGGAGCGCGCGCTGAACGGCGAACGACCAGCGCAGCCAAGGCACCGGGACCCAGCGTCCGAGCTTCCACTGCCGGCGCGGGCCGCGCGCGATCGCATGCAACCGCACACGGCCATCCGCCTGCAGGCCGGTCACGTTGGTCGCTTCGGCCAAGACGGAGACATCGTGGCCCAGCGCCGCGACAGCGTGCGCCAACGTATACGAGTGCACGCCGATGCCTCCGCTGCCGTTCCGCGACAAGGTCGGATAATCGGCCGAGACAAAGCAAAGCCTCAGCGAACGGTCGTGGTCGGGCGCCATGGATCGGAGGAAGGGTCAGGAGCCTTGGAATCGACCTCCCATCGGTGCGGAAATACGAAGTGTCCGCTGACCTCGCGCGACGCGACGCTCGGGCCATCGACCATGAACGTAGCAGCGCGCGGCCGCATGTCCAGGTACCGCTGGATGCGGCTATCCTGGATGGCGACTGTCACGCCATAGCTGCCGCGAGTAAACAGGACGGGCGCAAGGACGAGGCGGACCACGCGCGTTCCGGCCGAACTGTCCAGCCGAATCCCGTCGAAGCGGGTCGTCAGGCCTCCGAGCGGATAATCACGAACATCGTGGAACGTAAGCGCTATGACCGGATCGTCGACGGGATGCGCCACCGTGTACTCGACATCGACGTAAGCCGGTTCGCCATAAGAGAGAGATTCGTGTGAGTTCCCCGCAGCGTTGCGCACCGTGACGCTCGCAATCTGGATCGGACTGTCGGATGTCGCTGCCGATTCGTGCGTCGATGTGCTGGTGTCGTGGCTATGCACTGTGCGCAAATACCGCTCGACGGTTTCCTCGGGATCACCGTAGGCCTTTATCGAGCCGTGATCGATCCAGAGTACGCGTGACGAATGCTGCAGTATGCTCGGCATCGTGTGCGACACGAGCACGATGGTCCTATCCTGCTCCTTGAGCTCGGCGATCTTGTTCAGGCATTTGGCCTGAAACGCGGTGTCGCCGACGGCAAGCACCTCGTCCACGAGCAGAATGTCGGGATCGATATGCGCCGCCACGGCGAATCCGAGCCGCACCATCATTCCTGAGGAATAGAACTTGAGAGCCGTGTCGAGAAATTTCTCGACCTCGGAGAAGGCGACGATCTGGTCGAACTTGGCGTCGATCTCTCGTTTGCGCATTCCCATGATCGCGCCGTTCAGATAGACGTTTTCCCGGCCGGTGAGGTCAGGATGAAAGCCCGCGCCGACCTCGATCAGTGCGCCCAGCCTGCCCTTGACGGTGTAACGTCCGCTGGTAGGGACCGTTACGCGCGCAAGAATCTTCAGAATCGTGCTCTTGCCGGCACCGTTGGGGCCGATGAGGCCGACCGTTTCTCCACGTTCGATTTCGAAGTTGACGTCGTCAAGGGCCCAGAAGACGTTGTCGCTCTTGGCATCGATGAACAGTGCCTGGCGCGCAAGACTGCGGCGCAACTTGTATTGTTTCGAGATGTGGTCGAACTTGACTACGATATCGGACATGGCTCAGATGACGTCTGCGAAAGTGCGCTCGGAGCGCTTGAAGAGTACGTAGGCGCCGGCGACGGTCAGGGTCCCTACGACATAAGCGATCGCCAGGTAGAGGAAGTCCGGATGCTCGGCGTGGAGGAGAGCGCGTCGATAGCCGTCGATGATGCCTGCCATGGGATTCAGAAGATAGATCGGCTTCAGCCACGCGGGAACGCTGGTGAGCGGATAGGCAATGGGTGAGGCATACATCCAGATCTGAAGCAGCAGCGGCAGCGCATGGCCGACGTCGCGATAGAACACCTGCACCGCCGACGTGATGAGGATTATCGTCAGGACGAACAGCATCTGCAGTCCGAGGAGCGGGATCACCCACAGCATTGACCAGGAAAGAGCGACCTGATAGTAGAGATACATTCCGGCAAGGATCAGCGCGGCAATGGCGAGATCGACCAACGCGGAAATCATCACTGCAAGAAGAAGCGTTTCGCGCGGAAAGTAGATTTTTCGTACCAGCGGCGCGTTCGCGGTCATCGCTACCGTTCCCTGGGAAACGGATGACGCGAAGAACATCCAGAAGATCAGGACGCTGTAGGAGAAAATCGGATACGGCAGCCCTTCGCTCGGAATGCGGGCGAACATCGAGAACACGAAAGTGAAGACCACCATCAGCGACAGCGGCTGGATGACGGCCCACGCAACGCCGAATATGGTCTGCTTGTACTTCGCCCGGATGTCGCGCTTGGCGAAACTCAGCACCAGATGCAGGTTCTGTGAAAGTTCTTCTAGATTACTCATACCGTTTATCGTTCGACTTTGGCAGAACAACCATTCGGCTCAAATTCAAAGTGCACCGGCTGTAGCGGGCCAATCGGAGCCAATGAGTGGGAGGCGTCGGTCGTGCTGCTGATACATTGGACGTCAGCCGCGATCACATTATGGATTTCGCAGCCGAACCGGCGACGTATTCAGCCATTCCGTCGCAGCGGACGGCGACTGAAATTTCACTACGGAACGCTACGACGGCGTTGGCTCGTGGAATCGAGCTTGTACTGCACAAGCGAGGTCCGTGTGACAAGAGCGTTGAGCGTCATCGTATTGTATTTGCGATCGTGCAAGAACGGCAAGGAAGATACCGACCCGAAAGGTCGGTTGCGCCGGAGGCGCGGGTCCTGCGCAATTTGTGCCATTTGTCGGAGCGCCGCTGACCACTATTACTCGGTTGCAAGCCGCGGCCGCTTCGACTTGCTGCGTTTTCCGAGGCGCCGAATGGCTCGGAGGAGCGGGATCATTGCTACTATGAGTTGACCGGGAAGGCGTCCGGGTGACACGAGAATAGAGACGAGCGCCACGCGATCGATCCAGACACGATTGATAAGAGGATGATTGGAGACGGCCACCGAGTCCATCCACTCGATGGCGGGAATGTCATGAAGGCGGCGGATATTCTGCAACTCGAGCAGCACGCCTGGAGAGAACTTTGAAAAGTTCTCGTCGAAGGCTATCTTGAATGCGTACGAACCAGGCGGGGAAACCAAGTTGATCCTCATGGCAATGGCCTTGCCGTCGAGTCGGAGCGCCAGAATCATCAGGCGTCCCCGGTTGTGTGCTTGAGCGGCGACCTCGGTCAGCCATTTAAGGTGTCTCTCGTCACAGCCGAACGCCGTTCCTTCACGTCCTTTCCACCCGCTCATTTCGAGCTTGACAAACTCGTCAAGCCATGGCTTCACGTCGTCACTCGGTCCGAGCGAATCGTATGTGAGCAGTCCATGTTCTGCAAGGCGTCGTTCTTGGCGGCGCCATTCGTTCCGGTGATGGGTCGTGCTTATCGATTGGATATATTTATCTGCGTCGCGCCTTGGCTTAAACATGGCACGCAACCATATATCTTCAAATAGATGGCCAAGACGCCCCTCGTTCATTGCAGCGGTCAGCACCTGAAGAAATTTGCCATCCGCGCGAATATCGGTGATGTAAACAAGGGTATGCGCGGGCTGCGTGAGGTAGCTCCATTCGAAGAAAGCGCGCAAACAGGCTTGAGCGCAGTCCCGGCGCAATAACGGTGTGGCCGAAACCGAGTAGATGTGATTCCAGAATCGAATGACCCTCGCAGGCAAACCGCTGTGCCGTTTGCGCACCTCCAATGGAAAGATGCCGCATAGCGCTCCCTTGTCTAGAGGTGGAGCATCAGCAGCAAACAGCATTGCCACTCGGACGTCGCTACCAGGAAGCTGATGGCGCATCGCTGGGATAAGCATCCGCCATTCGTATGACGGGTTCGGCTCGAGCGCGTTTGCAGCGAGATCTTCCCAAGGCTCAATGAAAGCTTCGAGGTCACTCCAATTTGCGAAAACCTTGACGATATAACCAGTCGTAGTGGTCGCACTAGCGTCCGGCGAGGAAATCGCCTCGGGTGGAGCCTTTTCTATTCCTTTCCCCGCGCTGGTTCGAAGTTGAACAGCATCGGTCGAAAAGGCCAATCCGGATTCGTCGTCTGGAACCGTGCGGTCACCTTTATTCATGCGCGCGCTGCTGTAGAAATCGTGAAGATACAGCAATTTCCGCACCACGGCGGAGCACCGGCGCCTGGGCGCGAACCGACGTACCCCCGCCAATCGGCACAGAACGGCAGCAATGACAGCAGGCGGCGGATCGCCCACGACCGTTTGCCAAGCTCCTGGTACAACCGGCTAGATTACAATTATGCTTCGAACCGGGACACCTGAGCCGGGCTGCCACGGGCATCCGAGCATTTACTACCGCAAAGATTAGCAGTAAGCGTCCCATCGACGAACAGGCACTGCGCTCACGAATATGCTGTCTTTTCGCGACCTAGCTCTGACGGCCTTCATTCTCGGGCTGCTTCCGGCGGTCCTCGTCCACCCCGATTGGGGCATCCTTCTTTGGACTTGGGTCGGCCTGATGAATCCCCACAAGATGACGTGGGGCTTCGCGTACAACTTTCCGTTCGCGATGATCATCGGCGTCGTAACGATATTCGCGATCCTTATATCGAAGGAACCCAAGCGGCTGCCTTTTACCCTTGTGATCGCGGTCCTCTTGTTGTTCATCTTCTGGATGACGATCACTACGGCAGTCTTCAGCCTTTTCCCCGAGCTCGCGTGGCCAAAGTGGGAGAAGGTGATGAAGATACAGGTCTTTATCCTGCTCACGCTGATCGTGATGCAATCCGAGGCACGGATACGAGCGCTGGTGCTGGTCGCGACGCTGTCGATAGCGTATTTCGGCATCAAGGGAGGGCTCTACACAATCGCGCACGCCGGCGGCGGGATGGTGCTTGGTCCGGACGGCGGCTTTATTGCGGGCAACACCGAAATTGCTCTAGCGCTTACCGTCACTTTGCCGCTTGATGCGCTGGCTCCAGCTCCAGGCGGAGCGCGTCTGGCTGAAGCACGCCATCACCGTTGCGATGATCCTCATTGCCATATCGGTTCTCGGGTCGCAGTCGCGCGGCGGGCTGCTGGCTCTGGCCGCGATGGCAACGTTTATGTGGTTCAAGAGTCGTAAGAAAATCGTGCTGGGCGCGTTCCTTGTCGTCCTAGGAGTGACCCTGTTCTCGTTCATGCCGGACACCTGGCATCGGAAAATGGATACGATCGAGACGTACGAGCAAGATCGGTCGGCGATGGGACGAATCGGTGCCTGGCGCTTCGCGACGAATCTTGCGCTGGACCGGCCGATCGGCGGCGGGGGCTTCGATACGTTCGAGCAGAGTGCGTACGATCGGTATGCTCCGACGGAGCGGGCGCTCGATCCGCACAGCATATGGTTTCAGGTCCTTGCCGAACACGGGTTCGTGGGCCTTGGGCTGTTTGTGCTGCTCTGGGTTTCCAGTTGGCGAACCGGCACGCGAACCATCCGATTGTGCCGAAATCGCCCCGATCTCATATGGGCGAGAGATCTCGTGGCGATGATCCAGGCTGCGATGGTCGGATTCTGGGCGGGTGGCAGCTTTCTCGGATTAGCTTACTGGGATTATCCATATATTCTGGTCATTGTCCTTGTATTGACCAAGGTCGTGGTCGAAAGGCAGATCGGCGACGCTCGCATAAAGCTTGAAACCGAATCAACAGTCAAACGCCCGTCTTTGCAGACGCAAAGCCGGTGAGCTAGGCATTGTCAAATTATTGGAGGGTCGGCGGTGGGCCCGGGATTCGAGAATGAATGGCGGGCAAGGTTCGAAGAGTTTGCCGATCTACGGGATGACGATGCGGGCATCGCCGGATGGACTGCCACGGGGCTGGATGCGAGGGTCAGACGCTTTCTGCAGCTATGGAAGCCTGACACAGCCGACCGCCTGTGGCTGGACGCAGGCTGCGGCGCGGGGACCTATACGCGCATACTGCTGCGCCACCGGCTGCAAGCCGTCGGCATCGACTATTCGCTGCCGACACTGCGCAAGACGATCGGCCGGAATCTGGACGGGGCGACGTTCGCGGTCGCGGACGTCAGAAAGCTTCCATTTCGGCACGCGCAATTCGACGGCGCCCTTTGCTTTGGCGTGACGCAAGCGCTCGCGGACAGCGAGCCTGCGGTGCGCGAGCTGACCCGGTACATCAAGCCAGGCGGCCAGCTATGGATCGATGCACTGAATGGATGGTGCGTGATTCACGCCTTCGGTGTGCTGCGGCGCAGACTCCTTGGAAGGCCGCGGCATCTGCGGTATGAATCCCCGTCGCGGATCACGCGGCTGCTGGAACAATGCGGATTTTCCGACGTCCAACTACACTGGCTGCCCATCATGCCTGGCCGCACACCCCGACTTCAGCGAGCAGTCGAGTCGCGCGCCGTTGCCTGGATGTTAAGACGTGTCCCACTCGTAGGGATGATAGGCTCGCACGGATTCATTGTTCATGCGACAAGGCCGATACGAGCATTGCCGCCCGAAACGTAGACGGAGGAGCTCGGTCGCTCCCTCGACGGGATAAGACCCCAAGTTCAGAAATCAGCGATGAATAAGACACTGTCGATTTCTCTCGACCTTGTTAGATTTCCGCCGCGTGCGTGGTGTTTTTGATCCATGCCGGCTACGAAGGCGCACTCACCGGTGGTGCGCTTGGTGATCTTCGGGGACTACTGGAACGATGCGGAGCTCTTCGTCTTGTCGGGCTTTGTCATCGCCTTTGTCGCGAGCACTTCCGAAACAACCCCCACCAGCTAATCTCTTCGCACGGCTGTCCCGCCTGTGGTCTGTCGTCATTCCAGCCCTGGCGCTGACCGTCATATTTGACTATCCAGGATCGCGCTGGGACCCTCGAATTTATGACGGCGCGTGGTTTGCGACGGATCATCCGCTCTGGCGAGTTTTCGCCAACGCTTTCTTTGTAAACCAACTATAGTTTCTGAATGTCAGGCCGTTCTCGAACGGCCCCTTCTGGTCGATTGGATATGAGTTCTGGTACTACGTTGCATTCGCGATCCTGCACTTCGTCAAGTCTCGAATGCGATGGGTGGGGTTGCCGTCTGTTTGTGCGTTATTGGTCCAAAAATCGCGCTGTTGATGCCCGTATGGTTTCTCGGATAGTGCTCGCATACAGAATCACCACAAGTCGTGCGGTCGGCGAGCGAATGGGTTGGGCGCTTTTTCTCGGGTCGATCTGCAGCGTATTGTGTCTTCCACTATCTTGACGTGCCAGCTCGATTTTCATGGAGAACAAACGCGTGGCTCGGTCCGAGTTTCGCATGGTCGTCAGACTTCGCGAGTAGCTACGTGATCGGGGCTCTCGTCACCGCAAATTTCATCGGCCTCGCTGCGATTCAGCATCGCGCCGCGAGTAGGCTGCGTGCATTTGAACGTCCCATCCGTTTTTTAGCCGGCTATACGTTCTCTCTCTATCTTTTTCACTATCCGCTGCTTCATTTCTTCGCGGCTGTCGTTCCTTTCGACCATTCGAAGCCGTTCGTTGCGACGATGATTTTGTCGGCCACGCTCGGCACCGTCTTGGTTTTCGGGACGTTCGCCGAACGGGTCAAAACACCGTTGCGGAAAGCGCTCTCTCGCTGGGGCAGTTGGCTGGCGGATATCATAAGAAGTGAGCACCCAGTGCCGCCGACGTGATTGTGGCGGCGCAGTCAGTCATGCTCAGTCTCCGGACTATCGTGCGCGGAACGTCGCAGCCTATCCCGCAAACCGATTGCCATCGGCTTCAGGGTTGTCTCCCATAGCGCGAGACCACGTCCCGCGAGGGCGGAACCGTAGACGATCAGCTCCTGCACCGGCTGGGCCTCGTCAGTCCAGCGCAACTTGTACGCATTGTTGCCCGGTCCCATGTAGTACCGGTGCAAGCCGCGTCCGAAAAGCTGCTGGACGAGCACCCTGTTCAGGTGCGTGCCGGGCGAAATCTCGTCGAATTCCGCGTCGAAGTCGGAGCGCAAGGCGTAAACATTGCCATCCGCGACGAGCTGGTATTCCATGGCAACGGGTCGATCGTTCAGGCTGAGAATCCAGATCGATAGCCATCCGCGTTGCGACGCGAGCGCGGAAAGGCGCCGAATGAATGACTGCGGCGCCGGCATGTCGAGCGAATTCCCGGTGTGCGATTTCCAGCTCCCAGCGGAAATCCGGATTGACTGCTCGAGAAAGCTGTCGACGCGTTCGTTGTCATCGTCGCCCGGTGCGAGCCAGTCGATCGTCACCCGCCCCGCCTTCCTCAGGCGATTCGCAGCAAGATTGTTGGCCTTCTTGAGCCGGCGGCTGCGCGTCGCGTAGTAGTCCTCCCAGGTCGAGTCGAGGGCGACGAATGGATTACCCGGAGCATTGACTGCTCGCGTCGCAAATCCCATTGTCTCCATCGAGGCACGAAACGTGCACGCCGTGACTGAATCGAATGAGAGGAACTTGAGCCGCATGACATCCCATTCGGCGCGCTTGCGGAACAGTTCGAGCGCGAATGCCGCGGCCGCCGCTGCCTTGTCGGGTTCGGCTACGACGACGTCGCACGCCTGCGTATCGGGGACGGTCAGAAAGCTTAGCTCGCGGACCACAAACCCGCGCGTTGAAACCTTCTGTTGCACCAGCGGCAGCACCGCCGCAAGACGGTGTCCGACGAAGTAGCAGAGTAAGTACGGTCGCGCCGTTTGCTGTCGCCACTGCCACGCCGAGTCGAACCATTCGTGGCGGCAGAATACGGATGTGTGCCGAGCGCACGAAGCTACCGCATTCCACGGCTCCCGCAGTGCGGTGAATTCGGCCGACGACGATATCAGCGTGACGCGGGTGCTGGCTGGGTCCGACATGATCGATTCGACTCGAACTCGAGCGGTCGATGCGGGCTGCCGCGGGGATTCGGCCGCCGGTCGCCGGGAAGTGGCCCGCGCAACGCGGTCGCTACTTCGTGCGGACGGCGTCGGCCGGGGATGCGGTCGCTGGAGATGCGGGTGACTTTGGCGGCGAAGTCGCTTCGCCAGCGCGCTGCGCCGGATTCCAATGTCCAGCCTTGGTGAGGCGATCGCGCAGCCCGGGGAGCGTCGCCCCGAGATCGTATGCGCGCTGCGCGTGGTCATTCGCCAGGTCGTACTGCTTGGTCTCCAGGTAAGTGAGCGCGAGGTCGTAATGCGCGTTCATTAGTTGTGGATCGAGCTGTAGCGCATGGTTGTAGGCATCAATGGCCCTCGCATACTGCTGGGTCCGGTGCAGATGGATTCCTTGCACGACATAGGTTGTCGAGATTTGTGGATTGATCGATATGGCGTTCTGGAAGATGTCCCCGAGCATGCAGCGTGGCGACTTCCACTGCTCGCAAGCCTGTGCCATCAGGAGCAGCGCCTGCGGATGGTTCGGGAATATCTTGAGGATGAAATTGCATTCGTTGAAGGTTCTCAGGTAGTCGCGCTCACGCAATCTCTGCTCGCATGGTCCCAGGTGGTATTGCTCGACGACCTTGAGTTGGCCGGTTCCGAGCGCTGAGTAGTAGTCATTGGCCCGACTGAAGTCGACCTGGGCAGCCATGGCCGCCGTGCCCGCCAGCAGTGACCCGGCGAGCAAAACCGTGAGTCGGACGGATCGGGATGGCGTGGGAAGTGCTGACAGAAGATGGGTGGCAATCATCGCGAATCCATCGGAAATAGAGCCTTTTCGCATCCGCGATCAATGCTAACACAGCGGTGCTCGATCACGCGATTTCACCCCGCCTGCCGCAATCTCCCGCCCGTTAGCCGCTGCTACCGGCTGATGCACCCGATCGGCTTTTTCGCCACGACCACGTTGTCGAAATAGAGGTGCAGTGGTCGATCGGCAACCGCCGTACCGCCGTGGTACACATTCATCCATACCTTTTCGATCTTGATGGAGCTAACGTCGCGGACGTAGATGTCGCTCTTCTCGAACGCGAGGGCTCCGTCGATCCAGGCTCGCAGAACCCCGTCCTTCGCGCCGACGGCGTTGACCTTGAAATACTGCTCGAGGCAGTACCACCGGTTGTGCTCGAGCACGCCCAGGCCGTCGTTCATCCAGTACCAGTGATCCCCAAACTCGTCCTGCATCCCCGCGTGGTACGCGTACGTGCCGATCGCGGTCATGCCATGCAGCGGATTGCCAGCCGAAGGCGCCCGATTGAACTGCCCGCGCATCGACCAGCCGATCGACGGATCCGCCCGACGGCCGCCCCACCCCGCCTTGCCGTAGGTGGCCGCGAGGCCTGGTAACTTGCCCCCGTCGACGGTCGGATCCCAGTCGTCGGCGAAGCGAAGGTAGTAACGGAAGTAGATTTCCTCGGGCTCATAGCCGAGCTTGTCCTTGAAATCAAATCCCATGTCCAGACCGAAGTTGTCGCCCTGAGCGACTTCAACGCGCAGCGCGTGCCCGAGCAAAGGCTTGAATCGCTGCTTGTCGTCACGGTCGACCCGATCGGCGTGGCTACCCTCGCTGATATAGCTCCACTCGGTGCGCCAGGATGACGATTCGAAACCTGTAGCGAACAGAACGTCGGGATTCTTGGCAATGCCCACGTCGCGCGGGTATGCGGAGGCGATGCCCGTATGCGAAGCAGCCACTGTCGCCGATACCGGCGGATCCAGCCTGAATATGCCGATGGCAGACCCAAAGGCCTGCATGTTCAGCGTCGTCAGTACAAGCGTCGCTCGGTCGATGCCCCGGCCGGCGACTGCTGCGAGATCGAACTGCAGCGCCGAGCGCGCACTATCGCCGACACGCAGCTCACCCTTGGTGCCCAGGGCATAGGCAGTGGAACAATCGAGCCAGACGTCGGCGATCGGCGAAAGAGCCTTCGGCTGCGCGTCGCCGGCGAGGCTTAGGATCAGACGGGGGCGCACTTCGTCCCCGGCCGCCTCCCTGCTCACAAAGGCGACGGCAGCGGAGCGAGGACCGGGGAGCGTCGCGAGCAAAAGGCCACTGTTCGGATATTTGCCTTCGAGCCATCCACGCACCAGGCCGGTCACATCCCAGTCGACTGCGCGCCCGGCGCCGCCGGCCCGAATGGTCGACATGGCGAAAGGCCTGTCGCCCTGCGCCTGCCCATTGGCATCGCGCCAGTCGCCAAGCGGGTGCTGCCATGGGATGCCGCCTCCGACGTTGAAGTACTTGCAGTTCGCGCCGTCGCTGCCGTCGTAAAGCTCCAGGCGCAGATCGCTGGCGCGGACAGGTAGGCTGAGAATCAGCGCGGCCAGCTGCGTAATCAGCCACAGTGATACCTTATTCATGCAATGTGTTGCATGTGCTGATCTCCTGGCCCCAGTCTGAGGATCGAATCGGCATAAGGCGGTCCCGGAGGGGCGCCGCAATTATAACGGCCGCCGCTGGGGTACCATTCAAGATTCAAGGCAGGGATTTTGTCGAATACTTTTACAACGCGTTGGCGTACGCTTACTCAAGCTATTGATTACAATTGATTTTATTTAGTGGCTCGCGACTTGCTACAGGTCTTGCGGAAGTCCCAATACTGTAAGCGAGGAGATTCAAATGAAGCTACGCAATGTACTCGTCGCCGCCGCCTTGGCTTTGAGCTGTTCGCCCGCATTTGCGGACGTGGTTTCCCTCACGAATATCATTGGATCGTGGCTGACACCCGTTCCGCCGGTAACAATCGTCAACGGCAACCCGCTGAGCACCGCCAGATGGGGCACGCCGTTTGCCCCCAATATTTTTCAAAGCGGATACGACTTCACGTCGGCAGGGTCCGACAGCTTCACGGTGAACCCGCCTCCGGTCTCGGTTCCCCCTGAGCTCGTCGGCACGTTCAATCACCTGAATTTCCCGATCACCGGGACGACGCTCCAGTCGATTCAACTGGAGATCGATGCCAACGTGGCAGTGAATGGCAACCCGGAAGGGACCTTCAAGTTCATCTTCGATTTCACGCACGATGAAACTCCGAATGGCGGCCCCCCCGGTGGACCTTTCACGGGAACCTGCCCGTATCCGACTCCGGGTAGTCCAAATGGGGTACCAGGCGTTAACGTCAATGGCTGTGCTGACAAAGTTACGGTTACGACCAATAGCCTCTCCCAGACATTCTTGGTCGGCGGGGTTCAGTACACGCTGGACATTCTCGGGTTTTCGCAAGATGGAGGTGTGACCATCGCGAACAATTTCGTGACGACCGAGAATCAAAACAATACCGCTGGTCTGTATGCGCAGGTTCGAGCCGTGACGCCGTCGGTACCTGAGCCCGCGAGCCTCGCGCTTGTCGGCTTGGGCCTGCTCGCCGCAGGTTTCATGCGGCGCAAGTCGAGCAAATAATACTGCGCAAGCCGCCTTCTGACGGCAACCGTCACACGGGTCCGAGCAGCTGCTCGGACCCGTTTTCTTTGTGCGGCCGCCCGGCGCAGCTCCGGCAGCCGATTCCGGGGTCCTATCGCCTTGTCCGCCAATTCGGCGACCGGGCTGACGATCGGCCTAATTCGGTGCAATAATCGCCTGCCGCACCCGCTGCGAATGGCAGCACGCCGGCGACCCGTAGCCGTTTTGGTGCCGTTGTCCAATGCCATGCCAAGCATCCGCCGCCGCCGGTTGGCGGAAATTTCCCGGACTGATCCTTGCTACGAAACGTCAGCAATCCCCAGGTCAAGGTATTCATTACCGTCGACACCGAGATATGGCCGGAGTCGGCCGGCTGGCCACACACGCCGCTCAAGCCGGACCAGGACTGCGTCCGGGAAATGTCCTGGTATTTTTACGGCGGAGATCGTGCCGACGCGCGGGGTCTGCCTTACCAGCTCAGGACACTGGCGGCGACGGGCCTGAAGGCGACCTTTTTCGTCGATCCGCTATTCTCGTATGCCCTCGGGGTCGCGCCCCTGCGAGATCTCGTTGCCCTGATTCAAAAGCACCGCCAGGAAATCGGGCTTCATCTGCATCCAGAATGGCTGACCGATCCGCGCTGTCCACCGCTGCCGGCATTCGCAGGGCCGCTTTTGCACGCGTACAGCGAAGCGGATCAGGCGCGATTGATTCGGGCGGGAAGCGACCGCCTTTGTGAGGCCGGCGCGCTGAGGCCCACCGCGTTCCGCGCCGGAAGCTGGGGCGCCAGCCTTGCCACCCTCCGTGCACTGGGAAGTAACGGGATCTCGTACGACAGCAGCCTGAACGCCCGATTCGGGTCGTCTTTCCCCGACATCGACGTCGCGATGCGCAATGGCACAACGCAGCCGGCGAAGCTCGAAGGCGTGTGGGAGTTCCCCGTGACCAATTTCGTCGCCGGGCCGGCGAACAGTTCGCGCCGGCCGCTGCACGTCTGCGCCGCAAGCCTGGGCGAGTTCCGCGCCGTGCTCGAGCACGCCGCTGCCAGTGATTGGCTTGCGGTCGTGATCGTGCTGCACAGCTTCGAGTTCGTACGCGTGAACCGCTTGGCGGCCGGGAAAGCCGTGGCTTCCCAGCGACTGCTGGCCAGCCGCTTCGAACGCCTTTGCACCTATCTGGCCGGAAATTCCGACAAGTTCGAGACCTGCCATTTTGCCGATCTCGATCGAGCCCCGTTGCCAAACACAGTACAACCGGCGGCCGCCACATCATCACGCACACGCACTGCATGGCGCAACGTCGAGCAACTCGCGTCCCGCCTTTACTGAGCGTCGGGCGGCGTCGATCCAACCGTGAGTGTAGACAGGCCGCGCTGGAAGCCCGTCCCCTACGTCCTTTCCTATCGGATCGGGGAAATAACGCTGTTTCGTAGGCAGTTTCGTGGCATTGCGCTGCTTGAGCATTTCTTCGATTTGACCGACGATCCGGACGAGCCTCGACCGCCGTTCGACCGTTTGCGTAGCGATATCCAAGTGATCGTCACGCGCTCGCATCCAATCCGCGAAGCGATTCCCGCCGTGTCCGTGCACGACGGGGTGCTCCGCTACGTTGTCGCCCGCTACACGCGCTTCCATACGGAGCTTTCGGGTGACTTCGACTCGTACCTGGGGAAGTTCAGCGCGAAGTCGCGCAATACGCTCCGGCGCAAGGTCAGGCGCTTCATCGAGCTCGGCCCCGGTTGCGAAATGCGCGCGTACAAGCGCCCGGAGGAGATGGCCGAGTTTCACCGCCTCGCGCGGGAAGTATCCGCGCTGACCTACCAGGAAAAGCTACTTGACGCCGGAATACCGCCGGAGTCCGAGTTTCTCGACGAGCTGATCGGCATGGCATCTACGGACTCCGTCCGGGCCTACGTTCTTTTCCTGCACGGCAAGGCGATTGCGTATCTGTGCTGCCCGGTTACCAATGGCGTCCTTCTCTACAGCTATCTTGGCTACGATCCGAAACACGCCGACCTGTCCCCGGGAACGGTGCTGCAATACCTCGTGTTCGAATCGTTGTTCCAAGAGAAGCGATTTCGCGCGTTCGACTTTACGGAGGGACAGGGAGAGCACAAGAAGTTTTTTGGCACGCAGGCAACTGTCTGCGCCGACATCTGCTATTTTTCAGCGTCGATTTCCGCGCGATTCTGGGTTGGGTTGCACAGAGCATTCGATCGCGGGTCGGTTGCCGCCGCTGCGCTACTCGACAAGCTCGGGCTCAAGTCCCGCTTGAAGCGCTTTCTCAGGCGGCTTTGAACGGTACAAGATCGCAAGTTGGCTGAAGAGATTTTCACAGCCATGACCGCGAATACATCGATGCTGACTGCGAGCTGACAACGCACTCGGGCACTTTTTGCCATCTTCAGCGAGGATGCGCGGGGAATTCAGACAGATTTGCCAGAGAACCTACGGCGTGCGTGCGACGCACGCCGCCGATTGTATCGGCCTGAGCGTTTAGTTCACCTTCGAGAACGCAACGTGCCTGACTGTCCGCAGCAGCATCACTTCCATCGCGCACTGTGGCTGGCAAGAGTCTTGCGTGACGATCGCATAGATTGCTGGTCAAAGCCACACCCCAGCCGATTGGCCCAGGCCTCAATACGGGTCGAGACGCTCTCTGTGGCAAACAAGACTATCGCTATCGCACCGAAAGCGCGTCGTGATGCATACGCTGACAAAGAAGCTGGCAGGACTGCTTTTTGGAGATTACTCCGCCTACCACGTCTATGCCTTTTCGGCCGGGAACTGCCACGCGCTGGCGCGGGGAGCCATAGGGCTCCAGTTTGCCACCGTCGATAAGGCACAGATTGAGGCCAGCGGAGATCTGTCGATTGCCGAACGCGCGAACTACCATGGTCCGGAGACTCATGCGTACGCCGCCCTGGAGGGCACCCGGATAGTCAGCGTGTGCTACTTCTGGTTCGGCGCCCAATATCGCCGCCGAAACTACTGGCCGCTCGGCGACAACGAAGCCAAGCTCGTGGAAGTTGTTACCGTCCCGGAGATGCGCGGACGGGGTGCCGCCACCCATCTGATCGCCTATGCTGCCGACGACATGCTCCGAAAGGGGTTTCATCGCCTCTACGCCCGAATCTGGCATTCCAACAAGGCGTCGCTAAAGGCTTTCCAGCGGGCGGGCTGGGCGCGCGTCGCGACCGTAATCGAGCTCTATCCGCTGCGACGCAAGCTGCCATTGCGGATGACGTTTCGTCAGCAGTTTGCGTGAGGGCGTCAATCGGCGTTGGTGCTACGTCGAGCCGTCATGTCGCCGTCGGGCCGCCAGGTTCCCGGATAAAACCAGCCCTCCCAGTGCGCAGGATGGGCCCGAACGACCGGTTCCAGCAGTTCGACATAGCGTGATGTCATCTGCAGTACCGCTTGCTCCTCGGGCAGGTCGGCCGGTGCCGCCAGGTCCGGTCCGAGCTCGACGCGATAGCCGCCGGTCTGGTCGGGCAAAGTGGACACCGGAATCAGCGCGGAGCCGGTCTGGCAGGCCAGTCTCGGGGCGCCCACCGCAAGATCGATCGTGCCGCCCAGAAACGGGAAAGTGAGGGACTTCCTGCCAGTGCCGACGGCCATGATCAAGACGACGCCGTTTTCCGACAAGACCTGCTTCAGCATGTCGAGCGCCGGCCGCGAATTGCCATAGACGACGATCACACGGTGAAAGAGGTAACGATTGACGGCTCGCAAACGGACGGGATTGAGAAGGAGCGTCCCGAAGCGGGTGGGCGAGAACGGATGCGAGGGTGAGCTCAAATGGGTCAGCCGATATCGCGCGAGCGCCTTTTTCGGCGCGAGGTCGCTGCCGACAAACGGGCTGCACCACAATACGGCACCCCGAGAACGTTGCAGTGCCCGGTCGAGAATTTCGCAGCCGCTAACGGGTGTCTCGCACCGCCATCCCCCGGGAAGCGCTTCGCGAATCGCCCGAATATTCCACAGGTAATCCGCCGCGAAAGCAGACTGCGCGCGGTCGCGGGCGTTCCGCTCAGGAAATGCACTCGAGGCCGCCAGTATCTGAACGGCGTGATCGTGAATCCGCAGGTGGATCCGCGCCATCAGCCTCGCCGCTGCGGGCCAGTGGCGCACTGGAGTCAAGGCGGCGATCAGACAACAGGAGAGCTTGACCGCCGTAACTGCATCCTTGGCCGAGATCCAGCCGTCGGGCTTCCATGGCGCCGTTTCAATGATCAGCGGCGGTGGTCGAGGCGGGATCAACGAGGGCTTTCCACCAGGAGTTTCGGCGCATCATATTGGCAAAACCCAGCAGGCGCCCGCGAGCGCCCGGCCGGAAAGCCATCCAGTCCACGAGCGCGAACGACGGCGTTGCGCCCCAGCGGCTTTTGTAGCCCGAATCGCCCATCCCGATGTTGACGCTATGGATCGTGCCTGACTGGACAGCGTCGCGAAAGACGCGGCCGTACAGGATCGAACCGGTGCGGTAGGCGTGGACGTGCTCGGCGTAATTATTAGCGACGATATGACGGATATCGTCGCAGTCCAGGCAAAAGCAAAAGCTCACCGGCTCCCCCTTGAAGTACATCAGCCAGACCGAAGCCAATTGTCCGAAACCGGACTCCAGAAGCAGTCTCGTCCAGAAAGCCTGATTGTGCTCTCCAAAGAAGCGAAGCTTGCCGCCTTCCTTCCATTGCCAGGAGCTCCGTTCGATCACTCCAAGATCGCGGATCGTTTCGGCCCAACCGGGATCGCCGCTGTTTCTTGAACATCGAATCTCGAGTGCGCCTTCACGCCGCATTTTGCGCTCGTAGTACTTTGTGTTGGTCCTCAGGCGCCTGCCGAGGCTGTCCTCGAACTTCTGCCACGTGTCAGGCAAGGTGACTGCGAAGGTCTTGCCGAGCTTGAAGCGCTGGAGCAGCCAGCCCTGATCTTCGAGTGCAACGTTTAGACCCGCGATGCCCGGGTGCGTTTCCGGGACAGGGCCGTAGCGAAGTGCCAGGGTAGTTGACGAGTGCGTGAACGCGCCGGCCAATGCTTCGAACGCTTTTGTGCCGGACGTCTCGGGAAGAATGGGCGACCGGAACGGCCAATAAAAACCTGCCAGCGAAGCAACCGAGATGCCCGCTTCCTTCTGCGTCGCCAACGGAAACACGGCGCGCAATTGCCCGTCGCTCGCACGGACCGTCAGATACTGCAGCGGCGGGAGCCAGTTCTGATAGGGCAGAAAGCTCCTGCCCCAGGCATCGATCCAGGCGGCTGTGGCAAAGCGCGTGGATGGGGTCATCGCGCTCGCCAGTGCCTGCCACTCGTCATCGCCCGGAGCGGTGGTGCAAAATTCAGTCGTTAGCCCGAGGTCCATCGCCGGTCGGGTTGGCGTCGAGTCGCTGCCGATCGAATCTTCAGGGACGCAAAGCATGACGAACCACACGAGTTGGCTGAACGTTGACCCGGCTGCGCCCGGGGCCATCGAGGCCCTCTGCGCCGATCTCGCACGCAGTCCGCTCGCCCAGCGCGCCAACCTTTTCAACGATCCTCGCTGGGCGGCAGCTCTCGCGAACAACGTGGACAAGCGCGCTCGCATCTATGTGCGTCGCGAACAGGACCGTTTGGTCGGTTTGGCCACGTTTCTCGTCCATCCTTCTACTATTCGGCTTGCTCTCGGCGAGTTGACGATCTTTTCTCGTCGTGTGCATCGGCTCAATGCATTTGCCGTACCTCTCATCCACGCCGAGAGCCGGCAAGCGGAGATGGTGAGCCTGGGGGATCTCCTCGCGCGCATCAGGACGGACCTGAACCGGGACGAGGTCATTTTCCTCGAGTCCGTGGCAGAGGGAACCGCCATGTTCGATCTCATTGGCAAAGCCACGTCGCTCCCCGGAGGATTTCACGCGCTGCAAAACGGCAAGCTCTATCGACATCGCTTTGCGACGGTCCCCGACAGCTTCGAGGCTTATCTCAGGCAACTGGGAGCACGAACGCGGGCCGACCTGCGAACCAACCGAAAGCGGTTTATCGCGCACGTTCGGCAGAAGTACCGCACGAGATGCTTCCGCTCGGAATCCGACGTGTCGGAGTTCCTTGCGGTCGCGATGGAACTGTCGCGCAAGACTTACCAGTATCGATTGCTCGGTTCCGGACTGCGCGACCGCGAAGCGCTGGAACGCTGTTATCTGGCCGCCAGCCGGCTCGGATGGTTCCGAAGTTACGTGCTTTACGCGGATGAGAACGCGATTGCGTTCCAGGTCGGATATGTCTTCCACGGGCGATTCCATGCCCAGGAGATCGGCTATGACCCGGAGTGGACCCGCCACCACGTCGGCATCTTCCTCCACAGCGAGATTATCTCCGATCTTGCCGCCTCCAACGGCGCCGTCAGCGAGTTCGACTTCGGCAATGGCGACAACCTCCACAAGGAGCGCTTGAGCACCGGCTCGAGGCTCGAAGGTTACTTTTACCTGATTCCGGCGGATGTCAAAGGCAGTCTGATGGTGGCGTGCATGCGCACGACGAATAAGGTTTCCGGGACGATCGGTGACGTTCTAGGACGCTTCGGAATTCGCAAGAAGACACGCGACCTTCTGCGCAAGCTTGGCGCCATGAAATAATTGCCCCGTCTCCGGTCGAACACTGGGTAGGGCGGTCGACCGTTGTGTCATACAAGTATTCAGGCTGGGCCCCTGCCGGTTACACTTGCAAGTGTTTACCTTTCATACCAAAGCTGCGAACCAGGCGGCGTCGTGTGAGCAAGGACGTTTCGGTTCAATCGATTGCGTAACTACTCAATGCCAAGCGCGGCTGCTCACGCACATTCGCGCCTTTCCATGGGAAGGCGCGCCCTGGCCTTTCTGCGGCGAATGGGATTCCGTTATTCCTGCTTCAAGATCTTTACCCTGCTACTGCATTCCACGAGCACCGCGCGGGAAGAGACTCTGGCGGCCGGTCACCGTTTTGGGGAGGTGTCCTCGACCGACCTGAGAGCGTCCCCGTTCTCCGAATTGCGCGATTGCGAAGGGTACGGAGGCCAAGGCTCGCATCTGTTCGGGATCTTTCGCGATGACGGCGTCTTGGTTTGCATGCAGTGCGTGTGGTTCGGTGATCGGTATCATCGACACGCATTCTGGCCACTGGAGGCTGACGATGCCGCGTCGGTCCACCTGGTGACTGCCGCTCCGGAACGGGGGAAAGGACTCGCTACGCAACTCAAGCAACGCAGTGCCGGGCGATTGAGGGAAATGGGTTTTGTTCGCCTTTACAGCAGGATCTGGTGGACAAACACGGCATCGCTCCGCGTCAGCGAGAAATCCGGGTGGACGCAGGTAGGAACCGTCCTGGAAATTCACGTGCCGTGGTTGAAAGGCCCCGTGCACCACGTATTCCGAAAGCACGGAAAGTAGCCGCCAGTGTCAGCGCGTGCCCGGCGGACTTGGCGATAGGGCGCCCGCAGTTGGAAACACGCGTCCGCGGCGCGTCATGCTTTTCCGCCCGGATGAAGATTTGCAGGCGTGGACATCGTGACGATGACAACTTGACGTTGACAATGCCAGGAGGCCTCCAGCCTTGCGCAGATTCGCGGACCGCCACACTATAGCGTCGGTGGGGCTGGCTTTCACGGCACGAGGTACGGATTCCGAGTTGCTGATCCTGGCGAGAGGGACAATTGCCGAAACTGATCAATGCCATCCATGTGTTCAACGCGGTCAAAGGCTCGTCGGCGCGTTATGGGGTCGGCTATGGCACGTTGCTGAGGAGGTTCGCGTATCTTTATCGGCGCCGCTTTTCCCCGTACGAGATTTACTCCAACGACCTGCTGAATCCGGGGATTTCCGATGAGGCGTTAGAAAAATGCATGTCGAGAGAAGAAGGTATCGCATTCGACAGGAAGCACGTGCTGGACACGTATCTGTGCATGACATCGGACAAGGCGGTTTTTTATGCGCTTTGCCAGGCAGCAGGCGTGCCCGTTCCCAGGCTCCTGGCCGTATTTGACCGGCCGGCCGGCTGGGCTCCAGACGGCCGGGTATTGGCTTCCCAGTCCGACTGGTGCGCTTTCATGCAGTCGCTACCGCAGGATTTCATCGTCAAGCCGGCGCTCGGCCTGCAGGGAAAAGGAGTGACGGCGTTTCGCCGGGAGGAAGGCGGGTTCCGGGATCACGGGGGACATCCACGAACTGCGGATGAAGTCTTCGAATTCCTTTGTCACCAAGAAGAGCAGAATCGATTCGCGACCGGATATTCGCACCATTCGCTGCGGTTACATGGCCATAGCAACAAGTGCATTATTCAGGAGCGTCTGTACGCGCACCCGGAAATCGCGCAACTTACCGGCTCCATTGCATTGTCAACCTGTCGGCTCATGACCCACATGGATCGCTTCGACGAAATTCACATTCTGGCAACCGGAATCAAGGTCATCAACGGGGACAATATTGCGGATAATTTCGACAAAGGCGCAACACGGAACCTATGGTGCAGCGTGGATCTGGAGACAGGACAAATCACTGAGGCCTTTGCGATGATCGCCAACGGCGACATGCTGGAGCGTGTCAAGCAGCATCCGACGACCGGCCGCGACGTCGTCGGCTTTCGCATCCCGCGCTGGCGTGAAACCGTGGAAATGGCGCGTCATCTGGCAAGCGTCTTCCGACCGCAATCGCCGATCCACTGGGATATCGGAGTCACCGCCGCTGGCCCGATGGTCATCGAAGGCAACGTGGGCGGGGGGGTCTTGCCGGCTCCTCTCAATCGCCCTGTCCAATCGTTGTTTGCGCAGGACTAGGGTGTCCCCGCAAACCACGATCGAAGTGGCATCGTTGCCGCAACCTTATTCAATGGCGACATGCGCATAGAAGACGTGCGAATTACGCCGATCGATCGCGATCGCGTTGAAGTCAGCGCGATGTGCGACGGGCATTCGTTGCATTA
>CAVZLP010000005.1:0-260200 GCA_963776175.1 uncultured beta proteobacterium | reverse complement strand
GTCGAGCAGCGTGACCTCGTTCTGGTCGTTGCCCAGCGCGTCCTGCGCGCGGTTGGCGATCAGCAGCGGCACTTTCTTGCTGCGGCGCTTGGCCTCGGCGTTCTGCACGACATCGTCGGTCTCGGCGGCGAAGCCGACGCAGAACGGCGGTTTCGGACGCGCGGCGACGGCCGCGAGAATGTCGGCCGTGGGCTTGAGCGCCAAGCGTCATCGGCTTGGCGTTCTTCTTGACCTTGGCGCGTCTGGACCTCGGCCGGCGTGTAGTCGGCGACCGCGGCGACCGCGATGAAGATCTGCGCTGCCGCGACTTGCGAATCGACCGCCGCCGCCATCTCGGCCGCGCTCTTCACGTCGATACGCGTCACGCCGGCCGGCGTGCATTGTGCTGTCGGTCCGGATACGAGAGTCACGCTTGCGCCGGCTTCGGCGCACGCCTGCGCCAGTGAGAATCCCATCTTGCCGGAGCTCAAGTTGGTGATCGCGCGCACCGGATCGATCGCCTCGACCGTCGGCCCGGCCGTCAGCAGCACGCGCTTGCCGGCGAGGAGCTTCGGCTGCGCGGAAGCGACGAGCGCGGCGAGGATTTCCTCGGGCTCGAGCATGCGGCCTTCGCCGATTTCGCCGCAGGCCTGGTCGCCGCTCGCCGGACCGAGGATCTCGAACGCCGTCGGCCCGGAGCTGCGCGACATTGCGCTGCGTCGCCGCGTTGCTCCACATCTGCCGGTTCATCGCCGGCGCGACCAGCAGCGGGCAGTCGCGGGCGAGACAAAGCGTCGACAGCAGATCGTCGGCATGGCCGTGCGCGAGCTTGGCGATGAAATCCGCCGATGCCGGCGCGACGACGATCGCGTCGGCGTGCGCGCGAGAGCTCGATGTGTCCCATCGCGTTGGCGGCGCCCGAATCCCACAGATCCGGACAGCACCGGGTTGCCGGACAGCGCCTGCAAGGTCATCGGTGTGATGAACTGCGCGGCGGCGCTCGGTCATCACGACGTCGACGGCGATGCCTTCCTTGACCAGGAGCCGCGTCAGCTCCGCAGCCTTGTAGGCGGCGATGCCGCCGGTCAAGCCGAGCACGACACGTGCGAGCGGTCGCGCGGCAGCGGGAGAGGTCATCGCGTAGGACTCATCCATGAGGACGAACAGAGTGTGGCGTGGCGCAGTTTAATATGCGCTGGCACCTCGGTACAGGGGCTCGTATCCCGTTCCGCAAATTCGCTCCATAGCAGGACATTAAGACGATGCGCATTGCCGATTGGCCCGCCGACGAGCGCCCGCGCGAGCGTTTGCTCAAGCTCGGCGCCACGGCCTTGTCCGAGGCCGAGCTTCTCGCGATTTTCCTGCGCACCGGGCATGGCGGGCAGCAGCGCGGTCGAGCTCGGCCGCGAGCTGCTCGCGCGCTTCGGCGGCCTGAACCGGCTGTTCGGCGCGACGCTGGACGAATTCGCGGCGGTGCGCGGCTTCGGTCCGGCGAAATACGTGCAGCTGCAGGCGGTCGTCGAAATCGCGCGGCGCGCGCTGACCGAGGAGATCGGTCAACGCGATGCGATGACCTCGCCGCGCGCGGTGCGCGACTACCTCTCGCCTGTCGCTGGGCAGCCGGCCGCACGAGGTGTTCGTCGCGCTGTTTCTCGATTGCGCAGAACCGGCTGCTGGCGATCGGAGGAGCTTTTCCGCGGCACGCTGACGCAGACCAGCGTGTACCCGCGCGAGGTCGTCAAGACGGCGCTCGCGCTACAACGCCGCCGGCGTGATCCTCGCGCACAACCATCCGTCGGGTGTGGCCGAGCCCAGCCGCGCCGACGAGCTGCTGACGCAAACGCTCAAGCAGGCGCTGGCGCTGGTCGACATCAAGACGCTCGACCACTTCATCGTCGCCGGCACGCGGACGGTGTCGTTTGCCGAGCGGGGGCTGCTCGTAGAGGCCGTGTCCCGTTCCAAATGCTTGAATCGCCTTGGATTTCCGGTTACAATCCAAGACTTTCGCAATTTCAACGAGTTGGAGCGAGCGATGGCTCGAGTCTGTCAAGTAACGGGCAAGGCCCCGATGGTGGGTCACCAACGTTTCCCACGCCAACAACAAGACCAAGCGCCGGTTCCTGCCGAACCTGCAGCGTCGCCGTTTCTGGGTCGAGAGCGAGAACCGCTGGGTGAGCCTGCGGCTGACCAACGCGGCGCTGCGCACGATCGACAAGAACGGCATCGACGTCGTCCTGGCCGAGCTGCGCGCCCGCGGCGAGCACGTCTGAAGCCGGCGCGAGCTCAAGGAGAATCGACCATGCGTGAAAAGATCAAGCTCGAATCGTCGGCCGGCACCGGCCACTTCTACACCACGACGAAGAACAAGAAGCTGATGCCGGAAAAGATGGAGATCAAGAAATTCGATCCCGTCGCCCGCAAGCACGTGATGTACAAGGAAACGAAGCTGAAGTGACGCCGGACCAGGCCGCGCTTGCGTGGCTGGTGGCAACAAAAAAGCCCGCCTTCCGGCGGGCTTTTTGCATGGTGCAGCGGCTCTTGCCTAGGCGTAGCTGCGCAGCGTCCGCGAGAACTTCTGCAGAGCGGCGATGTTGCTTTCCTCGGCGCGATGGCACCAGTCCTGCAGGCGCGCCAGCAGCTGCTCGCGCGAATCGTTCGACCGCTCCCACAGTCCGGCGAGCTCCTGCCGCATCGCGTAAATCGTCTTCAGCGCATTGCTGCGCTCGAGCGTCGTCTCGAGGTGCACGCGATCGGTTTCGGGCAGCGCCGTGGCGTCCGACTGGAACCACTTGCGCAGCCGGCGGAAGCTCGGCATGTCCGGCGTAAGCTCGCCGCGGCGAGCGCGCTCGCGCAAGTGCGCGACTTCCTGCGCGTACGCGAGCTTCAGCGATCGACGCATAGCTGGTGAGCACCGCGTAGCGATGGGTGATGATCGCCTGCAGCGTCTCCAGGTCGGCGTTGCGCTTGGCGCGGTCGCAGCTTGAGCCGGGGCGCGACCTTGCGCACGGTGGCCAGCCCAAAGAATTCCAGCGTGCGGATGTACGCCCAGCCGAGGTCGAATTCGTACCAGCGCGACGAAAGCTTGGCCGACGTGCCGTAGGCGTGGTGGTTGTTGTGCAGCTCCTCGCCGCCGATGATGATGCCCCAGGGCACGATGTTGCGGCTCGCGTCTTCGCAGGAGAAATTGCGATAGCCCCAGTAGTGGCCGATGCCGTTGATGATGCCCGCGGCGGTGATCGGAATCCAGGCCATCTGCACCGCCCAGATCGTCGCGCCCAGCGGCCCGAACAGCGCGAGGTTGATGACCAGCATCAGCCCGACGCCTTCCCAGGAATGGCGCGTGTAGACGTTGCGCTCGATCCAGTCGTCGGGCGTGCCCTGGCCGTACTTGTCCAGCGTCTCCTGGTTCTTGGCCTCGTCGCGATACAGCTCGGCGCCTTCCCAGAAAACCTTCTTGATGCCGCGCGTCTGCGGGCTGTGCGGGTCTTCGGCCGTCTCGACCTTGGCGTGGTGCTTGCGATGGATCGCGACCCACTCCTTGGTGACCATGCCGGTCGTCAGCCAAAGCCAGAAGCGGAAGAAGTGGCTGACCAGCGGATGAAGGTCGAGGCCTCGGTGCGCCTGCGAGCGGTGCAGATAGATGGTGACCGCGGCGATGGTGATGTGGGTGAAGACCAGCGCGACGACGACGTAGCCCCACCACGGCAGCGGGACCAGACCGTGGGCGAGCAGTGAAAGCGGATCGAATGACATCAGTGGGGAATCCTAGGGATGGGCCGTGAGGCCGTCTGTATGGTAACGGACATAGCCGATTTTACATGGTTTCGCTGGCTGCCGCTGGCCGGCTGAGCGCCCGCTGTCCAGTACAAGAATCAGGTTGGAGCGGATGCCTCCGGCTTGTCGCCAGGCAATCCGCCGATGATGCGCACTTCGCGCTGGGGAAAGGGAATCCGGATGCCGTTGTCGCGAAACGTTTTCCATATGGCGATGTTCAGCGCCGTTTTCAAGTTGCCCTGGCCCTTTTCCGGATCGTTGATCCAGACCGCGAGCTCGAGGTCGATCCCGTTGTTGGCGAACTGAAGCACGTTGACGACCGGCGAGAGCGCGCCTTGCAGCACGCGCGGCTCCTTGGCGGCGAGCTCCGCCATCAACCGCATCGCGAGCTCCAGGTCGCTGTCGTAGCTGATCTGCACCGGGACGCCGACCTTGACGTCCTTGCTGGTGTACGAATGGTTGAGCACGGTCGTCGTCACCAGCGTCTCGTTCGGCACGATCGCCTCGACCCCGTCCAGGCCGCGCACGACCACGTAGCGCGAGGTCACGACGCTGACGGTGCCGGTGCGGTTGTCGACCGTGATCATGTCTCCCAGCCGGATCGAGCGGTCGAGCAGGATCGTGAATCCGGCGATGTAGTTGCTCGCGAGCTTCTGCAGCCCGAGGCCGATGCCGACGCCGAGGGCGCCGCCGAAAACCGATAGCACGGTGAGATCGATGCCGACCAGCGATAGCGCCACCAGGACGCCGACCAGGATCAGCAGCGCGCGAAATATTTTCGCGAGCACCACGCGAAGGTTGTTGTCGATATGCGTTCCGCGCAGCAAGCGTTGCTCGAGAAGGCTCGACAGCCATAGCGACAGGACGACCACCACGATGACGACGAACGCGTCGCGGCCCAGGTCGAGCACGCTGACTTCGCCCTTGCCCACGGGCATGCGTGCGTCTTCCAGCGCGGCGCCAATCTCGGGCAGCACGCCGAGGTAGTAGAGCAGCAGCGCGCCCCAGATCGCGAAGCTCAACGCCCGCTCCGAGGCCGATACGCCGTGCACGCCGGCGATGTTGCGCAGCGCGTAGATCAGGAGCCGGATCAGTGCCAGCGCGACGACCAGCGGCAGCGCGATCGGGAAGAACGCGGGGACGTGCCAGTGCCGGAACACGGCGCGGGCAACGAACAGGAGCGCCAGCGCCGTCAGCGGAAAGATCAACCGGTTGAAGCTTCCGGCCCCGAGCTGCGCCACGCGAGACTCGCGACCGCTGGTGACGTGGACGCGGCGGTCGACCGCCCAGGCGATCGCGAAGCACACCGCGATGACGGCGAGCTCGATCCAGCCGTCGGTCGTGCGAAGCGAGTACTCGATGCGGTCGAGATTGAGCGGCGTCAGCATGGACGGCAGTTTAGTGCAGCGCGCTGGTCATCGGGAAGCGTTCGCGGGGACGCGATCGGTCACTTCTGCGCCTCGGGCGCGAACGGCGTCGCATGCGCTTTCAGCCGCAGCCAGTTGTCGCGGTAGGCGCGGGCGATTTGCGGATTGTCGCGCAGGATCACCACGTTTTCGGCGTTGTGCCATTGCGCGGCGACGGTGAAGTTGTAGCTGCCGGTGATCGTCGTCGCGTTGGCTGCATCGGCGTCGACGATGACCACCTTGTTATGCGCGGCCTGGTAGTTCGCGTCGAGCCACACGCTGACCCCGCCCTTGGCCAGTTCCGCGAGCACGTTCTGCGGCAGCGTCGCGGCCTGCTGGCTGTCGGCGATCACCTGCACCGGGATGCCGCGCTTGCGCGCCGCGATCAGCGCGCTGGCGATGCGGCGCTGCGTGAACGAGTAGGCGTTGACCAGCACTTCGCGCTTCGCGCCCGCGATCGCCGCGATGATCAGATTGTCGATGCGGTCGCCGGGCGTGAACGCCGTCTCGATGCTTCCGGTCGCGGCGAAACGCGCGCTCGCCGCCGGCAGCGCGGGGTCGGCGAGGGCGCTCGCGCACGAAGCGAGAGCGACGAGCGCCAGCGCGCGGGCGGCCGCGGTCGCTCGTCTCATGCCGCCCGCTCGAGCACGGCGGCGAAGAATCCGTCGCAACCATGGCGTGCCGTCGACAGCTTGAGCGTGCGCCCGGTATCGAGCGCGACGCCGGCACGCCGCAACTCCGCTGCCGCGTCGCCGAGCGCGAATTCGGGATGTGCGGCGACGAACGCATCGACGATCGCTTCGTTTTCTTCGGCCAGCACGCTGCAGGTGGCGTAGACCAGCCTGCCGCCCGGCTTGACCAGTGTCGCTGCCGCCGCGAGGATCCTCGCCTGCTTGATCGCGAGTTCGGGAATCGCGGCTTCCGTCTGGCGCCACTTCAGGTCCGGATTGCGGCGCAGCGTGCCGAAGCCGCTGCATGGCGCGTCGACCAGCACGCGATCGAGCTTGCCGGCCAGGCGCTTGATGTGCGTGTCGCGCTCGTTCTCGATCAGTGTCGGCTGCACGTTCGACAGTCCGGAGCGCGCGAGCCGCGGCTTGAGTCGGGCGAGCCGCGCGCGCGAGACGTCGAACGCATACACTCTTCCCTGCGAGCGCATCAGCGCACCGAGCAGCATCGTCTTGCCGCCGGCGCCCGCGCAGAAGTCGGCCACCATGTCGGTGCGCCTGGGCGCGACCAGCAGCCCGAGCAACTGGCTGCCTTCGTCCTGCACCTCGATTGCGCCGGAAGTGAACAGCGGATGCGACTGCAATGCGGGCTTGCCGGCGACGCGGAGGCCCAACGGCGAGTATGGCGTCGGCGCGGCGTCGATGCCCGAGGCCTCGAGCTGGGCCCGCGCCGCGTCCCGCGTGGTCTTCATCGGGTTGACGCGAAGATCCAGCGGCGCCGGGGCGAGCCACGAGCGCACCAGCGCATCGCGCTCGCCGGCGGGGAGCGCGGCGGTGAGCTTGTCCCAAAGCCATTCGGGAAGCTCGGCCGCTTGCGCCGGCGAAAGCACCGGCTTCGCCGCCTTGAATTCCTTCGCCCAAGCCGTTTCGGCGGTCGACAGCGCGCCTTCGATCTCGCGCAGGCTCGCGCCCAGCTCGCGCAGCGTTACGGCGATCGCGAGACGGCGCGGCGAAGAACTGCCGGCCTGGACCCGCAGCGACGCGCAGGCGGCGCAGCGCCGCGAAGACGCCGTCGGCGATGAACGCGCGATCGTCCTGCCCGAGTCCGCGATGGTGCCGGAAAAAGCCGCGCAGCACGCTGTCGGCCGGCTCCTTGAACGGCAGCACGGCGGCCAGCGCGTCGGTCAGCGCGCCGAGCTGGCTCGCGCGAACCGTCATTGCTGCGCGACGTTGTCGTCGACGCGAATGCTGTCGAGCAGGCCTTCGACGGTCGCGCGCGCATTGGACAGCCGGAGCTTGACCGCGACGTAGCGCAGCGACGGTGCGAGCCAGACCTGCGCCTCGATCGCGCCGTCGCCGCCGACTTTTTTCCAGATTTCCGTGTCGACGTCGCCGAATGGCAGCGTGATCTTTTCGCCGCCGACGCGACGGAACGTGAGGTGATAGATCTTGCGCGTGGTCGCGACGTTGAACTCGGTCTCGTCCTGCGCCGGAGGCGCGAAATAGAACTGCCAGAGGACGACCAGCGGATCGAAGGTCGGCAGCTCCAGCGGCGCGGACTTGTCGTCGTTCAACTGGACCATGCCGGATTCCCAGTCGAAGCTCGCGGCCTCGCGCCGGTTGCTGCTGGTGCGCTCGACGCTGTAGCTGGAGGGCTGCAGGCCGTCGGCGGTGATCGCGCCCTCGCTCCTCGCCCTCGCCTCGCCGGGGAACAGCAGCGCGGCCAAGCCCCGCGCCTCGCCGACGGTCGAGATGCGGTACTGGCTGCCCGAATGCTCGAGCCGGTAGACGGCGTCGCCGATCAGGAAGCCGCGCGTGCCGAGGAACGCGCGATAAGCGAGATCGATGCGCGGCGGCAGTTCGCGCGGCGGCGCGAGCGACGGGGCGGCGGGGATCGGCTCCTCGAGCGGCGGCGGCGCGGCGATCGGGCTCGGGCGCCGCCGCGAGGCGTGCGGCGTCGCAGACTCGCGTCCGGCGCGGTGCGCGCCCGGCGGGCGACGCAACGTCGGGATCGGGACTCTCGACCGGGACCGGCGGCACGGCGCGCACGACGTGGCGACGCTTGGGTTTCGCCGCCGCGCGCTTTTCGACCGGCGCAGGAGGCGGTGGCAGCTCGGTGATGGTCGCGAGCAACGGCGGGTCCTCGGCGACGCGGTCGGGCAGGCGAAAAGGCGATTGCAGCAGCGCGATGTGCACCGCGAGCGACGCGAGCGCCGCCACCGCCAGCACGCGCGAGGCGTGCCGCCGGTCGGAGGGTGCAAAAAATGCGCTGCGCGAGACACATCGAGCTTATCGGAGAGCTTACCGGCTTTGGCCGGGCATTGCCCGGTTGGACGTTCAGGGCGGCGGGGAGTTCGTCGTCTTGTCCGAGGGCGCGAGCAGCACCGTCGCGTCGGCGGTTTCGCCTTGGATGCGAACGCGACCGCCTGCTATCGCCAGTCGGTCCGCGCAGAACCACCGCACCGCGCCGACGAGCAGGCGGTGCTCGACGGCGAGCACGCGCGCGGCGAGCGTTGCCTCGTCGTCGCCGTCCCGCACCGCCACCGCGCCTTGCGCAACGATCGGGCCGCGGTCGACGTCGGCGGTGACGAAGTGCACGGTGCAGCCGTGGATGCGCACGCCGTCGGCCAGCGCCCGACGATGAGTGTCGACGCCCGGATACGCCGGCAGCAGCGACGGATGGATGTTGAGCAGCCGTCCCGCATAACGCGCGACGAACGCCGGCGACAGGATGCGCATGAAGCCCGCGAGCACGATCAGATCGGGCGCCTCTCCATCGATGGCTGCGGCGAGCGCGCGCTCGAACCCGGCGCGGTCGGCGAAGGCGCGGTGATCGACGACCGAAGTCGCGAGGCCGGCCGCCGCTGCGATCTGGAGCCCCGCCGCATCGGGCCGGTTGCTGATCACGATCCCGATCTTTGCGTCGATACCGCCCGCTCGAACCGCTTCGATCAGCGCCGCCATGTTGGAGCCGCGGCCGGAGATGAGTATCGCCAGGCGTTTCACGTAGTCGATCGCTTCGATCCGTCCGCCCGATCCTGCACGCGCGCGCGTCTCCTCACGCGACGACGGTTCCCGGCGCACCTGCCGCGCGCGGCACGACGGTGCCGATCGCGTACGCGCTCTCGCCCGACGCGGAGAGTCGCGCGATCGCCGCTTGCGCGGCATCCGGCGCCACGACCAGCACGAAGCCGATGCCGCAATTGAACACGCGGTGCATCTCGGCCGCGTCGACGCTGCCCTGTCGCTGCAGCCAATCGAAGATCGGCGGTCGCGGCCACGAGTGCGCGTCGATGCGTGCGCCCAACTGCTCGGGAAACATCCGGTGCGTGTTCTCGCTCAACCCGCCGCCGGTGATGTGCGCCATTCCCTTGACGTCGCACTCGGCCAGCAACGCGAGCACCGGTTTGACGTAGATGCGTGTCGGCTCGAGCAGCGTTTCGCCCAGTGTGCGCCCGGCAGTGACGCCGGCGATTTTCTGCGCCAGGTCGGGCTGCGCGCGGTCGAGGATGCTGCGGATCAGCGAGAAACCGTTGGAATGCGGTCCGCTGGACGCGAGCCCGATCAAGACGTCTCCGGCAGCGATCCTGCGCCCGTCGATCGCCCGCGATTTCTCGACGACGCCGACCGCGAATCCGGCGAGGTCGTATTCGCCGGGAACGAAAGCCTTCGGATGCTCGGCGGTCTCGCCGCCGGCCAGCGCGCATCCGGCCAGCTCGCAGCCATGCGCAATGCCGCGGATCACTTCGCTGGCGACCGCCACGTCGAGCGTCTCGCAGACGTAGTAGTCGAGAAAGAACAGCGGCTCGGCGCCCTGGACCAGAATGTCGTTGACGCTCATCGCGACCAGGTCGATCCCGATGGTATCGTGCTTGTTCATCGCGAACGCGAGCTTGAGCTTGGTGCCGACGCCGTCGGTCCCGGCGACGAGCACCGGCTCGCGGTAGCGCTTCGGCAACTCGACCAATGCACCGAATCCACCGATGCCGGCCAGAACCTCCGGCCGCAGCGTGCGCTTGGCGAACGGCTTGATGGCATCGACCAGGCGGTCGCCGGCATCGATGTCTACGCCCGCATCGCGATACGAAAGCGATCGGCCGGGGATGCTCGTCGGGGAACTCAACGCAGTCTTTCGCGGGCGCGCGGCGGTTTGGGTGGCGATTTGGATTGAGTCGCGGCGTCGCGCACTGTAAAGTGCGCGGGGGAGGATTTTACCGGAAATGACCATTGGGAGCCCGCCGCCCGACCACCATACGCCGTTGCCGGGCGGAGTCGTTCGCGGTCACGCGCAGCAGCGACAGCAGCTGAGCCTGCAGCAGTACCTGTGGATCATCGGCGTCGCGCTGATCTTCGCGCTGCTGCTGCATCTGCTCGGGAATATCCTCACGCCGTTTCTGATCGGTGGGATCCTGGCGTATATCGGCAATCCGGCCGTCAGCTGGGGCGAGCGGCACCGCGTGCCGCGCACAGTGGGCACGCTGCTCGTCCTGGCGATTACGATCCTCGTCGTCTTTGCGCTGATCCTGGTGCTGACCCCCCTGGTGCATTCGGAATTCGCGCAGCTGCTGCAACGCCTGCCCGACCTCGCCACTCTGCTGCAGACCAAGTTCGCGCCCTGGCTCGAAGAGAAATTCGGCATTGCACTGCAACTGGATCTCGCTTCGATCAAGGAGATGATTGCCGAGAACCTGCCGGACGCGCAGGCGCTGACCCCCAAGGTTCTGTCCAGCGTCAAGGCCGGCGGAACGCTGATTCTCGCCATCGTGATCAACCTCGCGCTGATCCCGGTGGTGATGTTCTATCTGCTCCGCGACTGGAACGTGATTCTGGCGCGGATCGAGGAGCTGACGCCGCGGCGGTGGCTGGCGAAGCTGGGCACGGTGGCGGTCGAGGTCGACGACGTGCTGGCCGAATTCCTGCGCGGCCAGGCATCGGTGATGATCGTGCTCGCGACCTACTATGCGATCGCGCTGTCGATCGCCGGCCTGCAGTTCGCGGTGCCGATCGGCATTCTGACCGGCTTGCTGGTGTTCGTACCCTATGTGGGCTTCGGCCTCGGGCTTATCCTCGGCGTGCTGGCCGCACTGCTGCAATGGCATGGCTTGCCCGGCTTCGTCGCCGTGCTGGCCGTGTACGGCGTCGGTCAGCTGCTCGAAGGCTATGTGCTGGTGCCCTGGCTGGTCGGCGATCGCATCGGGCTGCATCCGGTGGCCGTCATTTTCGCGTTGCTCGCTTTCGGACAGCTGTTCGGCTTTGCCGGCGTGCTGCTCGCGCTGCCGGCGAGCGCGGTGCTGCTGGTTGCGCTGCGTCACCTGCGCAAGGCATACAACGATTCCGCGCTCTACCGCTGAGTGGCCGGGCGCCGCTGGCGCCGCTCGCCGACGATGGAACAGCTGATATTCGAGCTCGCGCCGGCCGAGCCACCGCGCCTTGCCAATTTTCTCCCGGGACGCAACGCCGAGCTCGTCGCATTGCTGCCGCGCTTCGTCGCCGGCGCCGTCGATGAAACGGGCCTTCTTCTTTGGGGCGCCGCCGGCGCCGGGAAGACGCACCTGCTGCACGCGGCCATCGCCTCGGCGCAGGAACAGCGCATCGCCGCGCGGTGGATCGCGCACCCGGGCGAGCTCGCGGCGACGCCGATCGATGCCGCCGATACGCTGGTAGTGATCGATCGCGTCGACACGGCGGATGCAGACGCGGCGGCGGCGATCTTCAGCCTGTACAACGCGCAGAAGCAGCGTCGCGGACGTCTGATCGCCGCCAGCCGCACGCCGCTGGCTGCGCTGCCGCTGCGCGAGGATCTGCGCACGCGGCTCGGCTGGGGACTGGTCTACGAAGTGCTGCCTCTGTCCGACGAAGACAAGCCGGCGGCGATGGCGGCATTCGCCGATCAGCGCGGCTTTCAATTGTCGGGCGAAGTGATCGATTACCTACTGCATCATGGCCGTCGCGACCTGCCGTCGCTGCTGGCGACGCTCGCCGCGCTGGATCGGGCATCGCTGGCGAGCAAGCGCCCAATCACCGTGCCGCTGCTCAAGGCGTGGCTGCGGAGGGCGGACGCATGAGCGGCGACGTGATAGGACCGGTCGAGCGCTTGACGCTGTTCGACCTCGACAACACGTTGCTGGGCGGCGACAGCGACTACGGCTGGGCGCAATTCCTGATCGAGCAGGGCGCCGTCGACGCCGAAGTCTACGAGCGTCGCAACGCCGAGTTCTTCGCCGATTACAAGGCGGGCCGACTCGATATCTACGCGTTTCTGGAGTTCCAGCTGCGACCATTGGCCGAAAACGAGCCGGCGACCCTGCTCGCCTGGCGCGACCGGTTCATCGCCGAAAAAATACGACCGATGCTACTGCCGGCCGGCCGGAAGCTGGTCGACGAGCGGCTGGCCGCGGGCGACCTGGTGGCGGTCGTAACGGCGACCAACAGCTTTATCACGCGGCCGATCGCCGCGCTGTACGGGGTCAGTCATCTGGTCGCGACCGAGCCCGAGGTCGTCGCCGGGCGCTTTACCGGACGGCCTAGGGGCGAACCCTGCTTTCAGGCGGGGAAGCTCGCCTGCCTGGACGCCTGGCTCGCCGGCTTGAACCGGAAGCTTTCGGATTTCTCCGAATCCTGGTTCTACAGCGATTCGCACAACGACCTACCGCTATTGCTGGCGGTGACCCATCCGGTCGCAATCGATCCGGACCCGGTGTTGGCCGACCAGGCAGTGGCCCACGGCTGGCCGATTGCCAGCTGGCGATGAAGTAGCGCCCGGCCGATACCTTCGTTCTGTCAACCGTTTATGCCACGGTTGCGTTAATGGCGGCGACACGGATTCGAGTGTCGACCAACCCACTCTTTGAGACTGAGGACAGACCCATGAACAAGCTGTTGACCGCGCTGCTCGCCGGCGCTTTTGCCGTATCGCTGAGCGCCGCCGCGCAAACCCCGGCTCCGGCGCCAGCGCCCGCCGCCGCGCCTTCGGCGCCGGCCAAGGCCGAAGCGGCCAAGGAAGCCGCCAAGCAGGATGCAGCGATGGCCAAGGATTCGGCCAAGACTGCCAAGAAGGAAGCGAAGAAGGCGAAGAAAGCTGCCAAGAAGGCCAAGAAGGAATCGGCCAAGGCAGTGAAGAAGGACGCCGCCGCCAAGTCCGACAAGGCGATGGCGCCGGCTGCACCGGCCGCGTCGGCTGAGCCAGCCAAGAAGTAATTCGAGTCAAACCGTTGCAGGCCCGGTCTCGCAAGGGACCGGGCCTTTGTTTTTGTGTGGCTGAAATTAGCGTATAATCATAGGCTTAAGGCTTTAGCGCACCAGTCATGGCCAACAAGCAGCGCATCGTCGTCGGACTATCGGGCGGGGTCGACTCGTCGGTCGCGGCGTGGTTGCTGAAGCGCGCAGGCCACGAGGTCGTCGGCGTGTTCATGAAGAACTGGGAGGACGACGACAACGACGGCTACTGCACGTCGCGTCAGGACTTAGTCGACGCGGCATCGGTCGCCGATGTGATCGGCATCGAGCTCGAAGCCGTCAACTTCGCCGCCGAGTACCGCGACCGCGTGTTCGCGCAATTCCTGCACGAATACCGCGCGGGACGCACGCCCAACCCCGACGTGCTGTGCAACAGCGAAATCAAGTTCAAGGCCTTTGTCGATCACGCCAAAGCGCTGGGCGCCGAGCGCATCGCCACCGGGCATTACGCGCGACTCGCGCCGGGCGAGCGCGGCGTCGAGCTGCGCAAGGCCGCCGACGCAGGCAAGGATCAGACCTACTTCCTGCACCAGCTTTCGCAAGCGCAGCTCGACGGCACCCTGTTTCCCTTGGGCGAGCTCGCCAAGCGGGACGTGCGTGCCATCGCCCGAGAGCAGGGCATACCGACTTATGCAAAAAAGGATTCGACCGGCATCTGCTTCATCGGCGAGCGGCCGTTTCGCGAGTTCCTCGCGCGCTACCTGCCCACGGATCCCGGTCCGATCGAGACGGTGTCGGGCAACGTGGTCGGACGGCATCGGGGTCTTGCCTACTACACGCTCGGGCAGAGGCAGGGCCTGGGTGTCGGCGGGACGCGCGGCGGCGGCTCTGCACCATGGTTCGTCGCCGGCAAGGACCGCGCGCGCAACGCGCTGATCGTCGTCCAGGGCCACGACGACCCGCAGCTGTACGCGGAAGTCGTCGAGACCGGGCCGATGCACTGGATCGCCGGCGCGCCGTCCGCCGGCCGGCGTTTCGCAGCCAAGACGCGCTACCGGATGGCCGACGCGCGATGCAGCCTCGAGGCGCTCACCGAAGGACGGTGGCGCGTCCGATTCGACGCGCCGCAATGGGCGCCGACACCTGGGCAATATCTGGTGCTCTACGACGGCGAAACCTGCCTGGGCGGCGCAGTGATCGAGGTCGCGCATTGCGCGGAAGCCGCGCCCGTCTTCGCGGCAGCGGGCTGATCCTCGCCCCGCAGCGCAACCGACCGCGATCCTGTGCCCCGTGCGCCCGCACGGAGGCGCGGCGGTCCTCGGCAACAAGTTGTTACGAAGAAAATCGCCCCTCCGTTTTCCCCTTGCTTCACCGAGCGTTAATGATCGAGAGATCCGCGAATATCCGGTTCGCAGCGCGCCGCCGCAGGAACAGGCAAGCAATCTCGCTGTTAGCCTGAATCGAGCGGCGTGCAAAGGTCGTCGTGAGGTGTCGATGATGCAAACAGATTCCAGTTTTCGCTCAGGCGAGAGCGCCTTGCGCGCGCGTCGCTCTGCAAGCCGGCGAGTCCCTGCGCATCCAGGGCTCGCGCGGCTGTTCGCGCTCGGGCTCGCGTTTGTGTTTGCACTGGCGATGCCGATGCGGTCGCAAGCGCAATCCTACGGCGTGCCGCCCGACAGCGAAGCGTCGTCGGCCGAATACCTGCCGCAGGACCAGCTCGATGCGCTGTTGGCGCCGATTGCGCTGTATCCGGACGATCTCTTGGCGCAGGTGCTGATGGCTTCGACCTATCCGCTGGAAGTAGTGGAGGCCGCGCGTTTCGTCCAGCAGAATCCGGGACTGAGCGGCACCGCCCTCGACGATGCCCTGCGATCCAAACGGTGGGATCCGAGCGTGCAGTCGCTTGCGGCCTTTCCGCAAGTGCTGGCGATGATGAGCGACCGGCTCGAGTGGACGCAGCAGCTCGGCGATTCGTTCCTGGCCAATCGGCAACAGGTGATGGACACGGTGCAGGCGCTACGCGCTCGCGCGGAAGCGGTCGGCACACTTCAGGACTCCGACCAGCAGCACGTGTACACGTCGGACCAGGCGATTGTCATCGAGCCCGCGCAGTTCGATTACGTGTACGTGCCGGTCTATGACCCGCAGCTCGTCTACGGGCCGTGGTGGGTCGCGTCCTACCAGCCTTTCTTCTGGTATCCGCCGGCTTTCTTCGGCTACCCGGTGCACCGAATCGGCGCGGGCATCGCCTGGGGAAGGCCGTGTCGGGTCGACCGAAACCATTGGGGCTGGGCTCACCCCGAGTGGCAGGCGGGCAGGATCAGCGTGACCATCGGCCGCAACGAATTTTTCAACCGGCCGCAGTACCGCAACTACCACGGCAGCGTTTCGTGGCAGCACGCCCCCGAGCACCGGCGCGGTGTCGCCTACGGAAGTCCGCTCGTGCGGGATCGCTATGTCAACGTCGAACGGCGCACCACCGACGCGCGGCGCGAATTGCGCACCGGGACGCCGACTCCAGCGCAGGCTCGGCAAGTGCCGCGCACGACGCTCGCAGCGCCGCAGACCGCGCCCGCCTACCGGCAGGTGCCTGCCGATCCGCGCGCGACGCCGGCGTTGCGCCCGGTGCCGAGCGTCTCCACTCCGGCGGGACCGCCCCTGCCACAAGTGCAGGCGCAGCCGCGGGTCGCGCCGCCGTCATTGCCGCCGCGTGTGATCGTAACGACGCCGCAAGCGGCACCGGTACCTCCGCCATCGATCCCGCCGCGCATGGTCTTGACCACGCCGCAGGCAGCGCCTGCGCCGCCCCCGGCGTATGCACCGGTTCCCGCGGAGAGAGGCCGCGTCGTCCGCCAGGGACCCGCGGCGCCCGCACCGGCCGACGCGGGAGATTCCGGACCATCGCGGCGCTGATCGCGAGCTTGTTCGCGAATCGAACGCGGCCCCGATGTTTCAAGCGCGTTCGGAGGAAACTGCAGCGGCTAGAACGGGATGTCGTCGTCCAGGTCGTCGACGTTCTTCTTGGCGGGCGCGGCGCTTGCCGGCTTGCCGCCGCCCGAGCTGCGCTCGCGCTCCGGTGGCGGCTCGCCGCCACCACCGCCTGCACCGGACCGGCTACCCAGCATTTGCATGCGATCGGCGATGATTTCGGTCGTGTACTTTTCCTGGCCTTCCTTGTCCTGCCACTTGCGCGTCTGCAGCCGGCCCTCGACGTAGACCTGGCTGCCTTTTTTCAGGTATTCGCCGGCAATTTCGGCGAGCTTGCCGAAAAAAGCGACGCGGTGCCATTCGGTGCGCTCCTGCTTTTCGCCGGCCTTGTCCTTCCATGTGTCGGTCGTCGCGATCGACACGTTGGTCACGGCTTCGCCGCCGGTCGTGTACCGCGTTTCCGGATCGCGGCCCAGATTTCCGACCAGGATCACCTTGTTCACCGATGCCATCGAGCTTCTCCCATACGAAATTCATCGTTCGATGCTATGCCGCGCCCGTAACAATGGTCTCGGCACTTCGCATCGGCCGGATGGCCAATGCGCGCCGATGCGCTCGATCGGGCGTTGTCGGAGGCGCCTGAGCCGCCGGCTTGTCGGCATCGAACGAGCGTGCGAAAAGGAGTATATTAGCAGGTTGCCTCAAGGCTTCGCAGCGTCGATGGACTACATCCGCATCCGGGGTGCTCGCACCCACAATCTCAAGAACATCAACCTCGATCTGCCGCGTCATCGGCTGATCGTCATCACGGGCCTGTCGGGTTCCGGCAAGAGCTCGCTCGCCTTCGACACGCTCTATGCCGAAGGGCAGCGCCGCTATGTCGAGTCGCTCTCGGCGTACGCGCGGCAATTCCTGCAGCTGATGGAAAAGCCCGACGTCGATCTGATCGAAGGACTGTCGCCGGCGATCTCGATCGAGCAGAAGGCCACTTCGCACAACCCGCGCTCGACGGTGGGCACCGTCACCGAAATTCACGACTATCTGCGGCTCCTCTTCGCGCGGGTCGGCGAGCCGTACTGTCCCGACCACCCGGAGCAGAAGCTCGCGGCGATGACGATCTCGCAGATGGTCGATGCGGTACTGATGCTGCCGGAGGAAACCCGGCTGATGATCCTCGCGCCGGCGGTCGTCAACCGCAAGGGCGAGCAGGCCGAGCTCTTCGTGGAGTTGCGCGCCAAGGGTTTCGTGCGCGTCCGCGTCGACGGCAAGGTTTACGAGATCGATGCGGTGCCGAAGCTGACCAAGAACACCAAGCACACGGTCGAGGTGGTCGTCGACCGGCTGCGCGTGCGCCCGGATCTCAAGCAGCGTATCGCCGAATCGTTCGAGACGGCGCTGCGCAATGGTGACGGGCGCGCGATCGCGGTCGAGATGGATACCAACAAGGAGCATCTCTATTCGGCGAAGTTCGCCTGCCCGATCTGCAACTATTCGCTGGAGGAGCTCGAGCCACGCCTCTTCTCGTTCAACAATCCGATGGGCGCCTGCCCGCGCTGCGACGGCCTGGGCGCGATCAGCTTCTTCGATCCGAAGCGGGTCGTCGCGTTTCCGCAGCTGTCGCTCGCCTCCGGCGCGATCAAGGGGTGGGATCGCCGCAACCAGTTCTATTTCCAGATGCTGCAAAGCCTCGCCAAGCATTACGCGTTCGATCTGGACAAGGCCTTCGACAAGTTGCCGGAGCGCATTCAGCAGATGATCCTGTACGGCAGCGACAAGGAAAAAATCGCCTTCCAGTATCTGTCCGACCGCGGCAAGACGGTGGTCCGCGAGCACGCGTTCGAGGGCATCATCCCGAACCTCGAGCGCCGCTATCGCGAGACCGACTCGATCATGGTGCGCGAGGAGCTCGCCAAATATCTGAATTCGAAGCCTTGCCCCGAGTGCGAAGGCACGCGGCTGCGGCGAGAGGCGCGACACGTCAAGGTCGGCCCGCCCGGAGACGAGCGAGCGATCTACGAGATCAGCAACCGTCCGCTGAAGGAAGCCGGCGAGTTCTTCCGCAAACTGAAACTCGAGGGACAGCGCCAGGCGATCGCCGACAAGATAGTGAAGGAGATCGTCAGCCGACTGCAATTCCTGAACAACGTCGGACTCGACTACCTGTCGCTCGATCGCTCGGCCGAGACGCTGTCGGGCGGCGAGGCGCAGCGCATCCGGCTGGCCTCGCAGATAGGCTCGGGACTGACCGGCGTCATGTACGTGCTCGACGAGCCGTCGATCGGCCTGCACCAGCGCGACAACGATCGGCTGCTGACGACGCTGAAGCACCTGCGCGATCTGGGCAACAGCGTGATCGTCGTCGAGCACGACACCGACGCGATCCTGTCCGCCGATCACGTCGTCGACATGGGTCCGGGCGCCGGCGAGCATGGCGGCCAGATCGTGGCGCAGGGGACGCCGGAAGAGATCCGCCGCGCGCCGCATTCGCTGACCGGGCAGTACCTCGCCGGGCACCGGCAGATCCCGATTCCGGCGCAGCGCCACAAGGCCGACCTGAAACGCGCGCTGACGATCACCGGCGCCTCGGGCAACAACCTGAAGGACATCACGCTAACCCTGCCGGTGGGCGTGTTCGTCTGCGTGACCGGCGTTTCGGGCTCGGGCAAGTCGACCTTGATCAACGATACGCTCTACCACGCGGTCGCCCGTCACCTGTACGGCAGCACCGCCGAGCCCGCGCCGTACGACGAAATGCACGGTCTCGAGCACTACGACAAGGTGATCAGCGTCGATCAGAGCCCGATCGGCCGCACGCCGCGGTCGAATCCGGCGACCTACACCGGGCTGTTCACGCCGATCCGCGAGCTGTTCGCGCAGGTGAAAGAGGCGCGCGAGCGCGGCTACGGCCCGGGACGCTTTTCGTTCAACGTCAAGGGCGGCCGCTGCGAGGCCTGCCAGGGCGACGGGCTGATCAAGGTCGAGATGCATTTCCTGCCCGACGTCTACGTGCCCTGCGACGTCTGCCACGGACAGCGCTACAACCGCGAGACCCTCGAGATCCAGTACAAGGGCAGGAACATCCACGACGTGCTGTCGATGACCGTCGAGCAGGCGCACGCGTTCTTCGAGCCGGTGCCGGTGGTTGCGCGCAAGCTCTCGACCCTGCTCGACGTGGGCCTGGGCTACATCACGCTGGGGCAATCGGCGACGACGCTTTCGGGCGGCGAGGCACAGCGCGTCAAGCTGGCGCTGGAGTTGTCGAAGCGGGACACCGGGCGGACACTCTACATCCTCGACGAACCGACGACTGGCCTGCATTTCCACGACATCGAAATGCTGTTGACCGTGTTGCATCGCTTGCGCGACCACGGCAATACGGTCGTGGTCATCGAGCACAATCTGGACGTCATCAAGACCGCGGACTGGGTGATCGACCTCGGCCCGGAAGGCGGCGCCGGCGGCGGGCGCATCATTGCCGAGGGCACGCCGGAGGAGGTAGGCGACACGCCGGGCAGCTACACCGGGAACTATTTGAAGCCCGTGCTCGACCGGCATGCGGGCCGCAAGGGCGCGCGGGGCGAGCCGACGCGCAACGGACGCGGCAAAAAAGCAGCGGCCGACTTGTTGGGTTAGGACGCCGCTGGCGAGTAAAGCGTAAGGAGGGGCGATGGAACGATTCTGGAAGAGGCTGCTGGCAATGGTCGCGGTCGCCGGCATGGCCGGCGTCGCAGGCATGGGCCTGGCTGCGGACAGCGGCCGCTGGACCTATTCGGGCGCGACCGGCCCGGCGAAGTGGGCCAAGATGGAGAAGAACTTCGCCGCCTGCGCGCTGGGCAAGACGCAATCGCCGATCGACATCCCCGACGCCGACGCCAGGAAAGGCGACCTGTCGCCGCTATTGTTCGACTACAAGCCGTCGCCGCTGCGGATCATCGACAACGGGCACACGATACAGGTCAACTACGCGCCCGGCAGCACGATTTCGGTCGAGGGCAAGCGCTACGAGCTGGTCGAATTCCACTTCCACAAGCCGAGCGAGGAAAAGATCAGCGGGAAGGGCCACGACATGGAGGCGCACCTCGTCCATCGGGGCAAGGACGGCAAGATCGCCGTCGTCGCTGTCCTGCTCGACGAAGGCAAGGAGAATGGCCTGATCAAGACGCTGTGGAGCCACCTGCCGCAGACGAAGGACAAGGAGAACGTGGTCGACGCGGTCAAGATCAGCGCGCTCGAGCTGCTTCCGCGCGACAAAGGCTACTACACGTTCGCCGGCTCGCTGACGACCCCGCCGTGCAGCGAGGACGTGAAATGGTTCGTGCTGAAGACGCCGACGCAGATCTCGGCCGACGAGGTCGCCCGTTTCGCCAGATCCTATCCGATGAACGCCCGCCCGGTGCAGGAGCTCAACGGCCGCGACATTCAGGCCACGCGGTAACGCGGTCGGAGAAGGCAAAAGCGCGGCGCCGACTCAACGTCGGAGCCGCGCTTTTCTTTTGCTGCTTGCGGCCTCCTTGGCCCGTCGCGTGACGCGACGCATCACGGGTCGGCCGCACCGCGACTCGCATGCGCGCATCAACGCCTCGCGAGCGCAAACAGCGTGCATGCGCGCAAGCCGCCGCCTTCGCGGTCGCATCCCCGCGTCGCTTGGGCTCGCGGGGGCCCTGCTCCTCGCTCCGGCGGCGTGCCCCGTCGATCCCCGCTACGCGGGGCCCCTCGCCGGGCACTCGCGCGGTTACTGAATCGTGATCTGCTTGCTGTTGGCCTTGGCGACCTTCGGCAGCGTCAGTTGCAGCACGCCGTCGACATGCGTTGCCTGTGCCCCGTTGGCGTCGACCGGCTCGGGCAGACAGATCGCGCGCGAGAGCTTGCCGAAGCTGCGCTCTTGCCAGAGCGTCTTGCCGTTGGCGTCGATTTCCTGGCTGAACGCGGCGCCGATCGTCACATTGCGGTCTTCGACATTCACTTCGATCTTGTCCTTCGGAATGCCGGGCAGTTCGGCCCTGACGATATACGCTTCCGGCGTCTCGACGACGTCCAGCGCAATGCTGCGGCCGGCCGCGCCTGCATCGCCGTTGGTAAGCACCGACCCGAACGCGCGATCGAACACGCGATCCAGCGGATCGAAATAGCGAATCAGACTGGTCATTTGCTTCTCTCCATTCGTTTTCCGCGGCAGCAGGATAAGGCCTTAGCCGCGCACAACTGCTAAATGGCGGCCCGGCGGCCGATTTCAAGGGGTGTCGGGCGATTGCGCAGCAGAGAACTCGGGCGCGGCCGGTGGCGCGTGCGCGGTGATCGCCGCCAGGATGCCTTGCAGCAGCGCGCGCGGCGGCGGCGGGCAGCCGGGGATCGCGACGTCGACCGGAATCACGCTGGCCACGCCGCCCAGGCTCGCATAGCTCTGGCCGAAGATTCCGCCCGTGCAGCCGCAATCGCCGACCGCGACGACCAGCTTGGGCTCCGGCGTTGCGTCGTAGGTGCGCTTCAAGGCGATCGCCATATGCTTCGATACCGGGCCGGTCACCAGGAGCATGTCGGCGTGGCGGGGACTCGCCACGAAGCGTATGCCCATGCCCTCCAGGTTGTAGTACGGATTGGCGAGCGCCTGGATTTCCAGCTCGCAGCCGTTGCACGAGCCGGCATCGATGTGGCGGATCGTCAGCGCGCGGCCCAGGGTGCGCAAAATCTCTTCTTGCAGCCGGGCGACGACGACCATCTCCTCGGCGGGCGATGGCGCTGTCTCGGTCTTGATCCCCGTCCGGGCGATCTGGTGAAGGATGTGCAGCATCGCTAGAGGTCGTGGCCGCTGTAGGAAAGGTTGAACGATTTGTTGATCAGCGGAAAATCCGGAACGATGTTTCCGATCACCGCATGCTCGATCACCGGCCAGTTCTGCCACGACGGATCGTGCGGATGGCAGCGGCGGATCGTGCCGTCGGGACCGCTTTCCAGCGCGATGAAGACCGGCCCGCGCCAGCCTTCGGCACACCCAATCGCCAGCCGCGAGGCCGGCGCTTCGGGGAGCGCTGCGGCGATGTCGCCGTCAGGCATCGCTGCCAGCATCGCGTTGACCAGCCGCAGCGATTCCACGGTTTCGTCGAAGCGTACGGCCACGCGCGCGGCGACGTCGCCATCGGCGTGCGTCGCCCGCCGAACGCCGAGAGTATCGTACGGCGCCTGTGCGAAATCGCAGCGCAGATCGTCGGGAAGTCCGCTGGCGCGGGCGGCGAGCCCGGTCAGGCCGAGCCTCGTTGCCAGCTCGCGCGTGACCTGTCCGCAGCCGCGAAATCTGTCCTGTAGGCCGGCGTGCTCGTCGTAGATGTCCCGCAGGACGGGAAGCTCGCGTTCGAGTGAAGCGCATTGCTCGCGCATCAGTGCGATGTCGTCGGCGGAGAGGTCGCGCGCGACACCGCCGGGCACGACGACATCCATCAGCAGGCGATGGCCGAACGCGCGATCGTTAAGGCGCAGCACGTCTTCTCTGAGCCGCGAGAACTGCGAAAGGCCGAAGGCGAACCCGCCGTCGTTGCCGAGGTAGCCCAGATCGCCCAAGTGGCTGGCGACGCGCTCCCGCTCCAGACAAAGCGCGCGCAGCCACGCGGCGCGCGGCGGCGCCGCGCAGCCGGCGATCGATTCGACCGCCTGGGCGTAGGCGCAGGCGTAGGCGACGGTGCTGTCGCCTGAAACCCGGCCCGCCAGCCGGTAGGCGTCGACCAGCGACAGCGATTCGAAGCGTTTTTCGATGCCTTTGTGCGCGTAGCCCAGCCGCTCCTCGAGACGCAGCACTTTTTCGCCGACGACCTGAAAGCGGAAGTGGCCCGGCTCGATCGTGCCCGCGTGGACGGGCCCCACCGCGATTTCGTGCACGCCGTCGCCGGCGACCCGCACGAACGGATAGTCTTCCTGCCCCGGGGCCCACGCGGGCGACACCTCGAAATCCCGCTGCAACGGAAAGCGGTCGATCGGCCACGCCGCCTGCCAGGTCCAGGGCCGCTGGTCGTCGGCATCGCATTGCGTGCCGACCAGGTCGAATGCCGCTCGCTGCATGCGATTCGCCACAGGGAAGATCGGCGACAGGTCCGGATAGCGAGCGCCTTCGTCCGGCAGCGTGTGTTCGAGCAAGGTCAGGCCGTCGCCGTCGCGCAGCAAGACGCGAACCGCGAAGCCGCGGGCGCGATCGCGCTCATCGCTCGCCCACAGGGCGACCAGCTGCCCGCCGCGCTCCCACGCGAGCCGGCAGGCGCTCAACAGCTGTCCCGAATTCACCCTGCAGCGCTGCGCCGGCAAGGCGCAGGGCAGGGTCGAGGCGGAGAGTCCGAGCGGTGATACGTTCATCGGCTCAACCGATCAGTCGCGCCGCCTGGCGATACCAGTCGGCGAGAACGGGCGGGATCCACAGGCCCAGCATCAGCACGATCCCCAGGTGGACGAACACGGGGATCATCGCCGGCCGGTGCGGCAGCCGCTTGACCGTCGTTTCGCCGAACACCATCGGCTGGACGCGCGAAAAAATCGCGGCGAACGAGATGCCCAGCGCGCCCAGAAGGAGCGGCGTCGCCCACGGTTGTTCGTGGATCGCCGTGGTGAGGATCAGGAATTCGCTGGCGAAGACGCCAAAGGGCGGCATACCCAGGATCGCCAACGCGCCCAGCGCCAGACCCCATCCGATCAGCGGGCTGATGGTTACCAGCCCGCGAATGCCGTCCACCAGTTGCGTGCCCGCCTTTTGCGTCGCGTGACCGACCGCGAAAAAAATCGCCGATTTGGTCAGCGAGTGCACGGTCATGTGCAACAGGCCCGCGAAGCTCGCGATCGGCCCGCCCATGCCGAAGGCGAACGTGATGATGCCCATGTGCTCGATCGACGAGTACGCGAAAAGCCGCTTGATGTCCTTCTGTCGCAGCAGCAGCAACGAAGCCACGACCACGGACAGAATCCCGAAGCCCATCATCAGGGTCCGGGCGAACGAGGTCTGCACCGAGCCTTCGACCAGCACCTTGCAGCGCACGACCGCGTACAGCGCCACGTTGAGCAGCAGGCCCGAAAGCACGGCCGACACCGGCGTCGGGCCCTCGGCGTGCGCGTCGGGAAGCCAGTTGTGCAGCGGCACCAGGCCGACCTTGGTGCCGTAGCCGACCAGCAGGAAGACGAAGGCGAGCGACAGCACCGTCGGCTCGAGATCGCCCTTGACGCTGTTGAGCTCGGTCCAGAGCAGCGCGCCGCCGCCGGCGCCGAGCACTTTTTCCGCGGCGAAATAGAGCAGGATCGTCCCGAACAGGGCCTGCGCGATGCCGACGCCGCACAGGATGAAGTATTTCCACGCCGCCTCGAGGCTCGCCGGCGTGCGGTAGAGCGAGATCAGCAGCACCGTCGTCAAGGTCGCGGCTTCCATCGCTACCCACAGCAGGCCCATGTTGTTGGTGGAAAGCGCCAGCAGCATCGTGAAATTGAACAGCTGGAACATGCTGTGGTAGAGCCTGAGCCGCGCCGGCGTCAGGTGTCCGAGGTCCTGCTCTATGCGCATGTACGGGCGCGAAAAGATCGACGTCGTCAGCCCGACGAACGCGGTCAGCGCGATCAGGAAAACATTGAACGAATCGACGAAAAAAAGCTTGCCCGCCACCAGCAGCGGTCCCTCGCCGATCACGCGGACCGTCAACGCCGCCGCCGCGATGAACGTAACGACGCATACGCCGACGTTGACCTCCGGCGCGTGCTCGCGCTCGCCGATCGAGGCGAGCAGCACGGCGCCGGCAAGCGGCGCGCCGAGAACGGCGAAGATCTCGATCATTCCTTCAGCTTTTCCAGATGCTGCAGGTCGAGGCTGTCGAACTGCTCGCGTATCTGGAAGAAGAAGACGCCGAGTATCAGCATCGCGACCAGCACGTCCAGCGCGATGCCCAGCTCGACCACCATCGGCATGCCGTAGGTCGCGCTGGTGGCCGCGAAGAACAGCCCGTTCTCCATCGCCAGGAAGCCGATCACCTGCGGGATCGCCTTGCGCCGGGTGATCATCATCAGGAAGGCGAGCATCACGCTGGCCATCGCGATCCCAAGCGTTGCCCGCGTCACCGTGTTGGCGAGCTGCGAGATCGGCAGCGCCAGATTGAACGCGAACACGACCAGCACGATGCCCAGCAGCATCGTCGTCGGAATGTTGATCAGACCTTCGACGTCCCATTTGACGTCGAGCCGGAGAATCAGCCGGTGCAGCAGCCAAGGCAGCAGCATCACCTTGAGCACCAGCGTCAGGCCGACCGACCAGTAAAGGTGCGGCTGATGAGTGGCGAACGCGACGATCGCCGTCGAGCAGGCGAGCGCAAACCCCTGTGCGGCGAACAGGTTGATCAGCGTCAGCACGCGGCGCTGCGCGAGCATCGCGAACGCCAGCAGCAGCAGCACCGCGGCGAGCAGGTTGATCAGCTGCGCCCAGAGCGGGATCTGCGTCATCGGCATTGGCTCTCGTCCTTCAGCTGCCGAGCATCAGGTTGACCAGCATCGCCAGGACGGCGAGCAGGAAGGCCGTGCCCAGAAACTCGGGAGCGCGAAAGATGCGCAACTTCGCAGACAGCGTCTCGATCACCGCGAGAGCGAACCCGCCGACGGCGAGCTTGACGATCAGCACCGGTGTCGCACCGAGGATGGCCAGCCAGTCGGCGCTGCCTTCGGCGATACCGAACGGCAGAAACAGCGCGAGGCCGATGCACGAATAATTGAACAGCTTCAGCGCCGAGGCCCACTCGAGCAGCGCCAGATGCCGCGCCGAGTATTCGAGTAGCATCGCCTCGTGGATCATCGTCAGCTCGAGGTGCGTGGCCGGGTTGTCGATGGGGATGCGCGCATTCTCGGCCAGAGACACCATCGTGAACGCGACGCCGGCGAAAGCGAGGCTGGGGTAGATGGCGAATTCCCGATGCGCGAGCGAGTCGACGATCGTCGGCAACGACGTGGAGCCCGAAATCAGCGAAGCGGTGAAGAGCACCATCAGCAGCGCCGGCTCGGCGAGGAAGCCGACGAACATCTCGCGGCGCGCGCCCATCGAGCCGAACGCGGTGCCGATGTCCATCGCGGCGAGCGCGGAAAATACGCGCGCCAGCGCGAACAGCCCGACCAGAGCGATCGCGTCGGCGGCATGCGCGAACGGGAGGTCGGTCGCCAGCGACGGCACGATCGCCGCCGCGAGCGCCATCGCGGCGAACACGATGTAAGGGGTCATCCGGAACAGTCGCGATGCGTTCTCCGCCACGACCGCGTCCTTGTGGAAGAGCTTCCTGATCGTGCGGTACGGTTGCAGCAGCGGCGGCGCGCTGCGATTGGAAAGCCACGCGCGGCATTGATTAACCCATCCGACCAGGATCGGCGCAAGCAGCAGCGCGATCGCGAGCTGAAGCAGTTGCGACAGGAAGCCGGCGACGCTCATCGGATGAACATCAGCAGCGCGAGCAAGGTGACGAAGCTGTAGATAAGATAGATAGAGATCCTGCCTTGCTGAATCCGGCCGGCGAAGCGCGCCAGCGCCTCGACCCCGCGCATGATCGGCAGGTAGATCCATTGCCACAGGTGGTCACCCACGGTGACTCGGTACTGCGGCGCCGCGTCGAATGGCGAAGGCAGCACGCGCTCGACCCGGAAGAAGGTTTCGAATACCTGCCGGATCGGCTGTCCGAAGCCTTCCGCCGTGTCCTGCATGCGTGGAGTCTGCATCGGAAATCCGCAATCCCACGCCGGGCCGCTGCGAATGCGTCCATGGTAGTAGCGGTGCACGACCTGGATCGTCAGCAAAACGACGACGGCGATCACCACCAGCACGATCAGCGGGCTGTAGCTCGATCGGTCCGGGTTGATCGGCGCGAGCATCCACCATTGGTCGCCGGCGTGGCCCACCGTCGCTCCGATCAGCGCCATGTTGACGTTGTCGAGGAGTCCGATGACGGTGCCTGGGAACAGGCCGAGAGCGACACACCCGACGGCGAACCACACCAGCGCGACGCGCTCGAAATGGCCGGCGTCGTGCGCATAGGCCAGTTGGGGTTCGCGCGGGCGCCCGAGAAAGACGACGCCGTAGAACTTGACCATCACGTAGGCGCCGAGGGCGGCGACCAGCACCAGCGCCGCGGCGGCGAGTGGCACCAGCATGTTGATGAACGATTGCGGGAGCGTCGGAGTGAACAGGAAAGCCTGCAGCAGCAGCCATTCGGAAACGAAGCCGTTGAGCGGCGGCAGCCCTGCGATCGCCAGCGCGCCAATCAGCGCCGACCACGCGACCCAGGGCATGCGATGAATCAGCCCGCCCAGCTTGCCGAGGCTGCGCTCGCGGGTCGAATGCAGCACCGAGCCGGTGGCAAGGAAGAGCAGGCTCTTGAAGAATGCGTGGTTGAACGCGTGGTAGAGCGTTGCCACCAGCGTGATCGACGCGAGCAGCGTCTTGCCGTTGGCCTTGAACAGAATCGTCAGCCCGATGCCGGCGACGATGATGCCGATGTTCTCGATCGACGAATACGCGAGCAGACGCTTCATGTCGACCTGCACGGTCGCATAGATGACGCCGAAGAGCGCCGTGAGCAAGCCGAGCACCAGCGCAGTGACGCCCCACCACCACAACTGCGCATTGAGGAGGTCGAACGTCACCCGCAGCAGGCCGTAGATCGCGGTCTTAAGCATCACCGCAGAGAGCAGCGCAGATACCGGCGAAGGCGCCGCCGGATGCGCTTCCGGGAGCCAGATATGTAGCGGCAGCAGCCCGGCCTTGGCGCCGAATCCGGCGAGCGCGAGCAGAAATGCGATCGAAGGCCACGTGCCGGTCAACACCATCGATCGCATCGATCCGAATGTGTAATCGCCGCTGCCGCCCTGCAACACGCCAAAGCAGAGCAGGATCGCAACCGCGCCGACGTGCGCGATCAGCAGGTAGAGGAAACCGGCGCGGCGTATCTCGGGAACGACGTGATCGGTCGTCACCAGGAAGAACGAGGAGAGCGCCATCGTCTCCCAGGCCACCATGAACATGTACGCGTCGTCGGCGACCAGCACCAGCGCCATCGCCGCGAGAAACACGTGATACTGCAGGCACAACAGCCGCGGCGATGTCGTTGCGCTGGCGTGGAAGTAGCCGGCCGAGAATACCGAGATGCCCGCAGCGGCGGCGCCGAGCAGCACCAGGAAGAACGCGGACAGCGCGTCGAGCCGCAGATGAAACGGCAGGTCGGGCAAGCCCAGCGGCAGCACCATCGCCTGGGAGACGCCGCCGATGGCGCTCAGGGCAATGATGGCAATAGCGAGGCCGACCAGCGCGCCGGCGACAAAAAGCGAACGACCCAAAAAGCCGCGACCGGTCGGGACCAGCGCCAGCGCGCCGATCAGCAGCCACGCGACGATGGCGTCGACGATCAGCGGCAACGCGCTCGTCATCGCCGGAGCGCCACGATGTTTCGCGTCCGGCGCAAGGCTGCTGCAGCCATCGCGCCTACTTGACGCGCATGCCAGGCTCGGCGCCCGAGTCCGGCGCGAGCAGGAAGATTCCCGGTCCCTCGCCAGAGGCCGCGAGCACCATGCCCTCTGACACGCCGAACTTCATCTTGCGCGGCGCGAGGTTGGCGACCATCGGCGTCAAGCGGCCGATAAGGTCCTGCGGCTGGTAGGCGCTCTTGATGCCCGCAAACACCGTGCGGTGGCGCGCTTCGCCGACATCGAGCGTCAGTTTCAGCAGTTTGTCGGCGCCGTCTACCTGCTCGGCATTGACGATACGCGCCACGCGCAGGTCGATCCTGGAAAACTCGTCGATGCTGATCGGCGGCGCGACGGCGGCAGTCGCCGCCGGAGGTTCATTGGCCGGCGCCGCGCCGGCACCCGCCTTCGGTCCTTCGAGCAGCGCATCGACCTGTTTCGGATCGATGCGGTTCAACAGGTGCTTGTACTCGCCGATGGCGTGCCCGGCCGGCAGCGTCATGCCGATATCGCTCCACGTCTGCGACGGGATCTGCAGAAACAGCTCGGCGCTCGCAGCGACGGCTGGCAGCACCGGCTTCAGCAGCGTCGTCAGGATCCGGAAGTCGTCGATACACTCCGAGCAGATTTCAAGCACGCGCTCTGCGCCTCCGGGCCGTTTGGCCGCTTCCCACGGCTTGTTGCGATCGAAATATTCGTTGGTGCGGTCGGCGAGCTCCATCACCTCGCGCAAGGCCTTGCCGAATTCGCGGCTCGCATACAACGCCGCGATCCGGTCGGCGAGCGCGCGCAACGGCATGCCGTGCCGCACATCGAATCCCGACGTCGCCGCCAGCTTGTTGCCGGTCTGGGCGATGAAGCGCGCCGTCCGGCTGGCGATGTTGACGTACTTGCCGACCAGGTCGCTGTTGACCCGCGCGATGAAATCGTCGGGATTGAAATCGAGGTCTTCGACGCGGTTGTTGAGCTTGGCCGCTATGTAATAACGCAGCCACTCCGGATTCAATCCCAGGTCGAGATAGAGCTCGGGGCTGATGCCCGTGCCCCGCGACTTGGACATCTTCTCGCCGGTGAAGGTAATGAAGCCATGCACGAACACGTTGTCCGGAACCTTGTACGGCGGGCCGGCGAACTCGAGCATCGCCGGCCAGAACAGCGTGTGGAAGTAGACGATGTCCTTGCCGATGAAATGAAATTGCTCGACGCCTTCGCCGCGCAAGAAATCGGCCAGCGCGATGCCCTTGCTCGCGAGATCGGCCTTGAGGCTTGCCAGATAGCCGACCGGAGCGTCGAGCCAGACGTAGAAGTACTTTCCCGGCGCGTCCGGGATCGGAATGCCGCAGTACGGGGCATCGCGCGAAATATCCCAGTCGGCCAGGCCCTTGCCGTCGCTGCCGGGCTTCTCCCCCAGCCACTCGAGCGCCTTGTTCGCGACCTCCGGCTGCAGGCGTCCGGCGGTTTGCGTCCATTTGCGCAGGAAGGCAACGCACTGCGGATCGGAAAGCCGGAAAAAGAAGTGCTCCGAAGACCTGAGCACCGGCGTGGCGCCGGTCAGGGTCGAATACGGATTCTTCAGATCGGTCGGGGAGTAGACCGAGCCGCAGACCTCGCACGAGTCGCCGTATTGGCTCTTGGCGCCGCATACCGGGCATTCGCCCTTGATGTAGCGATCCGGCAGGAACATCGATTTGACCGGATCGAAGAACTGCTCGACCGCCTTCGAGTAGATCAGGCCGCGACCCTTGAGCCGGCGGTAGATGTCCTGCGACAGCTCGACGTTTTCCGGCGAGTCGGTGCTGTGCCAGTGGTCGAAGCTCAGGTGAAAGCCCTTGCCGGCGAACTCGCCGATGCCAAGAATCTTCGGACGCGTCGCCGCAATGCGGGCGACCATTTGCTGCGGCGTGACGCCTTCGGCTTCGGCAGCGAGCATGATCGCCGCGCCATGCGCGTCGTCGGCGCAGACGAAATGGACGTCGTGACCCTGCATGCGCTGGAACCGCACCCAGATATCGGCCTGGATGTATTCCATGACGTGCCCGATGTGAAACGGGCCATTGGCATAAGGCAGCGCGGTCGTGACGAACAGCGTGCGGCGCGGCATGCGGCGAAGACCTTTGATGCGGCAGGGGATTTGCACATTCTAGCAAATGGGCCACTGCGCTGAGTACCGAGCGACGGCGTTTTTCGCTAAACTCGCCCTTTAACCGCGCGACGCGACCGATATCCGATGGCAATTTCCGAAGCAGACGTACAGGCCAGTTTGCGTGCACTGGTCGACCCCAACACCGGCCGCGATTTCGTTTCCGACAAGGCGATCCGCAAGGTGCAGCTCGACGGTGGCAACGTGGCCGTTGACGTCGTGCTCGGCTACCCGGCGAAGAGCCAGCACGAGACGTTGCGCCGGCTGATCCAGCGCCAGCTTGCCGCGCTGCCCGGCGTCGGCAAGGTCGTGGTGACGATCAGCCATCGCATCGCCTCGCACGCGGTGCAGCGCGGCGTCAAGCTCGTGCCCGGCGTCAAGAACATCATTGCCGTCGCGAGCGGCAAGGGTGGCGTCGGCAAATCGACGACCGCCGTCAACCTCGCGCTGGCGCTCTCGGCCGAGGGCGCCAACGTCGGGGTGCTCGACGCCGACATCTACGGGCCGTCGCAACCGATGATGCTGGGCATTTCCGGCAGGCCGGAATCGAAGGATGGCAAGACGCTGGAGCCGCTCGAGGCGCACGGCGTCCAGGCGATGTCCATCGGTTTTCTGATCGATACCGACACGCCGATGGTCTGGCGCGGGCCGATGGTGACACAGGCGCTCGAGCAACTGCTGAAGGACACCAACTGGCGCGATCTCGACTACCTTATCGTCGACCTCCCGCCGGGCACCGGCGACATCCAGCTGACCCTGTCGCAGAAGGTGCCGGTCACCGGTGCCGTGATCGTCACGACGCCGCAGGACATCGCGCTGATCGACGCGCGCAAGGGCCTCAAGATGTTCGACAAGGTCGGCGTGCCCATCGTCGGCATCGTCGAGAACATGTCGACGCACATCTGCTCGAACTGCGGCCATGCCGAAGCGATCTTCGGCGAAGGCGGCGCAAGGAGAATGTGCGACGACTACAACGTGCCTTTTCTCGGCCAGCTACCGCTCGACATCCACATCCGCGAGCAGGCCGATTCGGGCCGGCCGACGGTCGTCGCCGACCCGGAGGGCGCGATCGCCAAGGTCTACAAGGACATCGCCCGCAAGACCGCGGTATTCGTCGCGCAGAAAGCCGAGGATTTTTCCGCCAAGTTTCCCAACATCGTCGTGCAAAACACGTGATCGCCGGCGCGACGGCAGCTCCGCGATGATCAAATCTGACCGCTGGATCCGGCGCATGGCGCAAGCGCACCGGATGATCGAGCCGTTCGAGCCCGGACAGGTGCGCGAGTGCGATGGCCGCAAGATCGTGTCGTACGGCACGTCGAGCTACGGCTACGACATTCGCTGCTCGAACGAATTCAAGCTGTTCACCAATCTGAACACGACGATCGTCGATCCGAAGAACTTCGACGACAGGTCGTTCGTCGACTTCAACGGCGAATCGTGCATCATCCCGCCGAACTCGTTCGCGCTCGCCCGCACGGTCGAATATTTCAGGATCCCGCGCAACGTCCTGACGATATGCCTCGGCAAGTCGACGTATGCGCGCTGCGGCATCATCGTCAACGTGACGCCGCTCGAGCCCGAATGGGAGGGCTACGTCACGCTGGAATTCTCGAACACGACGCCGTTGCCGGCCAAGATCTACGCCAACGAGGGTGTCGCGCAGGTGATCTTTTTCGAGTCCGACGAGGTCTGCGAAACGTCGTACAAGGATCGCGGCGGCAAATACCAGGGTCAGAAGGGCGTCACGCTGCCGAAGATTTAGATGGCGTTCGCGACCTCCAAGCGCGCCTCGATCGCCATCATCGCCGTTTGCCAAGTCGCGGCAATGGCGGTGTGGTTTTCCGCCTCCGCGGTCACGCCGGCGCTCGCCGCCGAGTTTCATCTGTCGAACTTCGCCCAGGCCGCGCTGACCAGCGGTGTCCAGGCGGGCTTCGTCATCGGCTGCCTGGGGAGCGCCTTTCTGGGCCTCCCGGACCGCGTCGATCCGCGGCGGCTGTTCGCTGCATCGGCCGCGATCGCCGCGCTTGCCAACGCCGGGTTGCTGCTGGTCGATCCAGCGTCGATCGCCGCGCCGCTGCTGCGGCTGATCACCGGCATCGGCATGGCCGGCGTTTATCCGGTCGGCATGAAGCTCGCGACGACCTGGGCGAAGGACGACATGGGACTGATGGTCGGCATCCTGGTCGGCGCGCTGACCTTGGGCTCGGCGTCGCCGCATCTGTTCAACGCCTTTGGCGGCGTCGACTGGCGTCCGACGGTCGCGGTGTCATCGGCGAGCGCGCTGGCTGCGGCGCTCGCGATCGCGCTGGCCGGACTCGGCCCGAACCGCAAGCCGGCGCCCCGCTTCGAGCCGGGCGCGATGCTGCTTGCATGGCGTGACGTGCCGCTGCGGCTGGCCAACCTGGGCTATCTCGGGCACATGTGGGAGCTCTACGCGATGTGGGCGTGGATCGGCGTATTTCTCAATGCGAGCTTCGCCGTCTCGCTGCCGGCGGCGTCGGCGCCGGTCGCTGCGAGACTCGCCGCTTTCGCGGTCATCGGCGCGGGCGCAATCGGCTGCGTCGCTGCGGGAGTCGTCGCGGACCGGGTCGGTCGCACCACCGTGACCATCATCGCGATGGCCGTCAGCGGCAGCTGCGCCGCAAGCGTCGGCCTCCTGTACGGCGGCGCGCCGTGGCTGCTGGTCGCCGTCTGCGTCGTCTGGGGCATCAGCATCGTCGCCGACTCGGCGCAGTTTTCGGCCTCGATCGCGGAACTTGCCGATCCGGCGCGCGTGGGCACGATGCTCACCTTGCAGACCGCGCTTGGCTTCACGCTGACCCTGGTGACGATCCACCTGCTGCCTTATTTCGTCGACACCATGGGCTGGCGACACGCCTTCGTGCCGCTGGCGATCGGCCCAGCCGTCGGCGTCTGGGCGATGGCGCGCCTGCGCCTCGATCCGGCGTCGGCGCGACTGGCCGGCGGCCGGCGCTGAATTTGTCGAATATTCGGCTGGAATCGGCCTCGTGCTCGGCGTAGCATCGGCTGGCTGTGGCGCGGAAAGCGCGCCCGCGTTCCGTGCGAATTGAAGGAGGAGGATGCATGGCTTACCATCTGGAAGGACGGCTGCTCGAAGTCTGCAATTGCCGCGTGCTGTGCCCGTGCTGGATCGGCGAGGATCCCGACTTCGGCACCTGCGACACCATCGTTTCCTGGCATTTCGACAAGGGAACGATCAACGGCGTCGACGTCGCCGGTCATACGATCGCGATGATCGCGCACATCCCGGGCAACATCCTGCAGGGGAATTGGCGCGCCGCCGTCTATCTCGACGATAAGGTCAGCGCCAAGCAGGAGGAGGCGATCCTCGGGGTCTATACCGGCAAGCTGGGCGGGCCGGTCGCGGAACTCGCCAAGCTGGTCGGCGAAGTGGTCTCGGTCGAAAAGGTGCCGATCCAATGGGACGTCCAAGGCGGCAAGGGGACGATCAAGGTCGGCACCGCGGGTTATGCCGAGCTCGAGCCCTACAAGAATGCGAGCGGCGCGACGACAACGCTGGCGGACACGGTCTTCTCGACGGTTCCCGGCGCGCCGGTGTTCGTCGGAAAGAGCCCGCGCTATCGTTCCAAGGTCGACAAGCTGGGCATCAACCTCGACTTGAGCGGCCACAACGCGCTGCAAAGCACGTTCGTGTTCGATGCCTGAAGGCAGCTGAAGAGGTAGCCGGGGCTCGATCGCCGTGTCCGATCTCCGCGCGCCGGCCGCGGCGAGCTCTGCGCGCGTCCTCGATCCGCAGACGCTCCGCCTCGCGCTGGTGGGCGCGCTGTCGTTGGTCGCGTGGCTCGCGCTGGCCGCATGGAGCTTAAGCCCGTACGCGCGCTATCTCGAACATGGCGGCTGGGCCGACGCGGACCTCCTCGGCGCGCTTTGCCGAAGCATCCCGCAAGGCGCGCTGATCGTGCCGGCGCTGGTCTACGCGTTCGCCTGGCTGCTGATGATCACGGCGATGATGCTGCCGACGACCTTGCCGCTGCTCGGCATCTTCGGGCGCGTGGTGGCCGCGAGGCCCGACGCCGGTGCGCTGCTGGGAAGAGTCATGGCCGGCTACGCGATCGCCTGGCTGGGTTTCGGTCTGCTGGCGCATGGCGTCGACAGCCTGCTGCATGCGGGCGCCGCGCAGGTCGGCTGGCTCGCCGGTCGTGGCTGGGTGGTCGGCGCGGTCGTGCTGGCCGGCGCCGGAGCATTCCAGTTCAGCGCGCTCAAGTACCGTTGCCTGGAACGGTGCCGCACGCCGTTTGCGTTCATCAATGAGCGCTGGCACGGGCGCGCGCCGCGCCGCGAGGCACTGCGGATCGGCTTCGAGCACGGGGTCTTCTGCGTCGGCTGCTGCTGGGCGCTGATGGCCGTGATGTTCGTCGTGGGCATGGGCAGCCTGGGTTGGATGCTGGTTCTGGCGGCCGCGATGGCCGCCGAGAAGAACCTGCGCTGGGGAAAGCGGCTGCGGACACCGCTGGGGCTCGGGCTGATCGCCTGGGCGGGAATTCTGGTCGCGGCCAACGCCTGAGCCTTCCGGTACGGAGACGGCGGGGCCGGCGGCAAGAAAAGATCGTCAAACTTCTCGCATCGCGCGCCGTCGCGGTGCACAATGCGCCCCTTACCAGGGGTGCGGCCTTTCGGCCCGCACCCCGCTTTCTTTTCTGGCGCGAAGCACGACGCGATCCGCAGGAGTGGTTGCATGAAATTTCGTTTTCCTATCGTCATCATCGACGAAGACTTCCGTTCCGAGAACGCTTCGGGCCTGGGGATACGCGCGCTCGCCGCCGCGATTGAAAAAGAGGGGATGGAGATCCTCGGCGTGACCAGCTACGGCGACCTGTCGCAGTTCGCCCAGCAGCAATCGCGCGCGTCGGCGTTCATACTGTCGATCGACGACGAGGAATTCGGCGCCGGATCGGTCGAGGAAACCGAGTCGGCGCTGAAGAGCCTGCGTGCATTCGTCGAGGAGATCCGCTTCAAGAACGCCGAGATCCCGATCTACCTCTACGGCGAGACGCGGACGTCGCGGCATATCCCGAACGACATCCTGCGCGAGCTGCACGGTTTCATCCATACCTTCGAGGACACGCCCGAGTTCGTGGCGCGGCACATCATCCGCGAGGCGAAAAGCTACCTCGACTCGCTCGCGCCGCCGTTCTTCCGGGCGCTGGTCGACTACGCGCAGGACGGCTCGTATTCGTGGCACTGCCCGGGTCACTCGGGCGGCGTCGCCTTCCTGAAGAGCCCGGTCGGGCAGATGTTCCACCAGTTCTTCGGCGAGAACATGTTGCGCGCCGACGTGTGCAACTCGGTCGACGAGCTGGGGCAATTGCTCGATCATTCGGGGCCGGTTGCGGCCGCCGAGCGCAACGCGGCGCGGATCTTCAACGCCGACCACTGTTTTTTCGTCACCAACGGCACGTCGACATCGAACAAGATGGTGTGGCACGCCACCGTCGCGCCGGGCGACATCGTCGTCGTCGACCGTAATTGCCACGTATCGATCCTGCACGCGATCACGATGACCGGCGCGATTCCGGTATTCCTGACGCCGACCCGCAATCACCTGGGCATCATCGGGCCGATTCCGCTGGAAGAATTCCGGCCCGAGAATATCCGCAAGAAGATCGAAGCCAATCCGTTCGCGCGCGAAGCGAAGAACAAGCAACCGCGGATCCTGACGATCACGCAGAGTACCTACGACGGCGTCGCCTACAACGTCGAGATGCTCAAGGAGACGCTGGGCGACTGGATCGAGACACTCCATTTCGACGAGGCCTGGCTGCCGCACGCAGCGTTCCACGAGTTCTACAAGGACATGCATGCGATCGGCAAGGATCGGCCGCGCAGCAAGAAGGCGATGGTGTTCGCGACGCACTCGACGCACAAGCTTCTCGCCGGGATCTCGCAGGCCTCGCAGATCATCGTGCAGGAGTCGCAGACCATGAAGCTCGACCGGCACATGTTCAACGAGGCCTACCTGATGCACACGTCGACTTCGCCGCAGTACGCGATCATCGCATCGTGCGATGTTTCGGCGGCGATGATGGAGGCGCCGGGGGGAACGGCGCTCGTCGAGGAGTCGATTGCCGAGGCGCTCGATTTCCGCCGCGCGATGCGCAAGGTCGACGATGAGTGGGGCAAGGACTGGTGGTTCAAGGTGTGGGGCCCGGATAAGCTGACCGCGGAAGGCATGGGCCGGCGCGAGGACTGGATGTTGAAGGCGAACGAGAAATGGCACGGCTTCGGCAACCTGGCGCCCGGCTTCAATCTGCTCGATCCGATCAAGGCGACGGTGATCACGCCGGGCCTCGACGTCTCGGGCAAGTTCGCCAAGACGGGCATCCCGGCTTCGATCGTCACCAAGTACCTGGCCGAGCACGGCGTCATCGTCGAAAAGACGGGTCTTTACTCGTTCTTCATCATGTTCACCATCGGCATAACCAAGGGCCGCTGGAATACGCTGGTTACTGCGCTGCAGCAGTTCAAGGACGATTACGACAAGAACCAGCCGCTGTGGAAGATCCTGCCGGAGTTCTGCGTCAAGCAGCCGTCGTACGAAAAGGTCGGATTGCGCGACCTGTGCCGGCAGATACACGACATGTACAAGGCGAACGACGTCGCGCGCGTGACGACCGAGATGTATCTGTCGGACATGCAGCCGGCGATGAAGCCGTCGGATGCGTTCGCCTGCATGGCGCATCGCGAGATCGACCGCGTCGAGATCGACCAGCTCGAAGGACGCGTCACCAGCGTGCTGCTGACGCCGTATCCGCCGGGCATTCCGTTGCTGATCCCGGGCGAGCGCTTCAATCGCACGATCGTGCAATTCCTGCAGTTTGCCCGCAACTTCAACCAGCAGTTCCCCGGGTTCGACACCGACATCCACGGTCTGGTCGAGACCAGCGAGTTGGGCAAGCTTCGCTACTTCGTCGACTGCGTCCGGCCCAAGTAGCCCGGTCGCGAACGTTCAACCGGGCTGCTGCGGGCTCCGGCAGATGCGTCTGTCACTCGATGAAGATTCGCGGTTTTCGCACCCGCCTCGCAGTTCGCGCCGGTCCTGTTGAACCGAGCGCACGACCGCGATCGAACTTAAGCGGCGACGGGCACGCTGGCCAGTACGGACCGCGCGGGCGCCCGCTGCGCGGGAACCGCGGCGACCAGCGAGGCGAGCACGCACGCCGCCATGCGCACCTCCATCGTGTCGTTGCGTCCGGCGAGAACGACGGGGACCTTCGCGCCGAGCACGACGCCGGCGGCGAGCGCACCGCACATCGCCGTCAAGGTGCGCAGCATCAGCGAGCCCGCCTCGAGACCGGGAACGATCAGCACGTCGGCGTGCCCCGCGACCGGATCTTCGACACCGTTGGCGCGCGCGGCGTCGGACGAGAGCGCGCTGTCCGCGGTGAGCGGGCCGGCTACCGTGCCGCCGGTGATCATGCCCTGCGCCGACATTTTCGCCAGCGCCGCGGCATCGCCGGTCGCAGGCAATGCCGCGGTCACACCCTCGACCGCCGCGAGCACTGCGACCTGTGGGTTGAGCGTGCCCAGCGCATGCGCAAGGTCGATGGCGTTCTGCACGATTTCCCGCTTGGCGGCGAGGTTCGGCGCGATGTTGAGCACCGCATCGGAGAGCAGGAATGGCCGGACGAAGCCGGCGACGTCGAGGAAGAATGCGTGCGTCAGGCGGCGCTCGCCACGCAGGCCTGCGTCCGGCGCGGCGACCGCGCGCATCAAGTCATCGGGATAGAGGCTGCCCTTGATCAGCGCGCGGACGGCGCCGTCTCGTGCGAGCACGACGGCGCGGCGTGCCGCTTCGGCCGGATCGTCCGGCGTATCGACCAGCTCGATGCGTGACAGATCGAGTCCGGCATGCGCCGCCGCCTCGGCGATGCGTGCTTCGGGTCCGACCAGCACCGGTGCCAGATAGCCGGCAAACTGGCCGGAAAGCGCGACCTGCAACGAATCGCGGTCGCACGGATAGACGATAGCCGTCGGCAGCGCCGGCAAATTGCGGACGCGCTCGACCAACCGCTGGAAGTGCGGACGGGCTGGCATGGGGCGAGCGTGGCAAAGGGGGGCGGCCCTGTCAACCCTGTCCGATGACCGGCATTCGGCGGGTGGCAGCCGTCATTCGCTGTGGCTCACAGCTTGGCCTCCTATGACGATCGTGACCTTTGCCACATCGAGTGTCGGCCCCGAAGGTGTTCGCGGACGTGCGCATCCCCGTGCTCCGCACGGGGCCCCTGCTTACTGCTCACACCTTCCCTTTCCAGGGAACCACCATCCTTTCGACCTGGCGCATCAACAGGTCGAACAGATAGGCGACGGCGCCGATGACGACGATGCCCATGATCACGATATCCGTGCGCAGAAAGTTGGACGCGTTCAGTACCATCTGGCCCAGCCCATAAGTCGCGGCGACCATTTCGGCGGCGACCAACGTCGTCCAGCCGAAGCCGATCGAGATCCGCATCGCGGTCAGGATCTCGGGCATCGCCGCCGGTATGACCACGTGAGCGATGACCTGCCAGCGCGATGCGCCCATCGAATACGCGGCGTGGATCTGTTCCTGCGAAACGGAGCGCACGCCCGCGCGCGCGCTCATCGCCAAGGGTGCGAAGCAGGCGAGATAGATCAATAGCACTTTGGACAGCTCGTCGATGCCGAACCAGATGATGATCAGCGGCAGATAGGCGAGCGGCGGCAGCGGGCGGTAGAACTCGATCGGCGGATCGAAAATGCCCCGCGCGATCCGCGAGACGCCCATGGCGATTCCGATCGGTATTGCGGTGACGCAGGCGAGCAGGAACGCGCTGAAGACGCGAAACATCGACCAGCCGAAGTGCGTCGCGAGCGGAGCGTCGGTCAATTCGCCCCGCGCCGATTCCCACAGGCGGGTGAACACCGTTTCCGGCGTCGGCAGGAACAGCGGCGGCAGCCAGCGGTAGTGGCTCGCGAACCACCACAGCGCGCCGATCGCGACCATCGTCACGATCGATATGGCGGTGCTCGGGCCTTCGCCCGGGGTCGCATAGGCCGAAGTCTTCGGGCGTTCGGCGCCCGCTGTCGGTTGCCTCGCCATCTTCAGGGCCCTGCCGCGCCTGCGACCGCGTTGTCCCGGTGCAGGATCACCGCCAGCACTTCTTCGCGGATGCGGATGAAGTCGGGCGAGGACTTGATCGTTCGCGCATCGCGCGTTTCGATGAAGCGGCGGCCGAAATCGAGTTCGTACTCGTGCGAGATGCGGCCCGGGCGCGGCGTCATGACGACCAGGTGCGTGGCCAGGAACAGGGCCTCCTCGACGCTGTGCGTGATGAAAAAGCACATCTTGCCGGTACGGTGCCAGACGTCGAGTATCAGTTCCTGTATTGCTTCGCGGGTGAACGCGTCGAGCGCGCCCAGCGGCTCGTCCATCAGCATCAGCTGGGGGTCGCTGGCGAGAGCGCGCGCGATGCCGACGCGCTGCTGCATTCCGCCGGACAGCTCGTAGATCGGCCGCTCGGCCAGCCCTTCGAGCCCGACCAGCCCGAGCTTTTCGAGGGCAATCTTCCTGCGTTGGGCAGTGCCGACGCCGCGCATGCGCAGCCCGAATTCAACGTTCTCGGCGACATCGAGCCAAGGCATCAGCGCGTGCTTCTGGAACACGACCCCGCGGTCGGCGCCGGGTGCGGCCACCGGTTTGCCGCCGAGCTCGATCGTTCCTTCGGTCGGCGGCAGGAACCCGGCGATGCACGATAGAAGCGTCGTCTTGCCGCAACCAGATGCGCCGATGGCGACCAGGAATTCGCCGTCGCGCATCGAGAGGTCGACGCCTGACAACGCGTCGACGGTGCCGTTCTTGGTCGCGTAGCGGACGCCTAGCTTGCGGATATCGAGCGTGGGCAAGTGGATTCCCGTAAGTCGGCGCAGGTCGGGTGGAGCGAGGCGGCGTCCGGGGTTGCGTCGCCGTTGCGGATTCTGGCAGAAAAACGGCGGCGCATCAGGCGCCGCCGTGTCGACAGGCGAAGAACGGCTTCGCCGTCGCTACATCGCTTTGGTCACCCACTCGACGGTCACGTTCTTGCTGTAGTCCGGAGCAACCGTCGTCAGCCGGCCCTGGTCCTTGAGGAAGTTGGCTTGCTGCGTCAGCGCCTTGGCCGCGGCGCCGTTCGCGCCACCGCCAAGCCAGGTCGGCGACGCCTGCTCTTTCAGGCTCGGAAATCCGTACAAGGCCATCGATGCCGCGACGTCCTCGGGCTTGCCGCCAGACCACTTGGCGACCGCAGCGACCTTGGCCGCATCGCCGGTCCAGGCCTTGGCGTTGGCACGATAGTCGCCATCCGCTTTTGCGACGGCCTTGACCAGCGCCACCATGAACTGCGGATTTTCCTTCGCGAACTTCCGCGTGACGATCAGGCCATCGAACGTGCAGGCGCCGTTCTTGCAGATGTCGCCCGACGTCGTCAGCACCTTGCCGTTCTTCTTGACGGTCGTCAGCACCGGGTCCCAGATGAACGTCGCGTCGATGTCGCCGCGCTCCCACGCCGCGGCGATTTCAGGCGGCCGCATGTTGAGCACCTGCGCGTCGGTCGCCTTGAGCCCCGCCTTCTGCATCGCATACAGCAGCTGAAAGTGCGAGGTCGACACGAACGGCGTGCCGATCTTCTTGCCCTTCAGGTCGGCGACGCTGTTGACGCCGCTGCCGTTGCGCGCGACCAGTGCCTCCGCGGCCGCGATGTCCTCGAGGATCCAGAAGAGCTCGACGTCCATGCCCTGGCTGATCGCGGTCGCGATACCGGTCGACCCGACTTCGCCCAGTTGCACGTCGCCGGACGCCATCGCGCGGATCACGTCTCCGCCGCCGCCGAACTGGCGCCAGTTGATCTTGTAGCCGGTCGCTTTTTCGATTTCCTGGCTCTGCTGCACCCAGCGCCAGGGATTCATCATGTCCTGGTAGGCAAAGGTGACCGTTTTCTGCGCCATTACCGGCAGCGCGACCGCCGCCGCAGCCGCGAACAAAAGTCCAGCCAGCCAACGTCTCATGTCTTTCTCCCTCTCGCCTTCGGTGTAGAAACCAGCCGCCGGTCAGACCGTCGCCAGCGTCTTGCGCAAACAGTCGACAATGATGTCGACATCCTTCTTCTCGGCGATCAGCGGCGGCGCGATGATCGCGCAATCGCCGGTCGTCTTCAGATGCAGGCCGTTGTCGAAGAGCTTCTTCTGCAGAATGTGCCCGCGCTTTCCCGGCGCGCCGTCGGGATGAATGTCGATCGCGGCCAGCATGCCGTAGCCGCGAAGGTCGGCGACGACGGGCAAGTCCTTCAGCGACCAGATGGCGTCGAGGAAATACGGCGACAGCTCGGCGCCGCGCTCGAACAGGTCTTCCTTCCGGTAGATGTCCAGCGTCGCGAGCCCGGCGGCGCAAGGGGCCGGATGCCCCGAGTAGGTATAGCCGTGGAAGAATTCGATCGCCCCCTCGGCCGCGGCGCCGATGATCGTGTCGTGCACGCGCTCGCTGACCGCCACGGCGCCCATCGGTTGCGCGCCGTTGGTGATGCCCTTGGCCATCGTCATCAGGTCGGGCGTCACGCCGAAGCTTTGCGCGGCGAACGCCTTGCCGGTGCGGCCGAAGCCGCAGATCACTTCGTCGAACACCAGCAGGATGCCGTGCGCGTCGCAGATCTCCCGCAGCCGCTTCAGATAGCCCTTCGGCGGCACCAGCACGCCGGTCGAACCGGCGATCGGCTCGACGAAGCAGGCGGCGATGTTCTCGGCGCCATAGAGATTGACGAATCGCACCAGATCGTCGGCCAACTCGGCGCCATGCGCGCCTTCGCCGCGGACGAACGCGTTCTCCTTCAGATGCGTGTGGCGCATGTGCACGACACCGGGCAGGGTAGGGCCGAAGCGGCGCCGGTTGTTGACCATGCCGGCGAGCGAAACACCGCCGAAATTGACCCCGTGGTAGGCACGTTCGCGCGAGACAAACATGTTGCGACCGCCCTGGCCGCGCGCCTGGTGGTAGGCGAGCGCGACCTTCATCGCGGTATCGACCGCTTCCGAGCCCGAATTGACGAAGAAGATGCGGTTCAGGTCGCCCGGCGTCAGCTCCGCCACGCGCGCCGCGAGCTCGAACGACTTGACGTGCCCGCGCAGGAACGGCGCGATGAAGTCGAGCTCGCGCAGCTGGTTTCCCACCGCATCGGCGATCTCCTTGCGGCCATGCCCGGCCGCGCAGCAGAACAGGCCCGAGCTGGCGTCGATGATCTTGTGTCCGCGGTCGCTCCAGTAATACATGCCTTCGGCGCGAACGACGATCTTGGGGTCGGACTTGAATTCGCGGTTCGGCGTGAACGGCATCCAGTACTCGTCCAGCGAGACCTGGGTGAGCGGCGATTTGTCGCGCAGATTGGTTTCGGCTTGCCCCATGCGTTTCTCCTCATCGCCGGCGAAACCGGCGCCGCGGCTTGGTCGCCGTCGGGCCGTTGCGGCTATGTTAGGATTCTACGCCAGCTTGCGGGCTGGAGTAATGCAGCGGCGACGCTTCGCGCAGTCGTCGAATTCTCGCTCGAGCAAGGCAGGCTCCACGATGCATATCGGCGTTCCCAAGGAAATCAAGGTCCTCGAGCACCGCGTCGGCCTGACGCCGGAGAGCGTGCGCGAGGCGCGCACGCATGGCCACGACGTGATTGTCGAAACTTGCGCCGGGCAGGGCATCGGCATGGACGACGCCGCCTATCGTCGTGCCGGCGCCACGATCGCCGCAACCGCGGCGGAGGTTTTCGCTCGCGCCGACATGATCGTCAAGGTCAAGGAGCCGCAAGCGGTCGAGCGCGCGATGCTGCGACGCGGCCAGTTGCTGTTCACCTATCTGCATCTCGCGCCCGATCCCGAGCAGGCGGCAGAGCTCATCGCCAGCGGCGCCGTTTGCATCGCCTACGAGACGGTGACTTCGCAAGAACGGCGGCCTGCCGCTGCTCGCGCCGATGTCGGAGGTTGCCGGGCGCATGTCGATCCAGGCCGGTGCCTATTTCCTCGAAAAGGCGCACGGCGGCCTCGGCGTGCTGCTCGGCGGCGTGCCCGGCGTCGATCCGGCCAAAGTCGTGATCCTGGGCGGCGGCGTCGTCGGCTCGCATGCCTGCCATATCGCGCTGGGCATGGGCGCCGAAGTCTGGGTGCTCGACCGCAACACCGACGTGCTGCGCGCGCTGTGGCGCCAGTTCGGTCGGCCGCTGAACACGGTGTTCTCGACGCACGACGCGATCGAGCGGCACGTGACCAGCGCCGACCTGGTCGTCGGCAGCGTGCTGATTCCCGGCGCGTCGGCGCCCAAACTGGTGTCGGCTGCGCTGGTCAAACAGATGAAAAAAGGCTCGGTGATCGTCGACGTGGCGATCGACCAGGGTGGCTGCTTCGAGACGTCGCGGCCGACGACCCATGCCGAGCCGACCTATGTGGTCGACGGCGTGATTCACTATTGCGTGGCCAACATGCCGGGCGGCGTCCCGCGGACTTCGACGTTTGCCCTGAACAACGCGACGTTGCCGTTCGTCCTCGCTCTCGCCGACAAGGGATACCGGGCCGCGCTGGCCGACGATCCGCATCTGAAGAACGGCCTGAACGTCGCCTTCGGCAAGGTGACCTGCCGACCGGTTGCGGAGGCGCTCGGTTACGGCTACATCGAACCGGAGGCCGCGCTGGCGTAGTCGCCTCGCAAGAACGAAAGGAACACCAATGAACTCGATGACCGATGCCGGCGCACTGCCGGCGCGCAGCGTGGTGCGCGGCCGGCAGAAAATGACGCCGTCCGAAGCGTTCGTCGAAACGCTGGTCGCGCACGGCGTGACCGACGTCTTCGGCATCGTCGGCTCCGCGTACATGGATGCGCTCGACCTCTTTCCGCTCGCCGGCATACGCTTCATCTCGGTCGCGCACGAGCAGGGCGCCGGGCACATGGCGGACGGCTACTCGCGGGTGTCCGGGCGGCATGGCGTGTGCATCGCGCAGAACGGCCCGGGCATCACCAATTTCGTGACCTCGGTCGCAGCCGCGTACTGGGCACATTCGCCGGTGGTCGTGGTCACGCCAGAAACCGGCTCGATGACGCTCGGACTGGGGGGCTTCCAGGAAACCGAGCAACTGCCGATCTTTTCGCAAGATCACCAAGTACCAGGCGCATGTGAACAACCGCGCCCGCATGGCGGAGCTCACCTCGCGCGCTTTCGATCGCGCCCTGCTCGAACTGGGGCCGACGCAGCTCAACATTCCGCGCGACTATTTCTACGGCGATATCGAATGCGAGATCCCGCGTCCGTTGCCGATCGAACGGGGCGCCGGCGGCGAGCAGAGCCTGGACGACGCGGCGGCGCTGCTGGCCGAGGCGAAATTTCCGGTCCTCGTCTGCGGCGGCGGCGTGGTCATGTCCGGCGGGCAAGCCGAAGCGATCGCGCTGGCCGAGCTCCTGCAGGCGCCGGTAGCCAACAGCTATCTGCACAACGACTCGTTTCCTTCCGATCATCCGCTGTGGTGCGGCCCGCTCGGCTACCAGGGCTCGAAGGCGGCGATGAAGCTCCTTGCCAGGGCCGACGTCGTATTGGCGCTAGGCACGCGCCTCGGTCCGTTCGGTACGCTTCCGCAGCACGGGCTCGATTACTGGCCGGCCGAAGCGAAGATCATCCAGATCGACGCCGATCCGAGGATGCTCGGCCTGGTCAAGCCGATCTCGGTCGGCATTTGCGGTGATGCGAAGGCTGCCGCGCGTGCGCTGATCGCGCGGCTGTCCGGCCGCGCGCTCTCCTGTCAGGCCAACCGTGACCGGCGGCGCGCGGAAATCACGACCGAGCGCTCGGCCTGGGAATCCGAGCTCGAGCAGTGGTCGCACGAGAAGGATCGCTGGTCGCTCGAGGTCGCGAAGAGCTCGTCGGCGATGCACCCGCGACAGATGCTGCGCGAACTGGAAAAGGCGATGCCCGACGATGCGATGGTGTCGACGGACATCGGCAATATCTGCTCGGTGTCGAACTCGTATCTGCGCTTCAAGTCGCCGCGCAGCATGTTCGCGGCGATGAGCTTCGGCAACTGCGGTTACGCTTTTCCGACGATCATCGGCGCCAAGGTCGCCGCGCCCGGGCGGCCGGCGATCGCCTATGTCGGCGACGGTGCGTGGGGGATGAGCTTCGGCGAGATCCAGACCTGCGTACGCGAAGGCATTCCGGTCACCGCGGTCGTATTCAACAACGGACAGTGGGGCGCGGAAAAGAAAAATCACGTCGACTTCTACGCCAACCGCTTCATCGGCGTGAACCTCGACCGCCAGCCGTCGTGGGCCGTTGTAGCCAGCGCGATGGGCGCCGTAGGGATCCGCGTCGAAAAACTGTCGGACGTCGGTCCGGCGTTGCGCGCCGCGGCTGATGCGCAGAAGGACGGCAAAACGACGATTCTGGAAATGATGGTGACGCGCGAGTTGGGTGATCCGTTCCGGCGCGACGCGCTGGCGATGCCGGTGCGCCATCTCGACAAGTACAAGTCGACGGCGGCGCGCTGACGCGATGCCGTCGTGCGGCGCTGACCGGAACGGTTCCACCGCGGCCGGCGCGACCCACGCGGCGGCGCGTTGATCGCGCCGCCGCTGCCCGCTCCTCTGGGCTACGTCGCATGGGGTGCGGGTGTCGCACTGTTCGCCGGCGTCGTGCGCGGCTTCGCCGGCTTCGGCCTCTCGGCGTTCATCGTCGCCGGCATGTCGCTGCTGCTTTCGCCGCAGCAGATTGTGCCCGTGGCGATGATGCTGGAAATCCTCGCCAGCCTGTCGCTGCTGCGTGCGGTCTGGCGCGACGTGGCCTGGCACTGGATCGGTCCGCTGCTCGCAGGCTACGCGGTCGCGGTGCCGCTGGGTGTGCGGTGCCTGGCGGTGCTGCCGGAAGCGCCGCTGCGCGGCGCGGTCTCGGCGGTGATATTCGCCGCCGCGCTGATCCTGCTGCGCGGCTGGCATCCGCGCTGGCGCGACACGATCGCTTTGCGCCTAGGCACGGGCCTGGGCTCGGGATTCCTTTCGGGACTGTCGTCGATCGGCGGCATGTTCGCGGCGACGATGCTATTCACGACGCCGCTGCCGGGCGTGCAGCTGCGTGCGACGCTGATCACCCTGTTTTTCGTGAGTGCATGGTATGGACTTGCATGGACGTGGCAGCAGGGGCTCGCCACCGGGGCCACCGTCCTTTGGGCGGCGTGGCTTTTCGTGCCGATGCTGATCGGCATCGCGATCGGCCATCGCTTCTTTGCGCGCGCTGCCGAAGCGCAGTTTCGGCGCGCGGTGTTGAGCGTGCTAGCCACGATAGCCGCGCTCGGCCTCGTCCGCGCGCTATTCGCGTTTTTCTGACATCGTGCAAAATCTTGAGTCATACTTAGCCGGGCGAAGCAGCGCCGCCGCGCCGCACCACCGACGCATTCACCGTTCATGACTCGTCAGATCGACTTCGACGACCGTTCCCGCCAGCAGACGCATTTCAGCACCTGCTACATGTGCGCGTGCCGGTGCGGCATCAAGGTCACTGTCGAGAACGATCGCGTCCGGTTCATCCAGGGCAATCCCAACCATCCGGTCAATCGCGGCGTGCTCTGCGCCAAGGGCTCGGCCGGCATCATGAAGCAGTATTCCGCGGCAAAGCTCAGCAAGCCGCTCAAGCGCCGGCCCGGTGCCAGGCGCGGGGCCGGCGACTTCGTCGAAATCGAGTGGGACGAGGCGCTCGATATCCTGACCGAGCGCTTGGCGCGAATCCGTTCGACCGACCCGACCAAGCTCGCTTTTTTCACCGGGCGCGACCAGATGCAGGGGCTGTCCGGAATGTGGGCGCAGCAGTTCGGCACGCCGAACTGGGCGGCGCACGGCGGTTTCTGCTCGGTGAACATGGCGGTGGCCGGACTGTATACCATCGGCTACTCGTTCTGGGAGTTCGGCGCACCGGACTGGGACCACGCCAAGTATTTTCTGCTCTGGGGCGTGGCCGAAGACCATTCGTCGAACCCGTTGAAGATCGGTCTCGACAAGCTGAAGCGGCGCGGCGCCAAGTTCGTATCGATCAATCCGGTGCGCACCGGCTACTCGGCGATCGCGGACGAGTGGCTGCCTATCCGTCCGGGGACCGACGGCCTGCTGGCACTGGCCATCATCCACGTGCTGCTCAAACGTGGCGCAATCGATTGGGAGTTCCTGATCCGCTATACCAATGCGCCCTGGCTGGTAGTGCAGACGCCGGGGATGCCCGGCGACGGTCTTTTCGCCCGCGACGACAAGGACAATCCGCTGGTCTGGGACCATGTCGCGCAGGTGTTCGCCAACGGTCACCTTCCCGACATCGCGCCGGCCTTGCTCGCGAGCGTCGAACTGCCCGACGGGCGCCGCGCCAAAACCGTGTTCACCCTGTTGAGCGAGCGTTATCTGGACGAGCGCTATGCGCCAGAGACCGTTGCTGCCGAGTGCGGCATCGACGCCGCGACGATCACCCGCATCGCGCACGAGATCGCACACGTCGCTTTCAACGAGGCGGTCGAGCTGCCGATTCGATGGACCGACATGCACGGCCGCACCCACGACAAGGTCATCGGCCGGCCGGTGGCCATGCATGCGATGCGCGGGATCTCGGCGCATTCCAACGGATTCCAGACCTGCCGTGCGCTGCATCTGTTGCAGATGCTGCTGGGCGCGCTCGAAGGGCCGGGCAACTTTCGCGCCCGTGCGCCTTATCCGCGCCGCATTCCGTCGCGGACGCTGCCGGAAAACGACCCGACGGTTATTTTCGCGCCGGACACGCCGTTGAAGCACATGCCCAACGGCAATCCGACGCGGCCCGAGGATCTGGTGATCGACAAGGACGGTAAGCCGCTGCGCATCGACCACGCTTTCTCGTGGGAATCTCCGCTTTCGGTGCACGGGCTGATGCACATGGTGATCACCAACGCGGCGAACCACAATCCCTATCCGATCGACACTCTGCTCCTGTTCATGGCGAACATGGCGTGGAATTCGTCGATGAACACCGGCGATGTGCGCGAGATGCTGGGACGCACCGCGGCGCACGGCGAATACGCGATCCCGTTCGTCGTCGTCGTCGACGCTTTCCAGTCCGAGACCGTCAACTTCGCCGACCTGGTGCTGCCGGACACGACATATCTGGAGCGCTACGACGCGATTTCGCTGCTCGACCGCCCGATCTCGGAGCCCGACGCGGCAGGCGATTCGATCCGCCATCCGATATTGAAGCCGGACCGCGACGTGCGGCCCTGGCAGGACGTGCTGGTCGAGCTCGCGTCGCGGTTGAAGTTTCCCGCGTTCACGCGCGACGATGGCTCGCGCAAGTTCGCCGACTACCGGGATTTCATCGTCAACTACGAAAAGCTGCCAGGCATCGGCTTCCTCGCCGGGTGGCGCGGGAAAGACGGCGAATCGCATCTGCGCGGCGAGCCCAACCCGAAGCAGTGGGAAAAGTACATCGAGCACCAGTCGTTCTTCAGTTATCCGTGGCCGGATAACATGCGCTACTACCGATTCGCCAACAAGGACTATCTCGAGTTCGCCGAAAAGCATGCGCTGTTCGGAACCCCGCCGGTGCAGGTGATCCTGCAGATGTACTCCGAGCCGTTGCAGAAGTTCCGCCTTGCCGGACAGGGACTCTACGACGGCCCGCAGCCGCCGTCGGCGACCGATCGCGAGCGGCTGGCCACCTATTTCGATCCGCTGCCGTTCTGGTACGCGCCGCTGGAGAGTCAGGCGATGGCGCGCGACGCGTACCCGTTTCACGCGATTACGCAGCGGCCGATGATGATGTACCACTCGTGGGATTCGCAGAATGCGTGGCTGCGGCAGATTGTCGCGCAGAACTATCTGTACATGAATCGCGGCAGCGCGACAGAAGCTCGGGACTGTCCGATTACGACTGGATCTGGGTGGCCTCGCGTCACGCCCGGATCCGCTGCCAGCTGAAGACGATGGAGGGGGTCGAAGCGAATACCGTCTGGACCTGGAATGCGATCGGCCGCCAGGGGGGGACCGCCGGCCTCGCGCCGGACGCGCCGGAAGCGACGGCGGGCTTTCTGCTCAACCACCTGATTTCCGAACTGCTGCCCAAGCACGCGAGCGACGAGCGCCGTCTGACCAACTCGGACCCGGTGACCGGGCAGGCGGCGTGGTTCGATCTACGTGTCAGCGTTCGCAAGTGCGCTCCGGGCGAAACCGGCTTATGGCCGACCGTCGTTCCTGCCAAGCGCATCCCCGGCGACGACGGCGTGCGGCCGGCGCTGTTGCGCTGGACCAGTAAGAGGCCCTGATGGCTACGGGTTGCATCGAGGATCCGCAATGAGGCTGGGGCTGGTCATAGACCTCGATACCTGCGTCGGCTGCCACGCCTGCGCGACGGCGTGCAAGGAATGGAATGCATCGTCGTCGGTCAGCGGACCCTTGTCCGACTATCAGCCGTTCGGCGCCGAGCCCTCGGGCGTGTGGCTCAACCGGGTCCGGCACTACGAGGTCGGCGAATCATCCGGCGAGCAAGACGGTCAACTTTCCGATGTCCTGCCTGCACTGCGCCGACGCCGACTGCGTGAGCGTCTGCCCGACCGGGGCCTCGTACAAGCGCGCCGACGGCATCGTCCTGGTCGATCAGGACAAGTGCATGGGCTGCAACCTGTGCGCCTGGGCCTGCCCGTACGGTGCGCGTGAGCTCGACCAGGCATCCGGCACGATGAAGAAATGCACGCTGTGCGTCGATCGCATCTACGACGAGCTGCTGCCGCCGGAGGACCGCCAGCCGGCCTGCGTGCTCGCCTGCCCGACGCACGCCAGGATGTTCGGTGACTTCGACGATCCGGAATCCGAAGTCTCTCGCGTCACCGCGGAGCGCGGCGGTTTCGGCCTCCTGTCGGAGCTGGGCTACGCTCCCGTCAATCGCTATCTGCCGCCGCGCGAGCCGAGTCCCCTGCCGGACGTCGACGACGCGCGCGCGTTGCTCGAACGCGGGCTCGCGAGCCTCGCCAGCCCGGTCATCCGGCGGTGACGCATCCAGGCAACGCGCCGCGATGAAGCCTGCGCTGTCCATCGTCTTTTTCACCGTAGCGTCCGGCGCCGGCCTGGGACTGCTTGCACTGCTCGCGCTGGCCGATTTGTGCCCGGTACCGGTGTTGCCGTCGACGGCGCTGCCCCGCGGCATCGCGCTCGCGCTGCTTTTGACCGCTGCCGGGCTCGCCTCGTCGGTGGTGCATCTGGCCAAGCCATCGAATGCGTGGCGCGCGTTTGCGCGCTTTCGTACGTCATGGCTCTCGCGCGAGGCGGTCCTCGCGGCGCTGCTTTTTCCGGTAGCCCTGGCCTATCTTGCAGCGGCGCTGTTCGGCGCCACGGGCATGCGACGCACGCTCCCCGCGATTCTTGTCTGCCTTCTCGCCTGGGGGCTGCAATATTGCACCGCGATGATCTACGCGAGTCTCAAGCCGATCCGGCAGTGGCGCACCGGCTGGACGCCTGTCGCGTATCTGCTGCTCGGCCACTGGTCCGGCGCGCTGCTGGTGCTTGCGCTCGCCATCGGCTATGGCGGCAAGCCGGGCCCCTGGGCGTGGATCGCGGCGGCGCTCGGTGCGGCGGCACTTGTCGCCAAGCTCGGCTACTGGCGTCATGGCGCGGCTGATCGTGCCGGCCAATCGGTGCTGACGCTCGAGCAGGCGATCGGCGTGCCGCAGGGCGTTCGCCCACCGGGTGTGAGCGTCGCGCAGGCACGCCTTTTCGACGCCGGGCACACGCAACGCACGTTCCTCACCGACGAGTTCGTCTTTCGCATCGCGCGGCAGCATGCGAAAGCCCTGCGCGGCGCGGCGCTGGCGCTCGGCTTCGCGATTCCCCTGATCTGGCTCGCCGCGGGCCCGCGTCACTGGGCGGTAGCGCTCTCTGTCGCCGTGCTGGCGATGATCGGGCTTCTCGCCGAGCGGTGGCTCTTTTTCGCCGATGCGCGGCACACGGTGCGCCTCTACCATGGCGATGCGCGCACCTGACCTGCTCGATGTCGACGTCTGGCGCGGCGGCGATGACGGGCGATTCCAGACCTACGCCGTGCCGCGCCAGGATGCGCAGACGGTGCTCGACGTCGTCACCTGGATCCAGCGCAAGCTGGACCCGACACTCGCCTACCGCTTCGCCTGCCGGGTCGGCATGTGTGGCTCGTGCGCGATGACGGTCAATGGCCGCGCGCGATGGACCTGCCGTACCCACGTCGCCAAGGTTGCGAGCGGAAACCGGCTGGAAATCGCGCCCCTTGCGAACCTGACCATCGTGCGCGACCTGGTCGTCGACATGCGCCAGTTCTTCGACAAATGGGCGAAGGCCGGCGGACAGTTCGTGCCCACCGCATCCCGGCGGGACGATTTCGCGCGCGTCGCGCCCGATTCGCCGGCGCGACGCGAAATCGACGCGGCGATCGAGTGCATCGGTTGCGGCGTCTGCTACGCGTCTTGCGACGTCGTGGCGTGGAATCCGGCCTACCTCGGCCCGGCGGCGCTCAACCGTGCCTGGACGGTGCAGAACGACGTGCGCGATGGCGGCCGACCCGAGCGGCTGGCTGCGGTCGCCGGTGACGCCGGGTGTCACGCCTGTCACACGCAGGCGGCCTGCACCGAACGCTGTCCGAAGCAGCTGTCGCCGACGGCGTCGATCGCCGGCCTCAAGCGAATGAGCGCGCGCGCCGTGCTCAAGGGCGAGCTGTGAGCGCACGCAGCGAAGCACGTCTCTGGCTGGCGCAGCGGGCGAGCGCGGCGGTGCTTGCGCTGTGCGTGCTGGTCCACCTGGCGACGATGATCGTCGCGGTGAAGGGCGGGTTGACCGCTGCCGACATCCTTGGCCGCACGCGCGGCAATGGGGCCTGGGCCGCTTTCTACGCGGTGTTCGTCGCGGCGGTGGCGATCCATGCGCCGATCGGCTTGCGCACGATCGGCGCGGAATGGCTGCGCTGGCGCGGGCGCGGAGCCGACGCCTGCTGGCTTGTCGTCGGCATCGCGCTCTTCGCCATCGGCATCCGTGCCGTCGCGGCGGTCGTGCTGTGAGAGCGGCCGGCTGGCGCAACCGCGACCACCCGTCGTACTGGGCGTTTCTCGTTCATCGCGTCTCGGGGCTCGCGCTGGCGCTTTTCCTGCCGCTCCATTTTCTTGCACTGGGACGTGCGCTGGGCGGCGAGGCCGCCCTCGACGATTTTCTGCGCTGGACCGAGCGACCGCTGCTCAAGGCCTCCGAAGTGGTGCTGGTGTTTCTGCTCGCCGCGCATCTCGCCGGGGGCTTGCGCCTGCTGCTGGTCGAGTTCTCCGGCTGGCGCCGCCGGGCGCAGGAAAGCTGGGTCGCCGTCGCTGCCGGCGTCGCGGTGTTCTGTGCGCTGGCGTTCGCGCTTAACCTATACTGACAACATGCTTCGCATCGATCCGGCCCTCGTCGAGAACGTCGCCAAGGAACTCTATATCCGCGCGCTGAAGATCCTGCCGCCGGACATCAAGCAGGGCTTCGACGCGCTCGCCGCGCGCGAGACGTCGGCAACGGCGCAGAACGTGCTGGGTACGATGATCCGCAACATCGCCGTCGCCGAGGCGACCGACAATCTGCTTTGCCAGGATACCGGCATTCCGATCTACAACGTCACGATCGGGCGCGGCGTGCAGTTCGGCAGCGGCGACGGCGCGGCGCTGAAGGCGGCGATTCGAAAGGGCTGCGAGCGTGCGACGCGCGAGCATCCGCTGCGCTCGTCGATCGTGCATCCGTTGACGCGCCGGAACGAGCACACGTCCTGTGGCATCGGCGTGCCGGTGATCCAGGTCGAGCACGGCGACGAGATCGAGGGGCTGAAGATCGAGATGATCCCCAAGGGCAGCGGCTCGGAGAACAATTCCTGGCTCAAGATGGCGGTGCCGGCCGAGGGTGTCGACGCGATCAAGACCTTCGTCGTCGACTGCGTGCTCGATGCCGGCGGCAAGACCTGCCCGCCGACGATCGTCGGCGTCGGCGTCGGCGGCACCGCCGACCTGTGCGTGCACCTGGCCAAGATCGCTGCCACGCGACCGCTGGACACGCACTGCGGGGACGCGGAAGGTGCGAAGCTGGAGGACGAGCTCTCGCGCGCGGTCAACATGCTGGGCGTCGGACCGCAGGGTCTGGGCGGCGACGCCACGGCGTTCGCCGTCCACGTCGAGCTCGCCGCGACGCATATCACCATGAACCCGGTCGCGGTGAACATGCAGTGCCACTCGGCGCGCCGCGCGAGCGCAGCGATCACCGCCGCCGGCGTGAGTTACGGCTTCTAGGGCCTGTTCACGCTAAATGCATACCCACGTGACCCGGCAAACGCCCGCCATCAAGGCGCGAAGCGCAGCCGTAGCTTGGGCTACGGCGAGCATGAGCAACGCCGAGGGCGGGCGTTTGCCGGGATCACCCTTCGGGCTTGGCTTTGGCGGGGCACAGGGCTTCGTTGCCGGCTCGTTGCGTGCGGGCAAGCACGCGGCCTCGCCGGGTGCCTTGCCCTGTGCCCTGCCGAAGCCAAGCGTGGGCATGTATTTAGCGTGAACAGGCCCTAAAGCATGGCGCACTACGATCTGTCGACGCCGATCACGGAGGCGCAGGTGCGCGCGCTGCGGATCGACGACACCGTCATTTTGAACGGGCCGCTGTTCGGCATCCGTGACGCGACGCAGATCGCAATGTTCGACCGCGGCCGGACGACCCGCTTCGACCTTGCAGGGCATGCTGTGATACACACCGCCCCTAACGTAAGGAAGGTCGACGTTTCGCCCGCGCATCCGACCGGCTATGCGCCGGTGTGCATCGGCACGACGACCTCTTCCCGGATGGAGCGTTTCACGAGGCCCTTGCTCGAGCGCTGCGGCGTGCGCATCATCATCGGCAAGGGCGGCCTCGGCGCGGCATCGCTCGCCGCATTCGGCGAGGTCGGCGGCGCGTATCTGGCGATCGTCGGCGGCACCGCGGCGCTCGAGACGACGTGGATCGAGGCGATCGAGGACGTCGATTTGGACGACCTGAATCCGGAGAGCTTGTGGCGCTTTCGCGTTCGCGGCTTCGGTCCCTTGCGTGTCGCCATGGATAGCCACGGCGGCAGCCTGTACACATCCGTCGACGCCGACGCGCGCGGCAAGCGCGCGGCCGCTCTCGCGGCGCTCGGCGTCAGCTCCCGCCCGGCACGCTGAATGCGGCGGTTCAAGAGCGATATCCTGATCCTCGGCTCGGGCGGCGCGGGACTGTTCGCCGCGCTGCACGCCCGCGCCACCGATCCGTCGCTGTCGATCGCGATCGCCGTCAAGGGCCTGCTCGGCAAATGCGGCTGCACGCGCATGGTCCAGGGCGGCTACAACGTCGCGCTTGCCGCCGGCGATTCGGTCGAGCGTCATTTCATGGACACGATCGAAGGCGGCAAGTGGCTGCCCGACCAGGATCTCGCCTGGGCGCTGGTCAACGGAGCGATCGAGCGGGTGCACGAACTCGAGAACGAACTCGGCTGCTTCTTCGACCGCAATCCCGACGGCACCGTGCATCAGAAGGCCTTCGCCGGACAGACGTTCGACCGCACGGTGCACAAGGGCGACCTGACCGGCATCGAGATCATCAACCGCCTCTCCGAGCAGGTGTGGGCGCGCGACATCGAACGGCTGGAAGAGCATCGCGCGCTCGAGTTGATCCTCACTCCGGATGGTTCGGCGCTGGCCGGAGTGCTTCTGGTCGATATGCGCACGGGCGAGTACGTGCTGGCCGAAGCGAAGGCGGTGCTGCTGGCCACCGGCGGCGGACCGACGATGTACCGGTACCACACGCCTTCGGGCGACAAGAGCTGCGACGGGATGGCGATGGCACTGGCCGCCGGGCTGCCGCTGCGCGACATGGAAATGGTGCAGTTTCATCCGACGGGACTCTTGGCCGGCCCGCATACGCGTATGACCGGCACCGTGCTCGAGGAAGGCCTGCGCGGCGCTGGCGGCTATCTGCTCGACGGACGCGGTGAGCGCTTCATGCACAACTACGATCCGCGCGCCGAACGCGCGACGCGCGACATCGTGTCGCGCGCGATCGATCAGGAAATGCGCGCCGGGCGGACGACGCCGCACGGCGGCGTCTGGCTGTCGATGGCGCACCTGGGCGCCGAAAACGTGCGGCGGCAGTTCAAGGGCATGGTCGAACGGTGCGCGGACTGCGGTTTCGACCTGGCCGGCGGCCGCGTCGAAGTCGTGCCGACCGCGCATTACATGATGGGCGGCGTCGAGTTCGCGGCCGACTGCACGACAGCGCTGCCCGGACTGTTCGTCGCCGGCGAAGATTCGGGCGGCGTTCACGGCGCCAACCGGCTCGGCGGCAACGGCGTGGCGAATTCGACGGTATTCGGCGCGATTGCCGGCGACGCGATGGCCGCCTGGGTCGCGCGCGAAGGGGTCTTTCGCCATGCCGATACCGCCGCGATCCAGGCTGCGCTCGATCGGGCCGAGTCGCCGTTCGGGCGCGGCAAGGATGCCGATCTGGAGGCGATCCGCGAGCGCCTGTCCGCCGCGATGTGGGACGACGCCGGCATCGTGCGCGATTCTGTCGGCCTTGCGCGCGCGGCCGCCACGCTGGCCGCGCTGGCGGACGAGCTCGGCGCCTATTCACTGCCGGCCGGGGCGCGCGAGCGCGCGTTCAACCTGAGCTGGCACGATTGGCTCAACCTGACGAGCCTTGTCGAGGTGAGCCGCGCAATCGTCGCGGCTGCCACCGCCCGGTGCGAGTCGCGCGGTGCGCATTTTCGCGCCGACCATCCCGATACCGGTGACCTGGCCGCATCGGCGTTCACTCGCGTGCGGCGGCAACAAGGCGCGCTGGCCGTCGACGCCGTGCCGGTGCGATTTACGAGGGTCAAGCCCGGAGAATCCTTGCTGGACGTTTGAGCGGAGCGTTTGCGCTGCGGCAGCAGGACCCCTCGTCACGCGGCTGTAACACGAGCCGACGATAATCGCCCGCATGGCCAAACGACAGGACGACACGATGCCCGCTACGCACGCTTTTCGCTCATCCCTTGCCGTCACGCTTGTGGCAACGGTGATTTCAAGTGCCGCGATCGGCGCCGAAATCACCGGCGCCGGCGCGACTTTCCCGTATCCGGTCTACGCCAAGTGGGCCGAAGCCTACAAGGGCAAGACCGGCGTCGAGCATGAATTACCAGTCGATCGGGTCCGGAGGCGGCATCAAGCAGATCCAGAACCGCACCGTCGATTTCGGCGCGTCCGACATGCCGCTGAAGCCCGAAGACCTGGACAAGGACGGCTTGATGCAGTTTCCGACCGTGATCGGCGGCGATGTGCCGGTCGTCAATCTCGAAGGCATCAAGGCGGGGGATCTCAAGCTGACCGGTCCGCTACTAGCCGACATCTACCTGGGCAAGATCACCAAGTGGAACGATCCTGCCGTCGCCAAACTGAACCCTGGACTCAAGCTGCCGGATGCCGAGATCACCGTCGTCCATCGCTCCGACGGTTCGGGAACGACGTTCATCTGGGTCAATTACCTGTCCAAGGTGAGCGATGAATGGAAGCAGAAAGTCGGCGAAGGGACCGCGGTCGCGTGGCCCGCCGGCGTCGGCGGGAAGGGCAACGAGGGCGTATCGTCGTACGTCCAGCGCGTCAAGGGATCGATCGGCTACGTCGAATACGCGTACGCGCTGCAGAACAAGATGACCTACGCACTGGTGCAGAACCGCGATGGTACTTTCGTCAAGCCGGCGGCGGAAACGTTCAAGGCCGCCGCGGCGGGCGCCGACTGGAGCAAGGCGCCGGGTTATTACCTGTTGCTGACCAATCAGCCGGGCAAGGACGCGTGGCCGATATCAGGAGCGACGTTCATTCTGATGTACAAGACTCAGGCCAAGCCGGACGTGGCCAAGGAAGTGCTCAAGTTTTTCGATTGGGCCTATTCGGCCGACGGCGACAAGCTCGCGAGCGCGCTCGACTACGTGCCGCTGCCGGACACCGTCACCAGCCAGATCAGGACGGCGTGGCGGGCGCAGATCAAGGACGCCGCCGGTAAGCCGCTGTATTGAGCGGCCCGTCATTCGGTTCTGTTCGAAGCAACTGCAAACCCGCCAGCGCTTATAATCGGCATGTCGCCGCCCGAGGCGAAGGCGGTCGCTGCCAAAATGCCCGATCCGAAGCAGAACAGCGTTCGCCTGCAAGAGCTGGCGTTTCGCGCCGTGACGTGCTTTTTCGCCTTCATGGTGCTGGCGCTCCTGCTTTGCATTATCGCGTCGCTGGTCTACGGCAGCTTGCCGGCGATCGACAAGTTCGGCTGGCGATTCCTAGTCAGCGCGGAATGGAATCCGGTCACCGAGAATTTCGGCGCGCTCGTTCCGATCGTCGGGACGCTGCTCACCTCGGCGATTGCGCTCGCCATCGGCGTGCCGGTGAGCTTCGGGATAGCGCTTTTCCTGACCGAGCTTTCGCCGGGATGGCTGAAGCGGCCTCTCGGTACGGCAATCGAGCTCTTGGCCGCGATCCCGAGCATCATCTACGGCATGTGGGGCCTGTTCGTTCTGGCGCCGCTGTTCGCCGACTATCTGCAGCCCTGGTTGATACGGACGCTGGGCGCCTCGCCGCTGATCGGACCGCTGTTCAAGGGTCCGCCGCAGGGGATCGGCGTGCTGACCGCCGGTTTCGTTCTCGCGATCATGGTAATTCCCTTCATCGCCGCGGTGATGCGCGACGTGTTCGAGATCGTGCCGCCGGTGCTGAAGGAGTCCGCCTACGGCCTGGGCTGCACGACCTGGGAAGTGGTAGCCAACATCGTCCTGCCCTACACCAAGGTTGGCGTGATCGGCGGCATCATGCTGGGGCTGGGGCGCGCGCTCGGCGAAACGATGGCGGTGACGTTCCTGATCGGCAACGCGCACCAGCTGACCGCGTCGATCCTCGCGCCGGGCAACAGCATCGCTTCCGCGCTGGCCAACGAATTCACCGAGGCCGTCGGCGACCTCTACACGTCGGCATTGATCGAGCTCGGACTGATACTTTTCGTCATCACGTTCATTGTGCTGGCGCTGGCCAAGCTCTTGCTGCTGCAGCTTCGCAAACGCGAAGGCCGGAATACCTGAGGAGGCCGCGACCGCGATGACACTCTATTCCCGCCGGCTGCTGGTCAACCGCTTCAACCTCGTCATGTCGCTGTTGGCGATGGCATTCGGGCTGGCGTTCCTGCTGTGGATCCTGGTCACGTTGGCGCAGGCGGGCCTGGGCGCGCTCAGCGCCAAGCTCTTCTTGCAAATGACGCCGCCGCCCGGCAGCAGCGGCGGCCTGCTCAACGCGATCATGGGCAGCATCATCATGGCCGGTCTCGGCACGCTGATCGGCACGCCGGTGGGAATTCTCGCCGGGATCTACCTGGCCGAGTTCGGCAGCCGCGGCTGGCTCGCGCCGTCGACCCGGTTCATCAACGACATATTGCTATCGGCCCCGTCGATCGTCATCGGCCTGTTCGTCTACGAGGTTTACGTCTATCGCGTCGGTCATTTTTCGGCGTGGGCCGGAGCCTTCGCCCTGGCGTTGATCGTCATACCGGTGGTCGTACGCACGACCGAAAACATGCTGCGGCTCGTGCCCGACAGCCTGCGCGAGGCCGCGGCCGCGCTCGGAACGCCGCAATGGAAGATGATCCTGATGGTCACGCTGCGCTCGGTCCGCGCCGGTATCATCACCGGGGTGCTGCTTGCAGTGGCCAGGATCTCGGGCGAAACCGCGCCGCTGCTGTTCACTGCGCTCAACAACCAGTTCTGGACGACCGATTTCAATGCGCCGATGTCGAATCTTCCGGTGGTCATATTCCAGTTCGCGATGAGTCCGTACGACGACTGGCAGCGGCTGGCCTGGGCGGGCGCTCTGCTGATCACGCTCGCCGTGCTGCTGCTCAACGTGCTGGCGCGCTCGCTGTTCCGCCAGGCCCGAGCCTAATGACGCGGGGATGGCCCGATGAGCTTTGAAGCGGTAGTCGCGCGGCCGGCGAGCGGAAAGCTTGCAATGCTTCCCGCGGCGGCAAAATTTTCACTGCGTCACGTCGATTTCTTCTATGGCAAGTTCCACGCGCTGAAGGACGTCAACCTCGATGTCGCCGACCGCCGCGTCACGGCGTTCATCGGGCCGTCGGGCTGCGGCAAGTCGACGCTGCTGCGAACGATGAACCGGATGTATTCGCTTTATCCGGGGCAGCGAGCAACCGGCGAGATACTGCTCAACGGCACCGACATCCTCGACCCGGGCATCGACCTTCACACGCTGCGGGCCAAGGTAGGCATGGTCTTCCAGAAGCCGACGCCGTTCCCGATGTCGATCTACGACAACATCGCGTTCGGCGTCAGGCTCTACGAGGACCTCCGGCCGCGGGAGATGGACGAGCGCGTCGAGTGGGCGCTGACCAAGGCCGCGATGTGGGGCGAGGCCAAGGACAAGCTGAAGCAGAGCGGCACGGCGCTCTCGGGCGGCCAGCAGCAGCGCCTCTGCATCGCGCGAGCGGTGGCAGTCAAGCCGGAGGTGCTGCTGCTGGACGAGCCGTCCTCGGCGCTGGATCCGATCTCGACGGCAAAGATCGAGGAGCTGATATTCGAGCTCAAGACGGACTATACGATCGCGATCGTCACGCATAACATGCAACAGGCGGCGCGCATATCGGATTTCACCGGCTACATGTATCTAGGCGAGCTGATCGAATTCGGGACCACAGACGAGATCTTCCTGAAGCCGAGACGCAAGGAAACCGAGGATTACATCACCGGCCGGTTTGGCTGACGGGCCGGCGGGCGAAAATCGGGGGCAAGGCAATGAGCGATCACACCCACAAGCAATTCGACGCCGAGATGGAGGAAATACGCTCGGGCGTGCTGGCGATGGGCGGGCTCGTCGAGACGCAGCTCACGCGCGCGATCGATGCGCTCAAGCATCCCGACATCGACCTGATTGCGTCGGTCGCGACAGACGAGCGGGCGATCAACCAGATGCAGGTCAGCATCGACCAGCAATGCAGCCAGATCATCGCCAAGCGCCAGCCGGCGGCGATCGACCTGCGCATGGTCCTGACGGTGGTGAAAATCGTCAACGAGCTCGAACGGATCGGCGACGAGATCAAGAAGATCGCCTATAAGGCGCAGCAGATGCAGCGTCCTGAGCGCCTGTCCAACGTGCGCTTTCACGAAATCACGCGTGCCGCCGAGCTCGCCGAGAGCAACCTGCAGCTTGCGCTGGATGCGTTCGCCCGGCTCGATGTCAACGCCGCCGCGCAGGTCGTCAGCAACGACGAGGCGATCGACTCCGCGTTCCTTTCGATCCTGCGCCAGCTGATCAGCTACATGATGGAGGACCCGCGGACGATCAGCGCGGCGCTGGAGATCGTCTTCATCGCCAAATCGATCGAGCGCATCGGCGATCATGCCAAAAACGTCGCCGAGAACGTCGTCCAGGCCGTCAGGGGCAAGGATGTCCGGCATGCGACCGCGGAGCAGATTCGCGCCGAGGTCGCGGAATGAGCCGATGGCCGCGCATTTGAGCACATCGATCCTGGTCGTCGAGGACGAGCCGGCGATCCAGGAACTCCTGCGTCTGAGCCTCGGCGACGCGGGCTTCGCCGTGCTCGCGGTCGCCGACGCCGAAAGCGCACAGGCCGAGATCCGGCGGGCGTTGCCCGACCTGGTCCTGCTCGACTGGATGCTGCCAGGCCAGTCCGGCCTGGCGCTGGCGCGTACGCTGCGCGCCGACGCGCGCACGCGCGAGCTGCCGATCATCATGCTGACTGCGCGCGGCGACGAGACAGACAGGATCGCCGGCCTCGAAGCGTGGGTCGACGACTACGTCACCAAGCCTTTTTCGCCGCGCGAACTGCAGGCGCGGATCAAGTCGGTGCTGCGCCGCCGCGCGCCCGAATCCGCGCAGGAAATGCTCTCGGTCGGCGCGTTGCAGCTCGACCCAGCCGCGCATCGGGTCACCGCCGCCGGCGTGCCGGTCGATCTCGGGCCCACCGAGTTCCGCCTGCTCAAGTTCCTGATGGCGCGCCCGGACCGCGTGCACACACGCACGCAGCTTCTCGATCATGTCTGGGGCGATCACGTGTACATCGAGGAGCGCACGATCGATGTCCACATTCGCCGCCTGCGACTCGCACTCGAGCCGCACGGGCAGGATCACGTGATCGAAACCGTGCGCGGTAGCGGATATCGGCTTGCCGCGCTCAGGCATCCGTAGGTCGGCCGCGGAGAGCGGCGCGCTCCGTCTGTCGCCACCGAAGCCGCGATGAGCCCGGTCTGGCTGAGCGGTCTTGCTGCCGTGGCGCTGCTGGCCCTGGCGGCGCTGGTCGCCGGCCTGGCGGGCGGCGTGGGCGCCGCCTGCGCCGTCCTCACCGTCGGCGCGATCGCAATCATCGCGTGGCATCTGCGCTACCTCGACCGTCTGCTGCGCTGGGCGGCGGGCCCGATCGACGCGCAGGTGCCGGAGGGCCGAGGCGCCTGGGGCCTGGCATTTACTGCCTTGTATCGCCGGATGCGACTGCGCTCGGCGCGTCAGCGCGACTTGCGACTCGCGCTCGAGCGCTTCGAAAGCGGGGCCGAGGCGATGCCCGAAGGCGTGGTCGTCCTCGACGGGAACAACCGCATAGAGTGGGCGAACTCGCGTGCCGAAAGACATCTGGGCATCGACAGCCGCAAGGATCGCGGTGCGCCCATCGTCAATCTGGTGCGCCAGCCGGCGTTTGTGCATTACCTGGCGAGCGGTGAGACCAGCGAGCCGCTGGTGCTGCAGTCGGCGCGCGAAGCCGCACTGACCTTGTCGCTGCAGATCGTTCCATTCGGCGTCGAGGAAAAGCTGCTGATGAGCCGCGACATCACGCGACTGGAGGCGGTGGCGCGCGTTCGGCGAGAATTCATCGCCAATGTCTCGCACGAGCTCAAGACGCCGCTGACCGTGCTATTGGGCTTCATCGAAACGCTGACCGACGTGCCGCTGGACGAGGCGCAACGCGCGCGCTGCCTCGCCTTGATGAGCGACCAGGCCCGCAGCATGCAGCGACTGGTCGACGACTTGCTTACCCTCTCGGCGCTGGAAAGCGAGGAAAGCCCGCTCGATGAAGCCGCGTTCGTCATCGCTCCGCTGCTGCGCGCGCTTGCGGCCGACGCCAGGGCATTGTCGGCCGGGCGGCACGAGATCACGCTGACGATCGATGCGCCAGCGACGATCTACGGCAGCCGGGACGAGTTGGCGAGCGCATTCGGCAATCTGATCAGCAACGCGGTGCGTTACACGCCGGACGGCGGGCGCATTGCGCTCGACTGGCGCGTGAGCACGGACGGAGGCGAATTCAGCGTCACCGACACCGGGATCGGCATCGCGGCCGAAGACGTGCCGCGGCTGACCGAGCGCTTCTACCGGGTAGATCGCAGCCGCTCGCGCGCGACCGGCGGCACGGGCCTGGGACTCGCGATCGTCAAGCACGTGCTGATCCGGCATCAGGGCGAACTGCGGATCGAAAGCGAGCCCGAGCACGGCAGTCGCTTCACGGCATGGCTTCCGGCCCGAAGGGTCCGCGCTCTCGAAGAAGCCTCGAGCGCAGAACATTCGGACGCTACCAGTATCGCATCGCCGCGCTGAAAAGGCTCTTGAGGTCGTCGCGCGAGACATCCTTCGGTGCATTTCGGATCACGCGGTACTGCGGCTCGGCGCCGGTCGCCAGCGCATCGACGTCGCCAGCGCCAAAGCCCAGCGCGGCCAGACCGTTCGGCATGCCGGCGGCGCGCATCAGCTCGACCACGCGCCCGGCCAGCGCCTCGCCCGCGTCGGCCGGGCCGGCACCTTGCGCATTGGCGCCGAGGCAGGTCGCGGCATGGAGATGTCGCTCCGGGCACGACGGCGCCGTGTATCGCCACACCGATGGATTGTTGAGCACGACCGCCATGCCGTGCGGCACCAGCGTCTTGCCGGCTGGATAACCGGGGACGTGGAAGTCGCGCGCGAGCCCCGAGACAGCGTACGACAATCCATGGGGCAGGTGACAGCCGGCCGCGTTGAAGGCGATTCCCGCCTGCATCGCCGCGTACATCATCTCGGTACGCGCCTCGACGTCGCCGGCATCGCTTACTGCGCGCACCAGGAACTTGCCGACCGAGCGCAGCGCCTCGGAGGCCAGGCCATCGGAAAACGGGTTGGCGCCCTGCGATACCGGCCGGCTCGCGCCACGCGCCGGGTTCAGCCGCCGCGGCCACGCGCGCGCGGTCAGCGACTCGAGCGCATGGCTCATGCAGTCGAAGCCGCTGGAGGCCACGACGTTCTTCGGCAAGCTCAGCGTGACATCGGGATCGATCAGGGCGACCGTCGGAATAAGACGGCGTGAAATGATGCCGGTCTTGGCGTTGATTTCGGTCAGATTGAAAATCGCGATGCCGGTCATCTCGGAGCCTGTGCCCGAGGTGGTCGGACAGGCGATATGCGGTCGCAGCGCGCCTGGAACGCGCTGCCCCGCACCGATCGGCGCATTGACGTAAGTCATGAATTCGGCCGGGTACGTGGCGTACAGGTTGGCCGCCTTGCAGGTGTCGAGCACCGAGCCGCCGCCGACCGAAACGTAGCCGTCGAAGCGGCCTTCGACGGCGAACCGCGACGCAGCCTGGAACGAGGCCGTCGTGGGCTCGATCGTTACCTCGTCATAGATCGCCACGTCGATCTGCGCAGCGCGCAACGCGGCCAGCACCGTCGCCAGGTGCTCGGAGCTCGCGAGCGTTCGATCGGTGAACAGCGCGACCCGCTTCAAGCCCAACTCCTGCGCATGCGCGCCCGCTTCGGCCAGGCAACCGGCGCCGAAGGTGAACGTCGGCATCCCGACGGTGAATGCCTTGTCGCTGTCCGCGGTCAGCGCAAAGTCGGTGTGGCAGCAGCTCATCGAATCTCCTTTTGCAGATTGGTGCGCGGTGAAGCCTTAGGCATCGCGCAGGATCAGATCGGCCGCCTTTTCGGCGATCATGATGACCGGCACATTGGTGTTGCCCGACGTCAGCGTCGGCATGATGCTGCAATCGACCACACGCAGGCCGTCGAGCCCGTGCACGCGCAATTCGTGGTCGACTACCGCCAGCGGATCGGCGGCGTCGCCCATCTTGCACGTGCCGCTCGGATGGAAGATCGTTGCGCCGGTGTTCCTGGCGAACTCCAGCAGATCCGCATCGGATTGAGCCGCCGGTCCGGGCCGGTATTCCGCCTTGACATAGGGCGCCAGCGCACCGGTCGTCGCGAGCCGGCGCGCAAGGCGGATGCCGGCAATCAGCGTTTCCCGGTCACCGGGCTTCGACAGGTAGTTCGGCTGGATCGCGGGTGGAATCAGCGGGTCGGCCGAGCGAATGCGCACCCATCCCCGTGATTGCGGCCGCAACTGGCAGACCGACATCGTGAACCCGGAGAAGACGTGAGTCGGCGAGCCGGCCATGTCGGAGGACAGGGTCGCGATATGGAATTGCACGTCCGGTGTCGATGCGTCGGCGCGCGCGCGCGCGAATATTCCGCCCTGGTTGATGCCGACGGCCATCGGGCCGTCGCGACTGAACAGATAATCGACGCCCATGCCGATCGTGCGCCACCAGCTCGCGAGGTCGTCGTTGGTCGTGATGGGCTTGGTGCATTGGTAGATGACGCGCGCCTGCAGGTGATCCTGCAGGTTTTCGCCGACGCCGGCGAGCTCGTGCACGAGCGGAATGCCAAAACCGCGCAGAAGGCCCCCAGGGCCGACGCCGGAGAGCTGCAGCAGCTGTGGAGTTTGCAGCGCGCCGGCGCAGAGCAGGACTTCGCGGCGCGCGCGCGCCGTGTGCGCGGCGCCGCGGTGATGATAGCTGACGCCGCTGGCGCGCAACCCGTCGAATGTGATCCGGGTCACCTGCGCACCGGTTTCGACGCGAAGGTTCGGCCGCGCTCGTGCCGGCCGGAGGTACGCTACCGCAGCGCTGCAGCGCCATCCGCGGCGGGTCGACAGATGATAGTAGCCGGCGCCCTCCTGAACCGCGCCGTTGAAATCGTCGTTGCGGGCGATGCCGAGTTCTCCAGCGCCCGCGATGACCGCGTCGATCAGTTCGTGCCTGCGCCGGATCGGCGAGCACCAGACCGGTCCGTCGCGGCCGTGATACGCCGGGTCGCCGCCGACCGCATGCTCGAGCCGCTTGAAATAGGGCAGCACCTGGTCGTAACTCCAGCCGGTGTTGCCCGCTGCCGCCCAGCGGTCGTAGTCTTCGCGCTGGCCGCGCACACAGATCAGTCCGTTGATCGAACTCGAGCCGCCGAGCGTCTTGCCGCGCGGCCAGTAGATCTTCCGGCCGTTCATGCCGGGATCGGGCTCGGTGTAAAAGCACCAGTTGAAGCGCGGGTCGAACATCGTTTTGGCGTACCCGATGGGTACGTGGATCCAGGGATAGGTATCCGGCGGCCCCGCCTCGAGCAGCAGCACCGTGCGAAGCCCCTCGGCCGTCAGACGGTTCGCGAGGGTGCAACCGGCCGATCCCGCGCCGACGATGATGTAGTCGTAGTGCATCCGGCGGATTCTACGCAAGCACGGGCTCGCGAGCGCCGATACAGCGCGCAGTAATCCGGGGAAAACGGGCGCTGGTTTGACACTTGGGAATGGAAATTGCTAGACTATGCGGTTTCCCGGTTTCGACGGAGGGGTTCCCGAGCGGTCAAAGGGAGCAGACTGTAAATCTGCCGGCTCTGCCTTCGAAGGTTCGAATCCTTCCCCCTCCACCAATGAAGAATTCAGGGGTCAGAAGACGGACGACAGAAAATCGATGTGGGCTTGGGTGCAGGCGGAGCGGGGATTTTCGGGTTTTCAACTTCTGAATTCTTAATTCCTGAACCGCGGGTGTAGCTCAATGGTAGAGCAGAAGCCTTCCAAGCTTATGACGAGGGTTCGATTCCCTTCACCCGCTCCAGAATTTGCCCTTTTTCATCATTTGTTCGGCAAGGAGCGGTTCGACGGCATTCGCGGCAGCTCGCATGGGCGGGGTCGCTTGAAGGGCAGCAAGCGCGCCCATGTAGCTCAGTGGTAGAGCACTCCCTTGGTAAGGGAGAGGTCGAGCGTTCAATCCGCTCCATGGGCACCACGGACTGTACGCGGAAGAAAGCGCATCGGCGGGCGCACGCATAGACATCGCAAGGAGCAGCAATCATGGCCAAGGGCAAGTTTGAGCGGAAGAAGCCGCACGTGAACGTGGGGACGATCGGGCACGTTGATCATGGGAAGACGACGCTGACGGCGGCGCTGACCTTGGTGCTGTCGAAGAAGTTTGGCGGCGAGGCGAAGGCGTACGACCAGATCGACAATGCGCCGGAGGAGAAGGCGCGGGGGATCACGATCAACACGGCGCACGTGGAATACGAGACGAAGAACCGGCACTACGCGCACGTGGACTGTCCTGGGCATGCGGACTACATCAAGAACATGATCACGGGTGCGGCGCAGATGGACGGGGCGATCCTGGTGGTGAGTGCGGCCGATGGGCCGATGCCGCAGACGCGGGAGCACATCTTGCTGGCGCGGCAGGTGGGGGTGCCGTACATCGTGGTGTTCCTGAACAAGGCGGACATGGTCGATGACAAGGAGCTCTTGGAGCTGGTGGAGCTGGAGGTGCGGGAGCTGTTGAGCAAGTACGAGTTTCCGGGGGACAAGATACCGATCGTGATCGGCAGTGCGAAGCTGGCGCTGGAAGGGGACAAGAGCGACCTGGGCGAGGCTTGCATCGACCGGCTGGCCGATGCGCTGGACAATTACATCCCGCAGCCGAAGCGGCTGATCGACGGGCCGTTTCTGATGCCGGTGGAGGATGTGTTCTCGATCAGTGGTCGGGGCACGGTGGTGACGGGTCGGGTGGAGCGGGGTGTGGTGAAGGTGGGTGAGGATCTGGAGATCGTCGGTCTCAAACCCACGCTCAAGACGGTGTGCACCGGGGTGGAGATGTTCCGCAAGCTGCTTGGACCAGGGGCAGGCGGGGGACAACGTCGGGGTGCTGCTGCGGGGCACGAAACGGGAAGAGGTGGAGCGGGGGCAGGTGCTGGCCAAGCCGGGGAGCATCACGCCGCACACCAAGTTCAGCTGCGAGGTGTACATCCTGAGCAAGGAAGAGGGGGGACGGCATACGCCGTTCTTCCCGGGGTACCGGCCGCAGTTTTACTTCCGGACGACGGACGTGACGGGGAGCGTGGAACTGCCGGCGGGGACGGAGATGGTGATGCCTGGGGACAACATCCAGATGACGGTGACCCTGATTGCGCCGATTGCGATGGAAGAGGGGCTGCGCTTTGCCATCCGCGAGGGTGGCCGCACGGTGGGCGCCGGCGTCGTCGCGAAAGTGATTGAGTAACTGAATTAGGCCAGTAGCTCAATTGGCAGAGCGGCGGTCTCCAAAACCGCAGGTTGGGGGTTCGATTCCCTCCTGGCCTGCCACCGGAAGGTGGCGGCGCGGAGCAAGGGCGATGAGTCGGAACGATGAACGATGCAGGACGGACTACCGGCGGCCGGCACCGGGTTGAACGCGGGCGACGGAATTCTGTCATCTAAAAGGTAACGATGCTGGACAAGATCAAATTGGCCCTGGCCGCAGCGCTGGTTGTCGCAGGCGTGTGGGGCTTCTACCACTTCAGCGATACCGCGTCGGTGCTGCGCGTGCTGATGGTACTCGGGGGCCTGCTGGCAGCGGCCGGCGTTGCCTGGCTGAGCGAGCCCGGCAAGCAGTTGTTCACCTTCGGCCAGGAGGCCTGGGGCGAGGCGGCGAAGGTTTCGTGGCCGACCCGCAAGGAAACGTTGCAGACGACGCTCATCGTTTTTGCATTTGTCGTCGTCATGGCGATTTTCCTGTTCGCAGTCGATTCATCGCTGGCGTGGATGGTCAAGCTGGCGACCGGGCGGAGCGAGGGATGAGCGACAAGAAATGGTTTGTCGTGCACGCCTACTCGGGCTTCGAGAAAAGCGTACAGCGCGCGCTGACCGAGCGCATCAAGCGCTCGGACCTGGGGGATCAGTTCGGCAAGATCCTGGTGCCGGTCGAGGAAGTCGTCGAAATGAAAAACGGCGCCAAGGCGATCTCCGAGCGCAAATTCTTTCCCGGCTACGTTCTGGTCGAAATGGAGATGACCGACGACACCTGGCATTTGGTGAAAAGCACGCCGAAGGTGACCGGCTTCGTCGGCGGCACCGCGAACAAGCCGACGCCGATCACGCAGAAGGAAGTCGACGCGATACTGCGGCAGGTGCAGGAAGGTGTCGAGAAGCCGCGCCCGAAAGTGCTGTTCGAAATGGGCGAGGCGGTTCGGGTCAAGGAAGGGCCGTTCACCGACTTTCACGGCAACGTGGAGGACGTGAATTACGAGAAGAGCAAGCTGCGCGTATCGGTCACGATTTTCGGCCGCTCGACGCCGGTGGAGCTCGACTTTCTCGCAGGTGGAGAAGGCGTGACGCATGCAACTGAAACGGGGAGGGCGCGCATCGCGTCCGCTAGCACCCACCAGGAGTAGACAATGGCAAAGAAGATCATCGGTTACATCAAATTGCAGGTGCCGGCTGGCAAGGCGAACCCGAGCCCGCCGATCGGGCCGGCGCTCGGCCAGCGCGGACTCAACATCATGGAGTTCTGCAAGGCGTTCAATGCGCAGACGCAAAAGCTCGAAGCCGGCCTCCCCATTCCGGTGGTGATCACGGCGTTTGCGGACAAGAGCTTCACCTTCGTGATGAAGACGCCGCCCGCGACGGTGCTGATCAAGAAGGCGGCGAAAGTCGACAAGGGCAGCCCCAAGCCTCACACCGACAAGGTGGGGAAACTCACCCGGGCGCAGGCCGAGGAGATCGCCAAGACCAAGACTCCCGATCTGACCGCGGCCGATCTAGACGCGGCCGTGCGAACGATTGCGGGCAGCGCTCGTAGCATGGGCATCACTGTCGAAGGGGTGAAGTGATCATGGCTACGACACCGAACAAGGACACCCCCCGCCTTTCCAAGCGCATGAAGGCGGTGCGCGGCAAGATCGATCACGTGAAGTCTTATCCGCTCGACGAGGCTCTGAAGCTCGTCAAGGAAACCGCCACCGCCAAATTCGACGAGTCGGTCGACGTCGCAGTCAACCTGGGCGTCGACGCCAAGAAGTCGGACCAGACCGTCCGTGGCTCGGTCGTGCTGCCGGCGGGCACCGGCAAGAAGGTGCGCGTCGCGGTGTTCGCGCAGGGCGACAAGGCCAAGATCGCTACCGAAGCGGGCGCCGATATCGTCGGCTTCGACGATCTCGCGGCAAAGGTCAAGGAAGGCTTCATGGATTTCGACGTCGTGATCGCGACGCCGGACGCCATGAAAGTCGTCGGCCAGCTCGGCCAGATTCTGGGGCCGCGCGGCCTGATGCCGAACCCGAAGGTAGGCACCGTATCGGCGGATGTCGGCACGGCGGTCAAGAACGCCAAGGCCGGTCAGGTGCAATACCGTACCGACAAGGCGGGGATTATCCAGTGCACGATCGGGCGGGCGTCGTTTACGCCCGATCAGCTCAAGACGAATCTGATGGCGCTGATCGAGGCGCTGAACAAGTCGAGGCCGCAAGGCACCAAGGGCATCTATCTGAAAAAAGTCAGCCTTTCGAGCACGATGGGTGCAGGTGTCCGGGTCGACTCCTCTGCCTTCGGCCAGCAGCAAACGCATGCGTAAGCGATAAGGGGTATTAGGAAACGCACGAAACGAATTTGAGGGAACGCCGAACGGCGATGAAGGGTTGCGGGTCCGGACCCCGATCGCCCCCCGGCGCGCCGTCAAAGACCGCAGGAGCGAAGGCTTAAAACGGGTCTATGGATTGGGCAACGGGGTGCTCTTCCCTGTTTACCGATCTCGAAAGACCCGATCCGGCGCAGATGGTGTCCCGAAGACAGGATTTTTCCTGACGTAAGGTCACCGTGGGAACCGTCCGGAAGTGTTCGGACGGCGTGGAATCGAAGGCGGATTCGCTGCCACCGGTTCCGAAATGATGGAGGTGGACCTTGGGTCTTAATCTGGAGCAGAAGCAAACGGTAGTCGCCGAGGTGGCGAAGCAGGTTGCCGGCGCGCAAGCGATCGTCCTGGCCGAGAACCGCGGCATGGCGGTGGCAGCGATGACGCAGCTGCGGGCCAAGGCGCGGGCATCCGGCGTGTATTTCAGGGTCGTGAAGAACACCCTCGTACGCCGGGCGGTCGCCGATACGCCGTTCGCCTCGCTGGCCGACAAGATGGTCGGTCCGCTGGCGTATGGCATCGGCACCGACCCCGTCGCCGTGGCGAAGGTGCTGAGCGACTTCGCCAAGGGCAACGAGAAGTTCGTCATTGCCGGGGGAGCGATGCCCGGACAGCTGATGTCGGCCAAGGAGATTTCCACGCTGGCCGCGCTGCCTTCGCGCGAGGAATTGATCGCCAAGCTGCTCGGCACGATGCAGGCGCCGATCGTCAAGCTGGTCCGGACGATGAACGAGGTCCCAGGCAAGTTCGTGCGGACGCTCGCCGCCGTACGCGACGCCAAGGCTGCCGGCTGACCGCCAGCGCGACGACTACCGAATATTCAACCTTACGATTCAGGAGAACGAAATGGCTGTTCAACAAGTGGAAATCCTCGACAAGATCGCGTCGATGACAGTGCTGGAGCTCTCCGAGCTCATCAAGGCGATGGAAGAGAAGTTCGGCGTGTCCGCTGCGGCTGCCGTCGCGGCTGCCGCGCCCGCCGCTGCCGCTGCTGCGCCCGCCGCCGAGGAGCAGACCGAGTTCACCGTGGTGCTGACGGCAATCGGCGACAACAAGGTCAACGTCATCAAGGCCGTGCGCGAAATCACCGGGCTGGGGCTCAAGGAAGCCAAGGACCTGGTCGACGGCGCGCCCAAGCCGGTCAAGGAAGGCATCAACAAGGCCGACGCCGACGCGGCCAAGAAGAAGCTGGAAGACGCCGGCGGCAAGGCTGATATTAAGTAACGCGAGAGAGCGTGGAGCAGGGGCCCCGCATAGCGGGGATGCGACCGCGAACGAGCGCACCGATGCCAGAGTGGAGAGGGTCGCAAAGCTCGATGTGCTCTGAAGCATGATGTAAGCAGGAGCGGTGGGTCCGTAAGTCCGGATCCGTCGCCTTCGCTCCGGGGAGTGCGCAAGCGCTCCCAGATGGCGAAGACAAGCAAGTCCCAAGCTGCCTCTTGAAAGCCGTCGGGGCGGCCGCATATAGGCTTGCTTATCTTCGTCTTCTGAACCGACTGCAGAAGACAGGTTTGGTCGGACGGTGCAACAACGGGCCGTCGTCCGCCAGCGGTTGGTAGTGGCCAACCACCATCCCAAGGGGCGCAATGCCCCGCATCAGTCGATGAATCAAGGGTGACGCGTCAGCTGCTTTCAAGCTGTTGCCGGCGCGCGCCCGAAAGATCGCCCGAGAGGTCAAGGCCAATGGCTCAGTATTCGTTTACCGAAAAGAAACGCATCCGCAAGAGCTTCGCCAAGCGCGCGAGCGTGCTGCCGGTGCCGTTTCTTCTGGAAACACAGCTCAATTCGTACCGCGCTTTCCTGCAGGAGCTGATCCCGATGGAAGCGCGCAAGAACGAAGGCCTCCAGGCCGCGTTCACGTCGATCTTCCCGATCTCCAGCCACTCGGGCAACGCCAGGCTGGAATTCGTCGGTTATTCGCTGCTGCCGCCGGCATTCGACGTCACCGAATGCCAGCAGCGCGGTCTTACCTACTGCTCGGCGCTGCGCGCCAAGGTGCGGCTGATCCTGATGGACAAGGAAGCGCCGAAGGAGACCGTCAAGGAAGTCAAGGAGCAGGAAGTCTACATGGGCGAGATCCCGCTGATGACGAACAATGGTTCGTTTGTCATCAACGGCACCGAGCGTGTGATCGTCTCGCAGCTGCATCGCTCGCCCGGCGTGTTCTTCGAGCACGACCGCGGCAAGACGCACAGCTCCGGCAAGCTCCTGTTTTCGGCACGGGTGATTCCGTACCGCGGATCGTGGCTCGACTTCGAATTCGATCCGAAGGACTTCCTGTATTTCCGTGTCGACCGGCGCCGCAAGATGCCGGTGACGACGCTGCTCAAGGCGATCGGGCTGTCCAACGAAGACATCCTCAAGCATTTCTTCGCCTTCGACACGTTCCACCTGGCGAAGAAGGGCTCGCAGATGGACCTGGTCCCCGAGCGCCTGCGCGGCGAAGTGGCCAAGTTCGACCTGCATGGGAAGGACGGCAAGGTGCTGGTCCAGAAGGACAAGCGCATCACCGCCCGCCATATCCGCGACCTAGCCGACGGCGGGGTGAAGAAGATCGCGGTCCCGAACGATTATCTGGTCGGCCGCAGCCTCGGCGAGAACGTGATCAACAAGGACACCGGCGAAATCCTCGCGTCGGCCAACGACGAAATCACCGACGAGCTTCTGGCCAAGCTGGTCGACGCCAATGTGGCGAAGATTCACACGATCTACGTGAACGACCTCGACCAAGGTCCGTACATCGCGCAGACGCTGAAGATGGACGACACGCCGGACCAGACCGCGGCGCGCGTCGCCATCTACCGCATGATGCGGCCCGGCGAGCCGCCGACCGAGGATGCGGTCGAAGCGCTGTTCCACGGGCTGTTCTTCTCCGAGGAGCGCTATGACCTGTCGCCGGTCGGGCGCATGAAATTCAACCGTCGCGTCGGACGAAGCGAGCTGACCGGACCGGGCACGCTGACCAGCGAGGACGTCATCGCGGTCATCAAGATCCTGGTCGAGCTCCGCAACGGCCGCGGCGAGATCGACGACATCGACCACCTGGGCAACCGCCGCGTCCGCTCGGTCGGCGAGCTCGCGGAAAACCAGTTCCGGTCGGGCCTGGTCAGGGTCGAGCGCGCGGTCAAGGAGCGCCTCGGCCAGGCCGAGAGCGAAAACCTGCTGCCGCACGACCTGATCAACGCCAAGCCGATCTCGGCCGCGATCAAGGAGTTCTTCGGCTCTTCGCAATTGTCGCAGTTCATGGACCAGACCAATCCGCTGTCGGAGATCACCCACAAGCGTCGCGTGTCGGCGCTGGGACCGGGCGGTCTGACGCGCGAGCGCGCCGGCTTCGAAGTGCGCGACGTGCATCCGACGCACTACGGCCGCGTCTGCCCGATCGAGACGCCGGAAGGCCCGAACATCGGCCTGATCAACTCGCTGGCTCTGTACGCGCGCACCAATGAGTACGGCTTCCTCGAGACGCCGTACCGCAAGGTCGTGCACGGCAAGGTCACCGACGAGATCCACTATCTGTCGGCGATCGAGGAAGGCGCCTTCGTGATCGCGCAGGCCAACGCGCAGCTCGACAAGAACGGCAAGCTGAAGGACGAGCTGGTTTCGTGCCGCTGCAAGAACGAGTTCATGCTTTCGACGGCCGACAAGGTCCAGTTCATGGACGTGGCCCCGGCGCAGATCGTCTCGGTCGCGGCGTCGCTGATCCCGTTCCTCGAGCACGACGACGCCAACCGCGCGCTGATGGGCTCCAACATGCAGCGGCAGGCGGTGCCTTGTCTGCGCGCCGAGAAGCCGCTGGTCGGCACGGGCGTCGAGCGCACGGCGGCGGTCGACTCGGGAACCGCGGTGCTGGCACGCCGCGGGGGCAAGGTCGACTACGTCGACGCCAACCGGATGGTCGTGCGCGTGCACGATGCCGAGACGGCGGCCGGCGAGGTCGGCGTCGATATCTACAACCTCACCAAGTACACGCGCAGCAACCAGAACACCAACATCAACCAGCGCCCGCTGGTCAAGGTCGGTGACGTCATCGCGAAGGGTGACGTGATCGCGGACGGCGCCTCGACCGACATGGGCGAGCTGGCGCTCGGCCAGAACATGCTGGTCGCGTTCATGCCGTGGAACGGCTACAACTACGAGGACTCGATCCTGATCTCGGAGCGGGTCGTCGGCAACGACCGCTATACGTCGATCCACATCGAGGAGCTCTCGGTCGTCGCCCGCGACACCAAGCTCGGCCCCGAGGAAATCACCCGCGACATCTCGAGCCTGGGTGAGGCCCAGCTCGGTCGCCTCGACGAGTCCGGCATCGTCTACATCGGCGCCGAAGTCGAAGCCGGTGACGTGCTGGTCGGCAAGGTGACGCCGAAAGGCGAGACGCAGCTGACGCCGGAAGAGAAGCTGCTGCGCGCGATCTTCGGCGAAAAGGCGTCCGACGTGAAGGACACGATCGTTGCGCGTGCCGTCGGGAATTTCGGGCACGGTGATCGACGTCCAGGTCTTCACGCGCGAAGGCATCGAGCGCGACAAGCGCGCGGCGCAGATCATCGACGACGAGCTCAAGGGATACCGCAAGGACCTGAACGACCAGGTGCGGATCGTCGAGAACGACGCCTTCGCGCGGATCGAGAAGCTGCTGCTGGGCAAGACCGCGAACGGCGGTCCGAAGCGGCTGGCCAAGGGCACGCGCCTGACCAAGGATTACCTCGAGGGGACCAATCGCCACGACTGGTTCGACATCCGTCTCGCCAACGAGGAAGCGGCGCGCCAGCTCGAGGCGATGAAGGACTCGATCGCGCAGACGCGCGTCCAGTTCGACCAGGCGTTCGAGGCCAAGAAAAAGAAGCTGACACAGGGCGACGAATTGCCCCCGGGCGTGCAGAAAATGGTCAAGGTGTACGTCGCGGTCAAGCGCCGCCTTCAGCCTGGCGACAAGATGGCGGGCCGGCACGGCAACAAGGGCGTCGTGTCCAAGATCGTTCCGGTCGAGGACATGCCGTACATGGCCGACGGAACGCCGGTCGACATCGTGCTGAATCCGCTCGGCGTGCCTTCGCGGATGAACGTCGGCCAGATCCTGGAAGTTCACCTCGGCTGGGCGGCGAAGGGACTGGGCCATCGCATCGGCGATATGCTGAAGGCGCAGGCGAATGCAGGCGAGGTCCGCAAGTTCCTGACCAGGATCTACAACGGTACCGGCAAGCCGGAAGACATCGAGTCGCTCGACGATCACGAGATCTTCCAGCTCGCGGGCAATCTTACCGATGGCGTGCCCTTTGCGACACCGGTCTTCGACGGCGCCACCGAGGCCGAGATCAAGAACATGCTGGAGCTCGCCGGTCTGCCGCGTTCGGGGCAGGTGACCCTGCATGACGGCCGCACCGGCGAGGCATTCGACCGCCAGGTCACCGTCGGCTACATGCACGTGCTGAAGCTGCACCACCTGGTCGACGACAAGATGCACGCGCGCTCGACCGGGCCGTACAGCCTGGTCACGCAGCAGCCGCTCGGCGGCAAGGCGCAGTTCGGCGGTCAGCGTTTCGGCGAAATGGAAGTGTGGGCGCTCGAGGCCTACGGCGCCGCGTACACGCTGCAGGAAATGCTGACGGTCAAGTCGGACGACGTCAACGGCCGCACCAAGGTCTACGAGAACATCGTCAAGGGCGAGCACAAGATCGAAGCCGGGATGCCGGAGTCGTTCAACGTGCTGGTGAAGGAAATCCGCTCGCTGGCGATCGACATCGATCTGGAGCGGTATTGATGCAGCCAGGCTCGGCACTGATTCTCACGGGATTTGCACAGTTGCAGCTCGGACACGGAATATTCGGGAGTAACGCATGAAAGCATTGCTCGACCTGTTCAAGCAGGTTACCCAGGAAGAAGAGTTCGACGCGATCAAGACCGGGCTTGCCTCGCCGGAAAAGATTCGCTCGTGGTCGTACGGCGAAGTCAAGAAGCCGGAGACGATCAACTACCGCACGTTCAAGCCCGAGCGTGACGGCCTTTTCTGCGCCAAGATCTTCGGGCCGGTCAAGGACTACGAGTGCCTGTGCGGCAAGTACAAGCGGTTGAAGCACCGCGGCGTGATCTGCGAAAAGTGCGGCGTCGAGGTGACGCTGGCCAAGGTGCGTCGCGAGCGCATGGGTCATATCGAGCTCGCCAGCCCGGTCGCGCACATCTGGTTCCTCAAGAGCCTGCCCTCGCGCATGGGGATGGTGCTCGACATGACGCTGCGCGACATCGAGCGCGTGCTGTACTTCGAAGCGTACGTCGTCACCGAGCCCGGGATGACGCCGCTCAACCGCGGCCAGCTTCTGACCGAGGACGATTACCTCGCCAAGGTCGAGCAGTATGCCGATGACTTTTCGGCCAGCATGGGCGCCGAGGGCATCCGCGAGCTGCTGCGCTCGCTCGAGGTCAACACCGAGATCGAGAAGCTGCGCAAGGAGCTCGAAACTACGGGCTCCGATACCAAGATCAAGAAAATAGCCAAGCGGCTCAAGGTCCTCGAGGCGTTCCACAAGTCCGGGATCAAGCCCGAGTGGATGATCCTGGAAGTGCTGCCGGTGCTGCCGCCGGAGCTGCGCCCTTTGGTCCCGCTGGACGGCGGCCGCTTCGCGACCTCGGATCTCAACGACCTGTATCGGCGCGTCATCAACCGCAACAACCGGTTGAAGCGCCTGCTCGAGCTCAAGGCGCCGGACATCATCGTGCGCAACGAAAAGCGGATGCTGCAGGAAGCGGTCGACTCGCTCCTCGACAACGGCCGCCGCGGCAAGGCGATGACCGGCGCCAACAAGCGGCCGCTGAAGTCGCTGGCCGACATGATCAAGGGCAAGGGCGGACGCTTCCGCCAGAACCTGCTCGGCAAGCGCGTGGACTACTCGGGCCGTTCGGTCATCGTGGTGGGTCCGCAACTCAAGCTGCACCAATGCGGTCTGCCGAAGCTGATGGCGCTCGAGCTCTTCAAGCCCTTCATCTTCAACAAGCTCGAGACGATGGGGCTCGCCACCACGATCAAGGCGGCGAAGAAGATGGTCGAAAGCCAGGAGCCCGTGGTCTGGGACATTCTGGAAGAAGTCATACGCGAACATCCGGTGATGCTGAATCGCGCACCGACCTTGCACCGTCTGGGCATCCAGGCGTTCGAGCCGGTGCTGATCGAAGGCAAGGCGATCCAGCTGCATCCGCTGGTCTGCACCGCGTTTAACGCCGACTTCGACGGCGACCAGATGGCGGTGCACGTGCCGCTGTCGCTCGAAGCGCAGATGGAGGCGCGCACGCTGATGCTGGCGTCGAACAACGTCCTGCTGCCCTCGAACGGAGAGCCCTGCATCGTGCCGTCGCAGGACATCGTGCTGGGGCTGTACTACGCCACCCGTGAGCTGATCGGTGCCAAGGGCGAGGGCATGCTCTTCGCTGACATCTCGGAGGTTGCCCGCGCGTACGAGACGCGGCAGGTCGACCTGCACGCCAAGATCAGCGTCCGCATCAAGGAGGTTGTCGTCGGCGCCGGTGGCGAGCGCAGCGACAAGGTCACGCGTTACGAGACGACCGTCGGCCGCTCGCTGCTCTCGGAGATCCTTCCCGCCGGACTGCCGTTTGACACGATCAACCGGCCGCTGAAGAAGAAGGAGATTTCGAAAATCATCAACGGCAGCTTCCGCCGCTGCGGCCTGCGCGAGACGGTGATATTCGCCGACCGGCTGATGCAGGCCGGATACAGCCTGGCCACGCGCGGCGGCATCTCGTTCGCCGCCGACGACATGCTGATTCCGGCGGAAAAGCATTCGATCATCGAGAAGTCCGAGCGCGAAGTGAAGGAAATCGAGGCACAGTACACCTCGGGCCTGGTGACGCAGGGCGAGCGCTACAACAAGGTGGTCGACATCTGGGGCCGTGCGGGGGACGACATCGCCAAGGCGATGATGAGCCAACTCGGGACGATGGAGGTCAAGGACCGCGAAGGCAAGATGGTCAAGCAGGAGTCGTTCAACTCCATCTACATGATGGCCGACTCCGGCGCCCGCGGCTCGGCGGCGCAGATCCGGCAGCTTGCGGGCATGCGCGGCCTGATGGCGAAGCCAGACGGCTCGATCATCGAGACGCCGATCACAGCGAACTTCCGTGAAGGGCTCAATGTGCTGCAGTACTTCATCTCGACGCACGGCGCGCGCAAGGGCCTGGCCGACACGGCGTTGAAGACGGCGAACTCGGGCTACCTGACGCGCCGTCTGGTCGACGTCACGCAGGATCTGGTCGTGACCGAGGACGACTGCGGCACGAACAATGGTGTCGCGATGAAGGCGCTGGTCGAGGGTGGCGAGGTCATCGAAGCGCTGCGCGAGCGGATACTTGGCCGCTCGCTCGCCGCCGACGTGGTCAACCCCGAGACGCAGGAAACGCTGTATCACGCCGGGACGCTCTTGTCCGAAGACGAGGTCGAGCAGATCGAGGCGCTGGGCATCGACGAAGTCAAGGTGCGCACACCATTGACCTGCGATACGCGTTACGGACTGTGCGCGACCTGTTACGGCCGCGATCTGGGCCGTGGGCACCTGGTCAACGTCGGCGAAGCGGTCGGCGTCATCGCCGCGCAGTCGATCGGCGAGCCGGGAACTCAGCTCACCATGCGGACGTTCCACATCGGCGGCGCGGCATCGCGTACCGCGGCTGCGTCGCAGCTCGAAAGCAAGTCTGCGGGGGTCGTCCGCTTCTCGGCGGTGATGCGTTACGTGACCAACGGCAAGGGCGAGCTGGTCGTCATCGCGCGCTCGGGCGAAGTGCTGATCCACGACGACAACGGCCGCGAGCGCGAGCGCCACAAGGTGCCGTATGGCGCGACGATGCTGGTCAAGGACGGCGAACAGGTGAAGGCGGGCAAGGTGCTCGCTTCGTGGGACGCGACCTCGCGTCCGATCATCACCGAGTACGCCGGGCGGGTGAAGTTCGAGAACGTCGAGGAAGGCGTTACCGTAGCGAAGCAGGTCGACGAAGTCACCGGCCTGTCGACGCTCGTCGTTATCGATCCGAAGCGCCGCGCCGGCGCCGCGGCCAAGGGCGTGCGCCCGCAGGTGAAGCTCTTGAACGAGCAGGGACAGGAAGTGAAGCTGGCAGGATCCGATCTGCCGGTCAACATCACGTTCCAGCTCGGCTCGATCATCACCGTCAAGGACGGGCAGGATGTCACCGTCGGCGAAGTGCTGGCGCGGATCCCGCAGGAAACGTCGAAGACGCGCGACATCACCGGAGGCTTGCCGCGTGTCGCCGAGTTGTTCGAGGCGCGTGCGCCGAAGGACGCGGGCACGCTGGCGGAAGTCACCGGCACGGTATCGTTCGGCAAGGACACCAAGGGCAAGCAGCGGTTGGTGATCACCGATCTGGACGGTGTCGCGCACGAGTACCTGATTCCGAAGGACAAGCACGTCACTGCGCACGACGGGCAGGTGGTGAACAAGGGCGAGTCGATCGTCGACGGCCCGGCGGATCCGCACGACATTCTGCGGCTTCTCGGCGTCGAGGCGCTGGCGCGTTACATCACCGACGAGGTGCAGGACGTCTACCGGCTGCAGGGCGTCAAGATCAACGACAAGCACATCGAAGTGATCGTGCGGCAGATGCTGCGGCGGGTGCAGGTGCAGGATGCGGGCGACACGCGCTTCATACCAGGCGAGCAGGTCGAGCGCTCGGACCTGCTGGACGAGAACGATCGCGTGGCCGAAAAGGGCGGCGTCAAGGGCGGGCCGGACGCGAAGCAGCCGGCCACCTACGAGCACATGCTGCTGGGCATCACCAAGGCGTCGCTGTCGACCGATTCGTTCATCTCGGCGGCGTCGTTCCAGGAGACGACGCGCGTGCTTACCGAGGCTGCGATCATGGGCAAGAAGGACGAGCTGCGCGGACTCAAGGAAAACGTCATCGTCGGCAGGCTGATTCCGGCGGGGACGGGGCTCGCCTATCACAATGCCCGCAAGAAGCAGAAGGCCGGCGGCGCAGCGGAGGCCTTGCTGCCCGAAGGGCTGGTTGCCGAAACGCCGGCAGCGGAGATCAGCGCTGACGCTGCCTGACCAGGGCGACGCCGCGACCCGAACCGGCGGAGCGATCCGCCGGTTTTTTTTGGGCGCCGCCTCGAGGTTTGCCCCCGTCGGCTACGTTGACATACCCAGCATAAGCCCTTAAAATTGACAGTCTTTTCGCCCCTCACCGGGTTGGACCCGGCCACGAAAGGCCAGGTGCCGGTGGGGCGCGCGTACCCGGCCGCACCGCCCTGTCCATCGGGCACGTGTCGGCCGAGGCGCGAGAAAGGTGGCCTGGGGCTGACTTGCCTTAAGGCCACTTTGATTTATGTGCTTCAAAAATCGCGTCCGGAAATCGGTTGCCGCGCTTGTCGGCATGCCGGGCCGGGCGGTGGAAAAACGAGCGGAACAAAGCATGCCAACGATCAATCAGCTGGTGCGGAAGGGCCGCGTGGCCCCGGTTTCGAAGAGCAAGGTCCCGGCCCTCAAGCGCAGCCCGCAGAAGCGCGGCGTCTGCACGCGCGTCTACACGACAACGCCCAAGAAACCGAACTCCGCGCTGCGCAAAGTCGCGAAGGTCCGACTGACCAACGGCTTCGAGGTGATCAGCTATATCGGCGGCGAAGGACACAACCTGCAGGAGCACTCGGTCGTGCTGATCCGCGGTGGTCGCGTCAAGGACCTGCCCGGCGTCCGCTATCACATGGTGCGCGGCGCGCTAGACACGGCCGGGGTCAAGGATCGCAAGCAAAGCCGCTCCAAGTACGGCGCCAAGAAGCCCAAGGCGGCTTAAAGACTGAACGGAACGAGACGATATGCCACGACGCAGAGAAGTCCCGAAGCGCGAGATCCTGCCGGATCCGAAATACTCGAACAGCGACGTTGCGAAATTCGTCAACGTGCTGATGAGCCAGGGCAAGAAATCGGTCGCCGAACGCATCGTCTACGGCGCGTTCGAATCGATCGCGCGAAAAGGCGGCAAGGATCCGCTGGAAGTCTTCAATCAGGCGCTGTCGAATTCAAAGCCGATGGTCGAGGTCAAGAGCCGGCGCGTCGGCGGCGCGAATTTTCAGGTGCCGGTCGAAGTTCGTCCGGTGCGTCGGGTTGCGCTGGCGATGCGCTGGCTGCGCGAGGCGGCACGCAAGCGCGGTGAGAAGTCGATGGGCCAGCGGCTGGCCGCCGAGCTGCTCGAAGCATCGGAAGGACGCGGCGGCGCGGTGAAGAAACGCGAAGAGGTGCATCGGATGGCCGAAGCGAACAAGGCCTTCTCGCACTTCCGCTTCTAGACGGACAACATGAACCAGTGGCGGCGGACCCGAGTGGCAATTCCCCGCAGGCATTCAGGCATTGAGACAACGTGGCAAGAACGACACCCATCGAGCGCTATCGGAATATCGGCATCAGTGCGCACATTGATGCCGGTAAGACCACGACCACCGAGCGCATCCTGTTCTACACGGGCGTGTCGCACAAGATCGGCGAAGTCCACGACGGTGCAACCGTCATGGACTGGATGGAGCAGGAGCGCGAGCGCGGCATAACGATCACGTCGGCGGCGACGACGTGCTTCTGGAAGGGGATGGAGAACAACCATCCCGAGCACCGGATCAACATCATCGACACGCCCGGCCACGTCGACTTCACCATCGAGGTCGAGCGCTCTATGCGCGTGCTCGACGGGGCCTGCATGGTCTACGACGCGGTCGCCGGCGTGCAGCCGCAGTCGGAGACCGTCTGGCGCCAGGCGAACAAGTACAAGGTGCCGCGGCTGGCGTTCATCAACAAGATGGACCGGCAGGGCGCCGAGTTCTTCAAATCCTACGACCACATCCGGACGCGGCTCAAAGGCAATCCGATACCGATCCAGATTCCTATCGGCGCCGAAGAGAAGTTCGAGGGCGTCGTCGATCTGGTCAAGATGAAGGCGATCTACTGGGACGAGTCGACGCAAGGGATGAAGTACGATCTGCGCGACGTCCCGGCGGGCCTGGTCGACGAAGCGAAGAAATGGCGCGAGAAGATGGTTGAAGCCGCGGCCGAGGCCAACGACGACCTGACGCACAAGTATCTCGAGGGCCACGACCTTTCGATCGACGAGATCAAGCAGGGTCTGCGAATTCGCACGATCAAGAACGAGATAGTGCCGATGCTCTGCGGCTCGGCATTCAAGAACAAGGGCGTCCAGGCGATGCTCGACGCGGTGATCGACTACATGCCCTCGCCGATCGACATCAAGCCGGTCGAGGGCGAGGACGATCGGGACAGGCCGGCGAGCCGCAAGGCCTCAGACAGCGAGCCGTTCGCGGCCCTGGCGTTCAAGATCATGACCGATCCGTACGTCGGCCAGTTGACGTTCATCCGCGTCTATTCCGGCGTGCTGAAGTCGGGCGACACGGTGTTCAACTCGGTGCGCGGGCGCAAGGAGCGCATCGGGCGCTTGCTGCAGATGCATGCCAATCAGCGCGAGGAAATCAAGGAAGTCTACGCCGGCGACATCGCCGCCGCCGTGGGCCTGAAGGAAGCGTCGACCGGCGAAACGCTGTGCGACCCGCAGCACGTGATCATGCTCGAGCGGATGGAGTTCCCCGAGCCGGTTATCTCGCAGGCGGTCGAGCCGAAGACCAAGGCCGACCAGGAAAAGATGGGCATTGCACTAAACCGGCTGGCGCAGGAAGACCCGTCGTTTCGCGTGCGCAGCGACGAGGAGTCGGGTCAGACGATCATCTCCGGCATGGGCGAGCTGCACCTCGAGATCATCGTCGACCGCATGAAGCGAGAATTCGGCGTCGAAGCCAACGTCGGCAAGCCGCAGGTTGCCTACCGCGAGGCGATCAAGAAGCCGGTCCAGGTCGAAGGCAAGTTCATCAAGCAGTCGGGCGGCCGCGGCCAGTACGGTCACGTGTGGCTGAAGATGGAGCCGCAGGAAGCCGGCAAGGGCTTCGAGTTCGTCGATGCGATCAAGGGCGGGACGGTACCGCGCGAATACATCCCGGCGGTGGAAAAAGGTCTGCGCGAGACGCTGCCCAACGGCGTGCTCGCCGGATTTCCGGTGGTCGACGTCAAGGTCACGCTGTTCGACGGCAGCTACCACGACGTCGATTCGAACGAGAACGCGTTCAAGATGGCGGCGTCGATGGCGTTCAAGGACGGAATGCGCCAGGCGACGCCGGTGCTGCTCGAGCCGATGATGGCAGTGGAGGTTGAGACGCCGGAGGACTTCATGGGCAACGTCGTCGGCGACCTGTCGGGGCGTCGCGGCATGATCCAGGGCATGGAGGACGTCGTCGGCGTCAAGGTGATCAAGGCCGAGGTCCCGCTGTCGGAGATGTTCGGCTATTCGACGACGCTGCGCTCGCTGTCGCAGGGCCGCGCCACGTACACGATGGAATTCAAGCACTACACCGAAGCGCCGAAGACGGTCGCCGAAGCGGTGATCAACAAGAAATCCTGATTACATTCGAGGTAAGGAATCATGGCCAAGGGCAAGTTTGAGCGGAAGAAGCCGCACGTGAACGTGGGGACGATCGGGCACGTTGATCATGGGAAGACGACGCTGACGGCGGCGCTGACCTTGGTGCTGTCGAAGAAGTTTGGCGGCGAGGCGAAGGCGTACGACCAGATCGACAATGCGCCGGAGGAGAAGGCGCGGGGGATCACGATCAACACGGCGCACGTGGAATACGAGACGAAGAACCGGCACTACGCGCACGTGGACTGTCCTGGGCATGCGGACTACATCAAGAACATGATCACGGGTGCGGCGCAGATGGACGGGGCGATCCTGGTGGTGAGTGCGGCCGATGGGCCGATGCCGCAGACGCGGGAGCACATCTTGCTGGCGCGGCAGGTGGGGGTGCCGTACATCGTGGTGTTCCTGAACAAGGCGGACATGGTCGATGACAAGGAGCTCTTGGAGCTGGTGGAGCTGGAGGTGCGGGAGCTGTTGAGCAAGTACGAGTTTCCGGGGGACAAGATACCGATCGTGATCGGCAGTGCGAAGCTGGCGCTGGAAGGGGACAAGAGCGACCTGGGCGAGGCTTGCATCGACCGGCTGGCCGATGCGCTGGACAATTACATCCCGCAGCCGAAGCGGCTGATCGACGGGCCGTTTCTGATGCCGGTGGAGGATGTGTTCTCGATCAGTGGTCGGGGCACGGTGGTGACGGGTCGGGTGGAGCGGGGTGTGGTGAAGGTGGGTGAGGATCTGGAGATCGTCGGTCTCAAACCCACGCTCAAGACGGTGTGCACCGGGGTGGAGATGTTCCGCAAGCTGCTTGACCAGGGGCAGGCGGGGGACAACGTCGGGGTGCTGCTGCGGGGCACGAAACGGGAAGAGGTGGAGCGGGGGCAGGTGCTGGCCAAGCCGGGGAGCATCACGCCGCACACCAAGTTCAGCTGCGAGGTGTACATCCTGAGCAAGGAAGAGGGGGGACGGCATACGCCGTTCTTCCCGGGGTACCGGCCGCAGTTTTACTTCCGGACGACGGACGTGACGGGGAGCGTGGAACTGCCGGCGGGGACGGAGATGGTGATGCCTGGGGACAACATCCAGATGACGGTGACCCTGATTGCGCCGATTGCGATGGAAGAGGGGCTGCGCTTTGCCATCCGCGAGGGTGGCCGCACGGTGGGCGCCGGCGTCGTCGCGAAAGTGATTGAGTAACGGTTAGAGAACGGTAACGGACGCAAACGGGAACAGATAACCGAAAGCCGAAAATGCAAAACCAGAGAATCCGCATCCGACTGAAGGCGTTCGATTACAAGCTGATCGACCAGTCGGCGCAGGAAATCGTCGAGACGGCGAAGCGCTCGGGCGCAGTCGTCAAGGGCCCGGTGCCGCTGCCGACCAAGATCGAGCGATTCGACATCCTGCGCTCGCCACACGTCAACAAGACGTCGCGCGATCAGCTCGAGATACGAACGCATCTGCGCCTTATGGACATCATCGATCCGACGGACAAGACCGTCGACCAGCTGATGAAGCTCGATCTGCCAGCGGGCGTCGATGTGGAGATCAAGCTGCAATGACGCGAGTGAGCGCGGAGCAGGGGCTCCGCGTTAGCGGGGATGCGACCGCGAACGAGCGCACCGATTGAAGAACTCGCTGCCGGTCAATCGTAATCGGCGGCTTTGAAGGAAGACGAAAATGAGTCTAGGACTTGTCGGCCGCAAAGTCGGCATGACGCGAATCTTCACCGACGACGGCACCGCCGTTCCGGTGACGGTGCTCGACGTCGCCAACAATCGCGTCACCCAGATCAAGACCCAGGAGGCCGACGGCTACACCGCCGTGCAGGTCACCTACGGCAAGCGCCGCGCGAGCCGCGTCACCAAGCCGCAGGCGGGCCATCTCGCCAAGGCCGGTGTCGAGGCGGGCGAACTGCTCAAGGAGTTTCCGGTCTCCGCTGAACAGCTCGCCGGCCTCAAGCTTGGCGAAACGGTCAGCGTCGAAACCTTTGCCGTCGGGCAGCTGGTCGACGTTTCCGGAACGACCAAGGGCCGCGGCTTTTCCGGTGCGATTCAGCGGCACCACTTCAGCTCGAACCGTGCCTCGCACGGCAATTCGCGCTCGCACAACTCGCCCGGCTCGATCAGCATGGCGCAGGACCCGGGCCGCGTGTTTCCGGGCAAGCGCATGGCGGGTCAATACGGCAACGTCAATCGCACCGTGCAGACATTGAAGGTCGTCCGCGTCGATGCGGCGCGCGGGCTGCTGCTGGTCAAGGGCGCGGTTCCCGGCGCCGACGGCGGCCACATCGTGGTCAGGCCGGCGGCTAAGGCCCCGCTGAAGAAGGGGGCCTGACATGGATCTCAAACTGATCGACGAGCGCGGCAAGCCCGCGGCGACGCACGCCGCGTCGGACGCGCTGTTCGGCCGCGAGTACAACGAAGCGCTGATCCACCAATTGGTGACGGCGTACCAGGCCAATGCGCGCAGCGGCAACCGCAAGCAAAAGGGCCGCGCCGATATCAACAAGTCGCACAAGAAGCCGTGGGCGCAAAAGGGAACCGGCAGAGCGCGCGCGGGACAGGCGAACAGCCCGTTGTGGCGCGGCGGCGGCAAGATCTTCCCCAGCTCGCCCGACGAGAATTTCTCGCAGAAGGTCAACCGCAAGATGTTCCGCGCCGGCATCGCCGCGATCCTGTCGCAACTGGTACGCGAGAACCGCCTGTCGGTGGTCGAGCAGTTCGCCGTCGATGCGCCGAAAACCAAGCTGTTCGCGCAAAAGCTCAAGGGCTTCGGCCTGACCGGCAGCGTGCTGGTCGTCACCGACAAGTTCGACGACAACATATTCCTGTCGTCGCGCAACCTGCCCGGCGTGCTGGTGCTGGAGGCGCGGGAAGTCGATCCGGTCAGCCTGGTCCGCTTCGACAACGTGCTGCTGACCAAGGCGGCTGTCGCGCAATTCGAGGAGATCCTGGCATGAGCCCGACCAAGGCTGCGGCGGCCACCAAGTCGACCGCGAAAACGCCCGCGAAAACGCCGGCAAAGGCGCCGGGCCCCAGGTTCAAACCCGAGCGGCTGCTGACGCTGTTGCTCGCGCCGACTGTTTCGGAAAAGGCGACGCATATCGCCGACCAGCATTCCCAGGTCGTTTTTAGAGTCGTGCAGGATGCGACAAAGCCCGAAGTCAAGGCGGCGGTCGAGCTCCTGTTCAAGGTCGACGTCGAGGCCGTGCAGATCGCCAACGTCAAGGGCAAGGCCAAGCGCTTCGGCGCTTACAGCGGCCGGCGACGGCACTGGAAGAAGGCGTACGTGAGCCTCAAGCCGGGCCAGGAAATCAACTTCGCCCAAGAGGGCTGACATGGCACTGATCAAAGTCAAACCCACATCGCCCGGACGGCGCGCGCTGGTCAAGGTCGTCACCAAAGAGCTGCACAAGGGCGCGCCGTTCAACGCGCTCACCGAAAGCAAGAAACGCGGCTCGGGGCGCAACAACAACGGGCACATCACCACGCGGCACAAGGGCGGCGGTCACAAGCAGCACTATCGCGTGGTCGATTTCCGCCGCAACAAGGACGGAATCGCGGCGACGGTCGAGCGGCTGGAATACGATCCGAACCGCAGCGCGCATCTGGCGCTGCTGCTCTATACCGACGGCGAGCGCCGCTACATCGTCGCGCCGCGCGGCGTCGCGGCCGGCTCGCAGCTGATGAGCGGCGCCGAAGCGCCGATCAAGGCAGGCAATTGCCTGCCATTGCGCAACATTCCGGTGGGCACGACGATCCATTGCGTCGAAATGCTGCCGGGCAAGGGCGCGCAGATCGCGCGCTCGGCCGGCGCGTCGGTGCAGCTCTTGGCGCGCGAAGGCGCGTATGCGCAACTGCGCATGCACTCGGGCGAGATCCGCAAGGTGCACGTCGACTGCCGTGCCACGATCGGCACCGTCGGCAACGAGGAGCACAGCCTGCGCTCGATCGGCAAGGCCGGGGCCAACCGCTGGCGCGGCATTCGCCCGACGGTGCGCGGAATTGCGATGAATCCGGTCGACCACCCGATGGGCGGGCGCACCAACGGCGGCGGCGGCAGGCACCATCCGATGTCGCCGTGGGGCACGCCGAGCAAGGGTTACCAGACGCGGCGCAACAAGCGCACCGACGGCATGATCGTTCGCCGCCGCCAAGCCGCAAAAAAGGGATAAGGGACCATGGCACGTTCGATCAAGAAGGGACCGTTCGTCGATCATCATCTGCAGGCGAAGGTCGAGGCGGCGAGAGCGACGTCCGACAAGCGGCCGATCAAGACCTGGTCGCGGCGCTCGACGATCACGCCCGATTTCGTCGGGCTGACGATCGCCGTGCACAACGGCAAGCAGCACATTCCGGTGTACGTGTCCGAGAACATGGTCGGCCACAAGCTCGGCGAGTTCGCGTTGACCCGCACTTTCAAGGGGCACTCCGCCGACAAGAAGGTCGCGGCGCCGACGGCGCCGCCGAAGAAGTAAGGAGCAAGACATGGAAACCACAGCGATCCTGCGCGGCGTGCGCCTCTCGGCTCAGAAGGGACGGCTGGTCGCCGACCAGATCCGGGGGCTGCCGGTCGATCGGGCGCTCAACGTGCTGGCGTTCAGCCCGAAGAAGGGCGCGAAGATCATCAAGAAGGTGCTCGAGTCGGCGATCGCCAACGCCGAGCACAACGACGGCGCCGATGTCGACGAGCTCAAGGTCCAGACGATCTATCTCGACAAGGCGACCAACCTGCGCCGCTTTACCGCGCGCGCGAAGGGCCGCGGCAACGTCATTTTGAAACAGACCTGCCACATCCACGTCACCGTCGGTGACGGCAAACAAGGATAGCTCATGGGACAGAAGATCAATCCGACCGGCTTCCGCCTCGCCGTCAACCGCGACTGGGCATCGAAGTGGTACGCGAACAGCAAGCACTTTCCGACGATCCTGAACGAGGACATCAAGGTCCGCGCCTATCTGAAGAAGAAGCTCGCGCACGCCTCGGTGGGCAAGATCACGATCGAGCGCCCGGCCAAGAACGCGCGGATCACGATCCATAGCGCGCGCCCCGGCGTCGTCATCGGCAAGAAGGGCGAGGACATCGAGACGCTGCGCGCCGAGCTGCGCAAGATGATGGGCACCGAAGTGGGGCTCAACATCGAGGAGATCCGCAAGCCCGAGATCGACGCTCAGCTGGTCGCCGACTCGATCGCGCAGCAGCTCGAAAAGCGGATCATGTTCCGGCGCGCGATGAAGCGCGCGATGCAGAATGCGATGCGGCTGGGCGCGCAAGGCATCAAGATCATGAGCGCGGGACGGCTCAACGGCATCGAGATCGCGCGGACCGAGTGGTATCGCGAAGGCCGCGTGCCGCTGCATACGCTGCGCGCCGACATCGACTACGGCTTTGCCGAGGCCAAGACGACGTATGGCGTGATCGGCATCAAGGTCTGGGTGTTCAAGGGCGAGGTGATGCCGCACAACGGCGAGCCGCAGGCGGCGCCGGCACCGGCGCCAGAAGCGCCGAAGCGCGTGCGCAAGAGCGCAGGAGTGAAGAATGCTGCAGCCAGCTAGAAGGAAGTACCGCAAGGAGCAGAAAGGCCGCAACAAGGGCGTTGCGACCGTCGGCGCCAAGGTCAGCTTCGGCGAATACGGCCTGAAGGCGACCGGGCGCGGCCGGCTTACCGCCCGCCAGATCGAGGCGGCGCGGCGCGCGATGACGCGTCACATCAAGCGCGGCGGCCGGATCTGGATCCGCATTTTTCCCGACAAACCGGTCTCGCAAAAGCCGGCCGAAGTGCGCATGGGCAACGGCAAGGGCAACCCGGAGTATTACGTCGCCGAAATCGTGCCGGGCAAGGTGCTCTACGAAATGGATGGCGTCGACGAGGCGCTCGCCCGGGAGGCGTTTGCGCTCGCCGCAGCGAAGCTGCCGATCAAGACGATGTTCGTGCACCGCTTGCTCGGTGGCTGAAGAGGACACGATGAAGACCTCCGAACGCAGGAAAGATTTGCACGCGAAGTCGCCTGAAGAGCTCAATACCGAGTTGCACGCGCTGCTGCGCGAGCAGTTCGGACTGCGCATGCAGAAGGCGACTCAGCAGCTCACCAACACCTCGAAGCTGACGGACGTCCGGCGCAACATCGCCAGGGTGCGAACGCTGCTCAATCAGAAGGCGGGACCGGCATGAATACGCAAGCCAATACGCAGGACGCGCCGGCCGCGGCACCGCAGCCCGGTGCGGCCAAGGGCAGCCTGATTCAGACGCAGATCGGGCGAGTCGTCAGCGACAAGATGGACAAGACGGTCACCGTCCTGGTCGAGCGCCGAGTCAAGCATCCGTTGTACGGCAAGGTCGTGACGCGCTCGCGCAAGTACCACGCGCACGACGAGGGCAACGAGTACAAGGAGGGCGACCTGGTCGAGATCGAGGCCTGCCGCAAGCTCGCCAAGACCAAGGCCTGGCGCGTCAAGCGTTTGATCGAAAAGGCGAAGGTGATCTAAGCCTTTGATTGCGCGAATGACTTGCGCAGAAGCACAAATCCTGCCATAATTTTGGATTCACCAGCCGCAGCTGGATAAGGTCGTAAGGCCAGTCCAGGCGCTCGTTGCCAAATCGACTCAACTGAGGCGACGCAACCAAAGCGCAGCGGCGGTTCTACCCTGACGGGTTCCAAAACTGGCCGCCGCCGGCTCGTGCAGCAGCGGGTCAAGTTGGAGATGCAATGATTCAGATGCAGTCAATGCTCGATGTTGCCGACAACACCGGCGCCCGGCGCGTCATGTGCATCAAGGTGCTCGGCGGCTCCAAGCGCCGCTATGCGCATATCGGCGACGTGATCAAGGTCACCGTCAAGGATGCGGCGCCGCGCGGCCGGGTGAAAAAGGGCGAGATCTACAGCGCGGTCGTCGTGCGCACCCGCCAGGGCGTCCGCCGCGACGATGGCGCCAAGATCAAGTTCGACAGCAACGCCGCCGTGCTGCTGACCCCGAAGCTCGAGCCGATCGGCACGCGCATCTTCGGGCCGGTGACGCGCGAGCTGCGCACCGAGCGCTTCATGAAGATCGTCTCGCTGGCGCCGGAGGTGCTCTGACATGCGCAAGATCAAGAAGGGCGACAACGTCGTGGTCATCGCCGGCCGCGACAAGGGCAAGCGCGGCAGCGTCACCCAGATCGTCGATGCGGATCACGTCGTGGTCGCCGGCATCAATCAAGTGAAGAAGCACACGCGTCCCAATCCGATGAAGAACCAGCCGGGCGGCATCATCACCAAGGAAATTCCGATTCACGTCTCGAACGTGGCGGTCTACAACCCGGTGACGCAGAAGGCGGACCGGATCGGATTCCGCACGTTGAACGACGGCCGCAAGGTCCGCTTCTACAAGTCCAACGGCGAAGTGCTCGGAGCATGACGATGGCGCGCCTGAAGGAAGTCTACAAGAAGGAAGTCGTGCCGGCGCTGACCGCGCAGTTCGGCTACAAGTCTGCGATGCAGGTACCGCGCATCTCCAAGATCGTCCTGAACATGGGCGTCGGCGAAGCGATCGCGGACAAGAAGATCCTCGAGAACGCCGTCGGCGACCTGCAGAAGATCTCGGGACAGAAACCGGTCGTCACCAAGGCGAAGAAGTCGATCGCCGTCTGGAAGATCCGGACCGGCTACCCGATCGGCTGCATGGTGACCTTGCGCCAGCAACGGATGTACGAGTTCCTGGACCGCCTGGTGTCGATAGCCCTGCCGCGCGTGCGCGATTTCCGTGGCGTATCCGGCCGTTCGTTCGACGGGCGCGGCAACTTCAACATGGGCGTCAAGGAGCAGATCATTTTCCCCGAGATCGAGTACGACAAGATCGACGCGCTGCGGGGCATGAATATCACGATCGCGACGACGGCAAAGACCGATGCCGAGGCGAAAGCGCTGCTCGCCGCGTTCAAATTTCCGTTCAAGAACTGAGGACGCCATGGCTAAAACGGCTGTCATCAACCGCGATCTGAAGCGCCGCAAGATGGTGAAGAAGTACGCCAAGAAGCGTACCGAGCTGATCGCAGTCATCAACAACTTCAAGCTGTCCGAGGACGTCCGGCTGGATGCAAGGCACAAGCTGCAGCAGCTGCCGCGCGACGCCAGCCCGACCCGGCTGCGCAACCGCTGCACGCTGACCGGCCGCCCGCGGGGCGTGTACAGCAAGTTCGGCCTCGGCCGCAACAAATTGCGCGAGATCGCGATGCGGGGCGAAATCCCCGGCGTGGTCAAGGCCAGCTGGTAGGGGTGACTCATGAGCATGACTGATCCGATCGCCGACATGCTGACGCGTATCCGAAACGCGCAGCTTGCGGAGAAGGCCACGGTGCAGATGCCGGTGTCGAAAGTGAAGCTGGCGATCGCCAAGGTGCTGAAGGACGAAGGCTACGTCGAGGGCTTTGCCGTCGTCGGCGACGAAGCCAAGCCGCAGCTAGAGATTTCGCTCAAGTACTACGCCGGTCGGCCGGTGATCGAGAAGATCGAGCGCGTGTCGAAACCCGGCCTGCGCATCTACAAGAGCAAGGACGATATTCCGCGCGTGATGAACGGGCTGGGAATCGCAATCGTATCCACGTCGCATGGCGTGATGACCGATCGCAAGGCGCGCGCCACCGGGGTCGGCGGCGAAGTGCTTTGCATCGTGGCCTGACGAGGAGCCAGCGATGTCCCGAATCGGCAACAACCCGATCAAGCTGCCGGCAAAAGTCGAGGTGACGATCGCCGGTGGCGAAGTTTCGGTCAAGGGCCCGCTCGGCTCGCTGTCGAGGCGCTTCGGCCCCACGGTCAGCATCGAACGATCCGGCGACACGCTGACCTTCAAGGCGGCGAACGCCGAGGCGAGCGCGATGCACGGGACGATGCGCGCGCTAGTCGCCAACATGGTCAAAGGGGTCACCGACGGTTACCAGAAGCGGCTGACCCTGGTCGGAGTCGGCTACCGGGCGCAGGTTGCCGGCGACAAGCTCAATCTGTCGCTGGGATTTTCGCATCCGGTCGTCCACCAGATGCCCAAGGGCGTCAAGGCGGAAGTTCCGGTGCAGACCGAGATCATCGTCAAGGGTGTGGACAAGCAGCAAGTCGGACAGGTCGCCGCGGAAATTCGCGCCTACCGTCCGCCGGAGCCGTATAAGGGCAAGGGCGTGCGCTACGCCAACGAGCGAGTGGTGATCAAGGAAACCAAGAAGAAATAATCGGCCCGCCGACAAAGACTGGAGACCTGGTTAATGAACAAGAGAGAAGCTCGTGTCCGCCGCGCCCGCAAAACCCGGGCGCGCATCGCCGAGCAACGCGCAAACCGACTGGTGGTCAGCCGGTCCAATTGCCATATCTACGCGCAGATCATCGCGCCGGACGGCGACAAGGTGCTGACCAGTGCCTCGACGCTCGAGGGCGAGGTACGCGGGACCGCCAAGAACGGCGGCAATCGCGCGGCGGCGACGCTGATAGGCAAGCGCATCGCCGAAAAGGCGAAAGCGCTGGGCATCGAGTCGGTCGCCTTCGACCGCTCCGGGTACAAGTATCACGGCCGCGTCAAGGCGCTGGCCGAGGCCGCCCGCGAGGGCGGTCTGAAGTTCTAGCGCCATACAAAGGACGGGACCGAACATGGCAAAGCCGATGGGCAGGCAGCAGGGCAGGCAGCAGCAGGACGATCGCGGCGACGGCCTGCGCGAAAAGATGATCAGCATCAACCGCGTCACCAAGGTGGTGAAGGGCGGACGGATCCTCGCGTTTGCGGCGCTGACGGTGGTCGGGGACGGCGACGGTCGGGTGGGCATGGGCAAGGGGAAGGCGAAGGAAGTTCCGGTCGCAGTGCAGAAGGCGATGGAGGAAGCCCGGCGCCGGATGATCAAGGTGCGGCTGAAGGCCGGCTCTCTGCACCACGCGGTCGTCGGCCGTCACGGCGCGACCAAGGTGTTCATGCAGCCCGCGTCCGAAGGCACCGGCGTCATCGCCGGCGGCCCGATGCGGGCGGTGTTCGATGTCGTCGGCGTGACCAACATCCTCGCCAAGTGCCACGGATCGACCAATCCGTACAACGTCGTCCGGGCGACGCTCAACGCGCTAGAGAACTGCAATGCGCCGGCGGACATCGCGGCCAAGCGCGGCCTGACGGTCGAGCAGTTGACGGAGGCCTAGCGCGATGGCGGCGGAAAGGAAAGTTGCGGCAGCGCCGAAGAGGCTGCGTGTGACGCTGGTGCGCGGACTGATGGGAAAGAAGCGCGATCACCGGGCCACGGTCATGGGCCTCGGCCTCAAGTGGCGCAGCCACACGGTCGAAGTCGCCGACACGCCCGAGATTCGCGGCATGATCGCCAAGATCGGCTACATGCTGGCCGTCACCGAGGCGAAGGGCTGAGTTGATTTTGCGGATAAAGGACCCATCTGCCCTTGTCGGGCCGATGAATGCGATCGAGGACACGATGATGCGGATGAACACGATCAAGCCGGCAGCCGGCAGCAAGCATGCGAAGCGCCGCGTCGGCCGCGGCATCGGGTCCGGCCTCGGCAAGACCGCGGGGCGTGGTCACAAGGGCCAGAGCTCGCGCAGCGGCGGCTTTCACAAGGTCGGTTTCGAAGGTGGACAGATGCCGCTGCAGCGGCGGCTACCCAAGCGTGGCTTTGTTTCGCGCATGCGCGACGACACGGCGGAAGTGCGCCTGTCGGATCTGGCCAAGCTGCCGGTGGCGGAAATCGATCTGCTCGCGTTGAAAGCCGCGGGCGTGGTGCCGGCGCTGGCCAAGACGGCGAAGGTGATCAAGACCGGCAAGCTCGACAAGGCGGTCAAGCTGTCGGGCCTGCAGGCGACCAAGGGCGCGCGCGCGGCGATCGAAGCCGCGGGCGGCAGTTTGACGGAATAGGCAGAGCGAATTGGCCACGACCAACCCGGCGCAAAAAAGCGGCAGCCGCTACGCGGATTTGAAAAAGCGCGTGCTGTTCCTGATCGGCGCGCTAATCGTCTATCGGATAGGCACGCATATCCCCGTGCCGGGGATCAACGCGTCGGTTCTCGACGAGCTGTTCCGCTCGCAGCAGGGCGGCATCCTCGGGCTGTTCAACGTGTTCTCGGGCGGCGCACTGCAGCGCTTCTCGATTTTCGCGCTCGGCATCATGCCCTACATTTCGGCCTCGATCATCATGCAGTTGTGCACGGTGGTCGTGCCGACGCTCGAGGCGTTGAAGAAGGAGGGCGAAGCGGGGCGGCGCAAGATCACGCAGTACACGCGCTACGCGACGCTGGGATTGGCCTTCTTCCAGGGCTTGGGCATCTCGATCGCGCTCGAGGCGCAGGCAGGCCTGGTCATCGAGCCCGGTCTGGCATTCCGCTTCCTGTCGGCGACGACGTTGGTCACGGGCACGATGTTCCTGATGTGGCTCGGCGAGCAGATCACCGAGCGCGGCCTGGGTAACGGCATTTCGCTGATCATCTTCGCCGGGATCGCGGCCGGTCTGCCGCGGGCGATCGGCCAGACGCTCGAGCAGGTCAACACCGGTGCCTATTCGGTGCTGCTGGTTCTCGGCATCGCCGTCCTGGTCATCGCGGTCACGGCCTTTGTCGTGTTCGTCGAAAAGGCGTTGCGCAAGATCCAGGTCAATTATGCGAAACGGCAGGTCGGCAACAAGGTTTATGCGGGCCAGCAATCGTTCCTGCCGCTCAAGCTCAACATGGCCGGCGTGATTCCGCCGATCTTCGCCTCGTCGATCATCCTGTTCCCGGCGACCCTGGGGCAGTGGTTCGGCTCCGGCGAAAACACGATCTGGCTGCGCGACCTGGCTTCGACCCTCGCGCCCGGCCAGCCTGTGCACGAGATCCTGTATGCGTCGGCGATCATTTTCTTCTGCTTCTTCTACACGGCGCTGCAGTACAACCCAAGGGAGACCGCGGACAATCTGAAGAAGAGCGGGGCATTCATTCCGGGGTATCGGCCCGGCGAGCAGACGTCCAAGTACATCGAGAAGATCACGCTGCGGCTGACGCTGATCGGCTCGCTCTATCTGGTCGTCGTCTGCTTCATCCCGAACTTCCTGATCGCGTGGAAAAACGTACCGTTCTACTTTGGCGGCACGTCGCTGTTGATCATCGTGGTCGTGACAATGGACTTCATGACCCAGGCCTACGCCTACATGATGTCGCAGCAATACGAGAGCCTGCTCAAGAAGGCGAACTTCAAGGGCGGCTTGCCCACGCGCTGATGTCAAAGGAAGAAACGATACAGATGCAGGGAGAGATCCTGGAGACGCTGCCCAATGCGACGTTCCGGGTGAAACTGGAAAATGGTCATGTGGTGCTGGGACACATCTCCGGCAAGATGCGGATGCACTACATAAAGATCCTGCCGGGCGACAAGGTTACGGTGGACCTGACTCCGTACGATTTGTCGCGGGCGCGGATCATATTCCGCGCCAAGTGACGCGGGCGTCGGCGGACGAGGTTCGGTGGGCAGCGGCGATTTCAGTGGGGCGCGGATGACGCGCGACGATTGGCGGAGATACGGCAATGAAGGTACTGGCATCGGTAAAGAAGATCTGCCGCAACTGCAAGATCATTCGGCGCAAGGGGGTCGTGCGGGTGATTTGCACGGACCCTCGTCACAAGCAGCGTCAAGGTTAACGGATCAGAACGGATAGGGTAGGCATATGGCCCGTATTGCAGGCGTCAACATTCCGAATCACCAGCACGCCGACGTCGCGCTGACGGCGATCTACGGCATCGGCCGGGCGCGCGCCCGGGCGATCTGCGTGGCCGCGGGCGTCGACGGCACGAAGAAGGTGAAGGACCTGTCCGACGCGCAAATGGACAAGTTGCGCGAGCTGGTCGGCCGCTACACGGTCGAGGGCGACCTGCGCCGCGAAGTGACGATGAGCATCAAGCGGCTGATGGATCTGGGCTGCTACCGGGGCGTGCGGCACCGCAAGGGCCTGCCGGTGCGCGGCCAGCGCACGCGCACGAATGCGCGCACGCGCAAGGGCCCGCGCAAAGCGCGGCAGTCTTCGATGACCAAGGGAACCGGGAAGCCCGCAGGCAAGCCCGCGCCCAAGTAATCCCGGTAACCGAATTCCGGGACCGAACAAGGACCAAGGAAAGAGCGAATGGCACAGGCACCAACCAAGACCGGCACCACGCGAGCGCGCAAGAAGGTGAAGAAAAGCGTATCCGAAGGGATTGCGCACATTCACGCGTCGTTCAACAACACGATCATCACCATCACCGACAGGCAGGGCAATGCGCTGTCGTGGGCGACGTCGGGCGGTGCCGGGTTCAAGGGGTCGCGCAAGTCGACGCCGTTCGCGGCGCAGGTTGCCGCCGAATCGGCGGGCAAGGCGGCGCAGGAATGCGGCGTCAAGAACCTAGAGGTACGGATCAAGGGACCGGGACCGGGCCGCGAGTCCGCGGTGCGCGCGCTCAATGCGTTGGGGCTCAAGATCACCAGCATCTCGGACGTGACGCCGGTACCGCACAACGGCTGCCGTCCGCCGAAGCGCCGTCGCATCTGACGACGTCGCGGATCGCAATCACGAACGTTGGATACGAACATTTCAATATTGCAACTGGGATAGCAAAGTGGCTCGATACCTCGGACCAAAATGTAAGCTGGCGCGACGGGAAGGCACCGACCTTTTCCTGAAAAGCGCGCGTCGATCGCTCGACTCCAAGTGCAAGCTGGACTCCAAGCCGGGTCAGCACGGCGTGAAATCAGGCATGCGCCAATCGGACTACGGCAATCAACTGCGCGAGAAGCAGAAGCTGCGGCGCACCTACGGCATCCTCGAGCGGCAGTTCCGCCGCTATTTCACCATGGCCGCTCAGGGCAAGGGATCGACCGGCGAAAATCTGCTGCAGCTCCTCGAGTCGCGGCTGGACAACGTCGTCTATCGGATGGGATTCGGCTCGACCCGGGCCGAAGCGCGCCAGTTGGTGTCGCACCGCGCGGTCACCGTCAACGGCAAGGTCGTGAACATCCCCTCGGCGCTGGTCAAGGCCAGCGACGTCGTGGCCGTCAAGGAAGGAGCGAAGACGCAGCTGCGCATCGTCGACGCGCTGCAACTCGCCGAGAAGATCGGATTTCCGTCGTGGGTGGAAGTCGACGTCAAGAAGATGGCGGGCAAGTTCAAGGGTGCGCCGGACCGATCCGAATTCGGGCAGGACATCAACGAAAGCCTCGTCGTCGAGCTTTATTCGAAGTAAGCGGCGCGCGGCATTTGGCCGGCACCGGCAGAGATTTGCCTTAAGGATTCCGCATGCAGAGCAATGCTTTCTTGAAACCGCGCATCATCGACGTGCAGAGTACGTCGCCGTTCCACGCCAAGGTCGTGATGGAGCCGTTCGAGCGCGGCTACGGTCATACGCTGGGGAACGCGCTTCGGCGCGTGCTGTTGTCGTCGATGCCGGGCTACGCGCCGACCGAGGTCAAGATCACCGGCGTGCTGCACGAGTATTCGGCGCTGGATGGCGTCCAGGAGGACGTCGTCGACGTGCTGCTGAACCTCAAGGGCGTCGTGCTCAAGCTGCACAATCGCGACCACGTGACGCTCAAGCTCGCGAAGACAGGCGAAGGGCCGGTAACGGCGGCGGACATCGAGCCCAATCACGATGTCGAGATCATCAATCCCGACCATCTGATCGCGCATCTGACCGCCGGCGGGAAGATCGAGATGGAAATCAAGGTCGAGAAGGGCCGCGGCTATCAGCCGGCCACGGTCAGGACCAAGCCCGACGGAGGGCGCAGCATCGGCAACATTCTGCTCGACGCCTCGTTTTCCCCGGTCCGCCGCGTCAGCTACGCGGTCGAAAGCGCTCGGGTCGAGCAGCGCACCGACCTGGACAAGCTGGTGATGGACATCGAGACCAACGGCGTGATCGAGCCCGAGCAGGCGATCCGTTACGCGGCGAGCATTCTGGTCGAGCAGCTCGGAGTATTCGCCGACCTGAAGGGTACCGAAGCGCCTGCCGAGCAGCGTTCGATGCCGCAGGTCGATCCGATCCTGCTGCGCCCGGTCGACGATCTCGAGCTGACCGTGCGCTCGGCCAATTGCCTGAAGGCCGAGAACATCTATTACATCGGTGACCTGATCCAACGCACCGAAACCGAGCTCCTGAAAACGCCGAACCTGGGCCGAAAGTCGCTGAACGAGATCAAGGAAGTCCTGGCTTCGCGCGGCCTCTCGCTCGGGATGAAGCTCGAGAACTGGCCGCCGGCGAACCTCGACCGGCCGTAAGGGAAAAGATCATGCGCCACCGACATGGATTGCGTAAGCTCAACCGCACCAGCAGCCACCGACTCGCGATGCTGCGAAACATGACCAATTCGCTGCTGACGCACGAAGTCATCAAGACGACGCTGCCGAAGGCGAAGGAATTGCGCAGTGTCGCCGAGCCGCTGATCACGCTGGGCAAGACGCCGACTGTAGCGAACCGCCGTCTGGCGTTCAACCGGTTGCGCGATCGCACCGTCGTCAGCAAGTTGTTCGACGAGCTCGGGCCGCGTTTCGCCAAGCGTCCCGGGGGCTACCTGCGCATCCTGAAGTACGGATTCCGCCAGGGCGACAACGCGCCGATGGCGCTGGTGGAGCTCGTCGACCGCAGTTCGGAAACCGGCCCCGACGAGACAGCCGAGACCAAAGCCGCGGCACCCAAAGCTAAAGCGGCGACGCCCAAAGCCAAGGCTTCCCGGGCCACTGCAAAGGCCGCTTGATCCATCGCTTCGGCGAAAACGAGCCGGGCTTTCGCGCCCGGCTTTTTTTCGCCCTGGGAAAGCTGCTCGCGTAAGATAGGCTGATGGCAGACGCCGTTCTGGTCACCGGTGGTGCGGGCTATATCGGTTCGCACATCGTCGTCGAGCTCGCTCGCGTCGGGCGCCAGCCGGTCGTCCTCGACAATTTCTGCAACAGCTCGCCGGCGGTGATCCCGCGCCTGCGCCGCATCACCGATCAGGCGATACCCTGCGTCACCGCGGACGTGCGCGATCAAGCCGCACTATCACGAGTATTTGCCGAGCATGCGATCGCGGCGGTCGTGCACTGCGCGGGGCTCAAGTCGGTCGCCGAGGGCGAAGCGCAGCCCCTGACGTACTACGACAATAACGTGGGCGGCGCCATCGCGCTCGTCGAAGCGATGGCGATCGCCAGCGTCAAGCGGCTGGTGTTCAGTTCGTCGGCAGCCGTCTACGGACAGCCGGACCGCAATCCAGTCGGCGAAGACGCCCCCCTTCGACCGCACAGCGTTTACGGCCGCACCAAGCGCATCGTCGAGCAGCTGCTCGAGGATCTCGCCGCCGCCGACCGCTCATGGCGAATCGCGCTGCTGCGCTACTTCAATCCCGCCGGCGCACACGCCAGCGCGGCGATCGGCGAGGCGCCATCCGGCAGGCCGAACAACCTGATCCCTCTGCTCGCCGACGTTGCTGCCGAAAAGCTGGCCGAAATCGCGATCTACGGAGACGATTGGCCGACTCCCGACGGGACCGGCATTCGCGACTACATTCACGTGATGGATCTCGCCGCGGGGCACGTCGCGGCGCTCGCGCATCTCGCCTCGACACCGGGTCTCATCGCGCTCAATCTCGGGACCGGACGCGGCCACTCGGTACTCGAACTGATTGCGGCGTTCGAGCGCGCTTGCGGCCGGTCGATACCGCGACGCATCGCGCCGCGCCGACCCGGCGACGTCGCCGCCTACTACGCCGATCCGTCGCGTGCCGAGGCGGTGCTCGGCGTGCGCGCGCGTCGCGACATCGATGCCATCTGCGCGGACGCCTGGCGCTGGCAGCTGCATCGGCCCGTCGAATGAACGCCGCTTCGTTCGCTCCAGGACAGCCCGCGGCGTGATCGCCCGGTGACCGACCGATGGAACGCTTCTACACGGCACTGAACCGATTCGACGCCTACCTGCTGCTGCACCGGCTGCAGCACGCAGGGATCAGCGCGCATGTCTTCAACGAGCACGTCTCGAGCATCGTCGGCGAGGTTCCCCCCGACGTCGCGCAACCGCAAGTTTGGCTGGAGAACGAGCGCGACCGTCCGCGGGCCGAGACGGTGCTCGCCGCGCTCACCCGCGAGCGGGGGCAATCGGGCAGCGTGTTCTGCCGCTCGTGCCACGAGGAAAATCCGGCGAACTTCGAATTGTGCTGGCACTGCGGTGCGAGCCTGTAGCGTTAGCGCCAGTGCGCGGCGCGAAAGGCCGGGGCGAGTTTGGGAGCTACTCCGGAGGTTCGTCGTCGAGCAGCGCGCGCGCGCGCGCCTCGGCCGCGGGATCGCGCGTCGGCGCGGCGGCCGATGCGCGCTGCCGACGGCGCAAGACCTGCCACCATAAGAGGCTGCCCCCGGCGAGCAGCGCAAACGGGCCGAACCACAGCAGCCAGGTGATGCGCTTCAACGGCGGGTCGTAGAGCACGAAATCGCCGTAGCGGGCGACAAGGTAATCACGGATTTCGGAATCACTCTTGCCGGCCATCGCCAGTTCACGCACTTCGCGCCGCAGATCGCCGGCGAGATCGGCGTTCGAATCGGCGAGCGTCTGATTCTGGCAGACCAGGCAGCGCAGCTCGGTCTCGAGCTGCTTGAGCCGCGCATCGAGCGCGACCGATGGCGCGACCGGAGGCGCTTCGGCGCCGCACGCGGGACCCGCGGTGATGGCTACCGCGATCAGCCAGGCGCCGATCCATCGGCGAGCCGTCATTGCTGCAGCTGCCGGACCAGCGGAAGAATCTTCTGCTGCAGCGCCTCGACGGTGAGCGGGCCGATCTGCTTGTAGCGTATGACGCCAGCCTTATCGACCAGGAACGTTTCAGGCACGCCGTACACGCCGTAGTCGATCCCCACCTTGCCGTCGCCGTCGACGATCGACGCCGTGTACGGGTTGCCGTGCTGCGCGAGCCATGCGAGCGCGTCATCGGTCTTGTCCTTGTAGTCGAGACCGTAGACCGGGACGACGTTGGTCTTCGCAAGCTGCAGCAGCAGCGGGTGCTCGACGCGGCACGACACGCACCACGATGCCCAGACGTTGAGCAGCCACACCTTGCCCTTGAGATCGTCGGCTCCGAGCGTCTTGCCCGCATCGTGCAGCTGCATGAGCTTGAATGCCGGGGCAGGCTTGCCGATCAGCGGGGAGGGTACCTCGCGGGGATCGCGTCCCAGACCGACCCAGAGAAACGCGACCAGCACGACGAAAACCGCCAGCGGTATCGACCAGCGCAGCGTTTTCATCGACGAGTCCTTCATTCGCCCGCCGCGGCGCCGACGAGCGCGCCGAGCCGGCGGCGCACCGCAAGGCGATAGCGCCGATCGGAAACGGCGACGAAGCCGCCGAGCGCCATCACGAATGCGCCCAGCCAGATCCAGTCGACAAAGGGTTTCAGATAGACGCGCACACCCCAGGCACCGGCGATCGCACCCTCGCCGCCCACAGGCTCGCCGAGCGAGACATAGCGATCGCCGGAGATCCCGGTGTCGATCGCCGCGATCGTCATCGTCTGGCCGGAAGCATTGTAGATGCGCTTTTCGGGATGCAGCGTCTCGATCAGGCGCCCGTCACGACGGACCTCGACCGTACCGACCAGCGCCCGGTAGTTCGGGCCCGGCGCCGGAGTGACACCGAGGAAAGCGAATTCGTACGGGCCGACCGCGACTCGTTGGCCGACGTCGAGCCGCACGTCGCGCTCGATTTCGTAACCCTTGACCAGCGTAACCCCGACGATGAACACGCCGACGCCGAAATGGGCGAGCAGCATGCCGTAATAGGCGGGCGGATTCGCGGTAAGCCTCGCCCACAGACCTCCGCGATGCGAGCCCTTGATCCGTTGCCAGAGGCTGACCGCGCTTGTCGCGAACAGCCACAGCGCGAGAAACAGCCCGATACTGATCAGCGGCGACCACCGGCCGAGCACGAACGGCAACAGCAGCGCGCTCACCAGCGCGACTGCCAGCGCCCACTTGAGTCGCGCCGCCAGTTCCGGCACCGCAGCGCGGTTCCACCGCGCGATCGGACCGATGCCCATCAGGAACACCGCGGGCGCCATCAGCGGGTAGAACACCGCGTCGAAGTACGGTGGGCCGACCGAAATCTTGCCCAGGTCGAGCGCGTCGAGGAACAGCGGATAGAGTGTCCCGAGCAGCACGCTCGCCATCGCCACGACCAGTACGATGTTATTGGCGAGCAGCATCGATTCGCGCGAAACCAGCGCGAACGAGCCGCCGAGCCCCACGGCGCCGGCGCGCCATGCGAACAGCGCGAGCGAGCCGCCGATGACGATCGCGAGAAAAACGAGGATGAACACGCCGCGGGCCGGATCGGTCGCGAAGGCGTGCACCGAGGTAAGAACGCCCGAGCGCACGAGGAAGGTGCCGAGCAGCGACAGCGAAAAGGCGAGAATCGCGAGCAGCACTGTCCAGCTGCGGAAAGCGCCGCGCTTCTCGGTCACTGCAAGCGAATGGATCAGCGCCGTACCGGTCAGCCAAGGCATGAAGGACGCATTTTCGACCGGGTCCCAGAACCACCACCCGCCCCAGCCGAGCGTGTAATAGGCCCAGCCGCTGCCCAAGGCGATGCCGGTCGTCAGGAATGCCCACGCGACCGTCGTCCAGGGTCGCGACCAGCGCGCCCAGGTTGCGTCGAGCCGGCCTCCGATCAGCGCCGCCAATGCAAACGAGAACGCGACCGAAAAGCCGACGTAACCCATGTAGAGCAGCGGCGGATGGAAGACCATGCCCGGATCCTGCAGCAGCGGATTCAGGTCGCGTCCTTCGGCCGCGGCCGGGATCAGCCGCGCGAATGGATTCGACGTGAACAGCAGGAACAGCAGGAAGCCGACGCTGATCAGGCCCATCACCGACAGGACGCGCGCCGCCAGTGCGTCGGGAAGATTGCGCGAAAAGACGGACACGGCGCAGCTCCAGCCGCCCAGCATCAGCGTCCACAGCAACAGCGATCCTTCGTGCGAACCCCAGGTCGCCGCGATGCGGTAATGGAGCGGCAACTCCGAGTTGGAGTTGGCGGCGACGTTCTGCACCGAAAAATCGTTGGACGCGAACGACCAGGCGAGACATGCGAACGCCGTTGCGACCAGGAAGAACTGCATGCGCGCCGCGGGGCGGGCCAGCGCCATCATCCGCGACTGGTTGAGCGAGGCGCCGAGCATCGGCACGATCCCCTGCGCGGCGGCGACCAGCAGTGCGAGGATCAGCGCAAAGTGGCCGAGTTCGGGGATCATCGGCTATCGCTCCGTTCGTGCAGGCTCGGCATCGTCATGCCCTGCTTGGCCTTGTCGAGGGCCGCTTGCGCGGGTGGCGGCATGTAGTTGGCGTCGTGCTTGGCCAGCACTTCGGTGGCGTGGAAGCTGCCGTCGGCGGCCAGCGTTCCCTGTGCGACCACGCCTTTGCCCTCCTTGAACAGGTCAGGCAGGAGGCCGGTGTAACTGACCGGAATCGTGCGCGCGGTATCGGTCACCCGAAAATGGACGGTCAGGCTGTCGCGATCGCGGGTAAGGCTGCCTGCCTCGACCATGCCGCCGATCCGGAACGCGCGGCCGTGCGGCGCTTCGTTGGCAGCGACCTGCGACGGGGTGAAAAAGAACACGAGATTCGACTGGAAGGCGTTGAGAACCAGCGCGGTGGCGACGCCGAGCAGCACCAGCCCGCCCGCGATCCATCCGAGCCGGCGTGTGCGGGGCTTCACTGCAGAGTCTCCATGTCGCCGGCGGCGCGGCGTGCCGTCGCGAGTCGCGCGCGAACGGCGACGATTTCGGCGGCGACGGCCAGCGCGCAGGCCGCGTACGAGCCCCAGACGTAGAATCCGTAGCCGCCCATCGCCAGGAATTCGCCGAGGGTCATCGCGCGCCCCTGGCGGCGAGCGCGACCTCGCCCACCCAGCCGGCGTGACGCTCGCGTTCGAGGATGATCGCGCGCACCCGGGTCAGCGCGATGGCGATCGAATAGAACCATGCGGCCAGCGCCATCAGCAGCATGCCGGCCAGCATCACCGCCGCCATCGTGGGCGCCGACGTCAGGCTCACGCTCGCCCCCTGGTGCAGAGTGTTCCACCATTTGACCGAGAAATAGATGATCGGCACGTTGACCGCGCCGACCAGCGCCAGCAGCGCGCTGGCACGATCGGCGCGACGCGGGTCGTCGATCGCATTGCGCAGCGCCATGTAACCGAAGTAGAGAAACAGCAGGATGAGCTCGGAGGTCATGCGCGCGTCCCAGGCCCAGTACGTGCCCCACGTCGGCTTGCCCCACAGCGCGCCGGTCACCAGCGCCAGGGCCGTGAACAGCGCGCCGGTCGGGGCGAGCGCCTGCGCCATCATCGCCGCAAGGCGGGCATTGAACATCAGCGAGACCGCACACCAGAACGCGATCACCAGGTAGATGAACATCGACATCCATGCCGTCGCCACGTGCACGAATATGATCCGGTAAGCGTCGCCCTGCTGCGCGTCGGTCGGTGCCGCGACGAGGCCGAGATAAAGTCCCGCCACCGCGAATACCGCCGCGGCAATGCCGAACCAGGGCGCGAGCCGCCCGGCCAGCGGGAAGAACGACGCCGGTGAGGCGAATCGGAACCAGTTCAATCCAGCTCCTCCCAATCAATCGACCGCCATGCGAACCGCCGCCGCGGCGGCGAGCGGTGCTCCGACCAGCGCCGCCAGCAGCGCCGCCGCGAGCAGCGACAGCTCGGCCGCTGCACCCAGCCCCGTCCGCACCGCGTCGACCGCGCCTGCGCCGAAAATCAGGACCGGAACGTACAGCGGCAGGACCAGCAGCGCGAGCAACGCGCCGTTGCGCAAACCCAGCGTCAACGCGGCGCCGACGGCGCCCAGCAATGACAGGGTTGGCGTTCCCAGCAGCAGGCCGAGCGCCAGTACGACAAGCTCGTCGCCTTCGAGGCCGAATTGCAATCCCAGCAGTGGCGAGGCGGCCACCAGCGGCAGGCCGGTCGCAAGCCAATGCGCTGCTATTTTACCGGAGATCAGCGCCGGCAGCGGATAAGGCGACAACGCCATTTGCTCGAGGGTGCCATCGGCGAAATCCAGCGCGAATAGGCGTGGCAGCGCGAGCATCGAGGCCAGAAGCGCAGCGACCCAGAGCACGCCCGGTCCGAGCGCGCGTAGCAGCGCGGTGTCGGGACCGACGCCCAGCGGAACCAGGGCGACGACAATCACATAGAACAACAGCTGCACGCCGAGTTCCGCCTTGGAGCGCAGCGCGAGCCTTGCGTCGCGGCGCAGCGCCCAGGCCGCGCCGCCCCACGCCCCGGGAGCGACCGGCTCGTCGACCTGCGCGGCCGCCGCCGTCATGAAAGCGACAGGCCGCGCACCGATGGGCCGGACAGTGCGATGTCCTGATGGGTGGCGATGATCGCCATGCCGCCTTGGGCCAGGTGCGCCCCGAGCATTTCGCACAGCAGTGTTGCGCCCGCCGCATCGAGCGACGCGGTGGGCTCGTCGAGGATCCAAAGGGAGCGGGGCACCAGCGCCAACCGAGCCAGGCCGATGCGGCGACGCTGTCCCATCGAGAGAGCGCGCGCAGGCAGGGCGCGCTGTCGCTCGAGCGACCAGACCGCGAGTGCGCCACGAACCGCATCGCTTGTGGCACTGCCGGCGTGCAGACTCGCCAGCGAAGCGAGATTTTCCTCCGCGGTAAGCTCGTCTTTCAGCGCCGCGGCATGCCCGATGTACATTACCGCCGCGCGCAAGCCGGGGTCGAGCGGTGCAACCGGAACGCCGCGCCACGACAGCGTGCCTTGCGCGGCATGCGTCAGGCCCGCGGCAATGCGCAGCAAGGTCGTCTTGCCGCTGCCATTGGCTCCGGTGACGAGCAAGGCATCGCCTGGCGTGAGCTTGAAATCGACGCCCGAGAACAGCGTCGCGGCGCCGCGCTGCGCGGCCAGCTGCTTCGATTCCAGCATCGAACCTGCGCGGCGGAAGGAGGAGCATCGATTATAGCCCAGTGCTGCGTCGCTCCCCGACCCAGAGCCGATGCGCGGCGGGGCGACAGATGTGCTAAGGTTGCGCCCGGTCGCGGTTCAACTTCCCGCCCGGCAGGGATCATCGATGCCTTGGTCGTCCGGACTCGCAATGCGCATCGCGCGAAGCGCCATCGGCTGCACCCCTGCGCTGATGGCGGTCCTGCTGCTCACGACCGCGAATCCTGCCGGCGCGATCACCGCCATCCAGACCGGCGGTCCGCTCGATCCGCTTTTCGCCCAAGTCGGCCGCCCGTTCGTATCCGAGCTTCATCCCGGTCAACAGCCATTTGCCCAAGTACCCGGTCGACTGGAGCTTAAGTCCCGGGAACTGTCTGGCGCGATCGGGCATCGCCCTGGATGGCGCCACAGGCACCCTGTCCGGAACGCCCACCGCACCTGGAACCTTCCAATGCGTGGTCGTCGCCGTCGATACTTTCCCCGATCCGGTGACGGTCGCACAGAGGTCGTTCACGCTGGTCGTCGAAGCGGCGCCTCAGTGCGTCGTGCCGTCCTTCAACAGCGGGCCGCCGCCGCCGGCCACCGCGGGCGTTCCCTATTCGTTCATGGTAAGCGCCACCGGTAGTCCGGCGCCGGTGCTGTCGGTCAGCGGCCTGCCGCCCGGCCTCGCCTTCGATCCCGCGTCGGGCCTGATCAGCGGCACACCGGATGCGGCCGGGAACGGCTTCCTTGACGATCACGGCGGCCAACGGCTGCATCGCGCCGGCAGTGCAGACGCCGACGTTGACCGTCGATCGCGCGCCGACCGCGCTGTCGCTGGTCGTGCTGCCGGAAATCGCCGTGTTCGGGCAGCCGGTGAGCGCAACCCTGGTCGCTTCCGGCGGCCCGGCGTCGCCGCAGGGCGCGGTGCAGCTTTGCGTGCGCGGGACGAGCGCGTTCTGCGGGCCGCCGTTCGACACGGTGCCGCCCGGCACGCCGCCGGATAAGATCACCACGCCGCTGTCCGCCGCGCTCGACCCGAACGGCCGGGTGGACTTTCGCTTGACAGGGCTGACGATCGACGCCTTTACGCTGTCGGCCGTCTACGCCGGCGACAGCTCTCACCTGCCTGCGAGCGCCGGCCCCGTCGAGGAACTGGTGATCAAGGGCGTGCTGCTGCCCGTGCCGCCGGGCGGGAAGGCGACCATCGCGGCGTCGACATCCCAGGCGAGCGCGATTCCCGCACTGTCGTCGATCGGCGTGGCGCTGCTGTCGCTCGCGGTCGCGGCGCTGGCAATGGCGGCACTGCGCCGGCGGGCGCGGCGCTAGCCCGCCTGCCGTGCGTCTCGCCCCCGGGACGCTTGCTGCTTGGCTGGTCGGCGCGCCGCGCTGGCTCGTCGGCCTGCTGATCATCGCCGTCTTCCTGCTGCATCCGCTGACGCAGGTCGGCAAGACGAGCCTGCTCGCCAAACTCGAAGCGATCGCGTACGACGCGCGGCTAAAGCTTACGCTGCCGAACCACGACGACCCTCAGGTCGTCATCATCGACATCAACGAGCCGAGCCTGCAGCGCGAAGGGCGCTGGCCCTGGTCGCGCGACAAGCTTGCCCACTTGACGACGCAATTGCTGGATCGCTATCAGGCGCGCGCCGTGGGGTTCGACGTCGTGTTCGCCGAACCCGACCGCTCCTCGGGCATCGACGTGCTCGAGCAGCTGGCGCAGCGCGATCTCAAAGATGACCGCAGCTACGTCGCGGCGCTCGACAGGCTGCGCCCCGAGCTCGACTTCGACGCGCGATTCGCCGATGCCATTCGCGGCAAGCCGGTCATACTGGGCTTCGGCTTCACCTACGAAGCGCAGCAGATCGGCGCGCTTCCGCCGCCGCTGTTCCGCGCCGAGGATCTCGGCGGCGGCATCATTCCGATCCAGCCCGCCGTCGGCTATACGGCGGCGATCGCCGAGCTCCAGCAGGCCGCCGCCGGCAGCGGCCACGTCGACCCCTTCTTCGACGCCGACAACGTCGTGCGCAGGGTTCCGATGGTCGAGGTCTACCGCAACGCCTACTATCCGTCGCTCTCGTTGGCCATCGCGCGAGTCGTGCTCGAAGCCAGGCGCGTGACACCGCATTTCGGCCCCGAGGGAAAGCTCGACGGTTTCGACGTCGGCGGTCTTCCCCTTCCCACCGCGGCCGACGGAACGGCGCTGATCCCGTTTCGCGGGCAACCCAAGACATTTCGCTACTATTCGGCTGCCGACGTGCTCTCGGGCAGCGCTCCGGCCGATTTCGCCGGCGCGATCGCGCTGGTCGGCACGACGGCCAAAGGACTGCAGGACCTGCGGCCGACACCGCTGGCCGCCGACTTTCCCGGCGTCGAAATACACGCCAGCCTGCTTTCGGGCATGCTGAACCAGGACTTCAAATCGGTCCCGGCGAACGCGAACGCGATCGAAGCCCTGGTCATGCTGCTGACCGGGCTGGTCGTGTTGTTCGTGATTCCGTACCGCGACCCGGTGCTCAACGCACTCGGCGTCGTCGCCGTCATGGGCCTGGTGGCCGGGGCGAACCTCCTGCTGTGGATCAAGCAGAACGAGGTCGTCCCGGTGGCCGCGACGCTGCTGATGCTCGCGGTCTTGTTCGGCTGGAACATGCTGGCCGGGTTCATGCGCGAGGAACGCAAGATCCGCCGGGTGTCGGCGATGTTCGGTGAATACGTGCCGCGCGAGCGCGTCGCGCAAATGGTCGAAAGCGGAGAGCGGTACAGCATGGTGGGAGAAAGCCGCCCGATGACCGTGCTGTTCTGCGATGTGCGCGACTTCACCGCACTGTCGGAAAACCTGCCGCCGCGGGAATTGTCGGCGATGCTCAATGCCTATCTGACGCCGATGACCGAGATCATCCACGCGGGGCACGGGACCGTCGACAAGTACGTCGGCGATGCGATCATGGCATTCTGGGGCGCGCCGATCGACAATCCGAACCACGCGCGCGATGCCGTTCTGACGGCGGTGGCGATGCAGCAGCGAATGTCTTCACTGGCCGAGGAGTTCCGCAAACGCGGCTGGCCGAAGCTTTCCATCGGCGTCGGCATCAACAGCGGCGCGATGAACGTCGGCGACATGGGTTCGGAATTCCGCAAGGCATACACGGTGCTGGGCGACGCGGTCAACCTCGCGTCCCGGCTCGAAGGATTGACCAAGGAGTACGGTGTCGGCGTCATCATCGGCGAGGATACACGCGCCGCCATTCCCGATATCCGCTGTCGCGAAATCGATCGCGTGCGCGTGAAGGGGAGAGCGCATCCGGTCACGATATTCGAGCCGCTGCTCGGCACGGAGGTCGCGATCGCCGGCGAAATCGCGGCGTGGGATCAGGCGCTGCTGCAATACCGGGACCGGCGCTTTGCCGATGCGGCGGCCTCGCTGGCCGCTCTTGCCCGCGCCCATCCTGACACGCGGCTCTACGCCTATTTCGCGCAGCGCTGCGCGATGTACGACGCGTCGCGGCCGCCGGCCGATTGGGACGGCGCGACGAACTTTGCTACGAAATAGCGCTCAGCATCCGCCCGCCCCGCACTTGCGGTAGCCGACGACGCCCTCGATCACGCTGCCGGTGCGGGTGTTGAAATAATAGTCGATGCCGATGCCCGATCCGCCGGGACCGGCGAAAAAGCCGGTGAAGTTTCCTGCAACCAGCGATTGACAACCGCCGCCGGCGCAGGCGGTCGCCGCGCCGCCGACGCCGCCGGTCGAAAAGCGGCCATTGATGATGCTGGCGGTGCCGCCCATCGTGTAGCTCGCGTCGCTGAAGCCGGCGGTGAGACCCGCGAGCGCGAGCTGAGCGGTCGTGAAGTTGACGTTGACCGTGCCGCCGGATACCAGAGTACCGACGGCGGCAGTACCCGAATCGGTGGGTCGCGTGCCGCCGACCACGGCGTACGACACCTGTCCGGACGTCGGCAGCGCCGTCGCGGTGTTGCCGTATATGTAGTGCAGGTCACCGCCGTCATTGTGCAGAACCTGGCCGCCCAGCGTTTGCGCGATCGTCGATCCGGGGCCGGACCAGCGTCCCCAGTTGAGGCCGCTCCCGACGGCAAAGCGCGACGAGCTCGGCCCGTCGCTGCCGACGTCGGTCAACGATGCCGAGCCGAGATCCGCTGCGAGCGAGCCGTTGTGAAAAGAGTGCAACGCGCCACCGACGACACCGAGCTGCAGCTCCGGGTTGGACGTCGCGTCGAGTTCCAGCGTGTAGCGGTCCGATCCGACGACGATCGTCTGGCCGGGCGCGAACAATCCGGAGCCGAGGTCTTCGGTCGCCATGAATATGAATGGGGACTGAGGCAGCGCCGGCGGCGGCGCGGTCTCGGGCACCTTCGCAAAGCGCAATTCGGTCGGCGCAGTACGCGCGACACGCGTGCGCCGCTCGAGCTTGTCGGACAGAAAATCGGGCGGCCCGAGCCAGCGCAGCGGCGCCTGGCCATCGGGAACGTAGAAGAATTCGTCGGCGCCGAATTGGCCGCTGCCGAAGCCATTGGCGACGACGACCTCGCCTTCGTAGGCACCGCCGTACATGCCGGCCGCGGCGTCGCCGCCGCGGTTCTTGCACTGACCCGCAGCGCAGATCTGGACCTGATAATGCGTGCCGCGGATGCCTATCGTCGCCTGGGTCGTCAACAGCTGGTACTGATCGTGGTTCAATTTGCCGATCTGACCGGTCAAGGTCCGGAATCCGCCGCGCACCAGCCGGAATATCGCGATCTCGCTGCCGTCCTGCCTGCCCGTGAAATTGAAGCGCTCGATGCGAAACTCGGTCTCGGGCTTGAGCGCCACCAGCGCATCATCGCTGAAGCGGATCTGCGCATAACTTTCGGCTCCGGTGACGACACTGTCCCCGGCGTTGACCATGGCGCCTGCCGCCAGGCGGACGCGCTCGCTGCCGCGGACGGCGCTGACATCGCCGACGGCCAGCAGGATCTTCCCGGCCGTCTGCGCCCATGCGCAATTGACCGCGAGCGCGCAAAGCAGCAAGCCGAGTCGCAACGCGGGCTTGAGCGGGAGCGAGGGTGCCGTGCTACTTGAAGTCATAGCGGACCTTCAATACGCCGACGTGGCGCGTGTATTCGTAGAGTTCGAGATTCGAGGTGTTTTTCGCATACCGGTACTCGGCGCGCACGCTCAGATTGCGGTTGACCAGATAGATGGCCCCGAGGCTCGAGCCGAAGTTGCGATCGCGCCTGGTCACGTCGAGCAGCGGAATCGGTGCATCGTAGTCGCTTTGGGCGTAGCCGACGCCGGCGTTCAGCGCCCAGAACGGAGAAGGCGACACAGTGACGTCGACGCTTGCGCCGCGGATGCCGCGGCCCAGATCGCCACGGCTCTCCCGATTGTGTTCGTCGCCGTAGAACAGTGTCGCGTTGAGCACCGGCTGCCAGCGGCGCAGCCAGACCTGACGATAGCTGGCGCTGAACGCGGTAAGGTCGGCATTGCGTGCCGCGTTGTCGCCGTCGTAGCCGATGCGCGCGTATTGCGGCGCCAGCGCGAACGAAGACAGCTCCGAGATCTGCCTCCGCCATTCGAGGCCGACGCCATCGGTCCAGCGATAGCGCGAACCGTCGAGCGCGATCTCGCCGTGGGCGTAGGCCAGCGAATACTCGTTGCGATCGGCCCGGTAGCTCGCTCCCAGTGCAACGCCGTAATTCGCCAGATTGAATTCCGACGCCGATCCGTAGAACGTGCCGCCGCCGTAAACGCTGCCGTTGACCGTCAATCCGGGCGAAAGCGGATGGTGGATTTCGGCGCCTGCTGCCAGCCATCCGAACGCCGATCCTTTGCGGACACCGAACTCGTCGACGGTGACGGGCCCGAGCACCGGCAGGCCGATATCGGCTTGCGCGACGCCGGCGTTGGCGTTGCTGTCGTAACCGCCGCCCATCTCGACAAACGCCAGGCGCCGGCCGCGGTAGCGCGCCTCGCGTTCCGCCAGAGCGCAGCGAGGTAGCGATCGATGCCGGCCTGGACGTCGGCCGGCGGCTTGCCCTTGGCGACCGCTTCGAATTCTTCGCGCGAGCGCACGTCGTCGCCGGCGTAGAAATACGCGCGGGCCAGTTCGAGGTGGGCGCGCGCGTCATCGGGAAATTGCAGCACGTAACGCTCGAGTGCTAAGACGCCTTCGCCGGAACGGCCGATGTCGACTGCCGCGACACCGCACCACAGATCGAAATCAGGCGAGCGCTCGGGAGCATCGATCGGCGTCGCGCAATGGCGGGCGTACGCGGCGGCGGAGTCGCCGGCTTCGACGGCAGCGCGCAAATCGTCGACCGGTGCCGCTGGCGCTGTCGTCGCGAAAGAGCTCAAGCACACGACGATCGTACCGATCGCCACATGCCGGCGCCGGCCCGAACGCTGTGCGAACGAGTCGTCGTCCGAACGCTGTGCCATGCTCGCGCCGCCCTCCCGAATTTGGCTCGGCGGCGATCATAGCATGGCGCCGCGATGACTTCGGACAGAACGGCTGCTTACGGGACGACCTGGTCTATCGTGATACGTAAACCGTTGGTTCCGGGTTTGATCGGCCCGCTCTTGCCGAACAGGTCACCCGGTTGCGGAAGGGCGTTGCCCGTCCGGGATACGCGCGCCTCGACGACGACCTCGTTCGCGCTCGAAAGCTTTGTGCCCGCGGCCATGCCCATCGCGTCGTCCAGCGTGAACTCCTTTGGCAATTCGCTGGCCGGAATGCGCAGCGCGGCGAGCGGCATCCGCGGTCCGGCGGGAGCGCGCGCGAATATGAACACGGTGTCGGTCGGCGTGACTTTTTGCGCCAGTGAAGGGCTCACTGCGACGCGACCGCTGATCGTACCCGCGCTGCCGCCGCGCCGCCGATCCGCGTCGGGGCTTGCATGGTGTTCACTGCGCCAGGTGCTGCGCCACCGAGCTCGGCGATCACGCCGCCGACCTGACGCGCTTCATCGGAGCCCGGCACCAGCAGCGCTTCGAGGCGACGCCAGTAAGCTATCGCCTTGTCGGGATCGTGCGCCTCCATCGCGGCGGTTGCCGCGAGAGCCAGCGCCTTCCCGTGTCGCGGATCGATGGCCAGCGCGCGCTCGACAAGCTCCAGCGGCTTGCCGGCGAGGCTGCGGCCCTGCACCATCCCCAGCGCATCGGCGTAGTCGGCGAGCAGATCGGCGTTGTCCTGCGTCAGCGCCCCCGCCTTCTCGTACGCTTGCGCTGCCGCCGGGAATCGACCCAGCGCGTAGTTCGACCGCGCCAGCAGCGCCCAGCCTTCGGCGTCGTCGGGGTGCTGCTCGAGCCGTTGCGCCAACCGGCCGATCATCTCGGCGATCTGCGCTTCGTTCAATTCGTGCTCGCCGCCGCCTGCCTTCGCGACGGCAGCGGCGCCAGGATCGCCGAGGCGGCCGTAGAGGAAGACCGCCAGCACCGGTATCGCGACCAGCAGGCCTATCGCCAGCGCCCACGCCGGTCGCGAAGCTACGCGACTCGCCGGCGGGCGGGGGGAGGCGCCGATTTCTTCGGCAACGCGCTGCGCAAGATCCGACAGCACGACATCGCGCTCGACTCCGGTGATCGCACCCGATGCGAAGTCGGATTCGACTGCGCGTTTCTGGTCCCGGAACACCGCGATCGCGGCCGAGTCGGCGTCCGGCACCGCGCGGTCGCGCCGCGTGCGCAGCAATGGCCAGAGCAGAACGGTCATTGCGCCAATCAGCAGCGCGGCAGCGAGGAACCAGAAAAGGGGCATTGGCAGGAGGGCCGCGGCGAGCGCGATGCGCGCATTATACCGGCGGGCGGGGACCGCCGACCGCCGTCTTCGCCCCGTCGGGCAGGACGGGGTTGGCTGAGGCTTCTGCTATCATCTTTTCCGGGGATGAACGGATGAGCGAAGAGATGCCCGACCATGACATACGAGAGGCTTCGCTCGAATATCATCGCGCGCATCCGCCGGGCAAGATATCCATCCTGCCGACCAAGCAGCTGACCAATCAGCGCGATCTCGCGCTCGCTTACACGCCGGGCGTCGCCGCGGCTTGCGACGAAATCGTGCGTGATCCGGCCGAGGCGCGCAATCTCACCGCGCGCGGCAACCTGATCGGCGTCATCACCAACGGCACCGCGGTGCTCGGACTCGGCGCCATCGGCCCGCTCGCCGGCAAGCCGGTGATGGAGGGCAAGGCGGTACTGTTCAAGAAATTCGCCGGCATCGACTGTTTCGACATTGAAGTCGACGAGCGCGATCCGGACCGGCTGGTCGACATCATCTGTGCGCTCGAGCCGACGTTCGGCGGCATCAATCTGGAAGACATCAAGGCGCCCGAGTGCTTCTACGTCGAGCGCAAGTGCCGCGAGCGCATGCGGATTCCGGTATTCCACGACGACCAGCATGGCACGGCGATCATCGTCGGCGCGGCGGTGCTCAATGGTCTTCGCGTCGTCGGCAAGGAAATGCGCGCGGTCAAGCTGGTATGTTCGGGGGCGGGCGCGGCCGCGCTGGCCTGTCTCGACCTGCTGGTCGAACTCGGCGTCCGGCGCGAAAACATCTGGGTCGCCGACATTGCCGGCGTCGTCTATCGCGGCCGCAAGGAGGAGATGGACGACAACAAGGCGCGCTACGCGCAAGCGACCGACGCCCGAAAGCTGGCGGACATCATTCCCGGCGCCGACATCTTCATCGGCCTCTCCGCGCCGCGTGTGCTCAAGCCCGAAATGCTGAAGCTGATGGCCGACAAGCCGCTGATCATGGCGCTCGCGAACCCCGAACCCGAGATCATGCCCGATGTCGCCAAGGCGGCACGGCCCGACGCGGTCATCGCAACGGGCCGCTCCGACTTTCCGAACCAGGTCAACAACGTCCTTTGCTTCCCTTTCATTTTCCGTGGTGCGCTGGACGTCGGCGCGACGACGATCAACGAAGCGATGAAGCTCGCCTGCGTGCGGGCGATCGCCGACCTCGCGATGGTCGAACAATCGGACATCGTCGCCGCCGCCTACGGCATCCAGGATGTCAAATTCGGACCCGAATACCTGATTCCGAAACCGTTCGACCCGAGACTGATCGTGATGATCGCGCCGGCGGTCGCGCGGGCGGCGATGGCGTCCGGCGTCGCCACGCGTCCGATCGAGGACTTCGACGCCTACCATGAGCGCCTGCTGCAGCTGGTCTATCACTCCGGCCTCTTGATGAAGCCGATTTTCCAGGCCGCCAAGAAGGCCCCGAAGCGGGTCATCTACGCCGAAGGCGAGGAAGAGCGCGTGCTGCGCGCGGTGCAGGTGGTCGTGGACGAGGGTCTGGCCAAGCCGATACTGCTCGGGCGCCCGGCGGTCATCGAGCGCCGCCTGGCGCGCTACGGCTTGCGCATCAAGCCCGGCGTCGACGTCGAGATCATCAATCCGGAATCGGACCCGCGCTACCGTGCGTACTGGACCGAGTACTACCGGCTGACACAGCGCAAGGGCGTGTCGCAGCAATTCGCCAAGATCGAGATGCGGCGCAGGCTGACGCTTATCGGCGCGATGATGATACATATGGGCGACGCCGATGGCATGCTTTGCGGCACGTTCGGCGCGCACGCGGCGCACCGGCACTATGTCGAGCAGGTCGTCGGCCTGCGCGAAGGCGTGAGGACCTGGGCGGCGATGAATGCCGTGCTGCTGCACGACCGGACCGTGTTTATCGCCGACACATACGTCAACCTGGATCCCACGGCCGAGCAGATCGCGGAAATCGCGCGCCTGGCTGCCGAGGAGGTACGCCGCTTCGGTATTACGCCGAAGGTGGCGCTGGTGTCGCATTCGAGCTTCGGTTCGAGCGCCGACCCGCAGGCGCGCAAGATGCAGGTTGCGTTGTCGCTCATCAACGCGCAGGAGCCCGAACTGGAAGTGGAAGGCGAAATGCAGGGTGACGCGGCGCTGTCCGAACAGATACGGCAAAAGGTTTTTCCCGACGCGCGGCTGAAGGGCGACGCCAATCTGCTGATCATGCCGACGCTCGACGCGGCCAATATTTCGTTCAACCTGCTCAAGGTCGCGGCGGGCAGCGGGCTGACGCTTGGGCCGATCCTTCTGGGTGTCGCCAAGCCGATTCACATCCTCACGCCGTCCGCCACGGTGCGGCGCATCGTCAACATGACTGCATTGGCTGTCGTTGATGCCGGTGTCGATCGGCAGCGCGCGCTGATCTAGGGCCGCGGCGTCCGACCGCGGCCTTATTGCTAGTTCCTGTAATAATTACACGCGGATAGCGCAAGTTTGCGGGAGCGCTCGCCCCGGTGCAGCCTTCCTAGCTGACGCGGGACGGTCGGCACGATTCCTGCTGCAAACACTTTCGTTCGCGGTCGGCAATTTCGCCTCCGCGCCGACCATCCCAGGAGACGTCATGAGCAAGCAACCATTTCTTTCCGACGTCGCGAGCTTGCGCCAGCGCGCACGACAGCATATCGAAGAAGGCGCCGTCACCGCGGGATACGGCGGCGATACCCAAACGGCGATCCGCGTGCTCAACGAGGCGCTCGCCACGGAAATCATCTGTGTGCTCCGCTACAGGCGCCATTACTTCATGGCCCGCGGCATTCACGCCGGGCCGGTCGCTGCCGAGTTTCTGGAGCATGCCACCGAGGAACAGGCGCACGCCGACTTGATCGCTGAACGCATCGTGCAGCTCGGCGGCGAGCCGAATTTCTCGCCGGAGGGCCTTTCAACTCGCAGCCACTCGGAATACGTCGAAGGCAAGGACTTGATCGACATGATCAAGGAGGATCTCGTCGCCGAACGCATCGCGATCGACAGTTATCGCGAAATGGCGACTTATTTCGCGCCGTTCGACGCAACGTCGCGGCGCCTGATGGAGGAAATTCAGGCGAAGGAGGAGGAGCATGCCGACGATCTCGCCGACCTGCTGACCCATTTGCCGGCGAACCTGAAAAACTGATCGTGGCCGTGTAGGCGCGCGTCCGACAGCCGGCGCGCCCGCCGCCGACACGAGAAACAGTGCCGGACCGATAGCAGCAGCGGCCGACACTCGGCATAGTCTGTCCATCGACAGGGAGACAGGCAATGCTCAGGCAAGCGCAGGAAAGCAGCAGTACGAGTACCCCGGACCTTTTCCCTGAAGTTGAAGTCAAACGCCCGGCGACTACGCGATCCCCGATCGTCGGCGCAGAGAGCCTGCTCGGTAGCATCGTCGTCGACAGCAGGGGTGAGCGGGTCGGTGAATTGCTCGACGTCTTGGTCGACATGCACGCCGGTCGCATCGCCTACGGTGTCGTCATTCTCGACCACGCGCCGGATTGGAGTGAGCGCCTGATCGCCGTGCCTTGGAACACGATGCACATGCAGGTGGACGGCAATGGAATCTGCATCAACGCTACGCGCGACTGGATCGAGCGAGCGCCGTCGATGCGCATTGAGGCGATGAGCGAACTGCTCGATCGCGAGCTTGCGGTATTCATTCACGCGTACTTCGGCGCCAAACCGTATTGGGAGCGTGCCGCCCAGCATTGCTAGCGGCACGAGGCCAGAACCGCCGGCCACGAGGCGGGAACAGACATTTGCAAGGAGCAAAAAATGCACAGTCACTTAAAGCCGATGATGGCGATTACCGCGCTGGCTTCGAGCTTGCTGCTCGTCGGCGGCTGCGGCCAACAGGGCACCAGCTCGACAGTCGGTCAGAAGATGGACCGGGCAGCCGACAAGGTCGCCGATACCACCAGCAACGCGAGCTCGAAGGTCGCGATGGCCGCGGACGACACGGCGATCACCGCCAAGGTCAAGGCTGCGCTGATTGCCGAGCCGGGGCTCAAGTCCACCGACATCAATGTCGACACCAAGGAAGCGACGGTAACGCTGTCCGGCACCGTCGCGTCCGACGAGATGCGCGACCGCGCGAAACAGATCGCTTCGTCGACCAGTGGTGTCAAGAACGTCGTCGACAATCTGGTCGTCAAATCGGCTTGACGCCGGCCCATTGGAGCAGCGATGAATCGTGATCGGATCGAAGGGCGCCTGAGGTCGTTCATCGGCGCGCTCGAGGAAAACTGGGGCCGCGTGATCGGCGATCAGACGCTGCAGTTTCGCGGCGAACGCTCGCGCTCGCTGGGCCGGATCCAGTCCGGCTACGGCGCGATGCGCGAACAGCCGCTGCTCGACCACCGTCGTAGCGCCGGTTGAGACCGCCGCGGGCGGGCCCGCGGCGGATTGTTGCGCTGACGGGCGGAGCCCGCGCGGGCTTTAGGCGTTCTGCCTCGGAATAGTCACCACGACCGTCGTTCCGTCGCCGGTCGAGGATACCGACAAATTACCGCCGAAGTGCTGCGCGCGCTCGCGCATGCCGCGGACACCGTGCGACGTGGGCTTTCGCAGATCGTCTTCGCTCATGCCGCCGCCATCGTCGCGCACCGTCAATACGTAGGCACGGTCGCTCTGCGTGAGCGCTATCCAAGCATTGCCCGCGTCGGCGTGGCGCGCCACATTCGTGATCGTTTCCTGGAATATGCGGAATAGCGCCAATCCTCGTTCGCGGTCGATCGCGATGTCGGGATCAGGCATCTCGAAGTGAAGGCGCAATGTGGTGTGCTTTTCGTATTCGCCGATCTGCCAGCGCAGCGCGGCAGCGAGGCCCAGATCGTCGAGGATGCTGGGCCTCAAGTCAGTGACGATCTTGCGCGTGGTGGCGACCGCGGCGTCCACGAGCTGGATCATGGCGCTGCGCTTGGCCCGCGCCCCCGCAAGTTCGGGCGGCAGCTGCGCGTCGAGTGATTCCAGGTCCATTTTCAGCACCGAGAGCGTCGCGCCGAGCTCGTCGTGGACTTCACGAGCGATGCGCTGCTTCTCTTCCTCGCGCACGGTCTGCAGGTGCCGCGACAGCTCGCGCAATTCCTCGCGTGAGCGCTCGAGCTCGATTTGGGAAAGACGGCTCTGCGTGTCGTCGAATACGACGCCATCCCATAGCACGCCTCCATCTTCGGCCTGTCTGGGCCGGGCCCTAATGCTGATCCATCTTTCGGTAGACTCGTGGCGCGGCTGGATTCGGCCGCTCCAGCTCCAGTTCGACAGCTGCGCGGCGGACGCTTCTAGCGTTGCTTCCAGATGCGGACGCTCCGCGGCAGCGACGAGATCGAAAAACGCCGCGCTGTCTGCGGTCAGCGCCGCCTCGGTGACGCCGGTCAACGTTTCGGCGCCCTCGCTGACATAAGAGAACGACAGCCTTCCTGCACGGTCGCGCAGCAGCTCGAACACCATACCCGGCACGTTGGCCGTCATGCCCTGATAGCGCGCCTCGCTTTCCTTGAGCGCGCTCTCCATCGCGCGTCGCGCCGTGTTGTCATAGCACGCGCAGAGATACCCGGCAAACCGGCCTTGCATGTCGTAATACGGACGTCCATTGCAAATGATCGATCCGAAGCTGCTGTCGGCGCGGCGCAGCCTGAACTCGTATTCAAAGGGCTTCTGCGCGGGAAAGGTTTCGGCGATGATTTGCCGCCAGCGATCGCGATCTTCCGGGTGCACGCCTTCCAGCCAGCCCGCGCCGAACTCCACGTCCTGCTTCCGGCCCGTGTATTCGAGCCACGCCTGATTCAGATAATCGCAGGCGCCAGTCGTGTCGGAGCGCCAGACCAGATTCGGAAATCCCGAAAAAAGCGAAAAATAGAAGTCGCGCGCGCGTTCGGTCTGCTCGCGCAGCTCGAGTCGCATCGTCGCGTCGCGGGTCACGACCGAAAACCCGCGAAGATTTCCGGGTTCGTCGCGGATCGCGGAAATGATGTCGTCGCCGCAATAGCGGCTTCCATCCTTGCGCAGATGCCAGCATTCCTCCTCGTACCACCCGCGCCGCGCCGCGACCGCGAGCTCTTTTTCCGGCGGAGCGTTGCGATCGGCCGGATAGAGCACCGAAAAGTGCTTGCCGATGATTTCCGCGCCCGTATAGCCGTTCAGCGCCTGCGCACCAGGATTCCAGCTCGCAACCCGGCCTTCACTGTCGAGCATGTATATCGCGCAGTCCTTGACCGCATTGATGATCAGGCCGGTGCGACTCTCGCTTTCGCGCAATTCCTGTTCGACGTGATAGCGCCGTGCGATGTCGCTGACCAGCCGCTCGTTGGTGTGCTTGAGGTCTCGCGCACTGGCGCGGGCGGCTTGAAAAAGGTAGGTCGAAAGCGCGAGCAGGGTGGCCAGGATAGTGCCAAGGGCCAACGCGGCGACCGGCAACGGGGAAGCGCCGCTGGCGACCAAGCTCTGCATCGGTGTCGCGCGCAGCGTCCAGCGCGCGTTCTGCACGACCAGAGGCAGCTCCTGCGACCATTTGTCTGCCGCCCTGGGTCCATCGGGAGCGACGGTGCGCACCGCCCGTCCGTTCTGGACGATCTCGATGTCATACTCGGGAAAGCGCTGATCGATGATCGATTTCGGCCATCCCGGACGCGCCAGCGTCGCGGAGATGATCGCGCGCAATTCGTCGTCCCGGAACACGGGGACGTACAGCACGATACCTTCGCCACCGACGATCAGATCGAGAAACGGACTCAGTGTGCTGCGGTGCGTGCTCACTGCAATGTCGATCGCGTCGCGCCGTTGCGCATTGATTCGGCGGTCGAGACCCACGACGGTCTCCGCGCTCGCCGGAACCGCTTGCCGGATGATGTAGTCGGGGCCGCCCAGAGTCACCGAATCGACCGACGCCACGCCTTTGAGCAATCCGGCGGCATCGCGCTTCCAGGCTTCCGGATCGGTATACTCGAGCGAGCGCTCCGCCAGCCGCTCCACGTTGTCGATGCGTGCGTAAAGATCCCGCTGCAACTGACCGCGCGCGTCGGCAGCGACCAGCGAGGTGCTGCGCTCGATGAAGCGCGTCTCCTGTACCTCCAGCGCGCGCCACAACACGAGCGTGCACGCGAAAACGGCAAGCCACACGATCAGCGGCGCCGATCGCCGCAACGCCGCTTTCTCGCCGCCGCTCGCCAGCATCGCATAGGCGAGCACGGTAGCGGCGAGTACCGTGAAGATCGCGCCGGTCACGCGCTCGCCTCCGGTCAGTTGCAGCGACTCCGACGCGACGGTACTGCCGCTCCATGCGGCGAACAGCATCAGCAGCGACAGGGCCAGAGCGATCGAAGTGAGCACCGCAACGCTGATTGCATGCCAGGGCTTGCGGCTCGTTCCCGGGCGCAGGAGCATCAGAGCGGCGCCGATCACCACCGCAATCAGCGCCGTAAGGAGGCCCATGTCGTTGTATTCGCCGGCCGCGAGCGGCAGCCAGGGATTGGCCAGCATCGGATGGATCGGGATTCCGTATGGCACGACCGATGCAGTGAGGCGCAGGCCGCCGAGTACCAATGGAACCAAGGCGCACAGGCGTGCGATCCGGGTTGCACCCACCGCATGCAGCGCCAGGGCCACGCTGGCAAAGGCGATCGCCCATGCGGCATCGTACTGAATGCGCTCGAAATCCGCGGTAGCCCGCACGGGCTCGCCCGCGTGCCAGCTGACGATCATCAAGCCGGCGAACACGGCAAGTCCGGCGCCGACTGCGAACAGCAATGCGGGAATCCAGGCGTCGAGGCGGAAGGAGCGGGTGGTCGGCATTGGTATTGCGTACACAGCTGCGCGGCGCAAAAAAACGGATGTTAGCTGATTGCGTCTTAGCGGAGCGGTGGAATGCGGCCGCAGGCGATCGATACTGTAGATGCCTCGAGCAGCTTATAGCGTTGAAACGAGTGGTGCGTCAACGCACGAACGAACGGCTCTGCGCGCAGTTACCAAGTCATCGCGCGCCGGCGACGCGGCGCGTCATGCACGATGTCTACGCGAGTGACGCGGTGGAAAAAAGCGCGGTTCGAACGATTGGAGCGACGGCTTCAGCGAGGAGCCTTACCCGGACGCGGCGGGCGTCGCCGCGGATCGGAGTCGGCGTCGGGGTCGCTATCGGGCTCCCTTTCCGGCGCGTGCTCTGCCGGCAACTCCTCCGGCTCCTCGACCGGCGGATGCGGTCGCGGCGTGTGCGCTTCCGGGTCGTTTTCGTCGGTGTCGGCCGGAGACTCGATATCGGCGCGCTCATCGCGACCCGCGCCGGTGCCAAGCCATTCGACTGCACCTTCGTCCCGCGGCTTGCGTGGATCTCCTCGCATGGCGTTCATCCCTGGTCCAGGTCGTGAATTTGCGCTCCAACCGTCGCAAGCGCCGTGCCAAGCGGGCGCCCCCTGCGCGGGTCGCAGTGCTGGCTCGATTTCGACGTTTCTACAATCGGCCGGTCGTTTATTGCAATCGGGATTGCAAGTCGTGCCGCCGCGCGCGCTGCCGGTGGTTTGCTGTCGAGTGACGCGATGCTGGCACGCCACTTGCGACAGGCTGGGCGCAGGGCGTCGGGGACATTGGGTTCGTTCAGCCCTCCCATGAACCGAGTTCGATACACCCGGCGCGCCTGCTCCACTCTGTTCGACTAGCAGCCCGGCGGAAAAGCCCGGTTGCCGCGGCGCAGCCAGGCTCGCGTCGCGCACGCGTGGGCTCCATCGATCGAGGCAGCGGTCCGTCTGTGCATTCGTCGATCGTTGGGTTCAACGGTGCGTTGTAGGACGCGATCCTACAAGGCTACCCGTTACGCCTACAGAATTTACAGAGCAAGACCTATACCGGCCAAAACCCGCGTGGGTGAGTATTGGCGCGTCCAACGTCAATAACAACGGAGAGGGTCATGTTTGGAGAGCTCCAGAGCATCGCTAATCTTGCCAAGTATCCGGCCAGCACGGGTACTGATGCTCCGCCCCGCGGGCCAGGCAAGGCATCCGCCGACAAACGTCTTGATCATTTCGGTTTGCTGTACGGCGCGTGTCAACCTATGCGCGACCTCTTTCGCGGGCTCGACAGGCTGTCGCGTTCGACCGCGCCGGTGATGATCCTGGGCGAGAGCGGATCGGGCAAGGAGCTGGTCGCGACGACGCTGCACCACCTGTCCGCACGCAAGGACCGCCCTTTCATCGCGGTCAATTGCGGCGCAATCCCGGAAAACCTCATCGAAAGCGAGCTGTTCGGCCACGAGCGCGGCAGCTTTACCGGCGCAGCGCGGACACATCGCGGTTGTTTCGAGCGCGCTGATGGTGGCACGCTGTTTTTGGATGAGGTGACCGAGATGCCGGTGGAGATGCAGGTCCGTCTGCTCCGCGTGCTCGAAACAGGCCGGTTCACGCGCGTCGGCGGTGACCAGGAAATCGGCGCCGACGTCAGGGTGCTCGCCGCGAGCAACCGCGATCTGCGGCAGGCAGTCGCTTCCGGCAAGCTCCGCGAGGACCTGATGTATCGACTGTGCGTCATTCCGGTCAATGTCCCGCCGCTTCGTGATCGCGGCGACGACGCGGTGCTTCTGGCGGAAATGTTTCTCGTCGAACTCAATGGAGAACATGGCGAACAGAAGTTCTTGAGCGCGGAGGGCCGCCGACGGATAGTCGAGCACACATGGCCGGGCAATGTGCGGGAACTCAAGAACGTCATCCATCGCGCCTTCGTGCTTTCCGACGAGGAAGTCCAGATCGACATCGGCACGTTTTCGGTGCTGGGCCACGACTGCAGCGATGACGGCGGAACGGTCACGCCGATCGGCTCCGCGATGGCCACACCGGCCACGTCCGATCCATCGGCGTTGCGCATCACTGTCGGCATGTCGTTGGACGACGTCGAAAGGACGTTGATCACGGCCACACTGCAGGCGGTCGGCGGCAGCAAGACCGAAGCGGCACGACTGCTGGGAATCAGCCTGAAGACGATGTACAACCGACTGCACGCCTATGGCGATGGGTGCATACGGCGCAAGCCTATGCCGTCGAACGGATACGATGCCCTGGCTGCGTGATCGCCACGGCTAGTCGGGTTCGACCGTCCCGACCTATAATCGAGGAGAAGCCGTGATGCGTGAAGGGGGGGAAATTATGGCGCAAGGCGATCGTGTCGCCCTGCCGGGGCGCAAGACGCGCGTTCTGATCGTCGACGATCACGCGCTCGTTCGCGCGGGATTCAAGCAACTGCTCGACACCACCGACGACCTGGAGGCTGCCGGCGAGGCGGGAACGGCAGCCGCTGCGTTGAGTCTCGCTGCGACCGGCCGCTTCGATATCGTTTTGCTCGACATTTCGCTGCCCGACGCCAACGTCCTGGAGACGGTCAGCTCACTGCGCCGCAAGCAGCCCGAGCTGCCGATCCTTATCGTCAGCATGTATCCGGAGGAGCAGTACGCTGTCAACCTGCTGCGCGCCGGCGTCAGCGGTTTTTTCCCCAAGGCCGGCGAAGCCAAGGACATGCTCCAAGCTCTGCGCACGATCGCCGCCGGCAAGAAATACATCAGCGCGTCGCTGGCCGAGGCCCTCGCCATGGAGGCTGCCGGCGACGCGGCCGAGCCGCTGCATCGGCAACTGTCCAATCGTGAGTTTCAGATTTTCGTGCAGCTTGCCGCCGGCAAGACCGTCACCGACATCGCGGGAGAACTCTGTCTAAGCGTCAAGACCGTGAGCACCTATCGCACGCGCATACTCGAGAAGATGAATTTCGCGCGCAATGCGGAGCTCACGGCATATGCGCTCCGGCACAGTCTGATCAGTTGATGCGCGCGGCCCTCCTGGTGAAAAATGCCGTTCGCGTCTTCGTGGTCGAGGATTCGGCGCTAATCCGCAGACGGATAATCGACAACGTCGAGTCGATGGGCGGCTTCGACGTCGTCGGCTTTGCCGAGTCCGAGGAGGAGGCGATCGAGGCAATCAAGAAACTGCGCCCGGACGTCATCGTCACCGATATCCGCTTGAAGGAAGGCAATGGCATCGCCGTGGTGCGCCACGTTCGCGCCGAGGAAATGACGCCGCAGCCGAAAATATTCGTGCTGACGAACTTTGCCTATCCCGAATATCAGGTCCAATGCTCGCTCGCCGGCGCCGATGCGTTTTTCGACAAGTCTTCCGAGTACGATAGCTTTCTGACGCGACTGCGTCAGATCATGTAAGCCGCGCGCCGACGCGTCGGTTGCGCTCGCGCCTGCGGTGTCGGCACAATGAGTTTTCCCGTTCGCAAAACCTGGCAGGCGCCGCAGCCACTGGCATGCGCTTTGCGTCTGTGGCGTCAGGTGTCCGTTGCGGGCGCATCGACGATCGTTTCCGTCCCTAGGCGCCTGCTTCCGAGTAACTCTTGCTCTTTGTCGAGCAGAAAGGATTGAAAATGTTGCATTACGCCATCGTATTCTTTGTCATCGCGCTGATCGCGGCGTTGTTTGGCTTCGGCGGCATCGCTGCCGGCGCGGCCGAAATCGCCAAGGTCCTGTTCTTCATTTTTCTGGTTCTGTTCGTCGTGTCGTTGGTCGTCGGCCTGTTCCGCCGCGGGGGTGGTTAAGTGAAACTCGCCCCTGCCGCGATGTTGAACGGCCGGCAGATACCGGTTGTGCTGACGGCGATCGCCATCGCCATCGGCATCGCCGCCTGCGATCGCAGTCCCGACAGGTCGGCGTCGGCGAAGCCCGAGTTGACGCCGACGCCGCCGGCGATCGGGGCTCCGCCCGTCGAGCCGGCGCCGGTCATGCCGCCCAATGCATCGGCCGTCCTCGAGCCATCGTCGGGACAGAACCCGGCGCAGACGTTCGGAACAGGGACGCCGGTGGGCTCCGGCGGCGACAAGCCGGATCCAGCACAAACCGCGCAGGGCAGCGACCCGAATGCGAAGGAATCGATGACCAAGGAAGAAGAATCGACCGCGATGCCCAAGCCAGCCCAAGCGAACGACCACTCGACAACTGCTACCGACGGCAAGCAGTGATGTCGGGGGGCCCGTGGGTCATCGCTGATCCCACCGCGCCACTGCATCCCGTCGCGGGCGGAGGCTCCGGTCCCTCTCCAACAGCTCCGCCCGCGTTTTTTGTCGGACCAGTGGCCAATTTTCTTAATCGAGGAGGATGCAATGGAACTTACCGGTAACAACAACGCAATCGAACGCACCGCAAGCCAGGCACACCAGACCGTCGACGATATCGCCCGCAAAGCGACCGACAAGGCGGGACCGGCAATCGATCGCGTCGCGCGCGCAGCCCATCAGACGGTGGACAAGGTCGCGCAGGCAGCTCAGCCGGCGGCGGAATGGATCGGCGATAGCGCCGAGCGAGTCAAGCAGACGCAGGATCAGATGCTGGCGAGCTCCCGCGACTACATCCGCGAGCGTCCTCTGGTCACGCTGGGCGTCGCGCTGGCTGTCGGCTATCTGCTCGGACGCTTGGGGCGATGAGCGAATCGGCCATGGGAGCGGCGGCGACGCCCCGGCCGATGATCGGCTCGCGCTTGTCGGGGCGAAACGTACGTTGATGGAGCAATGCCGGCGACCGCAGACACGGCCATCGACGCTCGCGCTGCTGTTGGCGGCCGGGGGCGTTGCACGGGAGGCACGACCAGGGCGGGCCCGCACCGCACCGTAACGCCAACGATAAGGCGCCGGAACGCGCTGCGTAATCGCGCGATAGTCGATGCGGTGGCACGGCGATTGCTGTTGTCAGCGCAGGTGGCATCGGCCGCCTTGCATATAATCACAAGGAGATGGGTCATGTGGAAGAAGATCGTATTAGCCTTCGCCAGCATCGCCGTCGTGTCGTTGATCAGCGCCTGCAATACGATCGAAGGCGCCGGCAAGGATGTTTCCGCGGGCGGCAAGAAAGTCCAGGAAGAAGCGAAGGAAACCAAGCAGAAGATGTAAGCGAGCGTAAGCTCTCCGCCTGGCCGATATAGTGTTGTCGGCCAGGCGGCATTATTGAAGGGCACGCCCGCTACCGAGGGAGGCTCGATGGAGGCGGACAGCAGGGCCCTTGCGCGCGACAACGCGGCGCAAGCGCAAGACCGCGGGCAGCCGCAGGTCGACGTGCCGCTGCCGCCGCCCCGTCCCTCGACGGTGGCGCTGACGCTGATCGCACTGATCCTCGGCTTGTTCGCAATCAGAATGGGCGCAGCGTTCTTCATTCCGCTGCTGCTCAGTCTGTTTCTCAACTACGCGCTGTCTCCGGTGGTCGGTCGACTGGCTAGCTGGGGTGTGCCGCGAGTCATCGGCGCAGCACTGGTGATTCTCGCCTTCAGTGCCGCGATCGCCGGGGCAGTCTACCGCGTCGGCAGCGACGCTGGCGATGTGCTGCAGGAGATTCCCTCGGCGGTGCAACGGCTGCGCGTCGTGCTTACAGAGGCAAAGCAGGACCACAGTGGGACGCTGGAGCACGTGCAACGAACAGCAACGGAGCTGCAGAAGCTTGCCGAAGCCGCCAGTGCCGCGCCGGCCAAGCCCAAAGCACCTGCCGCGAGTTCCGGCGTGGACATCAGCTCGATGCTGCTGATCGGCACCAGCAATATCGCTATCGCGCTGGGGCAGCTCGGGTCGGCGCTATTCCTGGCCTTTTTTCTGCTATCTGCCGGCGACCTGTTCAGGCGCAAATTCCTGCGTGCCGTCGGCGGCAATTTCTCCCGGCGCAAGACGACGCTACGTATCCTCGACGGCGTCGACCGGCAGAACCAGCGTTACTTCGCGATCGTGTTGCTGGTCAACGTCGCGGTCGGCATCGCGATCGGCGCGGGCTTCTATGCAATGGGGCTCGAACGCCCGACAGTGTGGGGCATCGCGGCAGCCGTACTGCACACGATTCCCTACGTCGGAGCGGCGATGCTCGCCGGCGCCGCCGCGCTGGTGGCCTATGGACAGTTCGGTACGGTGCAGATGGCTTTGCTTGCCGCCGCGATTCCTATCTTCGTCGCTGTCGTCCTCGGCATCGGTCTCCAGACCTGGCTGATGGGACGCGCCGCGCGCATGAACACGCCGGCGGTGTTCGTGTCGCTGCTGTTCTGGGGGATGCTTTGGGGCGGGTGGGGTCTTTTGCTCGCCGTGCCCATCATGGTGGCGATCAAGACGCTCTGCGACCACGTTGAGCGTCTCAAACCGTACGGCGACATCCTCGGTCTCTAAAGTTGCCGCGCGCGCGCGGGCAGCGAATTGCGCGCGCACGTAGGCCGCCGTCCGACGGTACTCGCGCGTTTGCTACCTCCGCGGTGCGATGCCTGCATAAGTTCGGGCAGCATTTACAGCGGGTCCACGCAATTCTTACGCGAGCCCTGCGCGAACGCTGCCTGGCAGTCCACAACAACCTGTTGATTGTTCGGCAAAAATATCGCTGGCATGGCCGTTGCTGAACCAGCCGTACAGTCGCAACGGCGATTGCAACATCGATCAAAGGAAGGAACGACAACATGAACTGGGATCGCGTACAGGGCAACTGGAAACAGATGACCGGAAAAGTGAAAGAGCAGTGGGGCAAGCTGACCGACGATACGCTCGACCAAATCGACGGTCAGCGCGACCAGCTTGTCGGCAAGATTCAGGAAACCTATGGCATAAGCCGCGACGAGGCCGATCGGCAAGTAAAGGACTGGGAAAAAACGCACTAGCGGCATGGCCTCGCGGCGCTCTTGCGCCGCGACGGGGAGCGTGCCGATGCGGCGCGGAAAACCGGCAAACTAAACCAAGGAGAAAACGATGAGCATCACAATGAGAGAAGTGATCTGTGCGACGGCCCTCGGCGTTTTCGCGCTGAGCAGCCACGCCATGGGCAACGAAAGCAAAGCAGACAAGGCCCAGTACAAGGCGGCCGTCTCCAGCGCCGAAGCCGAGTACAAGTCGGCCAAGAGCGCGTGTGACGCCAAGACGGGCAACGACAAGGACGTGTGCATCAAGGAAGCGAAGGCCAATCTCGTAAAGGCCAAGGAAGACGCGAAGGCCAATCGCAAGTCGAAGGACGCGATGGCGACGGCACAGCACGAGAAGATGGAAGCCAATTACAGTGTCGCGAAAGAGAAGTGCGACGCGATGAGCGGCGACGCCAAGAGCAAGTGCGTGCAGGAAGCCAAGGCTCGCTATCACCAATAACGCGCAGCAATGCGATCGCGACGGTCGGGTAGTGATCGGCTGGCAAGGGGAGAAAAAGCAGCCTTTGCCAGCGTCGATTCCCGGCCGGCCTGCGCCTGATCGCCGCGCGCGAAGCAGGACGATTCGAATCATCGCCTAGCCAGGCACATACGGAGGCAAGCCATGACTATAGGCACCATTCTGCTGATCATCCTGATCCTCGTGCTGTTGGGCGCGCTGCCCGCGTGGCCGTACAGCCGCGCGTGGGGCTACGGGCCCAGTGGTATCGCGGGACTGGTCGTCGTCGTCCTGATCGTCTTGTTGCTGATGGGCAGGATCTAGCGGGTCGCCCGCGCTGCGCGGCACCAGCGGGGCGCGGCGTGCGCGGTTGAGCAAGGCTTCGCGCGCCTGGTCGGCGCGCGATCACTGTCAGAATGTCGATGAGCACGTTTCAGGTCGATTGCGAACTCGAATACGACGTTGCGGCGCAAACCGTATTCGTGTTCAACATTGCGGTTCCCGACGATCGTCGCCAGCGCGTCGTCGAGGAAAGGGTGGAGCTCGAGCCTTCGTTGCCCTGGGATGAACTGCGCGAACCGAACACGCTGAATCGCTTCATTCGCGTCGACGTGGCGCCAGGTCCGTTCCGCGTACGCTATCTGGCGGCGGTCGACGTGATTCCGGTCGAGGCGGACACACAGGCAGCCGAGGTCCCGATCACGGCGTTGCCGGTCGATGCCTTCGCTTGCCTACGCGGAAGCCGTTACTGCGAGTCCGAGGCGGTATTCAATCTTGCCTGCCGGCTTTTCGGCCAGATGACCCCGGGCTTTGCGCGGGTCGACGCGATCTGCCGTTGGATACGCGCGAACATCGATTACACGATCGGGACGTCGACTCCGAGCTACTCCGCGCGCGACGTTCTCGCCTTGCGCGCGGGCGTCTGCCGCGATTTCGCGCATCTCGGCATCACGTTTTGCCGCGCCTTGAACATCCCCGCGCGATTTGTCACCGGTTATGCGCGCTACGCTGAGCCCCCGCCCGACTTCCACGCGGTCTTCGAGGCTTTTCTCGGCGACCGATGGCAGTTGTTCGACCCGACCGACCTCTCTCCGATGCGCGACCTGGTGCGTATCGGGACCGGCCGCGACGCGTCCGAAGTCCCCTTCGCGACCTTTTTCGGGACGGCACGTCTGCGCCGCTTGAGTGCGTTGATCGAGGCCGCGCCGGAGGGGGCCGGTCTGACGCGGCTGCAGACGCCCATGTCGGGCATCCTCTTGGCGGCCTAAAACCACGCCCTGGCGGGTGTTTAGCTCCAATACGGACTATAGCCGTAATAGGCGTGCAGATGCGAAGCCCAGTCGGGGTCGGCCATCGCTGGCCACTGGCTCTTGTCGAATCCGGGCGCGCCTTCGAGTACACCGCGATCGACGTTGAGAATAAAGCGATGTCGATCCGCGTCGAAGGTGAGCGCGTTCCACGGAATCGCGAAAAGCTTCTCGCCCAGGCCAAGAAACCCGCCAAACGTGAGCACGGCGTAGGCGATGCGACCGCGTTCGACATCGAGAACGATGTGTTCGACTCTGCCGAGCGCGTAGCCCTTGGGATTGACGACGGGATCGCCTCGCAGCGCGTGCGCCGCCGTCAGCTCGGGGCCTGGGGCAAGACCGGGCGGACCACCGCCGAGGATCGCCGTGCCCACCGATTCTGGATCTTGTGAGGTGTTCGCCCGGATGTCGGTCATCGCTGTTCTCCCGTAGCGTTGCTGCGAACTCGGCGTCGATCACGGCCGCAGCTTGGGACCAGGAGCGCCGTGTCGGGCGCCAGTCGGTCCAACCTTACCCGAAGCAAGCGACATGCCATCGCAGGAAACGTCCGCGCAAACAAAAGCGCCCGTACGTGACGGGCGCTTTGCGCGGACAAATGCCTGCGGGTCAGGCGCGCTTGCGGCGGCCGAACATCAAAACGGCGAGCCCCGCGCACAGCAAAGCGATTGAGCCGGGTTCCGGAAGCTGCCGCTCCGGCGGCGCGGTGGCGCCCTTCCACACGAGGTAGTCGTTGTTGGCACCATCGCCGGCTGAACCGTTCGTGGGATCGTTGATGAAAAGCACATAGCGAGCGGTCGGATTGAACCCCGATGCCGCGGCCAAGGTCAGCAGGTCTCCTTCGACCGCGCTGCCGAAGTCACCGAAACCGAAGCTGAAACTGTTGCCGAATGAAAAATTATTGGGATCGTTGCCCCAAAGCAAGACTCCGCGCTCGGCATTGTTGGAACCGCCGTTGTCCAGCGATGAAACCCACAGCGACGTCCAGATGTCGCCAAGCGGGAGCGTCAGGCGGATCGCTTCCTGATCCTTCGCATTGGTCAACTCGTTAACGTCACCGCCGCCGGTCGTGCAGGCATTGTCGCCTTCCGAGCAAACGCCCAGCCCGTGATCGTTGGTCTCGTTGCGCAACCAGAGCGGTGCGGTCGTGCCGGCCGTGACATCGAACCCGTCGGCGGTGACGCCACCATCGCTGACGCTCAGCCCCACGTTGGTGTTGTTCGAACCGACGTTGGTGAAATCGAACGGCAGCGCCAGCGCCGAAAGCGGCAACGACAGCGCGGCCAACAAAACGAGCAGTCTACGCATGATGCCCCCCCCGAGGATATGAATCTGCACCATATACCTAGCAAGATTTACGCCGACGATTGTAATCAGTGGGTTGCATCAGCCGCTGCGTGCACCTGTAAAGAAGATCAACGCCGGGCACGCAGCCGGCAATGGCATCGCTTTCGTTGACAGCAATAGTGCGATCGAAGGCTTGAATTTTCAGTTGTGCACCACCAGCTTTGATCGCATGCCACCCCTCGACGGTTTCCCTCCTGCGCCACAAGCTGATTTCGTGCTCGGCGACTCCGGGGCGGAACGGCCTCACAGCAGGGATCGGCGCGCTGACAACGACGCCGCGCTGCTCGATGCCTACTCGGCGGCGGTCGTCGGCGCTGTCGAGCGGGTACGCTTGGCTGTGGTGCACATTCGGGTCGAGCGTGGCGGCAGGGCGCGCCCCCAAGGCTCGGGTTCGGGCTTCATCATCGCGCCCGACGGGTATCTGCTGACCAACAGTCACGTCGCCGGCGGCGCCAAGGCGCTCGAGGTTACGTTGCCGGACGGAAGAACCGCGGCGGCCGAGCTGGTCGGCGAAGATCCCGATTCCGATCTCGCGGTCGTCAAAATCGGTGCGCCGGAACTGGCCTATACGCGGCTCGCCGACTCCTCGCGCGTGCGGGTCGGGCAGATCGCGATCGCGATCGGCAGCCCCTACGGTTTTCAGCACACCGTCACCGCCGGAATCGTCAGCGCGCTCGGCAGGTCGATGCGCAGCCAAACCGGTCGGCTGCTCGACAACATCATCCAGACCGACGCGGCGCTCAATCCCGGCAATTCGGGGGGCCCGCTGGTTAGTGCGGCGGGCGACGTGATCGGCGTCAACACGGCAATGATTCTCCCCGCGCAAGGCATCTGCTTTGCGATCGCCGCCAGCACAGCTGAACGCGTGGCTGTTGCTCTGATGCACGAGGGTCGAGTGCGGCGCGCCTATCTCGGCGTCGGCGGCCACGACACCGCGATCGCGCGGCGCATCGTTCGCCATTTCGATCTGACCCACGAGTCGGCCGTTCGCGTTTCGACCGTCGAGAAGGATTCGCCCGCCGCGGCGGCGGGGATGCGCACCGGCGATCTGATCGTCGCCTTCGGCGACGAAGCGGTCACCGGCATCGATGATCTGCAGCGATTGCTCACCGGCCGGCGCATCGGGGACGCGGTCGACGTGGTCGTGCTGCGCCGCGACCAGCGGCTAAAGCTGCGCGCGACGCCGCGCGAGCTGTCGCGCCGCTGACACCAGCCTCTCGTCGACGCTCCGGGGCGCGCTTTGCAAGCGCGCCGAACTATGCAAGAATATCCGCAACGCGCAGAACTACAGGTGTCGCGATGCTGGACCGTGACGGGTATCGCCCGAACGTCGCCATTGTCGTCGCCAACTCGAAGAATCTGGTCTTCTGGGGCAAGCGGATCCGCGAGCACTCGTGGCAGTTTCCGCAAGGGGGGATCAACCCCGGCGAAACGCCCGAGCAGGCGATGTATCGGGAATTGAAGGAAGAGGTCGGGCTCGAAGCCGACCATGTCAAGATCCTCGGACGCACGCGTGACTGGCTGCGCTACGAGGTTCCCCAGCACTGGATCAAGCGCGAATGGCGCGGCAGTTACCGCGGCCAGAAGCAGATCTGGTATCTGCTGCGCCTGACTGGCCGCGACAGCGACGTGAGTCTGCGCGCCAGCGAGCATCCCGAATTCGACGCCTGGCGCTGGCACGAGTACTGGATCCCGCTGGAAAATGTCATCGAGTTCAAGCGCGACGTTTATCGCCGCGGGCTGACCGAACTCGAACGTTTCCTGCACCAGCGGCCGCAAACGCGGCGCGAGCGCCTGTACGGCTGGGCGCACAGCGTCGTGCCCTCGCCTTACACCAACCCGACCGGCAAGGCGTAGCGCGCGGGGCTTAGCGATTCGCCGCGGCCGACGCTGTTCGCGCCTGCACTCGGCAGGCGATCAACGCATCATCCCGAATCCGGAGCCGGTCATCGCGCCGCCGAACATCGCCGACATCAGCACGCCGCCGAGCACGATCGCCAGCACGATGCCGCAAAGCACGACAACGATCGTGTACCCGACGGCCTTGTCCGGCGGGCATTTCTTCAGCGCCGGCACCCCCAGATAAAACGTATACCAGGCGTAGATCGCGGCGATGAGTCCGATCAGGCCGCCGATCGTCCCACCCAGAAGCAGGAAAACGCCGGCCACCCAGGGCGCCGTGTACGAATACGCGATCAGTTTGAGCGACTGCGTGAAATCCTTCGTGCCGCTGAACGTCGGCGCGAGGACGTCGACGATCAGCGCCATGACGTATGTGATCACCAGCGCAATGACGTACTGGGCGACCGCTGCCGCGATGGCGGCTCCGCCGCTCCGGATCAGCAGCGCGAGCGGCGCAATCGCGGCGAGAATGACGATGTAACCGACGTACAGCGATTGCACCGTCGCCGGCTCCTCGGCGATCTTGGGCCATTCGGTTCGCGGAGACAGCAGGATGTTCTTGATGCGGTCGACTAGGTTCATGACACTCCTCCTTGATGTCGATCTAAAAAGGGCGGTCGCTCGCGTGCCTGTCCTGGCGCAACCGGAGCCGCTCGTTATGCAGCGAGTGTAGGGGAATGCGAAGCGCATGTCGATTCACCGCCAAGGGGCGTCGACCCGCGCTCCGTTCAAAGTACGACCAGATTGTCGCGATGGATCAGCTCAGGCTCATCCACGTAGCCCAGGATCTTCTGGATTTGCATCGACGGCTTGCCCAGGATGCGCAGCGTTTCTGCGGCGCTGTAATTGATCAGGCCGCGCGCCACTTCGTGCCCCTCTGTATCGAAGCAACCTACCAGCTCGCCGCGCTCGAACTGACCGGAGCACGCGGTCACACCTATCGGCAGCAGGCTCTTGCCTTCGCGCGCCAGCGCGCGCACAGCGCCGGCATCGAGCGTCAGTCGGCCCGCCAACCTGACGTGATCGGCCAGCCATTGCTTGCGCGCGGCCAGCGTCATCATTTCGGCGGCGATTTCGGTGCCGAGCATCTCGCCTGCGGCGAGCCGGGTAAGCACGTCTTCCTCGCGACCACCGGCGATCACCGTCGTCGCGCCGCTTCTCGCTGCGCGCTTGGCCGCCAGTACTTTGGTGAGCATGCCGCCTCGGCCGAGCGCTCCGGCGCCGCCCGCGATCGTTTCGAGCGCGGGATCGCCGGCACGTGCACGCCGCAGCATCGTCGCGCCGGGATCGGTGCGGGGATCGGTGCTGTACAGCCCGGACTGATCGGTGAGCAGGATGAGCACGTCGGCTTCGATCAGATTCGTGACGAGCGCGCCGAGCGTGTCGTTGTCGCCCAAGCGGATTTCATCGGTTGTCACCGTGTCGTTTTCATTGATCACGGGAATGACGCCGAGCCGAAGCAAGGTCAGCAGGGTCGAGCGCGCGTTCAGATAGCGGCGCCGATCGGACAGGTCCTCGTGCGTCAGGAGAATCTGGGCGGTATGCAGGCCGAAGCGCTTGAACGCCGTTTCGTACGCCTGCACCAGACCCATCTGCCCGACGGCGGCGGCAGCCTGCAGTTCGTGTATTGCAACCGGACGCGTCTTCCAGCCGAGGCGCTGCATCCCCTCGACGATCGCGCCAGAAGACACGAGTACCAGCTCTTTGCCGCTGCGCGACAGCGACGCTATCTGCTCGGCCCAACGCGCGACGGCGGCGTGATCGATGCCGCGGCCTTCGTCGGTGACCAGCGTCGATCCGACCTTGATCACCAGCCGCCGCGCCGTGGCGACGATCGAGGTCGAGCCTTGCGCGTTCATGGCTCTGCGGCGAGCGCTTCTGCAGGATGCGCTTCCAGCCAGCGTTGGATGGCGAAGACGAGATCGCGGCAGCCCTCGCCGCTGATCGCGGCGACCGTGAACACCGGACCCTTCCACCGGTACGATTTGACGAATGCCGCCACGCGCGCGTCGCGCTCGTCCGGGTCGATCAGATCGATCTTGTTCAGCACGAGCCACCGCGGCTTGTCGTAGAGTGCGCGGTCGTAGCGCTCGAGTTCACGCACGATCGCGCGCGCGCCGGCGACCGGGTCGGTACCGCCATCGAGCGGAGCCAGGTCGACGACATGCAGCAGGAGCCGCGTGCGCTGCAGGTGCCGCAGGAACTGGTGGCCGAGTCCCGCGCCCTCGGCGGCGCCCTCGATCAGTCCGGGAACATCGGCGACGACAAAGCTGCGGTTCTCGTCGACGCGGACGACGCCCAGGTTCGGCGCCAGCGTCGTGAACGGGTAATCGGCGACCTTGGGGCGGGCTGCCGAAATCGCGCGTATCAGCGTCGACTTGCCGGCATTCGGCATGCCGAGCAGTCCCACGTCGGCAAGAACCTTGAGCTCGAGCCGCAACAGCCGCTGTTCACCGCGCTCTCCCGGCGTCGACTGCCGCGGCGCGCGATTGGTGCTGGATTTGAAATGCAGGTTGCCCAGGCCCCCCTGGCCGCCTTTGGCCAGCAGCGCCGACTGACCGTGCGCCGCGAGATCGGCGATGGTTTCTCCCGTTTCCGCGTCGGTGACGACGGTGCCCACCGGCATGCGCAACACGATGTCCTCGGCGCCATGGCCGTATTGATCGGCGCCGCGGCCGTTTTCGCCGCGCTTGGCACGATGGATACGCGCATAGCGGTAGTCGATCAGCGTGTTGATGTTGCGGTCCGCGATCGCATGAATGCTGCCGCCGCGACCTCCATCGCCGCCGTCCGGGCCACCGCGCGGCACATACTTTTCGCGGCGAAAGGAGACCGCGCCGTTGCCTCCGTCGCCGGCGATGACTTCGATCTTCGCTTCGTCGATGAATTTCACGATTTGCCTTGTTGATCAGGACGACGGAACAGCAGAAAACGTTCGGTGTCGTCGCCGCGGCGCCGCCCTTCCCAGATCTTTTCCCACGCCGAATCCGGCGGCGTGTCGGTATCATCGCGACCGACCTGCAGCAGTAGCAGCGGACACGCGTCCGCCGCGGCAAGATCGTCGCGCACAGGCACGATGCCGCCGAAGTATTCGATCAGCGCACGCTGCGGCTCGCCCAGGTTGCGGCTCGCCAGACAGGACGTGCCCGCGGTCAGTTGCTGCGCCAGTGATTCGGCGACCGGACGGTAGCTGCGCCGCGAATCCAGATAGGGCAGCCAGATCGTCATGTAAAGCCCCCACACCAGCGTCATCCCGGTCGCCCAGTTCAACACGGCGCGGCGATTGGAGCGGCGCGCCGGCCGGACCAATACGATCCAGAGCAGGCTCAGAAATACGGACACGAGCAGTGCCAGCGGCTGCAAGGGCGGGCGAAAGCCCGGCTGCGTATCGCGAAACATGCGCGCGATCGGCTCTGGCAGGCCATGCCACAGCGACTCGAGCCAGAGGGCCCAGACGAGGACCGCGAGCAGACCGAACGTCAGGATGCCGAACCAGTCGAGTGCGCCCGAGGTGCCGCGCTTGAGCGTGTCGACTTCTGCAGCGGCGAGCAAGGACAGCGGCAGCAGCAGCGGCAGCGCCAGCGTCGCGCGCGGCTCCGCCGCGGCCGACAGGGTCGCGAGCAGCACGATGCTCATCAAGGCCGGCAAAACGATACCGGGCTGCGCAAGGCCACCGTTGTAGCCGCGCGATCGCAGCCACAGCGTCCACAGCGCCAGCGGCAGCGCGGGCCAGGCAAACCACGGCAGATTCTTCAGATAATAAAACGGCTCGACCGCCGGCGATCCGTCGGCGAAGCCGAAGAACCGCGCAATGCTTTGCCCATCGTGCCACAGCGCGAAAACCGCGGGATCGCGCAAATACATCGCCAGCGGCCACGCGATCAGCATCGGTGCGGCCACCAGCACGGCGATCGCCAGCGTGCCGGCGTAACGCCGCGTGCGCCAATGAGGAAAAGCAACGAGCAGCGATGCGGTCAATGCGATCATCACCGCCCACGGCGTTCCGCGGACGAGGAACGCGATGCCCGCGCTCGCTCCTAGCAGCACGCCCGAGATCAGCGCGCGCCGCGGCGCCATCGCGAGCGCGTAGAGGGCCAGCGCGTACGCGGGCAGCAAGCCTATCTCCGGTGCCAACGCATGCGCGCGGTCCCATAGTCCAATGCACCCGATGAACACCAGCACGGGCAGCCAGCGAAAGGCGCGCCCGTAGAGTTCCCGGCCGGCGAGGGCGAGCAGCCACAACGTCAATCCGAGGCAAAGTGCGTTGGCGACGCGCGCGCCATCATGCAGAGCGAGCACTGGCCGCAGCGCCGCTGCGCTGGCGGCGGCAAGCGCATAGAAAAGGGGCGGTCGCTCGACTAGCGGCGCGCCAGCGAGCTGCGGCGCCAGCCAGTCGCCATTGCTCAGCACGTCGCGGGCAACGCCGAACGTCGTCGCATCGTCAGGCTTCCAGGGATCGTGTCCGAACAAGCCGAGCAGAATCCATGCTGCGCAAAGCAACACCAGCCCCGCCTGTTTGAACGCGCGGTATCTACCGGACGGCGACAGATCGGACGCCTCGCTGGGAGAGGCGGTGAGATCGGCAAGAGGCATGGGGGCGGGCGCTGCGAAGTCGGGCTTTTCGCTCGTTCGGTTCAGAACACTAGTGGTTTATGGCGCGCGGCGCCACCCGCCGGGCCGGGACCGGCGCCGGGCGCCCTGCCAACAAAAAAGGCAGCCGAAGCTGCCTTTCGGTTCGCGCCAAGCAGCGCTTACGCCGACCTGGCCGCGCCCTTGGCCGCCGCTGCGGCGCCCTTGGCGGCAGGGCTTTTGGTACCGGTCGAGGCGCCCTTGCCTGTCGGCGCTGGAGCAGGCTTGGCCGATGGCGCCGCCGCTGGCTTGGCCGCATAGCGCTGACGGAACTTCTCGACGCGGCCGGCTGTGTCGACGATCTTTTGCTTGCCGGTGTAGAACGGATGGCAAGCCGAGCACACTTCGACATGCAGCGGCTTCTGCACTGTCGAGCGGGTGGTGAACGTGTTGCCGCAACTGCACGTCACCTGGATTTCGCTGTATTGCGGGTGAATAGCGGTTTTCATCGATACCTCGGAGGCGGGCGCCGAACCGGCGCGCGCCGGGTTTCGGCAGGACTTAGCCCCGAGCCTTGGGCCGGGAAGCCACGCCACGCCGTACAACCGAAAATTATGGGCCTTTTATCGCTGCAGTGCAACAGGCAAGGGAACTTGCCTTAGATGGTGGCGCCAATGGGCGCTTCAAGGTCGCCGCGGCGCCATCCCCTGGCCGGGCGACGGAGAACTAGCCTGCGGTTCGGAGGCCTCCGTCGAGGCTAGTTGCCGCGCCGCATGGAGTCGAAGAATTCCGCGTTGTTCTTGGTCTGCTTGACCTTGTCGACCAGGAACTCGGTCGCTTCGAGCTCGTCCATCGGGTAGAGGAGCTTGCGCAATACCCAGACCTTCTGCAGGACGTCCGGCTTGAGCAAGAGCTCTTCCTTGCGGGTACCGGAACGGTTGACATTGATCGCCGGGTAGATGCGCTTCTCGGCCATGCGGCGATCCAGGTGGATCTCCATGTTGCCGGTGCCCTTGAATTCCTCGTAGATCACGTCGTCCATCCGCGATCCGGTGTCGATCAACGCGGTGGCGATGATCGTCAGCGAGCCGCCTTCCTCGATGTTGCGCGCGGCGCCGAAGAATCGCTTCGGTCGCTGCAGTGCGTTGGCGTCGACGCCGCCGGTCAGGACCTTGCCCGACGCGGGCACGACGGTGTTGTATGCACGCGCAAGGCGCGTGATCGAATCGAGCAGGATCACGACATCCTTCTTGTGCTCGACCAGGCGCTTGGCCTTTTCGATCACCATTTCGGCGACTTGCACGTGGCGCGTCGCCGGCTCGTCGAAAGTCGACGAAACGACTTCGCCACGGACCGAGCGCTGCATCTCGGTTACCTCCTCGGGCCGCTCGTCGATCAATAGCACGATCAGGACGACGTCCGGGTAGTTGGCGGCGATCGAGTGCGCAAGATGCTGCAGCATCACCGTCTTGCCCGACTTTGGCGACGAGACAAGCAGCCCGCGCTGCCCCTTGCCGATCGGCGCGACGATGTCGATGATGCGGCCGGTGATGTTCTCCTCGGCCTTGATGTCGCGTTCGAGAATCAGCGGCTCGTCGGGGAACAGCGGCGTCAGATTCTCGAAAAGTATCTTGCTCTTGGCGTTCTCGGGCGGCTCGCCGTTGACCTTGTCGACCTTCACCAGCGCGAAATAGCGCTCGCCGTCCTTCGGGGTGCGGATCTCGCCTTCGATCGTGTCCCCGGTGTGCAGGTTGAAGCGGCGGATCTGCGACGGCGAAATGTAGATGTCGTCGGTGCCGGCGAGATAGCTGGTGTCGGGCGAGCGCAGAAAGCCGAAGCCGTCGGGCAGCACTTCGAGCGTGCCGTCGCCGAAGATGCTTTCGCCCTTCTTCGCCTGATTTTTCAGCAGCGCAAAAATCAGGTCGTGCTTGCGCAACCGGTTGGCGCCGTCGATCTCGTTCGTGTTGGCGATCTCGACGAGTTCGGTGACGGGCTTGGATTTAAGGTCGGACAGGTGCATGGAGGGAATAAGTTGCGGGAGGAAGGCGGGACGGTCCCCGGACAAGCTAAAGGCCGTGAAACCTGATGCAAAAAAAGGGAGGTTGGCGCCGGATAAGACAACAACTGCGTGCGACAGCGCCGGTGACGACGTCCCGCGGCGATTGCGCTCAGCGGGACGCGTACTTCAATGGGCTAGAAGCCTAGCGTGTTCAGATGTGGCTGTCAATAAAGGCCGTCAGCTGCGACTTCGACAGTGCCCCGACCTTCTGCGCGGCCACTTCCCCGCCCTTGAACAGGATCAGCGTCGGGATGCCGCGTATGCCGTATTTCGCCGGGACCCCCGGGTTGGCGTCGATGTCCAGCTTGGCCACGGTGAGCTTGCCGGCGTAGCTCTTGGCGACGTCGTCCAGGATCGGCGCGATCATCTTGCAGGGGCCGCACCATTCGGCCCAGTAATCGACCAGCACCGGCGTCCCCGCCTTCAGTACGTCGTTGTCGAAAGTGGCGTCGGTAACGTGCTTGATATGCTCGTTCATGGTGATCCTCGCTGAAGCGCTGTCGCGGCGCCGGTGGCCTGCCTGGAGGGCCGCTGCGTTCGCGTCCCAAGACCTAACTTAGCGCAAAGAAACGACAGGCGCAAGCCGCGGGCATGCGGCAGGTATGTCCGTAGGTGGGGCCGATTTGGTAAAATCCAAGACCGGGCGGCACAGGGTACGAAAACGCGATGACCTACGTTGTGACCGAAAGCTGCATTCGCTGCAAGTATACCGACTGTGTCGACGTCTGCCCGGTCGACTGCTTTCGCGAAGGGCCCAACTTCCTGGTCATCGACCCGGACGAGTGCATCGATTGCACGCTCTGCGTCGCCGAATGCCCGGTCGAGGCGATCTATGCCGAAGACGACGTGCCCGACGATCAGCAGCAGTTCAAGGCCTTGAACGCCGAACTCGCGAAGGCCTGGAAACCGATCATCGAGCGCAAGCCGGCGCCACCCGACGCCGACGAGTGGAAAACCGTCAAGGTCAAGCTGCCGTTTCTCGAGCGTTGAGCCATCCAAAGTGCGCGCGTTGTCGTTCTGTTTGACCGGCGTCGCGGCGAGCCCGTAAAATAGCCGGGATTTAGTCGCCTGCCGCCACGGTATTCGCGCCGTTGCGGCATTTCCATGAAAGAAGCCGGTCGATGACCAGACTGTCCTTGCTTGCTGCTGCCCTCACGCTCGCGCTGCCTGTGGTCGCGCTGGCCCAGGCGCCAGCGCCTGCCGGCGATGCCGCCGCCGGATCGCAGAAAATCGAGATGTGCATCGGCTGTCACGGCATCGTCGGCTGGCGAACCGCCTTTCCCGAGGTGTACAAGGTGCCCAAGATCGGCGGACAGCACGAGGCCTACATCGTCAAGGCATTGCAGGCTTATCGCGCGGGCGAGCGCAGCCATCCGTCGATGAAGGCGATCGCAGCGACGCTGTCGGACAAGGACATCGCCGACCTGGCCGCCTACTATTCGCGCGCGCTGCCGAAGACGGCCAGCAAATGATGGCCAAGCCGACGATAAAAGCATTCGTGCGTGGTTTGTTCGCGATAGCGGCGATCGGCGCGGCAAGCGCCGCGCTGGCCGCCGACGTCAAGTCCGGCGAAGCCAAGGTCAAGGAGGTGTGCCAGGCCTGCCATGGCGTCGACGGGAACAGCCAAAATGCCGACTATCCGAAGCTCGGCGGCCAGTATCCGGACTATCTGGCCAAGGCGTTGCGTGACTACAAATCGGGCGCCCGCAAGAATCCGATCATGGCCGGATTCGCCGGAACGCTGTCGACCGCTGACATAGACAACGTCGCCGCGTACTACGCCGCGCAGCCCGCGGTCCTGGTCACGACGCACTGAACCGGACTCGCTCGCTGCGACAAGGCGCCGTTTGCGGCGCCTTGTTCATTCAGGGCACGCCTATACCGTCTTGTGCCGGTACTCGCACAAGTCGGCGATCACGCACTGCGGACACAGCGGCTTTCGCGCCTGGCACACGTAGCGGCCGTGCAGGATCAGCCAGTGATGCGCATCGTGCCGGAATTCGTCTGGCGTGAACTTGACGAGCTTGCGCTCGACCTCGTCCGGCGTGCGACCGGGTGCTAAGCCGGTCCGATTGGCGACGCGAAAGATGTGCGTGTCGACAGCGATCGTCGGCTGGCCGAATGCGACGTTCATCACGACGTTCGCGGTCTTGCGGCCGACACCGGGCAGCCTGACCAGAGCGTCGTGCTCCGCAGGTACTTCGCCGCCATGCTCCTCGATCAGCAGCCGGCACAGCGCGACGACGTTTTTCGCCTTGGTGCGGAAGAGCCCGATCGTCTGGATGTACGGAATCAACCCCGCCTCGCCCAGCTTGACGATCGCCTCCGGCGTGCGCGCGACCGGAAACAGCTTCGCCGTCGCCAAATTGACGCTCTTGTCCGTCGCTTGCGCCGACAGCACGACGGCGATCAGCAATTCGAACGGCGTGCGATAGGCGAGCTCGCTGCGCGGATGCGGATTCTGCCGGCGCAGCCGCTCGTAGATCGCGCGGCGCTTGGCCGGATTCACCGGTCCTCCGGAGCGCGGCGTGCGCGGGCGCGCGCGAGGGCGGCCGCGACGGTCCTACGGCGCTGGTCGGGGGTGGCATCCCGCACTCTCTGACCTCCCTTGGCTTCGAAACCCGGCGCGCCCTTGGCAGCGCGCTGCGCGAGCCGGGCGTTGCGCGACTCGAAGCGGCTACGCGCGGCGGCGGCGTCGGCCGGCGTCCACGCCCGCCCCGCGCTCGTCATGACAATGCAGTCGACCGGACAAGGCGGCAGGCAAAGCCCGCAGCCGGTGCAGTGGCCGGCCAAAACCGTGTGCATCCGCTTGCTGGCGCCGACGATGGCGTCGACCGGACAGGCCCGGATGCACAGCGTGCAACCGATGCAGACGGCCTCGTCGATGCGCGCCCACGCCAGCGGCTCGGCCGTGCCGAAGGCGGGATCGGGGGGTGGCGCGGGCACGTCGAGCAGCGCGGCAAGCGCCGCAATCGTGACTTCCCCCCCGGGCGCGCAGCGGTTGATCGGAGCGGTGCCCGCGGCGATCGCCTCGGCGTAGGGACGACACCCGGGATGCGCGCAGCGCGTGCATTGCGTCTGCGGCAGCAGGGCGTCGATACGGTCGGCGAGCGCAGCGTTGATGCGCATGCCGCCATTCTACCGGCGACGGCGTTGCCGGGGCTTCGGGCATGGCCGACAATGAGGTGCGCGAGCGAGCATGCCCTCCCATCATCATCACCATCCTCAGGCAAGGCCACGCGGCGACAAGATGAAGGCTGCCGCGGCGCGCGAACGCCGTGCCCTTCGCATCGCGGTCGCACTGACCATCGGCTTTGCGCTCGTCGAGGCGGGCGGCGGCTGGTTCGCCGGCTCGCTGGCGTTGCTCGCCGACGCGGGCCACATGGTCACCGATGCGGCGGCGCTGGGCATCGCGCTGCTGGCCCAGCATGTGGCGCGGCTGCCGCCTTCGCGCCGCGCGAGCTACGGCTATGCCCGGGCGGAGGTGATCGCCGCTTTCATCAATGCGCTGCTGATGCTGGTCGTCGTCGTCGGAATTTCCGTCGAGGCGGTGCGCCGGCTACTTGCGCCATCGCCAGTCGCCGGCGGCATCGTGATGGCCATCGCCGCCGCCGGCCTGCTCGTCAATATGTTCGCGGCCTGGAGCCTGTCGCACGGACACAGCCTGAACAGCCGGGCCGCGTTGCTGCATGTCAGCGGCGATATGCTGGGATCGGTCGCGGCGATCGTCGCCGGCGCCGTCGTTGCGTCGACCGGATGGATGCCGATCGATCCGATCCTGTCACTGGTGGTCGCGGCTCTGGTCCTGCGCTCGACGTGGCTGCTGCTCAAGGCTTCGACGCATGTGCTGATGGAGGGCGTTCCCGCGCATCTTTCGTACGACGACATAGGTAGCGCGCTGACCCGCGTCCCGGGCGTCGCCGCCGTGCATGACCTGCATGTCTGGCAAATGACCAGCGACAGGACGGCCATGTCGGCGCATCTGTTGATCCGAGACGCGCAGGCATGGCCGCAGATCCTGGTGGCGGCGCAGCGCCTGTTGGCGGATCGATACGGCATCGACCACGTGACTTTGCAGCCGACGTGGCATCAGCCGCGGGCGGACAAGCGCGTCATTCCGCTGACGCCCATCGCCGGCGACGACAAGCCCCACCTGCACTGACGCCGATTGCGTCAAAGCCAGCGGATCTTCTTGAACCAGAAGTAGAGCGCGACGTCGATCACTGCCATCGCCGCGAGCGACAGCGGATATCCGTAATGAAAATCGTACTCCGGCATGTTCTTGAAATTCATGCCGTAGATCCCGGCGATCAGCGTCGGCACCGCGATGATCGCGGCCCAGGCGGCCAGCTTCTTGGTGACCTCGGTTTCGTTCAGGCTGATCATGCCCAGATTGACCTGGATCGCGGTCGTCTGCATGTCGCGTATGCCTTCGATCGACGCATGCAGCCGCTGCAGGTGGTCGAACACGTCGCGGAAATACTCGCCCATGCCGGCGCAGATGCGCGGCACGCGGCCGCCGTAGAGCTTGCCGACGGCCTCCATCAGCGGATCGACCGCGTGCTTGAGCGTCATCAGCTTGCGCTTGAGGGCATACAAGGCCTCGATATTGGAGCGCGCCGTATTGCGGACGAAGATCTGCTCCTCGATCGTTTCCAGTTCGGTTTCGAGCGTCTCCAGAACCGGGAAATAGCGGTCGACGATCTTGTCCATTAGCGCGTAGAACACATAGGCGGCGCCGTGCATCAAGAGGTCGGGCTCGCTTTCGCTCCGCGCGCGCACGTCGGCAAAACCGCGTTCGGTCTCCCGGCGGACCGAGAGGACGTAATTGGGGCCGACGAAAATGTCGATTTCGCCGACGTGCAGCTCGTCGTCGCGCATCTCCACCGCGTGCAGGACCGCGAACAGCGAGTCGCCGTACTCCTCGATCTTGGGCCGCTGGTGGCCGTGCCGCGAATCCTCGACGGCGAGGTCCGGCAGGTCGAATTCTTCCTGCATCTCCTCGAGTTCGGCCGGCGAGGGATCCTTCAGGCCGACCCAGACGAAGCAGTCGGGGCGCTTGACGTAATCGCTGATTGCTTCCTTCGGGATGTCGGCGAGCTTCTTCCCTCCCTGGTAGGCGACACAGTTGACCAGCATGATCCTCGCCTTCGCGGTGAATGGATCGATGATAGCGGCCCCGGCTCTCGATTGCCACCGCGCACGGAGTAGCGCCGGCTCCGCGTTTCCGGACGGCATACGCCATCCCCGGTCAGAGTGGATGCCCCCGCCGACAGCGGGTACCATGGCTGCCTTTCCGCTGTTCGCGAAACGCCGCATGATCATCGAGTCGCTGCTCGACACCGATCTGTACAAGTTCACGATGATGCAGGTCGTGCTGCACCATTTTCCCGGCGCACAGGTCGAATACCGCTTCAAATGCCGTACACCCGGCATCGACCTGACGCCGTACCTGGGCCAGATCGAGCGCGAGATTATCGGCCTGTGCAGCCTGCGCTTCACCAACGAGGAGCTCGAATACCTGCGGCGCTGGCGCTTTCTCAAGAGCGACTTCGTCGATCTGCTCGGCCTGTTCCAGCTCGACCGGCGCTTTATCAGCCTGACGCCGGCGGCGATGCCCGGCGAGATCGACATTACGATCAAGGGTCCATGGTTGCACACGATCCTGTTCGAAGTGCCCATGCTTGCGATCGTCAGCGAGGTCTATTTTCGCGAGACGGTAGCCCGGCCCGACCTGACCGAGGGCCGGCGCCGGCTCGACGCCAAGATCGCGCAGATCAACGCGGTGCCCGACCCGGAGTTCCGCATCGCCGACTACGGCACGCGGCGCCGGTTCTCGCGCGCCTGGCAGGACGAAGTCGTGCGTACTTTGAAAGAGGGCATCGGCGCGAAGTTCGTCGGCACCAGCAACGTCAAGCTCGCGTTCGATCACGGTCTGACGCCGCTCGGTACGATGGCGCACGAGTACATGCAGGCTTGCCAGGCGGTCGGACCGCGACTGCGCGATTCGCAGGTGTTTGCGTTCAATACCTGGGCGCGCGAATACCGGGGCGACCTAGGGATCGCGCTGTCCGACGTATGCGGCATGGACGCCTTTCTGCGCGATTTCGACCTTTTCTTCTGCAAGCTCTTCGATGGCGTGCGGCACGATTCGGGCGACCCGTTCGAATGGGGCGAGAAGCTGATCGCGCACTACCAGAAGATGCGCATCGATCCGCGCACGAAGGTGATGGTTTTTTCCGATTCGCTCAACGCGCCGCTGGCGATCCGGCTGTTCGAATACTTCAAAGGACGCAGCCAGACGGCGTTCGGCGTCGGCACCAACTTGACCAACGACCTGGGCTACGAACCGCTGCAGATCGTGATCAAGATGACGCGCTGCAACGGTCAGCCGGTCGCCAAGATCAGCGACGAGCCATCGAAGGCGATGGATTACGACCCGTCGTATGTCGCGTATCTGCGCGAAGTGTTCGAGGTGCCTGAAGCCGCGGCGACTGCCGGCGGCGACGGGCTCGATGCCGACTAGCCGGCTTCGCCGAGCACGGTCCGGTACGCGGCCAGCACGTCCGCACCCGCGCACGCGAACACGATCCGCCGCAGTGCATCGAGGCGATCGAAGGCTCGCACGGCAGCGACCGCGGTCGGCACGGCCTGCGCGAGCGGATAGCCGTACACGCCGCAGCTGATCGCCGGGAACGCGATCGAGGCGAGGCCGTGGCCGACGGCAAGCTCCAGCGAGCGCGTATAGCACGAGGCCAGCAATTGCGGCTCGCCACCATCGCCTCCTCGCCACACCGGTCCGACCGTGTGGATGACGTGGCGCGCCGGCAGGCGATAGGCGCGCGTGATCTTGGCCTCGCCGGTTGCGCAGCCGCCCAGAAGCAGGCATTCGGCGAGTAATTCGGGTCCGGCCGCGCGATGGATAGCGCCGTCGACGCCGCCGCCGCCCAGCAGGCTGTTGTTGGCAGCGTTGACGATCGCATCGACGTCGAGCGTCGTGATGTCGGCGTGGATGGCCGTGATTTCCGGATGCATGGCGCCATTTTCGCATTTGCGCCTTGGCGACAGGGGCGGTCCGAGACCACCGCGACCGGCCTGATCCGCTGTCGCGCCCCGGCGCTTCGGTTTATAGTACCGCGATGCCTTCAGCCAACCCGATCAACACACCCGCAGCGCCGCCGGGCGCCCCTGCGGCAAAGCACGCGGCGCGGACGGCGGACCGGCGCCTAAGACTCGACGACATCCTCAAGCTGATGGTGGCCGAAGGGCTGGTGGCCGCTGCCGATGCGGATCCGGTCGCGCGCTCGCGCACGCAGCGCTACGATCATCCGCTCGAGCTGATCGCGGACCAGAAATGGCGCTCGCTGCTTCCGCCGCGCCGACCGCTGACGCTCGAGACGCTGGTCGAATGGCTCGCCGGCAAGCTCGGTGTTCCCTACCATCACGTCGACCCGTTGAAGATCGACCTGGTGGCCGTCACGGGAACGATGTCGATCGCCTACGCCGAGCGCTATCGAATCCTTCCGGTCGCGGTTAGCAAGGGCGAGCTCACGGTCGCTACCGCCGAGCCTTTCGTGCGCGCCTGGGCCGACGAGCTCGAATCGATCCTGCACCAGAAGGTCAAGCTGGTTTTCGCCAATCCGCAGGACATCCGCCGCTACATCGGCGAGTTCTTCAATCTCGCTCGTTCGATCAAGAAGGCGGGCGAGACCCAGCGCGGCGACATGTCGTTCGCGCGCAATTTCGAGCAGCTGGTCGAGCTGGGCAAGCATGGACAGCTCGACGCGAACGATCAGCACGTCGTCCACATCGTCGATTGGCTGTGGCAATACGCGTTCGAGCAGCGCGCCTCCGACATCCACATCGAGCCGCGCCGCGAATCGGGCGTCGTGCGCTTCCGCATCGACGGCGTGCTGCATCAGGTCTACGTGATCCCGAATCCGGTGCTGCTGGCGATGACCAGCCGTATCAAGCTGCTGGCGCGGATGGAGATCGTCGAACGGCGCCGTCCGCAGGACGGGCGCATCAAGACGCTGTCACCGGACGGCGAGGAGATCGAGCTTCGCATTTCGACGATGCCGACCGCGTTCGGCGAGAAGGTCGTCATGCGGATCTTCACGCCCGACGTCCTGGTGCGCGATTTTCAGGAGTTGGGTTTCACCGGCGAGGACCGCGACCGGTGGGAGCGCATGATCAAGGAGCCTTACGGCATCATCCTGGTCACCGGTCCGACCGGATCGGGCAAGACGACGACGCTGTATTCGACGATGAAGTTGCTCGCGACGCCCGAAGTCAACGTCTGCTCGATCGAGGATCCGATCGAGATGATCGCGCCGGAGTTCAACCAGATGCAGGTGCAGCCGGCGATAGGCGTCGATTTCGCGAGCGGCGTGCGGACGCTCTTGCGCCAGGACCCCGACATCATCATGGTCGGCGAAATCCGCGATCGCGACACCGCCGACATGGCCGTGCAGGCGGCGCTGACCGGCCACCTGGTGCTCTCGACGCTGCACACCAACGATGCGCCGACCGCCATCACGCGGCTGCTCGATCTCGGCGTCCCGCCGTTCCTGATCAGTTCGACAGTGCTGGGCGTGATGGCGCAGCGCCTGGTGCGCACGCTGTGTCCGCATTGCAAGGTGCCGGCAGAGCCGCTCGACCCGGACACCTGGCGCATGCTGACTTCGCCGTTCCGCAGCGACGGCGAGCAGCACGTGCATGCGCCGGTCGGTTGCCTCGAATGCCGGATGACCGGCTATTACGGCCGCATCGGCCTGTACGAGATCATGACCTTGTCGCCGGTCATCCGTCGTCTGATCCATGCCGATGTCGACGATTCGAGGATCCGCGAGCAGGCATACAAGGAAAACATGAAGCCGCTGCGGGTCTCGGGGGCGGCGAAGATCGCCGCCGGGCTGTCCACGGCCGAGGAAGTCATCAAGGTCGTGCCTCTGGGCTAGCGGCCGGCGCCGGCCGAATGCAGCTGCGGCCGCGGGACGCTCAATGAACCTCGGACGGGTCGGGGCGGTCAGACCAGGAACACCGCCAGCGACAGACGGGGCGGGTAGCGCGCCCGCAGCAGGGGAGCACCAATCTTCGATGGTTTTTCGTCTCGTCCGAGACGCCGCCGCATCGACCGGCCGGCGTGTTGCTCTGCCTTGACGCGTCGCCGCGCGCACTGAAATGATCGCACCACGATGAGCACGCAAGAACCGCTACGCCCGATGCACCTGTCGCTGCGCTTCATCGCGCCGCTGGCGGTCGCGCTCGCGCTGCTCGCGTATCTGCTGGTGCCGCTGGTCGACAAGCTGACCTTGCGCTGGTGGATCAACGACCTCGACACCCGCTCGGAGCTTGTCGCCAACACGCTGCAGGACCAGCTGGCCGGTCTGATCGACGAGGGCGCGTCGGCCAAGGTCGAACAGATATTCATGCGCGCGCTGCAGGACGAGCGCCTGTATGCGCTGGCGTTCTGCGACGAGAAGGGCAAGCTCCGCTATTCGACGCCGACCTATCCGTCGTCGCTGGGCTGCCGGCCACCCGCCAGCGCGGCCGGCGAGGCGCACTCGGTTATTCGCCTGAGACAGGGACCGCTGCACGTCGTGCAGCGACCGCTGCTCCAGGGCAACGATCGGATCGGCACGCTGATTCTGGTTCACGACATGAGCTTCGTCGACCGGCGCAGTGCCGATACGCGACTCTATCTGATCGGCCTGTTCGTAGTGCTGGGCGTAGTCGTGTCGCTGGTCACCGTGTCGATCGCGCACCTTTCATGGCGCGGCTGGGTCGCCGGCGTGCGCTCGCTGCTGCGCGGCGAAGGGATACTGCAGCCGTTTTCGCAGCCGGGCTCGTCACCGTTGCATCCGCTGGCGAGCGAATTGCGCGCGCTGCTGCGCGAGCTCGATCAAAGCCGCCGGGGACGCGACCAGAGCGCGATATGGAGCCCGGAAATGCTGCGCAACGTCTTGCACGAGCAGCTGCTCGGCGACGAGGTCCTCGTCGTGTCCAATCGCGAGCCGTTTATCCACAATCGCGACGGCGATGCGGTAACGCTGTTGCGGCCGGCCAGCGGACTGGTCACCGCACTCGAACCGGTGATGCGCGCCTGCTCCGGCACATGGATCGCGCACGGTAGCGGCAGCGCCGACCGCGAGACCGCCGATGCGCGCGGGCGCCTGCGCGTGCCGCCTGAAAGCCCCAGCTACACGCTACGCCGGGTCTGGCTGAGCGACGACGAGGAGCGCGGCTACTACAACGGTTTTGCCAACGAAGGGCTCTGGCCGCTGTGCCACATCGCCCACGTGCGCCCGGTATTCCGTTCGGACGACTGGGAGCAGTATGTCCGTGTTAACCGCCGCTTTGCCGACGCCGTACGCGACGAAGCGCACACCGAGGACCCGGTCGTGCTGGTCCAGGACTATCACCTGGCGCTGGTGCCACGCATGATCCGCGAGCGGCTGCCGAAAGCGACGATCATCATGTTCTGGCATATCCCCTGGCCGAACCCGGAGTCGTTCGGCATCTGCCCGTGGCGGGAGGAACTGCTGGAAGGCATGCTCGGCAGCACGATCTTGGGGTTTCACACCCGTTTTCACTGCCAGAATTTCGTCGAGACCGTCGACCGACACCTGGAAGCGCGCATCGAGCGCGAGTCGTCGACGATTTCCTACGGCGGGCAGCTGACGCGGGTCGAGTCGTACCCGATCTCGATCCAGTGGCCTCCTGAGTGGATCGATTCGCAGCTTTCGATCTCGCTTTGTCGCGCCAAGGTGCTGCGGATAGAAAAGCTGGCCGACAACGTGCTGCTCGGTGTCGGCGTCGACCGGATGGACTACACCAAGGGCATACTCGAGCGGTTTCTCGCAGTCGAGCGGCTGCTCGAGGCGCACCCCGAGTTCATCGGCCGCTTCGTGTTCGTGCAGATCGCCGCGCCTTCCCGCTCGTCGCTCGACGAATACCAGAATTTCGAGGCGCGAGTTCGCGCGCTGGCTGCGCGCATCAACGCGCGCTTCGGTCGCGACGGCTATGAGCCGATCCGGCTGAAGGTCGAACACCACGGCTCGCAGTCGGTCAACGAATACTATCGGGCGGCCGACGTTTGCGTCGTCACGAGCCTGCACGACGGAATGAACCTCGTCGCGAAGGAGTTCGTGGCGTCGCGCGACGACGAGCAGGGTGTCCTCGTGCTGTCGCAATTCACCGGAGCCGCGCGCGAGCTTCCGGACGCGCTGATCGTCAATCCGTACCACATCGAGAATTGTGCCGATGCCTTGTACAAGGCGTTGACGATGCCGGCCGACGAAAAGCGCGTGCGCATGCGCAGCATGCGACGACTGGTGCAGGAGTTCAACGTCTACCGCTGGGCCGGTGCGATGCTGCTCGATGCGGCGCGCCTGCGGCAGCGTCAGCGGGTTTCGGCGCGAATCTTCGCGCACCAACGCAACGCCGGCGTCGAGGCATGAGATATGCGCTCGGGACTGCGTCGCTGACGCAAATGCGCGAAATGCTGCCCGGCCGGCCGATGCTGGCGTTCGACATCGACGGCACGCTGGCGCCGATCGTCGCCGAGCCGTGGCGCGCGCATATTTCGGAGGAGCTGCGCGCGTGCCTGCGTTCGCTGGCGGCCAGAACGCCGGTCGCGATCATCACCGGACGCGCGGTCAAGGACGCGCGGCCGATGCTGGGCTTCAGCCCGCACTATCTGGTCGGCAACCACGGCGCGGAGGGCATCCCCGGCTTCGAAGCGCAAAGCGGCGGATTTCAGCGCGTTTGCGCGGCGTGGCTCGCCGAGCTGAGCGCCACGGCAGATGCGCGTGGATGGCGGACGATGCCGGGCATCATGCTCGAGGACAAGCAGTATTCTCTGTCGTTTCATTACCGGCACGCGGCACGACCGGCGCTGGCGCGGCAGATGCTCGAGCAGCGAGTCGCTCGGCTGGTGCCGCTGCCCGACATCGTCCATGGCAAGCGCGTGCTCAACCTCCTTCCACCGGACGCTCCGCACAAGGGCGAGGCGTTGCAAAGCCTCCTCGGCCATTCCGGCTGCGCGCGGGCAGTGTACGTCGGCGACGACGTCACCGACGAAGACGTCTTCCGCATGCGCATGCCGGAGGTGCTGTCGATCCGGGTCGGACGAAAGCGAAAGAGCGCCGCCGCGATGTACCTGAAGAACCAGGCCGACGTCACCCGGCTGGTGCGCCGACTGGTCGCGATGCTCGACGGCAGCAGACACGCGGCCCGCCCGTCCGGCGCAACCGTCTCGCCGATTCCGCAATGAGCGAGAACGCCAGCCGGCCGAGCGCCGAATCTTTCGCTGGGCGTCATCGGAAACTGCGCGTTCAACGCGCTGGTCGACGAGCGCGGATCCATCGTCTGGTGCTGCCTGCCGCGGCCGGACGGCGATCCGGTGTTTCACGCACTGCTCGGCGGGGAGCGGCGCGACGATGTCGCGCGCGGCGCATTCGACATCGAAATCGAGCATTTTGCGCGGGCGACGCAGCACTACGTCACGAACACGGCGATACTGGTCACCGACCTTTTTGACCGGCAGGGCCACGGCGTTCGCATCACCGACTTCGCACCGCGCCTGCGCGACCGCGGCCGCGTGTTTCGTCCGCTGCTGTTCATCCGGCGGATCGAGCCGCTTTCCGGACGACCGCGCGTGCGCATACGCGTGCGGCCCTGCTTCGAGTACGGCGCGGCGCGCCCCGAACTCACGCGCGGCAGCAACCACATCCGCTACGTGCATCCGACCCAGTCCCTGCGCCTGACCTGCGACATGCCGGTCACTTACATCCTCGACGAGACCTATCACCTGCTCGACCGGCCGGCCAACCTGATATTCGGCGTCGACGAGACGATCGTCAGCGGCATCGCCGAGACTGCGCGCGATTTCGAGGAGCGCACCGCCGAATACTGGCAACACTGGTCGCGCGCACTGGCGGTGCCGCTCGAGTGGCAGGATGCCGTGATTCGCGCCGCGATCACGCTGAAGCTGTGCATGTACGAGGAAACCGGCGCGATCATGGCCGCGATGACGACCAGCATTCCGGAGGCGCCGGGGACCGAGCGCTGCTGGGACTACCGCTACTGCTGGCTGCGCGACGCGTTTTTCGTCGTCCGGGCGCTGAACGGGCTGTCCGAAGTCGGCACGATGGAGAACTATCTTCGCTATCTCTTCAACGTCGCCGATACCGCGGCCGTGCAGGGCTACCTGCAGCCCCTGTACGGCGTCAGCCTGGAGAGCGAGGTGGTCGAGCGGCATGTCGACACTTTGCCCGGGTATCGCGGCATCGGGCCGGTCCGCGTCGGCAACCAGGCGTACGAGCACCGGCAGCACGACGTCTACGGCCACGCGATCCTGGCGGCGACGCAGGCGTTCTTCGATCGCCGGCTGCTGCATCCGGCGGGCCTCGACGATTTCCTGCGTCTGGAATGGCTGGGCGAGCGCGCGTTCGCGCTGCACGACAAGCCCGATGCGGGGATCTGGGAATTGCGCACCCGCAGCGACGTGCATACGTCGTCGACGGTGATGTGCTGGGCCGCCTGCGACCGCCTGGCGAAAATCGCGCTGCACCTCGGTCGCGCCGAGCGCGCGACCGAATGGCGCAGCCGCGCCGACGCGATCAAGGCGACCATACTCGAGCTTGCGTGGAACCCGCAGCGGCAGGCCTTCGTCGACGTCTTCCGCGGCGAGCATCTCGACGCCAGCGTGCTGCTGATGAGCGAAGTCGGCCTGGTGGGTGCCGACGACCCGCGCTGGCGCTCGACGCTTGCCGCGGTCCGGCAGGAGTTGCAGCGACGGCGGACATCTGTACCGTTACGCAACCGCCGACGACTTCGGCGTGCCCAAGATGGCATTCACCGCCTGCACGTTCTGGCTGATCGATGCGCTGGCACGCGCCGGTGCCACCGGGCGAGGCTCGCGAGCTGTTCGAAGGCCTGCTCGCAGCGCGAAATCCGCTGGGACTGCTGTCCGAGGACATCGACCCTGCGACCGGCGAGCTCTGGGGCAATTTCCCGCAGACCTATTCGATGGTCGGTATCATCAACGGCGCGACGCGGTTGAGCCGGCGCTGGGAGACCGTACTCTAGCCGGCCGCCCGTTCGCGGAGGAAGGACATGCCGGCAATCCGCTACTGCCTGGTGGTCGCCGTACTGCTTGCCCTCGCTGCCGCTGGTTGCGGCAAATCGGACGACCAGCGCGAAGGGGAGCGGATCGCTCGCGAGGCGGCGCTGCGTCAGGCGCTCGAGCGGTCGTTGGCCGAAGAGCGCGAAAAGGACCGGCGCATGCGCGAAGGAGCAGCGGCCCAGGCGAGCGAGCGGCTGGCCAGCGAGGCGGCCGAGCACGAGCAGGAGGTGGCGCGCGCGGCGGCGGCGCCGCCCAGCCCGGAGCAACAGCAAGCGGAGCGCGCGAATTTGCTGCGTCAACACACCGAAACGCTGAAACGGACGCTCAACGATCCGGCATCGATGCAACTGCGCAACGCCGAATTGAGCCCGAAGCAGAACGGCATGTGCGCCGAATACAACGCCAGGAACAAGGCCGGGGCGTACGCGGGCTACAAGCGCGTCGTCGTCATCGACAATCGCGTGGCGACCGAGGAAGCGCCGACCCGCGAGTCACTGCCGCAATTCCTGGCGTTCCAGATCGCCGCGCGCGATAGCGGGTGCTTCCCCGACGTGGAGAACGTCAAGATATTGCAGTAAACGAGCGCTCCAGCAGAAAGCCATTGACTCGGAGCGACCATTCATCGCGACGACGAAGCGCGCCATCGAAGGCGTAGTATGGCTCGATCTCCCCTCGTCAACGAGGTGATCCTCGAGGCGGACTCCGTCGCGCCGCGCGATTGATTCGAGGCTGCGCGCAGAATGGGATTGTCGGCTTTCCCCGTTGCATGTCTCATATGTCGGAAGGACGTGCATGAGAATCCCGGTCCTGCTCGTGTCCACGGCAACGCGATGGCTGGGGACGGCGCGCGTCCCGTGGGCGCTAGCCAAGGCCGGCTTCGACGTTGCGCTGCTAACTCCGAGAAACTCACTCGCAGAGAAAAGCCGCTTCGTCTCCAAGGTCGACCACCTGCCCGACAACGCGACGGTTTCGCAATGGGTGACTGCCTTCGCAGCAGCCGTCAGGGCGACCGCGCCGCGCGTCGTCCTGCCGTGCGACGACATGGCGTTCCGCCTGTTGGCGAAGCTCGCGCAGTCGCCACCGCGGGACCTGCAGCCGGCGCTGCATTTGCAACTCACTTCGTTGATCCGTGACTCGCTGGGCGACCCGGCTTACTACGAGACTGCCGTCGACAAGACGTTGCTACCGCCCGCCGCCGAGGCCTTGGCTATTCGCGTGCCGCCGTACTCGATCGTCCACGAGCCAGCGTCGGCCGACGCGTTCGCGGCGGCGCGCGGCTATCCAGTTGTGCTCAAACGGGCGCACGGCTTCGCCGGCCAAGGCGTGGCGATCTGTGCGAATCGAGACCAACTCTCGCGGGCATTCGCGGCGTTCAGCCAACAAAACGCGCTCGACCTTGGCGATTCGAGCTCGACCCACCATCTTATGCAGTCGCATGTTCCAGGTCGCGTGCAGTACTATCTCGCGACGGCCTGGAACGGCGACCTCCTGGCCGGATACGCGAGCGAAAAGATCGTGGCCAACCCCGAGCCAACCGGGCCACCCACCGTCACCCGTCATTTCTGCTCGCCGCGGTTGCGCGAGATCACCGCCACGCTCGCTCGGGGTTTCGGCATCAGCGGGCATTTCTTCGTCGAGTTCATCGTCGCCGACCGCAACGGTGAGCCGCATGTGCTGGAAATCAATCGCCGGATCACACCGGGAAGTCATCGCGGTCGAGCCCGCAACGTCGATCAATGGGCTGCCCTGCACGCCCGCCTGCAAGGCACGGATTCCACGTCGCGCACCGATCTCGACGAAGGCGAGGAAGGCATCGCTGTGTGGTTTCCCGAGGAATGGCTGCGTGACCCGCAAAGCCGCTACCTGCGTGAATACCCGGTCGATGTGCCATGGGACGACCCGGAGCTGATCAAAGCCTTGCTGGCGATGCGCCGCGAACAATGACCCATGGGCGCCTAGCCACCCGGTGCCATCGTGGCCGCATGCGCACACAACCCCAGCGGGGGCCTTGTTTGGCATCTATGGAAACCGAAACTGGCGGAAGGTGTGAGATTCGAACTCACGGTGCCGTTGCCGACACGCCGGATTTCAAGTCCGGTGCATTCAACCGCTCTGCCAACCTTCCGGCGCCGATGCCTGCCGGGGCGTTCCGGCAGGGCAAAATCATAGCACCGTGATCGTCGAGACTGGCTCGCAGGCGCAGCGCAGGCGCTTGAAAACGGCGCGCAAGGCGGCATATGAGAAGCATTACCCCTTAAGGGCGCTCAGTTGAAACTTGGGGTATTTCTGCTAGTCTAAGGGCCGTGACGGGAATCCGTCACCTTGGGAAAAGGAAATCTGATGGAACCGCAACTGAAGCCAGTCCCGATCGATAGCAGCCAGCCCTCGTGGCGGCAGCCGGCGCCGTCCGGCCAGCCCGGCGCGACTATCGTCACCAGCGACGAGCAGAAGAACGTTCTGCGCAATACCTACTGGCTGCTCGCCCTGTCGATGCTGCCGACGATCGCCGGCGCGTGGATCGGCATGTCGATGAACTTCGCAGGGCTGTTCAAAACCTCGCCGATCATGGCGCCGATCCTGATGTTCGGCGCGATGTTCGGCATGCTCTTCGTCGTTTCGGCGCTGCGCAACAGCAGCTGGGGTGTGCTTGCCATATTCGGCTTCACGTTCGTGTCGGGCGTTATGCTGGCGCCGATACTGCAGTTCGCGGCGCAGGTCAGGAACGGCGGCCAGCTGGTGGCGTTGGCCGGCGGCATGACGGCGGCGGTCTTTTTCGTGATGGCGACGATCGCCACGGTATCGAAGCGCGACTTCAGCTTCCTCGGCAAGTTCCTGTTCGTCGGGCTGATCCTGCTGATCGTCGCGTCGCTGGCGAACCTGTTCCTGCATATTCCGGCGCTGACGGTGACGGTTTCGGCGATTGCCGTGCTGATCTTCTCGGCCTATTTGCTGCACGACGTGAGCACGATCGTCCGCGGCGGCCAGAACAACTACATCATGGCGACGCTGGCGCTCTTCCTCGACATCTACAACATCTTCATTAACATCCTCAATCTGCTGCTGATTTTCTCCGGCCAGCGCGACTGAAGGATCTTGATCCGTGACCTAAAGGGCGCCTTCGGGCGCCCTTTCCTTTCCTGCCCGCTCAGCGCGTGAATAGCGCGACCGATTCGACGTGCGCCGTGTGGGGGAAAAGGTTGACGATGCCTGCACTGCGCAACGAAAAGCCGCGCTCGTGCACGAGCATTGCCGCGTCACGGGCGAGCGTTGCCGGGTTGCAGGAGACATAGACCACTCGCGACAGCGGCTCGGGCAGTGCCTTGACCAGCGCGATCGCGCCTTCGCGCGGCGGATCGAGCAGCGCCTTGTCGATCGGCCCCAGGGCCTCGATGCCGGCCCGCGTGGCCTCGAACAGGTCGGCGGCCACGAAGCAAGCACGCTCCGAGAGGCCGTTGGCTTGCGCGTTGGCCTGCGCGCGGCGCACCAGCGGCTCGCTGCCCTCGATTCCTACGACATGCGCTCCGCGCCGCGCGATCGGCAAGGTGAAGTTGCCCAGGCCGCAAAAGAAGTCAGCGACCGCATCGCCGGTCGCTGGCTGGAGCAAGCCTATCGCGCGGCGAACCAGCATACGGTTCATCGCGACATTGACCTGGGTGAAATCGGTTGGCTGGAACTCGATGCGCACGCCGAAATCGGGCAGCGCGTAGCTCAAGGTCCGCGCGGGTGGATGGAACGCCTGCACGCTGGCCGGCCCCTGCGGCTGCAGGTAGAGCCGAACCCCGTGGCGATCGGCGAAGGCCGCGAGCGCGCGCTCATCGGTGGTGGTCAGCGCGGCGAGGTTGCGCAGCACTAGGACTTCGTTGCCGGTGCCGTCGTCGGCTTCGTCGCCGACCGCGAGCTCGATCTGCGGCAGGCGATTCCGTAGCGAAAGGCTGCCGACCAGCTCCCGCAATGCCGGCAGCAGCGACGAAATGTGCGGCGGCAGCACCGGGCAGCAGCGCATGTCGGTGACGAAGCTCGACTTCCGCTCGTGGAAGCCGACCAGAACGCCCCCCTTCTTCGGCACGTCGCGAACCGACAGCCGCGCGCGCTGGCGGTACCCCCAGGCCGGTCCGTGAATCGGCGCCAGCAGCTCGCCTGGGCGCACCCGTCCGATATGCCAAAGCGCATCCTCGAGCACGCGCTGCTTGGCGGCCACCTGCGCCGTCGGGTCCAGATGCTGCAGGCTGCAGCCGCCGCAGACGCCAAAATGCGGGCAGAGCGGCGCGACGCGCGAAGGGCTGGCGCGCAGAATCTCGGTCGTGCGGGCGAGCTCGTAGGTCGGTTTCCTGCGATAGATTTCGATCGCGACGAGCTCGCCGACCAGCGCGCCTTCGACAAACACCGCCTTGCCGCCGACGCGTGCGATGCCGCGGCCTTCCTGATCGAGCGCGGTGATGAGGACGGTATCCATCGCCTTGCGGCGCCGAAGCGGCGCAAATCGATCATTGTACCGGCGCGCGCGGGCGCGACATCGCGTCGACCCGGCACGGTAAAATGCGCCGATGCGGATCCTCGTCATCGACGCCTCGACGGAAATCTGCGCGGTCGCGCTCGGCGATGGCGTCACGTGGGACGAGCGCTCCCAGCTCGCCGGGCACCGTCATTCCGAATTGCTGCTGCCGATGATTCGCGGACTGCTCGATGACCACGGCGCGACGCTCGCGCGGCTGGACGGCCTGGCATTCGGCGCCGGCCCGGGAGCGTTCACGGGGCTGCGGATCGCCTGCGGGGTCGCGCAAGGGCTCGCCCTTGGCGCGGGGCTGCCGGTGGTCGGCGTGTCGACGCTCGAAGCGCTGGCCGAAACCGCTCGACAGCGGAATGCCGCCACCCGAGTCATCGCAGCGCTCGATGCGCGAGCGCGCGAAGTCTATGTCGCGGCTTACCGGCATGATGGCGAGCGCTGGCACCAAGCCGTGGCACCCGCGGTGATCGATCCAGCTGCGGCGTCGTTGCCCGAAGGCGGCGGCTGGATGGGCGTCGGTAGCGGCTTCGCCGCGTATCCCGCTTTGCGTGAGCGCTGCCTTTCGGTACTCGCGTCGTGCGAGCCGGCGCTGTCGCCGACGGCGACGGCAATCGGCACGCTGGCGCTGCCGCGTCTTGCCGGCGGCGAAGGCGTTCCCGCACGCGATGCGGCGCCGATTTATCTGCGTCACAAAGTCGCGCTGACCACCTCCGAGCGCGCCCTCGGACGGCCGCAATGAGCGCCGGCGTCCAGGCGGGCATCGAAGCAAGCGTGACCTGGCGGCCGATGCGCGAGGAGGATCTGCCCGCGGTCGCGGCGCTCGAGCAAGCCTCGCACGCGGCGCCGTGGACGCAGGGCAATTTCCGCGATGCCTTTGCCGCGGGCTATGGAACGCTTGTCGGCGAGCAGAACCGCAGTGTCGTCGCGTATGGTGTGCTGATGCTCGCGCCGGGCGAGGCGCAACTCCTCAACCTGACGGTCGCCGCATCGGCGCGCCGGCGCGGACTGGGGCGCCGGCTGTTGCAGCGGCTGCTCAGCGACGCGGTCGGCGTCGGCGCCGAGCAATGCTTTCTCGAAGTCCGCGAATCGAATCATGCGGCAATCGCTCTCTACCTGCGCGAGGGATTCGCGCCGGTCGCGCGGCGCGCCGGGTACTATCCTCCGCCGGCCGGTTCGGGTCGGCGCGAGGATGCGCTGGTGATGCGCCGCCGCCTCGGGAGAGATTCGCATGGTTGATCGCGGCGACGTTCTACGCGAACTCGGCCTGCTTCCGGTATGGCGGCTGCGCTCGCCGCCGCCCGATATCGCGCCGGCCCCCGCGCCGGCGCTGCGCGATGCCGCAGTCGATCCGTCGCGCGCCGCGCCGGAGTCGGGCGCAGAAGATCGCATCGTGCACATCGCGACCCTTGGCTGGTCCGAATTTGCCGCCGACGTGCGCGCGTGCACCGCATGCGGACTGTGCCGATCGCGCCGCCAGGCGGTGCCCGGCGTGGGCGACACCGGCGCTGAATGGATGTTCGTCGGCGAGGCACCGGGCGCCGAAGAGGACGCTAGGGGCGAGCCATTCGTCGGACAGGCTGGAAGGCTGCTCGACAACATGCTGGCCGCGCTGGGCATGCAGCGCGAGAGCAACGTCTACATCGCCAACGTGCTCAAGTGCCGTCCGCCCGGCAACCGCACGCCCGAGCCCGGCGAGGTCGATGCTTGCCGGCCGTATCTGGATCGGCAGATCGCGCTGATACGTCCAAAGCTCATCGTCGCGCTCGGCAGGAGCGCGGCGACGACATTGCTGGCCGTCGACGCGACGATAGCGAGCCTGCGCGGTCGCGTGCACCGCTATCAGGGCGTGCCGCTGATCGTCACCTATCACCCCGCGTATCTGCTGCGTAACTTGCCCGATAAAGCCAAGGCATGGGAAGATCTGTGCCTCGCGCGGGCGACTCTTCGCGCTCTGTCCGACGCCGGCGGCTTGCAAAGCGCGGCAGCGGCCCCCAAATAAGGCTCCGCGGGCGAGCTTGCCCGAGGAACGTGCCCCGCATGTGCCTTGAACGCGTGGCGACTCTGGGAGGGAATGACATGCGCAAGTATTCTGGCCTCTCCGCGGCAGCTTTTGCCGCGGTGTTCGCGACGCTCATCTTGTCCGGTTGCGGCTACAACGACCTGCAGCGTCAGGACGAGCAGGTCAAATCGGCCTGGTCGGAGGTAGTCAACCAGTACCAGCGGCGCGCCGATCTGGTGCCCAACCTGGTCAACACCGTCAAGGGCTACGCCGCCCAGGAGCAGCAGGTGCTGACCGAGGTCACCAATGCGCGGGCGAGCGTCGGCAGCATCAAGGCGACGCCGGAATTGCTCAACGATCCCGCCGCGTTCGCCAAGTTCCAGGCGGCGCAGGGCGAACTCCAGTCGGCGTTGTCGCGCCTGCTGGTGGTCTCCGAGAACTATCCGCAATTGAAGTCGGATGCGCTGTTCCGGGACTTGAGTTCGCAACTCGAAGGGACGGAGAATCGCATCACCGTCGCGCGCAACCGCTTCATCAAGGCGGTGCAGGACTTCAATACGACGGTGCGCTCGTTCCCGACCAATCTGACTGCAATGCTGTTCAAGATGGAAGTGAAGCCGAACTTCACCGTCGACAACGAAAAGGCGATCAGCGCGCCGCCGAAGGTCGATTTCAGCAAGCCGCCGGCGCAGCCGGTGCCCGCGCCGGCGCCGAAGAGCTGAGCGCCGCAGGCCGCACGCGTCCCGCGCGGCCTGCGGCTTAGCCGCCGCTTTCATGATCCATTCCCGCCTGCTCGGCCGCGGCCTGGCTGCGCTGCTGACCTTTGCTCTGCTGGTCTCGTTTGCATTCGGCGCCGCGTGGGACGCGCCCAAGGACGGGCTCTCGGCCATCCCGCCGCTGACCAGCGCAGTAACCGACCAGACCGGCACACTTTCTCCTGCCGAGCGCCAGGCGCTCGAGGCCAAGCTGCGCGACTGGCAGGCGCGCACGACCAACCAGCTCGCCGTGTTGATCGTCCCGACCACGGCGCCGGAGGCGATCGAGGACTATTCGATCCGCGTCGCAGATGCCTGGAAGATCGGCCAGAAGGGCAAGGATAACGGCGCGATACTGCTGGTGGCCAAGAACGACAAGCGCATGCGCATCGAGGTCGGCTACGGTTTCGAGGGTGTGTTGACCGACGTCACTTCGCGCCGGATCATCGCCGAGGATATCGCCCCCGAATTCAGCAGAGGTAACTTCGCCGCGGGCATCAACGCCGGCGTCGACCGCATCATAGCGGTCGTCGACGGCGGCGAGCCGCTGCCGGCAGCAGCGGCGACGCAACGCAAGAGCGCGTCTCCGCGCCGGTTCGACTTTGGCACGATGCTGATCGTGCTCCTGGTCGCGGCGCCGGTCCTGGGCGGCGTACTCCGCTCGATCTTCGGCAAGCTGGGTGGTTCGTTGGTCGGGGGCGGCATCGTCGGCGCGATTGCCTGGTTCATCGCCAGCTCCCTGCTGATCGCCGGCGCCGCCGCGGTCATCGGCTTCATCGTCATGCTGTTCATGGGAATCGCCGGGCGCGGCGGCCCGGGCGTTTTCATACCGGGTGGGGGCGGCGGGTTCGGCGGTGGGGGTTTTGGCGGCGGTGGAGGCTTCAGTGGTGGCGGCGGCGGCTTCGGCGGCGGCGGCGCCTCGGGCGGCTGGTGAGGACGCGATGAGCACAACGGCACAGCGGCGCCACCGATTCTGGCGACATCTGGTCAGCGATCACCACACTGCGCGGCGCGCTTTTCCGCCGGCCGTGCTGGACCGGATACAGCGCGCGATCGCCGAGGGCGAACGCACCCATGTCGGTCAGGTCCGCTTCGCCGTCGAAGCTGCGTTGCCGCTGCCGCTGGTGCTGCAGCACGAAAGTCCCCGTGCGCGCGCCCTCGAGACATTCGGTCGCCTGCGGGTCTGGGACACCGAGCACAACAGCGGCGTCCTGGTCTATGTGCTGCTCGCCGACAAGGACGTCGAAATCGTTGCCGATCGCGGCATCCATCGCAAGGTGGGCGAGGCGGCATGGCGGGACATCTGCCACACGATGGAGGCGGCCTTTGGCGAAGGCCGTTTCGAGCAGGGCGCGCTTGCCGGCATCGAAGCGATCAGTGCTCTTCTGGCCCGGCATTTTCCGCGCGCCGCGGCCGGCGGTAACGAACTCTCCGATCGGCCGGTGATCCTCTGAGCGTTCGGGCCTTGGCCTGCGCCGCGGCCTACGCCTTGGTCCCGCGCGTCGCCGCACCCGCGCGCGGACGATCGCCCGCGAGCAGGTGCAGCAGGTCGCCGGTAGCGACGTTGATCCTGTGCCGCCACATGACCAGGCCCATCGTTCCGGCGACGAACAAGCCGAACAGCACGATGACCTCGTTGGTCGAAAGGCCCAGGAAGACCAGCATCGCGTAAAACGACAGCATCACCAGGACGCCGATGTTCTCGTTGAAGTTCTGCACCGCGATCGAATGGCCGGCACCCATCAGCACGTGCCCGCGATGCTGCAGCACCGCGTTCATCGGCACGACGAAGAACCCGGCGAGCGCGCCGATCAGCGTCATCAACAGCACCGACGTCTCGAGTTTTTGCACGAATATCATGACCATGACGGCGATCCCCATCAGGACGCCGAGCGGCAGCACCTTGACCGCGTTCTTCAGCGACACGAATCGGGCCGCCGCAACGGCGCCGAGCGCGATGCCGATCGCGACCACGCCTTGCAGATACGAGGCGCGGGACAGGTTGTAGCAAAGGTGTGAAGCCGCCCAGTCGATGACGATGAATTGCAAGGTCGCGCCGGCGCCCCAGAACAGCGTCGTCGTCGCCAGCGAGATCTGCCCGAGCTTGTCGCGCCAGAGCAGCGCACAGCAATGGCCGAATTCGCGGATCAGGAAAATAGGATTCTTGCTCGGCATGCGGTGATCGACACCGGTGTCGGGTATGTACCAGTTGAACACCGCCGCGATCGCATAAGTAGCCATGATCACGGCGATCGCCGCCTCCGGCGGCGTATCGATGCCGGTGTCGATGCGAGGAATGTCGATCGCCAGCAGCGCGCTGGACACCGGGCCGCTGATCAGCGCGCCGCCCATCAACACCCCGAGGATGATCGACACCACCGTCGTGCCCTCGATCCATCCGTTGGCGACGACGAGTTGCCGCGGCGGCAGCAGCTCGGTCAGGATGCCGTATTTCGCCGGCGAATAGGCCGCTGCGCCGAGACCGACGATCGCATACGCGACCAGCGGATGGAACATGAGCAGCATCAGCGCGCAGCCGAAGATCTTGATGCCGTTGGTTATCAGCATCACCCGGCCTTTGGGCATCGAGTCGGCCAGTGCGCCTACCAGCGGCGCCAGCAGGACATACGAGACGACAAAGCACTGCTTGAGCGCCGGCGTCATCCACGCGGGCGATTCGAGATCGCGCAACAATTGGATTGCTGCGACAAGCAGCGCGTTGTCGGCCAGCGACGAAAAAAACTGCGCCGCCATTATCGTGTAGAACCCGGCCTTCATTGTCCTCAGTAGGCGCGTGCGCTCTTGTAATCGATGCACCGGCGGCGGAAGCCGGGAGGCGCACGCTGCGCTTGTGTATAATAAAAAGAGCTGGCCGGCGCTCTCGGCTCGCGCCTTATACCACGTTTTCTCTTCTCAGACCAAACCGGCCGGCCAAGGTTCGCCAATCGACCTGCGCCGTTTGACCGTGACGCGTCCGATCCTTGCACAAATCAATCTGGCCGCACTGCGCGCCAACCTTCACGTTGCGCGCAAACGTGCACCGGGCGCGCAGGTTCTTGCCGTCGTGAAGGCCAACGCCTATGGCCACGGACTGATGCGCGTGCTGCCCGCGCTGGCCGATGCGGACGGTCTCGCGCTGCTCGAACTCGACGCCGCGATTGCACTGCGCGAGCATCACTATGCACGCAGAATTCTTCTGCTTGAAGGCTTTTTCGGCGCCGGCGAGCTGCCGGAGATCGCCGCGCGACGTCTCGCCGTAGTCGTGCACCACAACGAGCAAGTGCGCATGCTGGAGGCGACAAGCCTGGCGCGTCCGCTGGAAGTGTTCATCAAGATCAACACCGGGATGAACCGGCTCGGATTCAAGCCTGACCAGGTGCATGACGTCGCCGAGCGCTTGTCAAGGGCGAGCAGTGTCGCCGCGCTGCGGCTGATGACGCATCTCGCCCGCGCCGATGAGGACGACGGCGTTCAGGAGCAAATGCAGGCGTTCGAGCGTGCGTGCAGCGGACTGTCGTATCCGCGCTCGGTGGCGAACTCGGCTGGCGTCATCAAGTTCGAGACCGTCGGCGGCGACTACGTCCGTCCCGGCATCATGCTGTACGGTTCGTCGCCGTTTCCTTACGATACGGCGGACATGCTCGGGCTGAAGGCGGTGATGACCTTGCGCAGCGAGCTGATCGCGGTTCAGGACCTGAAGGCAAACGACAGCGTCGGCTATGGCGGAGGCTACACCGCCGCCCGCGCGCACCGCATCGGAGTGATTGCCTGCGGCTACGCGGACGGCTATTCACGTCACGCGCCGAACGGTACGCCGGTGCTCGTCTGCGGCAGGAAAGTGCGTACGGCGGGTCGCGTGTCCATGGACCTGATGACGGTCGATCTGTCCGAAGTGCCCGAGGCAGGAATCGGCAGCCCGGCAGTGCTTTGGGGAGAGGGTCTTTCGGTCGACGACGTTGCGGCCGCGGCCAGCACCGTCGGCTATGAACTTCTCTGCGCGGTGACGGCTCGCGTGCCGTTCGTGACTACCGAGATCGGCAGCGTCGACATCGAGCTCTAACAGACTATCGAGGGAACCGCTTGTATATCATCGTAACCGGTGCTGCGGGCTTCATCGGCTCGCATCTGATCAAGGCACTCAACGCGCGCGGCGAAAGCCAGATCATCGCCGTCGACAACCTGCAGCAGGCGGACAAGTTCCGCAATCTCGTCGACTGTGAGATCGCCGAATACCTGGACCAGGATGAATTTCCGGCGCGGCTCGCCGACGGCGAGTTCGACGATGAGATCGCGGCGGTTCTGCACCAGGGCGCGTGCTCGGACACGATGGAGACCGACGGGCGCTATATGCTGGCCAACAACTATCGCTACTCCGTCCTGTTGCTGCGACACTGCCAGGACAACGACATTCCATTCATCTATGCCTCGTCGGCGGCGGTGTACGGTGCCGGACGGGAGTTTCGCGAGGAAACGGCGGCCGAGGCGCCGCTCAACGTCTATGGCTATTCGAAGCTTTTGTTCGATCAGTGCGTGCGGCGCACACTGCCGGAGCGCACCACGCAGATCGCGGGCTTCCGCTATTTCAACGTCTATGGGCCGCGTGAAGCGCACAAGGGAAGGATGGCGTCGGTCGTCTGGCATTTCTTCAACCAGTACCGCGACACCGGCAAGGTCCAGCTCTTCGAGGGGTCAGGCGGCTATGCGGCGGGCGAGCAGCGCCGCGACTTCATCAGCGTCGACGACGTGATCAAGGTCAACCTGCACTTTCTCGATCACCCGCAGCGCTCGGGCATCTTCAACGTCGGGACCGGCAGCGCCGTGACCTTCAACGCCGTCGCCGTCGCGACGATCAATGCCTGCCGCACTGCCGACGGCACGCCGGCGCTGTCGTTCGAGGAATTGCATCGCACCGGGGCGATCGAGTACATCGGCTTCCCGCCGGGACTTGCCGGCCGATATCAGAGTTTCACGCAAGCCGACATAGGCCGACTGCGCGCGGCCGGGTACACGGCGCCGATGCTGGGCGTCGAGCAGGGAGTGGCGAACTGCGTCCGGGCGCTGCTTGCGCGAGGCGAGGTCAACCCGTAACATCGCTCGCGCGTTTCAGGGGTCCGGGCGGCAAACAGGCCGGACCGATCATTACCTTCCAGGGGAAACAACCATGAAAAGATTCGTGCTGCTGCTGGTGACCGTGCTGTTTTCGGCGCTCGCCTTGGCCGCGGTGAACATCAATACGGCAAGCAAGGCCGAGCTGGAGGCCCTTCCCGAGATCGGCCCGGTGAAGGCGCAGGCGATCATCGACTATCGCAACACCAACGGGCCGTTCAAGTCGCCCGAAGACGTGATGAAGGTCACCGGAATCAAGGAAGGCACCTACGGCAAGATCAAGGGAATGATCTCGGTCAGCGGGGCTTCGACGCCACTGCCGCCCGCTGCGCCGTCGAAGGCTGAGGCGCCTGCCAAGACCGCGACACCTGCGGCCGCACCCGCCCCCGCAGCCGCACCGGCTCCTGCGGCCGCGACGACGGCGCCCGCCAAGATGAGCAAGAAGGAAAAGGCCGCGGCGGACAAGGCGGCGAAAGCCAAGGCGAAGGAAGACGCGGCGAAGGCCAAGGCGGACGCAGCCAAGGCGAAGGCGGACGCGGCCAAGGCGAAGACCGACGCAGGCAAGGCAAAGGCAGACGCAGCCAGTGCCAAGGCCGACTCGACCAAGGCCGGCGCGACGGCCAAGGATGCCAAAGCGACCAAGGCCGAAAAGGCCGCTGCCGACAAGGCGGCGAAGGCCAAGGCGAAGGAGGAAAAGGCGGCGGCAGCCAAAGCCAAGAAGGAAGCCGCAGCGGCCGAAGCCAAGGCGAAAAAAGACGCCAAGGCCGCCGACAAGGCGAAAAAGTAGGCGCAACAAGCTTCAACCGTCCACGAGCAAACCCCGCATTCGCGGGGTTTGTCTTTTTCGGGGGCCCGCTGGCGCGCCGGTCGGGGCGGGGCATCTCGGCTGCAGGGTAAAATGGCCTCCGTGTACAAGACGATCGAACAAGCCGTCGGCAATACGCCGCTCGTCCAACTGCAGCGCATGGCCGCCTCCACCGGCAATGCCGTCCTGGCCAAGCTCGAGGGCAACAATCCTGCCGGATCGGTCAAGGACCGCCCGGCACTGTCGATGGTTGCGCAGGCCGAGAAGCGTGGCACGATCAAGCCCGGCGACACGCTGATCGAGGCAACCAGCGGCAACACCGGGATCGCGTTGGCGATGGCCGCCGCGATGCGCGGTTACCGGATGATCCTCGTGATGCCCGAGCATCTGTCGGTCGAGCGGCGGCAGACGATGAGCGCGTTCGGCGCGGAGATCGTGCTGACGCCGAAGGCCGGCGGCATGGAGACCGCGCGCGACGTCGCCGAACGCATGCGTGACGACGGCAAGGGCATCATCCTCGACCAGTTCGCCAACCCCGACAATCCGCTGGCGCACTACGAGGGAACCGGCCCGGAAATCTGGCGCGATACCGGCGGGCGCATCACGCATTTCGTGTCCAGCATGGGTACTACCGGCACGATCATGGGCGTGTCGCGGTACCTGAAAGAGCAGAATCCGGCTATCGTCATCATCGGCTGCCAGCCGGACGAGGGCTCGCAGATTCCCGGCATACGCAAGTGGCCGGAAGCGTATATGCCGAAGATATTCGATCGCAAGCGCGTCGATCGCATCGAAAACGTCTCGCAGGCCGACGCCGAAGCCACGGCTCGGCGGCTCGCGCGCGAGGAGGGAATATTCGTCGGCATATCGTCGGGCGGCGCGTGCGCGGTGGCGCTGCGCATCGCCGACGAGGTGAGGAACGCGACGATCGTGTTCGTCGCCTGCGACCGCGGCGACCGCTATTTGTCGAGCGGGGTGTTCCCTGGCTAGAGCGAAAGTCCGGCGCTCACCTGCGCCGCGCGACCCGCGCCGCAAATGACTCCGACGCTCGTCTTCGACATCGAGACGGTGCCCGACGTTGCGGGTTTGCGCCGGCTGCATCGCTTGCCTGCCACGCTGTCGGACGCCGCGGTCGCGAGCTGGGCCGCGCAGCAACGACGCGCGGCGACCGGCGGCGACTTCCTGCCGCTGCACCTGCAGCGCGTCGTCGCCATCGCCTGCGGCCTGCGTGAAGGCAACACGTTCCGGGTCTGGTCGCTCGGTGAAGCGAGCGATGCCGAGCCCGAACTGATCCGCCGCTTTTTCGACGGGATCGATCGCTATACGCCGCAACTCGTTTCGTGGAATGGCGGCGGCTTCGACCTGCCGGTTCTCAATCACCGCGCGCTGATTCACGGCGTCAGCGCTGCGCGATTCTGGGATTGGGGCGACGACGACCGGGAGTTCAAATTCAACAGTTATCTCGGGCGCTATCACACGCGGCACCTCGATCTGATGGACGTGCTGTCGATGTACCAGCCCCGGGCGAGCGCTGGCCTGGACGCGATCGCCCGCCTTTGCGGCTTTCCCGGCAAGCTCGGCATGGACGGCAGCGAAGTCCACGCGGCATTCGAGGCGGGCAAGATCGACGAAATCCGACGCTACTGCGAAACCGACGTGATGAACACCTACCTCGTCTACTTGCGCTTTCAGCTGCTGCGCGGAACCCTGTCCACTGACCAGTACGCGAGCGAGCTGTCGTTCGCGCGCGAGAAGCTCGCCGCAGCGGACGCGCCGCATTGGCGCGAGTTCATCGCGGCCTGGGACGCGAATCGATAAGGCATGGCGCCGACTAGATCCTGAGTACGGGCAGCGGCGTGAATCTGCCGCCGAGCGGGCCGGTCGACGGAACGTTCCACCAACGGTCGAGCACCGTCGCGTACACGCTGCGAAAGTCTATCGAGTATCCCGTGTTGCCGTCGCCGGATAATCGCTCGAGCGACGGCTGCTCGCCGTACAGGCCGCCGGCGACGCGGCCGCCGAGGACGAAATGCACGCTGGCAGTTCCGTGGTCGGTGCCGTTGGACAGATTCTCTTTCGGCCGGCGGCCGAATTCGGCATAGGTGAGCACCAGCGTCTCGTCCCACCTGCCGAGCTCGTCCAGGGCACTCTTCAGGGCGACGACCCCGCCGGCCAGCTCGCCGAGCAGTCGCGCCTGTGTCGGCGTCTGGCCGCTGTGGGTGTCGTAGCCTGTCTGCGTCACGCGCACGACCGCGACGCCCGGACGATTGGCGACGACCTGGCAGGCAGTCCGTATAGCGGCGCCGAACGCTCCCTGCGGAAAGCTGGCCTTGAATGGGTAGTCGGCTTTGAGGTGCGCCGCCGCCTGCACGATGTCAGCTTCGACCTTGAGGATGTGCTGCAGCGCCTTGTTGCGCGTCTGTCCTTCGGCCGTGGCGTAGCGAGCCCTGCGCAGGAACTGCTCGGTATTGGCCAGTGCGATCGCTCGCGTTCCGCCGCCGGAGAGCGGTCCCAAGTCGGGCGAACCGATGATCACGCCGTCGGCGGCGAAATTCGCAGGCGTCGGCGCCAGCGCGAACGTCCGCGTCAACCATCCGTCCTGCAGATATTGATCGCTGCCCGATGCGGTATCCCAGATCTCGATCGAGCGAAAATGCGAGAGGTTGGGCTCCGGATAGCCGACGCCCTGCAGCACCGCCAGCTCACGACTACGCCAAAGCGGTAGCAGCGGTTCGAGCGCAGGGTGCAGGCCTGTCGCTTCCGAAAGCCGGATGACGGAATCGCGCGCAATCGCGAGCTTCGGGCGCAGTGCGTAATACGCCGGATCCGCGAACGGCACCAGCGTGTTCAATCCGTCGTTGCCGCCCTTGAGCTCGATCAGTATTAACAGCCGGCGGTAGTCGGCGCCGGCAGGCGCGGCGCCGAAAGCGAGGTTCGCGGCAAGCCCCGGCGCGAGCCCGGCGATCGGTGCAGTGGCGGCGAGCTTGAGGAAACGGCGTCGGTCCATGGTCATTTCTCCTTCGAGCGCCGCTTCACTTCAACTCGTAAGCGGCGTCGAGCACGAGTTCGCGCAGCAGCGCCAGCGACTCGGGTTCCTGCGGTGGCGGCGTTTGCGGCGCGACGGCAAACAACAACCGGACAGCGTCATCGTTGCGCGCCTGAGCATCGCGCGGCGCCTTCCACTGGGCGAACCAGGCCGCACTGTCGAACTGCACGCTGCGGATGCCGCGGTCGACGGCGCGCAGAAAACGGGCCGCTCGCACCCTTTCCGTGTCCTTGCCGGCTGCGGCAGGCGGCGGCGCCGCCGCGCTCATCGCGTCTTCGGCGGACGGCGCATTCGCTGCCGCCGCATCGGCGCGCAACAGTCGGTCGAGGAACTGCTTGCGCGCGAGCAGGCTGCTGGTGTTGATCCACGCCTCCTGGCCCGGCCAGCCCTTGACGTTCGGGGGCGCGAAGAGGTTCTGCCCCATGCCCGCCGCGGCGACTGCAAACGGGATCGTGTCGCCCGGACGCATGCCGAATTGCCGCAGCGTGCCGACGACGAGGTCGATCGGCGATTTGATCAGCGCACCGCGGTTTTCGCGCGCGTAGAAGGCGTCCGACGTCAGCAGCGCATACAGCGCGGCCTTGATGTCGTAGCCGGAATCGCGAAAACGGGCGGCGATGCGTCTGATTTCAATCACGTCGGGGTCGGGCGAGACGAACTCGCGCCACAGCTTGCGGGTGACGAATTCGGACGTGGCAGGCTGCGAGAGCAGAATGTCGATGACGTCGTCGCCATCGAAGTTGCCGGTCCTGCCCAGGACGGTCTTGCTCCCGTAGTCGTGAACGCCGCGGCGGAAGGCGAACTGGCCGCTGTCGCGGTCGAGACTCCAGCCGGTAAATGCGCGCGCCGCTTCCTTGACGTCTCGCTCACCGTAGTTGCCCTCGCCCAGCGTAAAGAGCTCCATCAGCTCGCGCGCAAAGTTCTCGTTCGGCGCCCCCTTGCGGTTCTGTGCGCTGTCGAGATAGACGATCATCGCAGGATCGCGCGCCACGGCGTGCAGCATTCCGCCGAAATTGCCCAGCGCGTGCGCGCGCAGCGTGACGTTCTGCCGATACATCAGCTCGGCGAGCTTCACCTTCTGCTGGCTGGACACGAAATGGTTGTGCCAGAACAACGTCATCCGCTCGGTCAGCGGCGAGGGCGTCGAAAGCATCTCGCCGATCCACCAGCCGCGCAGCTCCAGTCCTTCGCGTGCCTGCTGCTGCCGGAACGTCTTGAGTTCGGCCTCAGATACTCCGGCGCCGCGGCGCGGGTAGCGCAGCGGCGCGCTCGGGTCCATAGACGGGGGTGGCGGCGTCGAAGACGTCGTGCGCGCGGTACCGAGCACTGCCCTTGCCGCCTGCTCGCGCGACAGGCCGACATAATGTTCGATCTCGGCTTGGGTGGCGCCGAAGCCGGTGCGGTTGAGCAGGTGCCTCGCGTCGTCGTAATCGAGCACGCCGCCGGTCGCGGCGTCAGCCGGCGGCCCGGCGAACGACAGCGCGGCGACAATCGTGGCGAAGGAGAGCAGGGCGCGCATGCGGGATCGAAGCGTGGTCCGATCGGCAAACAACGGCCGAGTGTAGCCGGCTGTTGACGACGCGTGCGCCGGGGTTGTAACAGCCTGTTGCGCTGGGCGGCGAGACGAGCGTCAGAGACTTATCGTGCCCCTGCCCAGCTCGAGCACGCGGCCCGAGACGAAAATGCGCCCATCGGCGTCGACCTCGAGATCGAGCCGGCAGGGTCGTCCGACAGCCTCGCCCTGGGCCACGATCAGCGTCTGCGGCTGTGCGGCGCCGGTCGCGACCAGCCATCCGCCCAGATTCGCGCACGCGGAACCGGTGGCCGGATCCTCGACTACCGCGCCGTGCTTGGAAAAGAAAAAGCGCGCGAGCACCGAGCTTTCGCCGGTGCGCGACCACACGTAGGCCATCGCGCGCACGCTGCGCGTGCCGCCGGGCGGCGCCGGCACGTCGAGGCTTGCATGACGCAAAAGCAGCGCCGGGTCCGGCGTGCAGCGGACCACGGCGTCGCTGGTCGCGAGAGGAATCACCAGCTGCTCGCTGCCGGTGTCGACCCACAGCGGGGTCGTGCCGAGATCGGAAGCGGTCAGTCCGAGCATCGCGGCCAGCGCGTCGCGCGGCGCGGCGACCTCGCGGGTGCGCGGCGCCTTGGCTTCGAGTGTCCAGCGATCGCCGCTCGCGGTGACCGGCACGATGCCGGCTCGCATTTCCAGGCTCAACGCATCACCGCAGCGCAGGTGATCGCGGACCACATGCGCAGTGCCGAGCGTCGGGTGGCCTGCGAACGGCATCTCGAACGTCGGGGTGAAGATGCGTACGCGAGCGGTTGCGGCAGTCGACGGCAGGATGAACGTCGTCTCCGACAGATTGAACTGCAGTGCCAGCGCCTGCATCCTCGTCTCGTCGAGACCGCGCGCATCTTCGAACACCGCGAGCGGGTTGCCGCTAAAGGCGTCCTCCCGGGCGAATACGTTCAGAATCCGAAACCGGTAGTCGCTCATCTGGGCTCCAGCGCCGCGGTACGGGGCTCGTCGCTTGCGGCAAGCATGTCGGCGGCCAGCGCGGCAAAGCCGGCCGTCGAAGGGTCGCGTAAGCTGAACACGGCAGGGGCACCGGCGGCCGGGAAATGCCGCGCCATCGAGCGACCGTACAGCGGATCGTAATGCGCTTCGAGCAATTCTGTGATCAGTGCATCCCAGTCGCCGCTTGCCGCGAGCGACTCCCAGCGAGAAAACGCCGTCTTGCCGTGCAGCGCCACCAGCGGACGCAAGCGCTCGAGCAATAGTGTCGGATTCTGCAGGAAGTGACCGTACTCGGATTTGAGCAGCGCGATCCGATGCGGCAGCGGCGTGCGCAACATGAGCGTCTCGCCGTCGCGCATGCGCTCGAGCAACGCATCGGGCAGCTGTACCGCACCGATCCGTCTGCTCTCCGCCTCGACATAGACCGGGCGGCGCGGGTCGAGCGCGTCGAGCGCCGCGAGAAGCCCGGTTTCGAATTTTTTTTGCGAGGGCTGGACGATGCCCGGCACCTGCCCCAGCAGCGAACCGCGATGCTGCGCGATGTGCTCGAGATCGAGCGTCTGCGCTCCTGCATCCGCCAGCGCACCGAGCAGCTGGCTCTTGCCCGATCCGGTCAAAGCGCAGACCACGCGAAAACGGTATCGCGCCGGCTCGACCGCAAGCCGAGATACGACGTGGCGGCGGTAGGCGCGGTAGCCGCCGTCGAGCTGCACCGCGCGCCACCCGATCTCGTTCAGCACATGCGCGACCGCGCGGCTGCGCTGGCCGCCGCGCCAGCAGTAGACCAGCGGCTTCCATTCGCGCGGCTGTTCGGCGAATGCGATCTCGAGCATTTTCGCGATGTTGCGCGCGACCAGCGCCGCACCGAGCCTCCTCGCCTCGAACGGCGAGGCCGCGTGCAGCACGCCGATCCGGGCGCGCTCGTCATTGTCGAGCACCGGATGATTGCGCGCGCCGGGAATATGATCCTCGGCGAATTCGGCGGGACTACGAACGTCGATGCGGTCGGGATGCGCGGCCAGCGCGTCGACGTCCACGCGGCTGCCCGGATAGAGTACGGCGCTCATTCCAGCCTGGCTTGCCCTGGCTGGAGCACCGAGGAGCGGCGCGAGCGACGGCCAGACATTGTCGAGCATCCTCGATTGCGCAGCGGCCAGCGGATGGATGCGATCGGGCTGGAACATGGCGTCGTCTTCGGCGAATCCCTCGAACAGGAACGGCACGAGCGCTGTCTTCCGCGCGCGGGCGACCTCCGCGTAGGTGGCGGCAAAGCGCTGCCCGTAAGTCGCGCCGTAATTCGGTGGAACGCGAATGCCCACCAGCAGGACGCGCGAACCGGCGCTTTGCGCCGCCGAAGTCATCGCTTCCAGATTGCTTCGCATCGCCTCGAGGCTGCCGCCGCGCAGGCCGTCGTTGCCGCCGAGCTCGATGATCGTTATCGGGGGACGATACTGCGCCAGCAGCGGGCCGAGGCGCGCGCGACCGCCGGCGGTGGTGTCACCGCTGATGCTCGCATTGACGACGGTATAGCGCAGATGCCGCGCGTCCAGCCGCTGCTGCAGCAGGGCAGCCCAACCGGCACCGATCGGCAATCCGTAGCCGGCCGAGATGCTGTCGCCGACCAGCAGGATCACCGGCAGCGCGCGCTGCGCCGACGCCGGCAAGGCCACGGCGAGCAACGTCCAACACGCCACGGCGGCGAGCGTACGAATGAACATCAAGCGAAAACGTGGCGACACGACGCATTGTAGGGCCGAGGCGCACGTGGCGCCAAAAGGGCGCGCTTTCCCGGCAAGGTAGAATATGCGGCAGCGAACCATGAATCCGACGCGAAGCGCCCACGCCCTCCCGACTCCCGCACCTGCAATCGTAGCGTCGAACGAGTGCGCGCTGCCGAAGCCGATGAACGCGGCCGATGTCTGATCCGGTCATTCGCGCCATCGGATTGTCCAAGCAGGTGATGAGCGGCGAGGCGCCGCTCAAGATCCTGGACGACGTAAGCTTCGACGTCGCTGCCGGCGAGAGCGTGGCGATCGTCGGTGCGTCGGGCTCGGGCAAGACGACGCTGCTGGGATTGCTGGCCGGACTCGACCGACCTACGACCGGCGAGGTGTGGCTGGGCAATACCGCGCTGAACGGCCTGTCCGAGGACGCGCGCGCGGCGCTGCGCCAGCGCTGGGTCGGTTTCGTCTTCCAATCATTCCAGCTGCTGCCCGCGCTGACCGCGCTGGAAAATGTCATGCTGCCTTTGGAGCTCGCCGGCGCGAGCGACGCCGGCGTGCGTGCCCGCGAATGGCTCGCCCGCGTCGGACTCGACGCCCGCATCACGCACTATCCGAAACAGTTGTCGGGCGGCGAGCAGCAGCGCGTCGCGATCGCGCGCGCGTTTTCCGGCGAGCCGCAGGTGTTGATGGCCGACGAACCCACCGGCAACCTGGACGGCGCGACCGGCGCCGAAATCGCCGAGCTTATGTTCCGCTTGAATCGCGAACGCAGCACGACCTTGCTGCTGGTTACGCACGAAGTTACGCTCGCCGCGCGTTGCGGCCGACGGCTGTCGCTGGCCGCCGGTCGCCTGATCGGTGACGAACGCGGCGGCGCCGGCGGAGCGGCTTCTACGTGAGCGTGCCCGACACGGTGCGACTGGCATGGCGGCTGCTGTCGCGCGACTGGCGCGCCGGCGAGCTCCGCGTTTTGATCGCCGCGCTGGTCCTCGCGGTGGCCAGCGTCGGTACGGTCGGTTTTTTCACCGACCGCGTCAAGGGCGCGCTGACGCGACAGGCGAATCTCTTGCTCGGCGCCGATCTCCTGCTTTCGGGCGATCGTCCACTGTCCGACGATTTCATGCGCGAGGCGCGATCGCGCGGGCTTGCCGCCGTACCCGTGATCAAGTTCAACAGCATGGTGCAGGCTGCCGGAGGTGCGGGCGCTGCCGTCCTGGCCGATGTCAAAGCGGTCACTGTCGGCTACCCGCTGCGCGGGGCGATACTGCTGGCAGATCCCGGAGACTCGGCCGGCAAAGTCGCGCAAGGCGTGCCGCCGCCGGGCGAGGTATGGATCGACAGCCGGCTCGCGGCTCGGCTCGGCGTGCAGCAAGGCTCGAAGCTCGCGGTCGGCGAATCCACGTTGAGCGTAGGCGCGGTCGTGCAGCAGGACCCCGAGGTGACCAGCGGTCTGCTCGCGCTCGGGCCTCGGTTGATTATGAATCTCGACGACGTCGCGGCGACACGGTTGTTGCAACCGGGCAATCGGGCCTCTTATCGGCTGCTGGTCGCGGGCGATGCCGTGAACGCCTTCCGCGACTGGGCACAGGCGCATCTCGACCGCGGGCAGCGACTGGAATCGATCCGCGACCTGCGGCCGGAAGTACGGCAGACGCTCGAGCGCGCCGAACAGTTCCTGGGCCTCGCGGCACTGGTCGCAGTGATGCTCGCCGCGGTCGCCATCGCGCTGGCCGCGTCGCGCTACCTGCGCCGCCACCTGGACGCCGCTGCGATGATGCGCTGCCTCGGCGCGCCGCAAAGGCAAATCCTGTCGCTGTTTGCGCTGCAATTCCTAGTGCTGGGCGTGGGCGCCAGCATCGCCGGCTGCGCGCTTGCGCTCGGTGGCCAGCAGCTGCTGATCGTCATGCTGGGCGGCATCGTCAGCGCGGACCTGCCGGCGCCGGGCGCGTGGCCCGCATTGGCGGCCGCGGCGAGCGGGCTCGCGCTGCTTTTCGGCTTTGCGCTGCCGCCGCTGTTCGCGCTTTCGCGTGTACCGCCGCTTCGCGTGCTGCGGCGCGACCTCGGGCTGCCGCGCGCAGGCGGCTGGCTCGCGTATGCGCTCGGTGCGGCGACGATAGCCCTCCTGATCGGATGGCAGGCGCAGGATGCCAAGACCGGGGTGATCATGATCGCCGGCACAGCGGGGCTGCTCGCGGTGGCCGGCGCGGTCGCATGGGCGCTTATCGCGCTCTTGCGCTTGTTGCCGCAACGCGGCTACAGCTGGCGCTACGGCCTGGCGAACCTGCGCCGCCGGCCGTTGGCATCGAGCCTGCAGATCGGCGCGCTCGGGCTCGGGCTGATGGCGCTGTTGTTGTTGACGCTGGTTCGCGGCGACTTGATGCGCAACTGGCGCGCGAGCCTTCCGCCCGATGCGCCCAATGTATTCCTGATCAACATCCTGCCCGACCAGGTCGAGGGCATGCACGCGCTGCTCAAGCGCGAACTCAACGCGGACGTTCCGCTCTACCCGATGGTGCGCGGCCGCCTGGTCGCGGTCAACGACGTCGCCGTCGATTCGACGCGCCTGACCGACGCGCGCGCGCGTCGGCTGGCCGAGCGCGAGTTCAACCTGTCGTGGATGCAGGATCTGCCGCGCAGCAATCGCGTGGTCGCCGGGCAATGGTGGCGAGCGGGAGAGACCGGGGTCATGTCGCTCGAGGACGGCATCGCCGAAACGCTGGGGGTCAAGCTAGGCGACACCCTCACTTACGATATTGTCGGCACGCGCGTCAGCGCGCGCGTGGAAAACCTGCGCAAGGTCGACTGGGACAGCTTTCGCGTCAATTTCTTTGCCCTCTATCCGCCGGGGATGCTCGACGGGCTGCCGGCCACCTACATCGCGGCCGCGCGCGCTCCGGACAACCCTGCCTGGCTCAACGGGCTGCTGGCGCAGTTTCCGAATGTGCTCGCGATCGACGTGGGCGAGCTGTTGCACCAGGTCGGCGCCATCGTCGAGCAGGTCGCGCGCGCCGTCGAATTCGTGTTCCTGTTCACGCTGGCCGGCGGCGTGCTCGTCCTCGAGGCGGCGATCGCGGCGACGCAGGACGAACGCCTGTACGACGCTGCGGTGCTGCGCACGCTCGGCGCAAGCCGGCGGCAGCTGACGGCGGCGCAACTCGCCGAGTTCCTGGCGCTGGGAATGCTGTCCGGCCTGGTGGCGGCGGGCGGAGCGACGGCGACCGCGTACGTGCTGGCCGATCGGGTGTTTCACATCCCCTTCGGCTGGAATCCCTGGTTGTGGGCGATCGGCATCGTCGGCGGCGCGCTTGGCGTCGCTGCCGCCGGCTGGCTCGGCACGCGGCGGACGCTGCTCCAGCCGCCCCTCGCCTTGCTGCGTCAATTCGGTTAGAGCCGACGCAGAACGGATACTCCTTGACGGCCCGGCAATTATTCACATGACAGGACAAATGCACGCACCAAGCTGGCGACGGTGCACGGCCCTTACTTGGCTCGTTTCAATACCACTTCGGCGGAACCACCGCTGGACGCAGGAGTTGTCCACCTCAGTTCGTCCGCAGTGACGGTGAACGGTCGTTTCTGCTCGGTCCCGTTCCAGTTCGGGAAGGTGCTCGCTTCTATGTGAAAGGTGATCGTCCTGTCCGCATCGTTGACGCTGTACGTGCCGAAGTGAGCGATCGATCCTTGCACGACGGCCTTGTTCTCTTCAGGAGTACCTTCATTGCGATTGTTGGACGCAAATTTGGCCTGCCCGCGGCGCGCAGTCAGCAATATATAGTGGCCATTGCTATCAAAGCTCGCGATGCCCTGCGGATTGGGACCGTACAGCGGTACCCGGCTGCCATCCGTGCCGACAATGTCGACCGAGACATACGTCCAAGTTCCGACCACTTGCTCTTTCAGCGTCTTTTGCTGCGCGACCGCGTCGATTGAGGGCAGCGTAACTCCGAGACAGAGCAGTGCCATAGGGATCAACATGAGTGTGCGAAATCGTTTCATGATCCTTCTCCCAATAATGCATCAACCCGCGTCATGCAAACCGCGGGTGCCGCTAATTCAAAAATACGGAAGATATAAGCGGATCGGACGGTGGACCTCGGAACGCCGTCCTCCACTATTTTATCGGCATTATGGTCGGCGGGGACACGCGAAGGCGGCAATCGGCCGCCGTGACTGTTTGCACGGCGCCGACAGCCACACCTCGTTCGACAACCAGCGCGCTCGGTTGTCTATTGCCCACGGCCTTCAAAATGAGAACTATTCGCGTTACCATAAGGTCTCGACCGCGATGAAGAGCAGCCTGAGCCCGCCGGTGCGCAACGATCATGGGTAACGCCCTATTTATCATCTGGCGCGAATCAGCCGAGGCGATGCTGGTCGTCGGCATTCTTTACGCCTGGCTGCGAAAGCAGCCCGACGTCAAGCGCGGCATGCGCTATCTGTGGGCAGGGGTCGGCGCCGGCATCACGCTGGCGCTGGTGCTCGCCGCGATAATGCTGGGTATCGCCAAGACCTTGTCCGACCAGGGCCTCGAGTATTTCCAGACCGCGATGATGCTGATCGCGGCTGTGCTGATCGTGCAGATGGTCTTCTGGATGCGCCGGCACGGCCGGACCTTCAAGCGCGAACTCGAGCAGAACATGCAGAAGAACGCATCCGCGGCGAACTGGTGGGGAATGCTTATCGTCGTCGCCCTGGCGGTCGGGCGTGAGAGCGCCGAGGCGGTCGTGTTCCTGTACGGGCTGGGTACGCAGTATCCGAGCGCTTGGGGCTTTGTCGGCATCCTGGTGCTGGGCGTCGGGGCCGCCGTGGCCACGTTCTGGCTGTTGCAGCAGGGAGGAAGGATCGTGTCGTGGCGCACCTTCTTTCGCGTCAGCGAAATTCTGTTGTTGCTGCTCGCCGGCGCGCTTTTGGTCGGCGCGGTGGAGAAACTGATCTCGTTCGACCTGCTGCCGCCACTGGTCGAAACGCTTTGGGATACGTCGGCCATTCTCGATGACGGCAGCCGCGTCGGCGGCCTCGTCGCCGCGTTCACCGGATATCGGGCGCACCCCTCGATGCTGTCGCTGCTGATACTGGCGGCCTACTGGGCCGGCGTCGTCGGCTTGCTGCGCCGCACTTCGCGATGAGCCCGCGCGCCGATACCGCCGCAGCAATCGCGACGGCCATCGCCGCGATGGGCCCCGGACCGCTGACCGAGGACGGCATCGCACGGTACGTCGCGCCGCTGTTCTCGCGCGTACTGTCCGGTCGCGAGCGGCCGATCTACCTCGCCAATCATTCGCTTGGCCGTCCGCTGGATGCGACCGCCGCCGACGTCGCCGAAGCCATAGGATTGTGGGAATCTCAGCTGGGCAACGCCTGGGATGCCTGGCTGGCGGAGATCGCCGCCTATCGGTCGCGGCTAGCCGCGCTCCTGCACGCGCCGCGCGCCGACTGCGTCGTGCCGAAGACCAGCGCAGGGCAGGGGCTGCGGGCGGTCCTCAACAGCTACGAGCGCGTCCCGCGCGTCGTGGCGACTCGCGGCGAATTCGATTCAATCGACCTGATCCTCAGGCAGTATGCACGCCGCGGCCGCATCGAGCTGCGGTTCGTCGACGCTCGTGCCGACGGGATATTCGAGGCCGCCGATCTCCTCGCCGCGATCCGGGACGTCGATTTGGTGGTCGTCTCGCAGATCGTTTTCAACACCGCTCAAGTGCTGCCCGAGTTGCCCGCGTTGATCGCAGCGGCGCACGCATGCGGCGCGCGGGTGCTGCTCGACGTCTATCATGCGCTCGGCGTGATACCGGTCGACATCGGCGCGCTCGATGCCGATTTCGCGATCGGCGCCAGCTACAAATATTTGCGCGGCGGTCCGGGCGCCGGTTACATGTACGTGCATCCGCGCGTCCTCGACGGCGGCTTCAGTACGCTGGATATCGGCTGGTTCGCCAAGAAGGAACCGTTCGCCTACGTGCGTCCCGATCCGCCGGAACTCGGCGCCGGCGGCGACGCCTTGCTCGAGTCGACACCGCCGGTGCTCACCTGCTACCAGGCGCGCGCGGGGCAGCTGTTCACGGCGGCGGTCGGCGTTGCGCGCCTTCGCGCGTATTCGCTGGCGCAGCAGCGCAGCTTGATCGGATTGCTGGGCGAGCGCGGCATTCGCGCAGAAGGTGGATCCGACGATCGCGGCGCCTTCATCGTCGTCCGCAGCGGTGAAGCGCGCGCATGGGCCGGCGAGCTCGAGCGCCGGGGCGTGATCGTCGACTCTCGCGGCGAGATTGTTCGGCTTTGTCCCGACCTGTTGAACACGCGGGCGGAACTGGCGTGCGCGGCAGAGCGGCTGGGCGACATCGCGGCGGCGCGCTAGCGCCCTGTGACGGCACTGCTCTCCCGCTAGCCCTTGCGGGTAATGATCGTCACCAGCGCGATCAGCACGGCGACAAAAATCGCCGCCCCCAGTACGCCGGCGATGACCACATGGTGCGGCTTGATCGTCACCATGTCGCGCTCCCCCGCGACTTTGCGGCGGATCCCGAAAAAGCTCCAGAAGACCGCCCCGATGATCTGCATGAATCCCGCGTTGCGGCCGGCGCCCGGCGGGCGTTGAGGGGATTGCGGCGGGACGGGGTCCGGCATGATCGTCGAACGGCGGCGGCGACGGGGAAGCCTAACACAGCCGCCACAAGGACTTGCATCCGGCGGCGTCGCGTTCCCGTATATCGCCGGTACAGCGCTTCCCGCGCTGCGACGACGGTAGAGGAGAGACGAGATGAACGCAATACTGCGCAACCTGCGGGTCCCGGCGCTGCTGGGCATGGTCCTGCTGCTCAGCGCCTGCCAGAACATGGGCATGATGCCGATGCAGCAGAAATCGCTGTACGACCGCCTCGGCGGCAAGGACGCCATCGTCGCCGTGGTCGACGATTTCGTCGGCAACGTCGCGGCGGACAATCGCATCAACCGCTATTTCACCAGGACCGACATTCCGCGGCTCAAGCGGAACCTGGTCGACCAGATCTGCGCCGGCACCGGCGGCCCGTGCACCTATACCGGCCGCGACATGAAGGCCGCGCACACCGGGATGGGCGTCACCAACGCGGACTTCGACGCGCTGGTCGGCGACCTGGTCAAGAGCCTGGACAAGTTCAAGGTGCCGGACCGGGAAAAGGGTGAGCTCCTGGGCATTCTCGGACCGATGCGCCCGTCGATCGTCGGTCAGTAGAGCGCGGCATGACAGCGCCCCGGGCCGAACGACCTGGGCCGGGGCGCGACAGGCGCGCTATGCGCGTGAAATCAACGGCCTAAAGCACCGCGAGCGGCTTGAAATACGGTGTAGCCTTCCCAATGTTCGGCTTGACCACACATGCCGCGAGGGCGGGCTCATGCGTTTCGACAAATTCACCACCAAGCTGCAGCAGGCGCTCGCCGAGGCGCAGAGCCTGGCGCTGGGCAACGACAACGGATTTGTCGAGCCGCAGCACCTGCTCGCGAGCCTCCTCATCCAGGAGGACGGCGGCACCGCATCGCTGCTTTCGCGCGCCGGGGTCAATGTTCCCGCACTAAAGGCTGCGACCGACAAGGCGATCGCCCGCCTGCCTAAGGTCGAAGGGCAGGGTGGCGAGATCAGCGTTTCGCGCGACCTCGGGAACCTTCTCAATCTGACCGACAAGATCGCCACCAAGCGCGGCGATCAGTTCATCGCCAGCGAACTGTTCCTGCTCGCGCTGGCCGACGACAAAGGCGAGACCGGTCGACTGTTGAAGGAGCACGGGCTGACGAAAAAGGCGCTCGAATCGGCGATCGAGGCGGTGCGCGGCGGGGCCGCCGTCGATTCGCAGGAAGCCGAAGGCCAGCGCGAAGCGCTCAAGAAATACACGATCGACCTGACCGAGCGCGCGCGCCAGGGCAAGCTGGACCCGGTGATCGGCCGCGACGACGAAATCCGCCGCACGATCCAGATATTGCAGCGTCGCACTAAGAACAACCCGGTGCTGATCGGCGAACCGGGTGTGGGCAAGACAGCGATCGTCGAAGGCCTCGCCCAGCGCATCGTCAATGGTGAGGTGCCCGAGACCTTGAAGAACAAACGCGTGCTTTCGCTCGACATGGCTCAGCTTCTCGCCGGCGCTAAGTATCGTGGCGAATTCGAGGAGCGGCTGAAGGCCGTGCTCAAGGACATCGCGGCCGACGAAGGGCGCACGATCGTCTTCATCGACGAACTGCACACGATGGTCGGCGCCGGTAAGGCCGAAGGCGCGATCGACGCCGGCAACATGTTGAAGCCCGCGCTGGCGAGGGGCGAGCTGCACTGCGTCGGCGCGACCACGCTCGACGAATACCGCAAGTACATCGAAAAGGACGCGGCGCTCGAACGGCGCTTCCAGAAGGTTCTGGTCGACGAGCCGTCGGTCGAGAGCACGATAGCCATCCTGCGCGGACTGCAGGAGCGCTACGAGATCCACCACGGCGTCGAGATCACCGACCCGGCGATCGTGGCCGCCGCCGAGTTGTCGCACCGCTACATCACCGATCGCTTCCTGCCCGACAAGGCAATCGACCTGATCGACGAGGCGGCGGCGCGCATCAAGATGGAGATCGACTCCAAGCCGGAAGTTATGGACAGGCTCGACCGCCGCCTGATCCAGCTCAAGATCGAGCGCGAGGCGGTGAAGAAGGAAAAGGACGAGGCGTCGAAAAAGCGCCTGGCCGTAATCGAGGAAGAAATCAAGCGCCTCGAGCGCGAGTATGCCGATCTCGACGAGATCTGGCAGGCGGAAAAGGCGCAGGTCGTCGGCACGCAGCACATCAAGGAAGAAATCGACAAGGTCAAGCTGCAGATGGAGGAGGCCAAGCGCAAGGGCGACTGGCAAGCCGTGTCCGAGCTTCAGTACGGCAAGCTGCCGCAGCTCGAGGCGCAGCTGAAGAAGGCCGACAGCAAGCTAGCCAAGGAGCAGGCCGCAAAGCCGCGGCTGTTACGCACGCAGGTCGGCGCGGAAGAGATTGCCGAAGTCGTGTCGCGCGCGACCGGCATCCCGGTGTCGAAAATGATGCAGGGCGAGCGCGACAAGCTGTTGCACATGGAGGATGCGCTGCACCAGCGTGTCGTCGGCCAGGACGAGGCGGTCCGGCTGGTCTCGGATGCGATCCGGCGCTCGCGCTCGGGGCTGTCGGATCCTAACCGCCCGTACGGCTCGTTCCTTTTCCTGGGCCCTACCGGCGTCGGCAAGACCGAGCTGTGCAAGGCGCTCGCAGGGTTCCTGTTCGATTCCGAGCAGCACCTGATCCGCATCGACATGTCGGAATTCATGGAAAAACACTCGGTGGCCCGGCTGATCGGCGCGCCGCCCGGGTATGTCGGCTACGAGGAAGGCGGTTACCTGACCGAGGCGGTGCGGCGCAAGCCCTACAGCGTCATCCTGCTGGACGAGGTCGAGAAAGCGCATCCGGACGTCTTCAATGTCCTATTGCAGGTGCTCGACGACGGTCGCATGACCGACGGCCAGGGGCGCACCGTCGACTTCAAGAACACGGTGATCGTCATGACGTCGAATCTGGGCTCGCAGATGATCCAGCAGATGTCGGGCGACGACTACGGCGTGATCAAGCTCGCGGTGATGGCCGAGGTGAAGACGCATTTCCGGCCCGAATTCGTCAACCGTATCGACGAGATCGTCGTTTTCCACGCGTTGAGCGAAAAGGACATCGCATCGATCGCCAAGATCCAGCTGCAGTCGCTCGAATCGCGGCTGGCCAAGATGGACATCCGGCTCGACATAACCCCGGCGGCGTTGGCCAAGGTCGCGGAGGCCGGGTTCGATCCGGTCTACGGTGCGCGGCCGCTGAAACGCGCGATCCAGCAGGAGATCGAAAACCCGCTGGCCAGCGAAATTCTGAGCGGCAGGTTCGCTGCCGGCGACACCGTCCACGTCGCGGAAAAAAACGGCAAGCTGAGCTTCGCCAAGCGCTGACCCGGCACCGACGCCGTCTCCACGTCCGGATCTAATAGTACGGCGCGATGGGTCGTGCCGGACGCGGGTTCCACCGCGCCGAGATCCGGGTCGCGTGGCGCGCGAGCCATGCAGACACGCGGTTCGCAGTCGTTACCTCGGCCAGCAGGCGGAAGCGCGAATCGTCTTCGGCCGCGATCACCGTGCGGCCGCTGCGGTCGATCTCGAAGCTCATGCCCGGCAACAGCACGATGTCGCGCGGATCGCGCTCCATCGTGATCCACAGGCAGCCGGCATCGACCGCGATCGTCGTTCCCTCGGCATTGTTCAATATCAGCGATTCGCGCTGCGGCAGGCACATGCGGCGGCCACGTTGGGGGCTAGGGGAATCGAAGGGCATCGTTGTCTCCTATTTCATGCGTGATGTTCATGCATCGCCCGGTCGCGGAACCGCGTGCGTTTCGGGCCTGTGCAACCGAAGTATCGACGTCTCCCGATAGCCTGACCAACGAATTCGTCGCATGCGATGCATGACGAAACGGAATGCTTGATCGGTAGTCGTCGGCCCGATGAAGCCATTCGCTGCGATGATGATGTTGGATCAGGGCCGCGCGGGCCGACGGGCCTCCGCTGATGCATAATGCGCATAAGCCGGCATCGCCGGCACCCGCCGGCGAAGGTCGTCGCCGGAATTGTTGCGTGACGCCGCCAACTGCCGCACGCCGGCGGCGGCCTGCATGAGGGCTCAGCATGGAAAAAATCGCCTTAGCCAAGCCGCACGCCGGGCGGCGCCTGCCATCGCTGGATCTGCTCAAGGGGTTCGAGGCGGCGGCGCGCCAGCTTTCGTTCACTCGCGCCGCCGAGGAGCTGTTTCTCACGCAGTCGGCGCTGTCCCGCCAGATGCAGACGCTCGAAGAGCAGATAGGCTTCGCGCTGTTCGAGCGCCGGCACCGCGAGCTGCGCCTGACCGATGCTGGCCAGATCCTGCAGGCAACCGCCAGGAGCGTGCTCGACGAACTCGCGCAGGCGGTGGCCAAGATCCGCCGCGAGCAAAAATCTCTGCCGCTGACCGTTTCGACCAACCAGCCGTTCGCCTCGGTGTGGCTGATCCCGCGGCTCGCGCGCTTTCGCGCCCGCCATCCGGCCATCGACGTGTTCATCTCCGCCGACAATCGCATCGTCGACCTCGAGCGCGAGCGCATCGACTCTGGCCGTGCGGTATTGCAGCGAGGCGATGGCGCCGCCCGGCGCGGTGCGGCTGTTCGGCGAGCGGCTGCTGCCGGTGTGCAGCCCGGGACTCGCCGCCGACCGTGCGCGCCCGCTCAAGCGCCCGGAGGACCTGGCCCGGCACGTTCTGCTGCATATCGATGACGAACGCGGCCGCTTTCCGTGGCTCAACTGGTCGGTTTGGCTGGCTGCCAATGGCATCGATGAAATCGAGTCGGCGGGATCGCTGCGGTTCAACCATTTCGATCAGGTGATGCAGGCGGCGCTGGATGGCCAGGGGGTGGCGCTGGGCCGCGTGCCGCTGATCGACAGCCTGCTGGCGCAACGCAGGCTGGTGGCGCCGTTTCCCAACCGGTATGCGACGACGCGCGCCTACTTCATCGTCCGTGGCACGATTTCGGCATTGCGCCCGGAAGCGCAGGCGTTCATCGACTGGCTGATCGAGGAGGCCGCGGCTGAAAGCGCGCTCGACGTGAGCGGCGAGGCCAGGCCGACACGCAAGACGCGTCGGGCCAAGCGATGACCGACGCCACAACGCACGCGCCGCTCACTGCGCCGTCGCGCTGGATCGCGCGTTTTGCGCCGTTGATACCGCCGGGAGCGCGCGTTCTCGATCTTGCCTGCGGGCAGGGCCGGCACAGCAGGTTCCTGGCGGCACGCCTTTGCGACGTGGTCGCGATCGATCGTGATCTCCAGGCGCTCGCCGCGCTCGCCGGCGTGCCGCGAGTGACGACGATCGCCGCGGATCTCGAGGGCGGCTCCTGGCCGTTGTCGGGCGAGCGCTTCGATGCAATCGTCGTCGCGAATTATCTGCACCGGCCGCTGTTCCTCAAGCTGCTCGACGCGCTGGCCGGTGACGGCGCGTGGTTGTACGAGACATTCGCAGCCGGCAACGAGGCTTATGGACGACCGTCCAATCCTGACCATCTGCTGGCCGCGGGCGAGCTTCTTGCGCTTGTGCGCGATCGGCTGACGATCGTCGCCTTCGAGCAAGGGCGGGTGGACGGTGCGCGGCCCGCGGTCATGCAGCGCATCGCGGCCGTCGGACGTGGTCGCCGCTGGCCGCCGCAGTTGCCGCCCGAGGTTGTTGTCGCAGCGCAGGACGCGACCGCGCGCTGACGCGCCGGTCCGGCGTAGCGGCGCGGTGCCTTGCGCGCGGCGATTCGGGTAAAATGGCGCTTTTCCCAGATTGGCCTCGATGCTGACCGGAAGTTTCGTCGCGATCGCGACGCCGATGCAGCCCGGCGGCGCGCTCGATCTGCCGGCCCTGCGCAAGCTCATCGATTTCCACGTTGCCAACGGCACCGCAGGCATCGTCGTCGTCGGCACGACCGGCGAGTCGCCTACCGTCAGCGTCGACGAGCATTGCCTGCTGATCAAGACGGCGATCGATCATGCCGCCGGGCGGCTGCCGATCATCGCCGGAACCGGTGCCAATTCGACGGCCGAAGCGCTGGCACTCACCGAGTACGCGAAAGCCGCCGGCGCTGCCGCGGGTCTGTCGGTGGTTCCCTATTACAACAAGCCATCGCAGGAAGGTCTGTATCGGCACTTCCGGACAATCGTCGAGAAAGTCGATCTTCCGCTGCTGGTCTACAACGTCCCCGGCCGAACAGTCGCCGATATCGGCACCGACACCGTGCTACGCCTGGCGCAGCTGCCCGGCATTATCGGCATCAAGGACGCCACTTCGGACCTGGTGCGCCATGTCGACCTTATCGACCGGCTGCCCAAAGACAAATCGTTCGCCCTGCTCTCGGGCAACGACGACACCGCGCTGGCGTACATGCTGCTGGGCGGTCACGGCGTGGTGTCGGTGACCGCCAATGTCGCGCCGCGCGCGATGGCCGACCTTTGCGCCGCGGCGCTGGCCGGAAAACTCAAGGAGGCGCGCGAGATCAACGCGCGGCTGATGCCGTTGCACACCAAATTATTCGTCGAGGCCAACCCGATCCCGGTCAAATGGGCTCTGGCCGAAATGCGCATGATCGCCCCGGATCTGCGGCTGCCGTTGACGCCGCTCGCCGCTCAATATCACGACTCCGTCCGCGCGGCGCTCAAGCGCGCGGGCTGTCTGTAGGAGAATTCGCATGCACCGTTTTTTCTTGACGCGGCGCCTGCCGCGCCCCGCGCTCGCCGCCGGCATCGCCGCCGTCCTCGTGGCCGCGCTGCTGTCCGGCTGCGAGTCGATGACGTTTTCGCTGGGCAAGAAGATCGAGTACAAGTCGGCGGGCTCGGCGCCACCGCTCGAGATACCGCCGGACCTGACGACGCCGAACTACGACGATCGCTACCAGGCGACGACCGCTTCCGGCGCCGTGGCGGCCCGCACCGCGGCGCGCCCGAGCGAGGTGCTGCCGACCAATCCCGACGCCCGCGTCGCGCGCGCCGGCAGCGAGCGCTGGCTGGTGGTCAAAGCGAGTCCCGAGGCCGCCTGGGCAACGCTGCGCGACTTCTGGATCAAGAACGGATTCGTTCTGGCCGTCGAGCAGCCGGCGCTGGGCATCATGGAAACGGACTGGGCCGAGAGCCGCGCCGACAAGCCGGAAGGCCTGCTGCAGCGCTTCGCCAACAAGTACGTCAGCTTCGCGGTCGACACCTACAAGCGCGACAAATTCCGCACGCGCATCGAGCGGGGTAGCGAGGCGGGCACGGTGGAGATCTACATAAGCCATCGCGGTTCTGAGCAGCGGCCGATGAAGACCGGGCAGGGCGGGTCGCCGGAAGACTGGACCTGGACGCCGTCGCCGCCAAATCCTCAGCTCGAAGCGGAATTTCTCGAAAAGCTGATGGTCGCGCTCGGCACGCCGGAGCCGGCGGCGACGCAGGCGATCGCTGCGGACGGCAAGGCGCCCGACCGCGCGCGCATCGACAAGAGCAGCGACGGCGTGAAACTGATCGTCGACGACACGTTCGATCGGGCGTGGCGGCGCGTAGGCTTGGCACTCGACCGCACCGGCTTCACCGTCGTCGACCGCGATCGTTCGAAGGGGCTGTATTTCGTTCGCTACGCCAACCCCGATCTCGAGAAGAAAAAACCCGAAGGATGGCTGGCCGATACGTTGGCCAAGATGCAGTTCTGGAAAACGGCGCCTGTCGACAAACCCGAACAGTATCGGGTCGTCGTGACCCAGGTCGATCCACGCAGCGTGGTCACCGTGCAGGATCCGAGTGGAGTCATCGACCGCACGCCGAACAGCGAGAAAATTCTTGCGCTGCTCAAAGATCAGTTGAAGTGATCGCCTAAAAAGCCCGTGCGTTTCGCCTGTCTCGGCAGCGGCAGCGAGGGCAACGGCCTGCTGGTCGAATGCGGCAACACGCGCGTATTGATCGACTGCGGCTTCGGCGTTCGCGACGCGGTAGCGCGTCTTGGCCGTTTGGGCGTCGCGCCGGAGAGCCTCACTGCAATCGTCGTCACCCACGAGCACAGCGATCATGTCGGTGGCGTGGCCGCATTCGCCGCGCGCTACAGCACGCCGGTCTGGCTGACGTTCGGCACGCTGGCCGCCGTCGCCGAGCGCTTTGCCGCGCTGCCGCGCGTGTGCGGATTCGACAGCCACGACCATTTCGCCATCGACGATATCGAGGTGCGGCCATTTCCGGTGCCGCACGACGCGCGCGAGCCGGTCCAATTCGTCTGCTCTGACGGCCGGTGGCGGATCGGCGTGCTGACCGACCTGGGAGTCTCGACCGCGCACGTCGAAGCGAGCCTGTCAGGCTGCGATGCGCTGGTGCTCGAATGCAATCACGACGTCGACATGCTGGCCAGCGGCGACTACCCGTACCCCCTGAAGCAGCGCATTGCCGGCAAGCAGGGGCATCTGGACAACGGCGCCGCGGCGGCACTGCTGGCACGTCTCGATAATTCTCGGCTCAAGCATTTGTTCGCCGCGCACTTGAGCCAGCACAATAACCGGCCCGACCTTGCCCGCGCGGCGCTGGCCGGCGCCTTGAACTGCACGCCCGACTGGGTCGGCATCGCCGACCAGCGCGAAGGCTTCGCCTGGCGCGAATTCGTCTCCTAGGAGCGGACATGGAGAAACGTCAACAGCTCTACCGCGGCAAGGCGAAGACGGTTTACGCGACCGACGATCCGGCGCTGGTGATCATGCATTTCCGCGACGATACCAGCGCGTTCGATGGGACCAAAGTCGCACAGCTGCCGCAAAAGGGCGAGACCAACAACAAGATCAACGCGTTCATCATGGGCAAGCTCGCCGACGCCGGCATCGCGACCCATTTCGTGCGTGTACTGAACGAGCGCGATACGTTGGTGCGGGCGCTGAAGATGATCCCGGTCGAATGCGTCGTGCGCAACGTCTGCGCCGGCTCGATGGCCAAGCGCTACGGCATCGCCGAAGGAACGCGCTTGGCGGAGCCGATATTCGAGTTTTTCTACAAGAGCGATGCGTTGCACGACCCGCTGGTCAACGACGACCACATCCGGGTGCTCGGCTGGGCCAGTGCCGACGAGATAGCAGAGATGAAGGCGCTGACGCACCGGGTCAATGCAGTGCTGCAACCCTTGTTCTCGCGCGCAGGCATCGATTTGGTTGATTACAAGCTCGAGTTCGGCCATGCGCTTGCAGAGCCGAAGGGGCCTCTGCTGCTCGGCGACGAATTCACGCCGGACGGCTGCAGGCTCTGGGACCACGCTACGGGCGAAAAACTGGACAAGGACCGCTTCCGGCGCGATCTCGGCGAGGTGATTACCAAATATCGCGAGGTCGCGCACCGGATCGGCGCGCCGCTCTGAGGCTGCCGCTCGGCGCAACGCAAAATTCGATCCTGGGCGGTGCGCAAAAAAAGCCGGCGTGAGCCGGCTTTTTTATTCCTGCTGATTCAGAAACTATTTCTTGGTGCTGTCGGACTTGGACTGATCCGGCGACGGCGTCGTTGCGTCCTTCGGCGGCTCGGTCGTCGTCGTGGCCGGGGCCGTAGCCTTCATCGAATCCATCGCAGCGGTGCCCGCGGCTTTGGCCGCATCGGTCGCGGCGGCGCCTGCCTGCACGGCGGCGGTGCCCGCGTCCTTGGCTGCTGACGCAGCCTTGTCGGCCGCTTCCTTCGCTACGGCTGCCGCCTTGTCGGATGCTGCCTTGGCGTCAGCCGCGGCCTTGCCATTGTCGCCACAAGCTGTCAGCGCGAGCGCCAACGCAGCGGCGATGAATACGGTGAATACGGACTTGTTCATTGGGGTTCCCCTACTCGAGTATGAAAAGATGGAAGTTCGGCAGTTGAAATTCGGTGGCGCAAATCGGCTTCCGCGGACAGCCGATTCATGCATTTCGGCAGGGCAACGGAGGTACAACCGACTTCGAAATGTTAGCACAACTGGCGACGGATTTACATGCCTCGCGCGCGCCGGGTCCACTCTGCGCCGCCGCGGACAGCGCTCAAAGCCCCAGCACGGTGCCGCTCAGGCCCGCTTCGCCGGTCGCCCAGATCTCCTCGAAGCGGCTGGCCAGCGGCTTCGCCTGTTCCGGCTGATCGATGCCGAGCGCGGCTCGAGGCTGATCGAAATGAAAGCGATGCAGATAATGCCTGCCATCGACGATCAGCAGAGGATCGGTCGCCACTTTGCCCTCCGGCCCGGTCTGATAGACCGTCAGGGCGTGGCCAAAGTTACGCAGCAGGTTGACCATGTGCGGGCAGGCGCTTTCCAGATAGCGCGTGTCGTGCACGATGATGTCGAGCTTCCGGCCGCGGACCTGACGCAGAAATGCGGCCAGCCGATCGGCCCGGGCCGCACCGTTCCACCCGGTCTGGGACAGGTCCTGATCGAAGACGCGGATGTGCTGCTGCGCCAGCCCGATCAAGGTGTCGATGGCCGCTGTCTGCTCGGCAAGCGTGGAAAGCTCGACCAGGCGGGGCTCGACGGGCGACTCAGCCGGCGTTTGGTCGGACATCGTTGATTTGTTCAATTGAGGTGCAGGTAGCCATCGCAATACCATCGATAGAACAGTTTGGCGGCCGCACCTCCGCCGGGTTGGCCGGCGTCCATGCCGCGCGCGTCGGCGAGGCGCTCGATCGCCGGTGCGCCCGCCCGCGGTCGCGCGATCGCGGCACCGTTGATAAAGACCCAGCGGCGATCGTATAGCAACTGCGTGCGCGCGTCCAAATGCAGGCCGCGCCGTGCCGCGGCCGCGGCGAAAGCCTGCGACGTCATCGGACGCGGCGGTGGCGTGAAAAATACGTTGGGCTTGGGCTCGGTCAGATAGCAGCCCAGAAAAACGTCGGTGCCCGACCGATTCCAGCGGATTCGGCCCAGCGCCGCCGCGCATTGCGCTTGCATCGCTGCACCGATGCGCGCCGGTTCGCGCGCCGGGCGCAGTTTTGGATCCGTGTAGTGGCCATCGAGCGCGATTTCGTCGCGCAGCCAATCGAGGAAAGCGGTCGCGAGCTGCTGCGTCGACGGTGCGCGGAAGCCGATCGAGTAGGTCGTGCAGGCGTCCAGCGCGACGCCGTCGTGCGCATGATTCGGCGGCACGTACAACATGTCCCCGGGCCCGAGCGTCCAATCGCCATCCGGGCGGAATCGCGCGAGCAGCTTGAGCGGCAATCCGGGCTTGAGTGCAAGATCGCGCTGGCGGCTGGTGCGCCAGCGCCGCCGCCCCTCGCCCTGCAGCAGGAAGACGTCGTACGAGTCGGCGTGGGGGCCGACGCCTCCGCCCGGCGCGGCGTAACTGACCATCAGGTCGTCGAGTCTCGCGTACGGAATGAACGAGAAGCGTCGCAGCAGCGCATCGCCGGTGGCCACATGCAGATTGACGCCTTGCACCAGCAGCGTCCATCCGCGCGCAGGCAGCGTGGTGAAATCCGTCGCGCGGAAAGGTCCATGCGCCAGCGACCAGCGGCCGCGCTCGCGCAGCACCAGCCGCGACTCGACATCGTCACGGCATGCGAGCCGCAACAGCTCGCTCCGCGACAACAATCCGACGAAGCCCCGGATCGCATCGCGCACCAGCAACGCGCGTTTCTGCCAGTGCAAGCGCAGAAACGTCGCCGGCGTCAATCCTCCGAGCAGGCTCCGATCAGCGGCGTCGGACATCGCGCGATTATAGCGGCCGCCATCGCCGGTCGGAGGTCGACGGTGAGCCGCATTGCGGTAAAATGCGACGCGCGTGCCGCCTCTCCCCCGAAGCCGTCCTGAACCTATCCGATCCGCCGATGAACATATTCTCCAACGCCGTCGTCACGCTGACCTATAAACTTTTTTCCGCCAGGGGTGAGCTGATCGAGGAATCGACGCAGCCGATCAGCTACCTGCACGGCGGGCACCAGGGCATTTTCCCGAAGGTCGAGGCCGCGCTGGCGCAAAAGACGGTCGGCGACCAGATCTCGATCACCCTCGAGCCCGAAGACGCCTTCGGTGACTACGACGCCGACCTGGTTCGCATCGAGCCGCAGGACCGTTTCCCGCCGGAGGTCAAGGTGGGAATGCAGTTCGAAGGACAGGGGGATGGCGACGATCAGGCCGGCATCGTATACACGGTCACCGACATCGCCGAGGGCAAGGTGGTGGTCGACGGCAATCACCAGCTGGCTGGACAGCGGCTACGCTTCGATTGCACGGTCCTCGATGTGCGCCCGGCGACGTCCGAAGAGCTCGCACACGGCCACGTTCATGGCGCGCACGGTCATCACCACTGATTGCCGCCGACGCCCGGCGTCGCAGCCTCAGGCCTCGTCGGCCAGCCGTCGTAGTTCGTAGAGGATATCGTGCGCCTCGCGCGGCGACATCGCGTCGGGGTCGAGCGCCCTCATGCGATCGCGTAGCGCCGAGTCCGCGGGCGCCGGATCGGCGTGCGGCGCAACACCCGCGAACAGATCGCCGTCGCGCCGCGCGCTGAAGTGATCGAGGCGCGTCAGATGCGTGCGCGCGCCGCGGATCACCGTGGCCGGGACGCCGGCGAGCCGCGCCACCTGCAGGCCGTAGCTCTGGTTCGCCGGGCCTTCCTCGACCGCGTGCAGGAAGACGATTCCGTCCTTATGCTCGACCGCATCGAAGTGGACATTGGCACAAGCCTCTAGCTCCGCGGGCAGCGCTGTCAACTCGAAATAGTGTGTGGCGAAAAGGGTCAGGCAGCGGTTCCTGAGAGAGAGCTCGCGAGCGATAGCCCACGCCAGAGCCAGCCCGTCGAAGGTCGAGGTGCCGCGGCCGATTTCGTCGATCAGCACCAGGCTGTTGGGAGTCGCTCGATTCAGTATGTACGCGGCCTCGGTCATCTCGACCATGAACGTCGAGCGTCCGCCGGCGAGATCGTCGGCGGCGCCGATGCGGGTGTGGATCGCATCGAGCGCACCGATCTCTGCATCCGTGGCGGGAACGAACAGCCCGCAGTACGCGAGCAGCGCGATTACAGCAGTCTGCCGCATGTAGGTCGACTTGCCACCCATGTTCGGACCGGTGACGATCAGCATGCGTCGGGCGGTGCCCAGCGACAGGTCATTCGGAATGAAGTGCTCGACTTGGCCCTCGACCACCGGATGCCGCCCGCCGCGGATCGCAAGCATCGGCTCGGCGTTGAAGCGCGGCTTTGTCCAGCGCAGCGCGGCGGCCTGTTCGGCGTGCGTGGCGAAAACGTCGAGCGATGCCAACGCGAGCGCCGCGCGCTGCAGTGCCTCGATCGACGGGTCCAGTGCAGCGACGATCTCCTCGTACAGCTTGCGCTCGCGCGCGAGCGCGCGCTCCTGCGCCGACAGCGCCTTGTCCTCGAAGGTCTTGAGCTCAGGCGTGATGTAGCGCTCGGCGTTCTTCATCGTCTGGCGCCGCCGATAGTCGTCCGGGATGCGTTGGACGTTGGCGTTGGACACCTCGATATAAAAGCCGTGCACGCGATTGAATTCGACCTTGAGACTCGCGATTCCCGTGCGTTCGCGCTCGCGCCCCTCCAGTTCGATCAGGAACGCGCCGCAGTTGTCCTGGATCGCGCGGAGCTCGTCGAGTTCGACGTCGTAGCCGGCCGCGATCACGTTGCCTTCGCGCACGGCCGCCGCGGGTTCGGCGGCGATCGCGCCGGCGAGAAGCTCCGCCCAGCGCGAATCGACCGCGAGCGCTTCGACGGCGGCGCTGAGCAGCGGTGAGGCACAGGCGCCGACCGATGACGCCAGCGCCGGCAGGCGCTGCAGCGTATCGCGCAGCCCCGCGAGATCGCGCGGCCGGGCGGAGCGCAGCGCGATGCGCGAGGCGATGCGCTCGATGTCGACTGTCGTCTTGAGCGCCTTGCGCAAGGCAATACGCACTTGTGGTGCCGCGACCAGCTCGGCGATCGCCGCGTGGCGACCGGCCGCGGCTGGCTGCGTGCGCAGCGGGTTGGTGAGCCAGTTCCGCAACAGTCGGCTGCCGGCACCGGTGCTGCAGCCGTCGAGAAGCGAATACAGCGTCGGAGCAGGCTCCCCGCGCAGCGTCTCGGTGATCTCGAGATTGCGTCGCGTCGCGAGGTCGAGCGCCAGATGATCGGTATTGCGCTCGACGGTGAGCGTCCGGACATGCGCCAGCGCAGCTTGCTGGGTGGCCTGCGCGTAATCGAGCAGCGCGCCGGCCGCAGCGACCGCGAGCGGCGCGTCATCGGCTCCGAACGCGGCGAGATCGCGCGTGCCGAATTGCATGCACAGGCGCCGCACGCCGGTGGCGCGCTCGAAACGCCAAGGCGGCAGCGCGTGCGCCGGCGCTGCCGCGTAGACGATCGGGGCGCTATCTTCGGCGTGCAGGATTTCGCTTGGGTCGACGCGTGCGAGCAACGCCCCCAACTCGGCCAGCGGCACGTCGCGCAGGTGCAGCCGACCTCCGGCCAGATTGAGCCATGCGACGCCGGCCCGCGCCGTCGTTGCATGCACCGCGACCAGCAGACAGTCGCGCTTGCCGTCCAGCAGGCCGGCGTCGACCAGCGTGCCCGGCGTGACGACACGCGTGACCCTGCGCTCGACCGGTCCTTTGCTGGCTGCGGGATCGCCGATCTGCTCGCAAATCGCGACCGAATGCCCGAGGCGCACCAGCTTGGCGAGGTATTGCTCGACCGCGTGGTAGGGGACGCCGGCCATCGGAATCGGCGCCCCGGCCGACTGTCCGCGCGCGGTCAGCGTGATGTCGAGCAGCGGCGCCGCGCGCTGCGCGTCGCCGTAGAAGAGCTCATAGAAATCGCCCATGCGGTAGAACACGAGCTTGTCGGGGTGTTCGGCCTTGATGCGCAGATATTGCTGCATCATCGGCGTGTGGGCGCTCAGAGGCCATTGAACCGCAAGAGCTTTTTCGTCTGGTCCTGCGTGCTGCATCAAAACTTGCCTCTGTTCTTCCTTCTGCTAGGCTGCGCTAGATTCCGTCTGGTTCCGGGCGGCTGTTATCACATCGTGCCCAAGCCCCTGACTCGAGCCTCAAGCGCCAAGCTCCGGCCCGGCGATTATCTCGCGGATGCCGCCACGCGGGAATTCATAGTCGAGGCGAGTCAAACGACCAAGACGGTCACCTATTGCGCCCGCGATATGGCGACCGGCCCGTTCAAGCAGGTCAATGTGGGCGACGCGAAGCTGACGCCGATGCAGACGCGCGGCAACGGTGCACGACCTGCAACGCCTGCACGCCTAGCGGCGACTCGGCAGGGCTGGTGCGGCAGACTCGAAATGAGGTGATCGAGGAGACTCTCGCGGAATCCGCTCAAGGCGGATACGCCTCAAAACCGCTGCTCACCGCGATTGCCGCGCGCGCCTTGATCAGGTGATCTCTCCAGCGAAACGAACTTGCTCAGTGCCCCCAGGCCTCGACCTCGGTGATGCGGGAGAAGCTGGCGAGCGCGGCGGTGACGTTGATGCGGATGCGGTTGGTCGTGGTGGCCGAGAAATTCACCGTGCGCTTGACCAGGTTGTTGCCACTGACGCTGCCCAAGCGTCACCCATGCCGCGCCGTTCCAGCCCTGCACGGTGAACGCAGTGATGCCGTACAGGCTGAACGTCGTCGTGTCCGTCGGCTCGACGGGACTGGCGTAGTTGTCCTGCAGCGTATAGACGACGACGCGGTCGATCGTCTTGCTTCCGCTGAAATTGACCTGCACCCAGTCGGGGAAGGCATTCATGGTGTTGTCGTTCCAGCCGCCGCCGTTACCCCAATTCGCACCGGCGCGCTCGTTGTTGATGATCGCCGACACCGGGAACCCGGTGTTGTAGCTGCTCGAGGCGCTGGCGACGCCGCCGTTGCTCGCAAGCGCAACATTGATCGAGCCGCCACCCACATTGACCACCTGCGACAGAGCCGCACTAGTGGAGGCGGCATTGCCGGCATCGCCCGCGTAAGCTGCGGTGATGCTGTGCGTTGCGGCGGTCAGGGCGCTGGTGCTGCACGCCGCCGTCCTGCTGTTGCCGCTGCCGACCAGCGCCACTGCACTGCAGCCGCTGATCGAGCTGGCGCCGTCCTTGAAGTTGACGCTCCCAGTCGGATTTCTGCCGGCGACGGTGGCGGTGACCGTCACGCTGGTCCCGACCGTCGATGGGTTGCTCGAGCTCACCAGTGTGGTGGCCGACGGCCCCGGCCCGACCGGCGCGGTGCCCCAGGCTTCGACCTCGGTAATGCGGGAGTAGCTTGCCAGCGCAGCGGTGACGTTGATGCGGATGCGATCGGTAGTGAACGCTGCGAAGTTAACCGTTCGCTTGACCAGGGTGTTGCCGCTGACGCTGCCCAGGCTCACCCAACTCGAGCCGTTCCAGCCCTGCACGGTGAACGCGGTGATGCCGTACAGGCCGAACGTCATCGTATCCGTCGGCTCGACCGGGTTGGCGTAGTTGTCCTGCAGCGTGTAGACGACGACGTGGTCGATCGTCTTGCTTCCGATGAAGTTGATCTGCACCCAGTCGGGATAAGCGTTGGCGGTGCTGTCGTTCCATCCGCCGCCGTTACCCCAATTCGCACCGGCGCGCTCGTTGTTGATGATCGCCGACACCGGGAACCCGGTGTTGTAGCTGCTCGAGGCGCTGGCGACGCCGCCGTTGCTCGCGAGTGCGACATTGATCGATGCGCCGACGGTATTGACGACCTGCGACAGCGCCGCGCTGGTCGAAGCGGTGTTGCCGGCGTCGCCGCCGTAGGCGGCCGTGATGCTGTGCGTCGCCGCGGTCAGGCTGCTGGTCGTGCATTGTGCCGTCTTGCTGTTGCCACTGCCGGTGAGCGCGACCGCGCTGCAGCCGGTGATCGAGCTGGCGCCATCCTTGAAGTTGACGCTGCCGGTCGGATTGCTGCCGGCGACCGTCGCCGTGAACATGACATTCGTCCCGGCCGTCGACGGGTTCAGCGAACTGACGACCGTCGTCGTCGACGGGCCCGGACCGACCGAGTTGACGACCTGCGACAGCGCCGCGCTGGTCGAAGCGGCGTTGCCGGCGTCGCCGCCATAGGCGGCCGTGATGCTGTGCGTCGCCGCGGTCAGGCTGCTGGTCGTGCATTGTGCCGTCTTGCTGTTGCCACTGCCGGTGAGCGCGACCGCGCTGCAGCCGGTGATCGAGCTGGCGCCATCCTTGAAGTTGACGCTGCCGGTCGGTGCCAAGCCGCTGACGGTCGCGGTGAACGTGACATTTACGCCAACGGTTGACGGATTCGCAGAGCTGACGACGGTGGTCGTGCTCGTCACCTTGTTGACGACCTGCGACAGCGCCGCGCTGGTCGAAGCGGTGTTGCCGGCGTCGCCGCCGTAGGCGGCCGTGATGCTGTGCGTCGCCGCGGTCAGGCTGCTGGTCGTGCATTGTGCCGTCTTGCTGTTGCCACTGCCGGTGAGCGCGACCGCGCTGCAGCCGGTGATCGAGCTGGCGCCATCCTTGAAGTTGACGCTGCCGGTCGGATTGCTGCCGGCGACCGTCGCCGTGAACATGACATTCGTCCCGGCCGTCGACGGGTTCAGCGAACTGACGACCGTCGTCGTCGACGGGCCCGGACCGACCGAGTTGACGACCTGCGACAGCGCCGCGCTGGTCGAAGCGGCGTTGCCAGCGTCGCCGCCGTAGGCGGCCGTGATGCTGTGCGTCGCCGCGGTCAGGCTGCTGGTCGTGCATTGTGCCGTCTTGCTGTTGCCACTGCCGGTGAGCGCGACCGCGCTGCAGCCGGTGATCGAGCTGGCGCCATCCTTGAAGTTGACGCTGCCGGTCGGTGCCAAGCCGCTGACGGTCGCGGTGAACGTGACATTTACGCCAACGGTTGACGGATTCGCAGAGCTGACGACAGTGGTCGTGCTCGGTCACCTTGTTGACGACCTGCGACAGCGCCGCGCTGGTCGAAGCGGTGTTGCCGGCGTCGCCGCCGTAGGCGGCCGTGATGCTGTGCGTCGCCGCGGTCAGGCTGCTGGTCGTGCATTGTGCCGTCTTGCTGTTGCCGCTGCCGGTGAGCGCGACCGCGCTGCAGCCGGTGATCGAGCTGGCGCCATCCTTGAAGTTGACGCTGCCGGTCGGATTGCTGCCGGTGACCGTCGCCGTGAACATGACGCTCGTCCCCGCTGTCGACGGGTTCAACGAACTGACGACCGTCGTCGTCGACGGGCCCGGACCGACCGAGTTGACGACCTGCGACAGCGCCGCGCTGGTCGAAGCGGCGTTGCCGGCGTCGCCGCCGTAGGCGGCCGTGATGCTGTGCGTCGCCGCGGTCAGGCTGCCGGTCGTGCATTGTGCCGTCTTGCTGTTGCCACTGCCGGTGAGCGCGACCGCGCTGCAGCCGGTGATCGAGCTGGCGCCGTCCTTGAAGTTGACGCTGCCGGTCGGATTGCTGCCGGTGACCGTCGCCGTGAACATGACGCTCGTCCCCGCTGTCGACGGGTTCAACGAACTGACGACCGTCGCCGTCGACGGGCCCGGACCGACCGAGTTGACGACCTGCGACAGCGTGCTGCTCGAAGGGACATTGGCAACGTCACCACCGTAGAAAGCGCCGATCGCATGCGTGCCGGTGCTCAAGCCGCTGGTCGTGCATTGTGCCGTCGTAATGTTGCCAATGCCGGAAAGTTGCACAGCGGAACAGCCGGTGATGGAGCCGCTACCATCGGTAAAGTTGACGCTGCCAATCGGTGCCGCCCCCGTCACGGTTGCAGTGAATGTGACGCTCGTTCCCGCGCTGGATGGATTCAGGGAGCTCGCGACTGAAGTGGTGCTCAAGGTCTTGTTAACGACCTGAGACAACGAAGCGCTCGTGGAGACGAAATTGGCTGAATCGCCGCCGTAGCTCGCCGTGATGCTGTGCGTCGCGACGGTCAGCGTGCTGGTCGTGCATGCCGCAGTCCGGCTGTTGCCGCTGCCCGCCAGCGCAATTGCACTGCAGCCTGCAATCGAGGCGCCGCCATCCTTGAAGTTGACACTACCGGTCGGATTGTTGCCGACGACGGTGGCGGTAAAGGTGACGCTGGTTCCGGCTGTCGATGGATTCTTCGAACTTCCCAGTGTCGTCGCCGTAACCTGCGCCGATGACGAAACGGTTATGTAGTTGCTATTTGTCTTGGTGTTACTTCCGCCGGGACCAGTGACATTGAGACTGACGCTATAGGCGCCCGCGGACGAATACGTGTGCGACGGATTCTGGGCGTTACTTGTCATGCCATCGCCGAAGGTCCAGGCGAAGGTATTGATGGTCCCGATGGATGCATTCAAGAAATTCAGGACCAGCGGGGCGGTTCCGGATGTGGTGCTAGCACTGAATTGGGCAATCGGAGCGCTAAAAGGGACGGTCGCGCTAACGTCGTTAGAGAAACCACTCTGCGCGTGCGACCCGTCGTACGCGGTCACGGCGAAGTGGTAGGTCGCTCCTTCGACCAGGCTGGATATCGTGTAGGAGGTTGCGTTGCCGACGTCGATATTGGACGTATAGTTGCCTGCTGTAGATCCGGAATAGACCATATAGCCGGCTGCAGGAGGACTAACTAACGGATCCCACGCCAACGTCACGTCTCCCGCAAAGGCGCGGACTGCGGTGAATAGCAGGAGGGCAAAGAGAAGGCCTGGGCTTGCAAGCCCACCTAGCGCCCTCAACGTACGGCCCCGGCCTGCGTCGGCTACGAGGCTGCTTTCAAAGCAATTCATTTCGACGTAATCGCGAGACGCCTCAGTTTTCCTCAAACGCGCGAACCCCGCGTCGCGTTCGGGACTTAGGCTAATGCAGTTGTGTAGTACTGCTTCGGATAACTTCGTTGCTGCGAGACTGTATCCGTCGGAACCTCTGAAACCCAACCCGCGCAATATTGCTCCCTTGCGAGTCCATCTCAGATGCGTTTCTATACCATTAGCATATTCTGGGTGTCAATAGCCGAATCGAATCTTTTTTCCAATAAAATATGTAATGTGAAACTAACTCTTCTTGTCAACAATACAATTTGATCGAGAGAAAAATGTTTTTTAGTACAACGGAATGGACGAGCTTCCTGCCGGAGGTTGACGGAATCAGGTAACAAACGCAACAGCTCGAGGTGTCAGCCTTACGGGCCGCAACCCCTCGCGCTTCGCCGACGGCGCTAGAATTTCGGCTCACGACAGGCGGCACTGAGGTGTCGCTCAGCAACCTCGGCGCCCGCTTCGATTCGAGTGGCAGTAAGGTCGCCGAGCTGATCCGATGTTTCTTCGTCAGCTGTGCGAACGCCTCTTCGGGCTCCCCTTCTTTGAGAATCGCCAAGCGATTCGGCGCACCGTAACTTCTTTTACCGGACAACGCTCCGGCACAAGAATCCTGCCAGACGGGCCAGTTTCCCCCTGTCTAGCCCGGAGCGGACTCCGGCGGAACTGGCTCGTGAAATAGGAGATTGCGGCGAGGTTTTAACTATCCTGTCCACTACAAGGTAAAAATTACAATGAGATAAATTGACCATGCTTGTTCGTTTTTCGCCGATTCTGGCGTGAAAATCCAAGACTTGCCCTTGTCGGAATACTTAACAGTGCCCTAGTTTACACATCGCGTGTCTATATTTTTGTATATAAATAACAATCACTTATTAAAATGGCTCGAAACTTGCGCAAGCGTCCAATTAGGTAAGTAGATTGGGTCGTCAAAGGTAAACATTTGGATGGGCGCCTCGATCGCAAGGTTCCAAGTCTACCGCGGGCCGCGCGGCCGTACCGCCTATGCTTTGTAGTGGCGAAGTCGGCACTGGGGGTCAGTCGGCGACATCTTTAAGAGTGAGCGAGTAGAAGCGGGGAGGGGACGTGCTGTCGTTCGCATTTGGTGCGCCAATGAGCGCATCGTTTCTATTCGGACTCCTGGCGGCAGAGATGTGGCTCGTATCGGTGATCGCCGCCGCGATCGTTTTGACGGTGGTGGTTCGGGCGCATGGTCGGGTAAGGAAGCCGGCCTCCGGCGGCCCGCAACACATTCACGTCGGGCCTAGGTCACGCTTGGGCGGCGCGGCAGTATTCCTTGGCTTCGTGGGAGCCATCGCAATCGCGCTCCAGCTCGAATTCTTGCCGCTACGCCCGGCGCTGCCACTGCTGATATCGGCGTTGCCAGTGTATGGAGTTGGGTTGTGGGAGGACATCACCCACCAGGTGTCCCCAAGGCATCGCCTCCTCGCCGCCGTTTTCTCCGCTGCGCTCGCTAGCGTGTTTGCGCAAGGCGTCGTGACGCGCCTTGATTTGCCTCTCGTGGACGCTTGGCTCGCCTATTTGCCCTTCGCCGTATCGCTCACATGTTTCATGGTGGCGGGGGCATGCAACGCCTTCAACATTATTGACGGCACTCATGGACTGGCCGGCGGATCGGCGCTGCTGATGTTCGCGGGGGTGGCGATAGTCGCGTGGTATGTCGGCGACACGCGCATTCTCGCGCAGGCGGCAGCGATGACTGGGGCATTGGTAGGCTTCCTGGTGTGGAACTACCCAAAGGGCAAAGTCTTCCTGGGCGATGCCGGTGCCTATTTCACTGGGTTCATGTACGCCGAGCTCTCGATTCAGCTTGTCGCTCGTGATGCTAACGTCTCGGCGTGGTTTGTAATCGCCCTGGCGGCGTACCCGATTGTCGAAACGCTGTTCTCGATGTACCGCCGCAAGATTGTGCGCCGCAGTGAGGCAATGCAGCCCGACTTACGGCATCTGCACTCGCTGCTCTATATCTACTTTCTTCGCGCTGCCCAGCAGTCACCGCCCGTGGAACGCAGGCAGCATCCTGCCGTGGGCGCCTATCATGGCAGGGAACGTAGACAACCTCAGCGCCGTGCCAACGCGCAAGTAGCGCCGCGTTTGTGGTTGCACGGGGCGCTCTGCTTCGTCGTCGCGCTGACTTTCTATGACAACACGCCTGCTCTCATCGGGTTCACCTTGATTTACGGAATTGTCTACAGGATTTACTATGCCAATGTCGAACGGCTCGACGGCCATACTACTGGCTACGCGAGCCTCGCCAAGTTGAGCGTTTTGATGGCTCGCAGAAGAGATCGGCAATTGGCATACGATCTAGACCGGGATGAATCACTGGCCCAACAATATGAGTATCGGACGAGGTTAGCGAACAGTCCCAGCATGATCGGATCGTTCGGATCAAGATCCAGATCCAGGCGGTGGCCTTGGACAGCACGCTCAAGCTACATCCCGAACGGGAGTGGGGCGTTAAGGGAGACGTATTCAGGGCGTTGGGGAGTCGCGCGGTCGAGCAAACAAGATTCATATGATTGCGGCGGATCCTCGGACGCACGGTCAGGTCGCGCAGACGACGACCATAGAAGAGCGCTTCAGCCACAAGATCCACGGTCCAGCTCGAATTGACCGCTCGCACCGACTGTCCATTTTCAAATCGGTACGCCCTGGTATAGGGGCACTTTGTCCGAGCAGGGTGCGGGCGAGCCGAAGTCGCCGGTGACCTCCAGTCGATGGCTTCGGTGATGCTTCCTCGCAGGGCCCTTGCTCACGACGTAATTCGCTATTTCCCGCAAACCTTTTCAAGCACATGCAGCATCAGCACCGCCTGCTTGCCCCGGCTGTAGTTGGATGCGGCGGCAAGCCCGGCTGCGCGATACCGCGCACGCTCGTCCGGATTCTCCTCCAGGCGAACGATGGCTTCCGCCATGGCCTGCGGATCCTCGGGTGGGACCAGAGCACCGCAACACGTCGTCCGCACGAGCTTCGTCGCCTCGCCCTCCGGAACGCTCATAAATACCGGAATTCCCATTGCCATAGCCTCGAAAATCTTCGAAGGGATGACCGTGGTGAACAGCTCCTGGTTGCGCAGCGGGATCAGCGCGAGATCATGGACGCTCCACAGCCGCGGCATCAGCGCTTTCGGCTGTGAGGGAATCAGACGCACATTCGCAAGCTTGCGGGCCCTGACCGCCTCCTCCAGCTCGGCCCGCTTGGCTCCGGCACCGGTGAAGAGGAACACGATGCCCGACTGATTGCGCAGGATGGTGGCCGCATCCACCACATTTTCAAGCGCATGCGCCATGCCGTGCGTTCCGACGTACCCAACAACAAACTTTCCTCGCAGGTCGAATTGATCGAGAAGCAGGTCGTCCTTGGGCATGGGCCCGTATCGTGACAGGTCGACGCCGTTCAGCACTACATCGATTTTTCCAGGGTCAATGCCGCGCCGCGCGAGATCGTCTTTGAAGGCGTAAGTCACCGACACGACCGCATCGGCATCTCGGTACATCTTCAGCTCGATCCGTTCCAGCCACCTAATAACCCAACTCTTCTTCATGGCGCCGACCGCCACGATCGACGCCGGCCAGAGATCGCGCAACTCGAATACCCAGGGCAGCCTGCGAAGCCGCGTGACGACCCAGCCCGCCATCGCGCAGAAGAACTGCGGCGAGGTCGTCACGATCACGTCGGGACGCGGATGAAAGAGCGCTGCGAGGCCCCCCATGACCATGAACGAAACGTAATCGAGCGTGCGCTTGAGAAAGCCTTCGTTGGCGGTGATGTAGGTCTTCACCCGTATGACCCGGATAGCGCCCATGCTTTCTTCGGTACGCCAGGCGTTGCGGTAGCCGTCAAAGAGCCTGCCCTCGGGAAAGTTGGGAGCCGTGGTGATCACCGCAACTTCGTGACCGGCCCGCGCCCATTCGACTGCATGCTCGTAGGTGCGCGTTGCGGGTGCGTTGATTTCTGGCGGAAAGTTATCGCTCAGAAAGAGAATCTTCATCGCTTGAAAAGTGCTCCCCTTCAGGGCCCGAAGGTAAAGGCGATGACAGATTCTGCATGCTCGAGCTCAACGACGAGGCACTGGTTGCGAATCGAACAGCCAAATTCGGGGTGGTAGCTCGAATCCTCCAGCCAGGCGCACCCTTTTGTGATCACAAATCCTACAGTCAGGTCGTCCGCTCCGTGCAAAATGCCCTCATGCGCCCCATCCATGGCAACCTCGATACGCGGATGGAAGTGGAAGCGTGCCCGGGCAATTTCGTGCTTGCCTTCCAAGCGGTCTGCCACAAGCAGCGAGTTGGAGCCAAACTCCCATCGCCGTCGATGGATGACCCGGCCGGACAGACGACGATATCCATCATGCGCGGCGCTCACCATCCATGGTTCCATCGAGACGTCTACTGCAACGTCCCGTGGGTAAGCTCGCCGTGCCACTCTGAACCCCCTCCACACTTCCGACGAATCCTTGCCATCGACGACGACCGTGTTGTGAGCCGCCGTTCCTCGCTGACGCAACCGTTCGGGACTCTCGCCATATAGCGACGTACCGCTGTCGACGATAACGCGCTGATCCGCGAGTGACCATTCGAAAGTCAGCGTATCGGCATGGCCGTGACCTGCGACATGGTCCGGACCGATTTTGCCGACATCTAGGATCGCGGACCCCGCACCGCGATTGACACGAATGAATCCCGACGCACCCATCATCCGAATGCCGTCGGTGCGCGATGGAAGAGGAACCGGCACGCCCAACCGTTCAGCGTATCGCTTCAACATCGCCAAGTCGGCGGCGATCCCCATTGCCGCGTCGTTGAACAACGCGATCTGGCCATCAGGGTGAGTCATGTCGCTAAGCCAACAAAGCATCGATCTAGCGATCGGCTTTAGCCGTTGACTGCCCATGCCATGTTCAGCGAACCGCCGCCCCGGATATGCCTGCTGCAGCGACAGCAGATCGAGAATGTCTTCGAGGACGATCGAGTGATACATCGGACTCAATTCGAAATATCCTCCGTCGGGCAAGATCTGCTCGTGGAGCTCCTTGCGAAGCACGTTCGCACCACGTGCGAACCATGTGTCGGCCTGCACACCCTCGAAGAAGCAGCCAGCGAATATCAAAGCCTTCGCGTTCTCGAAAAGATGGTTGCCGAGGAGATCCGTCTCGAGGCGCTGAGCTAATACGTGCGACTGGAGTTCGAGCGATCCACATATTGTGGAAGCTAGCGAATGGTCGATTGCAGGTCTGCGCACTAGCCATTTGATCCAGTTGACGATGCGCAGAGATAGCGGATACGGCTCCCATCCATTGCCGCGCGGTGCTGGGTTCTCAGCGATCCATCGCTCGATCCACTCGGCTGCGGTGTCGGCGCGAGCGTCACGCGCGTTGATCCAATCGAAGTAGTGCAGGTTGTAGTGCCAGAGCTTAGGAACGTCGGTTCTGTTCCAGTCTGCCTCGTCCAGAACCGTGTGCGTCTCGTTCAAGAACGTGAACTCACCGTTCCCCTTGAGCGCGCATGCGCGCCATGGATCGATACCGATCGGGACAACGCTTGCGCGAAGACGCTGCCCCACCTGCGATGCAAGATCCGGAGTTTTCCAACCCCTGGCCACGCGTGCTGCGAGCTGCGCACTCTTCAAGTGCCGCAGCGTGTGCCAGTAAAGCAGAATCGACACTAGCAGCTCGTTGAAATTCGCCTCGCCGAGCAGGTATCGCGCAAGAAGTTGGTTCGTAATACGACAGGTCGAACCTAAGTCGATAACTTGTAACCGACCGGTCTGCAAGCCTTGGTGGTAGTTTAGCAATAATGATAACGGAATTGCAGAGGAAGAAGCGCTTTCTCGAAGAGCAGATCGTCCGGGTCCTGCGTGAAGCAGAGGCAATCGCCGCCTAAATCCGGAGCTCTGCCGACGGTACAACGGGAACCGGCATGGCGGCATGTACGTCTCTGATACCACCGTGGCGAAGTTAACTGCTGCGGTCATGCGCCGGTTCCGCGATCATCATGTGGGAAAGAGCCTTACGATTCGCACTGCGGGGCTCCTCGAAATCGAGTCCAAACCTGAGGTGAGTTTTCCGGCAGACTAACCCCGGCGCAAGGAAGGGTAGGAGCCGTGAAACGAAAGCGATTCAGCGTTGAGCAGATTGTTGCGGTATTGAAGGAGCACGAGCTCGGGGTTCCTGGGACGGAGCTCTGCCGCCGAGTGGGGATCTCGGAGAATACATTTTACCGTTGGAAACGGGTCTATGGCGGGTTGCAGCCGAGCGAGGCGAGGCGGCTGAAGGAGCTCGAGGACGAAAACACCAAGCTCAAGCGCCGGGTGGCCGAGCTGACGCTGGATAAGACGATGCTGCAGGATGTCGTCAGAAAAAAATGGTAAGGCCCGCCGTTCGGCGCGAAGTTGCCCGTTACATGCGCATCTTGCGCAACTCCGTCACTCCGAGCTGGCCGTATTTCTTCTTCCACACGTAAAAGGTCGCCTCGGCGATCCCCAGCTGCCGGCAGACATCCCCCACCATCCGGTAGAGCTCTTTCGCCGTTCCGCGCTCCGGCGAGATTATCTTTCAAAGGCCCGGCGGCGTTGCTCGTCCTTTCGTGTACATCCTGCGCGTCAAGAATGTCGGCAGGCACCGCGTGAGGGCTGGCCGCTTAAATACCGCGTCAATGACGGTCATCCGGTCCACGCAGTTGAGCGTGTGAGTTTTCGTGATCGATGGATCCCATGTTGGCTCGATCGACTTTACCCGCTCCTCTTCATATTCCGTCTCTGATAGCGTGACGATCCGGTTGAGGTGTATCGCATACCCATAGCCTTTGGAACAGTCCTGCGCAGGCCGATAGAGCGTACCGCGGTGTTCGAAGATCTTTCCCGCAGGCCGTGCATTCCGTGCATCTGACACTATCGGGTTCTCGGGATGGGGAGTCCAAATACCACTCAACGGGTTGTCAGCATAGAACAGGAACAATTGGTCCCACGCGGACGCACCGGGCGACTCTTGGATGGCCGTAAAGAGCCACCATTTGTCGGCGTAATGGAGCAGTGTCCCATCGGTGGCAGCCACATTGTTCATTAGAGTCTTGTGATAGCGCCACTCGGTGGGGAACTGTGTGCACAGGTAGACGTCAATCGTGCGGTGGGAAGCAGATTCGGGAATCATGTAATAGTTCCCGCGCCATTCGAAAACGAAGGGATAGGACAGATGGTACGGTTGTTCAAGGACTGTCGTTGGCGCGCGGTGTTTGCCCGACTGGTCCATCTCAAACACCGAGATGTGGGCTTTTTTCTCGTTGTATGGAAGTTCCTCGAAGAAGACGTAATACACACCGTCCTTGAAGATGATGAAGGGGTCCGCCCAATCGCTGTTATTGGGGGGAACGATCTTTTGGAAATCACGAGGCGATACTGTGTCACCGGACAGACCGAACATGAGAATCCATTGATGCAGAAATATCCAGCTCGACAGTTTGAAACGCGCGTATCGGGTGAAATGAAGCAACGCGAGTACGAGTAACTGCATACCGTGGAGGCTGGCGCGGCGCCTCGTACGCACCGGCACTCGATGCTGATCGCTTGGCGCCAGCGTCCTCAGAAAACGCGCTCTGCCGAAACGGTGCATTCGGTTAAGCGTCCGCGGGATGAGCGATACGCTCTTCCAATAACAATTATTGCGATTTCGCCAAACGGACAACCGCTCGGTTGCCACATAGCCCTCGCTTGCTACCAATGGTCGATCCGACCCGTTGGGTAGAACGAGCAATGCCACACTCGTAGTACTGTTCCCCGCGAGCACTTCCCAAAAGCCCAGGGGATGGCACCTGCTCGTACCGCTCTCTGCATGATCGTAGAACCACACATCGCAGTGCGCACGGTTTGCAAGATCCGGAAGCCCGACCTGCGATCCGAGAGAGATGAGCACATCGATGTCGATATTACCTATTCGAGTCACGTTATCGCAACCGATCGGATGGTCCGAGTGGGTTGGCGTCGGCTTCGCAGTGGCGGTCGTGATGTTTGCCAACAGGCTTCTCGCGTCCGCGTTCGCGCAAGCATCGGGAGCACATTTGAACAATCGCTCATCCAAAGTGCGATAGGCTCGATAAGTGAATCCACCGCATTCAGGAGCAGTTCCACCGGCGACCGCCGCCGATAATGCATCAATTCCTGGCGCCACGATCAATGCGATTTCGACGCAGGCCATACGTTTAATTTCTGTCAGTAACGTAAATTGCCAAGCCGGTATCTGAAAGGCATCCAATGACACGCCCACCCGCAACTTGTTTCGCTGCTTATTCGTGGTGTTCACAAGCCTCCTTGCCCGACTGTCCCGCGGTTTGTGAAGACTCGTGGGTTCGAGTCAGGTCGCCATGGCCCGCGCTCAGGTATGTATTCCAGTATTATGCTGATCAAATAACATGACCAGCGGGTCCGATAACCGAGTCTATCGTTGAACGCTTGACTTTTATATGACATTGGTATATGTTTCGGTGCACGGGCTGAAAAATGCGGAATCCCATTGGATGGCCGGGGATGCAAAATTAGCGGTGTCATCCGGCTTAGAATGAGCCGAAGAAAGTCCCGGAGAGGGCTGTCGCACGCTCCAGTGTGCCGTGGCCGCGTCTGCCGCTTCGCGGGGGTGAACCCCAAAGCTTACAACCCACCCGGTCGAACTGCACTTCTGAAGCTTTGGCGACGACAAAGACCGCAACCAAACGAGGCGAATAACGTGGCTGAGAGCTCAACGAGCCAAAAAGCACGTAGTACCCCTCTAGATAAACTAGAACTCAACTCGCTCGCAACGCACGGGTCGGTCCTGTTTTGTGCCGTATCGCCACGCATCGGAGGGGTGCTGCGCTGCACTATCGACCTGCTGATCGCAAGCACGCGTGGCGTGGCGATTAGTCTAATTGTTGCTGTGCAGCTCCTCGCACCGACGATGTCACGTGCTGCCACCTATTACGTGGCGCCCACCGGATCGGACAGCGCTTCCGGAACCGCGATTTCCCCCTTTGAATCGATCCAAAAAGCGGTGGATGTCATCAATCCCGGTGATGTCGTCATTGTTAAGGACGGCATCTACACATCCGCTGGCAGCCGTTATCCGGATCGCGTCATCCAATTCAATCGCGGGGGGACGGCTGCCGCCTGGGTGACCGTGAAAGCGGAAAACCAGTACGGCGCGATTCTCGACGGACAGAATTACAGCACTATCTATGGTGCGGTGTTCTTCAATAGCTACATCAACTTCGACGGCTTTGAGATCAGAAATTTCAAGAATGCCGGGCTCTGGATGCAAGGAACCGCGAGCGGTGTGCAAACCCACGACCTCGTGATCACAAGGAATTGGATCCATCACATTGCGCGCGTCATGATTGCCGACTGCACGGACGGCGGCGGCCGTGTCGGCGCGTTCGCGAATGGCTACGTCTACAAGGTGAAATGGGATCGGAACCTCATACATGACATCGGGAGAATTCCGAACCTTGCGTGCGACGCGAATCTCTCCACGACGCCCAATTATCGGCACGATCACGGTTTGTATCTGCAAGGCAAGTATCACACGGTCACGAACAATATCTTCTACAACATGTATGCCGGTTGGGCGATAAAAGTAGATGGATTTTATCTACCACTCACAAATCCATCGGATGCTAGCCACGTCATCAGAAACAACACTTTCGCTTTTCCTTCGGTTCCAAGGGAAACCACCGGACATATCCGTTTTTTTAGTAACGATTCCGGCGGCGGCCAACCGGAGACCGATAGTGGGAACACGATGCAAAAGGCGATCAATGTGATTGTGGAAAACAACATCTCGTACCAGCCGCCGGTCAACGCAGGCGAGACTTCAGCAGGACCGACGATGATAGCTATCATGTCCAACGGACTGAATCCCTATGTCGGAACGGTTGTGCGCGATAACCTGACGACTGTGGGTTCGGTAGTTGAGGAAGCGTACGGAGGAACCGAGATCAGCGCCAAGGTAACGCTGTCAGGTAATCTCGTCAGCACCAATCCGCTGTTGGTAAATACTGGCGCAAATGATTTTCATCTTACTGGAAGTTCCGCGGCCATCGGGGCTGGAGTGGCACCAATGCCAGCCGTTGACTTTGCCGGGACCGCGCGCACGACGAACGACGTCGGTGCGTATCAACACACCGGTACACTACCTCCGCCCAGCGGTTTGCGGGTGGTCGCGCCGTAAACTGAACTGCATTGGGATTCTTGGGCCAGAAATTCGAAGCCCCTCAGACTATCCAACCCGAGCCATTTCCCAGGAACGATTGGCTCGAATTTCCAGACTCAGGCGACGTGATCCCCAAGATTAGCAGCGATACGGTTTAGAGTCCGTGGTTAAAAATAGCTATCGATCTGGTGCTTGTTGGGCCATGGCGGCCAGTTTCGCTGCATAGAGGGCTGGCGGTAGTCCGCCGAGATCCTTCTTCGGTCGCTGCTCGTTGTAGTCGCGACGCCACGCCTCGATCAAAGTTCTTGCGTTGACGAGGCTGGTAAACCAGTGCTCATTGAGACATTCATCGCGTAGCCGACCATTAAACGATTCCACGTAGGCATTCTGGTTGGGCTTGCCAGGCTCGATGAAGCGCAGCAACACGCCGTTCTCGTGCGCCCAGGTCAGCATGGCCCGTCCGCAGAATTCACTGCCGTAGTACATGCAGAATGCCAGCCATCAAGGGTAACGGCATCCTTTGGTTTGTCTGTTGACCGAAGGAGGAACCCAAGATGGCTGACTTGCAGAAATCTACACCCGCATGCAATTTGGTGGCGATCGACATTGCTCGCTACTGGAATGCAGTATTGGTTGAAACCGCGGCGGGCAAACGCCACCGCTTCCGGATGGCGAACACCGCGGCCGATTTCGATCGGCTGCTCAATTTCTTGCACAGATTGCCGGGCGCTTGTCGCATTGCACTAGAGCCGACGGGTGACTATCACCGCCCGATCGCCCACCGGCTGCTGGTCGAAGGGTTTGAGGTTGTCGGCATCAATTCGGTGGCGCAGGCGCGCTATCGCGAAGCGATGTTCAACTCCTGGGATAAGAACGACCCCAAGGATGCCGCCGTGATTCTGGAGATGCTCCGGCGTGGCGCGGTGCAGCGCTACGTTGATCCCATGCTCGCCGGGAACCACGACCTGCAGGAGCTGGCCAAGACTTATTACCAGGTGTCTCGGGCACGCACCAAGGTGCAGCATTCGCTGATCAACCACAGCCTTCCGTTGTACTTTCCGGAGATGCACCGCTACTGGGCAACCACGCGCAATGAGTGGTTTGTGCGTTTCCTATTGCAGTTTCCTACGCCGGCGCACGTCCGCTCGCTGACCTGTGACCAGTTCGTCGATGCAGCGTGGGATGTAGTCGGCCGTAAAGTTGACAAACGGGCCAAGCTCGAAGAAATGTGGGAAATGGCAGGTGCCACCGCGGCTCTTCCCCACGCTCCCAATTCGTTAGCGGTCGAAACCTTTCGTATCACGCTACGGCGCTACCAGGAGCTCAATACCCTTCGCGCCGAACTCGAGATGCGTGCGGAACAGGCATTAGCAGCTAATGCCGACTTTGGCCATCTCAAAACGCTGCCCGGCATCGGGGCAGTGTTGGCCATGACCATTCTTGCGGAGGGTGGCGACCTCCGCCGCTTCGGCCATCATCGGCAATTCCTGAAGTACTGCGGCTTTGACCTGGCCAAGACCCAATCCGGCACCCAGCGCGGCAAAGAGCAACTCTCCAAGCGTGGCAACGCCCGCCTACGCTTGGCCTTCTGGTTAGCCGCGGTTGCCGCCGTGCACATGCGAGAGAACTCCTTTCGGGCGAAATACGAACGTTATATCCGCGCCGCACCTGACGACGCTGATCTTCGTCACAAAGCCTTGACCGCAGTCGCCGCTAAGATGGCGCGCGTGGCTTACAGCATGATCAAGAAGAACCAGCCCTATCGACAGTTCTTCGAACAAAGTTTACCCAGTGGATCGATCCCTCTCTCGGCTGCCGTTGGGGCGCTTGCGACCCCGTAGATAATGCTCGGACCTTCCGCTGGGACCCTATGCTGTTTTAGGTACGATGAAGATCACGCCGAACCCGCGATGAATCTTGTGTCCACTATGGTCAGGCAAGGCTCCCCTGCACGACCGCGGAAGACCACTGGATAGCTGTTGCTCTGCCTGTTTGGCGGCTTCGAACCGCCCGTGCGGCTCGATCAGGATCGCTGTTGCCCTTCAAGGAATGCTGGCTTGCATTTAGTACGTTGTCCGACCGAATGACCTTCGGCAGTCCTCGCTCAGCTTTGACGCGATCAAGAATGCGCGTCACATAAGCTCCTGAGATCGCGCGATCCGGTTGAATCGCGACTGCTTCATGCGTGCAGTCATCAACCACGGTAAGACATTTCAGGCTGCGCCCGTCGGCAAGGCGGTCAAATACAAAATCGACCGACCACACTTCATTGCGGCGACTCGGCCGAATTAGCGGTTGTCGCTCGCCGAGCGGTCACTTTCTTGCGCTTCCGCCGGCGGACCATCAGGTTCTCGAGTCGATATAGCCGGCGCACCCGCTTGACATTGACCGCCCACCCTTCATGCCGCAACCGAAGGTGGATCATCCGGTAACCGTATCGCCGATGTCGGTGTGCCAGGTCGACAATGCGCTCGCGCAGCCCCTGGTTGCCGTCGTCCCGGCGTTGCTAGCGAAGCACGCTCCCACTCATACCTGCCATCCGCAAGGCATGTCGTTCCGACAACCCTCGCGCTCGTCCAAACCGTACCAGCTCGCGCCTTGCCGCTACGGTTACCATTTTTTTCGTAGCGCCTCGCGAGCGACCTCGTTCTCGAGAACCGACTCCGCCAACAACTTCTTCAACCGCGCGTTCTCCGTCTCAAGTTCCTTGAGCCGCTTCGCGTCAGGTACCGACATCCCACCGAACTTCGACTTCCACAGGTAGTAGCTGGCCTCAGAGAATCCATGCTTGCGGCACAAATCCTTCACCGCGATCCCGGCTTCGCCATCCCGCAGAAAGCCAATGATTTGTTCTTCCGAATAGCGCTTCTTCATGCGTCCGATCCCTTTCCGGTGAAATCGGACTCCAGATCATAGCGCTACTGATTCCAGGGATCACGTCGGCTCCTCCGCGTACCGCTTCTCCGTATGCCAGTCCCCGATGCTTACAATGACCATCGGTATTCAGGTCACCCTCATCGTCGCCCCGGGATTCGGATTCTATCAAGCCCGAGAACTATTCTGACGCGGCGGATCTCACTGCCTAATCTGCAGTGACCCAATGATCTAGATTACGATCTAGCAACGCAGACAACTTCTTGACATCATTGGCAAAGATTTCGGCTAACTCTCTTCGAAATTCCACGGACAGCGGAGACCGCCGTTCATGGACGGTATTAAGCTCATGGAGGAATTGTCGCACTCCGACCCCCCCTAAGAGACGTGAGCGAATCTTGGTAACAATCGGCGGGAAACGCGCGACAATGAATTTCTGGGCGAGTAGAATACGCGGTCGTCTATTCGCATTCAAAATTGGAAACTCTGTCCTCCCGTCCTCTTCCAGTTCCAGAAATTCCAGGACATCCTTATAAATCGCCTGCGTATCGCGAACAAAGTCGTCAAATAGAATCAGCTTGACCTGTTCTTTTGGAAAAGTATCTAACAGCCTTTCTACATGACTACCTAGCTGTCCAATATGCTCGTATTGAAGCAGGGCAGGCTCGACGCAACCGCGTGGGATATGATGACCAGCCTTACGCTGAGGCTGCAATCTCCAGGCTCGTTCGAAATCCCGCACATCATCATACAGATTGAAGTAATTCTGTGCGTGGTATGAATGTACGAGGTCGATTGGATTACGGAGCATGGCAATCAGACGGGCGTCACGGTTAAGTCGACGGATATTCTGGACGGCGACCGATGAATGAATGTAATGGACCGATGCTTCGCCAACGGCCTTGTGTCCTAACGTTGCATCATCAAACAGGCGTTGATAATCGTTAAGAGATCGAATATCACGCTGACGATCATAATCTTCGGCGAGATAGTGCGGCTCTTTGAGGTTGGGCATGAAAATGTGGGGGTGCGTTTGCAGATATGTATATAGCGCAGTGGTCCCGCATTTAGGTGCACCAATAATGAAAAAATTAGGGCGCGTCACTGCTATTCCTTAGCCAGGGTGAGAATCCACATGCAACAAGTTACATTCATGCATTCCATAGCAACGCTGTCGCCATTCTAACAAATCGCTGTGTCGAGGCTAAGTTAGGATTCGTACCGATTAGAAAACTCAAGTCCATGCAACGCCGCCCCAGCTTATTTCGGGCGTTCTGGAAGCAGGCCGAATTGCCGATCTATTGACCCTTACCTAACTCCGTGACATCAGACCAGCTCAGCCTGCTGCCAGCATGGAGCGATGATGACACTGCGTCGCTGGCGGATTTGAGCTTGCCACGGGTGGTGAGTTTCAACTCGGCGAAGCTGTCGGGACAGAAGTTCGCCAGAGGGTGCCGCTTGAGCCAGCCCCAGAGAAACTCGACCGGGTTGAGCTCTGGCGCATAGCCCGGCAGGAACGGGAGGCGAATGCAGCCCGCGGTCGAAGCGACGTAGTCGCGTACCCAGTGGCTGCGATGCGGCCGGGAGTTGTCCCAGATGACGAGCAACGGAGCGCGGAAATGAGCGAAAAGCGCTTGGAGAAACTCGACCACTTGTTCTCGGGCAATGCTGCCTTCGTGCAGGCGAAAGTCACAGGCCGGTGTAGTGCATGCCTGCGATGAGCGAGAGTTGGGTGGCCAGTTGAAGTGGAAACTGTAATTCTAAATAATTTCATGTACTTACGTAACGCTCAGTAGCTTAATGCGGGCGCGCCGCCTGCAATTATTGAAAGCAGATCTCTCCTGACTTTCTCGAATTGTTCGTAGTCACCACTGAGCGCGACGTCGACCGCCCGATTGACATTGGCCGCTCGATTACGTCGTTGAAGCTCCATCTGCGCCTGGTACAGCAACTCGTAATCTTCCACTCCTTCTCGCCAAGCCTCCCAGCGTTTGCTCGAAGCCAGGCCGCTTGCCGCTTCGTAAATGACTGCGGGATCTGGTCGGGTACCGTCCAGGTCGTCCCAGGCCGTGCCGCTGTTGCCGACATCGGCGTACGCCCAGAAGCCGATGCCTTTTGCGTCGTGCTGAAACGCGCGCCACGCTTGTACGCGATAAGTACGAAGCGGATCGGCATCCTTGCCGCTGCCACTGTATGACCAAATCATTTTGTTCAATCGCTTTAGAATAACAGCTTTGGTGCTGCCCAATTCCGACTCGGCAATCTGGAAGATATCCACGACTCGAGCCGCTCGAATAAGGTCAATGAAGCCTAGCGACCCGACCGTGGTGTAGACCTGCAGATGCGGATCGATCTCCTTGATGAGCTGCGCCGTCTCAATGAGATATTCCGCCTCGGCGGCGTCCTTGGGTTCGTCCACGGGATAGAAGGCAAACTCTTCGCGCGTCAGCCCAACCTCCGTTGCGTGTCGGATCCAGTGGTCAAGCCAGTCCCGAAATAGCGCTTTCCAAGACATGCTCATGAAAGCATGACGTCCCCCGAAAGTGCGGAGCTTCGCGCTGTTGAATTCCAGATAGAACAGCACCTTCTTCGCTCCTTTGTGGAGTCTAATGAACGTGTCGAACGCCGCGTAGTCCACTGTCCAACGGGTCGATCCAGGGTCAAAGCGCGGCCACGGAACCTGCGATTCATCGAGCACGAAGACATTGACGTGGTGCGCGAAGAGATCGGCGACAGCGACTTCAGGAATGAGCCGTATCGCATTCGATGTGAGATACGACCAGGTATTCACATACAGCCGTTGGCTTTGTGGGGTCGACACGAGCCAAACGTGCAACTCGATAGGTACTGCCGCGATAGGTTGCGCCTGACCGGGTCTCGAAAACTCGATTCGCCCGGGAAAGCGACCGGTCGAAGCATTTTGACCGAACGCAGAGAGCCACAATTGTTTCGACTCTCCCGGACTGATCGTCACCGTGTCATCGACCAGTTCGACCAGCGGGTCACCGCGCATCGTGCCATTCGCGAGCAGCACCGGCATCACCTCCCGCACTTTCAGCGACGGAGCGCCTCCAGGGTCACGCTCCAGTTTAACGCCTATTCTGTATTGCTGCACTTGGCGTCCGTTGTTCGTGAGCACGATCGCATTCGACGCCGAGCCGTTCTGACCAAGATCAAATCGCACCGGGGTTTGACTACTTAGCTCCGCGTCTGGGGTATCGAGCGGTGTGAATGCCGACCAAGGATCCTTGTGCCAGATGATCAATTCCTCTTTGAAGCGGTGCGCAAGAAGCCTGCGATGCAACGCAAATAGGTTCTCCATCGATTTCGCGAACGACCCGGAGCCTTCGGCGGGTCCATGACCGCTTTGTGCGTCGCCCAATGCCTCAATCTCGCGATAAATGGTCATCAACTCGGCATCGCCCTGCGCGGTCTGTCCGATCGCGCGTAATAGGCTCGCGGCCATCCTTCCGATCGCTTTGGAACGCATAGCAGATCGGAATAAATTCGCTTGCAATAGTTTTAGGTCTTGGCGACTGAACGGGTAGCTGCGCGCCGACTCGACGCTCGCGGCTTTTGCGGCAACGCCAAAGACTTCGATCTCATCCAGGAACGTGTAATTGCCGCGGGGCTGAAGCATCAATAGGACATATCGTGCCGGGACGCTCAGCCCGCGGGCACAGAATTGCCCAACGAGGTATCCCCCGTCCTCGTGGTCCACGCCGCGCATCGCATCACCGACGTAAGCATATGTGCGCTGGTCGAGCGACACGAACAAGTCGACGCGCTCTGGAAACGAAACGCCCGCGCGATTACCGCGCGCCGAATCGACGCAAACGCGGTCGACCAAATAGGCCGCCCCAACATCGATCTCTATGCTAATCACGCCCGACTGATACCACCCAACGGTCTCGTCGCGCGCAGTCCAGAACTGTCCTTTGGCGAACGCCCCATCGGTCAGCTTCACAGCATCAGCCGCGGACCTCGTATGTTCGTACTCCGCAGCGGGCGTATACGTATATCGAGCGTGCAAGGCGACATTGTCAGCCGCCACCACATTCGAAAATGCCAAGCACGTGAACAGCGCGCAACAACTTCTTATGAAGGCGCTAATGCTGTTTTTCCAGAACTGCCGCATACAGTTGCTCAAGGCGATCTATGTAATACTCAAACGAAAATTGCTCCTTCGCTTTCTTGCTCCCGGCAGCACCCATGTCGACTCGTAATTGGTGATCTTCGGCCAATTGCTGAATAGCGTACGCCAATCCCGTGACGTCGCAAGGTTTTACCAGAAATCCGTTCACTCCGTGGTCGATCACTTCGGGTATGGATCCGACCTCCGTGGCGATCACGGGCAAACCAGCCGCCATCGCTTCGAGAATCGAAACGGGCATGTCTTCGGTGTACGAAGGCAGCACGAATATGTCTGCGGAGCTGAACTGGCGCCACTTCTCGTCTCCGGCCAAGGTGCCGAGAAACTCGACGTTTGGCAGTTCATCCGCGGCAAAGGCGTCCCTCACGACGCGTTCGCTTCGTGTAGTGTCTCCCTTTCCCATCATCTTGAGGTGAAGCCCCAGTCTAGGCTGCGCGGAAAGCTGTCGCATTGCCGCCGCCAACTCAAACAATCCCTTTTCCGGCCGAAGCTGTCCCACATAGAGTAATGTCACAACGTCGGTAGCTCGCGGCGATTGGAGCAATGGCACCTTCACGGCGTTTGGCAATACCGCAATCTTGCAGTCGCACCCGACCTCGTCCCGATAGAACGACCGCCAACCCGCTCCGAGAACGATCAATGCATCACTTAGCTGGAGCAGGTGTCGGATGAACCACTTCTTGAAAGAGCTCGCGTCGCTCCAGACGCTGCGGAAGCGGCCGCCGTGGACGTGCAGAAGGACTCGTTTTCCAAATAGTTGCGAGAGCGCCGCGAAAGCGCTTTTCTCGAGGAACGCCAGCCCAGCGGAAGTGTGAATGTGAACAAGCCCTATCGACGGATGAAAAGTAAGCAGCCTCAGCAGTTGCAACGCAAACACGACGGCTCGTGCGGCGCGCGCTACGCCCGTGGACTGATGTGCAACATTCATGACTACGAACCGAAATCGCTCGCCTAGCCTGCTCTGCAATAGATCGCTCACCAGAACGGACTGGCCGCCATATGGCGGTGGCAGGGGTCCGATCATCAATACGGTGGGGCGCTGATCGCTCCTGCTCATGTGAGTATCACCTCGATGCAAGGCTCAGCCGTGTAGTAACGATTCCGCCGCCAACTTGAACTTGATTACATTGAGCGTATCGGTCAGGTAGATTCCCGTGCGTCGCAGCCGGAACACATCAGCGCCGTTCTTGTTGACCCCTCTGATCGTGGTCACAGCCGCGCTATATCCCGCTTTCTTGAGCTCATCGATTGTGGAATTCGTGAAGTCCGCGGAAGTGCCATTGGGATAGGCAAAAAAGGCGACGCGGGTCCCCGTTCTTGCCTCGAGAATGCGCTTCGAGTCGCCGATCTCGACACCTGCCGTACGCTCATCGACGCGAGCGAGCACCTGGTGGCTTACCGTATGGGATCCTACCGTCACACCTACTCGGCTCAACGACTGAACCTCGTCCCAACTTAACATCAACCGGTCGCCTCCAGGCGGCGAGCGCAATCTCTGCTGCAGCGCATTCAGGTACAATGAACGTTGCTCGCTGTCCATGTTCTTGACGTGCGCGATGATCGCCTTCGTGGCACGAATCCGGCTCGAAAGCTTAGGCTTGATGGTGATTTCCGGTTCCCGTAACTCGATCGGCGCGGAGAATCTCGCTCCGTATAACGCGTTGCGGATCGTGTCGGGCCATAGCTCCTGCCGACTTTCGACGCAATCAGTCGTGATGAAGATGGCCGGCCGCACGCGTTCGCTCACAAAGATATCGAGGCCGAGGTCGTAATTGTCTCGATACCCATCATCGAACGTGATGACCAGGTAATGCCTGTCGATGTGGTTTTCCTCGATGCGCTCGACGGCTTCCTCGAGCGGGATCACCGAGTAATGCTTCTTGAAAAACTGGATTTGTCGACGCAGCGCGCCTTTGGTGACGGAGATATAGGGCCGTACACCAACATAGTCATCGTCGATGATTCTATGATAGGCGACGATCGTCACGCCAGGCTCGGCGACGACGCGCGCGATGCGAAACCCTCCGATCGCAGCGCATGCGAACGCGCTCAGATACTTGATGAACACTTTCAGACGCTCGGCCGGAGTGAGCTCAGATCTGCTCATAATCGGAAATCTTGAGGTCCCCACGGGTGATGCGCGCCGGAACGTCCGTCACGATAGAACGGGCAGCTGGATTCTTCACCACCACGGCGTTCGCACCAACGATGCTGGCCGTCCTGGTCGTCCCTGCCGTCACGCGCGAGAATCTCTGCTCCGGCCCCCGACGTAAACGTTGTTTCCAATGGCGAGGACGCCTCCATTCTTGCGGGCAGCCGTGACATTCCGCGCAACGACCACGTCGTCGCCGCATTACGCGCTTCCATGAGCGACGACTCCAAGTCAGCCATCTCCGTACTTGACTCGCGTGTCGATCTTTGCGCTGGCAGGTATTCACGCAGTGATTACGAAACGGACGAGTTAGTTGAGGAACGTCGGCAGAGCAGAAATCCTCTGCCTATACAGCCATCGCGTTAGGCGATAATGGTACAGGATGTTAAACATCATCGAAATGCCGCGCAGCGCACGAGGCCGTTAATTCGCAAGATAACAACAGCGTTTCTTTGCTTGAACACGCTTCCGGTTCCTACAGTGTGCGGCGCCACATCTCAAAGAAGAGCAGGCTCCAGATCACGCGGCTGTGATCTTCCACCCCGTCCATGTGCCGACTGACAATGTTAGCGACCATGGCGCGGTCGAGCCAGGCCGAAGCTCCAGCATCACTGTCCAGGAGATGGCTATGCACCATTTCCTTGAGCGCACCGCGCAGCCATTTCGAAAGCGGCATGTCGAAGCCCATCTTCGGGGCAAGCACATGCTGTTTGGAGAGCCTCGAATGCGCGAGCCTTTTCATTATGTGCTTGCCTATGCCGCCCCGCTGTTTGAAGCGCACTGGTAATGCATTCGCCCAGGTCACAAACTCGTTGTCCAGTAGTGGAACCCTTACTTCGAGTGAAACCGCCATCGAAGCGCGATCGACTTTCGTAAGCATGTCGTTGACCAGCGAAGTTTTGATGTCAATGTATTGAGCGGCGCGGACGGCGCTTTCGCCGCGACATGAACTGCGAAACATATCGAGCACCAATGTCTTGCCTCGATGAAAGCGCTTCGAAACGTCGGAAGAAGTTCCGGCCCATGCTTCGTCCAGGAAACATACCCCCTCGAGATAGCTTTCGGCGAAGGGCAAAGCAGCACGTTTCAACATTCGCTGCGCACTGCGGTACGCGGGCCGGTCGACTAGCCGCGCCATACTGCGCGCCGCGGAGAGCAGGGAGCGAGGCAATACCCTCAATTTGTCGATTGCGGCAACCTTGACGTAGTGCGTATAGCCGGCGAACACCTCATCGCCTCCATCACCCGAGAGGCAGACGGTGACTTCACCACGCGCAAGTTGCGATACTAGAAACGTCGGGATACAAGATGAGTCTCCGAACGGCTCCCCGAAATGCTCCACCATGCGCGACAGCAGATCGACCGCATCTGGACGCACGACCAGCTCATGGTGATCGGTGCGATAGCGGTCAGCGACGATCCTGGCCAGTGGGAGCTCGCTGCGGGGTTCTTCCTCGAAGCTGATTGAAAACGTCTTGACGCGCTCGCGCGAAAGTTCCGCCATATAAGAAACGACGAGGCCGGAGTCGATGCCGCCGCTAAGAAACGCGCCCAGTGGAACGTCGCTTACCATCTGGCTGCGAATCACCTGCCGCAGGCGGATGTCCAGCTCGTGCAGCGCCTCTCCCTCTGAGCACTGGACGGGTTCGGGAACAATGCGCTCGAGGTCCCAATAACGGTGTATTTCGAGCTTTTCGTCCTGCAGGAGTAGCCAGTGCCCCGCCGGCAGCTTCTTGACCGCGGCATAGGCGGTCGAAGGCTCCGGAACGTAGTTCAACGTGAAATACATGGACAAGGCGTCTGTATCCGTCTCCCGCGAGATGTGCGAGTGCTTCAATAAGGATCGGAGCTCGGAGGCGAAGACGAAGGCCGCGCGGTCGTGCGAATAAAAGAACGGCTTGATGCCGAATCTGTCGCGCGCCGCGAACAGCCGCTTCGCGGTGCGATCCCAAATAGCGAATGCGAACATGCCGTTGAGCTTCGAGACCATCTCGACACCGTGCCGCGCGAAAAGGTAAGGCAGGACTTCCGTGTCGCAATGAGTGGTGAGGCGAACGCCGGAGCGCTGCAGTTCGTCCCGCAACGCCTTGTAGTTATAGATCTCCCCGTTGTAAATGACCGTATATCGCCCATCTTGCGTGGACATCGGCTGCGCGCCACCCTCCACATCGATGATGCTCAATCTGCGATGTCCAAAGAAAGCGGGGGCCATGTGGGCGTATCCATGACCATCTGGACCACGGTGGAGCACCGCGTCTGCCATTGCTTCGAGCGTGCGTTGCGGATCTCGCACCGCGCCCGCATGATCGACAAAACCGACTAGGCCGCACATGTTGTGAAAGCGTTCCTTGTGGGAAGTCCGGTGGCAAGACAGGGCGTCGAGCAGATGGTCAGCATGTTTCGTACAGCGATTTCGCGCACTGGGACGTAGGTTGGCGAGCACACGCCTTTAGTCGCTTCCAAAAATGGGAATGGAGCTGTAGATGGTCTGATACGAATGAACCATCTCTTCGATCGAATATCGGGATTGCGCGATAACAAGTCCCGCCTCGCCCATGCGCGCCAGTCTTTCTCGACTCGAATTGACGAGTGCGTCGAGGCAGTTGGCAAGCTCCCGTTCGTCGTTCGAAGCAAAAAGGAATCCGTTGACGCCATGTTCAATGATCTTGCGATTGTCGGAGATGTTCGAAGCGATGACCGGCCGCGACGCCGCCATGGCTTCCAGCAAGACGTTGGGAAAACTTTCCCACAGTGAGGGCAGCACGACGACGTCCGACAGTGCATAGATGGCGGCCATGTTGTCCTGCCGACCGGCGAAAATGAAGTGGTCACTGAGTGAGCGATGCCTGATCGCCGCGATCAGCCGCTGTTTCAATGCCTGATCGAGCTCGTTTCCAACGAACAAAACCTTAATCCTGTCCCGAACAGAGCCAAGGCATTCGACGGCCTTGACAAGGCACATGTGGTTCTTCTCTGCAGCCAATCGGCCGGGCAGCGTAACGACGAAGTCCTGGTCGCCCAGTGCGAACCGGCAGCGCAGGCGCTCGAGTTCGGAGTCCGCGGCAGTGCTGAACTTTGGGACGTCCACGCCATTGTAGATGACGCGAATCTTGTCCGGAGGAACACCGATTTGTTGCAATAGAACCGACTTGACCGACTCGGAATTGGCGATGATTAGATGGCTAAAGTGTTGCAGGACTCTTTCCAGCACGACTCTGACGAATGAGTGTCCGACGTCGCCAGAACGCTCCGACGTGAGGATGAACCTGATACCCGCAAGCCTGCCTGCGAGGCGCGCCCAGAAATTGGGCGTGTTGAGATACGCCTGAATCACGTCGGGCCGATGCTTTCTCAGAAAGCGCGTGAGCCTGATCAGGAATGCAACATCGAACTTGCTTTTCTTCTTGATCAGGACAACCGGGATGCGAGCGGCATCGAGCTCCGCTCTGAATTGCTGCAGGTCGAAATAGATTAGTACCGTTGGATCGAAACGAACTCTATCCAGGTTCAAAGCGAGCTCCACCAGCTGCCGCTGCGCGCCCCCTCGCACCAGCGAGTCAATGAGCAGCAAGACCCTGATTCTTCTCATATCCGGCGGCGTGCTCGCTCAGCCTGCGCTCCAGTAATAATGCGCCCCCAATAACGGATGACAACACGATCCAGGCAATCTTGTCGTAATAGGAAACCATCGCCAGATCCGAAACCAGGATCACGCCGAACAATACGATCAAGGCGTGATAGAGCTGCCGATCCTGTGGACTCAAGTTCCGTTTGCGCAATCTGACTAGCCGTCGACCAAGCACCACATAGATCGAGAAGTAGAGAATGAAACCCGGAAACCCGGTATCGGCGAGCACCTCGATGTAATTGGAGTGGGCGTAGGATCCGCTTCCTACGCCGCGGAATCCTGGATAATCGGTGATCGCCACCCTGAAATTGTCGAGTCCGACGCCCAGCGCCGGATTGCGCAATGCCATGTCGAGGCCGTTTACGTAGAACAGGTATCGACGCTTGGTGCTTTCTCCGGTTTGCGCCGATTCGTCCAACGTTCCTGAGGCCGCAGCATCGATAAAGTCGACGAAGCGATCGAAATAGGGGGTTCCACGGAAATAAGCGAGCGACGCCGCCAGAGCGCCTGCCATAAGCGCCACGACCAGGAGCGAGCGCATGATCGTGGTTGCGTTCCGCCATTCGATCTTCAGAAGCATGTAGACGATAGCGACGACAAACAGCGAAATCAGGGCCTGTTTCGAGCCGGTCAAAGGGATGAAGTAAACGATTACCGCCGCCAGCGCCGCGGAAGCGACCTTAAGCCCTATGGTTCGTGACCCGAACATCGCATACAGGAGAACTACCTCCGTTACGATCAGAAGATAGCCAAGCTCATTTGCGTTGCCTGCGGTACCCGTAAGCCGTTCGTCGGCCGGCTGAACAGGTTCGGAGCTAGCTGACAAGTAGCACATCATGAACGCCCCGATCACTACGCCGGCCCACACGCTCTTGGGACTCTTGTACCAGACGGCGAAATGCATCAACGCTAGCGACATCGGAATGACCGTCACTAGGGTCAGCAATTTTGCGACCACGAGCTCCGAGTCTAGTGCCGCGAACGCAGACACCGTGCATAGCAGGAACCAAGCAGCGACTAGTTGATATTCGAGTGGCACCTCGAACCTGCAGCGCTTCAAAAGGATCTTGTAAAGAAAGACAGAAAATAACGCTGCGACGACGAATTTAGGGTAATCGTTCGTGCCACCGACGTACGAAAACATCAATATCGAGAGGACAGCTAACGTCACAAATGCCTGCCCCGGTGAATAGAAGGCCCGATTCTGTTGCGGAGATTGTGTTGGCACACCCACTTCGATTCCGATGCTCGGGCTCAGTTCATCGAGTGTGGATGGCGAGGTTTCCTGCACACGCAGATCACGTTCTGCACGAGCGGAAGAACGCTGGGGCCAAGGTCGGACAAGGAAATCACATAGCCCTCGGGAAACTTGAGCCGATTGTGGATCGCCGCCAGTGTGCGAGCGAACCCTTTCCACGAGGCGATCCGGCGACGCCAAGTCGACAAAGCCTGTTTCAGATTGGTGAATCCGCAGATGCGCTCGAAGGTGATCGACCCCGCAGGCAAATCATGTGAGACGATTGCCGGCGTCTTGAACAAGGACGTGGCCCGGCCGATTTCGGCGCCGAGCTGGGTCTTCATCAACTCAAGTCGGAACCAGCTCGGCATCTTGATATTTGACGACAGTGCGGTCGTTGAAGACGAGGTGCGATTCGACCACGCGCGGGGGCCCTTTCTCGGCTGGAGCGTCAATCATAAGACTGGGAAGAGTTTTCTGTAAACGCCCAAAAGCAGGCTTCGGGTCGCAGAGAGGTCAGTCCGCTGAAAGCGCAAAACATCGATCGCGCGCTGTCCCGAGACGCGTCTATAGCTCTCGAACAGTACGATGGCGCGGCTCGCATAGCCGAGCGTTGTTGCCCACGCGGCTGCGGGCATGCCGATGAGCGGATACAGGACGACCAGAGCAAGGACGGTAACACCCAGTCCCACCCAGACGACCAGCGAACAGATGCCCGGGCGGTCGGTACCTCGAAAGAACGTCATCATGATCTGCGACCCGCTATAAATGATGACGCCGGGGGCCAAAATCCAGATCAGTGGCACGGCAGAGACAAATTTGGGCGATAGCAGAATGCTGACGATCGGGAAGCTCAGTGCGACGATGCCCGTCACGACAACGCCGGTGAAAAGTGCGGTGAGGCGTACGCATTGCGCAACGAGTTCGGGGCGTCCGGTGGGATCGGAGGCGATTCTCGGCAGCAATGCTGTTTCGACGCTGTTTGCGAAGACAAAGACCTTGAGGACCAGAGTGGAAACAGCCGCGAAGAGGCCGATTTCCTCGCGGGTCGCAAACATGGCCATAACGAAGATGCCGAGCCCGGAGTCGATCATGATGCCAATTCTCGCCATGTAATAGCGGCGGCCATACGAGACAATTTGTAGGAAATGCGACCGCTGCGGGAGAATCAGCCTGAAGCCGCACGACACGTGGAGGGCCCAAAGGACCAGGCACACTTCCAAGACCGAGCTCGCAACTTGGGCGAGAAGAGCGCCGTGGACGCCGAGCCCGAACACGTCGACAAGCCCCACGATGAATATCAACGTGGCAGAGCTTTGCAAGACCATAACGAACCCGAGCATCCCGAACCTGCGCAGTCCGGCGAGCAGCAGCTCAAGTGTGGTACTCAATACGGTCAATGGAATGAGGGCAAGCGCCGTCATGAACGCAGCGGTGTCCGCCTTCTGAAAGAAGCTGATCGGGCTGTGGATCAACGCGAACCCGATAGCGATTGCAAGTGCAGAGCCGCACATCGCCGCAATGATTCCCACGGAGCCTCCTTGCGACAACGACTGCTCTTTGGACATGACAAAATACTGCGCAGCGCGATCCGTTCCAAACGTGAAGATCACCCCGAAGATACCGCCAAAAAGCATGCACACGGCGTACTCGCCGCGGCCGGCTGGCCCCAGCATCCAGGCGAGCACACTCTGCGTCCCAAGGCCTACCGCGAGCATCCACAGTTGGCTTGTTAGAACGATGAGCGTCTCTTTGCCGCCGCTCGCAGACGAAGGCGGGCCGACGGGTGGCGGCGGACCATCGGTCCTATGGGCGTTCATCGCTTGCACGCTCGATACTTGGCGATCGAGAACACCGCAACCATTGCCAATCATCCTACTCCATGGATCGACTGATGAAGAGCACCACGGAGATCTATCTGGAGTTGTGATCTGCTTTAGGAATCTCACACCGTTCCGGCTCTTGTCAGCGGCGTTTAATTCCGATCAAACGGCGCAACGGAATCGTGGAGGGCCACAGCGGCGCCGCTGACGAATCAATTGGCCGTCGGCACGCTTTCTTGGCCGCGCGATGGGAAGATTCCACCCTTCTGTTTATCACGCGCGACTTCGTCCACGGTGCGCGCATCGATTCTCGTCTGCTGCGCTGCAAAGCCGTAGACGAGGGCAGTGTCACATAGCAGATTGATCAGTCTCGGCACTCCCTGGCTGTGCTGATAGACGGCGTCACACGCTGCATCGTCGAACAACAGCGGGTCGTGTCCACCTGCCACCGCGATGCGGTGGCGGATGTAGGCGTGGGTTTCCTGCCGATCCAGCGGCTCCAGGTGATAATCAACGACGATCCGCTGGGCGAACTGCTGCATGTCCGGCCGGCGCAAAGTCTCGCGCAGTTCGGCCTGCCCGACGAGGATGAGCTGCAGTATCTGGTCCTTGTCGGCATTGACGTTAGACAGCATGCGTAGCTCTTCCAGCGTTTCGGGCGCCAGGTTCTGCGCTTCATCGACGATCAGAACGGGACGCTTCTTCTGGCTGTACTCCCGCAGCAGAAAGTCGAGAAAGTCCTGGAACATCTCAACTTTCTGCTTACCGCGATGTTCCAGCTTGAAGGCGAACAATATCCACTGCAACAGCTCTCCGAACGAGCGGTGGGTGTTCGAGATGAGTCCCACCGTCACGTGCTTGTCCATTTGACCGAGGAGGTAGCGGATCAACGTGGTCTTGCCCGTGCCGATTTCGCCGGTGATGACATTGAAGCCGGCCTGATTCATCAACCCATATTCCAGCAGAGCCAAGGCCATGCTGTGTTTGGAACTCGGGTAAAGGAAACTCGGGTCCGGAAGAATGGAGAACGGCTTCTCGCGGAAGCGGTAGAAGGCCTCGTACACGTTCTATGGCTCCTGCGGGGTCTGCCCGGCCGACCTAGGGCTGGCCGTAGACGGACACGACCGGCTCGGCGGACTTGTTCAAGACGGTGCCAATCAGATGGGTCGAGGCCAGCAGTTCTTCCGCGCGGCGGACTTGGTCACTTTGTGTCTCGCCTTCTTCGACCACCAGCAACGCCGCCTCGATGTGAGGCGCGAAGGCGATGACGTCCGCGGCGCCCAGCAAGGGAGGAAGGTCAAAGACCACGATGCGGGACGCATAACGGGCCTTGAGTTCGTCCACTAGTTCGCGCATCTTTCGCCGGCCCAGCATTTCCGACGAATGCACCTGTGCAGTCCCGCCCGGAAGCACGACAAAGCGCGGAATGCCAGGATTTATCAGCAGTTGCTCGATGGGTATGTCCGACGCGAGATAATCACTCAACCCCGGCCCGGGCTCCAAGCCAAAATAATTGCACACGCTCGGCCTGCGCAAATCAGCCTCGACCAACAGAGAAGTCTGGTGGAACTCCATCGCTAGGCTGATCGCCAGATTGATCGCAACGAGTGTCTTGCCTTCGCGCTCACCCGGACTGGTCACCGCCAGCGTCGTCCAGTGTTGCTCGCGCAACCTGTGCGACACCCGCGTGGACAGGATCTTGAAAGCCTCGGTAAAGCCAGACGGGTCGAACCCGCTGACGATGCGCTTTTCCCTCAAAATGGGGCGAGGTACCTGAACGGTACGCGTCTTCGTGTAGGCGATCTGGTCGAGACCGTCCTGGATGCCGGCCTCCCGCGGCAGTCCCGGGCTGGCAGCCCGGCCGAAGCCGATTTCGCCGGCGCCCCGTTCTTGCCTTGCTCGTTCAACGGCTTCCTTTATGCGTTCCACACGATCCTCATCATTCCGGAAGGAGACACCGGGATGCCCGCAACCGCGGGAACGTACACCCCGAGCGATCGCAGGGCCCTGAACCAAAGGACATCCAGTGGCACGTAGAAAAAGTGGACAAGCACCGCGGCAAGCCCCAGCACTGCAACCGATGATGCTATGACAACCCACGCCACCCTTCGCTTCCTCTGTCTGTCGGCGATGTTCTCCACGTAGGGAATGACCGCCAGCACCGGCACCGGCACGAGGCCGGCCAGGGCTCGCGAGCCGCGCACCGAATGGTCCAGGCTTTCCAGCACCGCCGCAGATCCCAGGCCGCCGCTGATGGAGAGGACCAGCCCCAGCAGCAGAATGGCCTTACGATTAGGGCTGCTGGGCTGTTCCGGCAGCTGCGGCGGCTCGATGAGCGAAAAACGCTCCCCCTTCCTATCCTTTTCCAGCTCTTGACCGATCTCCGCCTGCATCTGCTTGGCCTTGATCTCCCGATAGCGCAACAGGGAGGCTTCGTGGTCCCGACTCAGATCAAGATACTTACGTTCCACCTCAGGCGTCTGTTCCAACCGCTGGTCATACGATGCGACCTTGGCCTGAAGCGCAGCTTGTTTGCTGCGCGAGCTTTTGAGTTCAGCGCGGATTGATTCGAGCTGCCCCTGAAACGCGATATATGCAGGATTCTCGGGCTTCACGGCCGCCGCTTTGACGCTCCCGGGCGTGGGCTGTTCCGCTTCCAACGCGGCGATGGATTTCTTCAGCTTGACGACGTCCGGATGGTCGTCCGAATACTTGTCGCGCGTCGTGGCGAGGTCCGCGCGTAAGCGGGTAAGCTGCTTCGATCGTTCCTGTGGGTCGACGCCGCCACCCGTCGCCTTTTCGAGCGCTTCGATCTCGCGCCGCATCTTCACGACGTCGGGATGGTCGCTCGAATAGACGCCCGACAGACTTGCGAATTGCGCCTTCAACGTCTTGAGGCGCTCTTCGGAATCGAGGATGCGCTCACCACTTGCCGAAACCAGCGGGGTGTTCGGATTTATCTGGGCGAGCTGGCCCTCGAGGTAGAACCTGCGCTCCTCAAGTGCGCTGATCTGCCGATCGAGCTCCCTGATTTCACTATCGGCTCGATCCCTGAGCTGCATATTGAGCTGCACAAGCTCCGGCAAACGCCCAATATTTCTTCCCTTGAACGCCGCCAGTTTCGCCTCTGTCTCCGAGACATGCGTGCTGAGCTTAGCCGCTTCGTCTGCAAGGAACGCCGACGTTTCCGCGGTCTTTTGCTGGCGATCCTTGATATTCTCGCTCAGGAACAGGGTCACCAGCTCGTTCGCAACTTTCTGTGCGACTTCGGGCGTCTCACCCTCGTACGAGAGGCTGAAAGCGATGGCGGTCTTGCTGCCGCTGCGCTGGTCAACCGCGTCGGCTCTGAGCAGGTCAAGCTTGATGTCCTTGGTCAGGCGCTGGAATACCGCTTCGCTGGACTTGGCCCGCCGGGAACCGGGGTACAAGTTGTACTTCTCAACGACCTGCAACAAGTTGGCGCGAGTCATGACGTGCTGGCTGATCATCTGTATGCGCTGGTCTGCGTAACTTGAGATGGTGGAGCGCACGAGCTCAGGCGGCATCTCCTGTTGCTCGATCAGGATGGTCGCGGTGGACCGATATACCGACGGAAGCAGAGCGGCCACCGCGACGCTGATCAGGAACAGAACGATCGCCGTTGCCACAGCCTGTTTCTTGCGGCGGCGAAATACCGAGAGATACTCCCTCAGATCCTTCGTTTCCTCTTCCATCTCCATTCTCGTCGACATTGCAACCGCGCAAGGTTCAGGCCAGAATACTTAAGATTCTCTCAATCGATTCAGCCTGGTTCAATTTGCCCGCTATCGGGAGACGGATAGCTTCGGCCACGCGTAACCGACCGTGAGATATAGCACGTTGGCATTCGCGGCGACCGGGGCTGTGTCATATTTTTGCCGCGCATAGCTGTACCCTGCATCCAGCCCCCACTGTTCGCCCAAGCGCCACCTCAGACCGGCATTGATCAAATAGTATCGGCTGTCGCTACCGGTAACGATACCGCCGATGTACTTGGTTTGATAAGCTGCCGCGGCGATGCTCGAACCAAGCGTCGGCGACCACTGCTTGCGCCACGCGACCCCAAGGCGCTGGGTCTGCACCAGCGAGCCCGCGCCGCTCGGATAGATTTCCTGGCTGAGCTGGCCACTGACGGCATCGGTCTCCGACCGCTTCTCAAGGGTAGCCTTCAGCGTCGGTCCCGTCGTGTTCTGCTTTTGTACGGCAGGGGTCTCTGTGATTGTTCCGTTGCAAATGCCGGCGATGATAGGACCGTCACAGATCAACGTCTGCGAGGCAACGGTATTTTGCGTCCAACGCCACCCGACCACCAGAGCGCCGTGCAGCGTTTCGGAAAAGGCATGTTCGTACGCGCCCTGGATGCCATAGGTATTCGCCTGAGCTTGTTGGGGCGACGTCTCGTATCTGTCGTAATAGGCCGTGACACCGACGACCTTCCCCTCGTTGAGATTGGACTGCACGCCGACCGACGCCAACTGATCCTGATAGTCAATCAGGCCGGTACCAGAGGTGTCGTGGTAGTTCACGCCAGTGTACCCGTAGCTCGCATTGATCGATGTCGCTTCAGTGAGAGCCCGGTTCCAGGACGGGCTCACGGTCGATAGGTTTCGCGGGCTGTACGCGAGGACCACTCCCGTGGTGGCCAACTCGCTCACCAACGTCGAGTCGCGAATGGCGTCGATATCCAATCCAAGGACGTCCCGTTCAGCCTTGTAGCTCGAGCGCAGACTGAGATCGTAATTATCGATGTTCAATTGCGGCTGATCGAGGTAGCGGTTGAAGCTCAAGTTGAGGCCGCCGGTCACCTTCAGCGTTTCGGTTGCGACGCTGAACTTGGCGTCAGGCGAAAGTATCATTCCCCAGACGGCGGGATGCGGGTCGGGCGTCAGCTGGATATTGTCGTTATATTCGGTGCGAAGCCCAATCGAAGGCTCGAACGACCACTCGGCCGCTCCTGAGGGGTCCGCCACCAGTGGAGGCATTATCCCGCAAAGCACGATGCCAAAATATTTCAGCGCAATGCGGGGCCCCATTGCGCGGATCTTAGGGCACCACGACGACATCCCCGCCCTTCAGCGTGATGTTCTGGTCCAGGTTCTCACCCGCCTTGACCTGGGAGTAACGAAATGGAAAGACCAGGTCCTTTCCGCTCTCCTTGCGCAGCACCTTGATGTCGTTTTCAGCGGCAAACGGGGTAAGCCCACCGGCCATGCTCAGTGCCTGCAACACGTCCACGTAGCGGCCCGGGGCGTACTCCCCCGGTTTGTTGACCCTCCCGATCACGTAGATCTTATTCCCGACGATTTTCAGGACCGCCACGGAGACGGCTGGGTCCGACATGAACTTACCCAAGCGCTGCACAATTTCCTGTTGCAGCTGGCGAGCGCTCTTGCCTGCGGCTTGCATGTCACCCGCAAGAGGGAAGCTGATGCCGCCGTCGGGCCTGACCAGGACTTCCTTCTTCAGCCCCTCTTCCTTCCACACCGAAATTTCCAGCACGTCCTCCGGACCGATCAGGTAGTCCCGTGTGAGATCGCGCAGACCGGCAACGACCGCAGCACGCGGGGGAGGGTTCCCGCCCTGTGGTTGACCGAGAGCCGGGAACGCAAGGGACAACGCGATACACATCATCCCGTTCCATCGCAAGACCACGGTTGACCTCGCTCCAGGTTGACTCGATTTAGCAGCTTGCTGAGATCTCGAAACTATTCGACTATTCCACCACATTTGGAGCTCATGGAGCTGTCATAAGCGATTATTTCGGGGTTTGGAAGACGCGTTCGAGAACTCCAAACTCGTTGGTCGTCGCGTCCATAAATTTCAGTGATCTATATCGCATTTATTACAGCATTTGCGACGCTCTGAAGCTATAGTAAACACTTACGTCCGGACATTCATCGAATCTTTTCTCTAGCGATCAATCGCCGGACGTGATTCGTGAGCGGGTGTAATCACTAGCCCAGCTCTTAATTGCATCCATCAGCCTACGCCGATGCAACTCCAGCGGGTATGTGTGATCGACTTGCGGCCAGAAGAGCTCGGTGCAGAAACTGTTGATAGCCTTTCACATCCAAGACTCGACCGAGATGCCCCGCCTGATTGTAGTATCCAAGTGCGTAGCGCGTGAATACGGACAGCACCCGCCCGCCCCGCTCTTGGATTGACTCAAACGTCATTCGCATTTCTTCGCGAGTCGGAAGGTCTCTCAGTGCCAGCGAATCGACGAAGAGCTTACGCAGACCCTTCAAGCGAGTCCGCTTCAACCCCGCGACGTAATTTTGCAGGATTTGTGTACTTTGCGATGATCAGCCGCGGCCTAGCGCCACGAACCGGGAAACAGACTCGGATCGAGCAAGACCATACCCACAACCCGAGGTTCCTTAAGCGCCAGGTTTGTCGCAATGTCCGAACCAGCGCAAAGCCCTGCCAATACGAGCGGCAAACGACCTAAACGCGACTCAGAACGCCCAAGATATCGGCGAAATCTGCCGCGATCGACTGCCGATAGCTCAATCTCGGACGTGGTGGACTATCACCTATGCCAGCCAGATCGACCCTTAGCGAACTGAAGCCCATCTGAGCGAGTTCCCGGCCGAGACGCACGTGCAACCTGTAGGGGCCCACCCGGTGCAGCAAACCGGCGCTCAAGAACACGAAGACTCGGCAACTCCTTCACGCTGCGAGGTGACATGGTGGGTCTTGTCAAGACCCCGACAATCGGTCGCCTTCCCCGAACTGCAGTGGTTCTTCCGTCAGGACCTGGTCAGGCATTCCCTAAGGCGCTCCAGCACTCGTTTTGGCATCATCAGATCGTCCAATTCAGTCTCCCAGTTGCACGCGAATGGTGCTGCAACTTGGGGAACACCTTGCAACACAGGAACACCAGCGTCCCGAGACGTGCTGACGACTTGCAACTTGCCCTGTGGAACGCTCGAAAACGCATCTACATCGAGCAAACGAAACTCTTCCTGCATACGCTTGGAGAGACGGTAGCCCGCATACTCGTTCAATGCGTCACGACCTCGAGAGCGCCCCCAGGAAAGATCTCGCTCAACGATTCCCACCTGAATGCGTCGTAGCGTCTGAAGATACCTGCCCCCGTCGGGACTGGATCCCACAGCACCAATCGATCGGACATCGCCGGACGCGCTTGCCGACCTGCAGATCAGCAGCGCGCCAGCTCGCACTCCCAGCAGCCGCACCTCGCTGCATCCGGATATCGCCCGCCCTTCGCGCACAACGAGTGCGATGTCCTCCAACCAGTCCGAGATCGCTACCTCGTCGAGGTCACAAAATGAATCGCCGGTGCCACGGTAATCAAACCTGACTACGTGCTGGCCTTCTTCAGCGAGTGAAATCGCCAATTCCCGCAGCGCGAGTTGCGTGCGCATGTATTCGTTGAACAGATGGCGGACAGATGACCGTCAGCACCTGGCCGCCACCTCCGACCGGCGGATGGTAAATCGCGAAGACCTGCCGGTCGCTCGGTCCGAAGAAAAGCGCCGTCTGGACTCTCGCTGCGCAGAAGAACCTCTGCCCCATCGGCGATAGCAGGTTCGCACTTGATCATCCGTGGTCGTTTCGATTTCTCCACCAATTCTTGCTCTGAACGACCGCACTCAATTGCGCAATGGTGGGTGCTTCAAAAAACTCTCTAAGAGTGAAATCTGATCCGATACGAGAGATCTAATCTTCGCTACGATTTGCATCGCCAACAGCGAGTGCCCACCCAGTTGTGAGAAATTGTCATGAATGCCAATCTGCTCAAATCCGAAGACACTGCTCCATATTTCAGCTACGCCCGCTCTCGACCTCATTGGTTGGTTGGCTCGCCCTATCTTTTCGACTCCTCGCCTGGATGGGACTTTTGTTGCCGCCTTCTGATCGACGCGAGATACTTCTGTCGATCGAATGCGGACCACGATTCTGTCCGATCAGACGATCGAGATCTTCCGGGCTGACGATGATTTGCTGATGATCCGAGTTCAATGCTCGAGTGAAGGCGTCCAAACCATCCTTAGTGAGGATGGCCTTTTCAAGTGCCTGCTCTTTCAATGCCTCCGCACCAAGTAATGACTCAAGCTTGGCGACAATACCGACCTCCTTCCACACCGGCCAGTTAATAGTCAGGGTATGGAACTTCGTTTGGGAATTGGCATAACTAGCAAATGCATCCAGAAACCAATTTGCGGCGCTGTAGTCAGAATGCGCATACGGGGTGGTGATCGAAGATATGGATGAAAACAAGACCAGGAAGTCCACGGGCTTGTCTCTAATTAGATCAAACAGTACTTTGGTGCCTGCGACCTTTGGTGACAGCACGCTCGCGGCTATTTCCTTCGTCTTAGCTTGAATTAGTCCTGCTCTGACGATTCCGGCAGCATGGAACACGCCATTTATTGTCTGAAATTTCCTAAGCGTTTCATTTACTGCCCGTCGCATTTGATCCTTGTCGGAGACTTCAGCGACGAACACTTCCACTTCGCCGCCCAAGCGCTCGATTTCCAACAATTCGTTGATGGTGTTAACGACAGCTTCCGGAGTCTCCTTTGAATTCAGCAACTCCTTCCACGTTGATTTCTCGGGGAACGCTGCTTTCTTCGTCAGCACGATTCGCGCCTGGCAGGCCTTGGCTAGATACTTTGCGAATGTCAATCCGAGCCCGCCGGTTCCACCGGTAATCAGATAAACCCCGCGTTTACGGAGACGTTTCAGTTCCGGGATACCAGCGGTCCCGTTGGAGACTGGCGCGACGGGCAGGCTTAGCTGTTCGTATTTTATTCTCCAGCGATGACTACCCCGATACGCAACCGTTTCGTTTTTATCGGCGGCAAATTCCGAAAGAATCTTGACGATAACGTCGTCGGGCAGGTCTTCAGCAACCTGCGGTCCCGACAAATCAACATTGAAGCAGGTCAGGTTGCGAAATTCTTTAGGAATAACCCCGCTCGCACCTAGCACCGGTGCCATGTCTGGATCCAGCTTTTCTTCGCCAGTCACATCGTGGATCCGATTTGAAATGATGCCGATCCGAACGGGGATCGAAATGCCTAATTCACCGATTGTTTGGGCGATATGAAGGAGACTGAAGAATCCGAAGTCCTGATCGCGGTCCGCGGCAGAGCGATTCGACGGACCATTGTCGGCCGTGAGGCAACCCAAGTGAACGATATTCAATGAATCGCCAAGATCCTCCTTGAGTTCCTGAAATAGCTTCAGATAGTCATCCAGAGTGGTAGGGCTTATTTGGAACGAACGGTGGTTGCGACGGTGAAATGCATCAGCAAACTCCACCAAATAAGCTGCTACCCCAAGTTCCGTCAACTTTTCCTGGACGCGGTTTCCTCCCCATCGATCCGAAAAGATGAGCCAAGCGCACCTGTTCTTGGCAACTGCTGCGTTAATGTCCCCGACGAAAGGCACTCTTTCCCAGGTCGGAACGTAAAACCAGTTATCGATGCCGGATTGTTCGGGGCCCGCACTGCTTGAGGGAAATCTCTGCGCGGAATGGGAGTCCCGATTTGTTATCCAATAGTCTTCCCTCTCAAAGGGATAGGAGGGTAAGCATATCCGGCGCTGTCGCTTGCCACGACAAAGGTTATCCCAGTTGATCCCGGTGCCCGCCAACCAGATCCTGCCGATACTTCGTAGCATGAATTCCGTGTCCGACTCATTTTCATAGGAATGGCGTAACGAAGAGATCACTACTGGCGCTTTGGCTTGCCCTCTGTCCGGGTGCTGCATAGCCAGCACCCCCAGCGTTCGGCCGGGGCCGGCCTCCAGGAGAATGGGATTGCTCGAACTGCCACAACTCATGCAAGCGCATCGCTGAACCTGCGCCGTGTGATTGGCGTGCATGGCCCAATAGGCGGGATCCGTGGCCTCGCGCGCCTGTGATCCACGTCCCGGTGACGTTGGATATGTACGGAATCGTCGGCTCGTTCAATCGAACCGTTGCCACTTCCGTCTCGAAAGGCCTTCACAATCGGATCGAGCATTCTCGAGTGAAAAGCATGGGCATTCTGAACATGCCGACAAATGACGCTCCGTGCAGTCAACATCCTCTCGAACTCGGCGACGGCAGCGACCGGTCCAGCCACCACGCACAAACCAGGACCGTTGATCAACGAAATGGACAGATCGGCGGGAAGGAAGGAAAGCAGTTCCCTTTCCGGCAGCGTGACGGCAAGCATGGCTCCCTGAGGCAACTCATTGACCAGCTTGGCCCGCGTAGCAATCAGCCGTAACGCATCCTCCAGCGACAAAACCCCAGCCAGACACGCCGCCACGTACTCGCCCATGCTGTGACCGACAATGGCGTCAGGGGTGATCCCCAACGATTGCCAGAGACGGGCCATCGCATATTCGATCGTGAACAATGCCGGCTGCGCGAACAACGTCGTGTTGAGATTCGTCGCGTCCGGATCCTCCGGCTGCACCAGCTTGTCCACCAAGCATCTTCTTCAGGTCGATCCCCTTGCTCTTGCCCTCCCTCTTCCAGCTTCGGCTGTTCGGATAAATGACTGTCCGGATATCGATCCCCAGGTGCGGCTCGAGAATCTGCGCGCATCGATCGACCTCTTGTTTGAACACGGCCCATGTTTCATAGAGATCGTGGGCCATGCCCACGTAGTGATCGCCGATACCGGGCAACAATAGAATCACCGGGCGCCGCGACTCGTCCGTCCGGCTGGAGAGCGACTCGCTTCGAGCCTTCCTGACCCAGGGCGGCTATGGCGTCCTCCCGGTCGACACAGACCAGGCACCGTCTGTGCGGAATCGCCTTGCGTCCGATCTGCAACGTGTACGCCACGTCGCTCATGTTGACGGCGTCGTTGACGGTTCAGGAACTCCCGTAAACGATGCGTCGCCTGGTCGAGAGCCGCTTCCGTCTTGGCCGACAGAATCAACAGATGAGGAGGACTGGCATTCGTCGATGCATCTGGTTCAGGCGCTTCCTCGAGAACGACATGCGCGTTCGTTCCGCCCATGCCGGTGGACATCACGCCTGCTCGTCTCGGGACCGTCGCTGGTCCATTCCCGCAATTGCGTGTTCACGTAGAACGGGGTGGCCGGAAAATCGATTTCGGGATTGGCTTCGCTGAAGTGGAGACTCGGCGGAAGTTTGTCGGTGCTCGAGGGCAAGGACGGTCTTGATCATGCCGGCGACTCCCGCCGCGGCGTCGAGATGCCCTATATTGGTCTTTACCGAACCGATGGCGCAGTAACCTGAACGCTGGCGTAGAGGTGCGGAACGCCTTGGTCAAGGCGCTGCATCTCGATGGGATCTCCGACGGGCGTTCCCGAGCCGTGCGCCTCGATGTAGCTGATGCTGTCGGCCTCGACCCCGGCATTGGCGAGTGCCTCCACCACAGCGTCGGCCTGGCTGTTGACGCTGGGCGCCGTGTAACCGGCCTTTTCCGAGCCATCGTTGTTGACGGCCGAACCCCTGATCACGGCACGAATGGTGTCGCCGTCCGCGAGGGCGTCCGCCAGCCGCTTCAGCACCAGGATGCCGCCGCCGCTGCCGAAGACGGTGCCATTGGCCTTGGCGTCAAACGCCCTTACGTGCCCGTCCGGAGAGACCACTCCGCCGGCGTCGCAGAAGTACCCGGCTCGATGCGGGACCCGCACCGATATGGCCCCAGCCAGGGCCATGTCGGTCTCTCCGCTCAAAAGGCTCTGGCGAGCCAGGTGGACCGCGACCAGGGAAGTCGAGCAAGCGGTCTGGACGGTGATGCTGGGCCCCTTCAAATTGAGCTTGTAGGAAATCCGCGTGCTCAGAAAATCCTTGTCGTTTCCGATGAGCGTTGGAATGTAGTCCTCCGCCAATCGGTTGTTCAGACCGACGTTCATGAAATAGGTGTTCATGGCGGACCCGGTGAACACGCCGATGCGTCCCTGATAGCGATCGGGGTCATAACCCGCATTCTCGAGTGCCTCATGTGCCAGCTCGAGCAAAATGCGGTGCTGCGGATCCATGCTCCTGGCTTCCGTCGGCGAGAAGCCGAAAAACCCTGCGTCAAAGTGGCCCGGCTCCTCCAGGACTGGCGCAGCCTTCACATAGTTCGGGTCGCTCAGGTAAGACGCGGGTACGCCGGATTCCAGGATCTCCTGATCCGAAAGCCGGGCAATCGACTCGACGCCTTCGGCCAGATTGCGCCAGAACTCGTCGACAGTTGCGCGCGCCTGGAAAACGGCCGGACATCCCGACGATTGCGATATCGAACTCGTTATTCATCGGCGTTTATGAAGGCCTCGCCTGAATGACCGGTTCCGGCAAGGCCTTGCGATCCGTTTTCCCGCTCGGCGTCAGAGGCATTTCATCGATTTTCTCGAAACGATTGGGGATCATGTAGTCGGGAAGGTGTTTCTTCAGATATTGCTTCAGACCCTCGACGTCCAACGTCGGATTTGCAGACCACGTAAGCAATGATGACGACGATGCTTTCCGAGTACCGCTTGACCACGGCAACGCAGTCGGTGATGCCCGGGTACTCCCTGATCGTGTTTTCGATCTCCCCCAGCTCGATCCGCAATCCCCGTATCTTTACCTGGTGATCCTCCCGACCCAGATACTCGATATTCCCGTCGGGCAGCCACCGGGCGACGTCCCCGGTTCGATAGATTCGTTCACCAGGGTTGGCGGGATTGTCGGTGAACTTCTCATCGGTCAGGGCCGCGTTATTCAGGTAGCCTCTGAGCCAGACCGATCCCGGCAATGCACAGCTCTCCGGTCTCACCGATTGCCACCTGCTGGCCGTCTCTGATGACGTAAAGCCTGATGTTGTTGATCGGTCGCCCGATCGGAATGCTTTCGAAATCGTTGTGCGCAGGGCAATCGAAATAGCTGACGTCGACCGTCGCCTCGGTGGGGCCGTAGAGATTGGTCAGCCGGGCTCCGGTCTTGCTGCCCCAAATGTCATTGAACTTCCTGACATGACTGGATGTCAGCGCCTCACCGCTGGCAAATACCCGCCGAACCGAAGCCAGGCTCTGTCAGCACGCTCGCAGCCTTGCCGTCCAGATACTCCAGAAACACGTTCAGCATCGACGGAACGAAGTGCATGACGCTGACGTGGTGCTTCTTGATCGTTTCAACGATGGCCAGCGGATTCCTTTCCCCGCCCGGCATCAGGAAGCAAAGTCTTGGCGCCCGTCAGGGCCCACCAGAAAAGCTCCCACACCGACACGTCGAAATAGTAGGGCGTCTTTTGCAAGATGACGTCGCCCTCATCGATCGGGTAGGCCTGTTGCATCCAGTGCAGGCGGTTGACGACGGAACGGTGCTCGATCATCACTCCCTTGGGTTTGCCGGTCGATCCAGAGGTGTAAATCACATACGCCAGATCCTGCGGCTTGTTGATCAGGAGCAGGGTTCGCCGTTGGCCCACGGTAAACGTCCAGGATCGTCAAGATTGATGATCAGCCCATCGAAAGCAATCTGGCTGGCTGTCTTCTTCTGCACCAAGCAGTACCTTGACACCCGCCGTCCTTCAGCATGTAATCGATGCGATCCGGCGGATTGTCCGGTGGTACAGGCAGATAAGCCCCGCCGGCCTTTACGATCCCCGAGAATGCCGATGATCATCGCGAAGGATCGCTCCACCATCAGCGCGACGACGTGTCCCGGCCCAACACCTTCGGCCCTCAGCAGATGCGCGAGTTGATTGACCTTCTCGTTGAGCTGCGCGTAGGTGAGCGATGTGCCCGCCGACGTCTTTGTCGTGGTCGCAGATGACGGCGATCTCGGATGAATGCCTGCTCAATCTGCGCCTCGATCAACTCTTGAAGAGTGACGTCATCCGGAAACGTCGTCTCCGTGCGATTGAATTCGGCGATCCTCGCGAGATCGGCTTCCGTGGCGGCAAGTGCCCGTGGCGTATTCATATCAGGATCGAATTAGCCGAAGTCACTTGCCGAGCCGCCGGGCCTGGCCCACAAACATCTTCCCCAGGAGCTCCTCGTGAATCTGGGTGGTGCCTTCGATGATCTCCATGATTTTGGCATCGCGGTAAGACCGCGAAACCGGTGATGATCCGTGGACAGCCTGCGGCCCCCTGAATCTGAACGGCATCAGACGCCGCTCTCACGGCGGCCTTCGACGTGAAGTATTTGGCCATCAAGGTCTTTTCGAACGCTTCCGGAAGATGATCGTCTTCTGCGCGGCAGGCGTTGTGGCACAAGAAACGCTCCGGCCTCCAGATCGGTGCCCATTCGTGGCAATCAACGATCGGATCATGCCGATTTCGCCGACGGTCCTTTCGGCAATCTTGCGCACGGCCGCGTAGGCGATGCTTTCTTCAAAGCATCCTCTCAAAAGCCCCAATCCCGAGCAGGCGGTGCTGATTCTCCCGTACTGCAAGCCAACCGGTGCGACATGTGATAAGGCAAAACCAGGTTTGCCGACGATGTTGGCGGATGGCACTTCGACATCGTTGAAAGTGAGCTGCGCCAGGCCGGCCGAACGGAATCCCATCAGATCACGAATGGGTTCGACTTCAAGGCCCGGAGTGTCCTTGGGCACAAGACAAGCCACGGAACGTTGCTCCAGCTTCCCGAATACGAGAAATACGCCCGCGCTCTGTGCGCAGGTTATCCATTTCTTGCTGCCGTTCAGAATGAGAGAGTCGCTCTCGGACCGCCGAGTGAACTCGGTTGCCAAGGACTGAATGGCGCTTCCAGCACCGGGTTCCGTCAAGGCAAACGCCCCGATCATCTCCCCTTTGGCCAAGGGCGGAAGCCATCTTCCTCTTTTGCTCCTCCGTGCCCCACTTGAGGAGCGCCATCGAAACCATGGTTTGAACCGTCAGCACACCCGTCAAGGAGGAAGATCCTCTCCCCAAAGCTTCATTCAGCAAGCCGAACGTGACGATGTCCCAGCCCTGTCCACCGTAATCCGGCGGCAGACTGGAGCCCAGATAACCGGACTTTGCCAACATCGATATCACGTGATCGGGAATTCTTTGCTCCCGATCCCATGCCTCGGCAAACGGTTCGACGTTCAAGGCAACGAAATTCTTGAACTCCGCGTGCTTGGCTCTGTTGTCGGTCAGTTAACAGATGCGTGCATATCAACGGCGCCCTCTTAATCACCCTGCCTCCGCGTTCTTTCTCACGACAAACGCCGCAGCCGCGTTAAGGGACTTGAAATTCTCGATGTCCAAATCTTCCATCCCCACTTCGATGCGCGAAGGTCTTTTCGATGAACGTCATCAATTGGACCGCAAACAGGGAGTTCACGATGCCCGACTCGAACAGATTATCGTCATCGTTCAAATCTGCGACGTTAATCGAACTCAATATGAATCGCCTGACGGTTTCCTTGACCCCGTTTGCTTGTCCCGCATTCACTGACGTCACGATTCAGCCCTCTGGATAAACATAGAATCCTCTCCCTGTCTTTCGACCGAGATGCCCCGCATGCACCAGCTTCCTCAACAACGGGCAACACCGATACTTTGGATCCTGAAAGCTTTCATAAAGAACGTCGAGAGACCGCATCACCGTATCCAAACCGATCAAGTCGGCCGTCTCCAACGGACCCATCTTGTGCCCGAAGCATTTCTTGAAAATCGTGTCGATCTTCTCCGCCGTCGCCACCTGATCCTGCAGGACAAACGCGGCCTCGTTCATGAACAAATGGGAAATGCGGTTTGAAACGAAGCCCGGCAGATCCTCGACGACGATCGCCTCCTTGTCGAGGCGGGAAAACAACTGCAGCAACGTGTCGACGGTGCGGTCCGAGGTGTGGAATCCGCGGATCACTTCGACGGTCGGCTTCAAATGGACCGGATTCATGAAGTGGATGCCCACCACATTGGCCGGACGCTTCGTGGCGCTGCCTATTTGCGTGATGGAAATACATGAGGTATTAGCCCCAAAACAGACTTCCGGGGGCATCACCCGCTCCAGATTCTCATAGACCTGCTTCTTGATATCCCAGTCCTCGGTGACGTTCTCGATGACGAAGTCGCAAGATGCAAGGTCCCGCAGATCGGTCGTCAGAACCATTCGCGCTATGGCCTCCTCCTTCGTAATCCGTGGCAAGGTCTTCGACAACAAGGGGACGACTCGTATGTTTTTCAATACGTCGGCTTGAGCTCGCTGCAATATCTCTTCTGAAATGTCGACCACCACCGCGGAGATCCCGTGAAGAACCAGATCGGTTACGACGCCAATGCCGATGTTTCCTGCGCCAACAACACCTACCTTTCCGAATTCCATCTTACGAAGCTCTTCGTCTCAATGTGTTATAGCGTCTCTGCTGACCCCGTTGAGCGGCCGCCGCACGTCGTGGTCTCACCTTGGGCCTCTCCAGACGCCGCACTCAATTTGGCGGCGAGAAGCGTCACCGTCGGGCACTCGAACAAGCTGACGATCGACAGGGTCTGATTCAGCTCCTTCTTGATCATGGCAATCACCTGGACGGCTCTGAGTGACGTCCCGCCCGCCTCGAAGAAGTTGTCGTTCATCCCGATGCGCGGCCTGCCCAGCACCTTTCTCCATATCTTCGCGAGTGCCGCTTCCAGCGTGCTTCCCGGCGTTACCTCCGTCCGGGCATCGAGCGGTTGCTTCCTGACCCGGTTCTCCTCGATCGCCTTTGCAAGTCGATCGATGTCGTACAGACTCTCCCCAATCCGCTGCAGGCGCCCGGACCGGTCACCGACACCGAATGCCAGCGCCGGGCGGGGCGCGGGCTTTTCTGCGCCAGGGGTTTCCTGTGCCTCGACTCCAATCGGCGCCTTTGCACCCGGCTCGTATTTCACGTTTGCCAGGGTTTCCGCTGGAAAGATCCAGGACGTTCCGGCCTCGTTCCGATACTGGTCGCCGATGCTCGTGATGAATTCCAGTGCCGGCAAATTCTTTTCCGTAAGCCGATACGTGAATTCCACGAGCTGCTTTCCATCCTTGACTGCCCGCTCGCCGAGCTGCGACACAATCTCATGCTCCACTCCTCGTCCTAGGACCCGGCAGCTCAGCAGGAAGGTGTCCACCTTGTAACGGTCGCGCTCCGACTCATAGATCAAGACGCCGACAAGTCCATAGTCGCCAAATCGATCGGCCACGCGAACCACCAGACATTTTGCGTCTTCACGCTCCAAGAGGTCCTCGATCTCCTTTTTCGAGCGCCGGATGGTCGTGAAGTTGAATTGATTCGTTCTGAAGGTCAGCTGCGAGACACGATCGAGTTGATCCCTGGTCAGTTCGCCAATCTCGATGCGAAGCTGAAGTCCCTTGATAAAATCCTTCAAGGAGAACGATTGCTCGCGATACCGCTCCCTCTGCGCGCTTTCCTGATACATCCTGGTCCGGTCTTGGTCTTCCTTGGTCGAACTCGCATTGTCGAACGCCCAGATGTGATTCAGGAATGAAGAGAAGGCATCGGTGTTCCCCGGCAATTGCAGCGTCAATACGCCAGGGCAGTTGATTTCCACATCCGCGCAATCAACCGGGTTGTCATCGACGAAGATGAAACTGTCCAGCCCGAGATTGAGCTCTTTCGCAAGCGACCTGATGTTTTCCGATTTGCTGTTCCAATTGATTCGCCACGAGACCAGGTGCTCGCGTTTCAGCGGCATATCGCTTCGTTGATCGAAGACGTCCAGCGCATCCTTTTCATTGTTCTTGCTGCACAGACAGAGCAGCATGCCGGCGTTCATCTGACCGATCATGAATTCCTGCAACGTGCGGAAAGGTGCAGTCACCTCAACCCCCAAGGGACCGTCCTCACCGCATACTCCTTTCCAGAGCGTGTTGTCGCAGTCCAGCACGATCACCTTGAACGGGTTACGTTTAAGGTTGTAGATCGTTCGGACGAGCGCGGTCCCGATCGCGGCATAGCAGTCCGGTGTGTACGGGATATGACCCACATGATGACCATGCGGATCGTAATAGTCGCTGACCGGGTAACGCCGCGATAGCGAACGCCGAACTGATGATGTGAACGTTCGCTATTCGACCCGCGTCCGATATCAAGGCCTCCTCGGCCTCGTTCAGCGCCGCCCTCAGCTCCGCATCGGCCTCCGCGGCCGGAGTCCTCGGACAGAAACACAGGACCAAAGGTACCTTCGCCTGGTTCATGAACGAGCGCAGCGCACCGCCGAATTCCTGAATGTTCCGTTTCAAGCCGTCTGCCGTGTGGTGTGCTTGACCGGTCCGAGTGGCGTCAGCTTCGACGGCCGCCGGATCGGAATGGACCTCGGCACCAGCCTCGTCCCGGGTTGCATAGAGATTAAACAAACCGGCGTGCTCGAGCAGTGTTTCCTGCTCCACGGCACATCGGTACCCCTTCTCGATCAGCAGGCGTTCGATCCGCTTGATCGCCTCGCGTGTCGGATCGTGTATCTCGAGCACGATCTGCCTGATTTTCGGCCAGTCGTGATCTTCGATGCCATTGATGATGTCCTGCTCCGCCTTCTCGGCATCAATCTTCAGGAGGTCGATCTTGTCAATCTGGTTCTCCCGGATGATGTCCGACAGGGATGTCAATTGGCACTCGTACGTCTTGCGACGAAGCCTGTCGGCGGTGAGCTCGTTGACGTATTCCTCCATGGATTCGCCCTGGATCGATTCGCTGAGCATGTTCCGCACGACCGCCTGAATGGCCTCGCGGTCCTCGACTTCATCCGAATAAAACCCGGAGAAGACCGAGGACTTCTCGTAAAAGGTAAACGTCGCGATCTTGCGTTTGTCCGACACTCCGACGTTCAAGGCCCGGACATTCGATCCATAGGCATCGCAGTTTGCTTTCAAGAGGTCATACACGACCGGGGCCGGTTCGCAGGCGTAAATCTTCGGGTTCTTGCAGCGGCTCATCACAAACAAGGAAAAGAGCCCGATATTGGCTCCGATATCCACTACGGTATCGCCGTCCTCCAGGCGGATGCCATGCCTCAGATAGCATTGATCCTCAAAAATCTCCTTGTAGACATAGTCCGTCTCATACTGATTCAAGTGAACGATTTCCAGGCCATTCGGCAGAACGCATCTCGCCCGATCATCCCCAAAGCATTGCGCCGCCCTTTCCTTGCTGAGAGCCATGGGCGCATGCCGATCGCCCGTGGCCCATTCTTCCAGCCCCAAGAGGATGACGTTAACCCCGTCGCTATTCCGGCGAAACGCGCTTCCCGTCGTCCAGCAGCTGCTGAAAGATCTGGTTGTACGGCGCAAATTCGATGCGGATCTGAACGCCGAAATGATCGCCCCAGAAATTCAGGGCATCCTCGAGCGGCTCGGCGGTAAAGTTGGAGGCGATGACGAGGTTCGCTGCCGCCTTGTCATCCGTGACGTCAACGCGGTCCAGAAACGTGAATGCGACCCCGGAGAGTTCCAAGTACCGCTTGCCCGACTGGTCGAAGACCCGAACGTTGCCGAGAATGCCATTGGCGACACCGCCATCCCCCGTCAGCAGCGTGGCGTGACCCCACAGCGTATCGGGAAAGTCGACGTCTGTGATTTCGACCTTCTCGATCGATCGCAATATGAAGGTCTTGCCCTTCTCCATAATGAAGGGCGCGAGCAACTGCGTCATGGAATCCAGCAGGCTCGGGTGCAAGTGGTATGGCTCGATCTCCCCGTGCTGGCGTGCCACAGCAAGCCTCCCCAGGGATTGATCGCCCGCCTGCCAAATCGAGGAGACGTTCCGAAAGCGGGGCCCGTACTGGTTGCCGTTTTCACGCAGTCTTCTGTAAAATTGTTCCGAGTCGATCACGGCATGGGACTGCGCCTGGAAGGCGTCGATGGAAAACGCGTCGGTACCCTCTGTTCGCGACGTTGACGGATTCCGGTCGATTTCGAGCTTGGCAGCATACTGCCGGGTGGCTGGCCGGGCGCTGCTCATCTTCGACACCCGCTTCGTAGAACGCGTATTCAATATGCCCGTCGCCGCGGTCGCTCACTTCGACCTTGATGACGGTATCTTCCGCCGAAAGAATAACGGGATTGTGGAAGGCTACATTCCGCACGATGCCCGGAAGGCGTTTGGAAATCTCGTGCTCAACACACAGGGCCATTTCGATGTAGAACGACCCGGGCAGCACAACCATGTCCTGAAAACCATGATCGGCCAGATACGGCAACGACCCAAGACCGATCCTGAAGTCCGCGCACGCCTCTCGCGGCCGATCCGTGGAGAAAGTGAGATCGTGTTTCATGATGGACATGGCTTCAGGAGTCGTTGCGCCCATGTTTCGTCGCTCTGATTTAACGGTGGGGCAGCGAGCGCACTGCGATTCGATGCGGACCCACCTTTGAGGCCGCGTCGTGGGCGAGCTTCTGCACAACGAGGGCGCCGATCAGCCCGGGCGCGGGCACGAAGCTATGAAGTGTCCACCCGCAGTGGTCCCCAGGTGTGCTTCCCACGCAGAGGATCTGCGCCGGCTCGCCGGGTGCGAGCGTAACGTCGAAGCGATCCAGCGGATGGGAAAGGCCATCACCGAGCGCCTTGACATACGCTTCCTTGCGCGTCCAGCAATTGAAGAAGCCCAACGGCCTGTCGCGCGGTTCGAGGGCAAGGTACGCCTCATACTCGCGGTGGGAGAAAAAACCTGCCGCGATATCCTCGGTGTCATGGATCACACGAACGGATTCGATGTCGACTCCGATCTCACGTCCGTGCGAAAAGGCGTACACCGCGACATCTTCGGCGTGCGATACGTTGAAGTGCAGGTCCGAGGTCCCGCAATGTCGCGCAAGCATGGGCTTGCCGTGCGCCCCGTACACCAACTCGACCGATTCAGGCCGCACACTCAACCGCGCCGCAAGCGATCGGCGCAGCCGCCCACGCGCCACGATGAATCGGCGGCGGTCGCGATCGAAGACAAAATGACTCGCCCTCTGTCGCTCCGCGTCCGAGAGCAGCGCTGCCGACGCACGAACAGCTTCGGGTTCCAGGTCCAGCCGAGTTACGACGACCTGAATCGCGTCGTTCTCGAAAGAAGCGGTCGTCCAAGGGCGCCGCGGCACAATCGGACCATCGTCCAACCAGCTCGCGTTGCAATCCTTCACGATTCGAAATCCAGTGTTCAGGCGGTAAAGAGCCCTACTTTGACGAAAGACGACGCCCGATCTGGTTGTTGCGTCCTGGTCAAGAGATGTGGCCGCGTATGTCAAGATAGCCTGACCCGCTCACAGGTAACGTGGTCACCCTATTCTTGAAGACGGCATACCCATGCATTCGCAAGGTCCACGGGCGGGATTTATTTGCGTTGCTGTCCCTCTAGAATCCCTGCGGCGTCTCTTGCCGCGTCCTTTCGATGAGTTTAACAGAGAGTGACTCGGCGCGTTTCTGCGGTGGCCCGGCCGGCAGGGCAGATGACCAAGCGGGGACTTTCATGCAGGGCGACGCCTGGCCTCGATGCCCCGCGTCTCGCGGCTGCCGTAGAGTGATAAACGCCGTACGGGCGCCGTGCCCAGTTATAGCCTACAACGAGCGCAGTGCGCGAAGATCGAAGATCAGATCAGCACTCCGACCATATTGGCCATGCTGGGTTGGGGCTGCCGCCGGAGAACGTTAAGACCGACTGGGCGCTGTGCGTCGGCGAGTTCACTGAGCACCGACGCGAGCTGCGGCACTTGTCGGATATCTCGTTTGCGACGCTTGATCCGGTCTCGAGACTTCCTCCCGCACCGTACGCTGGTCACGCTGCGCTGCAGTCTGGACCTGGGTCGGCCGGAATTGTCGGCGCGAGATGACCGCAAGTGCGCGCCGGGCACAGCAAGGGTCAGAAAGGATGTGGTGACGGCAGCAGGGTCCAGGCCCCATCACCCAGCAGGAACTGCACCGCGAGCGCCGCTGCCCAGAACGCGGGATATTCCCAGCCACCGTCCTTGTTGGTGAACATCCACCCGTTCTTGCCATGTACGGTCACGATAGTGCCGACGATCAGCGGGATCAGCGCCAGCGCGACATAGCGCGGGGCGATACCGAGCACCAGGGCGATCCCACCGCCGATTTCGGCGGCCATCGTCACGTAGGCCACACCGCCTGGAAGGCCCAGCGACTTGAAATAGGCAACAGTCCCGGCGGGCTTGTGCACCAACAGCTTGAGGAATCCGTGCGCGAGGAACAGTATGCCCAGAGCAACGCGCAGGAGCAGCGCGGCATATGGGGCGGTGGTCGAGTCGATCATCAAATTCTCCCGTTCGTTGACCGTACGACCGCCGGTGCGCGCGTGTGGCGGCGGGCGCTGCGGACCGGCTCAATTATCCTGGACGACGATGCCGGCCAACGCGACGCCCGGCCCGACAACGTAGATCGTATAGAGCTGTCCGCCGAGTAGCGTCACCGCGGGAAGCTGCAGGCCGGCCTGGCTCGATCCGGAGACATTGAAGTCGAATTCGTAGGTCGTCCCCGCCGTAGCATCGGCGGCGAGCTCGATGCCGGCCGAAGCGATGTTCATCGCCAGCCCCGAAACCTGCCTGCTGAAGTTGACGAACACATCCAGCGCCGCAACGTCGACCGTGCTGTTGACAAAGCGCACACGCGCGCGACCCGGGGCGGGCGGGAAATTCGGTTCGTTGTACAGCGTAGCGGTCAACGCCCCGGCCGGCCCGGTGATGGCAATCGCGGTATCGGTCGCCGATGGAAATGTCGGCGTCAGTGTCAGCAGCGCCGCACCCGGCGTCGCCATCGCTTCCACGGTCAGCGTACGCACCCCGGCGGCGATCGTCTGATAGCTCGATGCCGCTGCAAAAGGAATGTTCGACAGCGCGAGGTCTTGATCGACGAAGACATTCAGCGACGAACCCACCGATGAGCCGTTGACGGCCTTGAAACGAGCGAGCTGGCTGTTGCCGATCGAGCCGGTTCCGGTATCGTCGATGTTGAGAAACGCGACATTGACCAGCGTGCTGCTGCCGCGCGAATAGACCGCCGCCTCGACCTGCGCGCGTTCTCCGAAGGCCTGCGCGGGGGCGTCGTAGATGACCTGTTTGGTGTTGGCCGCCGTGACCCGAACTTCACGATTGCCCGCAGGCAGGTTGACGAACGGGCTCGTGGTGCCGTAGGCGACCCCCGGGATGCTCGGCGAGACGCTGTTGAGGTCTTCACCCGGCGGGGTGACGTAGATATCGACCGCGCCATTGTTGCTCGCGCCGTTGATCACGCGCAGCGCGAACATGCCGGCGCCCGGATCGACCGTCAATGTGTCGTCGAAGACAATGCTGGTGGCGGCCCCGACTGCGCCGAACGCCACGAAGGTGTACGCGTTGTCGGCCACGAAGGTCGGCGTCACATCGATGACGTTGGTCGAGCTTCCGGCGACGCTTATCTGCACTTCGCGCAGGCCGCTGTCGATCTGCTGATAAGTCGTCATTCCCTCGAACGCGAGGCCCGCGACGAACGGCTTGGTGTCGAAGACGACGTTCAGCGGGCCGGCGGCGTTCGGGACGAGGTTGATCAGCCGCAGCGTGCCGTGCGTGCTGCCGTTGCTGACTCCCTGACCCGTATTGCAGCTGCCCAGCGCGAGCGACAGGACGCAGGTCAAGGCGAGGAAGAATGGGTGCGCGCGCATGTTTGCTCCGGATCAGTGAACTAGCTCAGCCGCGGCGCCCGCTATGCCGGCCGCCGCGGTCCGACGTATCGCTCGGGCAAGGCAGCCAGCGCGGCGCGCGGGCACCGGTTGCGCGGCGCGAATTCCGGACTGCGGCGTCAGCCAGTCGAATCGTCAGTTGTCCTGCGACACGATGCCGCGCAGGCTGCTTCCCGGACCGGCGAGATAGATCGTGTAGGTGTGGCCCGCGGTGAGCACCACGGACGTGAGCTTCAGCAACGAGGTCGTGGTCCCCGCCAGATTGAAGTCGAATTCGTAGCTGGTTCCAGTCGATGCGGCCGCGCTGAGATTGAAGTACGACGAGGCGGTGTTGGTCGAGAGGCCCGAAACCTGCTTGCTGAAATTGATGAAGACGTCGAACGCCGCGACGTCCGCCGATGAATTGACGAACCGTATGTTGGCGGTTGCCGCCGGTGGAGGCAGGTTGTTGTCCTGCAGCACCAGCGCGTTGAGCGCCCCCGAGGTTCCGGTCAGGACGATCGAGGTGTCGGTCGCCGCCGTCAAGTTCCTCCCCAGCGTCAGTAGCGCGGCCCCCGGTGTCGTGGTCGCCTCGATGCTGAAATTGTGCGTCCCCGTGCTGGTCCGCTGATAATTCGACACCCCCGTATAAGGGACATTCGACAGCTGAAGGCTGCCGTCGACCAGCACGTTCAACGCAGAGGGAACCAGCGACGCATTGATCACCTTGTACTGCGTGAGCAGGTTGTCGACCAGCGTGCCCGAACCTGCGTCGTCGTTGCGCAGCAGCACGACATCGACCAGCTTGCCGCTGCCCTTGCCGAAGGCAACCACGCTGGCGCCCGAGTGCTCGGCGAACGTCTGCGGCGCCCCATCGTAGATCACGTCCTTGGTGCCGGCCGGCGTAATGCGAAGCTCGAATGTCGTGCCTTTCGCAATCGGGAGGAACAAGCTGCCCGATGCGTAACTGATGTTGGCGACGCTGGGCGCGGTGGCAGTCAGGTCCGCGCCGGGTGCGGTGAGGTAGAGGTCCAGCGCGCCGGGACCGGCGGCGGCGTTGACGAAGCGCAGCGAGAAAAAGCCGTCGCCCGGATCGTTGAACGAATCGGACAACAGGAGGGCGCCGACGGCGGTCTGCGGCCCGTAGACAACGTAGCTGTATTTGGTGTTCGAGCTCACGTTGTAGGTCGTATTGACCAGCGCGGTCGAGGCGCCCGTGACGCTCACAATGAAAATCTGGCTTCCCGTGTCGATGCCGGCGTACTGCGAGTTGGCCTGAAAGGCCAAGCCGCCGACTACCGGCTTGGCGTTCACGCTGAGGTCGAGCGCATTCGCCTGCGAAAAGGCATTGACCACGCGCAGCTGCGCGTTGCCCTGATTGCTGCTGCTGCTTTTGCCGCACCCGGTGAGTATCAAGGACGTGAGGCACAGGGCGGCAAGCAGGGAGCGCGGGATCGACATGGAGTTCTCCGTCAGACGGGCCGGCAACGGGAAGCGAAGCGGCGAAACGCGCTGATTATAAGGCCATGCCCTGCACGGCGGGGACGGCACGCAATATCCGGTTACAAGTTGCCGGCTAACCGGGAGACACGAGAGGCAATGCAACCGCCGCAACGCTCCCCGCGCTGACAGCGGCCCTGCGCCGGGTCGACTGCTTCCGCAGCTGCGCGCCGCGGGGAAACTGGTCGGGGTGAGAGGATTTGAACCTCCGGCCTCTACGTCCCGAACGTAGCGCTCTACCAGGCTAAGCTACACCCCGACGGTCGCCGTGCGGCCGCGTCTCGAACTTCAAAACGCGCGAGTCACTGCGAAAGCCGGTAATTCTAGCAGGATTTCACGGTAAGTCGAAGGCGGCAGCGCATCCAGACACGCGCTCGCCTGCCTGCTTTCGGCCTCGGCGCTCGCCCGCGTGTAGTCGAGTGCGCCGGTACGCTGCAACGCGACGAGCACCGGTCGAAAGTCGGCCAGTCCTCCGGCCTTTACGGCGCCGCGGATAAGCGCTGCTTCTTCCGGCGAGCCGACGGCAAGTGCGCGGATCAGCGGCAGCGTCGGTTTGCCTTCGGCGAGATCATCGCCCAGGTTCTTGCCGATAGCCGCGTGGTCCCCGGTGTAGTCGAGAACATCGTCGATCAACTGGAACGCGGTGCCGAGGTGCGTACCGTAGCGCGCGAGGGCGTCCTCCAGCGGCGGGGCCGCGCCGCCCAGCACCGCGCCGAGGCGCGCCGCGGCTTCGAACAGCTTGGCGGTCTTGCGTTGGATTACGTCGCGATAGGTCGCTTCGTCGACTTCCGGATTGCCGGAATTGATCAGCTGCATGACCTCGCCCTCGGCGATGACGTTGGTCGCGTCGGCGAGAATCTGGAACACGCGCGCATTGTCGACCGTCACCATCAGCTGGAAGGCGCGTGAATACAGGAAATCACCGACGAGCACGCTTGCCGAATTGCCGAAAATGGCATTGGCGGTGTCGTGGCCGCGGCGCAGAGCCGATTCGTCGACGACGTCGTCGTGCAGCAGCGTCGCCGTATGAATCATTTCGATCACCGCAGCCAGGGTGTGCTGATGCGGGCCGCGATAGCCGCAGGCCTGCGCGACCAGCAGCAGCAGTGCAGGACGCAGCCGCTTTCCGCCGCCGGCGATGATGTGGTCGGCGACCTGGCCGACCAGCGCGACATCCGAGTGCAGCGCTTCGCGCAGGACCCGGTCGACGGCCCGCAGGTCGTCGCGCAGCGCGGTTTGCAGCAGCGGAATGGTCACGTGATGGCGGCAGGATAGGGTTGGAGCCGGCGGGGCTTAAGGCTGTTGCGCAAAGCCCGGCGGTGCCGGCCGGTAGTGTACCCGAAGGACGCAGTCGGATCCGGCGGTCGCCGCCGGCTTTGACATCGATGGCCTAAGGTCTTAAAATAGCGACCTTTTTGCGGTAATGAACCCCATCTGGAGTTTCCTATGTACGCGGTCATAAAAACCGGCGGCAAGCAATACAAGGTCGCCCCCGGCGAAAAGCTCAAGGTAGAACAGATACCGGCGGACGTGGGCGCAGCGGTGATTCTCGACCAGGTCCTGATGGTCGGCGACGGCGACAGCGTCCGCCTGGGTCAACCGACGCTGGCTGGCGCGACCGTCAGCGCGACCGTGCTTGCGCACGGGCGCGGCGACAAGGTGAAGATATTCAAGATGCGCCGCCGCAAGCATTACCAGAAGCATCAGGGTCATCGTCAGGGATATACCGAGCTCCAGATCGACGGCATCGTCGGCTGAAGCGCGGCTTGCGTTCGAGGTAGACAAATGGCACACAAAAAGGCAGGCGGCAGCTCGCGCAACGGCCGCGACTCGCATTCGAAGCGCCTGGGCGTCAAGGCTTACGGCGGCGAGGCGATCACCGCGGGCGCGATCATCGTTCGGCAGCGTGGCACCCAGGTTCATCCCGGCGTCAACGTCGGCATCGGCAAGGATCACACCTTGTTCGCGCTGGTCGACGGCAGCGTCCAGTTCAGCACCAAAGGCAGCGCCAAGCGTACTTTCGTCAGCATCGTGCCGGCAGTCGCGGCGGCCTAGCCCCCGGCGGCAAATTCTGCGATACGCGCGCCCCGCGGCGCGCCAGGCAACGAAACTCGAATCCCCGCTGCGGCGGGGATTCGCATTCTTGCTATCGCCGTTCCAGCCACCACAGCATCGCCGCCGCGACCGCGACGAACACAACGACCGGAAACGCGGCGGAGAACAGCGGTGGCCAGTCGTTGATGACCCCGAGGTAGGAAAACAGCCTTCCGACCAGGAAGAAGACCAGGCCGAGGATCGTTCCGGCGAAAATGCGAAAGCCCACGCCTCCGGCGCGACGCTGGAAGTACGCGAAAGGCAGCGCGAGCACCATCATGACCACCACGGCGGCAGGATAGAAGATCTTGTTCCACAGCGCGATCTCGAAGCGCGAGGTTTTCTGCTGATTGCCGCCCAATACGCGTATGTTGTCGTATAGCGATTCGATCTCCAGCTTTTCCGGGGCGACCTGGTAGACGGTCAGGAGCGACGGCTTCAGCACCGTCGCCCACATGTAATCGCTCGACCGGGTGACCTTCGCGCCATCCGGTCCCAGTTCGGTCGAGCGCACATTCTTGAGCCTCCATTCGCCGTCGCTGACGAAGCTTCCCGAGTCGGCGACGCGCAGTGCCTTCAGGCGCAGGTCGGCATCGAACTCGTAGATGCGCACGCCGAGCAAGGTCATATCGGCGAGCAGGCTGCGGATATTGGCGAAGGTCTGGATATCGCTGTCCGGCAGCGTTTGCTTGAACCAGAAGCCGGACTGGAATTGCTGCGCGACGAAACGCAGCGCCTGGCCCTGCGTCTGCACACGGACCTGCTGCGCCAGGCGCTCGGCCGGGGGTGCTAGAATTCGCCGGCAAGGAACGTGGCGATGGCCAGGGGGATGCCGACCCGGACGATCGCCCAGGTGATCTGCGTCAACGATGCGCCCGAAGCCCGCATCACCGTGTATTCGGAATTGCCGACCAGCTGAGCGATGGCGAACAGCGTTCCGATCAGCGCCGCCGTCGGCATCAACTCGTAGACGTGCCCGGGCAGACTCAAGCCGACAAAAAGCAAGGCGCGGCCCGGAGGATAGCCGTCGCGTCCGACATTGCTCAGCTCGTGGATCAGATCGAAGAACGCGAACAGCATCAGCAGCGCGACGAAAATCAGCGTCGTCGCGTACAGCACTTCACGTCCGACGTAGCGGTTGAGCGTCTTCACGCCGGACGCCGCCGCGGGAACCAGCCGCGCACGGCCAGCCGCTTGAGGAAAAGCGCGACGACGACCGCAGCCGCGATCGAATGGATGACGACGAGGCCAAGCAGCAGCGAAACGCGGCCCTGGGCGATCATGCTCTGGACGATGTTCAGGCAGTTGCTGTAGAGCATGTACATGAACAGCGCGGTGAACAGGTTGAGCGAACGCCCCATGCGCGGATTGACGTAGGCGAGCGGGATCGCCAGCAGCACCAGCAGCAGGGCGCTGATCGGCACCGATATGCGCCAGAACAATTCGGCGCGTTCGGGCGCGCCGTCGGCGATGGCGAGCAGGTCGGTCGGCAACGCCTTCAGCGATACGGGCAGCGCGCGAACTTCCGCCGGCTCGATCCTGCGTCCAAGCCGCTCGAACTCCGCCGTGCGGAAATCGGCGCTGCCCGCCGTGCCCTCGTAGCGGCGGCCGTCCTGCAGCACGATGAAGCGGTCGCCGTTGGGCGCTTCTTCCAGGTGGCCCGAGCGGGCGACCGTCGTCACGTCCTTGTCGCTATCGATCGAATGCAGGAACACGTTCCGGATCGTTCCGTCGAGCGTGTTGATGCTTTCGATGAACACCACCAGCTTCGCCTGGCGGAATTCCTTGAACAAGCCTGGCGTCAGCAGCGACAGCTCCTCGCGCGATTCGAGCTGGCGTTCGTATTCGAGCCGCCGCGTTTCGGCCCACGGCGACAGCCACAGCGAGAGGACGACGATCGCCAGCAGGAACGGCGTGGCGAACCAGAGTATCGGCTTGAGCCAGGAAGTCAGGCTCTGTCCGGAGGTAAACCAGACGATCATTTCGCTGTCGCGATACCAGCGCGACAGCGTCAACAGAACGGTGAGAAACAGCGCGACCGACAGGAGGATGTTGAAGTAGAAGAGCGCATTAAAGCCCAAAAGGGCCAGAACGCCTTCGGGAGCCACGGTTCCCCCGGCGGCGCGGGCCAGCAACCGCAGCACCAGATTGGTGAAGAGTATTCCCAGCAGGACTAGAAAGAGTCCCACCGCTGTCGCGGTCAGTTCTCGCACCAGGCTGCGCCGGAAGACCATGACGACGGAAATATTTTGACTTTTTCAGGCCGATTTGCCGATAATGCGGATCGTACCGCCTAAAGGCAAATTTTTCGTTCGAGGAAGGCGATGGAATTTACCATAAAAAGCGGCAGCCCAGAAAAGCAGCGCAGCGCTTGCGTCGTCGTCGGGGTATTCGACAATCGCAAGCCCAGCCTTTCGGCCGAACTGATCGACCGCGCCTCGGGCGGTTACATCAGCGAAATCATTCGCCGGGGCGACATGGAGGGCAAGCTGGGAGCCACGTTGCTGCTGCACAACGTGCGCGGGACGCTGGCCGACCGGGTCCTGCTGGTCGGCCTGGGCAAAGAGCGCGACTTCCGCGAGCGCGAGTTTCGCAGCGCGATCCGTGCCGCCGTGCGGCTGCTCAACGAAACCGGGTCGTACGAGGCCGTTGTCTACCTGACCGAGGAAAAGGTCAAGCGTCGGGAAGTGGCCTGGCGGGTCGAGCATGCGGTTGTGGTTGCGATGGAGGCGGTCTACCGCTTCGACCAGATGAAAAGCCAGCCGGCCGACGTGCGGCGGCCGTTGCGGAAACTCACCCTGTCGGTGCCCCAGCGCAGCGATCTGACCGCGGGCGAGGCGGCGGCGGCGCGCGGGCTTGCGATCGCGCACGGCATGGACCTGGCCCGGGACCTCGGCAACCTTCCCGGCAATATCTGCACGCCGGCGCATCTCGCCGAACGCGCCCAGGCGCTCGCGCAGGAGTTGGGCTTCAAGTGCGAGGTGCTCGACCGCGCCAAGCTCGAAGAGCTGAAAATGGGATCGTTCCTGTCGGTGACCAACGGCAGCGACCAGCCACCGAAATTCATCGTGCTCGAATACCTGGGCGGTACGAAAAAGCAAAAACCGCTGGTGCTGGTCGGCAAGGGCATCACGTTCGACAGCGGCGGCATCTCGCTCAAGCCCGGCGCCGACATGGACCAGATGAAATTCGACATGTGCGGTGCCGCAAGCGTTCTGGGCGCGTTTCGGGCCGTCGCCGAGCTCAAGGCGAAGGTCAACCTGATCGGCTTGGTACCGACCTGCGAGAACATGCCCAACGGCCGGGCGACCAAGCCGGGCGACGTCGTGAAGAGCATGTCCGGCCAGACGATCGAAGTGCTCAATACCGATGCCGAAGGCCGGCTGATCCTGTGCGACGCGCTGACCTATGCCGAGCGCTACGAGCCGGCCGCGGTAGTCGACATCGCGACCTTGACCGGCGCGATGGTCATTGCGCTCGGCCACGTCGCCTGCGGCGTTTTCAGCAACAGCGACAGCCTCGGAAGGGCGCTCCTCAACGCCGGGGAAGACGCGTTCGACCGCGGATGGCAGCTGCCGCTGTGGGACGACTATCAGGAAGCGCTCAACAGCAATTTCGCCGATTTCGCCAACATCGGCGGCCGTGCCGGCGGCAGCATCACGGCGGCGTGCTTTCTATCCAAGTTCGCCAAGAAATTCGACTGGGCGCACCTGGACATCGCCGGAGTGGCATGGAAGGAAGGCAAGGAAAAAGGCGCGACCGGGCGTCCGGTGCCCCTGTTGACCACGTGGGTGCTGTCGCAGGAGTCGGCCCCGTAGTTAGCGCGAGCCTCATTTGCGTAGAATCTCCGGCAGACGCATCCATGACCTCGATCGACTTTTACACGCACGTGAGCGATCGCTTCCGGGTCGTCGCCAAGCTTGTCGCCAAGGCACTTGCGCAACACGGTAGCGTGCGGGTACTGACTCGCGATGCCGAGTCGACCGAGGCGCTGGATCGCATGCTCTGGATCCAGCCAGCGATCGGTTTCCTGCCGCATTGCCGGATCGACAGCCGCCTGGCCGCCGAAACACCGATCTGGGTCGACCACGTGCTCGAGCATCAGGGTCCGGCAGCGGTCCTGATCAATCTGCACGATGCGCCGCCGCCGTTTTTTTCGCGTTTCGAGCGACTTGCCGAAATCGTCGGCGCCGATCAAGCCGGCGCCGCCGCGGCGCGCGAGCGCTATCGTTTCTATCGCGAACGCGGCTACGAGCTCCGTACGCACAATCTAAGCGAGCGCGGCTGATGGCGAGCGCACGCGAACTTCTCGAGCAGGCCGACGCGCTGATGCGGCGCAACCGCAGCCGTAGCGGCGTCGACATTCCGGTGCTGACCGATGTCGTGGCCGGCGTTTCAGCCAACGACGAGCCCGAGACCGATGTGCCCGTGCTCACCGACGTGGTCGAAGCCGCTGCCGTCAGCGCCGCGGCTCCGCATGAGGTCGCGGTAGAGGTTCAGCCAGTCGAGTCCGTCCAGCCGGAACCCGCGGAGCCGGAGCTCGCACCGGCGCCGCCCCAGGCCGACAGCGCGGCGATCATGCGATCGGTCGAGGCGATCCCGGTCGAATTGCCGATGGATGGCGACACGTCCGACTGGCTGGTGATGGACACGATCGACCCGGCCACGCACAGCATTACCGGCGCCAACCCGGATACGCTTGCCGTCGTTCCGCCGGTCACGCTCAAGACAGCCGAGGCCGAACCGGCGCCGCCGCCTGCCGCCGACATTCCCGCCGTCGTGGTCGACGACGCGGCGCAACGCGAGGCGAAAACCGCTGCCGAGGAAGAGCGCTGGCGCGCGCTGGCCGAGCAGGTGTCGATGCAGGTATTGCAGCGGGTGGACCTCTTTACCGACACCGGTCTCAAGACTCAGCTCGCCGAGCATCTGCAGCCGATCGTCGAGCGCGCGAGCGCCGAGCTGGTCAGAGCGATCACCGAGCACGTCGGCGGTGTATTGCGCACCTATGTCGCCGAGGCGATCGAACGGGAGATCGCGCAGTGGCGGCGCGACCATTGAGCGCGAACGCGTCCGGCACTGTTGCGCAGCCCGGCACCGAGCTGTGCTAGACTGAAAGCCATGAACGCGCGCCACGCCCCATTCGTTTCCGCCGCCGACGGCAAGGCTGCCCGCATTGTCGGGTACGTCGGCTTTTACTATTTCGGGAGACGCTCCCGGGGTCGCGCTCGCCGATAGTTCGAATCAAAGTTTCAGGTCAAATCGGGCGGCCAAAGGCCGCCCGATTTTTTTCAAGGAGCCAGAAATGATCATCGTCATGCAACCCGAAGCCGGCGACGCCGAGATCGCCGCGGTCAAGGCCAGGATCCGCGCCGCCGGGCTCGAGGTCCACGTGTCGCGCGGCACCGAGCGGACGCTGATCGGCG
>CAVZLP010000004.1:0-40524 GCA_963776175.1 uncultured beta proteobacterium | reverse complement strand
ACCCAGCAGAAACTGCACCGCGAGCGCCGCTGCCCAGAACGCGGGATATTCCCAGCCACCGTCCTTGTTGGTGAACATCCACCCGTTCTTGCCATGTACGGTCACGATAGTGCCGACGATCAGCGGGATCAGCGCCAGCGCGACATAGCGCGGGGCGATACCGAGCACCAGGGCGATCCCACCGCCGATTTCGGCGGCCATCGTCACGTAGGCCACACCGCCGGAAGGCCCAGCGACTTGAAATAGGCAACAGTCCCGGCGGGCTTGTGCACCAACAGCTTGAGGAATCCGTGCGCGAGGAACAGTATGCCCAGAGCAACGCGCAGGAGCAGCGCGGCATATGGGGCGGTGGTCGAGTCGATCATCAAATTCTCCCGTTCGTTGACCGTACGACCGCCGGTGCGCGCGTGTGGCGGCGGGCGCTGCGGACCGGCTCAATTATCCTGGACGACGACGCCGGCCAGCGCGACGCCCGGCCCGACAACGTAGATCGTATAGAGCTGTCCGCCGAGCAGCGTCACCGCGGGAAGCTGCAGGCCGGCCTGGCTCGATCCGGAGACATTGAAGTCGAACTCGTAGGTCGTCCCCGCCGTAGCATCGGCGTCGAGCTCGATGCCGGCCGAAGCGGTGTTCATCGCCAGCCCCGAAACCTGCCTGCTGAAGTTGACGAACACATCCAGCGCCGCAACGTCGACCGTGCTGTTGACGAAGCGCACACGCGCGCGACCCGGGGCGGGCGGGAAATTCGGTTCGTTGTACAGCGTAGCGGTCAACGCCCCGGCCGGCCCGGTGATGGCGATCGCGGTATCGGTCGCCGATGGAAACGTCGGCGTCAGTGTCAGCAGCGCCGCACCCGGCGTCGCCATCGCTTCCACGGTCAGCGTACGCACCCCGGCGGCGATCGTCTGATAGCTCGATGCCGCTGCAAAAGGAATGTTCGACAGCGCGAGGTCTTGATCGACGAAGACATTCAGCGGCGAACCCACCGATGAGCCGTTGACCGCCTTGAAACGAGCGAGCTGGCTGTTGCCGATCGAGCCGGTGCCGGTATCGTCGATGTTGAGAAACGCGACATTGACCAGCGTGCTGCTGCCGCGCGAATAGACGACCGCCTCGACCTGCGCGCGTTCTCCGAAAGTCTGCGCGGGGGCGTCGTAGATGACCTGTTTGGTGTTGGCCGCCGTGACCCGAACTTCACGATTGCCCGCCGGCAGATTGACGAACGGGCTCGTCGTGCCGTAGGCGACGCCCGCGATGCTCGGCGAGACGGTGTTGAGGTCTTCACCCGGCGGGGTGACGTAGATATCGACCGCGCCGTTGTTGCTCGCGCCGTTGATCACGCGCAGCGCGAACATGCCGGCGCCCGGATCGACCGTCAACGTGTCGTTGACGACAATGCCGGTGGCGGCGCCGACTGCGCCGAACGCCACGAAGGTGTACGCGTTGTCGGCCACAAAGGTCGGCGTCACATCGATCACGTTGGTCGAGCTTCCGGCGACGCTTATCTGCACTTCGCGCAGGCCGCTGTCGATCTGCTGATACGTCGTCATTCCCTCGAACGGGAGCCCGCGAGGAACGGCTTGGTGTCGAAGGCGACGTTCAGCGGGCCGGCGGCGTTCGGGATGACGTTGATCAGGCGCAGCGTGCCGTGCGTGCTCGAGTTGCTGACGCCTTTCCCCGTGTTGCAGCTGCCCAGCGCAAGCGACAGAGCGCCGGTCAAGACAAGGAGAAATGGGTGCACGCGCATGTTTGCTCCGGATCAATGAACTGGTTCAGCCGCGCCGTGCCGCTTGCTGGCCGCCCGGTCCGACGTTTCGTTGCGGCATCGCAACCGGGCCGGCGCGCGGGACCGGTCGCGCGGCGCGAAGGGCGGACTGCGGCGCATCCGCGCGATCGGTCAGTTGTCCTGCGACACGATGCCGCGCAGGCTGCTTCCCGGACCGGCAAGATAGATCGTGTAGGTATGGCCCGCAGTGAGCACCACGGAGGTGCAGCTTCAGCAGCGACGTCGTCGTCCCGGCCAGATTGAAATCGAATTCATAGCTGGTTCCGGTCGAGGCGGCGGCGCTGAGATTGAAGTACGACGAAGCGCTGTTGGCCGAGAGCCCCGAAATCTGCTTGCTGAAGTTGATGAAGACGTCGAACGCCGCGACATCCGCCGACGAATTGACGAACCGTACGTTGGCGGTCGCTGCAGGTGGCGGCAGGTTGTTGTCCGCCAGGACCAGCGCGTTGAGCGCACCCGCGGTTCCGGTCAGGACGATCGAGGTATCGGTGGCCGCCGCCAGGTTCGGCGCCAGCGTCAGCAGCGACGCTCCAGGGGTGGTGGTCGCCTCGATGCTGAAAGTGTGCGTCCCCGCCGTCGTCCGCTGATAAGTCGACACGCCCGTGTAAGGGACGTTCGACAGCTGCAGGCTGCCGTCGACGAATACATTCAGCGCCGAGGGAACCAGCGACGCGTTGACCATCTTGTATTGCGTCAGCAGATTGTCGACCAGCATGCCCGTTCCGGCGTCGTCGTTGCGCAGAATCACGACATTGACCAGCTTGCCGCTGCCCTTGCCGAAGGCGACGATGCTGGTGCCCGAATGCTCGGCGGAAACGTCTGCGAGGCCGAATCGTAGATCACGTCCTTGGTGCCGGTGGGCGTGATGCGAAGCTCGAACAACTTGCCGATCGCGATCGGCAGGAAAAGGCTGCTCGAACCGTAGGTGATATTGCTGACGCCGGGCGCGGTGGCGCTCAAGTCCGCGCCGGGCGCGGTGAGGTAGAGGTCGAGGGCGGCGGGGCCGGGCGCGGCGTTGATGAAGCGCATCGCGAAAAAGCCGTCGCCGGGATTGTTGAACGCGTCGGACAGCAAAAGGGCGCCGAACGCGGTCTGCGGCCCGTAGAGAATGTAGCTGTAGTTGGTGTTCGAGCCGATGTTTTAGGTCGTATTGACCAGTGCCGTCGAGGCGCCCGGTGACGCTCGACGGTGACGATCTGGCTGCCGCTGTCGATGCTCGTGTACTGCGTGCTCGACTGGAAAGGCAATCCGCTGACGACCGGCTTGGCATTGACGGTGACGTCGAGCGCGTTGGCCTGCGAAAAGGCGTTGACTACGCGCATCTGCGCGTTGCCCTGGTTGCTGTTATTGCCCTTGCTGCACCCGATGAGGGTCAAGGACGTCAGGCACAGGATGGCAAGCAGGGCACGCGGGATCGACATGGAGTTCTCCGTCAGACGGGCCGGCAACGGGAAGCGAAGCGGCGAAACGCGCTGATTATAAGGCCACGCGCCGCACGGCGGGGACGGCGCGCAATATCCGGTTACAAGTTGTCGGCGAACGGGAGACACGAGAGGCAATGCAACCGCCGCAACGCTCCCCGCGCTGGCAGCGGCCCTGCGCCGGGTCGACTCTTCCGCAGCTACGCGCCGCGGGGAAACTGGTCGGGGTGAGAGGATTTGAACCTCCGGCCTCTACGTCCCGAACGTAGCGCTCTACCAGGCTAAGCTACACCCCGACGGTCGGCGCAGTGCGGCCGCGCGTCTCGAACTTCAAAACGCGCGCGTCACCGCGAAAGCCGGTAATTCTAGCAGGATTTCACGGCAAGTCGAAGGCGGCAGCGCTGCCAGACACGCGCTCGCCTGCCTGCTTTCGGCCTCGGCGCTCGCCCGCGTGTAGTCGAGCGCGCCGGTGCGCTGCAACGCGACGAGCACCGGTCGAAAGTCGGCCAGTCCGCCGGCCTTGACCGCGCCGCGGATAAGCGCTGCTTCTTCCGGCGAGCCGACCGCAAGTGCGCGGATCAGCGGCAGCGTCGGTTTGCCTTCGGCGAGATCATCGCCGAGGTTCTTGCCGATGGCCGCGTGGTCGCCCGTATAGTCGAGCACGTCGTCGATCAGCTGGAACGCGGTGCCGAGGTGCGTGCCGTAGCGCGCCAGAGCGTCCTCCAGCGGCGGCGCCGCGCCGCCCAGCACCGCGCCGAGGCGCGCCGCGGCCTCGAACAGCTTGGCGGTCTTGCGCTGGATGACGTCGCGATAGGTCGCTTCGTCGACTTCCGGATTGCCGGAATTGATCAGCTGCATGACCTCGCCTTCGGCGATGACGTTGGTCGCGTCGGCGAGAATCTGGAACACGCGCGCATTGTCGACGGTCACCATCAGCTGGAACGCGCGTGAATAGAGGAAATCGCCGACGAGCACGCTTGCCGAATTGCCGAAAATCGCATTGGCGGTATCGTGGCCGCGGCGCAGCGCCGATTCGTCGACGACGTCGTCGTGCAGCAGCGTCGCCGTATGAATCATTTCGATCACCGCCGCCAGCGTGTGCTGATGCGAGCCGCGATAGCCGCAGGCCTGCGCGACCAGCAGCAGCAGCGCCGGGCGCAGCCGCTTGCCGCCGCCGGCGATGATGTGGTCGGCGACCTGGCCGACCAGCGCGACGTCCGAGTGCAGCGCTTCGCGCAGTACGCGATCGACGGCCTGCAGGTCGTCGCGCAGTGCCGTTTGCAGCAGCGGAATGGTCACGTGATGGCGGCAGGATAGGGTTGGATGCTGGCGGCGCTTGAGGTCTGGCGCGAAGCCCGGCGGTGGCGGCCGGTAGTGTACCCGAAGGGCGAGTCGGATCCGGCGGTCGCCGCCGGCTTTGACATCGATGGCCTAAGGTCTTAAAATAACGACCTTTTTGCGGTAACGAACCCCATCTGGAGTTTCCTATGTACGCGGTCATAAAAACCGGCGGCAAGCAATACAAGGTTGCCCCCGGCGAAAAACTCAAGGTAGAACAGATACCGGCGGACGTGGGCGCAGCGGTCGATTCTCGACCAGGTCCTGATGGTCGGCGACGGCGACAGCGTCCGGCTCGGTCAACCGACGCTGGCCGGCGCGACCGTCAACGCGACGGTGCTTGCGCACGGGCGCGGCGACAAGGTGAAGATCTTCAAGATGCGCCGCCGCAAGCATTATCAGAAGCATCAGGGTCATCGTCAGGGATATACCGAGCTGCAGATCGACGGCATCGTCGGCTGAAGCGCGGCTTGCGTTCGAGGTAGACAAATGGCACACAAAAAGGCAGGCGGCAGCTCGCGCAACGGCCGCGACTCGCATTCGAAGCGTCTGGGCGTCAAGGCTTACGGCGGCGAGGCGATCACCGCCGGCGCGATCATCGTCCGGCAGCGCGGCACCCAGGTTCATCCCGGCGTCAACGTCGGCATCGGCAAGGATCACACCTTGTTCGCGCTGGTCGACGGCAGCGTCCAGTTCAGCACCAAAGGCAGCGCCAAGCGCACGTTCGTCAGCATCGTGCCGGCGGTCGCGGCGGCCTAGCCCCGGCGGCAAATTCTGCGGTACGCGCGCCCTGCGGCGCGCCGGGCAACGAAACTCGAGTCCCCGCTGCGGCGGGGATTCGCATTCTTGCTATCGCCGTTCCAGCCACCACAGCATCGTCGCCGCGACGGCCACGAACACAACGACCGGAAACGCGGCGGAAAACAGCGGCGGCCAGTCGTTGATGACGCCGAGGTAGGAAAACAGCCTTCCGACCAGGAAGAAGACCAGGCCGAGGATCGTTCCGGCGAAAATGCGAAAGCCCACGCCTCCGGCGCGACGCTGGAAGTACGCGAAAGGCAGCGCGAGCACCATCATGACCACCACGGCGGCAGGATAGAAGATCTTGTTCCACAGCGCGATCTCGAAGCGCGAGGTTTTCTGCTGATTGCCGCCCAATACGCGAATGTTGTCGTATAGCGATTCGATCTCCAGCTTTTCCGGGGCGACCTGGTAGACGGTCAGGAGCGACGGCTTCAGCACCGTCGCCCACATGTAATCGCTCGACCGGGTGACCTTCGCGCCGTCCGGTCCCAGTTCGGTCGAGCGCACGTTCTTGAGCCTCCATTCGCCGTCGCTGACGAAGCTTCCCGAGTCGGCGACGCGCAGCGCCTTCAGGCGCAGGTCGGCATCGAACTCGTAGATGCGCACGCCGAGCAAGGTCATATCGGCGAGCAGGCTGCGGATATTGGCGAAGGTCTGGATATCGCTGTCCGGCAGCGTTTGCTTGAACCAGAAGCCGGACTGGAATTGCTGCGCGACGAAACGCAGCGCCTGGCCCTGCGTCTGCACGCGGACCTGCTGCGCCAGGCGCTCGGCCGGGGGTGCTAGGAATTCGCCGGCAAGGAACGTGGCGATGGCCAGCGGGATGCCGACCCGCACGATCGCCCAGGTGATCTGCGTCAACGATGCGCCCGAAGCCCGCATCACCGTGTATTCGGAATTGCCGACCAGCTGAGCGATGGCGAACAACGTTCCGATCAGCGCCGCCGTCGGCATCAACTCGTAGACGTGCCCGGGCAGACTCAAGCCGACAAAAAGCAAGGCGCGGCCCGGAGGATAGCCGTCGCGTCCGACATTGCTCAGCTCGTGGATCAGATCGAAGAACGCGAACAGCATCAGCAGCGCGACGAAAATCAGCGTCGTCGCGTACAGCACTTCACGTCCGACGTAGCGGTTGAGCGTCTTCACGCCGGACGCCGCCGCGGGAACCAGCCGCGCACGGCCAGCCGCTTGAGGAAAAGCGCGACGACGACCGCAGCCGCGATCGAATGGATGACGACGAGGCCAAGCAGCAGCGAAACCCGGCCCTGGGCGATCATGCTCTGGACGATGTTCAGGCAGTTGCTGTAGAGCATGTACATGAACAGCGCGGTGAACAGGTTGAGCGAACGCCCCATGCGCGGATTGACGTAGGCGAGCGGGATCGCCAGCAGCACCAGCAGCAGGGCGCTGATCGGCACCGATATGCGCCAGAACAATTCGGCGCGTTCGGGCGCGCCGTCGGCGATGGCGAGCAGGTCGGTCGGCAACGCCTTCAGCGATACGGGCAGCGCGCGAACTTCCGCCGGCTCGATCCTGCGTCCAAGCCGCTCGAACTCCGCCGTGCGGAAATCGGCGCTGCCCGCCGTGCCCTCGTAGCGGCGGCCGTCCTGCAGCACGATGAAGCGGTCGCCGTTGGGCGCTTCTTCCAGGTGGCCCGAGCGGGCGACCGTCGTCACGTCCTTGTCGCTATCGATCGAATGCAGGAACACGTTCCGGATCGTTCCGTCGAGCGTGTTGATGCTTTCGATGAACACCACCAGCTTCGCCTGGCGGAATTCCTTGAACAGGCCTGGCGTCAGCAGCGACAGCTCCTCGCGCGATTCGAGCTGGCGTTCGTATTCGAGCCGCCGCGTTTCGGCCCACGGCGACAGCCACAGCGAGAGGACGACGATCGCCAGCAGGAACGGCGTGGCGAACCAGAGTATCGGCTTGAGCCAGGAAGTCAGGCTCTGTCCGGAGGTAAACCAGACGATCATTTCGCTGTCGCGATACCAGCGCGATAGCGTCAGCAGAACGGTGAGAAACAGCGCGACCGACAGGAGGATGTTGAAGTAGAAGAGCGCATTAAAGCCCAAAAGGGCCAGAACGCCTTCGGGAGCCACGGTTCCCCCGGCGGCGCGGGCCAGCAACCGCAGCACCAGATTGGTGAAGAGTATTCCCAGCAGGACTAGAAAGAGTCCCACCGCTGTCGCGGTCAGTTCTCGCACCAGGCTGCGCCGGAAGACCATGACGACGGAAATATTTTGACTTTTTCAGGCCGATTTGCCGATAATGCGGATCGTACCGCCTAAAGGCAAATTTTTCGTTCGAGGAAGGCGATGGAATTTACCATAAAAAGCGGCAGCCCAGAAAAGCAGCGCAGCGCTTGCGTCGTCGTCGGGGTATTCGACAATCGCAAGCCCAGCCTTTCGGCCGAACTGATCGACCGCGCCTCGGGCGGTTACATCAGCGAAATCATTCGCCGGGGCGACATGGAGGGCAAGCTGGGAGCCACGTTGCTGCTGCACAACGTGCGCGGGACGCTGGCCGACCGGGTCCTGCTGGTCGGCCTGGGCAAAGAGCGCGACTTCCGCGAGCGCGAGTTTCGCAGCGCGATCCGTGCCGCCGTGCGGCTGCTCAACGAAACCGGGTCGTACGAGGCCGTTGTCTACCTGACCGAGGAAAAGGTCAAGCGTCGGGAAGTGGCCTGGCGGGTCGAGCATGCGGTTGTGGTTGCGATGGAGGCGGTCTACCGCTTCGACCAGATGAAAAGCCAGCCGGCCGACGTGCGGCGGCCGTTGCGGAAACTCACCCTGTCGGTGCCCCAGCGCAGCGATCTGACCGCGGGCGAGGCGGCGGCGGCGCGCGGGCTTGCGATCGCGCACGGCATGGACCTGGCCCGCGACCTCGGCAACCTTCCCGGCAATATCTGCACGCCGGCGCATCTCGCCGAACGCGCCCAGGCGCTCGCGCAGGAGTTGGGCTTCAAGTGCGAGGTGCTCGACCGCGCCAAGCTCGAAGAGCTGAAAATGGGATCGTTCCTGTCGGTGACCAACGGCAGCGACCAGCCGCCGAAATTCATCGTGCTCGAATACCTGGGCGGTACGAAAAAGCAAAAACCGCTGGTGCTGGTCGGCAAGGGCATCACGTTCGACAGCGGCGGCATCTCGCTCAAGCCCGGCGCCGACATGGATCAGATGAAATTCGACATGTGCGGTGCCGCAAGCGTTCTGGGCGCGTTTCGGGCCGTCGCCGAGCTCAAGGCGAAGGTCAACCTGATCGGCCTGATACCGACCTGCGAGAACATGCCCAACGGTCGAGCGACCAAGCCGGGCGACGTCGTGAAGAGCATGTCGGGTCAGACGATCGAAGTGCTCAATACCGATGCCGAAGGCCGGCTGATCCTGTGCGACGCGCTGACCTATGCCGAGCGCTACGAGCCGGCCGCGGTAGTCGACATCGCGACCTTGACCGGCGCGATGGTCATTGCGCTCGGCCACGTCGCCTGCGGCGTTTTCAGCAACAGCGACAGCCTCGGAAGGGCGCTCCTCAACGCCGGCGAAGACGCGTTCGACCGCGGATGGCAGCTGCCGCTGTGGGACGACTATCAGGAAGCGCTCAACAGCAATTTCGCCGATTTCGCCAACATCGGCGGCCGTGCCGGCGGCAGCATCACGGCGGCGTGCTTTCTATCCAAGTTCGCCAAGAAATTCGACTGGGCGCACCTGGACATCGCCGGAGTGGCATGGAAGGAAGGCAAGGAAAAAGGCGCGACCGGGCGTCCGGTGCCCCTGTTGACCACGTGGGTGCTGTCGCAGGAGTCGGCCCCGTAGTTAGCGCGAGCCTCATTTGCGTAGAATCTCCGGCAGACGCATCCATGACCTCGATCGACTTCTACACGCACGTGAGCGATCGCTTCCGGGTCGTCGCCAAGCTTGTCGCCAAGGCACTTGCGCAACACGGTAGCGTGCGGGTACTGACTCGCGATGCCGAGTCGACCGAGGCGCTGGATCGCATGCTCTGGATCCAGCCGGCGATCGGTTTCCTGCCGCATTGCCGGATCGACAGCCGCCTGGCCGCCGAAACACCGATCTGGGTCGACCACGTGCTCGAGCATCAGGGTCCGGCAGCGGTCCTGATCAATCTGCACGATGCGCCGCCGCCGTTTTTTTCGCGTTTCGAGCGACTTGCCGAAATCGTCGGCGCCGATCAAGCCGGCGCCGCCGCGGCGCGCGAGCGCTATCGTTTCTATCGCGAACGCGGCTACGAGCTCCGTACGCACAATCTAAGCGAGCGCGGCTGATGGCGAGCGCACGCGAACTTCTCGAGCAGGCCGACGCGCTGATGCGGCGCAACCGCAGCCGTAGCGGCGTCGACATTCCGGTGCTGACCGATGTCGTGGCCGGCGTTTCAGCCAACGACGAGCCCGAGACCGATGTGCCCGTGCTCACCGACGTGGTCGAAGCCGCTGCCGTCAGCGCCGCGGCTCCGCATGAGGTCGCGGTAGAGGTTCAGCCAGTCGAATCCGTCCAGCCGGAACCCGCGGAGCCGGAGCTCGCACCGGCGCCGTCCCAGGCCGACAGCGCGGCGATCATGCGATCGGTCGAGGCGATCCCGGTCGAATTGCCGATGGATGGCGACACGTCCGACTGGCTGGTGATGGACACGATCGACCCGGCCACGCACAGCATTACCGGTGCCAACCCGGATACGCTTGCCGTCGTTCCGCCGGTCACGCTCAAGGCAGCCGAGGCCGAATCGGCGCCGCCGCCTGCCGCCGACATTCCCGCCGTCGTGGTCGACGACGCGGCGCAACGCGAGGCGAAAACCGCTGCCGAGGAAGAGCGCTGGCGCGCGCTGGCCGAGCAGGTGTCGATGCAGGTATTGCAGCGGGTGGACCTCTTTACCGACACCGGCCTCAAGACTCAGCTCGCCGAGCATCTGCAGCCGATCGTCGAGCGCGCGAGCGCCGAGCTGGTCAGAGCGATCACCGAGCACGTCGGCGGTGTATTGCGCACCTATGTCGCCGAGGCGATCGAACGGGAGATCGCGCAGTGGCGGCGCGACCATTGAGCGCGAACGCGTCCGGCGCTGTTGCGCAGCCCGGCACCGAGCTGTGCTAGACTGGAAAATCATGAACGCGCGCCACGCCCCATTCGTTTCCGCCGCCGACGGCAAGGCTGCCCGCATTGTCGGGTACGTCGGCTTTTACTATTTCGGGAGACGCTCCCGGGGCCGCGCTCGCCGATAGTTCGAATCAAAGTTTCAGGTCAAATCGGGCGGCCCCAAAGGCCGCCCGATTTTTTTCAAGGAGCCAGAAATGATCATCGTCATGCAACCCGAAGCCGGCGACGCCGAGATCGCCGCGGTCGAGGCCAGGATCCGCGCCGCCGGGCTCGAGGTCCACGTGTCGCGCGGCACCGAGCGGACGCTGATCGGCGCGATCGGCGACGAGCGCAAGCTCGAGCCCGAGATGTTCGATCCCTTGCCGGGAGTCGAGCGCTCGCTGCATATCCTGAAGCCATACAAGCTGGTGGCGCGCGAATGGCACAAGGCCAGCACTATCGTCGACGTCGCCGGCGTAAAGATCGGCGCAAACGCGATCCAGGTCATCGCCGGGCCTTGCTCGGTCGAGACGCAGCCGCAGATGGATGCCGCCGCCGACGGCGTGGCCGCGGCCGGCGCGCGGCTGATGCGCGGCGGCGCATTCAAGCCTCGCACCAGCCCTTACGCCTTCCAGGGCAAGGGCGTCGACGGGCTCTCCATGCTCAAGGATGCCGCGGCGCGACACCGATTGCCGATCGTCACGGAGCTGATGGACGTGCGCATGCTCGATGCGTTCCTCGAGTACAAGGTCGATGTCATCCAGATCGGGACGCGCAATATGCAGAACTTCGATCTGTTGAAGGAGGTCGGCCGCGTCGACGTGCCGGTGATCCTGAAGCGCGGCATGAGTGCGACGATCAGCGAATGGCTGATGGCTGCCGAATACATCGCCGCCGGCGGCAACCACCGGATCATGCTCTGCGAGCGAGGCATCCGCACGTTCGAGACCGCCTATCGCAACGTGCTCGACGTCACCGCGGTCGCGGTGCTCAAGCGCGAAACCCATCTGCCGGTCATCGTCGATCCCTCGCATGCGGGGGGCAAGGCGTGGATGGTGCCGGCACTGTCGTGCGCCGCGGTAGCGGCCGGCGCCGACGCGCTGCTGATCGAAGTCCATCCCTGTCCGCCGGAAGCGTGGTGCGATGCCGATCAGGCGCTGACGCCGGACGAGTTCGCGACGCTGATGGACAAGCTCGACGCGCTCGCGCAGGCGCTGGGGCGGCGAATCGATCGCCAGGCAGCGAATGCACAGTCCGCCGCATTCGCGCGCTGATCCGGCGCTTTGCTTCACCAGCTGCTGCCAGCCTCGGCCCAATTCGACTATAATGTCATGTTTTTACGCGAGATTCCGGCAATCGACATGGCCCTAGGCAAGAGCTTCGAACCCCGCGCCATCGAGGCGAAATGGTATCCGTATTGGGAAGCCCGCGGCCTGTTCAAGCCTTCGATGCGGTTGGATAGAGCGTCGTATTGCATTCAACTCCCGCCGCCCAACGTCACCGGCACGCTGCACATGGGACACGCGTTCCAGCAGACGCTGATGGACGTGCTGATCCGCTATCACCGAATGCTCGGCGACAACACGCTCTGGCAGGTCGGAACCGATCATGCCGGCATCGCCACGCAGATCGTCGTCGAGAACCAGCTGAAGGCCGAAGGCAAGTCGCGGCAGGAGCTGGGGCGGGATAAATTCACCGAACGCGTCTGGGCCTGGAAACAGGCGTCGGGATCGACGATCACCAACCAGATGCGCCGACTCGGCGCGTCCTGCGACTGGTCGCGCGAACGCTTCACGATGGACGAAGGCCTGTCCAACGCCGTGATCGAGACCTTTGTGCGCCTCTACGAGGACGGCCTGATCTACCGCGGCAAGCGGCTGGTCAACTGGGACCCGAAGCTCGGCACCGCGGTCTCCGACCTCGAGGTCGAGAACGAGGAGGTGACCGGCAAGCTCTGGGAGATCCGCTATCCGCTCGCGGATGGCTCGGGCCAACTGACCGTGGCGACGACGCGCCCGGAAACGATGCTGGGCGACGTCGCTGTGGCGGTCAATCCGGACGACCCGCGCTTCGCGCAACTTGTCGGCAAGGAGGTCATGCTGCCGCTGGCCGGGCGGAGGATTCCGGTCATCGCCGATGCGTACGTCGACAAGGAGTTCGGCACCGGCTGCGTCAAGATCACGCCGGCGCACGACTTCAACGATTGGGACGTCGCACAGCGACACGGGCTCGCGCCCGTCACCATCTTTACCTTGCAGGCGACGGTCAACGACAACGCGCCGACTAAGTATCGCGGCCTCGATCGCTACGCGGCGCGCAAGCTCGTGCTCGCCGACCTCGAAGCCGCCGGCCTGCTGGCAGGCGAACAACCCCACAAGATGGTCGTGCCGCGCTGCGGGCGCAGCGGTGAAATCGTCGAGCCGATGCTGACCGATCAGTGGTTCGTCGCGATGACCAAGGCCGCGCCGGACACCCACCGGTGGTTCGCAGGCAAATCGTTCAAGGACATCTGCCTGGACGCGGTCAATGCCAGCCTGCCCGATCCGGCCGGTGGCGCGCCGGCGTCGATCCGCTTCGTGCCCGAGCACTGGACGTCGACGTACAACCATTGGATGAACAACGTCCGCGACTGGTGCATCTCGCGGCAGCTGTGGTGGGGCCATCGCATTCCCGCGTGGTACGACGATGCGGGCAAGGTCTACGTCGCGCGCAACGCAACCGACGCGGCGAAGCTGGCGGGCAAGCCGGCGAGCGCGCTCCGGCAGGACGACGACGTGCTCGACACCTGGTTCTCGTCGGCGCTCTGGTGCCACTCGACGCTGGGCTGGCCCGAGAAGACCCCGGAGCTTGAAGCCTTCCTGCCGAGCTCGGTGCTGATCACCGGCTTCGACATCATTTTCTTCTGGGTCGTGCGCATGATCATGACGACGACCTATTTCACCGGCAAGGTGCCTTTCCGCGACGTGTACATCAATTCGATCGTGCGCGACGAGGAGGGGCAGAAGATGTCCAAGTCGAAGGGCAACATCCTCGATCCGCTCGACCTGATCGACGGCGCCGACGTCGAAACGCTGGTCACCAAGAGCACCTCGGGCCTGATGCTGGAAAAGCAGCGGCAATCGATCGAGAAGCGCACGCGCAAGCAGTTCCATGAGGGCATCCCGCCCTTCGGCGCCGATGCGGTGCGCTTCACTTTCGCGAGCCTCGCGACCTTCGGCCGGACGCTCAACTTCGACCTGTCGCGCTGCGAGGGCTACCGGAATTTCTGCAACAAGCTGTGGAACGCGACGCGCTTCGTGCTGATGAACGTCGAGGCGAAGGATGTCGGCCTCGACGAGTCGCTTCCGGCATCGCTGTCGATCGCCGACCGCTGGATCGTCGCCGAGCTGCAGGACGCCATCGAGGAAGTCAATACGCAGCTTGCGGAATACCGGTTTGACCTGGCCGCCAAGGCGATCTATGAGTTTGTGTGGAATCAGTACTGCGACTGGTACGTCGAGCTGGCCAAGGTCGATCTCGGGAATCCAGACGAGGCCGCGCAGCGCGGCACGCGGCGAACCCTGGTCCGCGTTCTGGAGACCGCCCTCCGGCTGGCCCATCCAATCACTCCTTTCATCACCGAGGAGCTCTGGCAGTCGGTCGCACCGTTGGCAGGCATGCGCGGCGAATCGATTTCGGTGCAAGACTATCCGAAGGCGGATTTCAGCAAACGCGCTCGGGCCGCGGGAATGCAGATCGGGTATCTGAAGGATTTGGTCGACTCATGCCGCTCGCTGCGCGGCGAAATGAACGTGTCGCCGGCGGCGCGTGTCGCGGCGCTGATCGCCGGCGCTCCCTCGGACGTGGGCTTGGGCGCGCTGCGGGAGTATCTGCGGGCGCTGGCGAAGCTGTCGGAAGTGAAGATCGTCGCGGAGCTTCCGCCCTCGGACTCGCCAGTCCAGATCGTCGGTCAGTACAGGATGATGCTGGACATCAAGGTGGATCCGGCGGTCGAGCGCGAGCGGATCGGCAAGGACATCGTCCGGCACGAAGGCGAAATCGCGCGGCTCAAGCCCAAGCTCGCCAACGCCGGCTTCGTCGATCGTGCGCCGGCTGCCGTGGTCGCCCAGGAGCGGGCGCGGCTCGCCGGTCTCGAATCCACGCTGGAGAAGCTGCGCACGCAACTCGAGCGACTGCGCGCCTAAAGCCGGGCGAGCTGTGCTTGCCGGCACCGCACGCTTGGCTGCGTTGACCGCGCCGTGAACAGGCCCTAGATGCCCAAGCTGCAGACCTTTCGCGCGCTCGCGCACCGCAACTACCGCCTTTTTTTCTTCGGCCAGGGCCTGTCGCTGATCGGCACCTGGCTGCAGCAGGTGGCGATGTCGTGGCTCACCTATCGGCTGTCGGGCTCGGCGCTGCTTCTGGGCTTCGTCACGTTCTGCCAGTACATCGCCGTGCTCTTCATCGCGCCGGTCGCGGGCGTACTTGCCGACCGCGTCGATCGCCGTCGCGCACTCTTGATCACGCAGTCGGTAATGCTGGCGCAGGCGGCGACGCTGGCCCTGCTGTCCGCGACGGGTGTGGTCGCCGTGTGGCACATCGCCGCCCTTGCGCTGGTGCTGGGCTGCGCGTCGGCGTTCGACATTCCGCTGCGGCACGCGATGATCGCGCGCCTGGTCGAGCACAGAAGCGAACTGCCGAACGCCATCGCGCTCAATTCGCTGCTGATCAATTGCGCGCGCGTCGTCGGTCCGGCCCTGGCCGGCGTGCTGATCGCGGCAGTCGGCGAGGCGCTTTGCTTCGGCCTGAATGCGCTGTCGTTCGGTGCGGTGCTGATCGCGCTCGCGATGATGCGCTGGCCGGCGGCCCCGGCGGCCCCGGCACGCCGCGGATGGCTGCACAGCTGGCTGGAAGGCGTCCGCAGCGCGTTCGGGTTCGCGCCGATTCGCGCCGGGTTGCTGCTGATCGCGGCGATCAGCGGAACGATTGGCACATATTCGACGCTGATGCCGGTGTTCGCCAAGGATGTGTTCGGCGGCGGAGCGCGCACCCTGGGGATCTTGCTGTCGTCGGCGGGAACCGGCGCGCTGCTGTCGGCGCTCTATCTGGCGAGCCGACATACGACTCGCGGCCTCGACCGCGTGATCCTGGTCGCCGGCGCCTGCGCGTCGCTGGCGATGCTTGCGTTCGCTCACGCGTCGAGATTTGCTTTGGCGCTGCCATTGCTGATCGTGCTGGGCGCCGGACTGATCGCCGCGCAGGCGTCGATACAGACGCTGGTGCAAACGCTGGTCGACGACGACAAGCGCGGGCGCGTGATGAGCCTTTATACGATGGCGTTTCTCGGCGCGCTGCCGTTCGGCAATCTGCTGGCGGGAGCGATCGCGCGCTACGCGGGCGAGGACGTCGCGTTCACGCTGAACGCGGGCCTCTGCCTTGTCGCGCTGCTGTTTTTCTGGCGCGCGCTGCCCGGACTGCGGGCGGCGGCGCGACCGGTATACGTACGACTCGGCCTGATCGGCCGCGGCGACGAGGACAACGAAGAGCGCTAGACTTTTTCCGGCTCGCCGGCGGTGCGCTTCATCAGCAAGGCCGGAATCGGATGGGGCCTGCGCGATGACTGGCGGCTGACCGACGAGGGCGCCAGCGTTCCCGAGCCGTTTGGCTTGGCTACCGGGCGTTCGATCAGCGGTTGATCGGGATTGCGGGTGTCGTCGACCGCGCGGTCTCGCCGCGGTGGCAGCGCCTCGGCAGCGCGCTCGCGAGGCTGTTTCGCCGCCCGGGTTTCGCGGGCCTGTCGCGGCTCCCGCGCGGCCCGCGACTCGCGCGCAGCACGGGGTTCACGCTCGGTGTGCGCCGGTGCGCGTTCGGCCGGAATGCCGTCGGCGGCGGCGACCGGAATCGAACGCTTGAGCATCCGCTCGATTTCCGTCAGCAGCCTTTCCTCGTCGGGCGAGCAGAATGAAATCGCTTCGCCGCTTGCGCCGGCGCGGCCGGTGCGGCCGATGCGGTGGATGTAATCCTCGGGGACGTAAGGCAGCTCGTAGTTGATCACCAGAGGCAGGTCGTCGATGTCGAGCCCGCGCGCCGCGACGTCCGTCGCCACCATCACCTGGACCTTCGCCGCCTTGAAATCGTCGAGCGCCTCGAGACGCGCCGGCTGGCTCTTGTCGCCGTGGATCGCCGTCGTCTTCAGTCCGTCCTTTTCGAGCTGCCGGGCGAGTCGCGATGCGCCGTGCTTGGTCCGCACGAAGCAAAGCACCTGCCACAGATTGCGCGAGGTGACGATGTGCGCCAAGAGGGCGCGCTTGCGTTCGGCCGCAACCTTGTAGACGCTTTGCGAAACGGTGTCGGCGGTGGTATTGCGGCGCGCGACTTCGATCAGCCGCGGCGCATTGAGCAGCTGATCGGCGAGCTTCTTGATTTCGTTCGAGAAGGTTGCCGAAAAGAGCAGGTTCTGCCGCTTCGCGGTTGCCGGAAGAAGCGCCATGATCCGCTTGATGTCGGGAATGAAGCCCATATCGAGCATGCGGTCGGCTTCGTCGAGCACGAAGATCTCGACCTGGCCCAGGTAGACCGATTTCTGCTCGATGTGATCCAGCAACCTGCCCGGTGTCGCGACGAGAATCTCCACGCCACCGCGAACCGTGGGCAGCTGCTGTCGTATGTCGACGCCGCCGTAGACGACCGTCGAGCGCAGCCCCGTGTGTTTGCCGTAAGTCGCGATCGCGTCCTCGACCTGGATCGCCAGCTCGCGCGTCGGTGTCAGGATCAAGGCGCGAACCGGGTGCCGCGCGGGCGAGGGGCTGGTGTTGGCCAGCGGCAGCAGCTTCTGCAGGATCGGCAGGGCAAAGCCAGCCGTCTTGCCGGTGCCTGTCTGGGCGCCGCCCATGACGTCCAGCCCTTCGAGTATCAGTGGAATGGCCTGCGCCTGGATCGGCGTCGGCGTGGTGTATCCGGCTTCGGCGACGGCGCGGAGGATCTCCGGCCTCAAGCCGAGCTCGGCAAAGCCCTGCGGGGTGCTGCTCATTCAAGGTGCTCCTGGCGCGGCCTCTCGCTTGTCGCGAGTTCCGGTCCAGGCAGCGAAAAATGACATCGGGACAGCGGGTTTGCGGCCAACGAGGCCGGCCCGGCTGAGGGATCGGCGGCGACCGGAACGGCCGCCGAATTCTTGAATGCTACCTCTAAATACCGGATTTTGCAAATAATTTCTCGCGGCGAGGCCCGCGATTCGCTACAATAAGCTGTTTCGCTTCCGCACCGCACCATGACTGATACCACGCCGCGCAGAAAGCTGCGCAACATCGCGATCATCGCCCACGTCGACCACGGTAAAACGACGCTGGTCGACAAACTGCTGGTCCAGGCAGGGACTTTTGCCGCCTATCAGCACGTCGCCGAGCGGATGATGGACAGCAACGACATCGAGCGCGAGCGCGGCATCACCATCGTCGCCAAGAACTGCGCGATCGAATACGGCGACACGCATATCAATATCGTCGACACCCCCGGCCATGCCGACTTCGGCGGCGAGGTCGAGCGCGTGCTGTCGATGGTCGACGGTGTGCTGCTGCTGGTCGATGCGGTCGAGGGGCCGATGCCGCAGACGCGCTTTGTCACGCGCAAGGCGCTGGCGCAGGGCCTGAAGCCCATCGTCGTGGTCAACAAGGTCGACCGCCCGGGTGCTCGCGCCGAATGGGTGGTCAACCAGACCTTCGAGCTCTTCGACCGGCTCGGCGCGAGCGAAGAGCAGCTCGATTTTCCCGTGGTGTACGCCTCGGCGCTGAACGGCTACGCATCGCTCGATCCGAGGACAACCGGCACCGACATGCGGCCGCTTTTCGAGACCATTCTCGCGAGCGTCCCCGCGCCCACGGGCGACCCCGACGCGCCGCTGCAGCTGCAGATCAGCGCGCTCGATTACTCGAGCTATGTCGGACGGCTGGGCATCGGGCGGATTCGCCGCGGCCGGCTCGTCCCGGGCCAGGAAGTCATGGTCCTTTCGGGCGACGCTGCGGCGGTGCGCGGCAAGGTCGGCCAGGTGCTGGGCTTCGCCGGGCTCTCCCGCGCGCCCGTCGAAAGTGCCGCGGCGGGCGATATCGTGCTGATCACCGGCATCGATCAATTGTCGATCGGCACTACGATCGCGGCGGTGGAAGCGCCCGAGGCGCTGCCGATGATCGCCGTCGACGAGCCCACGCTGTCGATGCAGTTCCAGGTCAACACGTCGCCCCTTGCCGGCAAGGAGGGGAAATACGTGACCAGCCGCAATCTGCGGGAACGGCTGTTGCGGGAGCTGCTGACCAATGTCGCGCTGCGCGTCGAGGACACGGCCGACACCGACATCTTCACCGTATTCGGACGCGGCGAGCTGCACCTCACCATACTGCTCGAGAACATGCGGCGCGAAGGCTACGAGCTCGCGGTATCGCGGCCACGCGTCGTGTTCCGCGAAATCGACGGGGAACAATGCGAGCCGTTCGAGCAGCTGTCGGTCGACGTCGAGGACGCGCACCAGGGCGCGGTGATGGAAGCGCTCGGCGTGCGCCGCGGTGAGCTCACGCACATGGAATCGGACAGCCGCGGGCGCACGCGGCTCGAGTACCGAGTTCCGGCGCGCGGCCTGATCGGCTTCCAGGGCGAATTCATGAACCTGACGCGCGGCACCGGCCTGATCAGCCACGTGTTCGACGGCTATGCCAAGGTCGGCGGCGATATACCGGAGCGGCGAAACGGTGTGCTGATCTCGGCGGAAGCCGGCGAGGCGGTCGCTTACGCGCTGTGGAAGCTGCAGGAGCGCGGGCGCATGTTCGTCTCGCCCGGCGACAAGCTGTACGAAGGCATGGTGATCGGCATTCACAGCCGCGATAACGATCTGGTCGTCAATCCGATCAAGGGCAAGCAGCTGACCAACATACGCGCGTCGGGCAAGGACGAAGCTATTGCGCTGACGCCGCCGATTCAGTTGACGCTCGAATACGCGGTCGAGTTCATCGCCGACGACGAGCTCGCCGAGGTCACGCCCAAATCGATCCGCATCCGCAAGCGACACCTGCTGGCGCACGAGCGCAAGCGCGCAAGCCGCGAGGCCGCGTAGAGAAGAATCGGCAAGTCGAGCGGTGACGCGCTTTGCCGCCACCGGAGCCTCGACGTAAACTGTCGCGCATGACGACGAATCTTTGGCTGGTTGCCGCAGGGATCGCGTTCGCCGCGATAGCGGCGCTGCTCGTTTGGGTGCTGCTGCGCGTGCAAGCGCTCTACCGCGCGGCGAACGGCGGCGACACCCGCGCCCGGCTCGAGGCGATCAGCGCGCAGAACGAGCGGCTCGAGCGCGAACTCCGCACCGAGCTCGCGCAGGCGCGCACCGAGTCTGCGCAGCAGGCGCAACTCGGGCGCGGCGAGCTTGCCACGGCATTGAGCCGATTCACGCAGGAATTGCAGACCCAGCTCGGCACCATTGCGCAGCTGCAGAACGAGCGGCTGTCCGCGCTGACCCAGTCCAACGAGCTTCGGCTCGAAGCCGTGCGGGCGACGGTCGAGCAGCGGCTGGAGCTGATGCGCAGCGACAATGCGCAGAAGCTCGAGCATATCCGGACGACGGTCGACGAAAAGCTGCACGCGACGCTCGAGCTGCGTCTGGGCACTTCGTTCAAGCTCGTCTCCGACCGGCTCGAGCAGGTGCACAAGGGTCTGGGCGAAATGCAGTCGCTGGCGGCGGGCGTTGGCGACCTGAAGAAGGTGCTGACCAACGTCAAGTCACGCGGCGGATGGGGCGAAGTTCAGCTCGGCGCATTGCTCGAGGAAATGCTGTCTCCGGCGCAATTCAGCAGGAACGTCGCTACTCGTCCGGGCTCGCAGGAACGCGTCGAATATGCGATCAAATTCCCCGGGCGAGGCGAGGACGGCGTTCCCTGTTGGCTGCCGATCGATGCCAAGTTCCCGCTCGAGGACTATCAGCGGCTGCAGGATGCGATCGAGCGAGCGGACATCGGAGCCGTCGACGTCAGCCGCAAGGCGCTCGAGGATTTCTTCAAGACCGAGGCGAGAAAGATTCGTGACAAGTACATCGAACCTCCGCACACCACTGATTTCGCGATCTTGTTCGTGCCGACCGAGGGCCTGTACGCCGAAGCGGTCGCCAGGCCCGGTCTCGCCGATGCGATCCAGCGCGACTACCGCGTGATGCTCGCCGGTCCGATGAACCTGGGTGCTTTTCTCAACAGCCTCCAGCTCGGCTTTCGCACGCTGGCCATCGAGAAGCGTTCGACCGAGGTCTGGCGCGTCCTGGGCGCAGTCAAGACGGAATTCGGTAAGTTCGCGGAAATCCTCGCGAAAACGAAGGACAAGCTGGACGCCGTCGGCAAGACGCTCGACGAGGCGGGCAAGAAGAGCGGAACGATCGCACGTAAGCTTCGCGACGTCGAGGCGTTGCCCGACACCGACGCCGACGAGCTGCTGATCGGAACGCAGAACGGCATCTTCGAGTTGGAACAGGAAGTATCGATGCCGCTGCCTTCGCTCGAGGCCGGCGAGCACTGAGTCGGGCGACCCCGGACCGGCCCGAAAAGCCGCCAGCCATGTTTGAGGCCATCCGCAATTGGCGCCGTCGCCGGATGCTCGCGACGGCGGCGATTCCGGAGCCGCTTTGGCGGCAGGCGCTGGACGCGCTGCCGTTTCTGGCGATCTATACCGAAGGCGAGCTCGGTCGCCTGCGCGAGCGCGTCGTCGTGTTCCTGTCGGAAAAAAGCATCGTCGGCGCCGCCGGTTTCGCGGTTACTCCGCTGATGCGCGTGCTGATCGCCATGCAGGCCTGCGCCCCGGCGCTCTTTCTCGATGCGGATTGCTACGACGGCTGGGAGAACGTCGTCGTCTATCCCGATGAATTCATCATCGCGCGCGAATTCGAGGACGAGACCGGCGTCGTTCACCGGCACCGCGAGCAGTTGGCTGGCGAGTCGATGCCCGGCGGCCCGGTCGTGCTGTCCTGGTCCGACGTCGAGGCGGGCGCCGATTGGAACATCGCCGGGATGAATCTGGTCATCCATGAATTCGCGCACAAACTCGATATGCGTAACGGCGAAGCCAATGGCTGCCCTCCGCTGCCGACCGAAATCCGCCCGCACGATTGGCAGGGGGCGATGAATGTCGCGTACGAGCACTTCCGGGGCAGGGTCGAATCCGGGGAGGACACGGCGATCGACCCGTACGCGGCGGAGAGCCCGGCTGAATTTTTCGCGGTGCTATCCGAAGTGTTTTTCGCGGAGCCGGGTCTGCTGCTGCACGAATACGCCAACGTCTACGATCTGATGCGTCGCTTTTACCGGCAGGATCCGGCGCGCCGCGCCGAGCTGCTGATGGAATGGGACCACGTGCTGCCCGGCGGCGCGGCATCCGCGAGCGCGGTTCCGAACCGGTAGCTCGCGGCCGCGCTTGCTTTGCAGCGAGCGCGTTCGCGATCCACTGCCCGCTGGCAAAGCGACACGAAGCTTCATCGTCCGGCGCCACTTGGGGAGGGTACTTGCCGACCAACTGACACCAGCGCGCAACAAGCGTCCGACGACTCCGATGCGGTCAGCCGTGTCGGCGTATTTTTGTCAGCCGGTCGCTTGAGCGACGACGCCGGCGCAGTCGACGCCCGCCGGCAGCGTCCCCAGCGCCCCTCCGTAACTCTCGCCTAGACGCGACGCGCAGAATGCATCGGCGACCGCTGGAGCGGCGCTTCTCACCAACAGGCCGGCAGCCAAGGCCAGCGCGACATCGGAGGTAAGCCGGCGCGCTCCCGCTTCGTCGAGCACGCCATCGGCAAAGGTCGCCCTGAGCCGGACGACGTGTCGGTCGAGCCGCGCATCGCCACCGCGCGCGAGCTCGAGCTCGGCCAGGAGAGCCGCCACCGCGTTCGGCTCGCGCCGCGCGGCGCGTAGAACGTCCAGGCACATGATGTTGCCCGAACCTTCCCAGATCGAGTTCACCGGTGCCTCGCGGTACAGACGCGGCAACGCGCTTTCCTCGACGTAGGCGTTGCCGCCGAGCACTTCCATCGCCTCGGCGACCACCATCGGCGCGCGCTTGCACAGCCAGTACTTTAGCGCCGGCGTCGCGAGCCGGGACAACGCCGCTTCCGTCTCGCCCGCGCCGGACTCGAACATCGACGCCAGGCGGAGTGCGGAGACGACGGCGGCTTCCGCTTCGATCGCGAGGTCGGCGAGCACGTTCTGCATCAGCGCCTGCTGGGCCAGCGGCCGGCCGAACGCGCGCCGATGTTGCGCATGATGCAGCGCCTGCGCAGCCGCGCTTCTCACCAATCCCGCGCTGCCGATCGCGCAATCGAGCCGGGTGTGCTGGACCATTTCGATGATCACCTGCACGCCGCGGCCTTCATCGCCGAGCAGCCAGCCGGCAGCGCCGTCGAACTCGACTTCGCACGACGCGTTCGAGCGATTGCCAAGCTTGTCCTTGAGCCGTAGCAGGCGCACCGCGTTACGCGCGCCGTCGGGCAGCAGGCGCGGCAGAAAGAAGCATGACAGGCCCTTGGGCGCCTGCGCGAGCACCAGATGCGCGTCGCACATGGGTGCCGAGAAAAACCATTTGTGGCCGGTCAGGCGATATTCGCTGCCGCCAACCGGGTCGGCCCGGGTGGTATTGGCGCGCACGTCGGAGCCGCCCTGCCGCTCGGTCATGCCCATGCCGATCAGCGCCGAGGTCTTCTGCGGCACCGGCAACGCGCGAGGATCGTAGTCGCGCGACAGGATGCGTGGAAGCCAATCGTCCGCCAGCCAGGCAGTCGCCCCCGCGTGGCGGCGCAGCAGCGGCACCGCGGCGAAGGTCATCGTCAGCGGACACTGCGTACCGTTTTCGACCTCAGCGTGCATCAGGTACGCCGCGGCGCGCGCGACTTGTGCACCGCCGCGCGCGTCGGTCCACGGCGAGGCGTGCTCGCCTTCGATCATCGCCAACATCAACAGTTCGTGCCAGGCGGGGTCGAATCCGACCTCGTCGACGCGATTGCCGAAGCGGTCGTGCGTTCTGAGCTCGGGGTCGAAGCGATTGGCGCGCGCCGCTAGCGCCGACAGTTCAGCGCTGCCGAGGGCCGCACCCCATTCGTTGAGCCGGCCATGCGCCCATGACGCGCCGCCTCGCTCTACGGCGGCGCGCAACGCGCGATCGCCGAGATAGAGATTGCGCCCCTCGTAAGGCGGCGGCTGGTTGGTGTCGTCGGCGGCCATTGAGCTTCCGAGTTAGGCCGCGGGCGGGCGCAGCGCACTCTTCGGACGGAAGACCCTGCAGACGCCGTCGTGCGTCTCGATGTAGGGGCCGCCGATCAAGTCGATGCAGTACGGCACCGCCGGAAAGACGCCGTCCAGCGTTTCCTTGATCGCTTTCGGCTGTCCGGGAAGGTTGAGGATCAATGCGCCGCCGCGGATGACGCCGACCTGGCGCGACAGGATAGCCGTCGGCACATACTTCAGGCTGACCTGGCGCATCTGCTCGCCGAATCCCGGCAGCACCTTGTGCGCGACCGCCAGGGTTGCCTCCGGCGTCACGTCGCGCGCCGCGGGTCCGGTGCCTCCGGTCGTCAGCACCAGATGGCATCGCACGCGGTCGGTGAGTTCGATCAGCGTGCGCTCGATCAGCGCCTGCTCGTCCGGGATCAGCCTCGTCTCCATCCGCCACGGCGTCTTCAGCGCTGCGCCGAACCACTCGGTGAGGCCCGGAATGCCCTTGTCTTCGTACACGCCGGCGGAGGCGCGGTCGCTGATCGAGACCAGACCTATCAGCAGCGATTGGTTTTCGGTCATCGACGGACTCCGGCGGCAGAACGTCGCGTGCCTGACATCATGGCGCTCGCCCCGCGCCCAGCAACGCATTCAGGGCGCGAAAAAGCTCGCGATACGCATGCGGCGGCGCGGCGCTCGCTCGCTCGCCCTGAACGCGCGCTACCAGCGCCGATACCCGTGCGCGGTCGGTATGCGGAACGGCGGCGCACAGCGCGTCGAGCGCGCCGGAGTCCGCGAGCAGACGCTCGCGCCAACGCTCCACTGCGGCCAGCCGCGCCTTTTCGGCGGCGGGCGCCTCGCCCCACTGTGCCAGGCGGGCACGGATCGGATCCGGGTCGACGTCGCGCATCAGCCGTCCGATGAATTGCATTTGCCTGCGCCGCGCCTCGTGCTTGCTGATCGCGCGCGCCTGCTCGATCGCATCGGCCAGACGCTCGGGCAAGCCCAGCTGGGCCAGCCGCGCAGCGGGAAGCCGGACCAGCGCTTCGCCAAGGCTCTGAAGATCGTGCATCTCGGCCTTGCGGCGCGTTTTCGACAAGGCTTGCACCTCGTCGCCGGAAGGATCGCCGGCCGATCGTGCGTCCGCATCGCCCGCCGGCGTTGCGCCGCGGCGGCCGGAGAGGCGCGGTCCGCGTTCCTCCTGTCCCGTTCGCCGGGGTGTTTCGTCGGATCGTCGCATGGCGGCGGCAGGTGCACGGAAGGGGTTTGCTATCATAACCGATCAGGGTCCACCTTTCGCTTAGAGTCCGTCGATGACCAGCCCAGTGAGCACGTCCGAGAATCGTTTTGCGCTCGCCGCCGGCACGCTCGCCGACGTCGCAGCGCAAGTCCTGGACGCAGCGCGCGAGGGCGGCGCGACGGCAGCCGAGGCCGAAGTTTCGCAAGCGTTCGGCCAGAGCGTTACCGTGCGCAAGGGCGATGTCGAGACCATCGCCTACAACCGCGACAAGGGCATCGGCGTCACCGTTTACGTCGGCTTGCGGCGCGGGCACGCCAGCACAGCCGATTTCGCGCCGGCCGCAATTCGCGACACCGTCGCCAAGGCGCTGACCATCGCGCGCTACACCGCCGATGACAACTGCGCGGGGCTGGCCGACCCGGCATTGCTCGCGCATGCCTGGACCGATCCCGATCTAAGCCATCCCTGGCCGTTGACGGTGGAGGAGGCGATCGAGCTCGGACGCGAATGCGAGGCCGCGGCGCTCGGCGTCGATGCGCGCATCAGCAATTCCGAAGGCGCGTCGGTATCGCTGCACGAGGCGCAGTTCGTCTACGCGAACAGCAACGGATTTTCCGGTGGTTATGCGAGCTCGCGTCACGGCATCTACTGCGCCGTGATCGGCGAAGAGGACGGCGCAATGCAGCGCGACGACTGGTACACATCCGCGCGCTCGCCCGCCGATCTCACGCCGGCGCGCGAAGTCGGCAGGCAGGCGGGGCTGCGTACGCTGCGCCGCCTCGGTGCGCGCAAGCTCGCCACCACCGAGTGCCCGGTCGTCTACGAGGCTCCGATCGCGACCGGCCTGATCGGCCACTTCGTCAATGCCGTCAGCGGCGGCAGCCTCTATCGGAAGTCGTCATTCCTGCTCGACAGCGTCGGCACGCAGGTATTCGCACCGCATGTGTCGATCCGCGAGGAGCCGCATCTTGCCCGCGGCCAGGCTTCGGCGCCGTTCGATGACGAAGGCGTCGCGACGCGCCGGCGCGATGTCGTCGCGGACGGCGTCGTGCAGGGATATTTCCTCGGCAGCTACTCCGCGCGCAAGCTGGGCATGCAATCGACGGCCAATGCCGGCGGCAATCACAACCTGATCGTCAGTCACGGCGACGACGATCTGCCCGCACTGCTGCGGCGAATGGACCACGGCCTGCTGGTGACCGAGCTCCTGGGGCAGGGCGTGAATCCGGTCACTGGCGACTATTCGCGCGGCGCGGCCGGCTACTGGGTCGAAGACGGCGAAATCGCATATCCCGTCGAGGAAATTACCATCGCCGGAAACCTGACCCGCATGTACCGGGACATCACGGCCATCGGCAGGGACGTCGATCGCCGCGGGTCGCGTCACTGCGGGTCGATCATGATCGGCGCGATGGCCGTCGCGGGCAACTAGTGGCCGGACCTGTTCATCGGCTCGACCGCTCTTCGCGGCCACCGCCGTCATTCAGCGACGATGGTCTAGCCCCCGACAGGAGCCCAGTTGCCCAAGCGCAGCGTGCGGGAGCGGATCGCGATCTGGAGAAGGTCGCTGGCCGACCCATTGCGCAGCCCGACCGCGGCGGCGCGCTGGATCGCAAGCCTGCCCGGCACCGACGCGCTGCAACTGCAGCACGAAGCGCTCGACCTGGTCACGTCGTTTCCCGGGGGGCGTCGCGCGATCGGGCCGGCGCAAGCCGCGGCGCTGCTCGCCATCGATGCGCGCTTCGAGGCGGTCATCGGCGAGCTGACCAAGCAGTACACGGTGAATTATCAGCGTTCGACCAGCGTCGAGACGCGGCTTTGGCACGGGGTGTTCGACCTGGTCAAGGCATTCATCGCAGCGTACGAAGCGGTGGTCAAGAGCGGCTACGGCGCCCGCGAAGACAAGCAGTGGAAGGGGGTCCTGCCCAAGGTCTTGCTGCGCCTCGCGCACTACAAGGGACTGGACGGCAAGTTCCGACTGTTTCGCTATGGGCACTGGATACCCGCGCAATGGCGAGAAGTGCACGAGTTGTACGAATTTGCCCGCACCCGAGGCTGGCATCGGGAAGCCGGCGCAGCAGGATTCCGCCGCCCGGATAAGACGCAGGAACAGGAATACGTCGCGACGCTTCTCCTGATGCGTTTGGACAGCGGCAGCTTCACGCCCGACCAGGTCGAGTGGGTGGCGCGCGCGCTCGAAGACTGGGTCGGCGGGGTGACCCTGGTTCCACAGCACGGCACCAGCGCCAATTTTCTGGTCGATCTGTCCGGGACGCACGGGCTGCGGCGCGGCGACCGGCCGCGTGCCGGCGGGCGCGTGCTCTATCTCGATGCATCGCCGGTGTACGCGAAGATCGTCGAGCGCATGCGCTGCCTGCCGGACCAGGACGACGATACGCCAGTGGATGGCGATCTGCCGCCGCGCGAGCAGAAGCTGCTGCTGATGCGGCTGGCGGCGCTCTACGGGCCCGACGCGCTGGCCTACGCGCCGCGTGCCCCGCGGCAGCGCACCGAGCATGACGTTCGCGTCGTCGTCGGCCTGCAAGCCCTGACCCGCGCGGTGGCTGAAGTCGAGTATCTGTCAGCGCAGGCCAAGTCGGTGGGTGCGATGTTGAGTTACGACGAGATCACGCAAATGGTGAACCCGAGCGCCAATCCCGATTCGGTGGCCCGGCGCGTGCGGGGGTCGCAATGGCGGCTCGTCGACCACAGCGAAAGTGGCTGTCGGTTGGTCGCGCCGGCCAAGGATGTGCCGGCGAAGCTGGGCGAGATCATCGCCTTTCAGGCGCCCGAGGGATGGAGCCTCGCGGTAGTGCGCCGCATGCAACGCGAGCAGGTCGACGAAGTGATCTGCGGCGTCGAGGTCATCGCGCGGCGCATCATCCGGGTACTGCTGCGCACCTGGGTCGCGCCGCTGGATGCGGAGCACGCCGCAATCGACCGGCCGTTTTTCGGCATATACATTCCGGCGCATGCAGCCAACCGCCAAGCCACGCAGCGCAGCCTGATCGGTCCCGACGACCGCCTTCTACCCGGCGGCATGGTCGAGCTGGACACCGGCAACGCGCGCTATCTCGTGCGCTTCAACCAGACGATCGAGCGCCAGGCTGGCTGGTCGTGGGGGCTGTTCAGCGCGGTGCGGAAGCTGTCCGGCTGATGCGGCTACCCGATGGGCGAAATGGGTTAAAATCTCCGGCGGAGCAACCAAGGGCCGCGAGGCAACGAGTGGCTTCGCGCGCCGTCCGCAGCCCCGAGCGCGCATTGTCCGGCGTCGCGCGACCGGCAGTTCTTTGGCGCGCCAATCGGTCGTATCTCACGTGGAGGAGGTCATGGAACGTCGCTCATTTCTGAAAAAAGCCGGGGTCGGTCTCGCTGCCGGCGCCGTCGCCGCGCCGGTCATCGGCCAAGGCACGCAGCCCGAGGTCAAATGGCGCCTGGCGTCTAGTTTTCCGAAATCCCTGGACACGATTTTCGGCGGTGCCGACGTCATTTCCAAGCGCTGCGCCGCGGCGACCAACGGCAAGTTCCAGATCCAGGTCTTTGCCGGCGGCGAAATCGTACCGCCGTTCGGCGTCGTCGACGCCGTGCAGAACGGTACGGTCGAAGCCGCCCATACGGCGCCGTACTATTTCTTCGGCAAGGATCCGACCTTCGCGTTCGCTGCAGCGATCCCGTTCGGTCTCAATACGCGCCAGCAGAATGCCTGGATGTATCACGGTGGCGGGCTTGCCCTGATGCGCGAGTTCTACAAGGACTACAACATGATCAGCTTCCCGGCCGGCAACACCGGTGCGCAGATGGGGGGCTGGTTTCGCAAGGAAATCAAGACAGTCGCGGACTTGAAGGGCCTGAAGTTCCGCATCGGGGGCACTGGCGCGCTGCCGCTGGCGAAGCTCGGCGTCGTGCCGCAGCAGATTGCCGGCGGCGACATCTATCCGGCGCTCGAGAAGGGCACGATCGACGCGGCGGAATGGGTCGGGCCCTATGACGACGAGAAGCTCGGCTTCTACAAGATTGCGAAGAATTACTACTATCCGGGCTGGTGGGAAGGCAGCACGGGAGTCGATTGCTACGTCAACATCAAGGCCTGGGAAGCGCTGCCCAAGGACTACCAGGCGATATTCGAGGCCGCATGCTACGAGGCGAATATGGACATGACGGCCAAGTACGATTCGCTCAACCCGGCGGCGCTGAAGCGGCTGATCGGCAACGGCGTCAAGCTGCAGCCGTTCTCGAATGAGATCCTGGCGGCATGCTACAAGGCGACGACCGAAACCTACGACGAGATCGCCACCAAGAACGCAAAGTTCAAGAAAATTTACGAGCCGTGGAAGGCATTCCGCGCCGAGCAGGTGTCGTGGTTTGCCGTCACTGAAAACCGCTTCGACAACTTCATGATTGCAGCGGAGCGGCTGGCTAGCCGCAAATAGAAGATCACGAACCGGGCGCTGCCGCCCGGATCGAACCAGCATGCGCCGGGCACGATAGCCCGGCGTTTTTTTAGACTACTTCTTGTCTTCGGGAGTCTTGGTCCCGCCCAGCTCCTTTTGCAGCGCCTTTTCCGCTTCGTCCTGTTGGTTGCCGGAAGTGCTTTCGCTCGGCGGGTTGCCCTGGTCCTTCGTTTCGCCGCCGAGCTCCTTCTCGAGGGCTTTTTCCGCGTTCTCCTGCTCGATGTTTTGGTTGGTTTCAGGACTGATCCCGGCCGGCTGGCTGCCCGGCGCCGCTTGGTCTTCCGGCACGATGATCTGGATCTTGTTGATGTCGAAGTGCCTCTCCTTAGCCTTGTAGACCAACACCATCTGCGGGAAGCTGATGACCAGCACGATCATCACGACCTGGATCAGCACGAACGGCACCGCGCCCCAGTAGATCTGACCGGTCGTCACGCGCTTGGTCAGCCTGCCGGTAACCTTGTCGAGGAAGTCCTTGGCGGGTGCGACGCTACGCAGGTAGAACAGCGCGAAGCCGAATGGCGGATGCATGAACGAGGTCTGCATGTTGACGCCGAGCAGCACGCCGAACCAGATCAGGTCGATGCCGAGCTTGTCGGCGACCGGGCCGACCAATGGGATGATAATGAACGACAGCTCGAAAAAGTCGAGGAAGAACGCCAGGAAGAAGATCAGGATGTTGACGACGATCAGAAAGCCCAGCTGCCCGCCGGGCAGGTGCAGGAGCAGCTGCTCGACCCAGACGTGGCCGTTGACGCCATAGAAAGTCAGGCTGAACACGCGCGCACCGACCAGGATGAACACGACGAACGTCGAGAGCTTGGCCGTCGTGTCCATCGCCTGCCGAATCAGCTTCCACGACAGGCGGTTGCGCGCCACGGCCATGATCAACGCGCCGCTCGCGCCCATGGCGCCGCCTTCGGTCGGGGTGGCGACGCCGAGGAAAATCGTTCCCAGCACCAGGAAGATCAGCGCCAGCGGCGGTATCAGCACGAAGACGACGCGTTCGGCAAGCCGCGAGAGCAGGCCCAGCTTGAACAGTCGATTGAGCGATGCGGCCACGAACGCGACGCCCGTGCCGACGCTGGTCGCGACCACCAGCATTTCGTCGGTCGGATCGTCGGGACCGTACTTCCAGTGCGCGAAAGCGACCGCGGACGCGGCAGCGACGATCGTCAGCACCAGCAGCGAGCGTGTGCCGCCTGCGCCGCTGGGCTCGCGCAAGGTGCGGGCTTCGAGCGGTAGCGCCGGCGCCCACGCCGGCTTCACTGTGCAAACGCCGAAGGCATAGACTGCGTAGAGGATCGCGAGCGTGATGCCGGGAATGAACGCACCGGCATACATGTCGCCAACCGATTTGCCGAGTTGGTCGGCCATGATGATCAGCACCAGCGACGGCGGAATGATTTGAGCCAGCGTACCGGAGGCGGCGATGACGCCGCTGGCGAAGCGGCGGTCGTAGCCGTAGCGCAGCATGATCGGCAGCGAGATCAGGCCCATCGAAATAACCGATGCCGCGACGACGCCGGTGGTCGCCGCCAGCAATGCGCCGACGAAGATCACCGCGTAGGCGAGACCGCCGCGCACCGGCCCGAAGACTTGCCCGATGGTGTCGAGCAGATCCTCGGCCATGCCGCTTCGTTCCAGGATCAATCCCATGAACGTGAAAAACGGCACGGCGAGCAGCGTGTCGTTCGACATCACGCCCCAGACCCGCTCCGGCAGCGCCTGCACCAGCGAGGGCGTGAGCAGCCCGAGGTGAATGCCGAGTAGCGCGTAGGCGATGCCTACGGCTGCGAGCGAGAAGGCGACCGGATATCCGATCAGCAGCACCACGATCAGCGTCACGAACATCAGCGGTGCGATATTCGCGATCAGGAAAGCGGTCATCGCTCGGCCTCACTGACCGCCTGGCGCATGACGGACGACCTCCCGTCGGCCTCCTGCCGAATTGCGCGCGAACGGCCCTGCGGGCTGCCTTCGGCTCGCGCGCTCATCGGTTGTCCCCGTCGGGCTTCGGCGCCTGGGCGGCGACTTCCGCGGCCAGCGATTCTTCGCCCCGCGCGCGAAGTATGTCTTCGGCGAGCTGTTCCTCGGCGGTTTTTTCCAGATGCTTTTCCGTCGGATCGGGGATCAGGCCCATCAGGAATGCGACTCGCTTGATCAGCTCGGAAATGCCCTGCACCGCGAGCAGGAAGAACCCGACCGGCACCAGCACTCGCGCCGGCCAGATGATCAGCCCGCCGGCATTGGACGATACCTCCCCGCGCACGTACGAATCGACGAACACCGGCCAGCCGAGCCAGCCGATCAGGATCGCCATCGGCAGCAGAAAGAACAGCGCGCCGAAGATATCTATCCACGCCCGCGCGCGGCTGGAGAGCCTTCCCGAAATGACGTCGATGCGCACGTGTTCGTTGCGGAGCAGCGTATATCCGGCGCCGAGGAGGAAGACCGCCGAAAACAGGTACCACTGGGCTTCGAGATAACTGTTGGAACTGTAGTTGAAGGCCTTGCGCACGACGGCGTTGGCGGCGCTGATCAGGACGGTGACCAGGATCAGCCAATACAGCGTCTGGCCGATGCGCTCGGTGATGCGGTCGATCAGTCGCGACAGCGAGAGGAGGAGTGACACGACGACCTCCGGGCGGTTGGCGTACAAGCTGATGACGACCGGCACCCGATCGTCGAGTAGCGGACCGCGCCGTGGCCTGGCGGCGCGCGTGAAGATTAACCCGCGATGGCAGGTATGGCAATCGCCTTGCCGCACTGCGGCAAAGCGAGGGCGCAGTGGTAAAATGCGGCCTTTCGTTCACGACAAGTCCCCATGCCGCAACGCGCGCAGACACTGAGTCAGGCCGATCCGGAACTGTGGAAGGCGATCAGCGGCGAAAACGCGCGTCAGGAGACGCATATCGAGCTGATCGCGTCCGAGAACTACGCCAGCGCGGCGGTCATGGCGGCGCAGGGCTCGCAGCTGACCAACAAGTACGCCGAAGGTTATCCGGGCAAGCGCTACTACGGCGGCTGCGAATTCGTGGACATCGCCGAAAGGCTCGCGATCGACCGCGTGAAGAAGCTCTTCGGCGCCGAATACGCCAACGTCCAGCCGCATTCGGGGGCGCAGGCGAACCAGGCGGTTTTCTTTGCGGTGCTGCAGCCGGGCGACACCGTGCTGGGCATGAGCCTGCCGCATGGCGGCCATCTGAGCCACGGCTCGCCGGTGAACATGTCGGGCAAGTGGTTCAACATCGTCGCCTACGGGCTCGACCCGGTCACCGAGCTGATCGATTACGCCGCTGCCGAGCGCCTCGCCCGGCAGCACAAGCCGAAGCTGATCATCGCCGGCGCGTCGGCGTACTCGCGCGTGATCGACTGGAAGCGTTTCCGGGCAATCGCCGACTCGGTCGGCGCGTTCCTGATGGTCGACATGGCGCATTACGCCGGACTGGTGGCTGCGGGCGTCTATCCCAGCCCGGTGGGTATCGCGCATTTCGTCACCAGCACGACGCACAAGACGCTGCGCGGGCCGCGCGGCGGGTTCATTCTGGCCGGGAGCGAGCACGAGCGGCAGATCAACTCCGCCGTATTTCCGGGCCTGCAGGGCGGCCCGCTGATGCACGTCATCGCCGCAAAGGCCGTCGCCTTCAAGGAGGCGCTGTCGCACGAGTTCAAGGTCTACCAAGAGCGCGTGATCGAGAACGCACGCGTGCTGGCGAACGTTCTGCAGGAGCGCGGCTTGCGCATCGTCTCCGGCGGCACCGACTCGCATATGTTCCTGGTCGACCTGCGGGCGAAGAAGATCACAGGAAAGGACGCCGAGGCGGCGCTGTCGGCCGCGCACATTACCGTCAACAAGAACGCGATTCCAAACGATCCCGAAAAGCCGTTCGTCACCAGCGGCGTTCGCATCGGCAGCCCGGCGATCACGACGCGCGGCTTCACCGAGATCGAATGCGAGGACCTCGCGCATCTGATCGCCGACGTGCTCGACGCGCCGACCGACGGCGTCACCCGCGATCGCGTCGTCGAGTCCCTCGCCGTGCTGACGGCGAAATTTCCGGTTTACCGGCCGGCATGAAGTGTCCTTTCTGCGGCAGCGAAGACACGCAGGTCGTCGATTCGCGCGTGTCCGAGGCCGGCGATTCGATCCGCCGCCGCCGCCGTTGTCCCGCATGCCAGAAGCGCTTTACGACCTACGAGACGGCGGAACTTCGCTTGCCGCAGATCGTCAAGCAGAACGGCACGCGGTCCGACTTCGACGTGCAGCGCATCCGCAGCGGCTTTCAGCGCGCGTTGCACAAGCGCCCGGTGCCGACCGAGTACGTGGACCAGGCAGTGGAGCGTATCGTCCAGCAGGTGCTGGCGCTGGGCGAGCGCGAAATCCCGTCGCGCCAGATCGGCGAAATGGTGATGCAGGAGCTCTACAAGCTGGACAAGGTCGCCTACATCCGCTTCGCATCGGTATACCGCAGTTTCCAGGACGTCGCCGACTTCCGCGACGCGTTGCAGGAAGTCGAACCCGCGCCGGTGCGGCGCAAGCCGCGCTGAGGACGCCGCGGAACATCGCGTCGCGCGGTTTCGATCCTTAGCATGTCCCGCTTCGACGACCACGATCGCGCGTTCATGTCGCGCGCGCTCGAGCTGGCCGAGCGCGGCCTTTACACCACGACGCCCAATCCGCGCGTCGGCTGCGTTCTCGTCCGTGACGGTCGCATCATCGGCGAAGGTTGGCACGAACGCGCCGGCGAGGCGCATGCCGAAGTGCGTGCGCTGGCCGACGCCCGCGGCCGTGGCGACGATCCGCGCGGGGCGACCGCCTACGTCACCTTGGAGCCATGCAATAACCAGGGACGCACGGGGCCTTGCACCGATGCCTTGCTCGCTGCCGGTGTCGCGCGCGTCGTTGCGTCGATGTCCGATCCTTATCCGCCGGCAGCGCACGGTGCTGCGCGCCTGCGGGCGGCAGGCGTCGGCGTCGACATCGGCCTGCTCGAGGATCAGGCGCGCGAGCTCAATCTCGGCTGGCTGATGAACGTCGAGCACGGACGTCCGTGGGTGCGGGTCAAGATCGCGGCGAGCCTCGATGGCCGCACGGCGTTGGAGAACGGCTCCAGCCAATGGATCACCGGAGAGGAGGCACGCGCCGACGGCCACCGCTGGCGGGCGAGGTCCTGCGCGATTTTGACCGGGATCGGCACCGTCCGGCACGACAACCCGCAACTCACGGTGCGCGCGATCGACACGCCGCGACAGCCGTTGAAGGTCGTTGTCGACCGCCACGGCGAGCTGCCGCCGAATGCGCGGTTGCTGGACGAAGGCGAGGTCATCGTCGTCACCGCGTCGGCGCCGAAGACACCCTGGCCGACGCGGGTGCGGACGTTGATCTTGCCCGATCGCGACGGAAGGATCGACCTGGCGGCGATGATGTCGGCGCTGGCCCAGCAGGGCGTCAACGAGCTCCAGGTCGAAGCCGGGGCCCGATTGAACGGGGCGCTGCTTGCCGCAGGTCTGGTCGACGAACTGCTGATCTACCTCGCGCCTTGCATACTGGGCGACGGCGCGCGCGGCATGTTCGCGCTGCCGGCGCCGCTTTCCCGTCTGTCCGATCGTACGCCCTTGCGCCTTGTCGGCGTCGATCCGGTCGGTGCCGACTGGCGAATTCGCGCCAGGATCGAGCGCTGATGTTCACCGGCATCGTGCAGGCGGTCGGCCGCATCGCGACGGCGAAAGCCGCGGCGGATAGCCTGAGGCTGTCGCTCGATACCGGCACGCTCGACCTGTCGGACTTGGGCGTTGGCGACAGCGTCGCGGTCAGCGGCTGCTGCCTGACGATAGTCGCCGTCGGCAAGGGAACGCTCGCCTTCGACGTGTCGGCCGAGACGCTGCGCTGCACGGCTCGGCTCGATCGCCCGGGCCTGGTCAATCTGGAAAAGGCGCTGCAACTTTCCGACCGGCTCGGCGGTCACCTCGTGTCGGGCCATGTCGATGGAGTCGGGGTGGTGACGCGGTTCGAGCCAGCGACAAGCGACGGCGCCAACGTCGAGCTCGAGATCGAGGCGCCGGCGGAGCTCGCGCGGTTTATCGCGAGCAAGGGCTCGATCGCCGTCGACGGAGTCAGTCTCACCGTCAACGCCGTCACGGGACGGCGCTTTGCAGTCAATCTGATCCCGCATACACTGGCCGTGACGACGCTGGGCGGTCTCGCCACCGGCGCGCGCGTCAATCTGGAAGTCGACATGGTCGCGCGTTACGTCGCGCGGCTGCATGACATCGGATGAGCTTCGGCCGGACGCCGTAGGAGAAAAGATCATGGACCTGACGACACTGGAGCGCCTGCCGCTGTGGATCGGCGGTCGGGCGGTCGCTGCGCACACGACCCGCTACGCCGAGGTGACCAACCCGGCGACCGGCGAAGTGCTGCGGCACGTTCCGTTGGGCGATGCGGCCGACGTCGACGCCGCGGCCGCCGCCGCAACCGCCGCGTTTGCCGCCTGGCGTGCCGCACCGGCGTTGCGCCGCGCGCGCATCCTGATGCGTTTTCGCGATCTGATGGAAGCGCACAAGACCGACCTGGCGCGGTTGGTATCGCAGGAGCACGGCAAGACGATCAGCGACGCCGAGGGTTCGATCACGCGCGGGATCGAGGTCGTCGAGTTCGCCACCGGGATCCCGCACCTGCTCAAGGGCGATTTCAGCGACAACGTCGGCACCGGCGTCGACAGTTTTTCGCTGCGCCAGCCGGTCGGGGTATGCGCCGGCATCACGCCGTTCAACTTTCCGGCGATGGTCCCGATGTGGATGTTCCCGGTGGCGCTCGCCTGCGGCAACGCCTTCATCCTGAAGCCGTCCGAGCGCGATCCGACGATGAGCCTGCGCATGGCCGAGCTCCTGGCAGAAGCCGGGCTGCCCGACGGCGTGTTCAACGTCGTGCATGGCGACAAGGAGGCGGTCGATGCGATCCTCGCGCATCCCGCCATCAAGGCGGTGTCGTTCGTCGGCTCGACGCCGATTGCGCGCTACATCTACGAGACCGGATCGCGCCATGGCAAGCGTGTGCAGGCGCTGGGCGGCGCCAAGAACCACGCGGTCGTGATGCCCGACGCCGACATCGCATTCGCCGCCGAGGCGCTGATCGGCGCCGCCTACGGCTCGGCCGGCGAGCGCTGCATGGCGGTGTCGGTCGCCGTCGCGGTCGGCGACGCCGGCGACGCGCTGCGCGACAGGCTCGCCGAGCGCGCGCGCCGCATCGCCGTCGGCCCCGGCGATCGCAAGGAATCGGAAATGGGACCGGTGATCACCTGCGCCGCGCGCGACCGCATCGTCGGGCTGATCGATCGCGGCGTCGACGAGGGCGCGACCTTGGTCGTCGATGGCCGCAGCCCGCGTGTTCCGGGTCATGACGATGGCTTCTTCGTCGGTCCGACCCTGTTCGACCAGGTCACTCCGCAGATGGCGATCTATCGGGAGGAGATTTTCGGACCGGTCCTCGCGATCGTCCGGGCCGAGTCGCTCGATGCCGCGATCGAATTGATCAACGCCAATCCCTACGCCAACGGCGCGGCACTGTTCACGCGTTCGGGCTTTGCTGCGAGAAAGTTCCAGCAGGATGTCGAGGTCGGCATGATCGGCGTCAACGTGCCGATCCCGGTGCCGATGGCGTTCTACTCGTTCGGCGGCTGGCGCAATTCGCTTTTCGGCGACCTGCACGTCCACGGCATGGACGGCGTGCGCTTTTACACGCGCGGCAAGGCCGTGACCGCGCGCTGGCCGGATGACGGCAGCGCCGCCCCGGGATTCCACATGCCGACGATGGGCTGAGGGCGTCCCGCCGCTTCAGCGCGCTGCCGTGTTGCCGGCGCCGGGCGCGCGGTCGATGTCAAAAACAAATTCCAGGATCGCCCAGTAGGCGATCGGCTTGCCATCGAGCTCGGCCGGTGTGAACTTCGTCGCGGCGAGCGCAGTCAGCACAGCCGTGCGAAACACCGGATCGTCGGGCGAGAGCACGGTGTCACGCTCGACGATGTTGCCCGAGGCGTCGACCGTCAGCACCGCTGCAATGCGCATGCTCTGGTGCGCGCGCGCCGCGTCGATCGGGTACCCGGTGATCACCGCCCCGCTGAGCTTTGGGCGCGCGCGCCGCAGCCACCGGAAAGCGCTGCGCGAGCCTGGCGGCGATCGCTGTGCTCAGCTGCTCCGGGTTGGCGAGCAGCCCGACCGCGATCGAGCCGCGGGGATTCGGCGGCCCCGTGCGAATGCTCAACGGTTGCGTCGCCGTGGCGCTTGGCGGAGCGCTTATGGGTACCGGCACCTTGAGGGTTTGCTCCTTCGGCGGCGGCGGTGCCGGCGTCGGAGCCTCCGGAACGCTGATCACCGTGACCGGTTCGGGCAGAGGCTCGGGTACCGACGCGGCGGGCTGTTGCAAATCGACCTGGAGCGATGCGGTCGTTCCACGCCAGGTCGGCAGCAGCGATACCGTGGGCCTCGCGCTTGCCAGCAACGCGATCACGACTACGTGCACCAGCGTCGACGCCAGCATCGACATGCCGAGCGGCCGCTCCGTCGTCGGCGGCGCATCGAACAGGGCGTGATCGAAGCTTACGTTGCTCACCGAAGGGCACCAGGGACTGGAAAAAGAGCGGCCGCTTCCGCTCGCGCGAAAGCGGCCGCATTCAGCCCGGATGATGCGATATGTCTACTGGCCCAGCAAGCGCCACGACATCCGATGCTTTTGCGCGAAGTCCGGAGCCTTGGGCTTGACGAAGCCGGTCTTGACGCCAGGCGTTCCGGCGGTGATCGCGATGCGCAAGTCCGGGAACCCGCCGGCTCCGCTGTCGCTGCTGCCGCCGCTCAACGTGACCAGCGACAGGCCGACGATACCCGTGTCCTGGAAGAAGCTTTCTATCGTCGCTCCGGTGTCGTCGACCAGCAGAGAGTTCCCGCGGCCGTATTCCCTGGCATAGAGAGTCGCCGGCTGGCCGGTCAGGCAAGGATCGGTCTGCGGCGAGGTGCCGACGTACGCGATGACCGACAGCGCAGCCTGCACCGGAACGACGATGCGCTGGCCGAGCGGCAGGTCGTCGAACCATCCGTTCGGCGGCGTGGCAGCGAGCCCCGTCGCGTTAGTTACCGGAAGCAGATCGGCACGCGGCTGCAGTATCGCCGGCCAGGGCGAGGTCGGAGCGGCCACCGTGCCGTCCCGGAACGCATACATCGTCTGGATCTGGTCGGCGATCGCGGGGGTCGTCAGGTCCAGATCGTCCAGCAGCCGGCCCGTGCCGATGAACACCCAGCGATCCACGCCGTTGGCGATGTCGATCTCGATCTGCGGCGGCGTCGTCACCGCCTGCGGGTTGCCGTCCGGGTCGGTCAGGTGCGCGATCTGCGTTACCGCCGCCTGCCACTTGCTGTCGTCCGGATCGGAGATGTCGAAGCGCCAGAAGTTGCCCTGCAGGTCGCCGCCGTAGATCTGCTCGGCGAACTGGTTGCGGAAGTCCTGCTCGTAGGCCGCGATTTGGGCAAGTCCGGACGGGTCGGTCAGCGATCCCTGATCCGGTCGACAAGGTCTTCAGCAGCTTGCCGTCGCTGGCGCGCAGGAAGAACACCTTGCCCTCGCCGGTCGAGCCGACGCCGCCGACGTTGTTGTAGCCGGACGGCACGATCACCAGCCACTGGCCGCCGAACGCGTGGGTCTTGGCGACGATCGCCCGGCCGTAGGTGTAGCCGAGGTCGGGATCGGTGAACTGCCAAAGCACACGCTTCGCCAACTCGGTCTCGCTGGTGATGTCGTTCGGCTGCGAGACGTCGATCGCGTAGTACGACATGCCACCCTTGCCGAGCCCGCCGACGAGAATCGTGTGCCAGTCGGCGTCGCCGCCGCCGAAGTTGACGTCGCTGATCGCGGGGCGTCGCATCGACGTAGAAGTGATGCTTGAACGGCGGCAACGCGCCATCCTGGTACGACAACGCGCCGAGTCCGGTCTCGTCGGGCCGGTACAGCTGGCTGGGCACGAACGCCCAGGCCTCGTTGCCCGTGCTGTCGTCGAACGCGTGCAGCATGCCGTCGTTGGCGCCGACGTAGACGCGAGCCGGGCGGTTCTTGAATGCGGCGGCGTCCTTGAAGTTGAGCGTATAGCCCGGATCGTTCCCGTCCACGTACGGCGCGCGCGGCGGCCCGACATAGACCGGCTGCGAGTCGACGATATCGCCGAGCAGGCCGCCGATGCGGACGCGGAACTGGCCGACCTTGGTGCCTTCGTTGTTGCGATTGCCGCGCAGGAACTCGAGGATCGCCTTCGCCCGCGGGGTCGTGCCCGGCGCCAGCGAATCGAGCTGGTTCGAGCCGATGCTGGCCTCGAGGAACGGCACCGCCTTGCCGGTCTCGTCGACGGTCGCCACCATGCGATCGGTGAACCACGGTGTGTCCTTGACTCCCGGCACGACGGTGAGCTGCGACGCAAGTTGCGTCGAAGCGTCCCATATCACCGAGATTTCGTCGCCGGTCGCCGGGTCGATCTGTATCTTGCGCAGACTCGCGCCCCAACCGGGCTGGAACGACGTGCGGTAGATGAAATTGCTCGAACCCGAAATGCTGACGCTCTGGAAAGCAGCCCCGGTGCGCGCTCCAGCCTGGTTGACGATGTCCTGCAGGATCTGGCCCATGCCGAGCTTCAGCTCGTCCGCCGACTGTGCGTTGACGAATCGTCCGCGGCCGTTGATCGCCGCGTGCCACAGATCGTCGACGCCGGACTGGTCGGGCTTGAACACGGTCGGCTGCGGCTTCGGCCACTGCAGCGTGCCGATCGTCAGCTGAGCTTCGACGTTCGACTGGTTACCTGAAGGAAGGATGCCTTCGGTGCCGAGCGACATCGCCGCGAAGTTCTGATGCGGCCAGCTCGCCGGGTCGCGTGCGCTGGTGCTGACGTTCTCGGGCATCGCCGGCCGCAGGTTCGTCACCCAGTAGTTGGTCACGTAGTCGGAAGCGGAATTCGAGACCGCATTGCTCCCGCTGGTGTCCTCGCGGAACGGCGGCGGCCACGCGGCTCCCGGCGTGAGGCCGGTGATCGCCACCGCCGTGCCGCCTACGGGCAAGGTCGCCGGCAGGCTGTCGTCCTGGTCGCCGACGGTAGTGGTTGGCAGCGAGTTCTGGTTGGTGAAGCCGTCGGTGAAGAACATATGCCAGTTCTTCTGGCACGACAGCACGATCG
>CAVZLP010000003.1:0-173044 GCA_963776175.1 uncultured beta proteobacterium | reverse complement strand
CTCCTACTCGTCTCTGCGACTATGAACTCACCCCTAGCGGACAGCGCAAGTCTCGCGGCACTACACGCTTGCCGTGACAAAATTGTCACGTTTTTGGCGTGTTTTGGCGGGTGAGGGCGGGCCACTGCACAGGGAAAGCACCGTTGAGATACAGCTCTACATTAGCCGAGTCGACACTACGACGGACCTTGAGTCGCCGGATCAATACTCGGACATACAAGGGCAGCTCTGGACGGGGCGAACCGGCCTGCGAATCGCCGACCGCACCGACGATGCGATGAATGTGCCGGATACTATCGCCCGGAGACCGCACCCGGCATCTGGATTCCGACCTTAGCCGCCGTGATCCTGGTAGCCATACCCCCGGTGGCCATCCCTACGATAGTAGCCGTCCCCATGGTAGTAACCGTCGCCGCGGTAGTAACCGTGGCCTCGGTAACCGTATCCCAAGGGCATGATGACACAACCGCCCAGCAACGCGCTCAAGAGCGAAAGGATCAGAATGCGTTTCATACCTATTTCTCCGTCGACAACAATTGATTCGACAGCATATAAGCCGATGCGTTGTCGGAGTACTTGTAACGGTTGATGTCCGGAGACATCGCCAGAGGTACCGAGGCCTTGGTCGCCGTGGGCGGTCGAGCGATCTCCGGATATTTGGGAGCAACCCAGGCTACTGCTCAAGACTGCTTTTTGTCGGCCAGCAGTGACTTGAGATTCGCAAACGGTGAATGTGTCGCCCTACCGCGACTGTCGCGGGTGCTGCTACCGCTGCCAGTCGCTTCCAATTGCCGCTGATGTTCATTGTCGTGACAGTACAGGCATAGCAGTTCCCAGTTGTTGCCATCGGCCGGATTGTTGTCGTGATTGTGGTCACGATGATGGACCGTCAGCTCACGCCAGATTAGCGTGGGTGAATTCGCGACCACAGCGGCCACAGATCCACGGATAAATCTTGAGGGCTTGTTCCCGGTAGCTTTGTTCGCGCTTTTCGGCGTTACGGCGGGCGTCGGCCACTATCCGGTCCAGCTTGCTCGGGTCGCCCGCTCTCATACCGTGTTATGCAACTCATTCAGAGGTAAGAACTCGAGGTCCATCCGACGGTTCTCCTAGTTCCCAGGATATCGCTCCGCTGCTCTAAATTGCAAGGGTCTGTCTTACGCGTTGCTGTCCATTGAAGACAGCGAACGCTTCGACGATGTCGCTCACCTTTGACTATCGAGAGTCTTGATCAGCTTCTAAGGAATTAGCAGTGTTGCGTCGGGCTTTGTAGGCGCGACGCGCAACGTACCTCCATATGAATTGCCTTGATCGTGATTCGACCCGGCAAATAAAACCAGTTGGGCAGACCGGATGCCCTACCGTTATGCTAAAATAACATTCTTACGGAGAGGGCAGTGTCAGCCCTTCCGCCCCGCCAGGTTGGCTCTGCAACCCTTGGCGTATCCCCAGGCATCACCCAGCTTGCGCGATGCCGATTCAAAGCGGGTCGAGAACCTGCGGCGCGTCTTCTTTTGACTTCTGCGCGACACCGCGCAATTGCCGAAATCCAAGCAAAGTCCTCTATGTGGGATCACCCATGTAGCGCTATCCATTTTCCCAAGAGGTCACATCATGGCTAGTCACAATCAATATAGTCCTACACCGAATATCGTCGAGGGTCGGCAACCGAATTTCGAGATGGCACTGCGTATCGCTACCGTCATGGCGGAAGCCAACGAGCGGCTTTTCAAAGTACAGAGCGAAGCCGCCAACTTGGCGTTTGCAGAGAATTCGAAGCATCTCAAAGCGCTGCAGAACTCGCTGAACACGAAGGATTCCGGCGCACTGCTTGCGGAATGGACAAATCTTTATCAAGCAAACATGCGCAGAGTATTGGACGTCACTCGCAGTTGCTTCGAGATCGTGCCGCAAACCCAGGCTGAGATCGCGAAACTCGTGGGCGAACCCTTCGCGTCTGCCAACAAGGAAACGCAGAAATACCTCGACCAGTTTACGAAGGCGATTAGCGACGGTCGCGATGCGGCCACAGCTTCGGTGAAGAATTTCCTCGCCCAAGCCATTGCGAGCGCTAACGCAACCCAGCCGACGAAGAAAGCGAAAGTTGCCTAAAGCTGCATTGCGTTGATTCCGCGGGATCTAATATTCTTAGCTTCGCAAATGGACCCCGGCAGCTTGGTTGTCGGGGTCTTTTTTTTCCGAAAGGTCGAATGACACGGGCATCAGCGTCCCGCACGATGGCGAGAGCTTGCGGATGAGCGAGACCGCGAGCGGTCCGGTGTCGTATCTTTCTCCGCTTGATGCTCGATTTCGGTGTTCACTTGCGCGCCGAGCAACACGGCCAGAACCGTCAGATACGACCACAGAAAGAATATCGTAAACGCGCCCAGAGAGCCGAGCAGAGGATTGAGACGGGTGAACTGCGACGTGTAATAGGAGAAGAGCAGCGACCCGGCGACCCAGATGATGGTGCTCGCCGCCGCACCGGGGCTAACCCAGCGCCATTTAGCCATCGGTCGTGACGGGCCATATCGATACAGCGCCGATAGCGAGACCATCAGCATCACGATCAGAATTGGCCATCGAGACAGCGCGACGAATGCAAAAGTGGGCTCGTTGGCGCCGGTCACCCACAGCGGAATGGCCAGGATCAACGCGAGGACCAACAATAAAAAGGTCCCGCCAACAGACGTGAATGCAAGTATCAGCGCCTGGCGATGCCAGAACGTTCGCTTCTCCTCTTCGCCGTAGATACAATTGAGCGCTGCGATCAGTCCGCGCATGGCTCGCATCGAGCTCCAGAGCGCGATGATGAGACTGCCGATGAGCGTAGCGCTGGACACGGCGCGCGAGTGCAAAGCGATCGCCTGTAACTGGCCAACGACGACCACGGCAAAGCTTTCCGGCAAGTCGACCTTGACCCGCGAAAGCAAATGCAGGATTTCCGGTCGGCCAAACAGCAGGCCCCCCAACGCTATCAACGCCGCGAGTGCAGGAAAAAACGCCCACACGCCAAAGAACGCAATCCCGGCAGCGTCAAGCGACGAGTGCTGCGACGATGCCGCCCGCCATGTTCGCTCCAAAATTTCTCGCCAGCCAGGACTCGTGATATCGCCTGGCGTTTTCTTCGGTGGCACCGTGTGACGAGCGTTCATCCGCACATGGTAGCGCCAAGCGCCAGCGAGAGCGAAATGTGGCGCGACGCGACGACAGTGCCCTATCGAACATAATGGTTGATCGGGATCAATGAACGCGACGAATGAACTGGGTACATTCGAAACGCAGGTTGGTCCTGTGGCCTCTTTCCCTATGTTGAGGAGGCCGCAATGCTCGGACCACATCTGTATCGGGCGAGAGCAACGTGAAGGTGCATTTCATGCTGTATACGGTTGCCGTCGTTCTGCTCATTTTGTGGCTCCATGCCCTCGTCGGGCGACGGCCGTTATGAGCCTTGGACAGTCGCTGGCGTTGGCGGCCAATTAATTGTCGATTGTCCTGAAGGAAACAATCATGAGCTGGATTAGCAGATTCCGAGCATCTGGAAGAGCCCAACAAGCTGCCTCTGGGGACGAGATTGCAATCGATGGCGTGCCGTACGACGCCCACAATGCGATCCGAAGCCGCCCCGAAAACCCCGATGATTCCGCCGAAGGCGCAGACGCTGCAATTGCGGAGGACATCAAGCGTCGACAAGTATCTTTAGCACTGCGTTACGTCTTGGCGGTGCGCGCTCGATAAGCCACGTTTTCGCACCCCAGGGCGGAGCCGACGACGGGACAGAGGTGGCCTGTCGCGCGGTCGTGCTGGAAGGCCGTCGACTCCGCATGGTACGAACGTGCTTGCAATAAGAGTCGAGCCGTGATTCAACCTACTCGCTGAATTGACGATGAGCGTCGTCGAAATTACATATTTCTCGGACCTTTTGTGCGTGTGGGCATACGCCTCACAAGCTCGCATCGATGCAGTCAAAGAAACATTTGGCGACGCTGTCCGAATAGAGCATCGGTTCTGCTCCGTCTTCGGCGATACCGCGCGGAAAATCACCACGACCTGGAAAGACAAAGGTGGGTATCAGGGGTTCAACGCGCACTTGCGACAGGTGGCGGAGGAGTTTCCTCACATTGAGGTTCACCCCGATATCTGGTTGAAGACGCGTCCTTTGACTTCGGCAAGCACGCACCTATTCATGAAAGCAGTGCAGCAGTGGGACCAGGAATCCTCAGTGAAACAAACCCGGCCTGCACCTACTACTTTCGATCAAGTGACGTGGGCCTTCCGCTGTGCTTTCTTTCGAGATTGCCGGGACATTTCCCGCTGGGATATCCAATGCGAGATAGCGGAGGCTCTTGGCGTCGACATTGGCGCTATTGAAGAACGCATTCACAGTGGCATTGCATTCGCCCGCTTGGCTGCGGACTACCAAGACGCTGACAAGATGCGGATCGAAGGCAGTCCGAGCTTCGTGCTAAACGAGGGGCGCCAGAAGCTTTACGGAAATGTTGGGTTCCGCTTGCTGGAGGCGAACATTCAAGAACTTTTGCGGACGCCGCGAACCGACGAAGCCAGTTGGTGTTAACTCCCTCGGGCCGAACTCGCCAACATCCCAAGTTTACGTTCGGCGCCGCAGCACTCCAACGCCAGCACGCGGGCTGGCGGAAGATTGGCCCAGACTATGTCGCTCGCGCGCTGCAGAAATCCTGGTAGCGGCTGAAGCTCGGTGCCGCGCAAGTTGTAGGTGAACTGGACCACGATGCCACCTTCCCCAACCAGCGCGCGCCATTGCGCCACGATGGCTGCCGCTTCCCGCGCCGGCAATGAACGTAACGGCAAGCTGGAAACTATGGCGTCTATGTGACTACCGCGGGGTAACAACTCCCCCAGCTTGGCGGCGTCCCCCTGCAGAATCGTGACGCCCGGAAACCGTGCTCGAAGGTGCCGTACGAATACTGGTGAGCATTCGATCACCATGAGGCGCCTAGGAGCGATTCCCCGTTGCAACAGCGCATGCGTCACCGCACCGGTGCCGCCGCCCAGTTCCACCACTAGCCCGTCGCCATAGCGGGGCACCCGTGATGCCACACTCCGTGCGAGCCAGCGCGAACTGGGCCAGATCGCGCCGACGGCGGCCGGCTCGCTCAACATCTCCCGCGCGAACAACCACGGTGCACAGCTACGCCGCGCATTTGCGAGCCGGCGGGCCAGGGTGAGATGAACGGCCTCGACCATGATTTCATGCCTCAAAGGCGTCCTCCCACGGAGAAGTGGCCTCAATTTGCTTTGAACGGCGCGCGACAAATCTTCAGAATTCAGTACAGCAGAAACTCGGCGCTCGCTTAGGCGACTCATTGCGTGTGGTCCTTGTGATCCGAAAGTGCGCGTCAATCGGAACTGCTCGCGGCGGGCAGACCCGGACAAAGAATACGGCCAGGGAAACACGACCCTGGCCGCAATACCATATCCCTTACGCCGCCCGCAACAGAGAGCAGCGAGGGATACCCGCTTCGATCTCAGGACTTGCCGAATTGCACCTTCGCGTTGCTCACGCATGCATCCTTTGCGGATCCCGCGAGCGCATCGCACTTTTCTATCGCAACCTTGTATTCCGCGTCGCGCTTGTCTGCGCTCGCGTCCTTGCGGGCTTCAGCCTGCTTCGTCGCCGCCTCGTGGCTCGTATCGGCCGCGACACGGTCGACCTTGGCGTTCGCCTTGCCCTTGACCAACTCGGCTTTTGCTTCCTTTACGCAGACATCCTTGGGGTTGCCGGCCAGGTCGTCGCATTTTTCGATGGCGACGTTGTAGTTCGCTTGCGCGTGCGCGATACGCGCGCTCTCGCGAGCCTTTGGGGTGTGCTTGTAGGCGGCTTCGGCTTCAGCCTTGGCAACGCTAGCCTTGCCCTTGGCTTCCGCGACGCAGATGTCCTTCGCGTTCCCGGAGAGCGACGAGCACGCGTCCTTGTCGATCTTGTACTGCGCGTCGGCGTCCTTCACCGCCTGGGTGTAGCTCGCCTTCGACATCGGAGCGATCATGGGTGAGGTCATCTGCGCCACGCCGGCACCGGCAAAACCCAGCCCGGCAGTGACAAATAGTGCAATCATCAGTTTGGACATGTTATTTCCTATGGTCTCTAGTACGTTTTCGCAACCTCTATCGAGGACTTGCGTCCCAGCTTACTTCAAACGCATGTCATTCTTGACCGACTTCACGCCGCCAACGGTGCGGGCAACCTCAACCGCCTTGCTTTCCGCGGCCTGCGAGCTCACGAACCCGCTCAGCTGAACCACGCCCTTGAACGTCTCGACGTTGATCTCGGCCGACTTGAGTGTCGGCTCGTTCAAGATCGCGGCCTTGACCTTGGTAGTGATGACCGTGTCGTCCACGTATTCACCGGTGCCTTCCTGCTTCGCCGTCGAGGCGCAGCCCAGCGCCGTAGCCACGAACAGAATGCCAACGAGAGTTGCCAATTTGCGAGTGATGTTGCTCATGCTTTTTCCTTTGAGTAAGACGATCCGCCTTCGCCGCGCGGGATTACAGCCGCCCCATCAAGAACAGGACGATCACGATTATCAGTACGACACCGACGATTCCAGTGGGAGCGTACCCCCAGCTACTGGCGTGCGGCCAGACAGGCAAGACGCCGATGAGTGCCAGGATCACAACAATAAGCAGAATGGTGCCAAGACTCATGATTAGCTCCTTGCTCTTCTCGTGGAGAATTATGGGCAGACGTCAGGCACGTTTCTTCGACTCTTTGACGTCTTGTTTGACGTCACCAAACTTTGCTTGCGCCTCGCCGAGAACTTTTTGAACCTTCCCTTTTGCTTCCAGGTTCTCATTGCCCAGAAGCTTACCGGTGACTTCCTTGATCTTGCCTTTTGCTTCTTTGACGCGGCCTTTGACTTGGTCTTTGTTCATGCTCATGACTTGCTCCTGAGAAATTACGTCGATAAACGAACCGGCACGCCGTACTCGAATAGGTCAGCCGAGGCTTGTGCCAGCAATTTACTCATCAAGTGGCCATCGAGGCGTAGATCGGCAAATCCAGTCAATGCGCCTTGGTATTCTCGCCTTCCTGGCAACCATACGAATCATTTTCGTACTCTAGCGAACATAAGGGTTTGACCCACATCAATAGAGCTGTCGCTTTCATGGATGGGCGCTTGCGGGTGCCACGCGCGCCGCCGCGCTATCCGACCGACCGATGCCTGGGAGTCGCAATCACCCGAAGCGCACAAGCATTCGCGGAAAACGCATCTACCCTGACGGCCATCGTTTCCCGCCATAATTTGAAAGTATTTGCCACCGTCTTCCGTCGGTCTGTGCGGTGGCGTACGCAAACGGCGCTAGTAGTGCTGTGCGGGCGCTAGTAGTGCTGAGCGCGGCACTTGACCGCTTCGGCTGATCTCGGCCGGTCGACGGCAACTACGATCTGACACTGGGTGCCAGATCAAACCAAACGTCGCACCAGAAGCCGAAGGGAGTTGATTCACAGCCACTGTTGAACCTGCAAAGCTACTTTCGAAAATGTGCGCGAACTTTTGCCGCAATCTGCGGAGCGGTCATCTTATCAACTGTTTCAACACCGACGATGCGTCCACGAAGTCCTTTATGCACGAGACGTTTTTCGAGCTCTCCCTTCGCCTCGCCCGGGCCAAAGAGCAGGATTGATTCTGCGTCACGAATCTGCGAGATCACCTCGTCATAGTATCTGTTGAGATGAGCCGTAAATTGTCTGTCTTGCTGGTCGTCTGCCGACCCTTCTTCTGGCCTATTGCCACCGGAGAATCGGACATGCTTCTCCATACCTGATTCTATGTGCCTGGATTCTTCTCCGTCGTCTCCGACAAACACTATGAACGTCTGCCTGTGGTCAATCCACAAACCTGCTTGTCTTTTCATAGGTACCTCCGTTGTCAACGCAATCCGACTGAGATTTTACAGGCGAGCCAAATTGGTACTTGTGCCGGTGAGGCCGCAGCATTCGCAACGGGGGCAGCACGAATCGAAGAGCAGATGCCAACCAACAGCAAAACGGCTAGCTGCCAGCGGCTTAGCAAGGTTCGTCCTTGGTTCCTTCTCGGAGTCTGCATCCAGAGAAAGCGTCGTGGAAGGGCGTTGAATGCCTGGTGCGCGAGTTGCGACCCATCAGCAGATGGCGCAGACTGATATACGCGCCCGGTCCCGTCAGCGCAACTACTAAGGAGTTATGAAATGTCTGTTGCCCGTGTAAGCGAAATAATAGCGATGAGCAAGGTAAGTTTCGACGATGCATTAATGCAGGGAGTGGCTCGTGCCCACAAGACGCTCAAGAATGTGAGAAGCGTATGGATCCACGATCAGTCTGTAGACGTCGAAAAGGGAAAGATCGTCGGTTATAAGTTATCGCTCAAGGTCACATTCGTACTGAACGATTAACAATGAGAATCGAGTGATGGGCACGCTGGACACCGTGACGTAGCTCATCGTACTCGCCGTCAATCTGGCGGGCCGTTTTTTGCGGCGCACATATTTGACCGGTGGAGTGCGACCGAATGCAACGAGATGGACCTCGCCTCAATCTCTTGCCGCGTGATTCATTCCAATGTCGGTTGCCGCCCGCAATCGGCATTCGACCTGCGTGAACCAATCGCCGGTCCGCGAGGTCGCGTGGTTGAAGCTATCTTTCGCCGGGCACGCTCCGTCCACTAGCGAACATAAAGTTTAATCCACATCAACTGACGTGACGAATGATCTGGGTACATTCGGCTTTCGGATCAGTCTGGTAACCCGTTTTCGAGAGAGAAGCAATGCTGATGGACCGTACCGCGTTGTGATGAATCGCGGATGTCCGGCGATCTCGCGCTGATTCCCTGCATCTCGGATAGGAGGAACTATGGCTACGCGTCGCACCACAATGAGAAGCCGATCGGGTACGAAGCTCTATGCCGTCCGTGACGAGAGCGGCAAGTTCAAGGACATCCAGACCTACAAGCGGGCCCACGCCGCGGACATGCGCCACAAGTCGAAAGCCGAGCAAGAGGCGGCACGGGGCGTCATCGAGAAGACGGCCAGAAAAGCGGCGAACGATGCGGTCAAGTTCGTCAAAAGGTCGGTGCGAGGCGTGGTCGCTGCAGCGGGGGGGGTGGCGAAACGCGCTGTGAAGCAGGTTTCGAACCCGCAGCCACCGCGCAAAACGACGGTGAAGAACGCCGTCAAAAAGCCGACGAGCAAGCCCGCGGCGACGAAGATCGTGAAAAAGTCCGTGAAGAGGGCGGCGAAGACGGAGTAGGGCCGTTCTGCAGGCCGGCCACATGTCCCAGACGCTGCCGCAGGCTCCTTCCCGGTCAGTTTCCGCTTGTGCTGGCTGTCCCAACCTGTCGGCCGGCCACCTTATCTTCGGAGTGATGCTGGCCCTGCACGGTTGCGTATCGGTAACGCCGCAGCGTGCTGAACCGGTGGCGGTCGATGTGCCGGGCGCATGGTCTGCCGCCGATGTCTCCGTGACGAACGCCACATCCTCGTTGGCGCAGTGGTGGTTGCAATTCGACGACCCGCTGCTCGGAAGCCTGGTGGCGCAGGCGCTGCGGGCCAACGCCAGCGTCAAGACTGCGCAGGCTGCGCTGCGGCAGGCCCGGGCACTGCGTGATGTCTCGGCCGCCGGGCTATTGCCGGCGGTCGGCAGTTCGGCAACGGCGCAGCGAAATACCTCCGGCAGCAAGAGCGCCACCAACAGCTTCAATGCCGGACTGGACGCAAGCTGGGAGCTCGACATCTTCGGTGCCAACCGCAGTGCGCTGGAAGCCAGCGACGCCGCGGCACGAGCGAGCGCCGCGAGCCTGGGTGACGTGCAGGTCTCGATCGCGGCCGAAGTGGCAGTCGACTACATCACGCTGCGCGGCGCGCAGGCGCGCTTGGCGATTGCCAACGACAATCTGGCCAGCCAGCTCGAGACGCTGCAAATTACGCAGTGGCGCGTGCAGGCCGGCCTGGTCACATCACTCGAAGCCGAGCAGGCGCGTGCCGCGGCCGAACAGACACGCGCCCAGTTGCCGGCGTTGCGGACCACCATTGAGCAGACCCGTCATGCACTCGCGGTACTGACGGGACAGCCGCCGGCAGCCTTGGCGATCGTGCTGGCCGCGGCGGGCCCGGTGCCGCAGGCGGCCGACGATGTGGCGTTGAACATCCCTGCCGAGACGCTGCGCCAGCGGCCTGACGTGCGTGCCGCCGAACAGCAGGTGACGGCAGCAATCGCCCGCGTGGCGCAAGCCGACGCGGCTCGCGCGCCGAACTTCAAGCTCGGCGGGTCGCTGGGCCTGAGCGCACTCACGCTGGGCTCGCTGACCAGTGGCTCGGCCGTCGTCAGCTGCGCTGCTGGCCAGCGTGTCGTGGCCGGTGTTTGACGGCGGTGCCGGACTCGCGCAGGTGCGCGCGCAACAGGCCGCGCTGGACCAGGCGCGCGTGGCATACGAGGCCGCGGTGCTGACGGCGTTGAAGGATGTGGAAGACGCGTTGATCGCGCTGCGCGGCGACCGCGAGCGCCTGTTGAGTCTGCAGCAGGCCGCCGAGGCCGCCGGCAATGCCGCGCTCTTGGCACGCCAGCGTTTCAGCAGTGGCCTCGTGGATTTTCAGACCGTGCTCGAAACCCAACGCACCCAGCTCACCACGCAGGACAGCGTGGCGAGTTCCAGCGCGGACCTGAGCGCCGACCATGTGCGCCTCTACAAGGCGCTGGGCGGCGGCTGGCGCCCAGACGACAGCGATGCGACGCCGGCCCTCACCGAGGACACACTCCGGAAATTGCGCCCATGAGCGCCCCGATCCCTACCGCCGCAGTCGCGCCTGCCCTGACGCCCGGCACCGGTACCGAGACCGACCTTGCGACATTGCTCGACGAGCCCGCGTCGCACGCGTGGTACCGCCGCCCCGCGCTGTGGGTCGGCCTCCTGCTGCTCGCGCTCGTAGCTGCTGGCCTGTGGTACTGGCAAGCGAAGAAGACGGCGAGCGCCGCGCCGAGCTACACCACACAGACCGTGGCGCGCGGCGACCTGACGCTGAACGTCACCGCCAACGGCACCGTCCAGCCCACGCGGTCGATCAGCATCGGCAGCGAACTGTCGGGCACGGTGCTGAAGGTCAACGTCGACGTCAATGACCAAATCCGGAAGGGCCAAGTGCTGGTCGAGCTCGACACCGCCAAGCTGCGCGACCAGATCCTGCGCTCGCGCGCGTCGCTGGCTGCGGCGAACGCGAAGGTCGAACAGACGGTCGCGACGGTGGCGGAGGCCAAGGCCAGCCTAGGTCGGCTCGAAGAAGTGGCCCGCCTGTCGGGGGGCAAGGTGCCGTCCAAGGCCGAGCTCGACACAGGCCGCGCGGCGCTCGCTCGTGCAATAGCCGACGAGACCAGCGCCCGCGCCAGTGTCTCTGACGCGCAGGCAGCGCTGTCTACCGACGAGATCAACCTGTCGAAGGCATCGATCAGCGCCCCTTCGGACGGCGTAGTGCTGACGCGTAGCGTGGATCCGGGCAATGCCGTGGCGGCGTCGCTACAGGCGGTCACACTATTCACCGTGGCCGAGGACCTGAAGAAACTGCGCCTATGGGTCTATGTCGACGAGGCCGACGTGGGCTCGGTCGCGGCAGGCCAGGACGCCACCTTCACCGTTAGCGCCTACCCGAGCCGAAATTTCCCGGCGCGTGTAACCCGCGTGGGTTTCGGGTCGACGATCACGGAGAACGTCGTCACCTACCTGACCTACCTGGACGTGGACAACAGCGATCTGAGCTTGCGCCCCGGCATGACGGCCACCGCGACGATCACTGCGACGCAGCGCAACAATGTGCTGCTGGTGCCCAACAGCGCGCTGCGCTTCGAGCCGACGGGCGCGGGCGCCGATCAGCCCGCTCCCAAGGGCGGCATCGTCTCCAGCCTGATGCCACGCATGCCCAGAAGCAGCACCCGCAGTCCGGCCGCGGCCGGCGCCAGCACCGCCGCGGCGCGCCAGGTCTGGGTGCTGCGCGACGGTGCTGCCGTGCCGGTGGCGGTGATGCCGGGCATCAGCGACGGCCGCATGACCGAGATCACCGGTGGCGAGCTGCAAGCCGGCATGCAGGTGATCACCGACCAGAAAACGGTGGCCGCGAAATGAGCTCGGTGTTGCCCCGCGCAGCGCTTGCGCCCGGGCCGACGGGCACCACCGTCCGCGCCCCGATGACATGGCACCCTCAAGCGAGCCATCCGCAGGACCGCTGGTGACCACCGGCACGCCGCTGATCCGACTGCGCGGCGTCACCAAGGTGTATGGCAGCGGTCAGGCCGAACTGATGGCATTGAAAGGCATCGAACTCGACATCAGTGCCGGCGAGTTCGTCGCGATCATGGGGCCCAGCGGCTCGGGCAAGTCGACCGCGATGAACATCCTCGGCTGCCTGGACACGCCCAGCGCCGGGCAGTACCTGTTCCACGGCGCGCATGTCGAAGCGCTGTCGCGCGACCAGCGTGCGCGGCTGCGCCGCCGCTACCTGGGCTTCGTGTTCCAGGGGTTCAACCTGCTGCCGCGCACGTCGGCGCAGGAGAACGTCGAACTGCCGCTGCTGTACCGCGGAGAAAGCACGCAGGTGCGGCATGCGGCCGCGGCCAAGGCGCTGCAGTCAGTAGGGTCTGGGCGGCTGGGAACACCATACGCCGGCCGAATTGTCGGGCGGGCAGCAGCAGCGGGTGGCCATCGCACGGGCCATCGTCACTGAACCGGCTGTGCTGCTGGCCGACGAGCCCACCGGCAACCTCGACACCCAGCGGAGCAGGGAGATCATGGAGCTGCTGCGGGCCCTGAACGTGGATCACGGCATCACCGTGCTGATGGTCACGCACGAGGCCGACATGGCAGCCTATGCACGACGCGTCGTGCACTTCGTCGACGGCAGTATCGATAGCGATACACGCAACACGAGCCCTGTATCTGGGGACCCGTCGGCACCTCCGGCGACGATGCACTGATGCTGCTCAATACACTTTTCCTCGCGCTGCGTTCGATCCGGCGCAATCTGTTGCGCTCGTTCCTGACGATCCTCGGCATCGTGATCGGCGTCAGCGCGGTGATCACGATGGTCACGCTGGGCAATGGCGCCACGCAGGCGGTGCAGATGCAGATCTCCAGCCTCGGCACCAACCTGCTGATGGTGCGCCCGGGGCAGCGCCAGGGGCCCGGTGGCCCCGGCGGCGGGGGAGGCGCGCCGTCGTTCAAGGAAGCCGATGCCGATGCGATCATCGCGCAGATCGGGGGCGTCGCCGCGGTGGCGCCTGAAGGCCGCGCGGGGGTCACCGTGATCGGCAATGGCCGCAACTGGGCCACCAGCGTGACCGGCAGCAACAATACTTGGTTCGACACCGGCAACTGGAAGCTCGCGTCGGGCCGCAAGTTCACGGACGAAGAGCAGCCAGCCGGCGGCGCCGTCTGCATCATCGGCGAAACCGTGCGGCGCGAGATCTACGGTGGCACACGCGGCTTGGGCGAGCAGCTGCGCATCAAGCAGTTCTCGTGCGAGGTGATCGGCGTGCTCGCGTCGAAAGGCCAGGGCGCGATGGGCAACGATCAGGACGATACGGTGCTGGTGCCGCTGCACACGCTGCAGCGCCGCGTCACCGGCAACCAGCGGGTCAACACGCTGCTGGTCTCGATGCAGGACGGCAGCGACAGCACGCGGCTGAAGGCGAGCTTGCGGGAACTGCTGCGCGAGCGCCGCAAGCTCGCCGAAGGTGACGACGACAACTTCAACGTGCTCGACACGCGAGCAGCTCGCCGAGACGCTGTCGGGCACGACGCAGGTGATGACCACGCTGCTCGGCGCCGTCGCCGCGGTGAGCCTGCTGGTGGGCGGCATCGGCATCATGAACATCATGCTGGTCAGCGTGACCGAACGTACTCGCGAGATCGGCCTGCGACTAGCTATCGGCGCGCTGGAGCGCGAGGTGCTGCTGCAGTTCCTGATCGAGGCGGTGGTGCTGGCGGCGCTGGGCGGCATCGTCGGCATCGTCATCGCCACGGGCGCGTCTATCGTGCTGGCCGGCGTGATGAGCGTGCCCTACCTGTTCGACCCCACGATCAACCTGCTGTCGTTCGTATTCTCAGCCGGTATCGGGGTGCTGTTTGGCTACTTTCCGGCAAGGCGCGCGGCGCAGATGGATCCGATCGAGGCGTTGCGGCACGAGTAAGGACCGCACACTGCTCGGAGCCTGGACGTAGTTCACAGGCCGGGCAGTCCGCCGATTCACCGGGGCAGCGCCATCTCGTTCGACGTATGTCGAGGGAGAATTCTGGGAGTCATCACCGCCGGCGAACGGCTGCTTGTGGGCGATTCCTGCCGGCGGCGTTACACGTTAGCGGAAGCTCTGGCGAGCGGCTGCTGTCGGGATTAGTGATAGGCCGTTGCCGACCCTAAGCGGAAGTTCGATCCACGTACGGCAGCGCACAGATGGCCGTTCCATCAGGGACTGGTCCCACTCAGCAAATGGTTGGCCCGCGGCGAATTGCGTCATGGTGCGAGAGGAAGGAGTCCCTGCGGGCGATATTCGCGAGAAGACCAGAGTGGCAGCCACGGGAGTCAACGTGCGATAGCGGACATATGGTTTGATCCACATCAATTGATGTGACATGTGAACTGGGTACATTCGGATGACAGGCTAGTCTGATAGCCCGTTCCGTATTGTCGGGAGGACGACACGGTGGTGTCACATTCGCTTCGCCCGGGTCCGCAGACGCGCTTCGCGTTCGGCGACAAAAAGCCTTCCGTACCTATACAGCGTACGCCGAGGCAAAACCATCTTCTCGCAGCGCTGCCCCGGCAGGATTATGAGCGCCTGTTGCCGGATCTGGAGCCCTTCCCCTTGCCGTTGGGTTGGGTCGTTCACGATGCTGGCCAATGCGAAAAATACCTGTATTTCCTCACCGCCGGCGTCGTTTCCCGGTTCTACGTGACGGAAGGCGGGGCGCCTGCCGAATTCGCGGTCACGGGCAACGAAGGCGTGATCGGCATCGCATCATTCCTGGGTGGCGAAAGCACGCCGAGCCAGGCGATGGTATTGAGTGCCGGCTACAGCTACCGGCTGCGGGCGGATCGGCTGAAACAGGAGTTTGAGCACGACGGGCCGCTGCCGCGTCTACTGCTTCGCTACACCCAGGCGCTGATCGGGCAAATCGGGTTGATCTCAGCGTGCATACGGCACCATTCGCTGGACCACCGATTCTGCCGCTGGATATTGTCATGCCTGGACCGGTTGCCCACCAACGAGCTGGCGCTAACGCAGGGTCTGATCGCTGACATGTTGGGGGTGCGCCGCGAAGGCGTCACGGAGGCTGCTGGAAGGCTGCGGAAAGCGGGACTGATCCATTTTAGCCGTGGCCGTATTGTGGTACTCGACCGCGCTGCACTGGAAGCGCAGGCGTGCGAGTGCTATGCGGTCGTCAAACGGGAATACGACCGGCTGCTCGCCGAATACCGGCAAGCCGAAGACGTTTCTTGGACTCGCCCCATCGCGACGGTCCACGCGTTCACGCACCAAAGCGAAGTCCGAGTCTGACCGTGCGCCACAGGGAATGGCACCGTACGGACCGCATCGGTTGGTTGCGCGCGGCCGTATTGGGCGCCAATGACGGCATTGTTTCGACCGCGAGCTTGGTGCTTGGTGTCGCCGCCGCGCATGGGACACACAGCAACGTGATGGTGGCCGGCATTGCCGGCCTCGTCGCGGGTGCCATGTCGATGGCTGCCGGTGAATACGTATCGGTCCGCTCGCAGGCAGATTCCGAAGAGGCCGCGCTCAACATGGAGCGCGCGGAACTCAAAGCAGACGATCAAGGCGAGCGGCAGGAACTGACAGCGATCTACGCGGGGCGCGGCCTCGATCCCGCGCTGGCGAAGCAGGTTGCCGACCAACTCATGGCCCACGACGCGTTGGGCGCGCATTCCCGCGACGAGCTCGGCATCTCCGAGACGCTCAGGGCGCGACCGATTCAGGCTGCGTTTACCTCCGCCGCCAGCTTTGCCGTTGGGGCAGCCATGCCGTTGTTGGCTGCTGCCGTACTCTCTGCGTCGAGCCTGATTCCCGTCGTCTCCGGAATCTCGCTGGTGTTCCTTGCGATCCTGGGTGGGCTCGCTGCGCGCGTGGGCGGCGCCAGCGTGATCACGGGCGCCATGCGCGTCACGTTCTGGGGCGCCCTTGCGATGGGGCTCACGGCAGGCGTCGGGGCGCTGTTCGGAACCGTTGCGTGACCAGCGAGACGAAACCACTGAAGGTACTGGCCGGCTGCAAGGCCGGGACGGTACTAGAGTCCGAACTCGTGGAGTATGGACGCCTTGAGTTCCACGACTTCGCGACTCGCGAGCGTTCTTGGGTGTCGCAGCGAGACCTCGTAGGTAGCCTGGATCGTGGTCGGACGCGCGGAAAGCACAATGATCCGATCGGCCATGTGGATCGCTTCCTCGACATCATGGGTAATCAGCAAACAAGTATGGCGCTCTTCGGACAGGATTCGGAGCAACTCGATGCGCATTTGGAGGCTCGTCAGCGCATCCAAGGCTGCAAGTGGCTCGTCCATGTAGAGGATCTCCGGCTTGACGACAAGCGCCCTGGCCAGCTCCACTCTCTTGAGCATGCCGCCCGATAGCTCGTGCGGATAGCGTTTCTCGAAACCGCGCAATCCCACCATGGCGGCATAGTGATCGGCGAGCGCCCTCTTGTCCGGGTGCTGGCCGTTGAGCCCGAACATCAGGTTCTGCTGTACGGTGAGCCAGGGAAAGACCGAGCCCTTTTGAGAGATGACGATGCCTTTGGGACTCGGGCCGTTTCGCACCACGCCATCGACGGTGACATGGCCATGATCGGGCCGATCGAAGCCGGCGATGATATTCAACAGCGTTGTCTTGCCGCAGCCGGAGGGCCCGACCATGGCGACGAACTCGCCATCGCCGATCGTGAAGTCCACGCCTGCGACGACTTGCAGCGGCCCCTTCTCGGTTGGAAAGCTTTTCCTTATGTCGTTGACGGCAATCTTAACGCGCATAGCGCCACCTGACCGCCTTGACTCTTTCCAGGCGGCGCATCGTGCCGTCGAGTAACAACCCGATGATTCCGATGATGATCATCGCGGCCACGACCAGATCATAACGGTTGCCTGCATTCCGTGAGTCGATGATCAGGTAACCGAGCCCGGACCTGAGCGCGATCATCTCGGCCGCGACGACGACGAGCCACGCTACGCCGAGGCTAATCCTCATCCCCACGATAATCTGCGGCAGCACCGCGGGAATCACTACCTGGAGGAATAGCTTGCTACGCGAAACCCCGAAATTCTCCGCCGCCAGAATATATTGCCGCTCGATGGTGTGCACCCCTGCGGTGGTCTGCACGATCGTTGGGAACAACGACGCCAGGAAAATGAGAAATATCGGCGAGACATCTCCCACGCCAAACCAGAGTATGGCAAGTGGAATCCAGGCGATCGGCGAGATGGGGCGAAGGATCTGGACGATCGGATTCAACGTGGTATGCGCGCCCTTGACCCACCCCATGAAGAGACCGAGCGGAACGCCGACGATGACGGCGAGCAGGAAACCCGCACCGACGCGAAACAGCGACGAGCCGATGTGACCCCACAGCTCGCCGTGCTGCGCCAGATCCAGGGTCGCCATCCATACTTGCCATGGCGTGGGAAAAATAACAGTCTTGGTTTCCAGTACGGCCGCCCACCAAACGGCAACGAGGCATGCGGCAACCACCAGTGCTGGAATGACTTGCCTTAGCTTGCCCACCACAACGCCCCTTTTATCGAAGCGCGCCGGGCATTACCATCCCTGTCGCCCTCCACCACAGCCGCGCCCACCCCGGCTCCGGCATCTCGTCGACCACGATAGTCAACAAGCCGCTGGTGTGCAGCGGGCAAGCAAACAGATAGGTGGATGCCCGCCGAAATGGCATCTGGAACGACTGCCCCGGCATGATGAGCACCGGGCCGAACAATTGCGGCACATCGTCCTGGTTTCTCATGACCAGCACATCCTTGGCGCCGATCGTCAGCCGGATCTCGGCGGGAATGATGTCGAGATGTTCTCCTGCGTGCCTGCGCTCCCAGGTTCCCTTGGGAATGACGTAAACCTGTTCTTTCGAATCGGTATGGACCGGGGCAAACGCAGCCCATGCGATCGTGCAAACAGCGGCGCCGACCAACAGGACCAAGACCCAATAGCGACGACGATAGCTCATCGATCGGCCGCAACCTGCCCTGCGGATCGGCGGACGACTGATATCCAGAGGGAACCGGTCACCGCCAACGCTCACTTTTTCAACAAGGCTTGCGCGTCGTGCGCGATATCGTCAACGGTTACTCCAAACGGCATCATCGCACGCAGCTTTCCGGCGCGATCGATAAGGTAGACATACGATGAATGGTCGAGGAAGTAATTCGACTTCGGCTGGCCGTCGACGAACATCTTGTCGGAAACGCTTATGCCGTAGTCCTTGCGTACATCGGCCAGCTGCCGGGGCGTTCCAGTGGCTCCAACGAACGTTGGGTCAAAAGATGCCAAGAACGTGCTGAGACGTTCCTCATTGTCTCTCTCCGGATCGACGGTGACGTAGACGATCTGGAACTCCTTGCCGGTTGCGCCCAGCTTTCGTCGGGCTTCGGCGAGAAAGGCCAGCGTGGTGGGACAGACACCGGGGCAATGGGTGTAACCGAATCCCAGCGCAACGACTTTTCCCCGATAGCGGCTGAGCTTGAAGTCGGAGCCGTCCGATCCTCGAAGGGAAAAGTCCGGCGCCATTCGAGGGGGATCGAAAACCCCGGACCTCAATTCGGGTTTTTCCGCGGCGCCGACGCCGAGCGCAAAACAGAAGAGCGGAAGTAGCGCCCACACCTTGCTATTCATTGCCTTTTTCCCGGAATTCAAAGCGTGACGCGAACCGGCTTGATATTCTTGACGAAGCTCTCGTCCACGTAATTTTCATAGGGGCTGTTGTGCTTGATCGTTCCCGCGGCGATGGAGAGCTGCATCAGCTCCTCGAACTCCGATTTGATGAGCCGCAGATCGCCGTAGGTGACCCGATCCGACGGATTGTCCATGACGAACTGGAGCACGGCCGGATCCTGATTGAAGAACTTGGGGCCGGCCGCGATCTGGACCGCCTTGGTGCGATTCGCAGGCACCAGATCGAGCCAGGAGCCGGCACCCTGCACGTAGTTGACAAGCTGCTGCACCAACGGACGGTTTTCCTTGATCAACTCGTCGCGAACGGTCAGCACGCAGCAGATGTAATTCGGCCACTCGTCGCGCGTCATGCTTAAGGGCCGCGCGTAGCCGGCGCGCTGCGCCACCGCTCCGAAGGGCTCCCCGGTTGCGTAGGCGTCCACCGCTTTGGCGTAAAGAGCGGCAGGCATGTCGGGCGGAGCCATCTCCATGACTTCCACGTCCTTGAGCGTCATGCCTTCCTTCGCCAGCATCTTTCTGAGAAAGAGATAGTCGACGGCGAAGCGACTGGGTACCGCAACGCGCTTGCCCGTGAGGCCCCGGAAGTTCTTGTAGGGAGAATCCGTCCGCACCATGATCACCGCGCCCGAGCGGTGTCCCAGCGAGACGACCTTCACGGGGATCGCGCTGTCCGCGAGATCCATGATGAGCGGTGCGAGCATATACGCGGCTTGGAGCCGACCCGACATGAGCGACTCCTTGAGTTCGGGCCAGCCGCTGTACTTGCTGAACTCGAAGAGCGGGCCGGCACCTTTGGCTGCATTGGCGTCGGTGGCCGACGCCATGCAGGCGACCGGTAGCGTGAGGTTGCAAGTGACAGGCAAGCCGCCGACCAGCAAGGGTTTGCCAGCGCCCTGTGCACCGGAACGCGTGCCGACGGCAATAAGCGCTGCTGCCGCCCCCTGAAGCACCTGCCTGCGACGCCGGAAGTGGGTGATCGCTTGATCGTTGCGCTTCATGTCTTTTCTCTCCCCTCGGAAGACTCCGTGCTTCAGATATTCTCGCGCACTTTGAGCACGTTACGCGGCAGTCACACTCGGCTCAATGAAGTTGCGACGGCGAAGAGTCAGGGCAAACGTTCGCAGCTATGCCACTATCTAGCTATTCGGAAGCTCCCTCTGTACATGACGGTAACACCCCAATCGAGGGTAGGTATCTTCCTCGGGCCGGCCGTGCCCCTTCGCTAGTCGTCAAATTGAATGAGCCGCTGTTTGATCGCGACACGGATCAACTCGACAAGGTTGTGTGCGTTGAGCTTTGCCATGAGGTTGGTGCGATGTCGTTCGACGGTCTTGACGCTGATATGCATGAGCCTGGACATTTCATTATTCGTGCGCCCTTCGCTGATCAGGCGGAGTATTTCGTGCTCACGGGACGTGAGACGGCGATTCGGCGGCCCCGCTCCTGCACGCGCCTCCGGCGACGTGTCGCTCGCAACGATCGAATCGGAAATGGCCGGGCTGAAATAGGCCGCGCCTCGGTCAGCGGCCCGGACCGCTAGCAGCAACTCGTCCGACACCGAGCCTTTCAGCAGATAGCACTTGGCCCCGCACTGCACCGCTTCTCGAACCAGAATTTCGTCGGAGTGCATCGAAAGAATGACCGTTCTCGTCGGGAGATTCAGCGCCTTCATCCGTTGCAGCGCCTGAATGCCATTGACGTGGGGCATCGAGATGTCCATCAGCAGCACGTCCGGCTTGAGCCGCTCCACCAGTCCTATGGTTTCCCTGCCGTCGGCGGCTTCGCCCACGACCTCGATATCGGAGGCCTTCTCGAGTAGAGCCCGAATGCCCTCGCGCACGAGGTGATGATCGTCCGCAATGACCACGCGGATCATGCTTTTTCCCGCAAGGGTAGATAGGCTGACAGCCGCACGCCGCCGGTTTCTCCTTTGTCGATCTTGAGACCGCCCCCGAAGAGGTCGAGTCTTTCTTGCATCCCGAGCAATCCGATTCCTCCCGATTCCTTCGAGGACGATTGCTTTCTACCGGTGCCGAGTCCTGCGCCGTTGTCTTCGACGATCAGGCGGACGCAGTCGACATCGTGCAGCAACCGGACGTCGACCCGGGTAGCGCCAGCGTGTCTTACCACGTTGGCCAACGCCTCCTGGAGCGTTCTGTATACGCACATGTTCGCCACGTCGGGAAGCTCGGAGACGTCCGTACCGCGGTATCGGATGTGCAACTGGGTTCGTTTGGAAAAATCACGGCAAAACGACTCGAGCGTGAGGTTCAGCCCCAGGGCGTCCAGCGCCGGCGGACGCAATCCCTGCGCCAGCATCCGAATCTGCTCCTTGGTCGCTTCGGTGAGATGGATTGCTTCCGTCAGATTGCGGCGCGCCGCCTTGGCGTCGGTAGGGATCTCGTTCTGGATCAACTCGAGGCTCAACTTCAACGCCGTCAGCGCCTGGCCCGCCTCGTCGTGCAGCTCGCGAGACAAGCGTTGACGCTCTTCTTCGTGGGCATGTACCAGTCGCTTCAGTAATTTCTGGTTGGTCTCTTCGGCGCGTTTGCGCCGCGTGACGTCGTGAACATAGATGCGGACATGATTTCTGTGCGCTTCGCCCATATAGCAGATCTTCTGCTCGTAGACCGCCTCGCCGACTTGGATCTCCCGCACGACATGGGACGGCGTTTCGTCAGGCGGTAAGACAAATGGAAACCGCAATCCCTGCATGAGCGGGTGAGCACACTGCAGTTCCCAGAGGTCGGGGAATCGGTCTTGGGCAACCGGGTTAAGGTAGGTCGTTTGGCCGTCGAAATTGAGTTCGATCACCGGATTCGGGTTCTCTTCAGGGAAGGTCGCCAACCGCTGCGCTTTGTCCTGCGCCTCGCGGTATGCCTCCGCAAGGGCCTTTAACTGCGCGACTTCGCGATGCAGAGCCGCCAGCTCCTCGTTGAGCTCTGTTTTGTTCTTGGTTCGATGCGATCTGGTCTTACCGGTCATGCGGTGGGTCGGTTTTGCTGAAGGTGACGTACCTCTCACATTCTAGCCGCGAACGACGATGGGGGGCGCTATTTGCCGCCGGCCGCGGGGGTATCTTGGGCTCACTCTTCTACGCGTTGCACGGTCTCGAGCAGTGCCAGCAGCCCCCTGAGCAGCGTGATCGGGGAGGGAGGACAGCCTCGAATGTGCAGATCAACGGAGAGAACCGCAGAAACGCCGCCCACACACGCATAGCTGCCTGAAAACACGCCACCGTCTCGGGCGCAGTCGCCGACGGCGACCACCCATTTCGGACCCGGCGTCGCACGGTAGGTGCGCTCCAGCGCTTCGCGCATGTTCGTCGTGACGGGTCCCGTGACGAGGAGCACATCGGCGTGCCGAGGCGATGCGACGAAGCGCAGACCGAACCGCTCGAGATCGTAGACGATGTTGCTCAGCGCATGGATTTCGAGCTCGCAACCGTTGCAGGAACCCGCATCCACCTCGCGAATGGAGAGCGTCCGGCCCAGGCGCAGACGGGCCGCCTCTTTGACCCGCGTGGCAAGCTCTGCCAGCGCGGCGTCGTCCGCGGCTGGCGCCGCTTCGGTCAGCGGACCGTGTACCAGGCTCTTGAACAGCATCCTACGCATGCGCGGTCCTGCTAGAGATCATGGCCCGAGTACGAGCAGTTGAAGGATTTATTGCACAGAGGGAAGTCGGCGACGATATTGCCTTCGATGGCGGCTTCGAGCACCGGCCACTGGAACCACGAGGGATCGCGCAGGTGGCAGCGCTCGACGTTGCCGTTGGCGGCCGTTTTGAGCCATACGAGCACGTCGCCACGAAAGCCTTCCACCAGCGCCATCCCCTCGTGCGCTTGGGCACTAGAAAACGCGTCCACGGCAAGAGCGATCGGCCCGGGTGGCAGCTGCTGCAAGATTTGATCGATCAACCCCAAGCTCTGCTCGACCTCACGGATGCGGATCCAGATCCGTGCATCCACATCGCCTTCTTCGCGCACGGGCGTTTCGAACTGCAGCAGATCATACGGTGGATACCCGGGCGAGCGTCTCGCATCGAAACTTCGGCCCGATGCCCGGCCGACGTAGCCCCCGCAGCCGAACTGGCGCGCAAGCGTCGCCGTTAGAATCCCCGTGCCGACGGTCCGATCCTGAAGTGAAGCGGTGTTGTCATAGAGCTCGACCAGTTCCGGAAAACGCCTGCGAATCTCGAGCAACAGCGCACGAATGAGCTCGGTTCCTTTGCTCTGCAAATCTCGTCTGGCCCCGCCCGGTACGACTTGATCCATCATCAGTCGGTGACCGAAGCACTGCTCCGCCACGCGCAGCACCTGCTCGCGCAAGTGGCCGCATTGCGCATGCATCATGGCAAAGGCGGCATCGTTGCAGATGGCACCGATGTCACCGAAGTGATTGGCGAGCCGTTCGAGCTCGCCCATAAGGGCGCGCAACCACACCGCGCGTTGAGGCACATCGACGCCGTGTGCTGCCTCGATCGCCCGGGCGAAAGCGAGCGCGTACGCTACCGTGCTGTCGCCGGAGACACGTCCGGCCAGTATCGCCGCGCGTTCGATGGAAGCGCCCGCCATCAGGCTTTCGATCCCCTTGTGGACGTACCCGAGCCGCGCCTCGAGGCGCACGACCGCTTCACCGTTCGCCGTGAACCGGAAGTGACCGGGTTCGATGATGCCCGCATGCACGGGGCCGACGGGGATCTGGTGCAAGCTCTCGCCCTCGGCGGTCAGGAAGGCGTAGCTGTCTGCGGCCCGCGTCGTACCGCCGGCAGCCTCGAGGCTGTGAGGAAGCATCCACTTCCCGTGGTCGAGCCAGCCGCGCGTATCCGCAAGCCCTTCCGGTACAAGACCCCACAGGTCGCGTATGGTGCGCTCCAGGCGAATGGCCGGCGGATGCGACTGCCCTACTGAGGGGAAACGTTTGTCTTGGCATGCGATGCTGAGCACGCCGAATTCGCCATCGTCGGTCAGCGACATGTGTACCTGGTCGGGCTCACCCCACAGACCGAGTAGCGTCCATTGCCCGGCTGAAAGCAATCTCGCCACCCGCCGCCAGCACTCGCCGTTCACGACGGCGCGCGGCCATGGGTGATGCTCCGTGACGATTCGGCCCTCTCCGATAACGTCGTGCAGCCTCGTCCTCGCTTGTATCGCTTCGGTCATTAGCCCAGCAGCTCCGCGATGTGTTGAAACCAGGAAACCAGCAGTGGCGGGAGATAAATACCCGCGGCCAGGACCAATGCCAGATGCGTGAACATCGGCACATACGAGGCGCGAGCAGGAGCGTTGCTCCCATGGGCATCGCCAAAGGCCATACCGTTCAGACGGTACAGTAGCGCTCCCAAGGCAATCAACAGTCCGAGCGCTAGAACCACGGCAAGCACCGGTGCGCGCGCGAAGGTCGAGGTGAGGATCAGGAATTCGCTCATGAAGATGCCCATGGGCGGCAGGCCCACGATCGTGACTACACCGAGTACCAGGCCCCATCCGAGGACCGGGTGCGACACGGTGAGACCGCGAATGTCGGCCATCTTCTGTGTGCCCTTGACCTGCGCGATATGGCCGACCGAAAAGAAAATCGCAGACTTGGTCAGGCTGTGCATGATCATGTGCAGCAAGCCCGCGAAGTTGGCGAGCGGCCCGCCCATGCCGAAGGCGAAGCTGATGATGCCCATGTGCTCGATCGACGAGTAGGCGAACATCCTCTTGATATCGTCGCGGCGGTACAGCATGAATGCCGCGAAAACGACCGAAACCAGTCCCAGGGTGACCATCAGCGGCCCGGGCGCCAGCGCACGCGAATTGGCGGACATCACCATCTTGAAGCGCAGCACCGCAAACAGCGCGACATTGAGAAGCAGTCCCGACAGCACAGCCGAAATGGGCGTCGGACCCTCGGCGTGGGCGTCGGGGAGCCATGCGTGCAGGGGTGCGAGCCCTACCTTCGTGCCGTAACCCAACAGCAGGAACACGAACGCCAGATTGAGCAGCGCCGGATCGAAGGCCGAGGCCCGCTGCACCAGTACGCTCCATGCCATCGCCTCCATGCCCTCGCCCAAGACCGAACTCGAGGCGAGATAGACGAGGATCGTCCCGAAGAGCGCGAGCGCGATGCCGACGCTGCCGAGAATGAAATACTTCCACGCCGCCTCGAGCGCCTCATGGGTCCGATAGATGCCCACCATCAAGACCGTGGTGAGGGTCGCCAACTCTACGGCCACCCACATCAATCCCACGTTGTTCGCGAGCAACGCCAGGTTCATGGCGAACATGAGCGTCTGATACATCGCGTGATAGAAACGCAGGTAGACGTGCGTCAGGCGGCCGGTCTCGAGCTCGTGCGCGATGTAGCTGCCGCTGAACACGCTGGTGGTAAAGCCCACGAAGGTATTGAGCACGATGAACACAATGTTCACGTCGTCGACGATCAGGAACAGCCCCGGCTCCGGCCGCACGAAGAAAAGCGTGATCGCGCAGAGCAGCGTCAGCAGCGTGGCCACGACGTTGAGCCGTGCGGTGGTCCGGTTGTCCGGCAAGATCGCCAGCAACGCCGCGCTCACCGCTGGGATGATCAGGATGGCCCTGACGACGAGCGCGCCGGGATCCGTCATCGTGACGTTCATGGCCGTTCGCCGCGGAAGCTATCGAGCGCGTGCATGTCGACCGAATCGAAGCGCTCGCGAATGCGGAACAGGAAGATTCCGATCACGATCAGCGCGACGAGAACCGAAAAGGCGACGCTGATCTCGACGACGAGTGGCATTCCTTTCGCGCCCGTCGCGGCGAGAATGAGTCCGTTCTCGATCGACATGAAGCCGATCACCTGGCCCACCGCATTGCGGCGCGACACCATCATCAGCAGGCCGAGGAGAATGACCGACAGAGCAAACGAAAGATCTTCGCGCACGAGCGTGCCCGCCGCGGCGGTGATCGGCAGCATGACCACGATCGACAGCGCGACCAGACCGATGCCAGCCAGCATGATCTGACCGATGCCGACAACAGTCTCGATGTTGCGATGAATGCCCAGCCGCACGATGATGCGGTGGAGAACCAAAGGGATGACGATCGCCTTGACGATGAGGGCGATCGCCGCCGTAATGTACAAATGAGGTGCGCCCTGGATATACGCTTGCCACGCGACCGATACCGACACTACAAAGGCATGCAAGGCGAAGACGTTGATCAGACTGAACATGCGGTCTTGGTAAAGCAGCATGAAGCTGACGACCACGAGGCCGCCGGCGAACAGATGCGCGAGATCCAGTGCGAAGCGATCCATCACACGCCTCGCGAAACGAAGAGAAGCAGCGCAGCCAGCAGGCCGAGCATGAGGGCCGCACCGAGGAAATCCGATACGCGGAAAACGCGCATCTTGGCAGTGACTGTCTCAAAAACAGCCAACAGGAGGCCGCCTACTGCCAGCTTGATTGCGTAGAGGAAGAGACTGACCGCATACGTGGTCAGGTCCTGTCCGGCGACGGCTACGCCCCATGGAACAAACACGCAACCGATAACGGAGAGATACAGCAGCAGCTTGAGCGAAGCCGCTGCTTCGATCACCGCCAGGTGGCGTCCCGAGTATTCGAGGATCATGGCCTCGTGCACCATCGTGAGTTCGAGGTGCGTCGCGGGGTTGTCGACCGGAATCCGCGCGTTCTCGGCGATGGCTACCATCACCAACGCGACGAGCGCCATGGCCAAGGACACTCGCAGCCCCACGCCGGTGCCCTGCATGAACGTCACGACGGAAGAGAGCTGGGTCGAACCCGCAAGCAACGATAGCGTGAAAGCAATCATCAGCAGCGCCGGCTCGGCCAGCGAGGCAATCATCATTTCGCGGCTCGAGCCGATGCCACCGAAGCTCGTGCCCACATCGAGCCCTGCCAACGCGAGCACGAAGCGCGCGCTGCCCAGGAGGGCAATGATCGCAATCAAGTCCGCGGCCGGGCTGAAGCCGAGGCCGGTGGCGAAGGTCGGCACCAGCGCCGCAGCGACCCAGGTCGTGGCGAAGATCACGTAGGGCGCGACGCGAAAGACCCACGAGGCGTTGTCGGCCAGCACGACTTCCTTGCGCAACAGCTTGTGCAGATCGCGGTATGGCTGGATGAGATCGGGGCCCTTGCGGCGGAGCAGGCGCGCCTTGACCTTGCGCACATATCCCGTGAGGAGCGGCGCAAGCGCCAGGACCAGCAGCAACTGGCCGAGCTGAACGAGCGCGTCGACGACTATTGCCATACGGCCAGTATCACCAGAAGCACCACCAACGCACCCGACACCAATGTCAGGTAACCGCGGATCGTCAGGAACTGCACCCTGTTGAGAACGTCGGCGGTCACGCCGACGAAGTTGGCAACGGGCTCGTACAGCGCGTCCCATAGGAGGTCGTGGAGATGGACATGCATTCGCGCCGGCCGCGAATCGCCGGGAGGCGGTACGTGGATTTCTTCGCGGGCACGGAACACCGTCGTTCCGAATACCCGCCGAATCGGTTGCGCGAAGCTTCCTGCCGTGTATTGCGTCGCTGGGCTCGCGTCCGGAAATCCGCAGTCCCATGCCGCGGCGCGCCGCACCGCATGCGATGCCCAGCGGTGGATGACATAGGCCGCAAGGCTCGCCGCCACCGCGATGAGGATGAACAACAGCAATCCGTTGTAGGAGCTGCGGCTCTCGCCGATGGGGACGATGGTGAACCACGCGAACGCGGCTTGCCGCGGCATTTGTGCATTGACGAGCCCCTGGACGACTGGAGCGAGCGCGTCGATGAAATAGCCAGGAAGAACGCCGGCAACGAGGCAGAGGAAGACCAGCGCGAACATCGCAGTCAGGGAAAACTTGTCGGTTTCCTGTGCATCGCGCGCGACGCTCGTCCGCGGTCGGCCGAGAAACGTGATTCCGAATGCCTTGACAAAGCAGGCGGCCGCCAGAGCCGCCGAAAGCGCGAGCAGGCCGCCGACCGCGGGGACCAGAAACTTCAGCACCCACTGCGGAAGCTGCGGGCTGAGCAGGATCGCCTGGAAGGTGAGCCATTCCGAGACGAAGCCGTTGAAGGGCGGAAGCGCGGAGATCGCCGCCGAGCCGATGAGAAAGGCAAAGGCCGTGTAAGGCATGCCATGGATCAGGCCGCCGAGCCGCTCCATGTCGCGTTCTCCCGTCATTTTGAGAACCGCACCGGAGCCGAAGAAGAGCAGGCTCTTGAACACCGAATGATTGAAGACGTGAAACAGTGCTGCGGTCGTCGCCAGCGCAGCCGGCCCCCGCATATCGTTCGCAGCGAACGCGAGTCCCAGACCGAGGCCGATGAAGATGATCCCGATGTTCTCGACCGTGTGATATGCCAGCAGGCGCTTGAGATCGTGTTCCATCAGCGCGTGCAGCACGCCCAGGACGGCGCTGGCGCCGCCGAAGAGGAGCACCACGCCGCCCGACCACCACTCAGGCGGCCCCATCAGGTCGAACACGATGCGAACGAAGCCGTATACCGCGACCTTGGTCATGACCCCGCTCATGAGCGCGGACACGTGGCTCGGCGCAGCCGGATGCGCAAGCGGCAGCCAGACGTGGAGCGGCACAAGGCCCGCCTTGGAGCCGGCGCCGAGCAGTGCCAGCGCGAGGACCGCCGCGGCAACGGCGGTGGAGAGATGGGTATTGCGGATCGCGTCGAACGCATAACCGCCGGCGGGACCCGCCAGTAGACCAAAGCTCAGCAGCAGCGACAGCGTACCGAGGCTCGCCATCAGCAAGTAGATGTAACCGGCGCGCGCGTTGCCGGGCTGACGGTGATGCGCCATAACCAGCGCCCAGGACGTGAGCGACATGAACTCCCAGGTCAACAGGAAAGTGAACGCGTCGTCGGCGAGCACGACCAGATTCATGCCGGCGAGAAAAGCCGGGAAGAAAGGAAGTACGCGGGCGGGCTCCGGTTCGTGCCGTCCGTAGCCCAGCCCGTAGAGGCTTGCCGTCGCGCCGCCCAGATTGACGACCACGAGAAATGCCGCGGCCAGCGGGTCGAGCCGGAAGTGCGCGCCGAGCCAAGGCAATCCGATCGGCAGGTGCAGCGCTTGCGCCGTGCCCGCGTCGGTCACCAGCGCCCAGCCACCCGTTGCCAGCGCAACGATCGAAACGACGAGCGCGATCGCATAGACGACAAACGTCATCGTGGTGCGACGCGCGCCCACGACCGCCGCGGGGGCGGTTGCCAGTAGCACTGCGATGCACCACAGCAATACTTCTATTGCCATGAAGCGTTGCCTCGCTTGGCCGCGACGTCGAACGGAGAGCGCATCAAGTGCGCGAGGGCATCAGCGCGTCCGCAAACGGATGCCTCGTCCGCCCCTCTCGCTGACAGCACCCTCGTTGATCAGCTCGACTCCCGCGGCCTCGAGAGCCGCGATGAGTTTCATCAGCGAATCCACATTGCCGCGAATCACGCCCTCGCTTGCCTCCATTCTTTGAATGGTAGGCAGCGAAAGTCCGGAGGCTGCGGCTAGGTCACGCTGGTCCATTCCGACGAGCGCTCGAGCTGCCCTCAGCTGTGCGGCGGTGATCATGGATTAGCCGTTGGTATTGACGTGTTAAACATCACAAGTTAATGTTATGACGTCTTTTTACTAAGTGCAACTGCCGGCGAGGCTTGGCGTCGCGGGCATGCACTCGGTTTGAGAAGCGGAAGCACGCCGGCATCAGAACGGATCCGACTTATGCAGCAGCGCGAAGTTGAGATCGTTAACGAGTTGGGCCTGGACGCCCCCGCTTCCGCCAGACTCACGCAACTGGCCGCGAAATATCAGTGCGACGTGTCGCTGGCGCGCAGTGGGCGCAAAGTCAACGCCAAGAGTCTGATGGGCGTGATGATGCTGGCGGCGGGCAAGGGGAGCCGAGTGCTGCTCGAAACCGACGGCCCCGACGAACTCGAAGCGCTGCACGCGATCGTCGCGCTGATCGGAAACTGTTTCGGAGAAGGAAAGTGACGCCAAGCGGATACGCTCGATCGTCATCTCCTGTGACACGCTTTCGTTTCCTCCTCTTCGCTTGTCCTTCGGGATAGCCGCTCACCTTGGCAAGAGGCGGCGAACGCGCGACATCCCTTCCACTATATCGCTCTCTTCGATTGCGCCATAGCCGAACACCAATCCCGGCCGGGTCGACTTGCCGAAATAGAATTCGCGAAGAGAATAGATCCCTATCCCCTCCTGCCGTGCCCGGTCCGCAAGTGCATCGACGTCGACCGAAGGTGTCGAGAGCGCGGCCAGATGCAATCCGACAGCCGAGGGGATCGGGTCCAGCCAACGACTGAAATCGCGCTTCAAGCAAGTCAGCAACGTTTGATGGCGAGCAGCGTAGAGCTGGCGCATCTTGCGCACATGCCGCGCAAGATGCCCCTCGGCAATGAACGTCGCCAGGGTTTCCTGCTCGAGAACCGCGCAGTGCCAGTCGGTGCACTGCTTCGCGGCAACGAGGGCCCTTCGTGCCCAGGCCGGCAGGACGACAAACCCCAGCCGCATTTCGGGAAACAGACTCTTCGAAAAGGTGCCCACGTAGAAGACGGAATCGCTGCGGTCGAGTGTCTGCAGCGCGTCGAGGGGACGCGCCGCGAGGCGGAATTCTCCGTCATAGTCGTCTTCGATGATCACGGCGCCATGCGTTTGGGCGAATTCGAGCAAGGCGGTCCGCCGCCGGGCCGTCATGGTCGTGCCAAGCGGAAACTGGTGAGACGGCGTCACGCAAATCACTCGCGCGTTGGCGGGCAGCCTGTGCACGGCGATCCCATCCTGGTCGACAGGAACTGGCACGATCTTGGCCCCGGCGACCGCGAACGCCGCGCGTAGCGGCGGATAGCCGGGATTTTCGATCGCGACGACCGTTCGGCCGGATGTGACGAGGATGCGGGCGAGGAGGTCGATGGCCTGCTGAGACCCCGCGGTAACGACGATGTCCTCTGGCCGACAGGCGACGGCACGCGCGAAGGAAACGTGCTTGGCGATCGCTTCCCGCAATCGCGGCAGCCCCTGCGCCTCCGCGTACGCTGCCGGCTTTTTCGCGAAGTTGAGTATCGCTCTCGCCGCCAGACGCCGCCAGATATCGAACGGAAAGAGTCGTTTGTCGGGAACGCCGAGTCGAAAGTCGAACCGCGTGGAAATTGGCGAATGCAGGGTTGCGACAACGGGAGGCTCGCGCCAAAACGCGTGCAGGCGCGAATCGGTTGCAGGAACGCTGATCTGAGTCTTGCGATTGGACAGCCGGGGACGCACGTCCGCCACGTAAATGCCCGCCCGGGGACGCGTCGCGATATAACCCTCGCTCAAGAGCAAGTCATAGGCGGCGACGGCCGTGTTGCGCGACACGCCGTAGGCGGCGGCAAACGCGCGTGTCGGCGGCAGGCGCGAGCCGGGTTGCAGGCGGCCGTCGAGGATCGCCGCTCTCAGTTGTCCGTGCAGGGCGCGAAGCAAATTGCGCGAATCTCGCGCCGGCAGACTGATCGGGAGCTCGAAATCTGGATCCATAGAAATGTCGATGTTTGGCTCTTATAGGATACCAGCATACCCCTTATTCTTCAGCCGTGACTTGAGGAGATAACGATGACAAGTTTCGAGTTGCCAGTCGAACCGCCACCCCATACCTTGGCGCTTTCCGACCTCGATCGCGGCCAAGCGCGTCCGAGGCTGGGGTGGACGGAAACAGCGTCAGGAGCGATCGTGAACCGATATAAAGCATCGATACCTTCGGCGGCTTGCGGCATCGCAGCCATCGCTATGGCGGCGATCACCTTCGGCCTGCTGGTGGTCATGCCGGCGACGATCGCGCCTGGCAGCGGGGAGATCCGTGCCCTGTCGGCATCGCCGACCGTCGCGATGTCGCCGGCCGACGCCGTCCGGGGCGGCGCGAGGAAGTATGCTGCCCAGGTTCACGCGGGAGTCGACTGCGTCAGGCCGAGTGTTTCCGGGTTATCGGAATCGGCTTGCCCGGGCCGGCTTCGCTCCGGCCAGTCCGCAAGAACGGCCGGCCCTGGCACCGGTTGCCCAGACGTCAGTTGACGTCCCGCTTCCCTTTGGCTCGTTGCAAGCCGGCGTGATCGGTGGCGTGCCAGTAAACTCCGGCGGACGGACCGGTATCCCGATCCGGCCGGGAGCCAAGTGGCACTCAAATCCACGATCTTCAAAGTCGAGCTTTCCGTCGCTGACGTCGACCGCGGCTACTACTGCGATCACACTCTGACGATCGCGCGACATCCGTCCGAAACCGACGAGCGCATGATGGTGCGCTTGCTCGCCTTTGCCTTGCATGCGGACGAGAGTCTGGAGTTCGGGCGCGGCTTGAGCGCTGAGAACGAGCCCGACCTATGGCAACGCGACCTGACCGGCGCGATCCAGCGGTGGATCGAAGTCGGACTACCCGATGAACGCGAGGTGCGCAAGGCCTGTGGCCGCGCGCGTTCCGTCGAAATCCTCGCGTACGGCGGGCGCGCCGTGGAGCTGTGGTGGCAAAGCGCGCGCGAAAAGCTGGAACGTCAGGATCGACTTGCCGTGACTGAGGTTCCCGTCGACGCGAGCCGCGCGCTTGCCCGATTGGCGGGTCGTTCCATGCGTTTGCAGGTCACGATCCAGGAAGGGCACGTCCTGGTCGTCGACGGGACGAGCTCGATTTCGGCCGAGCTTCGTGTTCTCAAGGCCGCATCGGTCGCGCGCTGACCGACCGGGGCATCGGCAGGCAGTGGTTTTCGACCGCCTCGACCGCCGGAGAGAAGAGGGAGGAGGAGACGGCCCCGCCCGCCGGAAGAGCTGAACGGTCGGACGAACGACCTGGTCGGCTTGCTCGCGCTATGGAATACTGGCGCCCGCCACAAGAGTTGGCGACATTTCCGATCGATGCCTACCCGCAGAACATTCGCTTGTCTGATCGCGTTGCTGGCCACGCCTTGGATGCTCGATGCCGCCGCGAGCAAGAGCACCGTGTGCACGGTCACCGTCAATTCGCCCGACGAAAAGGAAACGCTGCGCCGCAGCCTCCCGGAAGACAAATTTCAGTTTGTCGAGCTGGTGGAACGCGGCCGCCCGGACTGGCTTGCGTCGGCTTGCCGGCAAGGGCTTCGTTGCGATGTCCTGGTCTTCTCCGGTCACTTCGACGGTGGAACCGAATTCTATTCCGATCGCCTGGACGCGCGTGAGTCCCTGCCGGTCGTGGAATTGGAACGCGCGTCCTGCAGCGCTTCCTGCTCCGGCCTATTCTCGCAGCTGAAGGAGGTCTACCTCTTCGGTTGTAATACGCTGAACGCGACGACTCCCGAGAGCACTGCGGCGGAAGTCGCGCGGAGCCTCGTGCGTTCCGGATCCTCGCTAGCCGACGCCGAGCGGGTCTCGCATGCATTGAACGAGCGCCACGGCGAGAGCAATCGGGACGGCATGCGGCGCATATTCGCCAATGTCCCGGTGATCTACGGATTTTCCGCGATGGCGCCGCTCGGAGCCGCGGCGGCGCCGGTTCTGGGCCGCTACCTGCAATCGAGCGCCGGCGGAGAATTCGGCAGCGGCCGCTCGAGCTCGAGCTTGCTCGGCCAGTTCGCCGGAACCTCGATGACCGCCACTACGGGGCTGGTCGGCTCCGATTCCCGTGCCGACTATCGCCGCGAGGTCTGTCAATTCTTCGATGAGCAGCGCTCGCCGGCGCAAAAGCTCGCGTTCATCCATCAGCTGCTCGGCCGTGACATGGCCGAGGTGCGCATGTTCTTCGACCGCATCGAGGCGTTTTACGCATCGTTGACCGAAGAGGAGCGTCGGACGCCTTCCTTCATCCAACGACGCGACGAGCTCGCCCGCGATCGGCGCGCGCGGGATCGGTATATGACGTTTGCCCGCGACGTCGACCGCCCCGAGATTCGCAGCCGTATGGTCCACGTGGCGCGCACTATCGGCTGGCTTTCGCCGGAAGATGAAAGAGCTGAGATCACGCAGATGGTGAGCGACCTGCTGGCGGGGAACGCGATCGGATCGGCCGAAGTGGATTTGATTTGTTCGCTGAACAAGGATCGAAGCCTGGACGAGGAACTGCATCGGCTCGACGTGCCACGGTCGCAGCGGGAGAGCGTTCCCGATGCAGCGCTCCTGGCTTGTCTTGGCAGCGCGGAAGGCCGCGAGCGGGTCTTGCAGGCACTGACTACGACACGCGACGAGGCGGATATCGAAATCGCAAGGGTTTACCTGCGTCACCGCCCGATCACCGACCAGGACGAGCTTCGTGAGATGGCTACGCGAATCGCTCGGATGACCGAATCGGACGCGCAGGTTCGGGCCCTGGATACGCTGGCCCACTATTATCTTTCCGATCGCGAAAGCCTGGATCAGCTGGCGCGGCTCTTTCCGCGCGCCAAGTCCGTGAATGTCCAACGAGCAATTGCCGGTGTTTTCATCCGGTCCGACTATCGCGCACTCCCGAGGCTGGAATTGGCGCGCATGCTTCGCCAGCATCGGATCAAGTCTCCGAACGGCGAGGACCTAATCGACGTCCTCATCCGCCGTCTTCAGGCTTAGGCTCGTCACACCGCAGGTTCGCACCACGGCCGGCTTCATGGCGCCGTTTCGTGGCGCGGCCGGGGTCCGCGCGTCACCGCGCGTCTGATTTCCGATTCGCTCTTCGTCCTACGCGCGCTTCAGCGCAACTCCCATACCTCTTCCGCTGCATTTTCGATACGTTGGTCCTTGTATCGGGAAATGCGCGGCGGGCCGTCGCGTATCGGCGCGCCGCCACGGCCCTTGCTGAACTGTACGTGCGCCAGCGTACAGAACTTTGCGGGTATTTGCGGTGATCATATCGATCGTCAAAGGGATCGCGAGCGACACAGCGATCGGGTCCGGTCACGCGGCAGAGAATTCGCCCACTGACTCTTGAAATGTTTGCCTGCATCGTCGCGGCCCGCAATGTCCCGGCGTAGGACATACCATGGCCACGAAAATTGCCGTACTGCTCGCACTGGTGGTCGCCATCTCGGGATTTCCGGAGGCGCGCGCCGCCAAGAGCACCGTTTGTACGATCACGGTCAATTCGCCTGACGAAAAAGAAGCCTTTCGGCGCTACCTGCCCGAAGACAGATACGAGTTCGTCGAGTTAGTGGAGCGGGACCGTCCGGACTGGCTGGCTTCGGCTTGCCGACAGCGGGTCCGCTGCGACGTTCTGATCATCTCCGGCCATTTCAATGGCACGGAATTCTTCTCCGAGCATCTGGATGCGCATGAATTCCTGCCGGTCGCCGAGATGGAGCGGGCGTCTTGCAGTAACTCCTGCCCGGGACTGTTCTCGCAGCTGAAGGAAGTCTATCTATTCGGCTGCAATACCCTGAACCCCCAGACGGGTGCGAGCGCGTCGGCCGAAATCGCACGAAGCCTGATTCGCGCCGGGCGCTCGAAGGCCGACGCCGAGCGCGTGTCGCGTGCTTTGATCGAGCGTCACAGCGAGAGCAACCGCGACGGCATGCGCCGGATCTTCGTCAACGTTCCAGTGATCTACGGTTTTTCCTCGGTCGCTCCGGCCGGGGCGGCTGCCGCAAGCACGTTGAACCGCTACTTTCACTCCGCCTCGAGCGCTGAAGTCGGTAGCGGTCGCGTCAGCGCAAGACTGCTCAACCAGTTTTCCGCCAACGCGATGAGCGCCGCCAGCGGCATGCGCGCGTCAGACCCACGCGCCGGGTATCGGCAAGAGGTCTGCAAGTTCGTCGACGACCGACTCGCGCGCGCCCAGACGCTCGGTTTCATTCACCAGATCCTGGGGCGCGACATGGCGGAAGTGCGCATGTTTCTCGACCGCATCGAAACCTTCACGGCAACACTGACGGAAAGCGAGCGGCAAACCCCATCGTTCATCGCCGCACTCGATAAGCTTGCGAACGATCAGCCCGCGCGCGGACGCTTTCTCGCGTTTGCACGAGACGCGGGCGAACCGCCACTTCGCGCGCGCATGATCAAGCTGGCGCAGTCCCTGGGCTGGCTATCGGCAGAAGGCGAGCGAAACGAACTCATGCGCCTGGCCGGAGATCTGCTGACGTCGGGGAAGACAGGCGCGGCCGAAGTGGACCTTGTCTGCTCGTTGAACAAGGATCACGCGCTCGACGCAGAGTTGTACCGGGTCCGCCTGTCGCCGGCGCAGGCCGATGCGGTGCCGGACGCGGCGATCATGGCCTGCCTCGGAAGCGTGGACGGCCGTGCTCGCGTCTTGCAGGCGCTGACCGGCGACAACACCGAAGAAGTCCAGATCGCGCAGGTCTACCTCCAGCATCGCCCGATCAGCGATGTCGGCGAGCTTCGCGCGGTCGCCGCGCGTATCGCGACCATGGCCGATCCCGATGCGCAGGTTCGCGCTCTCAATACGCTCGCAGGGCAGTACGTGTCCGATCGCGAAAGCCTGGATGAGCTGATGCGGCTGTTCCCGCACGCGAGGTCGCTGAGCGTCCAGAGAGCCATCGCCGGCATATTCATTCGCGCCGACTACCGGGCGATAGACAGGGACGAGCTCGTCGGCGTGCTGCGCCAGTATCGTCTGCGATCCGAAGACCGCAACGACATCATCGACGCGCTGCTCCGTCGCCTGCAGGCCTGATCTAAGCATCGACTGGGATGATCTTCGGCGGATGGGCGCCGCCGACGAGCGTGATGCCACGCTCGTGTCGCCAATGCGAGGGTGGCGTGGGCCGCTGCCGATCGGGAAAGTGATACGCTCTGCACGTTGGATTCCGGGCTTTCATTGACACAATCTTGCGTCCGTGGCGAACGGCCGACGGTGCCGCGCGACACACAAGGCCGGGCCGACTTTGAGATCGCCAGCAGCCCTCCAACACCATGAGGATCCTGCTTGTCGGAGCGCTGTCGTGGCATCCGGAGCGATTGCGGAGCTTGTGTGAACGAGGTCACCAGCTCTGGGGCCTCTGGTCGCGCAGCATGGCGTGGGATCAAGGGCCGTACACGGCGACCGCCGACTGCATATCGCCGGTCGCGCTCGGAGACGCCGCGACCGCGATCCGCCATCTGCGGATCGACTGCATCTACAGCCTGTTCCAGGTGTACCACCGACGGCTGTGGGGCCCGCTGGCGGCAGGCGTCGACCATGACGTATGGACACTGTTGCGCACGCTGCTCGCCGAACGCGAACGGGGCACATTCGATGCGCCGATCGTGCGGCATTGGGGCTTTGACGTGCAGCATATCGACCCCGCCGTCACGCGAGCTCTCGACGCGCAGATCTTCTGCAACCGCGAGAAACGCGCGTACTGGACGAACGCGCCGGCGCAGGGGGGGTGTGGGGTCGACGCATTCGCGCAGGGCGGCGTGGTCGAATTTCTCGACAGCGACCGGCCTAAGCTCGAGTTCATGAACGATGATTTTTCGCAGCCTCTGTCCGGACATTCGGGCGAGGTTCATACGGTGTGCATCGGGCGCCCGTTCGGCATCGACTATCTGGCCGCGGCCCGGCGCGGCATTCACGTGCATACGTACGGAAACAATGTCGACGATGTGTACCGGATGATCTCGCGCGACCTGTCGTTGGGCGGCGCGCGCAGGGAGAGCGCGCTCCTGCGCCGGTTCCTCCACGTCCATCCTTCGCTCCAGGGCAGCGGCGCGAGCTGGGAGGAGATCCGCCGCGCGAAAGCCGGCTGGGTGCGCGAGTTCTCCAGGTACGACGCCGGTTGGTCATACGTCGGCAGTCCGCTGCCGTGGGAGCCGCTCGACGACCGCGCGGCGATTCCGAATCGGATCGCCACCTATGTCCTCGCCGGCCTGCCAGTGATCACTGATCGGCGGCCCGGATACTATCGTTATGACCAACTGGCGCGGCTCGGCACCAACGTCGATCTCGTGGACTCGGACTACGATGATCTGCGCATCCGTCTCGACCACGAGATCCGGACGCGGGAAAGGCAGCGGCAATGCGCTACGGGCACGTGCCGACTATTCGTTCGAGGCGACGATCGATCCTCTGCTCGACGTCTTCGAGCGCGCGCGGACCGGTTATTTCGCCCGACCGCATCGCGAACGTTCGCATTTTGTGGCGCGGCGCATCCACCTGATTCACTTCAATACGAGCCCGGATCCTCGCACTGTAGTTCGCGGGCTGGTGCGCCGGCTACTCGCTCCGCCGGCTGCAATCGGCGCCTCTCCCGCCGGGAGGCTCGGCGCCGTCCTCCGCCTCGCGCGCGAGCCATGGCGCAGCCTCGTCGCGCCGTGGAAGGCGAGAATTCTTGCGCGACAGCTGCGCAGCGTTCCCGAGTCCGACGCGCCCGTGGCAGCGACGCAGCAGCGGCGGACGAAGCGCGAGCGGGAACAGCGGTGAAGACTGCCGTGCTCGAGAGGTTTGCGCAAGCGTCCCGGCGGTGCGAACCCGCAACGATCGGCACGCGCGCTGACGAGATGCTGGTGTGGGAACTTGCCCATCGATGCGCCGACATCCGGACGCTCATGCGTGATGCACCCGGTGCAGCCGCCGGGTGGCTTCGACTGCCGTCGTACGTACGGTGGAAGCTGCTGCGCGCCTGCCTGCGTACCGGCGGCGCGCGGGCCGGGGCGCTGGTCGTAGCACCCGAGTTGCTGCGCCGCATACGCGAAGGCGAGATCGGGGCAATCGGCTGCTTTTCAGGGAAGGACTTCGCGCTAGCGACGCTCTTGGCCGCCGAGACGCGATCAGGTTGCCGCGAAGTTCTCATGCATGGCACTCAATATTTCGGCGAGTTCGCCTTCGAGCTTCTCGCCGTCGTCCCCTATGCGTATTGGTTGCACAGGCAAGGGCAGCTCGAATTCACCGTTTCGTGCCCGGACACGCGCTGCCTGTATTATTTTTCCCCACACCACGAGGAACGGTCAGTAGAGCGAAGCTATGTGCCGATTACCGAATACCCGATCGGCCGTGGCGGACCGTTGCGTTACGATCGCAAGGCGTTTCCTGCAACGCTCGACACCGGCAAGTGGCTGCCCCCGCCGTACAAGCAAATGTATCGGGATGATCGCTTCCTGTGGTCGAAAGCCACATGCATCGTTTGCAACAAAGCGACCGACGAGCAGTATCTCTGGCATCGGGCTCCGACCAATTTCATGGACGCCGAACTGCTCCTTTCCGTGATCGGGAAGCTGCGCGAGCGCTACCAGGTGATCTATAACCGGCCGCGTGCATCAGACATCGTGAACGACCACCAGAAAATCCGCGAGACCGGTGACATCGACGCGATCAGACACGCCTACCCCGATGTCCTGACGATCCAGGAGCTGCACGCCCGGCACCCCGAGTTCGGCTTCAACGAGCTGCAGCTCAGACTGTTCGCGGGCTGCGAGAAGTTCGTGTCGGTGCTGGGCGGCAGCTCGTATCTCGCCAGCTACTTCGGCGGGACAAACGTCGTCTACGCGCGGCGTGGATGGGAGGTCGCGTGCGGCGCATATCAACGCTGGTTCAATCTCTTTTCCGGCGCGCGCGTTGTCGCGGCGGATACGCCGCGTGGGCTGCTGCACGCGATCGAGGAGGAGCTGCTCTGATTCAATTTCCCCAGTCGCCTCTCACATTGCGCAGAATGTCATAGCGTTCCGCCGCGTCGCCGCTCAGGTAGCGGTCGAGCGAACCGAGAAGGCGGCGAACCATCGAATACGTGCTGTCGGTCGTCGTATACTTGTACAAGCCAAGACGGCCCAGTGGGATCACCCCGGGAATCGTGCTCGCATCCGCGAGGTACCGGTAGAACTTCGCGTCCTCCCACCAGACGGGATACATCGATACCGTATCGTCGATGATTTCGCGGAGCAGGACCGTCGGCCCATCGCCATCGGCTGCGCGTGCTCCGTGGTGGATGACGCCGAAATCCGTCGTCCTGCAGACCACCGTCTCCGGCCAGGGTGTATAGAGCCACGAGAAGGGGATTCCGTCCGGGGCCGTGCCCAGGCATCCGTGCCTGCCTTCATCGATGACTTCGACCTCGACTCTATAGCCACGCCATTCCAGCGCACCGTATCGGTATCCGAGTAGCGCGTCGATCGGTGCGGTCGTGACGACAAGGTCGGCCGAGAACACGCCGGCGTCAGTCACGACTTCCATCCTGCGGGCGCTCCTATCGACGCGTTCGACAGTGACGCCGTAGCGGACGTCGAACCCATCGAGCATCTTGTCGAACAGCGGGTTAAAGCCGCCGGTCGGATAGTAGTGCGGCGCTTCGCTCGGCAGCCGGTACTGGCCAACTTCGGCGATGCGCTCCAGGCGGCGCAGCTTGCCCCACGCTGCCGGCATTTGCTCGAGCCGGCGACCCCAGAACTTCCGATTGAAGCCCTCGAAAGCGAGCTCGGTAAGCGTGGGGCCGACCGAAGACTCCAGGTAGTCGCGCAGATCGCGCTCGCCCGGCTCGGTTCCCCGCCGCTGGATTTCTGCCAGTTCCCGCTCGATCTGCGTGCCGCAGGGCAGTTTGCGAAGGCTTTCGGCGTCGACAGGAAACGGAATGACAGGAAACTCCGGCCGAAGGCGTGTCCCCTGGTAGATCTGACGCTCCTGGAGATCGAGAAATCGGCGCAGGAAGGGCAGGATATCCGCGGTTCCTCGGAACACACTCACCACACGCGGACCGTACTCGTAGGGCAGACCTTCTTCGGTGTACAGTGTGCGAAGCATTCCACCGGGTACGGCACATTGCTCGATCAATGTGACCTCGGCCCCCAGCTCTTCGCGCAATAGCAGCGCCGCGCAGGACCCAGCGAATCCAGCGCCGACGACAAGTACTTCCATCCACTCTCCTGTACGACTACCGTTGCCGGCGCGCCACGACGTGAGGATTGCGCTGCGATCGCGACGCGGCGATGGATCTTGCACCCGATACCGGCTATCCGGTATCGGCGTCGGGCAGCGAGGCGAGCGCCGCTCCGTTCGAATCCACACGCCGGGGCCGCAGGTCCGCCAGCAGTCGGTCAACTCCCTTCTCGAGGGTTGTGGCGACCTTCCAGCCAAGCAGGGCCCTGGCTCGCGCCGGATCTCCGACAAAATGCGACACGTCGTACGTCCGTGGCGGCCGCTCGACGATCGCTGAGTGCGCGCCTGCGCATCGGATGACCAAAGTCGCCAAGTCATGCAACGACGTCGGCACGCCCGACACCAGATGGATCGGCTCCGCCAGCGCATGTCCCGACGAAAGCATTTGCGCCATCCGAAAAATTCCTTCGGCGACGTCGTCGACATGGGTGAAGTCAAAGGTGCACTCCGACCCGTTGACCTTTAACCGGTCATTGGCTAGCGCTGCACGACAAAACGCAGGCACTACACGATCCTGATGGTCATCGGCGCTGCCGTAGACGCTCGAAAGCCGCACGACCGCTACTCGCCGACCCGCTTGATCGAGGGACCTCAGGATGTATTCAGCGAAAAGCTTTGATCGCCCGTAAACATTGACGGGAGCCGTAGCGTGGCTTTCGGTGACAGGAAGGCTGCGCGCCTGGCCGTAAACCTCGCGGCTGCTGGCAAGCATGACCCAGGGCTTTGTTGGCAATGATGCCGCCACCTCGGCGACATTGGCCGTTCCCAGGACGTTGGTGCGAAGGCAGCGCTCGGGATCGGCCTCACCCCAGACTACGCGAGACACGGCGGCGAGATGAATGATCCCTGCGCAACCAGCGGCCGACGATGATAAACTGCGCAGATCCAGCACATCGACCGCCAAAGAGCTTTCGTGCCGCGGTCTCAGATCGAGGCGAACCACTTCGTTGCCGGCGCGCTCCAAAAGGCTGCAGAGTCGGGTGCCGACGAGACCGTCAGATCCGGTGACAAGAATTTTGTTCATCGTTTCTTGTTCCTCGTTCATTCTACCTCGGACGACGGCTTGCTCTCGGGGCGAGACCGGCGGTGCGCAACGGCGAGGCGACCGGCCCGTTCCACATTCCTGCCTTGCTGCGATGGCGCACAGGGCGTGCCGCCGTGGCCGACCATCCTGGTCGACGGCAGATCGAGGCGCACCTGATGCGCCGTAACGATGCAACGAAAGGAGCTCACCATGTTGACGTTCGTGAACAACGACACCGGGCAGACCGTATCGTGGACCGTCGGACAGCCGCGTCCGTCGATCAACAGTGCCGGCAACTTCAGCTGTGCCGCCGATGGCAGCGAGCGCAAGTTCATCAAGGACAATTTTACCGGCCTGCCGTTTCGCCTGAACAGTACTACGGCGATCATTTGGCGCGGCGATTGCGCGCGGTTCATCGCCGATAACCTGTAAATCGGCGATCCCCGCTGCCGCCGGACGGCCGACGGCCGCCCGTGCGGCGGTGCGCGCGCGAAAGCTACGCGCCGCCTGCGACGCGTTACAATGCAGGCGCGTCAATTCTGATTCACTTCCGGATTTTTTCATGCGAGTGTTCAATTTCAGCGCGGGACCCGCCGTGCTTCCCGAGACAGTGCTGCGCCAGGCGGCCGCCGAGATGCTGGACTGGCACGGCAGCGGCATGTCGGTGATGGAAATGAGCCATCGCGGCAAGGAGTTCGTCGGCATTGCCGCGAAGGCCGAAGCCGATCTGCGCACGCTGCTGTCGATTCCCGCCAACTACAAGGTGATGTTCCTGCAGGGCGGCGCGATTGCGGAAAACGCGATCGTTCCGATGAACCTGCTGGCCGGCAAGACTGCGGCGGACTACATCAACACCGGCGAGTGGTCGAAAAAATCGATTAAGGAGGCAAAAAAATACTGTACGGTCAACGTCGCCGCTTCTGCGGAGGACCGGAACTTTACTTACGTTCCCGCACGCGAAACCTGGAAGCTCGACGCGTCGGCGGCGTATGTGCACGTGTGCACCAACGAGACGATTGGCGGGGTCGAGTACCAGTGGACGCCCGACACCGGCGCCGTGCCGATGGTCGCGGACATGTCGTCGCACATCCTGTCGCGCGCCATCGACGTGGCAAAATACGGAGTGATCTATGGCGGCGCGCAGAAGAACGCGGGTCCGGCGGGACTGACGCTGGTCATCGTCCGTGACGATTTGCTCGACCGCGCCCTGCCGATCACGCCGTCGGCCTTTCACTGGAAGGAGCAGGCCGCGAACGATTCGATGGTCAATACGCCGCCGACGTACGCGATCTACATTGCCGGCCTGGTGTTCGAATGGTTGCTCGCGCAAGGCGGCATCGCGGCGATCGAGCGCAGGAATATCGCCAAGGCGAAGCTCCTCTACGACTGCCTCGATCGCAGCGAGTTCTACGTGAGCCCGGTGCGCAAGGAGGATCGCTCGCGGATGAATGTGCCGTTCAAGCTGCGCGATCCTTCCCTCGACGAGGCCTTCCTGCAGGGCGCGAAGGAGCGCGGCATGGTTCAGCTCAAGGGACATCGCGCGGTCGGCGGCATGCGCGCCTCGATCTACAACGCCATGCCGATCGAGGGCGTCCAAACGCTGGTCAGCTATCTCGAGGACTTCGAGCGGCGCCATGGTTGAGCGGCGATGAGCCAGTACCGGATTCTCACGCTCAACCAGATCTCGACGCACGGGCTGCATCGCTTCCCGTCGGCGCGCTACACGTCGGCAAGTCGCGTCGACAAGCCCGACGCCATCATCGTGCGCTCGCACGACATGCATGCGATGGTCATTCCTGGCAGCGTCAAGGCGATCGGTCGCGCGGGCGCGGGCACGAACAACATACCGGTCGCGGAAATGTCCGCGCGCGGCGTTCCGGTATTCAACGCACCCGGCGCCAACGCCAATGCGGTCAAGGAACTGGTGCTGACCGCATTGCTGCTGGCGGCGCGCAATATCGTTCCGGCGCTGCGCTATGTCGACTCGCTCGACGCCGGCGCCGCGAACCTCGAGGCGCGGGTCGAAGAGGGCAAGAAGCAGTTCGCCGGGGTCGAGTTGCCGCAGCGGACGCTCGGCATCATCGGCCTGGGCGCGATCGGCAGCCTGGTTGCGGACACGGCGATCAAGCTCGGCATGAAGGTCATCGGATTCGATCCGGAAATCACGGTGGACGCGGCCTGGAGGCTGCCGTCGAGCGTGCGCAAGGCCAACAGCATCGACGAGGTCGTCAAGCATTCCGATTTCGTCACGCTGCACGTCCCGTTGTTGCCGGCAACAAGGCACCTGATCGACGACAAGCGTCTCGCCGTCGCCAGGCCCGGCGCGGTATTGCTCAACTTTGCGCGCGACGCCATCGTCGACGAATCTGCCGTCGTTGCGGCGCTGCGCGCGCATCGCCTCAAGTATTACCTGTGCGACTTTCCCAGCGCGGCGCTGAAGGACGAGCCCAACGTCGTCGCATTGCCGCACCTGGGCGCCTCGACGGCCGAAGCCGAAGAGAATTGCGCGGTGATGGTGGTCGACCACGTCCGCGAATACCTGGAGCACGGCACGATCGCCAGCGCAGTCAACTTCCCCGACGTCGATATGGCGCGCGAGGCGCCGCATCGCGTCGCCATCGCCAACGCCAACGTACCCAACATGCTGGGCCAGATCTCGTCGACGATGGCGAAGAGCGGCCTCAACATTCACACGATGGTCAACAAGTCGCGCGGCGAGATGGCGTACACGCTGGTCGACGTCGACAGCCCGGTCGACGAGTCGCTGGTGCGATCGATCGCGGCCATCGACGGGGTGCTGTCGGTGCGCGCGATTCCCGGCGACGCCGGCGGCTAGAGTCCCGCAATCGTGCGCGGGCGCCTGCTCGCGAGTGCGGGGTGTCCTGCGATCACATGATCACGCGATCCGTTCCCCAACCGCGTTCGAGCATCGGGCAATCCTCGCATTCCATCGTGCGGATGTCGCAAAAGGGGATGTCGCAGCGCACGCGGCGGCCCTGCAGAATCATCCGGACGCGATCGAGTTTCTGCGGCCGCCGGCCCTTGAGCAACAGCACGTCGCCCGGCTGCAGCATCTTTTGCAGCGCTGCGGCCGCCTGATGCACGGTGCGTCCACCATAGACGACCGCGGAACGCGGCATGCCGGCGCGCCGTGCCCCTGCCCAGTAACGGCGGAAGCCGCGCCCGATAACGACAAGCTGCGAGGTTGCGCGCGCCGCGTGTGCGCCCAGGGCGAGGTAGATCGGCCGCTCGCGGCCGGGCGGCTCCGACACATCGCCCAACAGGACGACCCGGCGCAGGGCCGGGATCTCGGCCAGCACGTCGAGTGCGGCATGGATGGTTTCGAGTGTCGACTTGTAATCGTCGCGCAGGACGATCGCGCCGTTCGGCAGCGCAACGGGGTCCATTCGGCCCGGCGTCGGCGGCAGCAGACGGATGCGTGACAAGGCATCATCCAGCGCAACCCCTTCGGTCAGGGCGACTGCGATCGCGGCGAGTACCGGGTAGATCATCTGGCGGCCGATAAGGCGAACCGCCACTTCGCGCTCGTGGCCGAATGCGTTGAGGAGAAAGCGCGTTCCGTGAGGCCAGTCGAGGCGGACACGCTCGGCGCGCACCTCGCAGCCGGCGCCGAAGCCGAACAGGATTACGCGTCCCGGCGCCTGCGCTTTCATCCACAGGACATTGGGATCGTCGCCGTTCAGCACTGCGATGCCCGACGCCGGCATGGCACTGATCATCCTTGCCTTTTCCGCGCGCGTCACGTCGAGCGACCCCAAGCTGCCGTTGTGCTCGCTTCCGATCGACGTGACCACCGTCAAGTCCGGGCGCAGTAGCCTTGCGTATTGCTCCATCTGGCCGCGGCCACCGATGCCAATCTCGATCGCTGCGTGCCGTTGCGAGGGCCGGATACGGAGGATTGCCATCGCGACCGAGGTCCAGGCGTTCGCTGTCATCGACTTCAGCCCCGGAGCCGCCAGCGCCGCCGCAACCGCTCTCGTCGTCGTCGATTTGCCGAACGAGCCGACGACGGCGACGATGCGCGTCCTGCGGGCGATCGTGCAGCGGTACAGCCTGGCAAGGCGCGACGCCAGGGGCCAGAGCCGATACGCGACGCCATCGAGTATCTGCCGCCGGCCTGCCGGCGTCCCAAGCATCGCGGGAATGTCGATCAGGCGGTAGCGCATCGCGGCGATCTTACCTTGCGCGGCGGCCGCGCCTCTCGGCGGACTTGTGAAACGCAGTCGCGGAACCCATCTAGGCCGTACGACCCTATCGAGGACCGTGCCGTGAGACCCGCACTGAACATCGTCTGTCCGCATTGCAACACCATCAACCGGGTGCCGGAAGCCCGCCTGGGCGACGCGCCGGTCTGCGGTAATTGCGGGAAGAAGCTTTTTGCCGGTCAGCCGGTCGAGCTCACCGCGGCCAATTTCGATCGTCATACCGGCAGAAACGACATTCCGGTCGTCGTCGATTTCTGGGCCGCATGGTGCGGGCCCTGTCGCATGATGGCTCCGCATTTCGCTCGCGCGGCTGGCGAGCTCGAGCCGCGGATGCGGCTGGCGAAGCTAGACACCGAAGCCGCCGCGGACATCGCGGGCCGCTATGGCATTCGCAGCATTCCTACGCTGATCGTTTTCGACCATGGCCGCGAGACGGCGCGGCAATCGGGCGCGATGGATTCCCGGGCTCTGCACGCGTGGCTGGCTCCGCTCGCGCGTGCGCCGCACACGCCGGCCGGAGCGCAAGCCTAGGTATCCGCAGCTCGCCCGCTGGGGCTGGCGGCTTCGAGCGTAGCCAGACGCGACCGCAGTGCGGCATCGGCTGCGTAGCGCGCGGTGCAATCGCGGCCGATGGCGAGCGCGCCAAGGATCGCGCCTCGGGCGTCCGCTATGAGGCCAAAGCTCAAGTCCACGTAAAGCTTGCTGCCATCGCGGTGCGCCGAGCGGGTGGTAAGCACGCGATCGGCATACTTGGTTCGACCCATCTCGATCGCTCGCCGGAAACCGTCCCAATGCGCGCACCGGAAGCGCTCCGGAATGATCAGGTCGAGGCTCACGCCCTGCGCCTCGGCGGCGGGGTAGCCGAAGATGCGTTCGGCGCTGCGGTTCCAGATCCGGATCGCGCCGCTCCGGTCGGCAAAAATGATTGCGTCCGGGGCGTGATCGACAATGGCCTGCGACAGTTCGGGACCCGCAGATTCAGGCATGGGTCCTGGCTCCCTTGAGGCGTGATCGGTGCATGCGTTTGTCTTTGGCTGAGCCTACCAGGTCGGGCACCGCAAATTCGCCCCGCAGCGACAAGAGCTCGAGCCGGTGCAGCTGGGCGAGCTGCCGCAAGCAGCGGTCGCCTTTGCCGGTCAGCCTTACCTCGACGCGCCTGCGGTCGTGGCGTCCGGTGGTGCGCCGGACCAGCCCGGCAAGCTCGCATCGAGAAACCAGCGAGACGACGCCGTGATGCTTGGCCTGTAGGCGCTCGGCGAGCTCACCGACCGTCGCCCACTGCCGGCCGGGAAACCCCTTGATCTGCAGCAACAGCTGGTATTGCAAGGGCGTGATTCCTTTCCTTCGGCTCACTTCCTCGCTAAAGCGCAAATAACGACGCAGCTGGTAACGGAATCGGGCCAGCGTTTCGAAGTCGGCTTTGGACATGGCGTATGTGCGCATCCCTGCTCTGCCCGCTCATCTATCACGTGATGATATTATCGCATCTGCCTGGCGATGAGGCCGCTTTGGCGACCATCGGCCGAAGGTCTACAGCGGTGCCGGGCGGGCGCCGCATTTGGGGCCGTGTCAGGTATTTGACAGCTGATCCCGTACCATCGCCTGCCTGGACTCGGGTAGCGGTCAGCGCCATGCACCCCCTCGCCAAGGCGTTCATCCGAGATCCGCTGATTCGCTGCGGAGCGCGCGACGCGTACCGGCCAGCATGATGTGGACTGACTTGCAAAGGAGGTCACGTGGAACATACGATGCATCCGGACGTTACGCCGGAGTTGGCTCGCAAGCGGCGCGAGCTCGCGCCGGAAATCTACGGCGCTTTCCGGACGTTCGGCCAGCGGGTCTTTGCCGACGGAGCGCTGCCGTCCAGAACCAAGCAGCTGATCGCGATCGCCGTCGCGCACGTAACCCAGTGCCCGTATTGCATCCGCGGCCACACCGAGCTCGCCCTGAAGCAGGGTGCGAGCGAGCAGGAGATCATGGAAGCTATCTGGGTTGCCGCCGAAATGCGCGCCGGCGGCGCATACGCGCATTCGATCCTCGCCATCGACACGATGCACCAGACGGCGCACACACAGGGAAGCTGAGACGGTTGCTGGCGTATGCGCCGGCCGAACCGTGCTCAGACGCGGCGTCAATAGCCGTGGAATTCCTCGCTGCGAATGTCGTCGTCATCGATGCCGGCTCGGTTTAGCGCCTGCCGTACTGACGCCACCATCGCCGGCGGCCCGGCACCGACGGCTAAGCCGGCTTCCGGTTCAGCCGCTCGACGAATCGAGCGAGCTCGATGACCATGCGCTCGTGCGTGCCCGTGCCTATGCGCTGGACGCCGTCGGCTGCTTCGATACGAAATCCGACCTGCCGGCCAGCGACGCGCGTGACCTCCGCCTCGGCGGTAACGGTGCGGCCCGCCGGCGTGGCCGCCAGGTGCTCAACGTCGACACGGGTCCCGACCGCGCTTTCGCCGGCATCGAGGTAGGGCTTGATGGCGTTGAGCGCGGCGTTCTCCATCATCATGATCATGACCGGCGTCGCCAGCACGGGGGGCAGCGTCGCATCCTTGAAGCGATTGGCCAGATGGTCGGCCGTCACGACGAGCGAAAACGAGCCCTTGGCCCCGACGGGTATCGGCCGCATGCTTTCCTCCTCGATCGGTACAATGGGTCGAGCTTATCCGATCGGTACACACCTGCGCCCGCATGCTTGCCGCGCCGCGCTCCCGCGAGCTCAGTCGGGATCCCACAAGCTTTGGACCGATTTGATCGACGCCAGAAAGCGAGCCTGACCCGATGTCCGACCTCCTGTTTCACATGATAGCTGGCGCGCCCGAACCGGTAGCGCCGTTCAGCCACGCCGTCGAAGCCGATGGTTGGGTCTTCGTGACCGGTCAGATGCCGTTCGAAGGCAGGTCGAATACGTCGCCCTATCCGGCGACGATCGAGGAGCAGACCCACCAGGTGATCAAGAATCTGGTCGCGGTGCTGCAAGGCTGCGGCCTGGGTCTTGGCGACGTCGCGGCCGTGCGCATATATCTGCTGCACTTCGACGACGATTATGCGCGGATGAACGCTGTCTACGCCGGCTACTTTGCCGAAGGCCGCCGGCCGGCGCGCACTTGCATCGGCGTCAGCGGTCTGGCCCGCGGTGCCCGCATCGAAATCGACATGATTGCACGCCGCAGCGGGTAGAGTCCCGGCTGCCATGCCGCGGTGCCGCGGTCGCCGGTCGTACTTGACCGCGTTGCGTTCAACCGGCGGCTGCCCGCCGTTGTCTGGCGCGGCGGGAGATCACCGGGGCGAATTTGCCGCCGAGCGTGCGATCGATCGCGTCGACGAATTCGACGTCGACGCGCACGCCGCCGCCGAGGACAGATGCCAGCTTGTCGACCACGCGCTGTCGCACCCCTTGCCGATCGCAGGCCGGCGCGCCCAGCAACGCGACGCGAAAATGGGTGTCGGTCACCTGCTCAACTTGATATTCCCAGATCAGTGGCTCTTCGTTGAATAGACTGCGGATCGCCTGCGGATGCAAGATCCGGCCCGATGCGAGTTCGATCAGGTCGTCGCTTCGTCCCTCGGGGTACGACAACAGCGGCAGCGATCGTCCGCAATCGCAGCGGTCCGCCTGCAGCTTGACGATGTCGCCCAGCCGGTAGTTGAGCAGCACCATCCCGCGGTTGACCAGATTGGAAACGATGACTTCGCCGCTTTCGCCGGGCGGAAGATCGCGGTCCGCGCCGTCGACGACCCGCAGCGGATAAAGATCGATATTCAGGTGCAGTCCCCGGTGCCGCTCGCATTCGAAGCCGATCTTGAAGGCTTCGACCGCCTGGTAAGTCGTGAAAACCGGAATCCCGAATCGCTGCTCGATCAGCGCGCGCACCGGTGCCGACAGGTTGTCGGACGTGTAGGTCACGACCGCCGGGCGGTGCATCGATGCACCGGTGCGCGCCAGATGTCCGAACAGGATCGCCAGATGCGAGCCGTAGCTGTGCAGGAGGTGCGGCCTGAACGCGTTGACATGATCTACGGTCGTCTGGGGTGGATCGAGCAGCGATGCGTACTGGCGCTCGATGCCCACGCCGCGCGGATAGAGCCCGCGCTCCCTGCAGTATTGCTGAACTTTCAAGGTCGTGCTGTGCGGGGGCGCCACGACCAGTTCGCGATAACCTGTCGTCCGGCCGATGATCGCAGTCCAGATGCAGCGCTCGCGTTCGCCATGCGCTGCGTTTTCGAACACGCCAGCTGGGTCGTGCAGAACCAGACGCGGGGCGCCGCAGCTGCCGCCGCTGGTGATACGGAGCAGGTCGCGGCGAGGCACCGCGTCCGAGCAGAAATATTCGGGATCGCGCTGAATCTGTTCGCGCTCGAGCACCGGAAGCCTCGCCAGGTCGCCGGCGCCGCGGAAGTCGGCCGGATCGAGGCCGAGACGGCGGAACGTCTCGCGATAGTAGGGAACGGTGCGGAAGGCATGGCCGGCCATCCGCCCCACGCGTTCGGCCTGGCGACGCTGCACGGACCGCAGCGGCAGAAACGGGAACGCAGACTGACCGCGCAGGTGCCAGGCGAAATGGCTTGCCCAGCGCAGCCGGCTCAGCAGAACGGCGGAGTTCGGGCGCTCCACAGGCAATCAAGCGGAGGCCGGCTCACGCTCCTCGTGGTATTCGTCGTCGACATCGGCGTCCGGATATTCTGCTTGTCCGTCCGCCCGGAAGCAATGTTGTCGATCGCCGCCTTCGCGGTGATCATCCTGCACCGCCATGCTCCACACCGGGCTCGGTCCGAGATGGCACTCCGTCGCCGTGGATGATAGTGTCCGCTTGCGCCGGCCCGGGAGGCAACGCCGGTATGAGACCAGCACGCGCAAGGCGAAGGTCCCCGCCTGCGGCGAGGCACTGAATGACCATGAATTCGACATCGTGTCCATTGCGGCGCCGGTCGGACCACGGCGTTGACTGAACCCGCGGACGCGGCGCCGACCGCCGCGCAAGGACAGGCCTGGATTGCCGGCAGCGGCTTGCTCATCGCCGGCGTCGCGGTGTCGCTCCTGTTGGCCGCAATCGTCCATTCGGACGGCAATTGGCGCAGCGGCCCGCCGGCGATCAGCGTCGATGGGAGTGCGTTCGCGCTCGTACGTGGCCGCGGCCACAGGGACGAGCGGACGTTCGTGCTCGACGCGACCGATGGCGAGCGGCTGGCCGTGCTTTCGGCCCGCGTTGCGCCTTTTGGCGCCGACGGGCATCCGCGCGTGGACTTCAATCTGCATTCGACCGACGTGCTGCCGGTCGAGCTGGTTTTTCTCTGGCGAACCCAGGAGCGGCCGAATCGAAATTTTTCCAAGCCGCTGACCTGGACCGGCACGCGCATCGCACCGCTGGATCTCGGCCCGGACGACGGGTGGGCTGGCTCGATTACCGGCGTCGCATTGGTCGCCCGCGGTGTATTGCCGCGGCCTCTGGTGCTGGAATCGCTTTCGGTTCCGACAGTGTCGGTAGCCACGGTGCTCGAGGATATCGCTAACCAGTGGGCGGCCTTCATTCCGATCGTCGCGGCCTCGGTCACGCTGCCTTTCGACGATGAGCGCAGCCACTACACGACGCTGCTCGCGACGCTCGCCTGCGGGGGTTTCGTCGCGACAGCGATCTATTGGCTGTTGACGCGCCGAGCCTTCCCTCGCGATCCCCGCGTGTACGGGGCGATCTTCATCGCCGCATGGCTGATTCTGGATGCGCGCTTTCAGGTCAACCTGTGGCGCCAGCTCACGCGCACCGCCGCGATGTTCGCCGGCAAGACGGGCGAGGAGAAGCGACTCGCGTCCGACGATCACGAGCTGTACACGCTGATGCGGGAAGTCAGCATGGCCTTGCCGGCGCCGCCGGTACGCATTCATTTCATCGCCGACGATCTGGCGCTCCGCACGCGTGGCTCGTATTTCCTGTATCCGCAGAACGTCTACCACAGCAATGCCAAGCGCGCGCGCAAGCCCGTGCCCGAAGAACTGCGCAGCGGCGACTACGTACTTCTTTTCCTCACCGGCGATCTTGGCTACGACAGCGCGATGCAAATGCTGGTCTGGCGGGACGGGCGTCGCAAGCCGGCCGACGAAATTCTGTCGCGACCGCCGGGACTTCTCCTGGTCCGCGTTCGATGAGCCTGAATACGACGCTCGCCGGGCACGCGGAATTGTCATGCGCGATCTGATCGGCATCGCCGCGAGCGTGGCGCTGCCCTGGTTCGCCGGCGCCTGTTGCGCGCTTGCCCTGCAACGCGGGTCGGAACGGCGCGACCTGGTCCTCGCCGCCGGCTACGGCTACCTGCTGGGTGCGCTGGCGACGTCGCTGGCGATGCGCGCGCTCGACGCGTTCGCGGTGCGATGGACGGTGCCGCTGGTTGCACTGCAATTGGTCGCGCTCGCCGCGGCCGCGTGGGGTCTTGCAGGACTGCGATCCTTGCCTTCGCTGCGCGAACGCTGGCGCGCATGCCGCGACCGCGTCGTGGCCATGCCGGCGTCGCAGCGCCTGCTGTTCTTCGCCTGCCTGGCGCTGATCGTCGTCCGCCTGAGCGGCCTCGGTCTCGAGCTGGCATGGCGTCCGCTGCTCCCCTGGGACGCCTGGGCGCAGTGGGCGACCAAGGCGCGCGTCTGGTACGAGTACGGAAGGATCGCCGCCTTCGTCGACCCGGCAACGTGGCTCGCGTCGGGGAGCGCGATGCAATTCGTCGATGCTCACTCCGAGTATCCGGCGACGGTGCCGTTGCTGCAGGTGTGGACCGCGCTGTGCCTCGGGCGCTGGGACGAATCGCTGATGAACGTACCCTGGCTCGCGATCCTGACGGCGCTCGGGCTCGCCTTCTACGCGCAATTGCGGCGAATCGGTACGGACCTGGCGCAGGCGATGCTCTTCAGCTACCTGCTGCTGTCGATTCCATTCATCGACCTGCACGTCGCGGTCGCCGGATACGTGGATATTTTCATCGCGGCAGCCTACGGCATGGCGACGATGGCGCTGTGGCAGTGGGTTCGCACGCGCAGGCGCGCCGATGCCCTGCTTGCCGTGCTATGCGCTCTGGCCTGCATCGCGATCAAGAAGGAAGGCATCGTGTGGGTAATGACGCTGCTGCCACCGGTGCTGGTCGCGATCAACCGGCGGCTCGGCTTGGGAGCGGTAGTGCTGCTCGGCGGCGCGATGGTGGGTTATCTGCTGTATGGACCCAGCGAGCTCACGGTGCTCGGCTACTCGCTTCGTACCGAATTCACCAACGTTTCGCTCCCGCTGTTCGAGCACTTTTTCGAAATGGACAACTGGCACCTGCTCTGGTACCTGACGCTCGCGGTGATCGCGCTTCGCTGGCGCGCGCTGTTCAGCGCCGCGATTGCGCCGATGACGGTAACGATGCTCGGCGCTTTCGCCTTCGTGCTTGTCGTGTTCTTCTACAGCGAAGCAGCCTTGGGCGTCGCCGACGAGACGCTGGTCAATCGCCTGCCCCTGCACCTCGCGCCGGCGCTGGCGTTCTATCTGGCGCTGCTGTGGCGGCTTGCAAAGCGCTGACGAATCGCGGACCAGCGGTATCCCGCCAGCGAGTACGCGAACGCCGCGGCACTGTACAGATAATAGAACTGGTGATAGAGAACGCCGCCGATGGCGAACAGCGTTCCGCGCCGCTGTCGGAAGTACGTGAACAACCGCCAATTCGCGACCGCGATGAGGGCGAGCAGGAGCAACGCGGGCCAGGGCGGTGCGAGCCCCGCCGCAGCCGCCAGCAGCGTCAACATCCAGCATGCCGCGAGCACCGCGCGAAAGCGCTCGCCATGCTCCATGTTGAGGCTTCTCGACCACCAGCCGTGCGCGATGATCAGGCGCGACCATGGCACGGCGCGACGGCGTACTTCGGTATGCAGCAGATTAGCGAGGCGCCAGACCTTGAGGTGGGTTGCCAGAAGCGCCGGCTCGACGTGAATGCGAAGGCCGCGCTGCCGCAGCCGCAAGCCGAGTTCGATGTCTTCGATGGACGAGTGGGGATATTTCTCCGCGTCGAATCCGCCGACCTCGGCGAATGCCTGCTTGCGTATCGCACCACAGCCCGCCCAGAATGTGTCGACCTCGCCTTTCGCGTGGCGATGGTGATAGCGGTGGACGAGATTCTTGTACTGCGAAAGAAAATTGGGCGCCGGAGGATAGTCGTCATAACTGCCGAAGACCGCGGCTGCACCCGTCGCTCGCAGCGCTTCGACGAGCACCCGCGCGGCATCTGCGTGGACGACGACGTCGGCATCGACGAACCACAAGACATCGCCAGTCGCCGTGGTGGCTCCGACGTTGCGGGCGCCGCCGGGGCCGAGGCGTCCGCCCGAGTCGACCACGGTTACTGCCGCGGCGGCGGCAATAGCCGCGGTCGCATCGTCCGAGCCGTCGTCGACGACGATGATCTCCGCGACCTCGCCGCCGCGGTGCATCTCCAGCAGCGGCTCGAGGCTACTCCGCAACGTCGCACCGCCGTTGTACACGGGCATGATGACCGTAACGGTGGGCGCCGCCGGGCTGCTGCTTTCGGTCGCTACGTTCAGTGCATTTCTCCCGCCCGGCGCTTCGCTCGGCTGCGCGACACAGCGCCGGCGGTCGCTTTCGGCCACGCGAGCACTATAATTGGCCGCGCTGATCGCTGCGATGCGGACGGCAAGCCAAGCCGAGCGCATCGGAGTATCTGCAGTCTAATCAGTCGCGGCAGCACAAGCAATCAATCGAGCGGCACCGACGCATAGGCACGCGGCAATGGAATCCAATGGCATCCGATCGGCCGCCGATGAGCCGCGGCGCTGGGATAGAGCGCTCGAGTCACTGCTCGGTGCGCGGCCCGAGGCATTGTGGCGACTGCACAGCGACGCGGTCAACGCGACGCTGCTGGAGCGCTGGCTTCCGCTGGAACCTTGCGCAAATCTGCTGAAGACCGACCTGTTCGACGAGGCGATGGGCCGCGGGCTGTATCCTCTGCTGTCCACGCGCGCGGCGCGCGTCGCGGCACTGGACGTCGCGCCGTCGGTCCTGGCCGCGGCAACGTTGCGTTATCCGGCCTTGCTGGCCGTCGCGGCCGATGTGCGGCTGTTGCCGTTTGCGAGCGAAGCGTTCGACGTCGTGGTGTCGAATTCCACCCTTGACCATTTCGACACTCGCGATCAGATACTCGAGTCGCTGCGCGGATTCCATCGCGTGTTGCGGCCGGGGGGGCACCTGCTGCTCACGATGGACAATCTGGCCAATCCGGCGGTGGCACTGCGCAACGCCCTGCCGTTCCGGCTTCTGCATCGGCTCGGGCTCGTCCCCTATCCGGTCGGGGCGACCGGGGGACCCGGTCGTCTGCGCCGCATGGTGACGAACGCCGGATTCGACGTGCTCGAAACCGTCGCGCTGCTCCACTGCCCGCGGGCGCTATCGGTGGCGCTCGCTCGCCGCTGCGAGCGTCGCGGATCGCCGCAGGCGCGGGCGCGATTCTTGCGCGCAGCGTTGCGATGGGAGCAACTGGCGCGCTGGCCTACTCGATATCTGACCGGCTATTTCGTCGCCATCAACGCGCGCAAGCCATGATGTCGCGTAAACTCGGCGACGCGCGTCGCCCGTCTCCCGTCGGCGAGGTCGCCGACGCCGTCCCGCGGTCGGCTTATCCGACCGGCAGCGCCATTCGGCGGGCACTGGTGACGCTGCGTGACGAGGGGCCGAAAAGCTTCTGGTTCAAGGTTCTGGGCGAATGCGGCTACCGCCGCCTCTTGCTGCTCGAACGTGCGCTGGACCAGCCGATCGCGGACTTCACGCCCGCCTTGCCGGTGGACGTCGCGATGCTGGCGGAGAGCGAAATCGATGACTATCTCGTCTTTCGCGCCTTGAGCGTGCGCGGCGAGATCGCCGATCGCCTGCGTTCGGGTCAAATGTGCTTCGTTGCGCGACACGAGGGACGCATCGTCGCCGCTGCCTGGGTGGCCGTGCGTCCGGTCTTGGTGCCGTTTCTCGGATGCCAAATCGAGATGGCGGCGGGCGACGCGTACATCTACGACAAGTACACGCTGCCGCCTTATCGCGGCCAGGGTATCTCCAATGCGGTGCGCTCGTATCACCTCAAGCATCTGCAGCGCGCAGGTTATCGTCGCGCCACCGGCGCGGTCCTTCCGGAGAATGCGTCATCGCTGCGCGACGACACCAAGGGCGGGTTTCGCACCTACGGCATACTCTGCCGTATCAAGGTCGGTCCCTGGCAGCGGGTTTTCCAGATGCCACCTTCGCGCGGCCGTCGCTGACGTCGGCCGGCTTCCAGGAAGACCACCATGTGCGGTATTTGCGGCGTCGCCTGGTCGGATGCGAATCGGCCGGTGAACGCGGAAATGCTGAAACGCATGTCCGACTCGCTGCGGCATCGCGGCCCGGACAGCGAAGGCTTTCTTGTCGCGCCCGGCATCGGCCTGGGTTTTCGCCGCTTGAGCATCGTCGACCTGAAGACCGGCGACCAACCGATCTCCAACGAGGATGGCTCGATCACCGTCATCTGCAACGGAGAGATCTACAACCACATCGAGCTGCGCCAGCGGCTCGCCGTTGCAGGGCATCGCTTCGCCACTGCGTCGGATGTCGAGGTGATCGTGCATCTTTACGAAGAGCACGGCCTCGATTTCGTCTTGCATTTGCGCGGCATGTTCGGCCTGGCGCTATGGGACGCGCGACGCAGGCGGTTGGTACTCGCGCGCGACCGGTTGGGCATTAAGCCGCTGCACTATGCGATCACCTCCGACGGGCTTTTTTTCGGATCCGAGCAGAAAGCGATTCTCGCGTCGGGCGCGGTCGAAGCGCGGCCGGACATCCAGTCCCTGCGCCAACTGTTTTCATACGGACGAATCGTCGCGCCGCGCACGATCGTCACCGGCATCCGCCGCCTTCCGGCTGGCCACACGCTCACCTGGAGCGACGGACGCGCCGATATCCGCCAGTATTGGGAAGCGACGTTCCCCGCGCGCGACGACTACGACCGGACCGTGACCGAGCAGGAGTGGGCCGACGGGCTGCGCGACAAGCTCACCGAGAGCGTCAAGCTCCATCTGCGCAGCGACGTGCCGCTGGGCGCGTGGCTCAGCGCCGGGATCGATTCGAGCTCGGTCACGGCGCTGATGTCGCGCCTCGTCACGGCGCCGGTGCAAACCTTTACGTTGCGCTTCGAGGATCCGGAGTTCGACGAACTGCGCAATCAGAAAGGGCTGGACGACTATCCGCAATACGGCCTTGCCGGCCACCGCATCGTCTGCCGTCACGCCGACATGGAGCGGCTGCCGAAGGCGATCTGGCACGCCGAGGATTCGCTGCTCGGCGGCGTGGGCGTCGGGCAGTTGATGGTCGCGCAAGCCACAGCCGCGCACGTCAAGGTCGTGCTGACCGGCGAAGGCTCGGACGAGATTCTCGGCGGCTATCCGTGGTATCCGACGATGCGCCTCCTCGATCCGATTTTCTTGCTGCCGCAGTCGGCGCGCCGGATGATCGCCGCCGTTCCGGCGATTCGGCGGCGATGGCCTGGCGCAGCCGCGACGATTGCGGGTCCGCGCGAGATGAACTTCGAGCGTTTTTCACGCAGCATCACGCATTTGCGCGGCTACTCGGGTGACAGCGAGGTGTTGGCGCCGGAGATCATGGCCGAGATCGGCCGGCAGGGCGATGGCGCGCCCGATGCCGCACCGCCGCCGGCCGGCTTCGAAACCTGGCATCCGTTCGCGCGCCTGCAATATTTCGACATCAAGCACCGGATGGGCGACGGCGTCGTGCTCGGCCTGGATCGTACGTCGATGGCGTACTCGGTCGAGGCCCGCGTGCCGTTCCTCGACCACGAGCTGGTCGAATTCTGCGCGCGCATCCCGCCCCGGGTGAAAATGAAATGGCTGCGCGAAAAACACATTCTGCGGCGCGCGATGGAAAGCGTGCTGCCGCCCGACATCGTCAACCGCAAAAAGCGCGGTCTGCAGGTGCCGATGGACACGTGGCTGCGCGCTCCGCTGCCTGGGTTCGCGGCCGAACGGATGTCGGGACCGGCGCTGCGCCAAAGCGGCTATTTCGATCCGGACAAGGTTGCGGCGCTGATGCGGCGGCATCGCGCGGGCGGCGAGAACCTGGGTCAGATCCTGTCGGCTGTGCTGGGCGTGCAGATCTGGCACGACCTCTTCCGCCATAGCGCATCCGGCCGGCAGGTGCCGCCATGAGATTTCGCTTGCGCGATGTGCCGGCGATGCTCGGCACGCCGGCCGGTCGTCTGCATGTGCGCCAGGGCATCGCCTATCGGAGCTGGCCATTGCTGTCGCGGCTGGCGCGGCTGTACCGACACACGGTGGTGCGCAAGACCCGCGTCATCGCCGTCGTCGGCTCGTTCGGCAAGTCGACGACTACGCGCGCCATCGCGGCAGCGCTCGGCGTTCCCGAGCACCGTGCGATGCTGCCGAATGCCTGGTCGTGGATCGCTTTCGCGCTGCTGCGCATCCGACCGGGACAACGCCACGCGGTGATCGAAGTCGGCATCGCCAAGCCCGGGCAGATGAAGGCCTATGCGCGCACGGTCGCTCCGGATGTGGCGGTGGTCACCGCCATCGGCAGCGAGCATCATCGCAGCCTTGGCACGCTCGAAGTGACGCGTGCCGAGAAGTCCTGGATGCTGCAGGTGCTGCCTGTCTCCGGCGTCGCCGTCCTGAACGGCGACGATCCCAACGTGATGTGGATGAAGGAGAAGACCCGGGCGCGCGTGGTCACTTTCGGTTTCGGCGCTGAATGCGACGTCCGCGCGGACGAGGTCCAACTGGATTGGCCGCACGGAACGCGTTTTCGCCTGACGGCCTTCGGCGAAGAGCGCGACGTTACCATGCGCCTGCTCGGCCGCCACATGGTCTACCCGGTGCTTGCCGCGGTCGCGGTCGCGCACCTGGAAGGCTATGCGCTGGAAAGCGTGCTGTCTCGATTGCGCGAGCTTCCGCCGACACGAGCGCGCCTGGAGCCGGTGTTGCTGCCCAACGGCGTGACGGTGCTGCGCGACGATTTCAAGTCGACGCTGGAAACCGTGCACGCCGCGCTCGACGTGCTTGCCCAGATTCCGGCATCGCGCCGCATCGTCCTGCTCGGCGCCGTGTCCGAGCCGCCTGGCGCGCAGCGGCCGATGTACCAGGCGCTGGGAGAGCGGGTCGCCGGAATCGCATCGCACCTGGTCGTCTTCAATCACGAATTTGCGCCGTTGTGGTCCGGAGCGCGCCGCGCCGGGATGCCCAGGACTTCGGTCACCGACGCGGGCCGTACCGTGCGCGATGCGGCGCGAGCGCTTGGCCAACTGCTCCAATCGGGCGACGTCCTGCTGATCAAGGGTCGCGGCCCGGAAAAACTCGATCGGGTAAGGTTGATCCTGGAGGGCCGCGAGGTCGGATGCCACATCCGCTACTGCAGCTTTCGCACGGTGGAATGCGAAGACTGTGCGATGTTGGAACGCGGCTGGGGCCGGCATCGCGTAATCATGTAGATGCCGTCGAGCGCGCCGTCCGGTCGGCTACCGCAGAGGCGGCCGGCGCACGCGCTACGATAGTGGCTTGAGATCGCCGAGCAGCGTCGGAAGAAGTTCCGAGACGGTCGGATGGATGTGCATCGCTCGCTGCAGCACGGTGTACGGCGCGCCGGCAGCCATGACGTCCAGGATGCTGTGCACCGCCTCGTCGCCCTCGATGCCCAGCAACGCCGCGCCGAGGATCTTCTTGCTTTCTGCGTCGACCAGCACCTGCATGAAGCCCTGCGTTTCGCTGCGTTCGCGCGCACGGCCGACTCTCGACATCATCCGTTTTCCCACCAGCGCCGGCCGTCCGGAGGCACGCACCTCGCGCTCGGTCAGTCCGACGCGCCCCAGCGGCGGGTCGATGAACAGGGCGTACGTCGCGATGCGGTCGCTGACCCGGCGCCGCTCGCCGTCGAGCAGGTTCGCCGCGACGATCTCGTAGTCGTTGTACGACGTGTGGGTGAATGCACCTCGTCCGTTGACGTCGCCCAGCGCCCAGATGCCGGGTACGCTGGTCCGGAGTTCTTCGTCGGTCTCGATGTACCCGCGCGCGTTGGTCCGCACGCCGGCCAGGTCGAGGCCAAGGTCGTCGGTGTTCGGCACGCGGCCGATCGCCAGAAGCAGATGCGAGCCAGTGATCACGCGCGGTTCCTCGTCGCAGCTCACCCGCAGCGACACGCCGTTGCCGTTCGGCGCGACGCCGAGGCACTTGGCGTTCAGGCGAAAAGCGATGCCTTCCGCTTCGAGGATCGCCTGGATCGCGGCCGAGACTTCTTCGTCTTCGCGTCCGATCAGGCGAGGGCCCATCTCGACGACTGTCACCGCGCTTCCGAAGCGGCGGTACATTTGCGCGAATTCGAGCCCGATGTAGCTCCCGCCGACGATCAAGAGGTGCTCGGGCAGAAAGTCGATGCCCATCATGCCGGTGTTGGTGAAATAGGGCGCATCGGCGAGACCGTCGATGCCGTGCACGGCGGCGCGTCCGCCCACATTGATGAAAATCTGCGGCGCCTCGAGCAATCGCTCGCCGACGCGCACGCTGCGCGGGCCCTCGAAGCGTGCCTGGCCCTCGATCAGCGTCACGTTCGACGCATTGCCGATCCATTTGGCGACGCCGGCGTTCGATTGCTGCACGATCGCATCCTTGCGCGCCTTGACCCGCGCCATGTCGACCCGAACGGGGCCATCGAGCACCACGCCGAAGTCGGCGGCGCGTCGCGCGACATGCGCAGCGCGCGCGCTCGCGATCAGCGTCTTGGTCGGAATGCAGCCGACGTTGACGCAGGTGCCGCCGATCAGCTTGCGTTCGATGATCGCCGTCTTGCGGCCCGCAGCGCCCAGGCGTACGGCCAGCGGCGGACCCGCCTGTCCGGTGCCGATGACGATCGCATCGAAGATTTCGGCCATGAACCCCCGCGAGGAGGAAGGACGAGCTTAGCGCCGAGCCGGTCTCACGCTCTTGGGCGAGAGTCAGCGCCTGCCAGCGCCGGCCAGGCGGGATTGCAGCCAACGATCGAGCGAAATACCGCCCGCGCCGTAGACGAGCAGCACCAGCAGCATCCATCCCCAGAGGACGTGGTCTTTGACAGCGATGTCCGGCAAGTCGGGATACGACACCACGGCGACGATGTTGAACACGAACAGCACTCCGGCAGCGAAGCGCGTTCCCAGGCCCAGCGCGAGCAGCACGGGCATCGACAGCTCGGTCGCGGTGCCCAGCGCGGCCGCCACGGGCGGCGACAGTACGGGGACGTGGTACTCGTTCTCGAACAGCGCCAAGGTGACGCTCCAGTCCCGAATCTTGGTGAGCCCGGACAACAGGAAAACGCGCGCGACGTAGAGGCGCAAGCCCAACGCCAGCAGCGGCTGCAGGCGGTCGATCCAGCGAGTCAGTCCGCAATAGGATGCGGCCAGACGGCCGGGAAGCGTGGGCGACGTGAAGGCGTTCATCGTTGGCTTTCTTCGGCGGGCGGTTCCGGCGTGCGGAACGCAACCAGGACGTGGCTGGCGACGCGCCGCCGCAGCGCGGTCGGCAGGTCGAACGACGATTCGGCTTCGCTCGCGCGACTCGCGGCAATGCCGAGCGGCGCGTTGGCGGCAAAGGCGTGGAGCAGGGCGGTTTCGCCGGGCTTAAGCCGCTCGATGTCGACGCCACGCGCGCCGCGCGCGACCAGCAGCGAATCGCCGCCTTCGCCCAGATCGACGTCGGTCGCACCTTCGTACTCCGGCTGATTGACCTGCCAAATATGGAGGATCGGATAGCTCGATTCGACGAGCCGCGCCGACGGATGCAGAACGAAGCGCAAGGTGGCATGCGCGTCTTCGCGTAGCGAGGCCAGCGCCGCGAGATCGAACGGCGGCGCGTCGGCCGCGATGGCTGACTGATCGACCGTCCATTCGAGCCGCGCGACGTCGGGCAGGTAGGCTAGCGTTCGCGCCGGCCCGTAGGCGGCGAGAAAGCTCGGGAGATCGCCGCCGTAGCGGTTGACGTCGCCCCGTGTCGACGCATGCGCGCGTACGAAAGCGTCGACGGCGGCGTTGAAGAACGCGGTGCCGACCAGCCGCCTGACCACGGGAAATGTGGCCGCCAGCGCCTTGCGGTAGTTGCCGAACACGTTGTTGCGGTAGATGTCGATGCGCGCCGCTGCGCTCATCGCGCCGGCGACGACACCCAGCCCTGCAAGCGCAGCAGGGTCGCCGAATATCGTCGCGGCGGACATGCCGCGCTGGATCTCACGCAGCGACGGCATCGCGATACTCGTCGAGAATTGCCTGCGCCTTGGCGGCCTCGTCCAGCAGTACGTCGAGCGCCGGAATGTCGGTGTCCCACTCGAGCAGCGTCGGCTTGGGCCCGAAACGCTCGATCGCGCCGCGATACAGCGCCCAAACGGGTGGGGCGACGCGTGAACCGTGGCTGTCGACCAGGCACGGCCCGGTGGCGTCGAATCCGCCGAGATGGATCTCGGCGACGCTGTCGGGCGGGATCGCCGCGACATACGCCCGCGCGTCGAAGCCGTGATTGACCGCGTTGACGTAGACGTTGTTGACGTCGAACAGCAGTTTGCAGCCGCTCTTCATGGCGACGGCGGCGACGAAGTCCCATTCGGCCATCGTGTCGTCGGCGAAGCGCAAATAAGAGGACACGTTCTCGACCAGCAGCGGACGGCCCAGCGCGGATTGCACTGCGTCCACCCGATCGCACACCAGCGTCAGCGCCTCATCGGTCAGCGGCAGCGGCAGGAGATCGTTGAGATGGCGGCCGTCGACATGGCTCCAGCACAGGTGCTCGGACACTGCCGACGCCTCGATGCGCGCCGCAAGGCGCTTCAGGCGGGCGAGGTGCCCGGCGTCCAGCGGGTCCGCCGATCCCAGCGACAGACCCACGCCGTGCAGGGAAACGGGATAGTCGGTGCGGATCGCCTCGAGCGCGGACAGTGCCGAACCGCCGTCGACAAAATAGTTCTCGCTGTGCACCTCGAGCCACCCGATGGGCGGCCGCGAGCGGCGGACTTCGGCAACGTGCGGCGCGCGCAAGCCGATGCCGGCGACGACGGGGAGCGCGCGCAAGGAGGCCATGGGAGCGTCGAGCAGAATGCGCCGGGCGCGGCCGGCGCGGATGGTGAGCTAAAGGATCAGGATTTGGGCGCGGTCGTCTTGCCACCGATCTTTTCGCAGGTCCCTTTGGCGACGTATTTCCACGAGGCCGGATCCTTATCGACCGTGCTTTGGCCGGCGCAGGCATGCTTGCCGGCGGCGCAGTCGTTCTGGCCGGCCTTGGCGACGCCGTAGCACTTGTCCTTGCCGGGCTCCGCCGGCACCTGCTGCGCCGACACCGAGGTCGCAAGGCCGAGCGCCAACAGGCTCGCGATGGCCGCGTGAATCGTCGATTGCTGCTTCATGACCGTCTCCTGTGCAATGACCAAAGAATCGGTGAATGACGGGACACATGCCCATCCGCGGCATTGGTCGCACCGACATCGACTACCTTACACGATTGCGGGCGTCGGTAGACGCGGTTGCCGCATCGAGCCTGGCGCCGGCATGCCGCCGCCCGGCTTTGCGGTCGCGCCACGATCGCGGCGAATTGCCGTTACCATAAAGGGTCTTCGTCGCGCCACGCCGCCGCCATGCATTTTACCGTTGCTACATACAACATCCATAAGGGTTTTTCCCACCTGACGCGGCGGGTGGTCATCCACGAGGTGCGCGACAAGCTGCATGGGCTGGATGCCGATGTGGTGTTCCTCCAGGAAGTGCAGGGCGTGCACCGCCGGCACGCGGGCCGATATCGCGATTGGCCGCTGAAACCGCAGCACGAATTCATCGCGGACAAGGTCTGGCGCGAGGTGGCCTATGGCCGCAACGCGATCACCCGGCACGGCCACCACGGCAATGCGGTTCTTTCGCGTTTTCCGATCATCGAGCAGGCGAACCAGGACATATCGGCGCATGCGTTCGAGAGCCGCGGGATGCTGCACTGCGTAATCCAGTTGCAGCGAGGACTGCCGCCGCTGCATTGCATCAACGTCCACCTTGGACTGTTCGAGCGCGGCCGCCTCTGGCAGGTGCGGGCGCTGTGCGAGCGCATACGCGAGTCGGTGCCTGCCGACGCGCCACTGATCATCGCCGGCGATTTCAACGACTGGCGGCGCAAAGCCGACCGCATGCTGCAGGACGAGCTCGGCGTCGTCGAGGTGTTCGAGGCGGCGCGCGGACGGCCCGCCCGGACTTTCCCATCGGTGCTGCCGGTATTCCGTCTCGACCGCATCTACGCGCGAGGGCTCAAGGTCATCGCTGCCGACGTGCACTATGCCTATCCGCTGGCGCGGTTGTCCGACCATGCCGCGCTCGCGGCAACGTTCGAACTTGCGCGTTCCAGCGCCACGTCGCGCTGATCGCCTGCCCGCGGCGCGATGAATCGCTTCCTGCCGGGCAACCGCATCACCTTGCTGAGTAACGGTGATCAGTACTTTCCGGCATTGATACGCGCGCTCGACGCCGCGCGCGAGACCGTATGGTTCGAGACCTATATCTTTGCCGACGACGCAACCGGACGGCTGGTCGCCGGTGCGCTGATCCGCGCCGCGCAACGGGGAGTCACCGTGCGCGCCCTGGTTGATGGCTGGGGCGCCAAGTTCTACCTGACCGTCGCGCTGGAACGCGAAATGCGCGACGGCGGCGTCGACTTCCAGAAGTACCGGCCCGAGGTGGCGCCCTGGCAATTCCGTTCGCATCGCCTGCGCCGCCTGCACCGGAAACTGTGCGTCGTCGACGGGACAATCGCCTTTGTCGGCGGCATCAACGTCATCGACGACGAAAACACGCCACGGCAAACCCCGCCGAGAGTCGACTTCGCGGTCGCCGTCGAGGGCCCGCTGCTGCCCGAGATCGAGCAGACGATGCAGCGGGTATGGGCGATCGTCGAGCTGGTGCGGACCGGGACGTCCGACCTGTCGCTGTTTCCGGAGCTCCGAAGCGCCGCACGAGTCGGCACGCAGACCGCCAGGTTCGTCATTCGCGACAATCTGCGGCATCGCCGCGACATCGAGCGGGCGTACCTTGCAGCGATCCGCACCGCGAAGCGCGAGATCATCATCGCCAACTCGTATTTCTTTCCCGGCATTCGCATACGGCGCGCGCTGGTCGCCGCCGCCCGTCGCGGAGTCGCGGTGACGCTGCTTCTGCCGGGACGGGTCGAGTACCTGCTGCTGCATCTGGCCACGCGCGCAATGTACGGCCAGCTGCTGCAGGCCGGGGTCGCGATCGAGGAATACCATCGCAGCATGCTGCATGCCAAGGTCGCCGTCGTCGACGACATCTGGGCGACCGTCGGCTCGTCGAACATCGACCCGTACAGCCTGCTGATGGCGCGCGAGGCCAACGTAATCGTTCGCGACCGGGGCTTCAACACCCAGCTGAAAGGGCAGCTTCACGAGCTGATCGCCACCGGCTCGCGTCGCGTGGTCCCCGACCACTGGCAGCACCGTTCGCGACTGTACAAGGGGGCGATCTGGATCGCCTACGGGATCGTCCGGATGGCGATGGGATTGGTCGGATACGGCGGGAATGACTGGTTCACCGAGAGCGCCAAAGACTGAAGCGTCGCCCTCCGGGGCCATGGGCAGACGCCTCTTGAAGTAATATGACGGACGGCGTGAACCGATCCGCGGTATTGCGGCCAGGCGCCGCAAACGCGCCGCGGCGCATGACGCGCCATTGCGCACACCCATCCTGATGCGACGCAGCTCTTCGCTCCCCCTGCCGGCTCCGATCGAACGATCACCGCGGCGCGCCCGCGGCGACTGGCACACGGTCCGCACGCTGCTGCCCTATCTGCTCGCATACAAGGGCCGCGTGCTGCTCGCCCTCGGCTGTCTGGTCGCGGCCAAGCTCGCCAACGTCGGCGTGCCGCTGGTATTGAAGGAGATCGTCGATCGGTTGACCGCTGTCACGCCGGGGCAGGCGCTGGTTCTGCCGCTGGCGCTGCTCGCGGCCTACGGTGCGTTGCGGCTGTCGACGACGGCGTTCACGGAGCTGCGCGAGTACCTGTTCGCCAAGGTGACGCAGCGCGCCGTGCGCACGATTGCGCTGAAGACCTTCCGTCATTTGCACGCGTTGTCGCTGCGCTTCCACCTCGCGCGGCAGACCGGCGGCCTGACGCGCGACGTCGAGCGAGGAACCCGCGGCATATCGACTCTGATCGGCTACACGCTTTTCTCGATCCTGCCGACGCTTATCGAAATCGCGCTGGTGTCGGCGATCCTCATCGCGCGCTACGATCTGTGGTTCATCGGCATCACGCTTTGCGCGCTGGTCCTGTACATCATCTACACGGTGACGATAACCGAATGGCGCACCGGCTTCCGGCGGCAGATGAACGAGCTCGATTCCAAGGCGAATACGCGCGCGATCGACAGTTTGCTCAATTACGAGACGGTCAAGTATTTCAACAACGAGGAATTCGAAGCGCGGCGCTACGACGAAAGCCTGCAGCGCTGGGAGACCGCGGCGGTCAAGAGCCAGACCTCGCTGTCGCTGCTCAACATCGGGCAGAGCGCGATCATCGCTATCGCCGTGACGCTGATCATGTGGCGCGCGACGCTCGGGGTCGTCGAGCATACGATGACCATCGGCGATCTCGTGCTGGTCAATGCTTTCATGATCCAGCTCTACATCCCGCTCAACTTTCTCGGCGTCATCTATCGCGAGATCAAGCAGGCGCTCGCCGACATGGAGCGCATGTTCCACCTGATCGAGGTCAACGCCGAAGTCAGGGATGCGCCGGGTGCGCCGCCGCTCGCCGCCGGCGGCGGCGAAGTACGCTTCGAGCACGTCGATTTTCACTATGAACCGAACCGGCAGATCCTGTTCGATGTGTCGTTCGTGATTCCCGCGGGCCGCACGATTGCGGTCGTCGGCCCGAGCGGCTCCGGCAAGTCGACGCTGGCGCGGCTCTTGTACCGGTTCTACGACGTCAGCAATGGCCGCATCACCATCGACGGTCAGGATCTGCGCGCGGTGCAGCAGACGAGCGTGCGCGCGGCGATCGGCATCGTGCCGCAGGATACGGTGCTGTTCAACGATTCGATCGAATACAACATCGCTTACGGCAATCCGGGGGCGACGCACGAGCAGATCGTCATCGCCGCCAGGCTGGCGCAGATCCACGATTTCGTCTCGGGATTGCCCGAGGGTTACCGCACGCCGGTCGGCGAGCGGGGCCTGAAACTTTCGGGCGGAGAGAAGCAGCGTGTGGCGATCGCTCGCGCGATCCTCAAGGATCCGCGCATCCTGATCTTCGACGAGGCGACCTCGGCGCTCGATTCCAAGTCGGAAAAGCTGATTCAGGCCGAGCTCGAGCAGATATCGGCGGGTTGCACGACGCTGACCGTCGCGCATCGCCTGTCGACCATCGTTGGCGCGGATCAGATTCTGGTGCTCGAGCACGGGCGCATCACCGAGCGCGGCACCCATGCCGAACTGCTCGCTGCCAACGGCTCGTATGCGCGCATGTGGGCGCTCCAGCAGCAGCGCCGCGAAGGCGCCGACGACGGCGGCGCCGAGCCGCGCAGCCCGTCGGCCCGAGTCATCGCCTGAGGCGCCGTGGGCGTTAAGCCATTGGCATAGCGTCCGGGGTGTGTTATAAACTTGCGAGCCTGCTGAGAACTATCTTGATGAACTCACGATTACTTATTGTTTTTATTGGCTTATTCCTGACCGCCACGGGTGCCGGGGCGGCTGAGGACCTGAAGCCGATCGGATCGACGCTGCTGATCGACGCGAGCAAGCTCAAGCTCGCGTCGGCCAATGCGCTGGTCTTCGACGCTCAGACAGGACAGCCGATCTACGCCAAGGGCGCCGATGCGGTGACGGCGATCGCTTCGGTCACCAAGCTCATGACCGCGATGGTCGTCCTCGATGCCCAGCAGCCGATGGACGAGGCGCTGACCATAGACATCGGCGACCTGGACCTGCTCAAGGCGAGCACTTCGCGCCTGCGTCTGGGTAGCACGATGACGCGGCGGGAAATGCTGCAACTGGCGCTGATGTCTTCGGAGAACCGGGCAGCGTCTTGTCTGGCACGCAACTACCCTGGCGGAACGCCGGCATTCGTCGAAGCGATGAACCGCAAGGCGGCGAGCCTGGGCATGCTGCAGACGCATTTCAATGACGCGACCGGATTGTCGAGCGAGAACGTCGCGACGGCGCGCGACTTGGCGCGCATGGTGCAGGCGGCCGCAGCCTATCCGTTGATCCGCGAGTTCACCACGACCGCGAGCCATTCGGTCGAGATACAGCCGAGCGGTCGCGTGCTCGGGTTCAACAACACGAATTCACTGGTCCGCGGCGGGCAGTGGGACATCATGCTGAGCAAGACGGGGTTCATTCGGGAGGCCGGGAAATGCCTGGTGATGCTCGCCAATATCGTGAACCGGCCGGTCGTCATCGTGCTGCTGGACTCGTACGGCAGGCTTTCGCGCATCGCCGACGCGCAGCGGGTCAAGTACTGGCTAGAAACCGGCGAATCGCTCGTGCTCCCGACCGCGCGGCACGTCTCGGCCAAGGCCACGCGCTCAAGCCATCGCGTGCGCGGCAGCTTCGCCGCCGTATCGACCGCGGACAAGGCCAAGGCGCGCCACCTCTAGCCCGTCCGAGTGCTCGCTTTGACGGCCGCGACAGCGGCCGTTTTCATTGGCGCCGTGCGAGCGCCCGATGCTAGCGCGCGCGGCGCGCCGTCGCGGCGCGCTGCTGCGCGAGCAATTCGCCGGCGTGCGCCCGCGTCTTGGCGGTGATCTCATGACCGCCGAGCATGCGGGCGAGTTCCTCGACGCGCGCGCCGGCGGCAAGTCGCGCGAGCTCGGAGGCGACAGCGTCTCCCTTGCCCGTCTTGGTGACGCGGTAGTGTTCGTCGGCGCACGCCGCCACTTGCGGGAGATGGGTGACGCAGAGCACTTGCCGCCGCGTGCCGAGCTCACGCAGCATCCGGCCGACCGTCGCGGCGACGGCGCCGCCGATGCCGACGTCGACCTCGTCGAAGATCAGCGTGGGCACGCGGCCGACCTCGGCCAGCACCACCTGGATCGCGAGCGCGAGCCGCGACAGCTCGCCACCGGAGGCGACCCGCGCCAACGGGCCGAGCGGTTGCTTCGGGTGGGTCGCGACGCGGAACTCGACATTTTCGTTGCCAAAGCTCGCCGGCTCGGACAGCGCGGTCAGCGTGATCTCGCAACGGCCGCCGGCCATCGCCAGCTCCTTCATCATTGCATTGACCCGCTTCCCCAGGTCCGCTGCCGCTGTTTTGCGTCTGGCCGACAGCTCGCGCGAGAGCGCATCGAACGACTGCCTCGCTTGTGCGGCAGCGCGCTCGAGCGCGCCGGCATCGGAATCCGCGCCGAGCTCGGCGAGGCGCCGTGCGGTCGCATCGGCCAGCACCGACAATGCCTCAGGACGCACGCGGTGCTTGCGCGCGAGGTCGTGGAACGCCGCGAGCCTCGTCTCGACGCGCGAGAGCTCGGCGGGGTCGAGGTCGAGGCGCTCGCGATACGCGCGGAGGCTCCTGCCTGCTTCGTCGACTCGAATCTTGGCTTCCTCGGCGAGCAGGACGACGTCGGCAAGCGCCTGATCGTGTTGCGCGGCCTGCCGCAGGCGATGCGCGAGGACGGCGAGACGCGCGCCGAGGGCCGCGTCGCCTTCGGTCAGCTCCGTCTCCGCCGTCGCGGCCGCCTCGAGCAAGGTCGCCGCATGCGCGAGCCGCGACTGCGCCTGCGATAGCGCCTGCCATTCGTCGGCGCTCGCGCCCAGCGCACAGAGCTCCGCATGTCGCGCGGCCAGCCCGTCGCGTTCGGCCTGCCGCGCAGCCGCCTCCTGCCCGCCGCGGTCGCGTCGCTCGACCGCTTCGCGCCAGGTGCGCCAGAGCGCGGCAACTTCGCGTGCCAGCGGCTCGACGCCGCCGAACGCATCGAGCAGCTGGCGCTGCGCCTCGGGCCGTCCCAGCGACTGATGCGCGTGTTGCCCGTGCAGGTCGATCAGCCGTTCGCCGATCTCGGCCAGCTGAGCGAGCGTCGCCGTTCTCCCGTTGACGTACGCCCGGCTTCGACCCTGCGCATCCAGTACGCGGCGAAGCAGCAGCGGGCCCTGATCGGCGAGATCCTGCGCGGCGAGCCACGCGCGAAGCTCGGGCGCGTCGTCGCCGTCGAACTCGGCGGCGATCTCGGCGCGGTCGGCGCCGGGACGCAGCTGCCGCGTCTCGAACCGGTCGCCAAGCAGCAGCGACAATGCATCGAGCAGGATCGATTTGCCGGCGCCGGTTTCGCCGGTCAGCACGGTGAAGCCGGGTCGGAACTCGACCTCGAGTGCCTCGACGACGGCGAAATTGCGAATGGAAAGGAGACGAAGCATCGTTCGATTGTCCGGCGCGAAAACGCCCGCGCGCCCCGATTATCGCCGGAACCCGCTTCGCCGCGCTCCGACTGACGCCTTAGGGCCGCGGGGCGCCATGCTCGCGAACGCCTAAGGGCGAAGCCGCTCCGGCGTCTCGCTCCAGTGCAGCTTCTGCCGAAGCATCGCGAAATGATCGTGATTCTCCGGGTGCAGCAGGCGCAGCCTGTGCGCGGCGCGCCGGACGACGACGCGGTCGCCCTCGACCAGCGCGAAATGCGACTGGCCATCGCAGTGCAGGCTCGCGTCCTTGCCGCGCAGCAGCGTTATTTCGATCACCGCGGAGTCGCGCACCGCGATCGGGCGGTTGGTGAGCGCATGGGGCGCGACCGGCACCAGCAGCAGCGCCGCGACGACCGGATCGACGATCGGCCCCTGCGCCGACAGCGCGTACGCGGTCGACCCGGTAGGCGTCGCGACGATCAGGCCGTCGGCACGCATCGCGTAGACGAAGTTGCCGTCGATCGTCACCGCGCAGTCGATCATCCCCCCCATCGCGCCGCGTCCGACGACGACGTCGTTCAACGCCAGAGTGCGTTCGCTGCCGCCGGCGGCGCGGGTCAGCGCTGCGTCGAGCAGCGTGCGCGTCTCCTCGACATAGCGCCCTTCCAGCATCGTCGAAAGCGCGCTCTCCATGTCGGCGAGCGCGATGTCGGTCAGAAATCCCAACCGGCCTTGATTGATACCGATAAGCGGCACGTCGAAGGGTGCGAGCCGGCGGCCGATCGAAAGCATCGTTCCGTCTCCGCCGATGGCGATCGCGAGATCGGCGTTGCGTCCGAGCTCTTCCGCCAGCGCGGTGCGATAGCCCGGCAACGGCGTGCATTGCGCCGTCTCCGCATCGAGGATGACATCGTGGCCGCGCCCTACCAGGAACGACGCGAGACGCTGCAGCGGCTCGGCGATGCTGGCGCTCGCGTAGCGGCCGATCAGCGCGATCGTTCCGAAGCGTTGTGCCGGACCCCCCATGGCAGCGATTAAAGCACATGCGCGCGGGCGGACCAAACGCACGCGCGGCGTGCCGGCGTCGCTTTGCCGACAGGGCCGGCGGTACAATAGCCCGATCGTGGATCCTCGCTCGCAACACCTGCTGAAGACGCTGATCGAGCGCTATATCACCGACGGCCAGCCGGTGGGCTCGCGTGCGCTGTCGCGCCAGTCGGGCCTCGAACTGTCGCCGGCGACGATACGCAACGTGATGGCCGATCTCGAGGAGATGGGCTTCATCGCCAGCCCGCACACGTCCGCGGGCAGGATTCCGACGGCCAAAGGCTACCGTTTTTTCGTCGACACGCTGATGGTCGTGAAGCCGCTGGAGCAGATCGAGATCCGCCGCCTCGAGGACGAATTGCACGCCGATCGTCCGCAGCAGATCGTCAATGCCGCAGCCGTCATGCTGTCGCAGCTGACCCAGTTCGCCGGCGTGGTGATGACGCCAAAGCGGCGCGAAGCGACGTTCCGGCATCTCGAGTTCCTGCGGCTGTCCGAGCGCAGGGTCCTATTGATCATCGTGACGGCCGAAAACGACGTCCAGAACCGCATACTGCACACCGATCGTCCGTACACCCAGGCGCAGCTGGTCGAGGCGACCAATTTCTTCAATCACAACTTCGCCGGCACGCCGCTCGGGGCGATACGGGGCCGGCTGGCCGACGAGTTGCGCGCGCTTGGGGACGACATCGCCGGGCTGATGAGGGCGGCGGTCGATGTCGGCGAGGGCGCGTTGAGCCGCGACGAATCGCTCGTGGTCAGCGGCGAGAGAAACTTGTTGAACGCCGGCGACTTCTCATCGAACATGCAGCGCCTGCGTCTGCTGTTCGACTTGTTCGAGCAGAAGACCTCGCTGTTGCACCTGCTCGACGCCTCGCAGCAGGCAGAGGGCGTGCAGATATATATCGGCGGCGAATCGGGACTGCTGCCGCTCGACGAATGCAGCGTCGTGACGGCGCCGTACGAAGCCGGCGGCGAAGTCATCGGGACGCTGGGTGTCATCGGTCCGACGCGCATGGCCTACGAGCGCGTCGTCCCGATCGTCGACGTCACCGCCAAGCTCCTGTCGAGTGCGCTCTCGCAGCAGATTGCCGACGATTGACCGCCGACACGGTGCCGCGCGGCAGCATACGGCCGATGCGCTTCCTGCCTGAGCCGGCATTCGCCCACGGCCTACCGCGCCGTATCGGCGTGCTGCTGATCAACCTCGGCACGCCCGATGCGCCGACCAGCGCGGCGGTGCGCGACTACCTCGCCGAGTTCCTGTCCGACCCCCGGGTGGTCGAGATCCCGCGCGCGGTGTGGCTGCCGCTGCTGCACGGCGTGATCCTGCGCGTACGCCCGGCGCAGTCGGCACGTAAGTACGCAACGATCTGGAGCAAGGACGGCTCGCCATTGCTTGTGCACAGCCTCCGGCAAAAGACGCTGCTGCAGGGCTATGTCGGGCAGAGGATGAAGGATCTCGGCCTGCCCTCCGATCATGCGCAAATCGAGCTCGGCATGCGCTACGGCCGCCCGACGATAGCCGCCGCGATGGCAAGGCTCAAGGCCGCAGCCTGCGATCGCGTGCTCGTCCTGCCGCTGTATCCGCAGTACGCGGCGAGCACGACCGCATCCGCGCTGGATGCGGTGTTCGCGACGGCGTCGCGGATGCGCGCGATGCCGGCGCTGCGCGTGGTCGCGCCGTATCATGACGACGCCGCTTACATCAAGGCAGTCGCGCAGAGCATCAACGACTATTGGATGAAAAACGGCAGGCCGGACAAGCTGGTGCTTTCATTCCACGGCGTGCCGCGGAAAACCCTCGACCTGGGCGATCCGTACCACTGTCATTGCCGCAAGACAGCGCGGCTGGTTGCCGGCGAGCTCGGCCTTACGAGTGAGCAATACGCAGTCTCGTTCCAGTCGCGCTTCGGCCGCGCCCAGTGGCTGCAGCCCTATACGCTGCCGACGCTCATCGCGCTGGCGAAGGAGGGGATGCGCCGGGTGGACGTCGTCTGTCCGGGATTCGTCAGCGATTGTCTCGAAACGCTGGAGGAGCTTGGGCACGGCGCGCAGGCGGGCTTTCTCGGCGCCGGCGGACGGGAGCTGCACTGCATTCCCTGCCTCAACGAGAGGCCCGGATGGATCGCGGCGCTCGCCGATCTCGCGGTACGCAATCTTCAGGGCTGGCTCGAGATTCCGGCCGATGCCGCCGCGCGGGAAATGAGCCAGGCGCGGGCCAGGGCGCTGGGCGCGGAACGCTAAGCGATTCGCTCGCGGCAAGGCGTTCTTCGCGGGCCGGGGCACAACCCGGTCGCCTGCCCGGGATACGCTTCCATTCCCGCCTTTTCTAAGCCGATCGCGGTTGAAGCGCGTCAAAACAGCCCCATATCCAGCGTGTTTGCAGAGGAGCAATGATGGGCGAGAATCCCGACCATAACAGTCAAGTTTCCGGCGGATTCGAGGCCGGCGTTCCAATGACGACCGATGCGCCGGCGAGCGAGCCGGCGGGCCGGCCGGGCGATCCCGCACCGGACTTGGCGACGCTTTTGAAGCAGGCCGAGGACGAGGCCTCCCGGCTCAAGGACGCGTGGCTCCGCGCGATGGCGGAGACCGACAACGTGCGCAAACTCGCCCAGAACGACGTGGCCAAGGCGCACAAGTATGCGGTCGAGCGCTTCGCCCAGGAACTCTTGGCCGTCAAGGATGCGCTCGAGCAGACGGTGGCCGCGCCAACCGCATCGATCGAAGCGCTGCGCGACGGCGTCCTGTTGACGCTGAAGAATCTGAACGCGGCCTTCGACAAGGCGCAGATCACCGCGATCGATCCTTTGCACGACAAGTACGATCCACACCGCCACCAGGCGATGACGATGACCGAATCCGACCAGCCGGCGGGCACCGTCGCGCAGGTCTTCCAGAAGGGGTACATGCTCGGCGACCGCGTCCTGCGGCCGGCACTGGTGGCCGTGGCCAAGCCGAGGGAGCGCGGCGGCGAGGCCGGATGACCCGCATATTGCCTTGAATCGGACCGAAAAAACCCCACGTAGCGCATAAGCAAGCATCCAGCAAAAGGAAGGAATCAGCATGGCCAAGATCATCGGCATCGACCTCGGAACGACCAACAGCTGCGTCGCCATCATGGAAGGCACCCAGCCGAAAGTGATCGAGAATTCCGAAGGCGCGCGGACGACGCCTTCGGTCGTCGCCTATCAAGAAGACGGCGAGATTCTGGTCGGCGCACCGGCCAAGCGGCAGGCCGTGACCAATGCGAAGAACACGATCTTCGCGGTCAAGCGGCTGATCGGCCGCAAGTTCGGCGAAAAGGAAGTCCAGAAGGACATCGGCTTGATGCCCTACAAGATCGTCAAGGCCGACAACGGTGACGCCTGGGTCGACGTGCGCGACCGCAAGATCGCCCCGCAGCAGGTCTCGGCCGAGATCCTGCGCAAGATGAAAAAGACCGCCGAGGATTATCTCGGCGAGGAAGTGACCGAAGCCGTCATCACGGTTCCGGCGTATTTCAACGACTCGCAGCGCCAGGCGACCAAGGACGCCGGCAAGATCGCCGGTCTCGATGTCAAGCGCATCATCAACGAGCCGACCGCGGCGGCGCTCGCCTTCGGCATGGACAAGAAGGAAGGCGACCGCAAGATCGCCGTCTACGACCTTGGCGGCGGCACGTTCGATATCTCGATCATCGAGATCGCGGTCGTCGACAAGGAGCATCAGTTCGAGGTGATGTCGACCAACGGCGACACCTTCCTCGGCGGCGAGGACTTCGACCAGCGCCTGATCGATTACATCGTCACCGAGTTCAAGAAGGAACAGGGCGTCGATCTCAAGAACGACGTGCTGGCGCTGCAACGGCTCAAGGAAGCCGCCGAGAAGGCCAAGATCGAGCTGTCGTCGTCACAGCAGACCGACGTCAACCTGCCGTACATCACGGCCGATCAGTCGGGGCCGAAGCACCTGTCGGTCAGGATAACGCGCGCCAAGTTCGAGGCGCTGGTCGAGGACTTGATCGAGCGCACGATCGAGCCCTGCCGCATCGCGATCAAGGACGCGGGCGTCAAGCTTTCCGACATCAGCGACGTAATCCTGGTCGGCGGCCAGACGCGCATGCCGAAGGTGCAGGAGAAGGTAAAGGAGTTCTTCGGCAAGGAGCCGCGCAAGGACGTCAACCCTGACGAAGCGGTCGCGGTAGGCGCCGCAATCCAGGGCGGCGTGCTGAAGGGCGATGTCAAGGACGTGTTGCTGCTCGACGTGACGCCGCTTTCGCTCGGCATCGAAACGCTTGGCGGCGTGATGACCAAGCTGATCCAGAAGAACACGACGATTCCTACCAAGGCGCAGCAGGTGTTCTCCACCGCCGACGACAATCAGAGCGCGGTCACGATCCACGTGCTGCAGGGCGAACGCGACGTGGCGGTCGGCAACAAGAGCCTGGGCCAGTTCAACCTCGAGGGCATTCCGCCGTCGCCGCGAGGCATGCCGCAGATCGAGGTCACGTTCGACATCGACGCCAACGGCATCCTGCACGTCAGCGCCAAGGACAAGGCGACGGGCAAGGAGAACAAGATCACGATCAAGGCGAGCTCGGGTCTGTCCGAAGCCGAGATCGAGCGCATGGTCAAGGACGCCGAATCGCATGCCGAGGAAGACAGGAAGCAACTCGAGACCGTGCAGGCGCGCAACGGCCTGGACGCGATGGTGCACAGCGTGAAAAAGTCGCTGGGTGAATACGGGGAAAAGGTCAGCGCGGACGACAAGGGCAAAATCGAAGCGGCCCTGAAGGACGCCGAGGAGCTCCTGAAGAATCACCAGGCCGACAAGGATGCGCTGGAAGCGAAGAGCGAAGCGCTGATGAAAGCTTCGCAGAAGCTCGGCGAGGCGATGTATGCGCAGTCGCAGGCGGAAGCGCAGGCGGCGGGTGGCGCCGGCGGTCAGGGGGGCGACGGGTCCGGGGCGAAGCAGCCCGAGGACGAGAAGGTCGTAGACGCCGAGTTCACCGAGGTCAAGGACAAGAAGTGATATTACGTCACGCCGGATTGACGCCGCCGCCGCGTTGAGGCGCTGGCGCGGCGCGACGTAATATCTGGCCGGATTCGAGCGTTCGCCTCGCGGCGACGCTCAATCCGGCCGTTTGTCGTCATGAATTTGTAGTCGATTGTTGGTGTTACGGGTGCGCGGATCGACGATTGAGCGGTCTGCTCGGGAACGGGGCACTGAAAACGAATGGCTAAGCGGGACTATTACACGACACTCGGCGTCAATCGCGACGCGACCGAAGAGGACATCAAGAAAGCCTATCGGCGACTCGCGATGAAGCACCATCCGGACCGCAATCCGGACAAAGGCTCCGAGGACAAGTTCAAGGAAGCCAAAGAGGCCTACGAGATTCTTTCCGACGCCAGAAAGCGGTCGGCCTACGATCAGTACGGGCACGCCGGCGTCGATCCATCGGCGGGTTTCGGTGCGGCGGGCGCGCGCGGCGCGGGCCCCGAAGGCTTCGGCGGCTTCGCCGACGCTTTCGGCGACATATTCGGCGAAATTTTCGGCGGTGGCGGTGGCGGTGGCCGCGGCCGCGGCAACGGCGTCTATCGGGGCGCCGACCTGCGCTACAACCTCGAGTTGTCGCTCGAGGAGGCCGCCCGCGGGACCGAGGCGAAGATCCGCATTCCGGCGATGGAGAATTGTGCGACCTGCCACGGGTCGGGCGCCAAACCGGGCACGCAGGCCAAGACCTGTCCGACGTGCAACGGTCAGGGCCAGGTTCGCGTGTCGCAGGGATTTTTCTCCATCCAGCAAACGTGTCCCCAATGCCATGGCACCGGCAAGATCATTCCGGAGCCCTGTACGACCTGTGGTGGCGTCGGCCGGGTCAAGAAGCAGAAAACGCTGTCGGTGAAGATTCCCGCCGGCGTCGATCAGGACGATCGAATCCGGCTGGGTGGCGAGGGCGAGGCCGGATTGAACGGCGGTCCGCCCGGCGACCTGTACGTCGTGATCGGCCTGAAGCCGCACCCAGTGTTCCAGCGCGAGAGCAACGATCTGCACTGCGAAATGCCGATCAGCTTCGCCACGTCGGCGCTCGGAGGCGAAATCGAGATTCCGACGCTCGACGGCCACGCCAAGATCAAGATACCGCCCGAAACGCAAAGCGGGCAGGTCTTCCGCCTGCGCGCCAAGGGCATCAAGGGTGTGCGCAGCCACGCGCACGGCGATCTGTTCTGCCATGTCGCAATCGAAACGCCGGTCAAACTGACCGCGCGCCAGAAGGATCTGTTGCGCGAGTTCGAAGCGATCAATGCCGAGAATCCGGGCGTGCACAACCCGCGCGCGAAGAACTGGTTCGACCGCGTGCGCGAGTTTTTCGGGCCCTGAAGCCCGAGGCACGCCGCGCGCCGCAGGGCGCTACAGCTCCCGTGACGAAGACACACGCTCGCGCCGCCCGCGCGCGGTTCGACGTCATCGTCATCGGCGCGGGTGCTGCCGGAATGATGTGCGCGGCCGTCGCCGGACAGCGCGGCCGGCGCGTCCTGCTGATCGAGCATTACGACAAGCTGGGCGAGAAGATTCGCATATCCGGCGGCGGGCGCTGCAACTTCACCAACCTGCACGCTGGTCCCGCGAACTATTTGTCGCAGAACCCCGATTTCTGCCGCTCGGCGCTGGCGCGCTATACGCCGCGTGACTTTGTCGCCCTGGTCGAACGTTACGGGATAGCCTGGCATGAAAAGACGCTCGGGCAGCTGTTTTGCGACCAAAGCTCGCTTGACATCATCGCACTGCTGAAAACCGAATGCGATCGCGCCGGCGTGCAATGGCGGATGCCCTGCTCCGTGCAGGGGGTTGCACACGAGGGCAGTGAATTTGCAGTGTCGACCTCGATGGGACCGGTGCGCGGCGAAGCGCTGGTCATCGCCACCGGCGGGCTGACGGTGCCGAAGATCGGCGCGACGCCGTTCGGTTATCGTATCGCCGAGCAGTTCGGCATCGCCGTCGTGCCGCCGCGACCGGCGCTGGTGCCGCTGGCGTTCGATGCTGCGGCGCTGGCGCGCTACGGCGACCTGTCGGGTATCGCCGTCGACGCCGAAGTGTCCTGCAACGGGGGCAGATTTCGCGACGCGCTGTTATTCACCCATCGCGGCCTTTCCGGTCCGGCGATCCTTCAGATATCCTCGTACTGGAACGGCGGCGACGCGCTGTCGATCGACTTGCTGCCGGGCGGTGACGCGCACGCGTGGCTGGCGAGCGAGCGCCGGTCGCCGGCACGGCTGGACAATATCCTTGCGCGCCGGCTGCCCCGGCGCTTTGCCCAGCAATGGAGCGCCGCGCATGGCGCTGCGGTCCCGGTCGGTCAGCTCGACGCCACCCGCCTGCAGGAAGTGGCCGGCCTGCTCCACGCCTGGCCCGTGCTCCCATCGGGCACGCTCGGTTACAACAAAGCGGAAGTCACGCTGGGCGGCGTCGATACGCGCGCGCTGTCATCCCGGACGATGGCGGCGACAGAAGTGCCGGGATTGCATTTCATCGGCGAGGTGGTCGACGTCACCGGCTGGCTTGGAGGCTATAACTTTCAATGGGCGTGGTCTTCGGGCTACGCGGCCGGCCAGCACGCTTGATCGATCCTCTACGGGAAAGCCGGAATGTGCGGATCGGTGCCGCCATGGACGGCTTCGGGATGATCGCGGCCGACGCGTGCCTTCACGTGTTCGACGCTGTGTTCGGGAACGTCGACCATCAGCAGCAGCCTGCCCGCCGCGATCATCGGTTCGAATTGTTTCAAGCGCGAGTTGGGCAGCGCGGAGCCGGCCATGCTTGAAAACCACGCACCGATCAGCGCACTGATCAGCGCCGCGCCGATGACGATCGGTATCTGCATCTGCGATTCGCTCAGCAAGAAATACGCAGCCGCTCCTCCGGCCGCGCAGCCCAGCAGTGCTCCGGTGACGAGTCCCATTTGCGCGCCGTGCACGAGGTCGGTCGATTGCAGCACGTTGGCTTCGTGCAATCCGTCCATCGGCATCCCCGGCCGGGCGAGAAAATGGATGTGGCGCTCCTCGATGCGCGCCAGCAGCAGATCGTCCATCGTTTTGCGTGCGCTCGGAAGGTCGGGCAGCAGGAAATACAGTCTGCGTCTCATCGCATGCCTCCTTGGCTGGCAGAGGATGCACAGGCGCGGCAAGCGTTGGAGCGACCCCTCGCGGGAACCGGGTGGCGACGCGAGCGCCGACCGCGACACCACTCTACTGCCGCCTGGCGACCGGCGCAAGCAATCGAACCGTCGTCGGTTTCGCCGACGAACGTCGCAATTTGCGCGGGCGGACACTAGGGCATAGCATTCGCATCTCCTTATCGCCGCTGCCGGAGATCGCAATGCCGTATCGCATGTTCTTGCTGCTCGCCATGTTCGCGTTCGGCTGTCCGTCCGCCATTGCGCAGGTCAGGATCGGCCTGATGGTTTCCGCCACCGGTCCGACAGCGGCGATCGGCATTCCGCAGAAAAACACCGGCGCGCTGCTCGCCACGCGGATCGGCGACACGACTATCGACTACGTGCAGCTCGAGGACGGAGGCGACACGACGCGCGCCGTGCAGAACGCCAGGAAGCTGATCGCCGAAGATCACATCGATGCGCTGATCGGACCGTCGACGACGCCGAATGCGCTTGCGATCCTGGATATCATCGCCGAGAACAAGGTGCCGCTGCTGGCGACCGTCGGCACTTCGTCGGTGGTCGAACCGATCGACGCGAAGCGGCGCTGGGTGTTCAAGACAACGCAGAACGACGACCTGATCGCCTCGGCACTGATCACGAACATGCGCAAGAACGGCGTAAGGACGGTCGGCTTCATCGGCTTCAACGACGCTTACGGCGAGAATTGGTACAAGGTGTTCGGCGCTCTCGCCGACAAGTCGGGCATCGCGATTCTGGCCAACGAGCGCTATGCGCGGAACGATTCGAGCGTCACGGCTCAAACATTGAAGTTGCTTGCTGCCAGACCCGATGCCGTTCTGATCGCTGCGGTAGGCGGACCCGCGGTGCTGCCGCAGGCCACTCTCTACGACCAGGGTTACAAGGGCCGTGTGTACCAGACGCACGCGGTCGCCACCGACGACTTTATCAGGCTGGGCAAGGAAAAAGTCGAAGGAACGATACTCGCCGCCGGGTCGATGCTGGTGATCGACGACATCGCCGATACGGATCCGATCAAGCAGGTCGCAAGCGCTTATATGAGCGCGTACGAAAAGCGGTTCGGGAGCCGCCCCGCGACCTTCGGCGCGAACACCTTCGATGCGGGATTGCTGCTGCAGCGGGCGATCCCGATTGCGCTGCGCGCGGCGAAACCCGGCACCGAGGCGTTTCGGATCGCGTTGCGCGACGCACTGGAGCAGCAGCAGGGGGTCGTCGGATGCCAAGGCGTATTCAACATGAGCCCGACCAACCACAACGGCATGGACGAGCGCGCTCGCGTGCTGGTCGTCGTCAAGGACGGCAGGTTCAGGCTTCTGGCGCAGTGACGCGCCGGCACCGAACGCGATGACGCCGCAACGTCCGGTCGTCGGCCTGTTGCTGGCCGCCGGGAGCGGCTCGCGTTTCGGTGGTGACAAGCTGCTCGCGAAGCTCACCGACGGCAGGCCGCTGGCGTTGGCTGCGCTGGCCACGCTCGCGGCGGGAGTCGATGCGGTCGTTGCCGTCGTGCGCCCGGGCGACGTTGCACTGAGTTCGCTGTTCGGCAAGTCCGGCGCGTTGGTCGCCGTGTGCCCCAACGCGGCCGAAGGCATCGGCGCCAGTCTCGCCTGCGGGGTGCGCGAGGCGCAGCAACGCTTTCCGCAGGCGCAAGGCGCGGTCATCGCGCTCGCCGACATGCCCTGGCTGTCCTCGTCGACCGTACAGCGCGTCGTGACCGCGTTGCGGCGCGGCTCGGTGCTGGTGGCGCCTACGCATCGCGGAACGCGCGGTCATCCGGTCGCGATCGGCGCACGTTACTTCGCCGAGCTGCAAGACCTATCCGGCGACGAAGGCGCGAGAGCTCTGCTGGCGGCGCACGACGCGGAGCTCGAGCTGATCGCCGTCGACGATCCGGGCGTGCTGCGCGACGTCGATACGAAGGCGGACATTTGACTCCTAGTCACTTCCTCCACATGTCGACCTGCCGGCCGACGATGCGATTCTCCTCGTCCTGCATTTTCCACCAGGCGCGAAGTTCGGCTTCGCCGAGTGGATGCGATATCAGGAAGCCCTGTGCCTCCTCGCAGCCGTGTTCCTTGAGGAATTCGAACTGCGCCGCGGTCTCGACGCCTTCGGCGATGACGCGCAGCCCCAGACTGTGTGACAGTGCGATGATCGCCTGCGCGATTGCCTCGTCGCTGGGGTTCAGTTCGATGCCGCGCACGAAGCGCTGGTCGATCTTCACCGCCTGGATGGGCAGCCGCGCCAGATACGACAGGCTCGAATAGCCGGTGCCGAAGTCGTCGATCGTGATCGATACGCCCATCTCCTTCAACCTGACCAGCGTCGACACCGCCTTGTCCGGATGCGTGATGATCACGCTTTCCGTGATCTCGAGGTCGAGATAGCGGGCGGGAAGCCCGCTGACCCGAAGCGCTTCCTCGACGATCGACAACCAGCTGTCGTGCTGCAGCTGCTGCACCGAAAGATTGACCGACAGGCGCAGCAGCATGTGCTGCCGGTGCCAGTTGGTCACCTGGCGGCAGGCGTCGCGTAAGACGCGTGCGCCCAGCGCCTGGATCATTCCGGACTCCTCGGCGATCGAGATGAATTCCGCGGGTCCGATGATGCCGCGCTCCGGATCGCGCCACCTCAGCAGGGCTTCGACGCCGCAGGCGCGTCCGCTGACCATCTCGATCTGCGGCTGATAGACGAGGAAAAACTCGTCGTCCATCAGGCCGCGGCGCATGTCGGTCTCGATCTGCAGTCGCGCCTGCACGCGCGCGTTCATGTCGGCGGTGTAGAAGCGGTAGGTATTGCGCCCGGTGTCCTTGACCGAATACATCGCGGTATCGGCCTGCCGGATCAAGCCGCCCGGATCGGCTGCATCGGTCGGATAGATCGACACGCCGATCGAGCAGGTCAACGTGGGTGTCTGATCGCCGAGCCGGAACGGCGCGAGGAACGATTCGCGCACGCGCGTCAGCACCGCCATGATCTCGATCGTCGCGCGCTCGGGATCGAGGTCGGGCAGAATGACAACGAATTCGTCACCCCCGAGCCTGGCCACCGTGTCGGACTCGCGCACGGCATGACTCAGTCGTTGCGCCACCGCCTGCAGCAGGTGGTCGCCGGCGTCATGGCCCAGCGTGTCGTTGATGCGCTTGAAGTGGTCGAAATCGAGAAAAAGGCAGGCGACCTGGTGATCATCGCGCGCCGCCTGCGCGAGAATCTGCTTCAGGCGCTGGTTGAGCAGTGCGCGATTCGGCAGACCGGTCAAGATGTCGTGCTGCGCGAGCTTGTACGCCTGCGCGATCGCGATCTCGAGCTCCTTGGTTCGCTGCACGACCTTTTCTTCGAGCGTGCGCTGGTATCCGGTCACCTCGGACTGCGACTGGGCGAGGCGTTGCGTCATCTGATTGAACGCGCGCGTGAGCAGTCCGAGCTCGTCGCTGGAGGTCGGGGTGACGCGCACCCCAAGCTCGCCGGCGCCGACCGCCTTGGCCGCACGCATGAGCGCCCGTATCGGCGACAGCAGCCGCCTGGTAAGCAGCAAGGTGCCCAGGATCGCGACGATCATCAGCACCGCGACGACCGACAGCGCGCCGATGATGTTGTTGCGCAACTGCGCCTGATTGCGTTCGTAGTTCATGCCCAAACGCACGTAGCCGATCGGAGCGTCGGCGGCCGCCGGCGCTCCGCTCAGGGTGGACATCGGTCCACTTTTCGCTTCGTCGATCGGCGCGACGAGCTCGAGGTAGCGCCGGCCCTTGACGCTGCGCACGGTGCTTTCAACTGCGCCGGAATGCAGCTCGGCCGCCGGCGCCGGCGGCATCGTGGCCTCGCCGTAGCCTCGCGACGCGATCAGCTTGCCCTGGTCGTCGAGCACGGCGACGTAAGCAATGTCGCGGTCGGCGTCGAGGCTTTGCAACAGCCGCTCGAGCGCGCTCACATCGGCGGTATAAACCGCATATTCGGACAGATCGGCCAGCATCGACACGATGGTCTGACCTTGCGTCCTAAGCCGCGCCTGCTCGGCGTCGACCTGCTGCGCGACCAGCAGCGCGCTGACGCCGATAGCGGTCACCACGATCAATCCGATGGCGAGCAGATTGAGCTTGGTCAGCAATCCGGTGCGCAACGCGCGCGAGCGGGGAGGTGCGTCGACTGGCGCGGTACGCTCGTCGGATGTCGGCGATGCCCGGGCCGCCATCGCCGCTATTCCACAACCCGGTCGAAGGACCGGCGCATCGAGTCATCCCAGTGCAGGCGAAACAATCGCGCGCTGCGCTGGTTGACGAACAAGTGCAGGCGCGGCGGGATCGGTGCCGCCGCGCCGCTGCCGGGTAACCGCTGCAGCGCCAGTTGGCCGCAGAACATCCCGAGCTCGCGGTAATCCCAGTCGAGTGCATAAATCGCGCCGGCCTGCACCCAAGCCTCCGACAACCCGACCAATGGCAACTTGTGCCGGAAGGAAAACAGCAGCAGTGACTTCGCGGTCTCTCGCGTGTAGACGGTCGTGTCGGCGATCGCGAGCAGTGCGTCGGCCGAGCTGGACAGGCGTCCGAGCGCCGCAGGCAGCATCGTCGGCGCCGCGACCGGAGCCAGTACCGGATTGAGGTCAGAGCGCCGCAGCGCCTCGGCGAGCGCGTCGACCACCTCCGAGTTCTGCGCCGGATCGTACAGGAGGCCGATATAGCGTGCAGCCGGCAGCAGACGGCGCAGCCAGACGAGCTGCTGTTCCAGCGGTATCGCAGCCGGAACCGCTTTGGCGCCGGGCGCTGCTGGCGTCGACATGCACTCGACCGCGGTGAGTGAGGGCGCCTCGTCGGCAGCGCGCGTCGCGGCATGCGAGCCGAGCGTGATCACCACCGCCTCCGGGCCTTCGCGCGCGGCGGCCTTGAGGCGCGGGCCGGCGTCGCCGGCCGGAATCTCCTCGATCGGGGTAGCACCGATCGCTTCACGCACGCCGACCAGCGCGGCGCGCAGTTGCGGCGTGTCTTCGGCCGCATACACCAGCACGCGAGGGGTCGCGAGGGCGGGTGCGGCCAGTGCCGTCGCGATCGTCAAGACCAGCGCCGTGGCGCGTCGCTGGCCGTGTCCGGCAGCATTAGACATTGCGACGCAGGCCGAGGATATCGATGGCCGAATGCGATGCGCTCAGGCGGCGGTCACCGGAATCTTGCCGATGCGCTGCTGCCATTCGCGCGGGCCAGTCTGGTGCACCGACGAGCCGGTCGCATCGACCGCGACGGTTACCGGCATGTCGCTGACGTCGAATTCGTAGATCGCTTCCATTCCCAGGTCGGCGAACGCGACGATCCGGGAGCTTTTAATCGCCTTGGAGACCAGATAGGCGGCGCCGCCGACCGCCATCAGATACGCTGCGCGATGCCTTCGAATCGCCTCGATCGCGACAGGTCCTCGTTCGGCCTTGCCGATCATTGCGATGAGCCCGGTCCTGGCGAGCATCATCTCGGTGAACTTGTCCATCCGCGTGGCCGTTGTCGGTCCGGCCGGCCCGACGACCTCGCCGCGCACCGGATCGACCGGGCCGACGTAATAGATGACGCGATTGGTGAAATCGACGCCGGGCGGCAGCGATTCGCCTCGGGCGAGCAGGTCGGCGATTCGTTTGTGCGCGGCGTCGCGGCCGGTCAGCAACTTGCCGGAGAGGAGAAGCCGATCGCCCGGTTGCCAGCTTGCGACTTGCTCGCGCGTCAACCGGTTCAGGTCGACCCGCTTCGCCGTCGGCGCCGGTGCCCATCGCACGTCCGGCCAGCGCGCGAGATCGGGCGGATCGAGGCTCACAGCGCCCGAGCCGTCGAGCGTGAAGTGCGCGTGTCGCGTCGCTGCGCAGTTCGGGATCATGCCGACCGGCTTGCTGGCGGCGTGCGTCGGATAATCGAGGATCTTGACATCGAGCACGGTCGACAGCCCGCCCAGTCCCTGCGCGCCTATGCCGAGCGCGTTGGCGGCTTCGTAAATGTCGATGCGCAGTTGCTCGAGAGCGTTGGCGGGGCCGCGCTTTTTTAGCATGGCCATGTCGATCGGCTGCATCAGCGCTTCCTTGGCCAACACCATCGCCTTTTCTGCGCTGCCGCCGATGCCGATGCCCAGCATGCCGGGCGGGCACCAGCCGGCGCCCATCGTCGGCAAGGTACGAACCACCCAGTCGACGATCGAGTCCGACGGATTGAGCATCACGAATTCGGCCTTGTTTTCGGAGCCGCCGCCCTTGGCGGCGATCCGAACGTCGACGGTGTCGCCGGGCACGAGCTCAAAGTGCACGACGGCCGGCGTGTTGTCTCGCGTGTTCCGGCGCGTGCCTGCCGGGTCGTCGACGATCGATGCGCGCAGCGTGTTGTCGGGATCGAGATAGGCGCGGCGCACGCCTTCGTTGATCATGTCGGTGGGCGACATCGTCGCGCCGTCCCAGCGCACGTCCATGCCGACCTTGACGAAGGCGACAACGATCCCGGTGTCCTGGCAGATCGGCCGATGGCCTTCGGCGCACATGCGCGAATTGGTCAGGATCTGCGCGATCGCGTCCTTGGCGGCCGGTGATTCCTCGACTGCGTAGGCGTCGGCAAGCGCCTCGATGTAGTCGATCGGATGGTAGTAGGAAATATACTGCAGCGCGTCGGCGACGCTCTGGATCAGGTCTTCTTGCTTGATCGTCGTCATGGCTGTTGGTCGACGCAATGGCGGGCCGGCGCCCGGCAAAGCCGGACGGGCAGATCATGCAATTCTACCATCGCCGACCCGGCAGCCGACCCTGCGGCAGAGGCGCTGCAGCCGGCGTGACATCGGCAATTGCACCGCGGGGCCAAGACTCGGTAGACTGCGGTCGAGCGCTCATCATCCGAGGGGAATTCTATCCTTTCGTCCGCGCCCCAATCGTCGAGGAGGCAGGCAACATGTCCACGATCGAATCGGTATCGAACGAAACGCGCATATTCGAGCCGCCGCAGAATTTTGTCGCGCAGGCGAACGTCACCCGTGCCGACTTCGACCGCCTGAACGCCGCGGCCGCAGCCGATTATTCCGGTTTCTGGGCGAAGCTCGCGCGCGAACATTTGCTCTGGCACAAGCCGTTCACCAAGTCGCTGGACGAGGGCAATGCGCCGTTCTGCACGTGGTTCGAGGACGGCGAGCTCAACGTCTCGCACAACTGTCTCGAGCGCAATCTCGAAAACGGCAATGCCGGCAAGGTAGCGATCATCTTCGAGGCCGACGACGGAGCTGTAACGAGAATCACCTATCAGGAGCTTTATCACCGCGTTTGCCGCTTCGCGAATGGGCTCAAATCGCTCGGCATCAAAAAAGGCGATCGGGTCATCATCTACATGCCGATGTCGATCGAGGGTGTGATCGCGATGCAGGCGTGCGCGCGCATCGGCGCGACGCATTCGGTGGTGTTCGGCGGCTTTTCGGCCAAATCGCTGCATGAGCGCATCATCGACGTCGGCGCGGTCGCGGTCGTTACCGCGGACGAGCAGGCGCGCGGCGGCAAGCATCTGCCGCTGAAAGCCATCGTCGACGAAGCGCTGGCCATGGGCGGCTGCGAAGCGGTGCGCAATGTGATCGTCTACCGGCGGACCGGCGGACCGGTCGCGTTTGCGGCGCCGCGCGACCTGTGGATGCACGAGCTTGTCGCGGCGCAGCCCGACACCTGCACGCCCGAATGGGTCGGCGCCGAGCATCCGCTGTTCGTGCTGTACACGTCCGGCTCGACGGGCAAGCCCAAGGGAGTGCAGCACAGTTCCGGCGGCTACCTGCTGTGGGCGGCGCTGACGATGCGCTGGACCTTCGATATCAAGCCTTCAGACGTGTTCTGGTGCACGGCAGACATCGGTTGGGTCACGGGGCACACCTATATCGCGTACGGTCCGCTCGCGGTCGGTGCAACGCAGGTGGTCTTCGAAGGCATACCGACCTATCCAGATGCCGGACGTTTCTGGCAGACGATCGCGAAGAACAAGGTCACGGTCTTCTACACCGCGCCGACGGCCATACGCTCGCTGATCAAGGCCGCGGGGGTCGCGCCGCAAACGGCGCCGAAGAAACACGATCTGTCGACGCTGCGCCTGCTCGGCACCGTAGGCGAGCCGATCAATCCCGAAGCGTGGATGTGGTACCACGAGAACGTCGGTGGCGGGCGTTGTCCGATCGTCGATACCTGGTGGCAGACCGAGACCGGTGGGCACATGATCACGCCTCTGCCCGGCGTCACGCCGCTGGTCCCCGGGTCGTGCACGCTGCCGCTGCCCGGCATCATCGCCGCTATCGTCGATGAAACGGGGCACGAGGTCGAGCACGGACACGGCGGCATACTGGTCATCAAGCGGCCGTGGCCGGCGATGATCCGCACAATCTGGGGCGATCCCGAGCGTTACCGCAAGTCCTACTATCCCGACGAGCTCGGGGGCAAGCTCTACCTCGCCGGCGACGGCTCGGTGCGCGACAAGAAGACCGGCTATTTCACCATCATGGGCCGAATCGACGACGTGCTCAACGTGTCGGGCCACCGGCTGGGCACGATGGAGATCGAATCGGCGCTGGTCGCTAATCCGATGGTCGCCGAAGCCGCGGTGGTCGGACGGCCCGATGACATGACCGGCGAGGCCGTGTGCGCCTTCGTCGTGCTCAAGCAGGCGCGGCCCGATGGTGCCGAAGGGGAAAAGATCGCCAAGCAACTGCGCGACTGGGTCGGCAAGGAGATCGGACCGATCGCCAAGCCCAAGGACATACGTTTCGGCGACAACCTGCCCAAGACGCGCTCGGGAAAGATCATGCGCCGGTTGCTGCGATCGATCGCCAAGAACGAGAACATTACGCAGGACGTGTCGACGCTCGAAAATCCGGCGATCCTCGAGCAGCTGAAGCAGGCTTTGTAGCGATGGCGCGAATCGGACGCGCCGGCTGATCGACCGACGCCCGGCCCGTCAGATCGCTCTCACGCCGCCGGCGGCGCGGTGTCGGAATACGACGGGCGTTTCGACAGCTTGTCGAACAGCGCGACCAGGTTCGCGTGCTCGCTGCGCCAGGCGATCGTCGGATGCCGCAGGTCCAGGTAACCGAGCGCACATCCGGTCGCGATGTCGGCCAAGGAATGCGCTTCGCCGTTGCACCACGACTTGTCGGCGAGTTCGCGCGCCATATCGACGATCCCGCGCTCGATCTTTTCACGCTGCCTGGCGACCGCCTCGCTGCTCTGCTGCTTGGCCGGCCTCGCCGCTTCGCGCACGATCGCCACGGCGGCGTCGCAGATGCCGTCGGCCAACGCTTCCCAGCGCTTGACCGCGATGCGCTGGCGGCTGGGCTCGGGAATGAGTCGCGATACCGGGCTCACCGTATCGAGGTACTCGACGATTACGCGCGAGTCGTAGAGCGGCGTGCCATCGTCCAGCACGAGCACCGGTACCTTCCCGAGGGGGTTATGCGTCGGCACGATCGAGTCCGCGGGCCAGGGCGAGGCTTCGATCACCTCGCAGTCGATCTTCTTTTCGGCAAGCGCGATGCGCACTTTGCGGGCGTAGGGACTCGTTGGCGACGAGAATAACTTCATCGTTGATTTTCTGGCTGTGGAACGGACGCCCCAATGCGGGCGCGGCACTGCAGGATTAACAAGAATTATAGCACCGTAGCGGCACGCCCGGCGTCGCGGAGCGACGCGTTCGCTGTGCTACACTTTGACTCACCTTGCCGTAGCGAAAATCGTCTTCCACATGCTGATCGCCGAGGCGCTTTCCACCCTTACGGCGCTGTCGCCGCTCGATGGCCGGTATCGCGGCAAGGTCGCTGCACTTGCCGAACATTTCAGCGAATACGCGCTGATCCGCGAGCGCGTCCGCGTCGAGCTCGGCTGGCTCGAGGCGCTGGCGGACGAGCCCGGCATCGACGAGGTCTCCCCTTTCAGCGCGGCGACTCGCCAGAGTCTCTCGCAGGCAGCACGCGATTTCAGCGTTGCCGACGCCGAGCGGGTGAAGGCCATCGAACGGACGACCAATCACGATGTCAAGGCGGTCGAATACTGGCTGAAGGAACGATTCTCCGATCTGCCCGAGGTGGCGCGCGCCGCCGAATTCATCCATTTCGCGTGCACGTCGGAAGACATCAACAACCTCGCATACGGCCTGATGGTCGAAGGTGCCCGACGAGGTGTGCTGATGCCTGCCTTGACGGCTCTGATCGGCGACCTGCGCTCGCTCGCGCACCAGCATGCCGCGCTGCCGATGCTCGCGCGCACGCACGGGCAGCCGGCGACGCCGACGACTTTGGGCAAGGAGATAGCCAACGTCGTCGCCAGGCTCGAGCGTTCCGCCACCGAGTTCGGCTCCACCCGATTGTCGGGCAAGCTCAACGGCGCCGTCGGCAACTACAACGCGCATCTTGCCGCTTATCCGGATGTCGACTGGGAAGCGCTGGCGCGGCGGGTCGTCTCGCGGCTCGGCATGGAATTCAATGCCTACACGACGCAGATCGAGCCCCATGACGGGCTGGCCGCGCTGTTCGATGCCCTGTCGCGCGTCAACACCATCCTGATCGACTTCGATCGCGACGTCTGGGGCTATGTGTCGCTCGGCTATTTTCGCCAGAGGGTAAGCGAAGGCGAGGTCGGATCGTCGACGATGCCGCACAAGGTCAACCCGATCGACTTCGAGAATTCGGAGGGCAACCTCGGTCTGGCCAACGCACTGCTGCGCCACCTCGCCGAAAAGCTGCCGATTTCGCGTTGGCAGCGCGACCTGACCGATTCCACGGTAATGCGCAATGTCGGCGTGGCGTTCGGCTACGCCCTGCTGGGGTACGTGTCCTGCCGGCAGGGACTCGGTCGTCTCGCCGCCGATCCGGCACGGCTCGCCGCCGACCTCGATGCGAACTGGGAAGTGCTCGCCGAGCCGATCCAGACGGTGATGCGGCGCTACGGCATCGACAATCCGTACGAGCAGCTGAAGGCGCTGACCCGGGGCAAGGCGGGAATGACGCGCGAGACTCTGCACGCGTTCATCGACGCGCTGGCACTGCCACCGGAAGCCAAGATGCGCCTGAAGGCGCTCACTCCGGCGAGCTACATCGGCAAGGCGGCCGAGCTCGCCAGGCGTGTGTAGACAGCGCCGACGCGCCGCTCCGCGGGCTCTCGTCCGCCTACGCTTCGCCGCGCCGTCGTTCGCGCAGCCACTGTACCGCGATCGGCAGCAGCGAGATGCCGACGATCGACAGCACGATCGCAGTGAGGTTTTCCTTGACCCAGGGGATATTGCCGAACAGGTATCCCGCGTACACCAGCGCGGCAACCCACACCGCAGCGCCGAGCACGTTGTAGGACAGGAATTTGCGGTAGGTCATCGCGCCGACGCCGGCGAGAAACGGCGCGAAGGTCCGCACGATCGGAACGAAGCGACAGATGATGATCGTGAATCCGCCGTATTTTTCGTAGAAGCGGTGGGTGCGCTCCAGGTATTCCGGCTTGAGCCAGCGCGACAACCTGCTGCCGGGCGGCAGATTGAACACTCTCGGCCCGAGGAAGTGACCGACCGTGTAATTGACCGAATCACCGGCGACCGCCGCGATGAACAGGACGAGTGCGAGCAGGTGCACGTCGATGCCGCTCGCCGCAGCGACGGTGCCGGCCAGGAAAAGCAGCGAGTCGCCGGGCAGCAGCGGCAGGACGACCAGCCCGGTCTCGGCGAAAATCACCAGGAACAACGCCACGAACAGCACCAGCGAGTGCTGTGCGGCGAGCTCGGCCAGCGTCTGGTCGAGCGCCAGCAGCGAATACAGCAGCGTGGTCAGCATCGCGCCTGCCCGGGGGCCGCTGCCGGCCTGTCAGGGCAGGATCTTCTCGGCACCCGCCGCGCCGCTTTTCTTGTCCGGCTTGACCAGGTCCTCGCGCGACACGCCTAGCCACATCACCAGCGAGGCCATCACCAGCGCCGACGAGTAGATGCCGAAGCAGATGCCGATGGCAAGCGCCAACGCGAAGTGGTGCAGCGTCTCGCCGCCGAAGAAGAAGATCGACAACACCATCATCAACGTGCAGCCGTGCGTGATGATCGTGCGTGACAGCGTGCTGGTGATAGCGCTGTTGATGACGCTCGGTACGCTGGCCTTGCGCATCTTGCGGAAATTCTCGCGGATCCGGTCGGCGATCACTACCGATTCGTTGACCGAATAGCCGAGTACCGCCAGCACCGCAGCCAGAACCGGCAGGGAGAACTCCCATTGGAACAGCGCAAAGAAGCCTAGAATGATGATCACGTCGTGCAGGTTGGCGATGATCGCCGACACGGCGAAGCGCCATTCGAAGCGCAGCGCCAGGTAAGCGACGATGCCGAAGCTCACCAGCAGCAGTGCCAGCGCGCCGTTTTCGTAGAGCTCCTTGCCGACCTGCGGTCCGACGAATTCGACGCGCTGTTGCGAGACGCCGGGATCGTCCGCCCGAAGCGCCGACATCACCCGCTCGGAGAGCTGCGCGGTCGAGACGCCTTCCTTGAGCGGCAGGCGGATCAACGCGCTGGTGGCGCTGCCGAAGCTTTGTACGGCGAACTCTCCGAGGCTCATCTTTTCGATCGCGGCGCGTACCCGGGTGAGATCGGCGGGATGCGTATAGGCGATTTCGATGACGGTTCCGCCGCGAAAATCCACACCGAGGTTTAGGCCGCGGGTTGCCAGGAAAAATACCGCCAGCAAGAAGGTGACCAACGAAATCACGTTGAACACCAGCGCGTGCTTCATGAACGGGATATCGTGCTTTATCCTGAAGAATTCCATCGTCGCTCTCTACGGTTTCCTGTCGGTGGACGCGGCGGCCCTCAGGTCGCCGGTTTCCATACCTGCCCGATCGAGATTTTTTCGAGCTTCTTGCGGCCGCCGTAGACGAGCGCGACCAGTCCGCGCGAGACGAACACTGCGCTGAACATCGACGTCATGATCCCGAGACAATGCACCACCGCGAAGCCGCGCACCGGACCGCTGCCGAAGATAAGCAATGCCAGGCCGGCTATCAGCGTCGTCACGTTCGAGTCGAGAATCGTATTCCACGCCCGCTCGTAGCCTGCCTGTATCGCCGCGTGCGGCGTGTCGCCCCAGCGCAGCTCCTCGCGTATGCGCTCGTTGATCAGGACATTGGCGTCGATCGCCATGCCGAGCGTCAATGCCACGGCGGCGATACCCGGCAGCGTCAGCGTCGCCTGCAACATCGACAGGATGGAGATCAGCAGCAGCAGGTTCACTGCCAGCGAAATCGTCGAAATGATCCCCATCAGCATGTAATAGGCGCAGATGAACACGGCGAGGACGACAAAGCCGTAAAGGACAGAATCGAATCCCTTTTCGATGTTGTCCTTGCCCAGCGACGGGCCGACGGTGCGCTCCTCGACGATTTCCATCGGCGCGGCCAGGGCTCCCGCGCGCATCAGCAGGGCGATGTCGTTGGCCTCGCGCGTATTCATCCGGCCGCTGATCTGCACGCGCCCGCCGCCGATTTCCTCGCGGATCACCGGGGCCGTGATGACTTCGGCTTTGCCCTTTTCGACCAGCAGGATCGCCATGCGCTTGTTGACGTTCTCGCGAGTCAGCTCCTTGAAGATGCGCGCCCCGGCGCCGTCGAGGTTCACGTGCACCGCCGGCTCGTTGGTTCGTCCGTCGAAGCCCGGCTGCGCGTCGCTGATGCGATCGCCGGTCAGCACTACCTGCCGCTTGACCAGGATCGGCGCGCCGCTGGGCTCGGTGAGCCTGTCGTCGCCTAGCGGGACCTGGCCGGAGAGCGCCATCTGCTGCGCGGCGGGGTCGTCGTCGACCATGCGGATTTCCAGCGACGCGGTGCGGCCGATGATGTCTTTGGCGCGCGTCGTGTCCTGCACGCCAGGCAGCTGCACGACGACGCGGTCGGCGCCCTGCTGCTGGACGATCGGCTCGGCGACGCCGAGCTCGTTGACCCGGTTGCGAAGAATCGTGATGTTCTGCTGGACCGCACCTTCCTGAATGCGCTTTTGCGCCTCGGGCTTCAGGCCGCCGACTAGCTTGAAATCGCTGCCGCCGTCGACGTTGTTGAGCTGCAGGTCGGGGAAAGCGCCGGCGATCTCGTTGTAGGCCTTGTTCCGCTCGGTGCTGTCGCGAAAGCGCACGGCGACGTTCTGGCCCTCACGCGCAATGCCCGAATACAGCACCTTCTTCTCGCGCAGCAGCGACCGGATGTCGGTCAGATAGCGATCGGCGGCCTTGTCGAGCGCCGCCTTCATGTCGACCTGCAGCAGGAAGTGGACGCCGCCGCGAAGGTCGAGGCCGAGGTACATCGGCAGCGCGCCGATCGACGCCAGCCAGCGGGGCGAGGTCGAGAGCAGGTTCAGCGCAACGATGTAGTTGTCGCCGAATTTCTGCTGCAGTACGTCTCTCGCCTTCAGTTGCGTATCGGGATCCGGCAAGCGGACCTTGACCCCCGTGCTGTCGAGCAGCGCACCGCTGTAACTGACATTGGCCGACTTGAGCGCATCTTCGACCGTTTGCAGCGTGCCGGCGTCGATCTTGACGGTGGCCTTGCTGGTCGAGACCTGCACTGCCGGAACCTCGGGAAAGAAATTCGGCAGCGTGTAAAAGATTCCGACCACCAAGGCAACGGCGATCAGTATGTATTTCCAGGCGGGATAGCGATTCATTGGGGTCCGGCAATGGGCGGCGCGTATCGGGCAGACCTAGCTCGCGCTCATCGCGCGCGGCGCCCGCTCCGCGGGTTTACAGGCTCTTGATCGTGCCCTTGGGGAGCAGCAGCGATATTGCGCTGCGCTGCACGGTGATCGTCACGTTCGGCGCGATGTCGACTTCAGCATAGCCTTCCGAAATCTTGGATATCTTGCCGACGACGCCGCCGGCGGTGACGACTTCGTCGCCTTTCTGCAACGCTTCGAGCATCGCCTTGGTTTCCCTTGCCCGCTTTTGTTGCGGCCGGATCAGCAGGAAGTAGAAGACGACAAAGATGGCGACCATCGGAAGGAAGGCCATCAGGTCGCCGCCGAACGGGCCTCCGGTCGACTGGGCGTAAGCGGGGCTGATCAACACGATTTCATTCTCCTCGCATCGGGATTCGCCTGACTGCCCAGCATGCCGGGGTCAGTCGGCCGATCGCATTTGAACTGCTGATTTAACCGCAGATTCTACCATGACCGACCCGGCCGTCCTGACCGGGTACCCGCCTGGACGGGACCTCGAAGCCGGACACAGCCGGGCCATTAGCTGTCTCGCGCTTCCGCTTGCGCGCGGTCGCTCTTAAAGGCAGCCGCGTAGGCCGGCAGCGCGTCATCGCGGATCGCCTGCCTCAATTCGGCAGCGAGGGTCAGATAGTAGTGCAGGTTGTGGATCGTGTTGAGGCGCGCGCCGAGGATTTCGTTGGCGCGCTGTAAATGGTGCAGGTAGGCGCGGCTGAAATTGCGGCAGGTGTAGCAGCTGCAGTCTTCATCGAGTGGATTCGTATCGGCGCGGTGCCGGGCATTGCGAATCTTGACGTCGCCGCGGCGCGTGTACAGCCAGCCGTTGCGGGCGTTGCGCGTCGGCAGCACGCAGTCGAACATGTCGATGCCGTGGCCGACCGCCTCGACGATATCTTCCGGCGTGCCGACGCCCATCAGATAGCGCGGCCTGTCGTCCGGCAGCCGCGGCGCGACGTGGGCCTCGATGCGGCGCATCGCTTCCTTCGGCTCGCCGACGGACAGGCCGCCGATCGCGTAGCCGTCGAAGCCGGTCGCGGTCAGCGCCCCCATCGATTCGTCGCGCAGGTCTTCGAACATGCCGCCTTGCACGATGCCGAACAGCGCGTTGGCGCTGCCCGCGTGCGCGGCCTTCGACCGCACCGCCCAGCGCAGCGACATCTGCATCGACGCCGCGGCTTCGTCGCGGCTGGCCGGGAAGGGCGTGCATTCGTCGAACACCATCGCGATGTCCGCATTGAGCGCGCGCTGCACGTCGATCGAGATTTCGGGTGTCAGGAACAGCCGGTCGCCGTCGACGGGCGAGGCGAACGCCACGCCTTCTTCGCTGACCTTGCGCAGCGGCCCGAGGCTGAACACCTGGAATCCGCCGGAGTCGGTGAGCAGCGGCCGATCCCAACCCATGAATCGGTGCAGGCCCCCGTGCGCCGCGATGACGTCGATGCCTGGACGCAGCCACAGGTGGAATGTGTTGCCGAGGACGATTTGCGCGCCGATTGCGGCGAGCTCGTTCGGCGCCATCGCCTTGACGGTGCCGTAGGTTCCGACCGGCATGAAGACCGGTGTCTCGACGACACCGTGCGCAAGCACGAGTCGCGCGCTCCGCGCACTGCCGCAGCGCGCGCTGACCGAGAATTCCATCGCGGCGATTGTAGCAGGCGCGCCAGCGGCATTCGCGCCGCGCCGCTAGGCGGAAGCGCCGGGATCGCGCTCGAGCAGCATCGCGTCGCCGTAGCTGAAGAAGCGATACCGCGCGGCGATCGCATGCGCGTAGGCGGCGCGGATCGCGTCGTAGCCTGCGAACGCGCACACCAGCATCAGCAAAGTCGAGCGCGGCAGATGAAAGTTGGTCAACAGGCGATCGACGACGCGAAAACGGAAGCCCGGCGTGATGAAGAGCGAGGTTTCCCTTTCGCCGGCGCTGGGGGCAGCGGCGCCCGCGGCAGCGGCTTCGAGCGCGCGCAGCGAGGTCGTGCCGACGGCAACGATGGCGCGGCCTCGGCGGCGCGTTTCGTCTATGGCGGCCAACGTTGCCGGCGGAATGCTGAAGCGCTCGCTGTGCATGCGGTGTTGCGACAGGTCGTCGCTTTCCACCGGCAGGAAGGTGCCGGCACCGACGTGCAGCGTGACGTAGGCGAACCCGATCTTCCGGGCGCGCAGAGCCGCAAGCAAGGCCTGGTCGAAATGCAGCCCTGCGGTCGGCGCCGCCACCGCGCCCGGGTGGCGGGCGTATACGGTCTGGTAGCGCTCCTCGTCGGCGGCCTCGGGTGCTCGCGCGATGTAAGGCGGCAGCGGCACGGCCCCGTGCTGCTCGAGATAGGCCGCGAGCGTCGTCGGCAGGTCGAAGCGCAGCCGGAAGAAGCGCTCGTCGCGCTCACAAACGGTTGCCGACGCGCCTGCCGGCAGGTCGACCCGGCCGCCGACGCGAGGCGGATGGCTCGCCCTCAACTGCATCCACGCCTCGCGAGGCGCGACGATGCGTTCGAGCATCAACTCGACCTTGCCGCCGCTGGGTTTGCGGCCCAGGATGCGCGAGCGCACGACACGCGTGTCGTTGAAGACCAGCAGGTCGCCCGGCGCAAGGAGCTCGGGCAGTGCGCCGAAAACGAGATCGGTGCACCGTGCGCCGGCGACGTGCAGCAGGCGGCTCGCCGAACGCTGCGGCGAGGGGACCTGCGCGATCAGCTCGCTCGGCAGATCGAAATCGAAATCGGAAAGGCGGTAGGGCTTGCGGGTTGTCATCCTGCGGCGCGTTTGAAGATGTCCGCGGTTTGAAGCGGCGCGCCCTTTCCGCGATAATGCCCACTTCACCGCGCGCCGGCAACGCGGCGCACGCGAAGCGCGTCGCCTTTCCTGCGCGGCGGGTTCGATGCAGGCGGTAAGCCCTGCCAGCCGGGATGGCGGAATTGGTAGACGCGCTGGACTCAAAATCCAGTTCTGGCAACAGAGTGGGGGTTCGATTCCCCCTCCCGGCACCACCGAAGGAGCCACGCTCCTTCGGTTCTGCCTCAGGCGCCAAACAGTGCCCGGTTCCGAATCGCGGCCGTAATCGGACTTGGAGGCATTGCGCTTGGGCCGGACGGCAATCTCTGGTTCGAGAGGCGTAATCCGGCCGGTACCGTTTGCCGCCCAAGGGTGCGCTTCCGCACAGACTTTGCTAAGGCCGAGGGCCTAAGGTTTGAAGTGCACGCGGTCTGATCTAGATCGTTCTCGGGAGAAGAATGTATGTGTCCGGATGGTGAAGTGTTTGCACGCTATGCAAAGGCTGAAAAGGAGTTATGCGATGAGGCCGGAGTGGTCTTGACTCGCATCATGAGTGAGATCCAAAACCGCCACGACATTCGCATCGCGGAGTTGCGGGTAACGATGGACTGGTCGCATTCGGCCAACGGTTGGCCTGCTGCGAACTGCGTGATGGTTAGAGAGCAGGACCTTAACCCTGCGTGATCTAATAGCGACGCCCGGCCCTATCTACAAATCGAACCCAGTCCGGGAGCAATGGGCATGACGGTCGATAGTGAAGCAATTCTGCGGTATGCCCAAGCTGACAAGGATCTCGATGAGAAGGCTGGGGCAGCGTTGCTCCAGATCGTCAAGCAAATTGAGGACAGCCACGGCATAAAGATTGCCGAGTTCCGCGTAACTATCGATCCCTCCCATACCGGAAACGGTTGGCCCAGCGTGAATTGCGTCATTGTAAGAGAACAAAAAGCCGCAATACCTGGCAGCCTAGGCTTCGAGCGGATTGCAGGGTAGGTTCGACAGCGTACAGACCGTCGTCCGGCCGCCAACTACCCTCGTAAGGTGCTCATGATCCTCATGGGCGAACTCCTTGGGGGTGATGCTATGACCGTCGATGGTGAGATGTTTACCCAAGTGTCGCCTGCGACGGAGGCGCGACATAGAGGAAGCGCCACTCGCATCGTGAGGCGGCCGCTCATAAAGCCCAAAGTACTGTGCACTTCCTGCAGAAATATGATCGGCGCGTCGGTTGGCAATGAGCCGCACGTCGCACTGACACCCTGCGTCGTCGACGTTTTCGCGCAGGACAATGCCGAACACTACGAATGTGGAATCTGCAGCACGAAGCTCGCGCGCGAGAAAGGGAGCCATGACTTCGGCGTGCGATGGCGGCTGATCTGATTTCACGCCGCCGGCCCGGGCGCATAAACTGTAAGGCTGAAAAAAACGGCGCCTACTGGCGCCGTGATGTTGTACGACAGACCTGTTACTTGTCGTGCTCCCAGCGTCCCTCGTTGAAATGGTAGCGGCCCTCCTGTTTGTTCCACTCGGACGCGACATAGTGTTCCCCGCGCCGCTCCGGCTGGTAGGCACCCTTGACCCAGATGTGCTCGTGACGATCAGTGTCAAACCTGTAGTACCCCGGCGTGACGATGTAGCCTTGGCGAGCGGGCATCTGTTCGTATACCGGAGCTGGCGGCGCAATATCGATGTCAATATTGACGCCTGCCGCATGAACCGCTAGCGGAGCGGCAAACGAGCTAGCAAGTGCGACCGCCAAAAGCGTTCTCCGAACATTCATAAAGACTCCTTGATCTGATTAGGATTTACGTGTCCGTCAACAACTGTCGATCGAGGAACACTGCACTGCCTGTGTTCCCATTGATATGGAATTGGCGGATGAAACCCACAAACTTCGACTCGCCTACCTAGTGGGTACGCGTGAAGTTGATGTGCGAATGATGGGCTAATCTATTGACGGAGGTCTATGCGGTGGCGCACACAGCCACGCGACGAGCTTGCGGTCGCAAGGCGCACACTGCCTCTATTTCGCTGTAAGTGGGTCAACGCACCGACTAGCTTGGGGGCAGGCGACGATAATTGTCGGGATCGGAGTAAATGATGAAGAAGTCACTGGCAAGAGTTCAGGTCGGTAGTTTCATCGCCGGCATCCTGGTCGGCCTTTCAATCGTGGTGCCCGTGATCGTATTGACGGGGGCGAGTCTCACGGATTGGCAGACGTTCTTGCTCTTCGGAGCACCCATGATCCTCGTCCTCGGCATCACGCTGCAGGCGGTCATTACCGCCAAGCCTCGGCACGAGCGTGGCATAAACCGGGCACCTGGCGACTATCGGAACTTGCAAGCGAACGCTACTACGCCTTGCATAGTCCCTTAGCGAGAAAATCATGACTGAACCGAGAGACAGTGAGCATCACCCGAAGGTACACCAGCAAAAAAAGTACTACGGCGTAGCCAGCACGAAAGGCGGCGCTGCGGCAGCGGTGGCGGGCAGGATGTCGTACCGGGAAGAATTTCAGCGGGACTACGGCCCGGACCTTGATGAGTCGTTGGACGGGACCGAATCCGGGTAAACCCGGGACCCTTGATCGGCCTGTGTGCCCCAGCGCACAGACGGCCGTCCGAAAGACGCTGCATACTTAACCTTTTCTTCCGGAGAAGGCGGGCTTGTCCGACTTTGGAGGTCGCGGTCGCGATCTTTTGTCGCCGGCCCTACAAGCGCAGTTTCTCCTCCGGGTCCTTTTGCGCTTGTCACCGAAATCGGCCATGTCCAAAACAGAAATCAGCCCCGCCGTGGCCCACGACGTCACTAAGGCGGACGGCATCGCCGAACTGCGTCGCCAGGAGGCGTTGCTCAAGACGGGGGCCCTGCAGAACGCGATACTCACCAGCGCCAATTTCTCGATCATCGCCACCGACGAAAAAGGCATCATTCAACTATTCAATGTCGGCGCCGAGCGCATGCTGGGCTATCTTGCCGCCGAGGTCGTGAACAAGATCAACCCGAGCGACATTCATGATCCGCAGGAGGTGATGGCGCGCGCACGCGCACTGAGTCTCGAACTCGGAACCACCATCACGCCGGGCTTCGAGGCATTGGCTTTCAAGGCTTCGCGCGGGATCGAGGACAGCTATGAATTGACCTATATCTGCAAGGATGGCAGCCGCTTTCCCGCCATCGTGTCGATCACGGCGCTGCGCGACGATTATGGCGACATCATCGGATATCTGTTGATCGGTGCCGACAATTCGGTGCGCAAGCAGGTCGAACTGGAGTTGCACAACGCGATGGCGGTCGCGGAAAAGGCCAACCTCGCGAAATCGGATTTCCTCTCCAGCATGAGCCATGAGCTGCGCACGCCGCTCAGCGCGATCCTCGGATTTGCCCAGCTCATGGAATCCGGCTCGCCGTCGCCAACAGTCTGCGCAGAAGCGAAGCATCGATCAGATACTCAAGGCGGGGTGGTACCTGCTGGACCTGATCAACGAAATCCTCGATCTCGCGCTGATCGAGTCCGGAAAGCTGTCGCTGTCGCTGGAGCCGATATCGCTGGCCGACGTCATGCGCGAATGCCAGGCCATGATAGAACCGCAGGCGCAAAAGCGCGGCGTCAGCGTGGCCTTTCCGCAGTTCGAAATCCCGTACTTTGTCGAAGCCGACCGGACGCGCGTGAAGCAGGTTCTCATCAACCTGCTTTCCAACGCGATCAAATACAACAAGATGGGCGGCACGGTCGTCGTGGACTGGATCGCGAGCGCTCCGGGACGCATTCGCATTTGCGTCAAGGACACCGGCGAAGGATTGACTCCGGAAAAACTGACGCAGCTTTTCCAGCCGTTCAATCGTCTCGGACAAGAGGCGAACGTCGAGGAAGGCACTGGCATCGGTCTGGTGGTGTGCAAGCGGCTGATCGAATTGATGGGGGGCGTCATAGGCGTCGAAAGCACTGTTGGGAAGGGCAGCGTGTTCTGGATCGAACTGAACCTGACGGCTGAGCCACAACCTGCCGCTGGCGCGGCCGAACCCACGGCTGTCGCCCAGGTGCAAGTGCAAGCGGACGCGCATTTGCAGACCCTGCTCTATGTCGAGGACAACCCGGCCAATCTGATGCTGGTCGAGGACCTCATCGCGCGCCGGCCCGAAATCCGCTTGCTGAGTGCGAGGGACGGCAGCCGCGGCATCGAGATTGCGCGCGCCTCCCGGCCGGATGTAATCCTGATGGACATCAATCTGCCTGGCATCAGCGGGATCTCGGCGCTGAAAATACTGGCTCAAGACCCGGGAACAGCGCACATCCCCGTGATCGCGCTCAGTGCCAATGCCATACCCCGCGATATCGAGAAAGGTCTGGAAGTGGGGTTCTTCCGCTATCTCACCAAACCGATCAAGGTCAACGAGTTCATGGATACGTTGGACGTGGCACTGAAACTCGCGAGGACGAAATCGTCTCCCGCAAATGAGGGGAAGAAAGCGTGATGGTCAGCGCAACCGACATTCTCAACGCCAGCATTCTGATTGTTGATGATCAGCAGCCCAATGTTAGTCTGCTTGAGCAATTGCTGAGTGAGGCCGGCTACACATGCGTTGCCTCAACCATGAATCCACAGGAGGTCTGCGCGCTGCATCGCAAGAACCGCTACGACCTGATTCTGCTCGACCTGCAGATGCCCGGCATGGATGGATTCCAGGTGATGGAAGTCCTCAAGACCAACGATGCCGACAGCTACCTTCCGGTTATCGTGCTCACTGCGCAGCCGGGTCACAAGCTGCGCGCGTTGCAGGCCGGTGCAAAGGATTTCATCAGCAAGCCGTTTGATCTGGTCGAAGTCAAGACGCGCATTCACAACATGCTGGAAGTGCGTCTGTTGTACAAACAGCTTGAGAATTACAACAAGATGCTGGAACAGACGGTCCAAGAACGGACCGCCGAACTGCGCGAAAGTGAAGCTCGCTATCGCAGCCTGACCGAACTGGCCTCCGATTGGTATTGGGAGCAGGACGAGACCGGGAATTTCACAAAGGTATCCGGCCCGGTCCTGGAAATGCTCGGGATCCGGGTGGACACCCTTGGCGGGGGAAGAAGCGATGACGATTTGACGGGCTGGAATGAGACGGAGCGAGAAGTGCTGCAGGCAAAGATCGCCGACCGGCAGCCATTCCTGGATTTCGTTTTCAGCCGCGTCAATGCCGATGGCTCCCATCAGCAATTTCAGGTAAGCGGGGAGCCGATGTTTGACCGGTCCTGCCGTTTCATCGGTTACCGCGGTATCGGCGTGGAGCTCACAGCAAAGCAATAGAACATCGAATTTTCGCCGTGTCGCTCCCACATAGCCCCAATCAAAACCATCTTCTCGCCGCGCTGCCCGCGGCGGAATTCGAGCGCCTGGCTCCTCATCTGGAACTGGTCCCGATGCTACTGGGTGATACCGTCTACGAACCCGGCGGTCAGTTGCAGCACGTCTATTTTCCCACGACCGCCATCGTGTCACTGCTCTATGTCATGGAATCTGGCGCATCGGCCGAAATCGCCGGCGTCGGCAACGAAGGCATAGTCGGTATTTCCCTGTTCATGGGAGGCGATAGCACACCCAGCTCAGCAGTCGTTCAGACCGCCGGGCACAGCTTACCGGCTCAACGCGGAACTTGCTCAAGAAGGAGTTCGAGCGTTTCGGTCCAACCATGTATCTCCTGCTCCGCTACACCCAGGGGCTGATCATCCAGATGGCCCAGACCGCGGCCTGCAATCGGCACCATTCGATAGAGCAGCAACTGTGCCGATGGCTGCTGTTGACGCTCGATCGATTGCCTACCAACGATTTGGTCATGACGCAGGAATTGATTGCCAGCGCACTTGGCGTGCGCCGTGAAAGCATTACGGAGGTCGCCGGAAGACTGCAGCGCGCTGGTCAAATTCGCTACCGCCGCGGCCACATTACAGTGCTTGAGCGGTCTGGCCTGGAGGCCGGTGCTTGCGAGTGCTACGCGGTCGTCAGGAAGGAGTTGGATCGCCTGATGTCCGACGTACGGTCCCGTCAAGGCACTTCTGCCATTGCCGCGTAGCCGGCTCGTTTGCCCAGCCGATCTGCCGCTCGATTCAACGCGTCAGGAGCAACAGCCTCCTTCTCGAGTTACATTCCACGATTTCGGCACCCCCACGCATGCGATCCTTGCCGAATGCCCATGGTCCCGCTCAACCGGCGTACATTGAATACGCGCACGTCACGCACGTGACAGTCAACTGAAAAAGACATAACCGCATGCGTGCCATGGTGCTCCGCTCCCCGCGGACGGCGCTCGAATTCACGTATCGCGACGACCCCCATCCCGGCCGAGGGCAAGTCGCGGTCACGGTCCACGCCTGTGGCGTATGCCGCACCGATCTGCACGTCGTCGACGGCGAATTGCCGCAAGCGCGGTCGCCGATCATTCCAGGCCACGAGATCGTGGGTACCGTGGCCGAAGTTGGCGACGGTGTAACCGCGCTGGCGGCGGCTGATCGCGTCGGTATCCCGTGGTTGGGCTCGACCTGCGGCGTGTGCCGCTATTGCCGCGCAGGGCAGGAGAATCTGTGCGATGCGCCCCAGTTTACCGGCTGCACCATCGATGGCGGTTACGCCGACCGCGTCGTGGCCGACGCCCGCTATTGCTTTCGCCTCCCCGACGGCTTTTCCGATATCGAGCTCGCGCCGTGGCTGTGCGCGGGCCTGATCGGGTATCGCGCTCTGCGCAAGGCCGGCGCTGCCCGGCGCCTGGGCATTTATGGTTTTGGGGCGGCTGCCCACATCATCGCTCAGATCGCTCGCCATGAAGGCCGCGAAACGTTTGCATTTACGCGTCCGGGCGACATCACGGCGCAGTCTTTCGCCCGCGCTCTCGGTGCGGTGTGGGCGGGCGGCAGCGACGAGCGTCCACCCGCTGAGCTCGATGCCGCGATCCTCCTTGCACCCGTGGGTGCCCTCGTCCCCAAAGCACTGGGCGACGTGGTCAAGGGCGGCGTTGTCGTGTGTGGAGGAATTCACATGAGCGACATTCCACAGTTCCCGTACGATATCCTGTGGGGTGAGCGACACGTGTGTTCGGTTACGAATCTGACGCGGCAGGACGGCCGCGAGTTCATCGAGCTCGCGCAGCGCGTACCCATACGCACGACGGTGTCGCCGTTTCCTCTGGCGCGCGCAAACGAAGCGCTTGCGGCGCTGCGCGAGGGAGCGCTCAGCGGCGCGGCGGTACTGACAATGACCCAGGCCTCGCCGCAACACCCACTGTGAGGGACGAGCATGCATAAGCAGAACGCCGATCCGCAACAGGCGACTGCCCGCGATGGCACGCCACCCAGACCGGCACATCCGCACAAGCGACGCGAACCGCTGCCTTGGCAAGAGCCGAAGTCCGCGGCGGACGACCCTGACGCGCCACGTCGCGTGCAAGCCATCATGGCGAGTGCCAGTTATCGCGAGGCCGATCAGGATGTGGTATTTCTGGATCAACCGGAAAGCCGCGGCGTACGACTGCAGCTCGACTATCTGAAGGCGGAGATTTCCCTCCAGCACCACCGGATCGATCGCACGATCGTCGTGTTTGGCAGCACGCGCATCGGTGAGCCGAATGCGGCGCAGAGAAGGGTGAAGGCGCTGTCGGATCAGTTGAGTGCACGCCCGGGAGATCGAGCGCTGGAGGAGCGAGTGGCGATAGCGCAGCGCATACTGGCCAAGAGCCACTACTATGAGGTAGCTCGCGAGTTCGGCCGGCTGGTCGGAAGCGCCGGACGAAGCGAGCCTGGTGGTGGAATAGTCATCGTAACGGGGAGCGGCCCCGGCATCATGGAAGCAGCCAACCGCGGAGCATTCGACGCCGGCGCCAAATCGATCGGGCTGAACATTACGCTGCCCCACGACCAGTACCCGAATCCGTACATCACGCCCGATCTGTGTTTCAGCTTCCACTATTTCGCTCTGCGCAAGTTGCATTTCCTGCAGCGCGCTCGCGCGCTGGTCGTGTTCCCCGGGGGCTATGGCACGTTCGACGAATTGTTCGAGGTGCTCGCGCTGATCCAGACCCGCAAGATCGCTCCGGTGCCGGTTGTCCTAGTCGGCGAGGCCTATTGGAGGCGGGCGTTCGACGTCGGTTTCCTGGTCGACGAGGGCGTTATCGATCCTGAAGACCGTGAACTGTTCTGGTATGCAGAGACAGCCCGGGAAATCTGGGACGGGCTGTTGCATTGGCATGAGACAAACGGGACGCCGCTGTTGCCTCCCGGCAGCCTCGCACCGGCATCGACTGAAACAAGATCTTGAAACTTTCCTTTCACGGCGCCGATCGCGGCGTCACCGGGTCGTGTCATCTGGTCCAGTGCGCCGGCAAGCGCGTGCTGATCGACTGCGGCTTGTACCAGGGCGGCGGCGAGCTGAGAGAAGATAACAGCGCAGCGTTTGGCTTTGACGCGCAGTCGATCGACTATGTCTTGCTGACGCATGCGCATCTGGACCATTGCGGGCGTCTGCCGCTGCTCGTTAAACGCGGCTTCCGGGGTGAAATCCTGGCGACGCCCGCTACCCGCGAGCTGGCGCGCATCGTACTGCTCGACGCAGCGCACCTTCAGGAGGACGAAGCACAGTACCAAGCGCGCAAGGCGGCACGTCGTGGCGAAGCCAAAGGGCCGCAGCCTCTCTACACGACGCTTGACGCGCTCAATACCCTGGAATATTTCGGACGCTCCGCGAGTTACGGCGACGCACTCGACGTCGCCCCCGGGGTGCGCGCCACATTCTTTGACGCCGGCCACATCCTCGGCTCGGCCAGCATTCATCTGCAGCTCGAAGAAGGTGCACGCCGCTGCAGCGTCGTGTTTTCCGGGGATGTGGGCAATAGCGGCCGGCCGTTGTTGCGCGATCCGGTCGCGCCGCCGGGAGGCGACGTGCTCGTCATGGAAACGACTTACGGCGACCGTCTGCACAAGGCGCTGCCTGCTTCCATCGAGGAGCTGTACCAGGCAATCGACGACACTTTCCGGCGGGGTGGCAACGTCGTCATCCCGACGTTTGCGCTCGAGCGCGCCCAGGAGTTGCTGTTTTACTTTCGCGACGGTGTCGAGACGGGCCGCCTGTCCCGCAGCATGCACGTCTTTCTCGATTCACCGATGGCAATCTCGGCGACCGAGATCTATCGTCGTCATCCGGAGTGCTATGACAGCGAGACCGCCGCCCTGTTTCGCGAGGGTCGGGACCCGTTCAGTCTGCCGGGACTGCAATTCACGCGAGACAGCGCCGAATCCATCGCACTCAATCGAATTACCGGCGGTGCCGTCATCCTGGCCGGTTCCGGCATGGCGACCGGGGGCCGTGTGCGCCATCACCTCAGGCACAACCTATGGCGCGAGAATTCCAGCGTGATCTTTGTCGGTTTTGCGGCGCGTGGCACCCTCGCGCGACAGATCATCGACGGTGCGAGCACGGTCAACCTGTTCGGCGAACAGATTCCGGTGCGCGCGCGCCTGTTTACCATCAACGGGTTTTCCGCCCATGCCGACCAGTCCGAACTCATCGCTTGGCAGCGGCAAGTCGGTGCGCCGCGAACGTTCCTGGTGCATGGTGAGGAGGAAGTGATGCGCCAGTTCGCGCTTCAGCTGCAAGGCACGATGGCGGTGATGCCAACGCTGGGGCAGGAATTCGAACTCTGAAATCGGACTTTCGAAACTGCGTGCCGTCCGATCCGAGTCGATCGATGGCGAGTTACCGATAGATCAATGCAGTGCCTGCGGCGTGACGCCAAACATCAGCAGGCGGAGGCCGGCGTACCCACGCGTGAGCAGCCGCATTCCGCGCTGCACCAAGTCCTGTCGCAGCGCTGCCATGCGGTTGTCAATTTCCGCATTCGCACTTCTAAGTTCGTGCCGCGCTTCCCACATCAGATTGTCCAGCGGACTGTCGCTGCGACCGGCGCTTGCATATCCCGGATGCGGCCATAGCATATGTTGCTGCAAGTCCTCGGCTTCGCCATTGATGCGCAGCGCAATCCAATCTTTGCACACGCGGCGGCACTCGTCGGAGGGCGGCGCACTGGCCGCGGTATGCGATTCCCACAAGGTGTCCAGGGCCAGGCGAATGCGGTAATGTAGTTGCACCGCGCAGAGGCCATGAACACGTTTGCGGTAATCGCTCCCGCCGAGCGCGCCTCCTGAGGCAAACTTCGCTTTCTCGGAATCGATCAGCGTGAAAAAGTCACGGTGCTGGACGATCTGCGCCTCGGCGATCAGCGCATCGGCTCGTTCCAGTACTGTTAAGATTGTCTTCATAAGGCGCCATTTCGCAAATCGGCGTACCGCACCAAATACACTATACCATGCGTATCGAGCAAGAGAGACCCCCCATATCTTGTGCCCGCGCGCCCGCGTGACGGTATAGAGGTCCCCGTGACGGTAACCGCCGAATTCGGCCGCGCGCAACGCCTCGAGGAAGTGCTTAGGCTAGTGCAGGCGAAGGTCCCCGCCGGCCAGCGCGATACGCTCTCGTCGTTCGTCCTGCGCTACTACGGCCAGGTCGATCCCGAAGATCTCGCCGAACGGGCTCCGGCCGATCTGTACGGCGCCGCGCTGTCGCACTGGAACTTCGCGCGCCGGCGCGATCCCGCGCACGCCCGCGTCCGCGTCTTCAATCCATCGATCGAGGAGCACGGCTGGCAGTCGACGCACACGATCATCGAAATCGTGAACGACGACATGCCGTTCCTGGTCGACTCGGTGACGATGGAAGTCAATCGGCACGGCCTGACTCTGCACCTGATCATCCACCCGATCATCGCCGTCGTTCGCGACGCGGAGGGGACGTTGATCGGCGTCGCCGACGACTCCGAGGGCGCGCGGCGCGAATCGCTGATTCACGTCGAGGTCGATCGCATCGTCGATCCGGCGAAGCTCGATGCGCTCGCCACCGACGTCGCGCGCGTGCTGGACGACGTGCGTGCAGCGGTCGAGGATTGGAACAAAATGCGGGACCGCGTGGGCGAGATACTCGAGGAGAACAGGAAACGCGCGCCGCCGCTGCCGCCGGATGAGCTCACCGAGGGCAGGGCATTCCTGTCGTGGCTCGTCGACGGTCACTTCACGTTTCTCGGCTATCGCTGCCACGACCTGGTGGTGATCGGCGGCGAGGATGCGTTGAAGATCGTTCCCGGCTCCAGCCTCGGCATACTGCGCGAAGGCGAAAACAAGGAGGTCGCGACGAGCTTCGCCGCGTTGCCGCCCGAGGTCAAGGCCTACGCGCGACGGCCGGAGCTCCTGGTCGTGACCAAATCGACGTCGCGCTCGACCGTGCACCGGCCCGGCTATCTCGACTACATCGCCGTCAAGCGCTTCAACGCAAAGGGCGAGGTCAGCGGCGAGGATCGCTTCCTCGGACTCTTCACGTCGACGGCGTACAGCACCAATCCGGCGGAGATACCGCTGCTGCGGCGCAAGATCGCCAACGTCGTCGTGCGCGCCGGCCTGCAGCCCGGCAGCCATGCCGGCAAGGCCCTGATCAACATCCTGGAGACCTACCCGCGCGATGAGCTGTTCCAGACCCCCGAAGACGATTTGCTGCGCACCGCCGTCGGCATACTGCACCTGGGCGACCGGCAACGCTTCCGGCTGTTCGTGCGACGCGATCCTTTCGAGCGCTTCCTGTCGTGTCTGATCTATGCGCCCCGCGAGAACTACACGACCGAGCTGCGGCAGAAATGGCAGCAGATCCTGCTCCAGGCGTTCAACGGCACGAGCTCCGAATTCAATGTCTATCTGACCGAATCGGTACTGGCGCGCATCATGATCACCGTGCGCACGACTCCGGGCGCGATTCCCGACGTCGACGTGCGTGCGCTCGAAGGGCGGCTGATCGCCGCGGCGCGGCGCTGGGACGACGATCTGAAGCAGGCGCTGATCGAGGCGCTGGGCGAGGCGCGGGGAAACGAGCTCTTCCGCCAATTCGGCGACGCCTTTCCCGCCGGCTACCGCGAGGATTTCACCGCGCGCGAAGCGGTGCCTGACATCCAGATGATGGCGCGCCTGTCCGCAGCCGAGCCGCTGGCGATGAGCCTTTATCGACCGCTCGAAGCCGCGCCAGGGGCGCTGCGCTTCAAGCTTTTCCATCTGGGCGAGCCGGTCGGTCTGTCCGACAGCCTGCCGATGCTCGAGCGCATGGGGCTCAACGTTGTCGACGAGCGGCCGCATCGCGTGGCGCCGGCCGGCATGCCGCCGGTCTGGATGCACGACTTCGGCATGCTATCGGGACTCGCCGATACCGAGGTCGAGATCGACGCGGTGCACCAGGTGTTCGAGCAGGGTTTCGCCAGCATTTTTCGCGGCGAGGTCGAGAACGATGATTTCAACCGTCTGGTGCTGGCGGCGCGGCTGCCCGCCGCCGAAATCGTGGTTCTCCGCGCCTACGCGAAATATCTGCGCCAGATCGGGTTTCCGCTCTCGCAGTCTTTCATCGAATCGACGCTCGCTGCGCACCCGTCTGTCGCGCATGGGTTGATCGAGCTGTTCAAGACGCGATTCGATCCCGAGATCGGCGCCGGCGCCGGTGCCAGGAGCGCCGAGCTGGTGCGTGCCATCGAGGAGGCGCTGGCGCAGGTCGACAATCTGTCGGAGGATCGCGTACTGCGGCAATACCTCGCTCTGGTGATGGCTACGACGCGCACGAATTTCTGGCGCCGCGACGCCGCGGGCCGGGCCAGAAGCTTCATATCGTTCAAATTCGACCCGGCCAAGGTGCCCGGACTGCCGGAGCCGAAGCCGATGTTCGAGATCTTCGTCTACTCGCCGCGTTTCGAGGGCGTGCATCTGCGCGGCGGCAAGGTAGCGCGCGGCGGCTTGCGCTGGTCCGATCGGCCGGAGGACTTCCGCACCGAGGTTTTGGGGCTCGTTAAGGCGCAGATGGTCAAGAACACGGTCATCGTGCCGGTCGGCTCGAAAGGAGGCTTCGTGCTCAAGCGCGCGCCTTCGTCGGCCGATCGCGAGGCCTACCTGAAGGAAGGCATCGCCTGCTACCAAGAGTATCTGCGCGGCTTGCTCGACATCACCGACAATCGCGTCGGCGATTCCATCGTCCCGCCGCCGCAGGTGAAGCGCCACGACCCGGACGACCCCTATCTGGTCGTGGCCGCGGACAAAGGCACGGCGACATTCTCCGACTACGCCAACGGCATCAGCAAGGAATATGGCTTCTGGCTCGGCGACGCGTTCGCGTCCGGAGGTTCGGCCGGTTACGACCATAAGACGATGGGAATCACCGCGCGCGGCGCCTGGGAGTCGGTCAAGAGGCACTTCCGCGAAATGGGCGTCGATACGCAGACGACCGACTTTACCGTGGCCGGTATCGGCGACATGTCGGGCGACGTCTTCGGCAACGGCATGCTGCTGTCGCGACACATCAGGCTGGTCGCGGCATTTGATCACCGGCACGTCCTTCTCGATCCGACCCCCGATCCGGACGCCAGCTTCGCCGAGCGCGCAAGGATGTTCAAGCTGCCGCGCTCCTCGTGGGCCGACTACGACGTCGGCCTGATCTCCGCGGGCGGCGGCGTGTATCCGCGCAGCGCCAAGTCGATCGCGATCACGCCGGAAGTGAAGAGCGCACTCGCCATTTCGCAGGACGCGATGACGCCGGCGGAACTGGTCAACGCGATACTGAAGGCTCCGGTCGACCTGATCTACAACGGCGGCATCGGCACCTACGTCAAGGCGTCGGCGGAGACCCATGCGCAGGTCGGCGATCGCGCCAACGACGCGGTCCGGATCAACGGCCGCAACTTGCGCTGCAAGGTCTTCTGCGAAGGCGGCAATCTGGGCTGCACGCAGCTCGGCCGGGTGGAATATGCGATGGCCGGCGGCAGGATTTTCACCGACGCGATCGACAACTCCGCCGGCGTCGACACCTCGGACCACGAGGTGAACATCAAGATACTGCTCGGCCAGGCGATCAGCGACGGGGAGTTGACCGAGAAGCAGCGCAACGCGCTTCTGGTCACGATGACCGACGATGTCGCCGCGCTGGTGCTGCGCGACAATTACTTCCAGACGCAGGCGCTTTCGGTGACCGGCCGCATCGCCCCGCAATTGCTCGATGCGCAGCAGCGATTCATCCAGTACCTCGAAAAGTCGGGACGGCTGAACCGGGCGCTCGAGTATCTTCCCGACGACGAGGAGATCGCCGCGCGACGCGTCAAAGGCGTCGGCCTGACCGGCCCCGAGCGTGCGGTGCTGCTCGCGTATTCGAAGATCTGGCTTTACGACGAGCTGCTGGCGTCGACGCTTCCCGACGACCCGTGGGTCGGCACCGCGCTGGAGCGCTATTTTCCGCAGCCGCTGCGCGAGCCTTATGCAGCGCACATGGCGCGCCATCCACTGCATCGCGACATCATCGCGACGCACGTTACCAACAGCATGATCAACCGCGTCGGCAGCTCGTTCGTGCACCGGCTCTGCGAGACCGCGGGATCGAAGCCGGACGAGATCGTCCGCGCCTACCTGCTCAATCGCGAGATCTTCGGCTTCGTGACCCTTTGGCAGCAAATCGAGGCCCTGGACAACAGGGTCGACGATGCCGTGCAATCGACGATGCTGATCGATACCGGCCGGTTGATCGATCGCGGTACGATGTGGTTCCTGCGCTCGCGAAGGCTGACGGACGATATGGCCGCGACTATCGCGCCATTTCGCGCCGCGCGTAGAGGCGCTGGCGTCGCGGCTGCCGCAGCTGCTCGACGCGGTCGAGCGAGCGCGAGTCGACGGCGAGGTCGCCCGCTACGAGACGGACGGAGTGCCGCACGATCTCGCGGCACGCGTCGCGACGTTCGACACGCTTTATGCGGCGCTCGACATCATCGAGGTCGCGGAGCTTACGCAGCGCCCGGTCGAGCTGGTCGCCGACGTCTACTTTGATCTTGCGACGCGACTCGGCCTGTCCTGGCTGCGCGACCGGATCGCTGCGCTTCCCGGCGACCAACACTGGCAGATGCTGGCCAGGGGCGCGATGCAGGACGATCTGTCCGGCCTGCAGCGAACGATCGCCGCCGAGGTCTTCGGCGGCTCCGATGCCGGAACGGCCACCGCGCTGATCGGCGCGTGGCAGGATCGCAATCGCCGGAGCATCGAGCGCGCCGTGCAGCTCCTTGGCGAGTTGCGTACCGCCGCGCAGGCCGACGCGGCGATGCTGTCGGTTGCGCTGCGGGAGTTGCGCAACCTCGGGTAGCCGCTCCCGGCGGCGGCCCGCCGCCTTTAGATATGCGCGACCGCGAGCGCGCCGAGGACGATCGATATCGCGGCGCCGGCGTACGAGACGTATTGCAGGCCCTTGTTCCGGGTAAGGATCGTAATCGCGGCCAGTGCGATTGCGATCTGGATCAACGTCATCGCCTGCGCCCAGCGATGGTGGACGTGCATCGAGGCCTCGCTTCTTTCCTCGGCCTGTGTCGACTGGTCCTCCAGCTTCTTGGCCTTGGGCATGATCTCTTCCTTCTCCTGCTTGTACCGGTCGACCTCCTTCTGGTATCGCGCCTGCTGCTCGCCGGTGGTCAGCGTGGCGCCGAGCTCGGCGAGGTTCTGCTTGGCGCTTTTCGCCTGGTAGAAGTTCCACTGATCCGACGCCTCTGTCCTGCGGATCGCCGCCTCGTTCTTGAAAAGCAGGGCGTCATTCTGCGTGTCGCCGGCCATGTAGCCGAACATGGCGCCTATGGTGGCGAAGATGGCCGTCATCACCGCGATGCGGCCGGCGAACGGATCACCGTGCTGCGCTTGATGCTCCACCTCGTGGTCGTGCGGTCCGTGCACGTGAAAATGGTCTTCAGACATGCGAAATCTCCAATCGATCGCGTTGCGAAGCGAGGCGCGTGCGCTTCAAGGCCGCACGCGCGCATAGGACGCGAAATCGTAGGCGAAGCCCGCGTCCCCGTCCAGCCGGCGCGGTTCGCGCGAAGTTTCGCGCCACTGCGTGCGATCGAAGTCGGGGAATCTCGCGTCGCCCGTGAAATCGCGATCGATCTCGGTGAGGAACAGCAGGTCGGCCAACGGCAGTGCGTCGCGATAGACGGCTTCGCCGCCGATGATGAACACCGGTGAGGGCATCGCGGCGAGTCCGATCGCTTCAGGCAACGTATGCGCGACCACACAGCCCGGTGCGGCGAAGTCGCGGCGCCGACTCACGACGATATTCTGCCGTTCGGGCAGCGGCTTGCCGATCGAGTCCCAGGTCTTGCGACCCATGACGATCGCGTGACCGCTGGTCAGCGCGCGAAAGTGCCTGAGATCGTCCGGCAGGCGCCAGGGCAATCGTCCGGAGAGGCCGATCACGCCGTTACGCGCGACGGCGGCGATCAGCGCGAGCCGGCGTGCCGTGCTTGGCGGCGCGGCAGGGGCTGGTGTATCGTGCACGCGTGGCTCGCTGGTCTGTTTTGCTTTGGCGCTGTCATGTGCCGTCCAACCCGATTATAGCGGCCCCGCCTCTGACATTTCGTGTACTACCCGCGTTCATTCCTCAAGTTCATTCTGCTCGGCTTCCTGCTGGTAAGTCTGCCGCTGCTCTATGCCTTGGTCGAACTGATCGTCAGTCTCGACCGCCTCGGGACGCAAAGTCAGCAGGCGGTCCTGCAGGCGGCGCAAGCCGGCCGCGCCAGTCGCCAGCTCTATGAACAGGCGACGACGCTGGAGCGGCTGGTCCGGCAGCAGCTGATCCTCGACGATCCTCAGTTGATCGACGATTACGCGCGCCTGCGGCAGGATTTCCGGCAGACGTCGCAACAGCTGATGCAGCTTCCGCTCGATCGAGCGCAGACAGCGCAGCTCGAGAAGCTGGCCGAGAACGAAAGCCGGCTTTTTTCGCTGCTGAAGACGCCGCAGCGTCCGGCTGGCGCCGCGAAAACGCTTGCCGACGGCTATGCGACGATGGCCGAGGACGCGCAAGCGATGCTCAACGCGACCAACCGTCTGACCGAGCGCGAGATCGAGCATCTTCAGCAGACGGCGGCCGAAGGAAGCAAGACCTGGGGCTATCTGGCGCTCGCCGCAGGACTGATCGCGATGCTGCTGGCGATCACTTTCGCCGTCTTGATCGCGAGGCCTATCCGGCAGCTCGATCAGGCGATCCGCCAGATGGGGAGCGCCGACTTCACGCATGCGATCGAGGTCAACGGCCCGCAGGACATACGTTACCTCGGGCAGCGGCTCGAATGGCTGCGATCGCGCCTGCACGAGCTCGAGGAGCAGCAGAATCGCTTCCTGCGCCACGTTTCGCACGAACTCAAGACGCCGCTGACCGCGGTTCGCGAAGGCGCCGAGCTGCTGCGCGATCGCGTCGGCGGTGAACTGTCGCCCGAGCAGCGGGAAATCGTGCGCATCGTGCGCGAGAACACGCTGTCGCTGCAGAAGTTGATCGAGGATCTGCTCAACTACCACCAGACGCGCAGCATCGAGCCGCAAACGCTGGGACCGGTCGCGCTGGTCGACGTGGTGCGACGCGTCGTACGCGAGCACAAGCTTGCGGCGTTCGCGCGCCTGATCACAGTGGAGGCGAAGCTCGAACCTTCGATCATCGTTGGCGACAGTGAAAAGATTCGCGCCATTGTCGACAACCTGCTGTCGAACGCGATCAAGTATTCTCCACGTTCGGGCACGATCGCGATCGAGCTCCGGTCCGACGGCGACCAGGCGGTGCTCGACGTCATCGATAGCGGCCCGGGCATAAACGAGGCGGACCGGCCGCACATCTTCGAATCGTTCTACCAGGGCAAGACCGCGCCCGAGGGCAGGATCAAAGGATCGGGGCTGGGGCTCGCGATCGCCCGTGAATACACGCTGGCGCACGGCGGTCGGATCGAGCTGATCGATCGCGCCGACGGACGACGCGGCGCACACTTCCGCCTGCACCTGCCGCTGGCGATGCCCGGCGAGCGCACGCCGGCCAGGGACGCGAAGCCCATAGTCACCTTTCAGGAGGAAGGGTGAGCATGCGCGTGGATGCGGCGCGCGCAGGCGCTGCGATGGCGATGCTGATCGGCCTGGCTGCATGCGCGACGCCGGCGGCGCCCACGCCCGCCTCCCTGCAGCCCGCGCAGTCACAGACGTCCATCGTCGCGGCGTCGGCGACGCATGCCGAAGCCGAGCCGGTGCCGGAACGCACGGCCCCGCCACCGGCACAGACGCCTGCGCCGACTCCCCAACCCGCGGCGGCTGCGCCGACACCGGTCATCATTGTGCAGGAGGCGCCGCCGGTGGCACCCCCGGTCAACGAGGATGAGCAGCAGACTCTCGCCTTGCTCGCCGATCTGCAGCGTTACGCCGGCGCTCCCGCCGACGAGCTGCGGCGCGAGCTCGCCTCGGTAAACCAGACCAGCAATCCGCGCGTGCGCACCGATGTCAACCGGATCAGGCTCGCGGTGCTGCTGACGATGCCCAACGCCGGCCCGCCCGACGACGCGCGCGCGCTGGGGCTTCTCGAATCGGTTGCCGGCAAGACGGGGGGCGCATCGCCTGTGAAGCAACTCGCCATCGTGCTTTACGCACAAATTGCCGAACGCATGCGAACTGTCGGCGAGGAAAGAAAGCGAAGCGCGCTGGCACAGGAAAAACTCGATCAGCTGCGTGCGGTCGAACGCAGCCTTCTGCTCGAACGAAGTCGCAACGCCGGGGGCGCCGGCGGCGGTGGCGGCGGCGGTACCGGACGATAGTGTCCACTGGAAGCTTAGCGATGACCCATGCGAGCGACATCCTTCTCGTCGACGATGACCCCGATCTGCTCAAGCTGATCAGTCTGCGGCTGACTTCGGCCGGCTATCGCGTGCGGACTGCCGACAGTGGAGAAACCGCGCTCGCGGCGCTGGCGGTCCAGCGTCCGGCCGCGGTGATCACCGACCTCAAGATGCCGGGTATCGACGGCCTCGCATTGTTCGACGCCATCCATCGCCAGCATCCGGCGATGCCGGTGATCATTCTCACCGCGCACGGGACGATTCCGGAGGCCGTGTCGGCGACACAGCGCGGCGTATTCGGGTTCCTCACCAAGCCGTTCGACAGCCAGGAATTGCTGCAGAAAGTGGCGGCCGCGGTCCGGTTGAGCGGTGGTGAATCCGAGCTGACGCCGCAGACGACCGGGGAATGGCGCGCCGGCATAATCACGCGCAGCCCGCGCATGGAGGACCTGATGCGCCAGGCGCGGCTGGTGGCGGATTCGGACGCCAGCGTCCTTATTTTCGGCGAATCGGGTACCGGCAAGGAGTTGCTGGCGCGCGCAATCCATCGCGCAAGCCGCCGCGCGACGCGCCCGTTCATCGGCGTCAATTGCGGCGCGATCCCGGAGCCGCTGCTGGAATCGGAACTGTTCGGCCACGCCCGCGGCGCGTTCAGCGGGGCCGTGCAGGCGCACAAGGGCTTGTTCCAGGCCGCCGACGGCGGAACGATTTTTCTCGACGAAATCGGCGACATGCCGCTGCCGCTGCAGGTCAAGCTACTGCGGGTGCTGCAGGAAGGGGAAGTACGTCCAGTGGGAGCGACCCAATCGGTCCCCGTCGATGTGCGGGTCATCTCGGCCACGCACCGCGATCTGGACGCGCAGAAGGAAAGCGGTCAGTTCCGCGAAGATCTCTATTATCGGCTGAACGTCGTTTCACTCAAGCTGCCGCCGCTCGCCGATCGGCGTGAGGACATTCCACTATTGGCGACGCACTTCCTGCGAAAGCTCGCCGAGCGCTACAAAAAGCCGGTCCCGACGCTGGCGCCCGATGCGATGGCACTCCTGATCAGCGCACCTTGGCCGGGCAACGTCCGGCAACTGTTGAATCTGCTCGAGCAGGCGGTCGCGCTGACCACGACCAGTGTGATTCCCGCCACGCTGGTGCACGGAGCGTTGCGCGAGGATTCCGGAGTCCTCGCCCCGTTCGAGGAGGCGCGCAAGCAGTTCGAGCGCGATTACCTGGTCCGATTGCTCAAGATCACGGGTGGCAACGTTACACAGGCGGCAACACTGGCCAAGCGCAACCGTACCGAGTTCTACAAGCTTTTGCAGCGTCACCGGCTCGAGCCGGCGATGTTCAAGGAAGCCAAGAGCTGACCGGTCGTGCAGACGGACCTGTCCGGCGACGTTGCGTTTTGCACACATGTGTCTCTGTTCAGAGACAAATAAAATATAATAGAACCAGCGCGTTACCGCAGTGCAACTAAAGTATGTCGTGTTAATACGACAGTTTCCGCGAGTTGCGGCGATGTTTTACCCGGCGTGCATGCGCTTTGAGCCGCTGCCGACAGCCAAGATGCTGATTTATAGACACTGAATGAACTTGGCACAACGATTGCTTGCTGTCCTCGCGAAGGCATGCGACGCACGTGCGCCGATGTCATGCGGTGCCAGGAGGCGGCAATGGACAGGTTTTCACCCGAGTTCGCAGCGTATTGGCTCGCCGAGCCCGAGCGACCCGGCGAGCCCGACGGCATCGACCACGGGCCGAAGCAGGCCTTGTCGCCTTCGCAACAAGTTGCGCTCGAAGAGCTGGCCGACCGCGTCAATGCCGCTAGGAGCGTCGTCTGACCATACCGCTCGACCGAATCCCCCTTGCCCGCTCACTTCCTCCAGCGGGCTTTTTTTTGCCGGGGCCCTGAGTCACCGCATCGTAGGCGAACATTCGCGCGATAAGCCGGATTCGCCGCGGTGCGAGCCGAGCGTCAACCCCTAATTCAGTACCGTAACAATGCACGAGGCGCTCCGCGTCCTCGGCAGCCGGACTTCGCTTTGGCGTCGGCTCGCGCCGAGTAAGCGGTGCGGTCCCGTCGCGGAGCTCGTTTTCTGCATTTGCTCCCGACGCCTCACTTCTTCATAGTGCGATACGGTCGTATCAGGGAGTGTGCCCCCGCTGGCCAACGGGCACCCGCTGAAAGGGGAGGCGGACGCGTAATGGAATTCTCACTCACGTCGGAGCAGACCGAACGGCACCGCCGCATCCGCGAATGGGCCGAGCGGTCTCTGAATGACGACCTCGAGGCGCGGGACCGGGCGCGGACGTTTAACCGCGAGGGCTGGCTGGCATCCGCGCAACTCGGGCTGGTCGGGCTGGTCGCGCCTTCGCGGTACGGCGGAGCCGACCTCGACCCGGTCTCGACGATGTCGGCCCTCGAAGCGCTCGGCCGGGGCAGCCGCGACAACGGGTTCAACTTCGCGCTCAACGCCCACCTCTGGGGCTGCGTGAACCCGCTAGCCACGTTCGCGACCGAAGAGCAGAAGCTCGCGTATCTGCCGCGGCTCACGAGCGGGGAGTGGATCGGAGCGCTCGCCGCGACCGAACGCGAGGCAGGTTCCGACGTCTTCAGCCTCCAGACGCGGGCCACGAAGCGGGACGATGCATATGTGCTCGCGGGCGGCAAGACGTTCATCACCAATGCGCCCGTGGCCGACGTGTTCCTCGTCCTCGCGACGCTCGATCCCGCGCGCGGAGCCTTCGGCCTGACTGCCTTTCTCGTCGAACGAGGGACTCCGGGGCTCCGCGTCGGCGAGCGCATCGACAAGATGGGACTCTCGACAGCGTCGATGGGCGAAGTCGCGCTCGACGGGTGCGCGGTGCCCGCACGCAACCGGCTCGGGCCCGAAGGCGCGGGCCTCGCGATCTTCAATCACATCATGGAGTGGGAGCGCGGGTTCATCATGGCGGTCGCCGTGGGTGCGATGGAGCGCCAGCTCGAGGCGTGCTTGGCCTACGCCCGCGGGCGGCGTCAATTCGACCGGCCCATCGGGCAATTTCAGGCGGTCGCGGACCGCCTTGTCGAAATGCGCGTTCGCTGGGAGACGTCGCGTCTCCTCCTCTACCGCTTTGCCTGGCTCAAGCGAGAGTCGCGCGCGGCGCTCGCCGAAGCCGCCATGACCAAGCTCGCCATCAGCGAGGCATGGGTGCGGTCGTGTAAGGACGCGATGCGTGTCCATGGCGGCTACGGATATCTGACCGAAACAGGCGTCGAGCGCGACCTGCGCGACGCGCTCGGCAGCCTCTACTACTCGGGAACGGCCGAGATGCAGCGCCAGATCCTGGCGCGCTGGATGAAGCTCTGACGGATCCGATGACGCTTCACCATCTCCTGATCGAAAGCGCGGCCAGGTATCCGGACCGGACGGCGGTCATCGACCGGGCGCGAGTCGATGACCTATCGCGAGCTGGACGAGTCGTCGGCCCGCCTCGCCAGCGAACTCGGCGCACACGGCGTGGGGCCCGGGAATCGTGTCGGCCTCTACCTCGACAAGTCGCTCCATGCGATCGTCGCTGTGTGGGGCGTGCTCCGAGCCGGGGCCGCGTACGTTCCGCTCGACGTCGCGTCGCCTGTCAAACGAGTCGGCCGAATCGTCGAGAACGGCGACCTTTGCGGCATCCTCGCCACGCCGAAGCGATGGTCGATGCTCGCTCCCGCGCTCGCGCTCCCGCCGGCCTTCGTCGGCATGACGCGCGAGACGCTGCGGCCGGTCGAGATGGGCTTCGACTTCGAGAGTTCGAGCGCCTCGCGCGTTCCGGCGGCGAACGGTGGCGTCCGCCCGGAAGACGACGATCCTTCACGCACGGCGTACATACTCTACACGTCCGGATCCACCGGGCAGCCGAAGGGCGTTGTGCTAAGCCACCGCGCCGCGCTCTCATTCGTCGATTGGGCGGCCGAGACCGCAGAGCTCGGCCCGACCGACGTCGTGTCGAGCCATGCGCCGCTGCACTTCGACCTATCGGTCTTCGACCTCTTCGCGACCTGCCGGGCGGGCGCGACCGTCGCGCTCGTGCCGCCGGAGCTCAACGTCTTCCCCCGCAACCTCGCGGATTGGATCGCTGCCCGGCAAATCACCGTCTGGTACTCGGTGCCCTCGCTGCTCGCAAAGCTCGCGCTCTCGGGCGGACTCGAGCGTCACGACTGGTCGCACCTTCGCGAGATCATCTTCGCCGGCGAGGTCTTCCCTGTAGCACACCTGCGCCGCCTGCGCGAGCAGATTCCCGGCGCGCGCTACTGGAACTGGTACGGGCCGACCGAGACGAACGTCTGCACTGCCTACGCGGTGGACGCGCTCCCGCCCGAGCAGACGGATCCCGTGCCGATCGGAACGGCCTGCGCGAACAGCAAACTGCTCGTCGTGAACGATGCGGGGTCGGTGTGCGGGGCGGGCGAAACGGGCGAACTCTACGTCAGCGGGCCAAGCTTGATGACCGGGTACCAGGCCATCCCCACCGCGCATGCCCTCGTCGCCCGCGGCGAGGGGAGCGACGGCGCCCTCTGGTATCGAACCGGAGACCTCGTGCGCGAGGATGCCGCGGGGTTGCTTCATCTTCTCGGCCGCAGGGACGGCATGATAAAGAGCCGCGGTTACCGCATCGAGTTGGGCGAAATCGAAAGTGTCCTGTACCAGCATCCTGGAGTAGCAGAGGTTGCCGCCGTCGCTCTACCCGACGAAGAGAGCGGCCACGTCATACGGGCGGCGGCCGTCGCCAAGATCGGGCAGTCGCTGGAAGCCGGTAGGCTCCGTGCGTTTTGCGCCGAACGTCTACCCGCGTATATGGTTCCGCTATCGATCGCGGTGCGCGAGTCGCTTCCGCGCGGAGGCACCGGCAAAGTCGACAGACTGCGGCTTCGCGAGGAGCTCTCGCGAGCTTGATACCCACCGTGGTGCACTTGATACCAGGCCAGATGCCACGTAACCTCCAGCCCGCGACCTCTCCCAGGCACTTCGACATCGATGGGATCTTCAATGATGGAGTCTTGCGAAGCGATTCAAGAAGAAATATGAACTATACGGACGAACAGATCTTCAACACCCTTGCATCGTTTTTCGCTCCAGAGGGGGCGGGCCGGGAGGACGCGATCGCCGTCGCGCCCGATACCGACATCATCGCCGAAGGCCTGGTCGATTCGTTGGGCATCTTCAGGCTCATCGCCTACGTGGAAGAGAAGTTCACGGTGACGATAGAGCCAGACGAAGTCCTCCTCGAAAACTTCCAGACGCTCCGGGCGCTCAGGAACCTGATTGTGAAGAAGCTGGGGTAGCGATGAAGAAAGACAGAACGCGCCGTCGGCTGCGCGAGGGTCACCCCAGATGACCACGGTTCCGGAATCCTGCGACGTGGTGGTGATCGGCGGCGGGCCGGCGGGCAGCCTCGCTGCGACGTACCTGACCGGGAAGGGCTACTCCGTCGTCCTGCTCGAGCGGCAGAAGCACCCGCGGTACCAAGTGGGGGAGAGCCTTCTCCCGGATGTCTGGAAGTACTGCGACGCCGCCGGAGTGAGCGACGCGATCGCCGGCGAAGGTTTCCTGCGGAAGGCCGGAGGCAGCGTCGACTGGAACGGCGAAATGCGCCGCCTCTCGTTCGGCGACTTCGGGTACACGCGGCCCGCGCTGCACGTCGAGCGCGACCGCTTCGATTACATCCTGCTCGAGCGGGCGCGCGCTTCCGGCGCCTGGGTCGGCGAGGAGATCGCGGTCCTGGAAGCCGATCTCTCGCGGGCGGAAGACGAAGAGAGCGAAGTCTCGGTCAGCTATCGACCGGTCGGCGAAAGCAGCGCGTCCCGGATTCGTTGCCGCTACGTCGTTGACGCCAGCGGACAGACCGGAGTCATCGGAAGGCAGTTGGGACTGCGTGTGTTCGACGAGGGCTTCCGCTTCATGAGCGTGTGGGGCTATTTCGCGAACTCGAGCTATCTGGCGGCCGACGGCCTGATCTACCCGGCGCAGTCGGTGCGGCAGGTGCCGCCGACCACCTACGTCAGCGCGCTGCCGCAGGGCGACGGATGGGCATGGCTCTGGCACATCATGCTGCGGGAGACAACCAGCATCGGCCTCGTCATCCCGAAAGCGTGGGCGAGCGAAACCAAAGGAAGCGCCGAGACGTGGGAAGCCTGGTATTTGAGGCAATGCCGCGCGCTGCCGCTCCTGCAGCGGCTGCTGGCCGACGCGACGTTCTGCGAAGGCTCGGTGCGACTGGTACGAAACTACTCGTACCGCTCCAACCGGGTTGCCGGCCCGGGATTCTTCCTGCTCGGAGACGCGGCGGGCTTCGTCGACCCCATTTTCTCGGTGGGCGTCGTGTTCGGCATGTACTCGGCCTACGCGGCGGCGCACACGATCGACCGGTGTTTTCGACAGCGCGCCAGGCGCGACGAGCATCGTTCGATTTTCTCGTCGCAGGTACAGGCGAGGCTGGAGCTCAGCCGATCGCTCGCGCTGCCCTACTATCAGGCGACGGACGCTGGGCATGCGCGAGCGCGTGAGGCCATGGGCTTCAGCAGCATGCAGGCGCAGGCGCTGATGTACGCAGCATCCCTGCTGACGGATCGCTCCGGCAACTTCGACTCGATGGCCGACAGTCCGGAAGCGCATCGGGCTGCAACCGAGCGGGTGCGCCCGCTCGACATTCCGCTCAAGTAACGCCATCGGGATGTGAATCGCCGGTGGTGGATCCCATAACACCGATCGAGCGCTACCTCAGGCGGCGTCTCCCCTCGGAGCGCAGTCGGCAGCGGTTCGACCGCGCGAAGCAGTTCGTCGACGAGACGGTGAGACGTGGCGAAGGCCACGAGATCGCGCATCGCGTGAACGCGCGGTGGCTCAAGTTCCTTTGCAGCCGCACGCCCGTGCAAACGGACGTCTGGCCCGAGGACGCCGATTTCCTTCGTCACTTCGCGGCAGTCTTCGATTTGCCGCCCGCCGAAAGGCGCAAATTCGTCGGCCTCTCCTTGCTGGGACGGCTTTGGCGAGCCTTGTATTTCGATGATCTTGTCAAAGCGCCGCCGGAACGAGTGGCGCGACTCACGCGCGTCGATGGATGGGAACATTTCGATCGATGCCGGCGCGACGGGGCGGGGCTTATCCTCGTTCCGGTCCATGGCCAGTTCGCCCGCCTGTTCATTCCGTACCTTCGCCATCGGGGCCACGACGGCCTCGAGGTCGGTCTCACCAACGACAAGCTCGAGCAGAAGGGTCTTAAGACGCCGGTCGCGAAACAATTCGAGCTCGCGCGGCAAATGCACGCAGCCAAGCAGCTGCTCACTCGAGGCGGAATCGTCTTCAACCCGCCCGATGCCCGCCAGAACCTCGACAATTCGCGTTCGGTGGAGTTCTTCGGGCGGCAGCGCCGACTCGCCACCGGGTTCGCCGAGCTTGCGCTCAAGACCGGCGCTCACGTGGTGCCGATCGCCTACCGGTTTTCGCCGCGCGGGTCCTTCGTCTTGGAATTCGGAGCACCCTTTCACGTCCCCGGGCCGCAGTCGACCCACGACGAGCGCGTCGACTCGCTCGTGGGGCAGTACGCGAACTTCCTGCGCGACGAGTGGCGACTATATCCGTGGAATATCCCCTGGAACCATCTCCTACACTATTGCCTGCTGCCCGAGGCCGATCCCGGCTCGCTCGGCGAGAAGGCCAATGCGCCCCGACCGTCGGAGGCGAGATCCGGCAGTGCCCAACCGGGCTTCGCGCGATGACTCGGTCGGCGCGATCGAGAGATCGACTCGCGCAGTCTCGGGGCGTTTTATGCCGACCCCTCAATGCCGCTTGAAGTACTGGACCTCTCGCTCGTGCTTCTCGGCGGCCGCGCGGGTCTTGAACGTACCGAGGTTGCGGCGCTTGCCGGTTTTCGGATCGACCTTGCGGGAATAGAGGCGATAACCGCCCGACGCAAGTTTCCTGATCATCGAGCCCTCCGTTACGCGCTGCTGGATTCAGCCGAGAATCGCCGCGTGCTTAGACGGCGACCGGCGCCTTGATCGCCGGGTGATAGTGATAGTCGGCGATCTCGATATCGTCGAACCGGTAATCGAATAGCGACGGCGGCTTTCGTCGCAGTACGAGCTTGGGCAACGGGTGAGGCGTGCGCGCGAGCTGCAGCTCGACCTGCTCGAGGTGGTTGAGGTAGAGGTGGCAGTCGCCGCCGGTCCACACGAAGTCCCCGGCATCGAGGCCGGTCTGCTGCGCGACCAGATGCGTCAGCAGCGCGTACGAGGCGATATTGAACGGCACCCCGAGGAAAACGTCGGCGCTGCGCTGATAAAGCTGGCACGACAGCTTTCCCGCTGCCACATAGAACTGGAAGAAGGCGTGGCAGGGTGGGAGCTTCATCCGCGGGATGTCGCCGACGTTCCATGCCGATACGATCAGGCGACGAGAATCGGGATTCTTCCTGATCTGGGCGACGACATCCGCCAGTTGGTCGATGTGCCGCCCATCCGGGGCCGGCCACGAGCGCCATTGGTATCCATAAATCGGGCCGAGATCGCCGCTGGCGTCGGCCCACTCATCCCAGATGGTGACGCCGTGCTCGCGCAGGTAGCGCACGTTGGTATCGCCGGCGAGAAACCACAGCAGCTCGTGAACCACCGACTTGGTGTGCACGCGCTTGGTCGTCAGCAGTGGGAAGCCCGCGGCGAGGTCGAAGCGCATCTGGTAGCCGAAGACCGACAGCGTGCCGGTGCCGGTACGATCGTCCTTGCGCTCGCCGTGATCGCGCACGTGGCGCATGAACTCGAGGTACTGACGCATCGTCTGGCCGGCTGCGTGGAGGGCGGATTGCGCCATTGTAGTCCAAACGGATCGGGCTCCTGCGGTGGCGCCAGGCGGTGGATCGGGCTTGACAACAGGTTTCCGGTGGGTAGACTAACATAACTATGCGACTAGTCATTTAGATATGAAACCGGCCTACGCCCGCTCGATTCCCGCCGCCTGGCGGCGGATTGCCCGCATGTTCGTCGCACTGGGCGACGAGCATCGCCAGCGCATCCTGTTGATGTTCGAACCCGGCGAACGGCTCAACGTCGGGCAGATCGTCGCCGCGTCGACGCTGTCGCGCTCGGCGGTATCGCATCATCTGCGCGTACTGCGCGAGGCCGGCGTGCTGAAGAGCGAAAAAGTAGGCAAGGAAGTGCAGTTCTGGCCGGACGCCGCCGCCGTGCAGACCGCGCTGACGGCGGTGCAGGACTATCTGGCCTCACATAACTAGATCAGGAGTCGAACGATGGCCGAACACAGCCAGTTCCAATTGCTGCGCGAGCGTCGTTTCGCGCCGTTCTTCTGGACGCAATTCCTGGGCGCCGGCAACGACAACGTCTACAAGAATGCGCTGGTCATCTTCGTCGCATTCCAGGCGGCGACGCTGACGGCGTTCTCGTCGAACGACCTGGTCAACATCGCGGCGGCCGTTTTCATTGCGCCGTTCATGCTGTTTTCGGCGACCGCCGGCCAGCTTGCCGACAAGTACGAAAAATCGCGCCTGATCCGCTTGATCAAGACCTTCGAGATCGCGATCATGATCATCGGGGCCATCGGATTTTACCGGCGCGACCTGGTGTTGCTGTTCGTCGCTCTCGGCCTGATGGGCGTGCACTCGACACTGTTCGGCCCGGTCAAGTACGCGATACTGCCGCAACACCTGCGCAACGACGAACTGGTCGGGGGCAACGGCTTGGTCGAGATGGGAACGTTCGTCGCGATCCTGCTCGGGGAGATCGTCGGCGGGCTGGTGATCGCGGTCAAGCCGGAAGGGCCGCTGCTTGCCGGCGCGACTGCCATAGCGATCGCGATCGCCGGCTACCTGGTTTCGCGCCGCATCCCGGAGACGCCGGCAGTCGCACCTGGGTTGCGCATCAACTGGAACCCGTTCACCGAGACGTGGCGCAATCTTCGCTTCGCACATGGCAACCGGGTCGTATGGCTCGCGATGCTCGGCATCTCCTGGTTCTGGTTCTATGGTGCGACCTACCTGACCCAGTTCGCCAACTTCACCAAGGACGTGCTCGGCGGCGACGAGCACGTGGCGACGCTGCTGCTCGCTATCTTCTCGATCGGCATCGGCGTCGGCTCGCTGCTTTGCGAGCGCCTGTCGGGACACAAGGTCGAGATCGGCCTCGTGCCTTTCGGCTCGATCGGACTGTCGGTCTTCGCGATCGACCTGTACCTGGCGAGCCGCGGTCTCGCGCCCCAGGGGCTTGCCGGCATCGGGGCGTTCTTCGCTGTGAGTGCGCACTGGCGAGTGATCGCCGACCTCGTCCTGATCGGCATGTTCGGCGGCTTTTACATCGTTCCCCTTTACGCGTTGATCCAGGAGCGTTCGGAGCCCGCATTTCGCTCGCGCATCATCGCTGCCAACAACATTCTCAATGCGATATTCATGGTCGCATCGGCGGGCATTGCCCTGGCGCTGCTCAAGGCGGGACTTACCATCCCGCAGCTCTTGCTGGTCACCGGGCTGATGAACGCGGTTGTCGCGATCTACATCTATACGCTGGTCCCAGAATTCCTGATGCGGTTCCTGGCATGGCTCCTCGTGCACACGTTCTACCGCGTCGACAAGGAAGGCCTCGAGCGGATCCCGGCCGAAGGGCCATGCGTCATCGTCTGCAATCACGTGAGTTTCGTCGACGCGATCGTGATCGCCGCCTGCGTGCGCCGGCCGATCCGGTTCGTGATGGACCACCGCGTCTTCCGCATCCCGCTGCTGAATTTCGTCTTCCGCACGATGCGCACGATTCCGATCGCCCCGGCGAAGGAGGATGCGGCGATGAAGGAGCGCGCGTTCGCGGAAGCGGCTGCCGCACTTCGGGCCGGCGAGATCGTCGGCATCTTTCCCGAAGGGAAGCTGACCGAGACGGGTGATCTCAATCCATTTCGCCCTGGACTGCAGCGTATCCTCGAGCAGGCGCCCGCGCCGGTCGTGCCGATGGCCTTGCGCGGCCTGTGGGGCAGTTTCTTCAGCCGCTCCGACGGGGGGCGCGCGATGCGAAAGATTCGCGGCCTGTTCTCGCGCATCGCGCTGGTCGCCGGTCCGCCGGTGCCGCCCGAGCGCGCGACGCCGGAATACCTGCAACAGAACGTACTCGCACTGCGCGGCGACTGGCGCTAGCGGCATTGCTCGGGGAGGCCAACATGACCTGGCTCGGCTTGTTGATCGGCGGCATCATCGGTAGCACCTGGGGCTTCAAGGGCGCGCTGCTCGGCGCGCTGCTCGGTGCGCTGGTAGGCATGTACCTGCGCAAATCGGGGGAGCGTGCGAACCTTGCGCCGCCGGAGCCGGCCCGGGATGGCGAGGCTGTTCGCGTCCCGCCAACGGCCGCCGCGCCCGACGCCGTGCCGAGTGCAATGCTGCCGGTACGCAAAGGCGGCACCGGCGCTGGATTCGCACCTCCTGCGCCCGACACCGCGCCAGCCCCACCCGCGACAGCACCGACCCGCGCGCCTGAGTCGAACGCACTCTGGGCCTGGTTCACCGGGGGCAACGCGCTGACGCGCATCGGCGTGGTGATCCTCTTTTTCGGTGTGGCGTTTCTTTTGCGCTACCTCGCCGAGATAGTCACGATTCCGATCGAATGGAGGTTGATCGGCGTCGGTATCGTCGGGATCCTGCTGATCGTCGCGGGGATCAGACTTGCCCTCGCGCGTCCGGGCTACGGACTGTCGCTGCAGGGGGCGGGCGCGGGCGTGCTGTACCTGACGACCTTCGCCGCCTTCCGCCTGTATCACGTCCTGCCGACCGTGCCGGGATTGCTGCTGCTCGCGGTGATCGCGGCGTCGACCGTCGCGCTCGCGATCCGCGCCGATTCGCAAGCGCTGGCCGGACTCGCCGTCGCCGGCGGTTTTCTCGCCCCGATGCTGACCAGGGTCACCGGCGAGCCGGCGCTGCTGTTCGGCTATTTTGCGATCCTCAATGCGGCGATCTTCGCGTTGGCGTGGGTGCGCTCGTGGCGCGTGCTGAATCTTCTCGGATTCATCTTCACTTTCATCCTGGGCTCGCTCTGGGCGTACCGCTACTACCGGCCGCCATATTTCGCGACGGTCGAGCCGTTCCTGGTTCTCTTCTTCGTCTTCTATGTCGCGATCGCGATCTTGTATGCGCATCGTGGCCGATTCGAGGCGCGTGCTCCGGTCGACGGCCTGCTGGTTTTCGGCGTGCCGCTTATCGCCTTCGGGCTCCAGGCCGCACTGGTGCACGACGTCGAATACGGCGCCGCCTGGAGCGCTGTGGCGCTTGCGATCGTCTATGCTCTGTTGTTCCTGTTCTTGCGTGCGCGCGCCGAGGCGGGCTTGGCGCTGCTCGCGCGCGCATTCCTCGCGCTGGCAGCGATCTTCGCAACGATCGCCGTCCCGCTGGCTTTCGACTATCGCATGACCGCCGCGCTGTGGGCGGTCGCGGCCGCGGGCGCGTTCTGGCTCGGCGTACGGCAGAGCACGCCGCTGGTGCGCGCCTTTGCGCTGCTGGTGGAGTTCGGTGCGGGCGTCGTGTTCCTCTGGTCGAACGCGGCGCGCGCCGACGATCCGCTGTTTGCCAACGCTTTCTTCGTCGGCGCGGTGTTGGTGGCCGTGTCCGGAATCACCACCGCTGCCGTCGCCGACCGCGCCGGCAACAAGCTGTCGGCATCGGAGCGGGGCTTCGTTCCGCTGCTGCTGCTCTGGGGCGCGGCATGGTGGCTGGCCGGCGGCGCATTCGAGCTGAAACGGCACTTGGACAGCATCGACGCGCCGCATGCGGCGCTGGCGTTTGTCGCGGCCAGCGTCGCGGTCGCGGCGCTCGCCTCGAGGGCCCTGGGCTGGCCACGGCTGCTTTCGGTCGGTATCGCGCTGCTGCCGGCGATGGCGCTGGTGGCGTGGAACGATCTGCGGATGGTGCGCACGACCCTCGAGAATTTCGGCTGGCTGGTCTGGCCACTCGCCTGGATCGCGCAATGGAGCGTGTTGTATGCGGCCGATATGCCGCAGCGCGACGGCGCGTCCTTTGCACCGGCATCAGGCCCCACTCGGGGCCAGCTGTACGCCGCCCATGCGGTATCGGCGATCGCGTTGACCGCGCAGATCGCCTGGGAAGCGAGCGAGTGGGTCGACCGCGTCGCGCCGCCGGGAACCGTTTGGCTGGCCTGCGCCGCGGTGCTGCCGCCGATCGCCTTCCTGTTCCTCGTACATGCTTTCGCAGGGGCGGCGCGGTGGCCGCTGACCTCGCATCGCGACGCCTATGCGATCGGGGCGGGCGGGCCGATCGCGGTGCTGGCCGGTTTCTGGTTCGCGATCGCCACCGTCGTGTCGCCCGGTACGGCCTCGCCGCTCACCTATGTGCCGCTTTTCAATCCGCTCGAACTGACGCTCGCGCTCACCCTTGTCGCGCTCTTCCTATGGAGCAGCCGTTTCAGCCGGCTCCGCGATACGACACGGTTTGCATGGCTGGGTGTGGGGTTGTTCGGCCTGCTCAACGGCGCGGCATTGCGCACCGCGCACCATTGGGGAGGGATTCCGTGGCAGCTGTCGGCGCTGCTGGCCTCGAAATTGTTGCAGGCGGGATTGACGCTCGCATGGACCACGACGGCCGTCGTACTGATGTTTTTCGCCGCGCGGCGCGCCTTGCGGCCATTGTGGATGACTGGCGCCGGCCTGCTCGCGCTCGCGATAGGCAAGTTGTTTCTGATCGACCTAGGAACGCTTTCCGGCCTGCCGCGCGTGATCGCTTTTCTCGGCGTCGGCACCCTGTTGCTGCTGATCGGATATCTGTCGCCGCTGCCGCCGGCGGCACACAGCGCGACGCATCGCGACACCGACTGAATTCTCCTTCGAGACGCTCGTCGCCTCGGATGACGGTCGATCGCCGGTGCCAGGATCAGCGCGTCGCGTCTGGCCATGCGGCATCGACCAGCGCCGGTAGGATCGTGCCGGCCGGCCCGCGCAGCACGTAGTCCGCGCTGTCCGATAGTGGCGTTGCGTTCGGGTTGATCTCGACGATCGTCGCACCGCCGGCTCGCGCGTACATCGGCAGCGCGGCGGCCGGGTACACCTCGGCCGACGTGCCGACCACGAGCAGCACCGCGCAGCGCCTGGCCGCATCCTCGGCCGCCGCGAGCGCGGCTGCCGGCAGCGCTTCCTCGAACCAGACGACGTCGGGGCGCAGCAGCGCGCCACAATCAGGGCATCGAGGGACCTGCTCATCCTCGCGCCAGTTGGCGACGATTACGCCCTCTCGAGAACATTTGACTCGCGCGATGTTGCCGTGAAGCTCGATGATCCGGCGGCTGCCGGCACGCTGGTGGAGGCCATCGACGTTTTGCGTGATCAGGACGAAATCCGTCGGCGTGCCGCTCGATAACAGTCAGCGCGCGATGGCCGGCGTTGGGTTCGGCCCGCGCGACCAGCGCGCGCCGCCACGCGTACCAATCCCATACGCGCTTCGGGTTGTTCGCGAATGCCGTCGGCGTCGCCAGTTCCGTAGGGTCGAACTGCGCCCAGAGACCGGTCTGCGCATCGCGAAACGTCGGCACGCCGGACTCGGCCGAGATGCCCGCGCCGGTCAGCACGGCGATGCGACCGGCATCGGCGATTTCGCGCACCAGCTGCGACGGTAGTGTTATCGATGCGGTGGACATGATGGGCGATGTTGCCAGCGGTCGGCGTCGAGGCGAGCCTGTTGCTGCATGCTAAACTCGCCGCACGGCGACGTCACGGGCGAGCGATGTCCGGCAACACCTTCGGCAGGCTTTTTTGCGTCACTTCCTTCGGCGAGTCGCACGGACCGGCGATCGGCTGCGTAGTCGACGGCTGCCCGCCGGGCCTGCCGCTGGCTGCCGAGGACATTCAGCAGGATCTCGACCGGCGCAAGCCCGGCACGTCGCGCCACGTCACCCAGCGCCGCGAATCCGACGCGGTCGAAATCCTGTCCGGCGTTTTCGAAGGCCGGACGACCGGCACGCCGATAGCGCTCTTGATTCGCAACGAGGACGCGCGCAGCAAGGATTACGCGGCGATCGCCGACACGTTCCGACCGGGGCACGCCGATTACACCTATTGGCAGAAGTACGGTATTCGCGATCATCGCGGCGGCGGCCGGCAGTCGGCGCGCGAGACCGCGGTTCGCGTTGCCGCCGGTGCGGTCGCGCGCAAGTGGCTGCGCGAGCGGCACGGCATCGTCGTCCGCGGCTATTTGGCGCAGATCGGCGAGCGCACGATACCGTTCAAGTCCTGGGATCACGTAGACGCCAATCCGTTTTTCGCCGCCGACGACGCGGTCGTGCCGGAGCTCGAGACGTTCATGGATGCGCTGCGCAAGTCGGGCGATTCCTGCGGGGCGCGCATCACCGTCGTCGCCTCCGGCGTGCCGGTCGGCTGGGGGGAGCCGGTGTTCGACAAGCTCGACGCCGACATCGCGCACGCGATGATGGGCATCAACGCGGTCAAGGGAGTGGAAATCGGCGCCGGCTTCGCGAGCGTCGCGCAGACGGGCACCGTTCACTCCGACGAGATGACTCCGCAAGGCTTTGCTTCGAACAACGCCGGCGGCATTCTCGGCGGCATCTCGACCGGGCAGGACATCGTCGTCTCGATTGCGGTAAAGCCGACCTCGTCGATACGGCTCGACCGCCGGTCGATCGACAAATCCGGAGCGCCGGTGACCGTCAATACGCATGGCCGGCACGATCCCTGCGTCGGCATTCGGGCGACCCCGATCGCCGAAGCGATGCTACTCCTGGTGCTGATCGACCATGCGCTGCGCCACCGTGCGCAAAACGCCGATGTAGCCTGCCGGACTCCGAAGATAGCGGCGGCTGCTCCGGCCGACGTGATCGCCAGGCTCAAGAGCGCCGGCGCGATCGACAATCCGGATCCGGACGAGGCCTGAAGACCGCGGCAGTCGTTTCAACCCGACCGCGTGCGCGTGACCTTGCTGTCGGCTTCGCCGTGGGCAAAGCGGAGCTTGAGCGTGTCGCCGACGGCGAGCCTTGCGGCGTCCTGCACAACCGCGCCCGTTTCGTCGGTGACGATGCTGTAGCCGCGGTCGAGCACCCCCAGCGGATTCAAATGCCGCAGACTCTGCGCGCAGGCGTCGATGCGCCGCGCGGTCGCTGCAACGCGCTCGGCCGCCGCGCGCTGCCAGCGCTCGCGGCGACGATCCAGCTCGGCGCGCGCCGGCGGCGGTGCCTTGAGAAGGCGCGCGATCGCCGCCGCGTGACCCGCCAGCTGGCGTTGCCGCGAGTCCTGCGCCTGCGCAGCCGAGCGCGTGAGCCGCTCGCCCAACGCGGCGATGTCGGCCCGCTGCCGCTCGATCCGCGCCGCCGGATGGATCAGCCGGCGCGATACCAGGTCGATGCGCTGCATGCGCAACTCCAGCGCGCGGGCAAGCGCATGCTGCCAGCGGGCGAATACGGCCTGCGCCTGCCGGCGCAGCGCAGCACGATCGGGTACGGCCAGCGCGGCCGCTGCCGTCGGCGTGGGCGCGCGCGCGTCGGCGACGAAATCGCAGATGGTGAAGTCGGTTTCGTGCCCGACGCCGCTGATGATGGGAATGCGCGATTCGAATACAGCGCGGGCGAGGACCTCTTCGTTGAAGGCCCACAGGTCCTCGATCGAGCCGCCGCCACGGCATACGATCAGGACGTCGACTTCGGCATGGGCATTGGCGGCCGCGATCGCCGCAGCGATCTCGTCCGCGGCACCGGCGCCTTGCACCGGCGCCGGGTACAGAATGATCGGAAGCCCCGGGAAGCGGCGGCCGAGCGTGGTCAATACGTCACGCAGCGCCGCTGCCTGCAGCGACGTGACGATGCCGAGCGCCAACGGAAACGCCGGGAGCGCTCTCTTTCGCTCGGCGGCGAACCAGCCCGCCGCTTCCAGCCGCGCCTTCAGCCGGGCAAAGCGCTCGTAGAGCGCACCCAGGCCGGCGACCCGTACCGTCTCGACATTGAGCTGGAATTCCCCGCGCGCCTCGTAGATGGTCGGGGTCGCGCGAACCTCGACCGCCGAGCCGTCGCTGAGCACAACGTCGAGGAGCTGCGCCTTGTGCCGGAACAGCACGCAACGAACCTGGGCTTGGTCGTCTTTGAGCATGAAATAGCAATGCCCGGACGCCGCTCGGGTAAAGCCGGATATTTCCCCACTGATCCAGGCGAGCCCCAGGTGGCGCTCGATCAGTAAACGTGCCGAACCGACCAAAAGCGAAACCGGAAGCACGGGCGGGAGCGACTCCGGCGCGGATTCAAAAGTCGTCAACGGCGGCAAGCGCATGATCGCTTTTCGATGGTGCGACGGTCTAACGAAATGTCCTGGACAGTTAATTCAACGTCGCGCCGAGCTCGACACGTTATCCCTGCTTGAGCATCGGTGCGCCGTGCTATCAGCCGAACGTCGAGGGTCTGCTCCAACCCACTGAATAATAATATAAAAAATACGGTGCGATTTTGGGCATGACAACGAAATCCCTACTCGCAGGGCCACTTAGCCGCCGAATTTACAAGATATGCACAATTTTATCCACAGATATTGTGGAAAACACTTCGCCACGCGCAGTGGGCGCTGCCCGCGAAGCCTTGCTGGGCGCGGCCCTCGCCGCATGGGCCGATTCCTCGTGGTATCGCGTCGATGACGAGGTCATGGGCACCGGTTAGAATGTAATAAGTTTGTAATTTGTTCATGAACAAAGCGTAATGACTGCTGCAGTGCGACAAAATCCGGCGCCGGTCGCCTCCAATTTTCTTCGACAAATCATCGCGGAGGATAACCGAACGCGCAAATACGGCGGGCGAGTGGTCACTCGCTTTCCGCCCGAACCCAACGGGTATTTGCACATCGGCCACGCCAAATCGATATGCCTGAATTTCGGCCTGGCGAGCGAAAACGACGGGGTCTGCCACCTGCGCTTCGACGACACCAATCCGATCAAGGAGGACGTCGAATACGAGGATTCGATCAAGGCCGCGGTCAAGTGGCTGGGATTCGACTGGGGGCCGCATCTCTACCACGCTTCCGACTACTTCGACCGTCTGTACGAATTCGCGCGCCATCTGATCAAGGCGGGGATGGCGTACGTCGACAGCTCCACGCCGGACGAAATGCGCGCGCTGCGAGGAACCCTGACCCGCGCCGGCCAGGCTTCAAGCTATCGCGAGCGCGCCGTGGCCGAAAACCTCGATTTGTTCCAGCGGATGAAGGAAGGCGAGTTTCCCGACGGGGCACACGTGCTGCGCCTGAAAATCGACCTGGCCAGCCCGAACATCAATCTTCGCGATCCGGCGATCTACCGGATCCGTCACACGACGCATCACCGCACCGGCGACAAATGGTGCGTCTATCCGTTGTACGACTACACGCATTCGATATCGGACGCGCTGGAGCGGATCACGCATTCGTTCTGCACGCTCGAATTCCAGGACCACCGTCCGCTTTACGATTGGGTGATCGAGCGCCTGGCCGACGCCGGCCTGCTGCCGCGGCCGCTTCCGCAGCAGCACGAATTCGCGCGTCTCAACCTTACCTATACGGTGATGAGCAAGCGCAAGCTGCTCGAGTTGGTCGAAGGAGGGCATGTCGACGGCTGGGACGATCCGCGCATGCCGACGCTGGTCGGCTTACGCAGGCGCGGCTATACGCCGGAGTCGATTCGCTTGTTCGCCGAGCGCATCGGCGTTTCGAAGTCCGATTCCTGGATCGACTTGAGCGTGCTCGAGGACTGCCTGCGCGACGAGCTGAATGAACGCGCCGAGCGACGTATCGCCGTGCTCGATCCGCTCAAGCTGGTGATCGACAACTATCCCGAGGATGGCGTGGAGGATTGTTACGCTCCCAATCATCCGCAGCGCCCCGAGCTAGGCAGCCGCGCGCTGCCGCTGACCCGTGAGCTCTGGATCGAGCGCGACGATTTCCACGAGCATCCGCCGAAGGGCTATTTCCGCCTGTCGCCCGGTGCCGAAGTGCGCCTGCGCTATGGTTACGTCATCCGCTGCGTCGGCGTCGACAGGGATGACGCCGGAGCGGTCACGGCCGTGCACTGCACTTACGATCCCGGCACCCGTAGCGGCACCCCCGGCGCCGAAGCGCGCAAGGTCAAGGGCAACATTCACTGGCTTTCGGTGCGACACGCCGAGCGCGCCGAGGTGCGCTTGTACGATCGCCTGTTCGCCGTGCCGCAGCCCGGCCGAGCGCGGGAGGAGGGCGCGGATGCGCCGCCGCCACGTGCCGCCGTCGACGCCGCGGTCGACGAGGAAATCCACTTCGACGAACCGACCGAGCGCAATTATCTGGACGACTTGAACCCGCAGGCCAAGCGCGTAGCGGAGGCATACGTCGAGCCCGCGCTGACAACAGCTCCCAGCGATGCGCGCTACCAGTTCGAGCGGCACGGGTACTTCGTTGCCGATTGCAGGGACGCCGCCAGCGGCCGGCCGGTATATAACCGCGCGGTCACGCTGCGCGACTCCTGGGGCAAGGATTCCGCGGGCAGACGCTGATCGCCGGCCCTCACGTTGCGGGCGCGTTGGCGTTACCATGAGTGGTGTGTCGCCCGGCCGGAGAAATCGATGAAGCGCATCTTCCTGTTTCTGCTGACCAACGTCGCAGTGCTGGTCGTGTTGTCGGTCGTCGTGCGCCTGCTTGGCCTCGACCGCGCGCTCGCCGCCAACGGCCTCGACGTCGGCGCCTTGCTCGTCTTTTCGGCGGTCGTCGGATTCACCGGCGCGATCATTTCGCTGTTGATGTCGAAGCCGATGGCCAAGTGGTCGACCGGGGCGCAAGTGATCGGCACGCCGCGCAATGAAAACGAGGCGTGGCTGCTGGCGACGGTCAAGCGGCTGGCCGACAAGGCCGGCGTCGGCATGCCCGAGGTCTCGATCTACGAGGGCGAGCCGAACGCATTCGCGACCGGTGCATTCCGCAACTCGGCCTTGGTCGCGGTGTCGACCGGATTACTGAGCTCGATGTCGCGCGAAGAAATCGAAGCAGTCCTCGGCCACGAGCTTTCGCACGTCGCCAACGGGGACATGGTCACGCTGACCCTGATCCAGGGCGTGGTCAACACCTTCGTCGTCTTCCTATCGCGGGTGGTTGCGTTTTTCGTCGATCGGATCGTCTTTCGCACCGAGCGGGGCAACGGTCCCGGCTATTTCATCACGATGATCGTCGCCCAGATTGTGCTCGGCGTGCTGGCGAGCATCATCGTCGCGTGGTTCTCGCGCCGACGCGAGTTTCGCGCCGATGCCGGCAGTGCGAGGCTGCTGGGGACGCCGCAACCGATGATGCATGCGCTTGCGCGCCTGGGCGGATTGCCGCCCGGCGAGCTGCCCAAATCGATGGCCGGCTTCGGCATCACCGATCACTCCGGGTTCATGGCCTTGTTCGCGACGCATCCGCCGATCGAGGAACGCATCCACGCGCTGCAGGCGGGCGCGTCCGCGGCCTAAGCTTGGCCCGAAACCCATGGCGGCACCCCTCAAGTACAAGATCGAGATCGAGGCGCCGAACGGCATCTGGCGCGACGTGCGCGGCGCCGATGGCGCCGTCCTGACGTTCGACAGCGAAGCCGAGGCGAGGACCCGCCTTGCCGAGTTGTATCCGGTGGAGACCCGGATGGAGCGCTATGGCGGAGGCAAGCGCACCCGCGTCATTCGCATCCTGCCTGACGACGAGGATGACTGGCCGAAGAGCGCGCCGCCGAGTTAGCCGCCGGCGCGGCGCACGATGCGCCGCGTCCGGCACCGCACGCCGCCCGACAGCGGGCCGCAGATAAAAAACTAACGGCCGGACATCGCGAAGATGGCCGGCCGTATGATCGGACCGCGCGGCGGGGCACGCCGAGCGATGCGGATTACTTCAGGTGATTCGACACCAGCTTGGTCATTTCGAACATCGACACTTGCCGCTTGCCGCCGAAGACTTGGCGCAGCTTGTCGTCGGCATTGATCAGACGCCTGTTGATCGAGTCCTGCAGCTTGTTCTTCTTGATGTAGTCCCAGATCTTCTTGGTGACCTCGGTGCGCGGTAACGGCATGCTGCCGACCACTGCGGCCAGCACTGACGACGGGGTCATCGCCTTCATGAACGCTGCGTTGGGCTTGCGTTTTGCGGCGGGCTTCTTGGCGGCCTTCTTCGGGGCGGCCTTCTTTGCCGGTGCTTTTTTCGCGGCGGGCTTTTTCGCCGAGGATTTTTTCGCTGCGGGCTTCTTTGCAGCCGGCTTCTTCGCGGGCTTCTTTGCTGCTTTCTTGGCAGTAGCCATAGCACTCCTTCCTGGTGGTTAATCGCTTCGATGCAACGGCGATGAATATGGAGTCAGCTCAATCTCCTGTCATTGCTGCTTTCTCCATGCGAACAAATATACCGCATTCCTAGGGGCATGGTATGCAAATTGTGCACGGTTTGCGAGGGGCGCCGTCAGCATTGTTGCGTCGTTGGTTGGCCGGACTCGAGCGCGCGGTGGCGGGCGCATCGGTCCCGGGAGCGCCTCAGCGCGAACGCCCTGCCGCATGCTGGCAGGTCGCAGCGCGAGCCGCGCCCCGGCCACCCGTCGGACTGGGCGGTGGCCCTTGGGCCGCACGTGTCGGCGCGAAATCGCCGATAATGCCGAACTCGCACCATGACGCCCTCCCCGAACCTCGCCGAACTGCGCCGTGAGTACCACCGCGAAGCGCTGACCGAAGCGGACGTCGATCCCGATCCGCTGCGCCAATTCGAGCGCTGGCTGCAGGAAGCCATCAACGCGGCGCTGCCCGAGCCAACCGCGATGACCCTGGCAACCGTTGGCGCCGACGGGCGCCCGGCGGCGCGCGTCGTGCTGCTGAAGGGAGTAGGGCCCGACGGCCTCGTTTTTTTTACCAACCACGACAGCCGAAAAGGACGCGAGCTCGCGATTCGTCCGGATGCGGCGCTGCTCTTTCACTGGGTCGAGCTCGAGCGGCAGGTGCGAATCGAGGGCACGGCAAGCAAGGTGGCAAGCGCCGAATCCGATGCTTATTTCGCCTCCCGCCCGAGGTCGTCACGCCTCGGTGCGTGGGCGTCGCCGCAAAGCCGGACGATTCCCGACCGTGACTGGCTGGAGCGCGAATTCGCGGCGGTGGCGGCTCGCTACGAAGGCGACAGCGTTGCCGTGCCGCGCCCGCCGTTCTGGGGTGGCTATCGCGTGTTCCCGTCGCTGGTCGAATTCTGGCAGGGCCGCAGCTCCAGGCTGCACGACCGCATCGTCTATCGGCGCGATGGGCCGCGCTGGCAGATCGAGCGGCTCGCGCCGTGAGCTCGCCGGCAGGCCGCAGCCGCTACAGCTTTCCGGTGCTGATCGCGCTGGCGATCATCAACCACTCGGTGCTGGCCGGCAGTCGGGTGACGGTGTCGCTGTACGCGTTGTCGATCGGCGCCTCGCCGCTGGTGGTCGGCACGCTGATGGGCCTGTATGCCTTTCTGCCGATCTGGTTGAGCGTCGCCGCTGGGCGGCTGTCCGATCGCGTGGGCGTCCGGCGGCCGATGCTGGTCGGCTCCTTCGGCATCGCGCTGGGCGCGGCGCTTCCCTGCATCTGGCCGGGAGTCGGCGTGCTGTTCGCGGCGACTTCGCTGATCGGCGTCTCATTCATGCTCTTCCAGGTATCGGTGCAGAACGCTACGGGGGAGATGGGGCCGCCGGGCGAGCGCGCGAAGAATTTCAGTCTGCTGGCGCTCGGTTACTCGATCTCGGGCTTCTGCGGGCCGCTTTCGGCGGGGCTGTCGATAGACAATCTGGGATTCGGCACGACGTTCATCGGATTCGCGCTGCTGCCGCTGCTGCCTGCATTGGCACTGACGCGGCGCGCTCTGGTGTTGCCCGGTCGCCAGCGCGTCCATGCGCAGCCGTCCGCCGGAGGCATCGCCGCGCTGATGCGCAACCCGCAGCTCAAGCGCGTGTTCATCGTCAATGCGCTGCTGTCGATGGCATGGGACCTCCACACCTTTTTTATTCCGATTTACGGCGCAACGATCGGGCTGTCGGCGTCGCGCATCGGCATCATCCTCGCATCGTTCGCGGCGGCGACTTTCGCCGTTCGACTGATGATGCCGCGCATCGCGCGGAGCTTCAGCGAATTGCAGGTGCTGACGGCGGCATTGTTCACCGCCGCCGCCACCTATGCGCTGTTTCCGTTCGTGGCGAGCGCAGGTGCGCTGATGGCCCTGTCGTTCGCACTGGGATTGGCGCTCGGCAGTGCACAACCGATGGTGATGTCGCTTTTGCACAGCATCGCGCCCGCCGGCAGAATGGGCGAGGCGGCCGGCGTGCGCATGTCGATCATCAATGCCTCCACGTTCGCCGTGCCGCTGTTGTTCGGCGCGGTCGGCTCGACGCTCGGGCTGGCGCCGGTATTCTGGTCGGTCGGCGCAGCGCTCGCCGGCGGCGGCTGGTTCGCGCGGCGCTCCTAACGCTTCAGCCGGTCGACGTACTGCTTCCTGAATTTGGCCACCTTGGGCGCGACGATGGCCTGGCAATAGGGCTGTCTGCCGTTGCGCTCGAAGTACTCCTGGTGATAGTTCTCCGCCGGGTAGAAGGTCGCAGCGTCGGCGATCTGGGTGACGATCGGCGCCGGCCAGATTCCCTCGCGGGTCAACTCGGCGATCGCCGCCTGGGCATCGCTTCTCTGCTCGGGTGTCTGGCAAAAGATGACCGACCGATACTGCGTGCCGATGTCGTTGCCCTGCCGGTCGCGTGTCGTCGGATCGTGAATCGAGAAGAACACGCGCAGCAAGTCGCGAAAGGACAGTGCGGAGGGATCGAAGCTGATCTTGACGACTTCGGCATGCCCGGTTGCGCCGCTGCACACGGCTTCGTAGCTCGGGTCGGCGGTTCTCCCCCCGGCGTAACCGGACTCCACGGACCGTACGCCCGCCAGCTGGTCGAAAACCGCCTCTAGGCACCAGAAACAGCCGCCGCCCAGCACCGCAGTCTGTGTCGCTTCCGGCATGGTAGTCATGGTGATAGCCCTTCGGGTGGTCGGTCGTCAGGATAGCGCGATTCGCGCCGCGCTCGCGACTGGCTTGGTCGCTCTCGCTGTGCCGAATCTTACGGCAGGCGTCGATCCCGGCGGCAGCGTCGGGGCCGGGTGGTGCGATAATCACGCGCGGCAAAACGCGACCCTGCAGATCACCGGCGGATCACCGCCATCGACGACATGAATCGATCGAACTCCAGTCTCGTTCGTCCAAGCGATGAGCTCCGGCTCGACGGCGAAGCCGCCGGCATGACCGGTCGGCCGGCATAGCCTTGTTCGCCGGGACCCGCGCCTTCGCGATGTTCGTTGTGCGGGTCGTCCGGCGCCTGCATGCGACGCGTTTCGCGCGCATCGCGGCCAGCCTTTCGTTCACGACCTTGCTTGGCGTGGTGCCGCTGTTCACCGTCGCGTTCGCCTACGTCGCGCCGTACTCGATGTTCGAGCACTGGCAAGAAGCGTTGGAGCCGGTCCTGCTCAAGTTTCTTCTGCCCGGGAGCAGCGGGCCCGCGCGTCAGTACCTGGCTGAATTCACCGCGAAAACGGCAGGTCTCAAAGGCGTCGGCACCACGATCGTCATCCTCACTGCGGTGCTGCTGATCGCGCAGGTCGAGCGCGAGATCAACGCGATCTGGGGGATCTACGAAGCACGCTCGCTGCCGCGACGAATCATCGTCTACATGCTGGGCTTCGTTGCCGTGCCCGCACTGATCGGCGCGGCAGTGTACGCGACCTCCTGGCTGATCGACACTTCCGTGGCCGCCGTTCCGCTCGCGTCGGCCGCGCTACCTTACGTCGCCCGGCCCTTTTCGCTGGCGATCGGGACCTTTCTGCTGACTTTGGCCTACAAGCTTGTGCCGGCGCGGCCCGTGCCGCTGCGCGCCGCATTCATCGGCGGCCTGCTCGCTGCCGTGGCGTTCGAGGGAGCAAAATTCGGCTTCGCTTTTTACATCACCCACGTCCGGACCTACGAAATCGTCTATGGCGCGCTCGCCGCGCTGCCGCTATTCCTCATCTGGATCTACGTTTGCTGGATCATCCTGCTTGCTGGCGCTGCAGTCGCCGCGACGCTGGCGGAGCATCGCTGGGGAAGGAGCAGAAAGCGGCGTCGCCCGTGAGACCGCCGCGCTAGATAGATGCATCGTCGCCTTGCCGAATCGCGACGTCCAAGCTAGAGTTCACGCTTCGCTTCGAGGGAGTGCCATTTCGTGTGGTCGATCATCCAGGCAGCGGGTTGGCCGATCTGGCCGCTGATCTTTGCATCGGTGATCGCGCTGGCTCTGATATTCGAGCGGATGTGGTCTCTGCGCCAGAGCGTCGTGGCGCCGTCGGGCATGGTCGACAAGGTGCTGGCCGAGTACAAGCGCACCGGCCTCACCCCCGAGCTGCTCGCCAAGACCGCGCACCAGGGTCCGCTGGGGCGGGTTCTCGCCGCCGGCCTTGCCAACGTCAAGAGCCCGCGGCCGGTGATGAAGGAAGCGGTCGAGGAGGTGGGCCGCATCGTCAGCCACGAGCTCGAGCAGTTTCTGACCACGCTGGGGACGATCGCGGCGATGGCTCCGTTGCTCGGCCTGTTCGGGACGGTCGTCGGAATGATCGAGATCTTCGGCTCGCAGACCGCGTCCGGATCGAACCCGATACTGCTGGCGCACGGCATCTCGGTCGCGCTGTACAACACCGCGCTCGGCCTGATCGTTGCGATACCGAGCATGATTTTCTACCGCCACTTCCGCGCCAAGGTCGACGCGCTGATCCTCGAAATGGAGCAGCAGGCGATCAAGCTGGTCGAGCTCGCGCACGGAGAACGCAAGTAGTGGCCGGATTGGCTGCCTTGAGACATTTCGGTGCGCCGTGGCCGCGATCCGGGCGCGCACAGGGAACGCGGCAATGAATCTGCGCGGCAGCCGGCATCGTGACGAACCGGAGATCAATTTCATTCCGTTGATCGACGTGTTGCTGGTGATCCTGATCTTCCTGATGGTGACGACGACCTACCAGCGGGTCGCGGAACTCAAGATCACCCTGCCGGAGGCCAACGCCGACCCGATGCAGCAACGGCCGAAGGAAATCAACGTCGGCATCAGTGCACAGGGACAGTACATGGTCGACAAGACGCTGATGCAGTTCACGACCGTGGGCGCACTCGCCGAAGCGCTGAGCCGCGCGGCGGGCGGCGCCAAGGACCCGGTGATCATCATTAATGCCGATGCCAATGCGACGCACCAGTCGGTGATTCACGTGATGGAGGCCGCGCGTCAGGCCGGATTGATCCACATCACGTTCGCCACCCAGACTCCCGGCAAGTAGCGAGTCGGTCGAAGAGCTGGCTGGTCGACCGAGTCAGCGCCCACCAGTGAATTTCAGTGAAGGTCTGGTTGCTGCGTGGTTCTCTCCACGGCTGGCTCCGCTGTCGGTCCTCCTCGTTCCGGCCGCGCTCGTCTTCCGTGGTGCAACCATCGCCCGACGCGCGCTCTATCGCTACGGATTGTTCCGGACCGAGCGCCTGCCGGTACCGGTCATCATCGTCGGCAACATCACTGTCGGCGGCAGCGGCAAGACGCCGTTGACGATTGCGCTGGCGAGCGAGTTAGCGCGCCGCGGCTGGCATCCCGGCATCGTGACCCGCGGCTATCGGGCGAAGAACAGCGCGCCGCGCGCCGTCGGCGTCGACGACGACCCCGATGCGGTCGGCGACGAGCCTTTGCTGCTCGCGCGGACCGGCCTCCCGGTGTGGATCGGCGCCGACCGGCCCGCGGCGGCGCGCGCGCTGCTCGCGGCTCACGCCGACTGCGATCTGATCATCTCCGACGACGGGTTGCAGCACTACGCCCTCGCACGCGACATCGAAATAGCGGTGATCGACGCGCGTCGCGGACTGGGCAACGGCTTGCCGCTGCCGGCGGGGCCGCTGCGCGAACCGGCGGCGCGCCTGGGAGAGGTGGACGCCGTCGTGCGTCTCGGCGACGACGAGGCCAAGCGCTCCGAACGCGAATTCGCGATGACCCTCGCCGGCGAGCGCTTTGTCCGGGTCAACGCCGCCGCTGTCAGCGTGGACGCGGTGCCGTTCCGTTCCGGTGCCGTGCACGCGATTGCTGGCATCGGCGACCCGGCTCGATTCTTTGCGCAGCTCGCCGCTCTCGGCATCGCGGCGAACTGCCATCCGTTTCCCGATCATTACCGCTATACGGCCGCCGACCTGGCTCTCCCAGGTGCCACCGCGATCCTGATGACCGAGAAAGATGCGGTAAAATGCAAGGCATTCGCCGACGACCGCTGCTGGGCCTTGCCCGTCAGCGCGAAGGTCGAGCCGGCGCTGTTTGCGCTGGTCGAGAGAGGCTTACGTGGATCCAAAACTGCTTGAGCTTCTGGTTTGCCCGGTGACCAAGGGCCCGCTGGTCTACGATCGCGAGCGCCAGGAACTGATATCGAAAACTGCGCGGCTCGCGTATCCGATCCGCGATGGCATCCCGGTGATGCTCGAGGAAGAGGCGCGGAAGCTCGCGCCTTCCGAATACGAGTGACGCGCGAAACGGCGCGCAAGTGACGCCGAAGGGGCGTCGCGTCGTGCGCCGGCCGGCGCGTTGAGCGCGCGCTCCGTCCTTCTTGTTCACCGTCCTCATTCCCGCCCGCTACGCTTCGACCCGGCTGCCGGGCAAGCCGCTGTCGGACATCGGCGGCAAGCCGATGGTGGTTCGCGTCGCTGAACGCGCCAGGATGAGCGGCGCGGCGAGAGTCGTCGTCGCCACCGACGATGAGCGGATACGTTCGGCCGTCGCGCGCTACGGCATCGACGTGGCGATGACGCGCGGCGATCATCCTACCGGCACCGATCGTCTGGCCGAAGCGGCGGCGCAACTCGGCCTAGAGGAGCGAGCGATCGTCGTCAACGTGCAGGGCGACGAACCCTTGCTCGAGCCCGCGCTGATCCGGGCGGTCGCCGACAAGCTGACCGAGCATTCCGACGCGGCGATCGCAACCGCATGTCACCCGATCGACAGCCCCGACGAGGCCTTCAATCCCAACGTGGTCAAGGTGGTGCTCGATCACGCCGGCTACGCGCTCTATTTCAGCCGGGCGACGATTCCCTGGGCGCGCGACGCGTTCGCCGCCGATCGCCGGCAACTGCCCGCCGGGTTGCCGCTGTACCGGCACTACGGCCTGTATGCGTATCGCGTCGCTTTTCTCAGGCGCTACCCGTCGCTCGCGCCGGCGCCGCCTGAGCGCTTCGAAGCGCTGGAACAGCTGCGCGCACTGTGGCACGGCTACCGGATCGTCGTCTGCGTAACGCACGGTGCGCCGGCGCCCGGCGTCGACACGCAGGAAGATCTCGACCGCGTGCGTATCCTGTACGCGAGCGGCAAGGTTTGACCGGCTCTCTGATTCCGGCCAGAATCGCGGCGCGCGCATCGCCTGCGCCGATCGCCGGCATGGCGTAGTGTCGTCGACCATACCGATCCAATCATGCGACTGATACTGCTCGGCCCACCCGGTGCCGGAAAAGGGACGCAGGCCGCCTTCATCACGCAGGTGTACGGCATCCCGCAGATCTCGACCGGAGACATGCTGCGCGCGGCGGTGGAAGCGGGACGGCCGCTCGGCGTCGCGGCGAAGAAGGTGATGGACTCGGGCGCGCTGGTGTCGGACGACATCATCGTCACGCTGGTCAAGGAGCGGCTCAAGGCCGCCGATTGCGCCAACGGCTATCTGTTCGATGGATTTCCGCGGACAATTCCGCAGGCCGATGCGATGAAGGATGCCGCGGTGCCGATCGATTTCGTTCTCGAGATTGCCGTTCCCGACGCCGCTATTGTCGAGCGCATGAGCGGCCGGCGCGTGCATGCCGCGTCCGGCCGCAGCTATCACATCAAGTTCAATCCTCCCAAGGTCGCCGGACGCGACGACGTCACCGGCGAGCCGCTGATCCAGCGCGACGACGACAAGGAGGAAACGGTCAAGAAGCGCCTCGCCGTCTACCATGGGCAGACCGAGCCGCTGGTTGCATACTATCGGCAGTGGGTGGCGAGCGGCGACCCGCGCGCGCCGAAATACCGAAGCGTCGACGGGATGGGCTCGGTCGATGCCATCAAGGATGCCGTGCTTGCCGCGCTGCACCGCTGACGCGACGGCCGGCCAGAGCCGCCGATCGCCCACGCCGCATAACGGACGAAGATGAGCGCCGACATTCGCGCCATCGCGTTCTACCTGCCGCAGTTCCACCCGATTCCCGAAAACGATGCCTGGTGGGGCGCGGGATTCACCGAGTGGCGCAACGTCGTTCGCGCCAGGCCGAATTTTGCCGGCCACTACCAGCCCCACCTACCAGCCGATCTGGGTTTTTACGATCTGCGCCTGCCGGAGACGCGCGCACAGCAGGCGGATCTCGCCCGGGCACATGGTATCGGCGCCTTCTGCTACTACCACTACTGGTTTTCCCGCAAGCGTCTGCTGCAGCGTCCGTTCGACGAGGTGCTGGCGTCGGGCGCACCTGATTTTCCGTTCTGCATCTGCTGGGCCAACGAATCGTGGACGCGACGCTGGGATGGGCTCGATAGCGAAGTCCTGATCGCGCAGAGCTATCACGATGGCGACGCACTCGCGCTGATTCGCGACCTGCTGCCGGCCTTCGCCGATCGCCGCTACGTCCGCGTCGATGGCAAGCCACTGCTGCTCGTCTACTGTCCCGATGCGATTCCAGACCCTCGGGGCTGGGCCGAGATCTGGCGCGGCGCCGCGCGCGACGCCGGCCACACCGATCTTTATCTCGCGCTGGTGCAAAGCGTCAACCAGACGACGATGGACCCGGCGGTGATAGGCTACGACGCGGCGGTGGAGTTTCCGCCGCATCTGACCCTGTCGCAGGAGATCGCGCCGGACCCGAACAGCGTGCGTCGCGGCTTTCGGGGCGACATTCTCGACTACGTTTCATGCGCGCAGAACGCACTCGCCCGAGCGCGTCCCGATTATCGACTGTTCCGCGGCGTGATGACCGGGTGGGACAACACGCCGCGCGTGCCCGATATCGCGCACTGCTTTGTCAATGCGGAGCCCGCCAACTACGAACGCTGGCTCGAGACGGCCGCAACGCTGACCCGCGAGTGGCACAAAGGTGACGAGCGCATCGTGTTCGTCAATGCCTGGAACGAGTGGGCCGAGGGCTGCCATCTCGAGCCCGACCTGCGCTACGGCAGAGCCTTTCTCGAAGCGACGCGGCGCGCGCTCGGCGGAGCGTAGCGCGCGTGAACGATATCGCATCGCCACTGGTCAGCCTGATCGTGCGCAGCAGCGCGCGTGCCACGCTGCGGACGGCACTCGATTCGATCGGCCTGCAGGAATACCCGCGTCTGGAGGTCATCGTCGTCGCCGCCAGCGGGCGCGATCATCCTTCGCTGCCAGACCGCATCGGCCCCCATCCGCTGCGCCTGGTGAAGAGCGACGTCCGCCTGTCGCGGCCGCAGGCCGCCAACGCCGGCCTCGACGCGGTGCGCGGCGACTGGATCACGTTTCTCGACGATGACGATCTGTTGCTGAGCGGCCACGTTGCCGGGCTCGTCGCCGCGCAGCGCAATGCGCAGGGAGCGCGACTGATCTATACGCTGGCGCTCGGGCGATTCGCCGATGGCCACACCGAATCCTGGGGCCGGCCCTATTCGCTGTCCGAGCTCTACGAGCGCAACTTCATCCATCTTTCGACCGCACTGTTCGCACGGAGCCTGGTCGTCGCCGACGGCTGCCGCTTCGACGAGGCCTTCGAAATCATGCAGGACTGGGATTTCTTCCTGCAATGCGCACAGCACACGCAATTTCATTTCGAGCCGCGGCAGACCTTCGAGTGGCACGTCGACCTCGGCACTTCGGGAACCGGCGTCGGCGGCAATAAGGACGCGGCGCGCTTCGCGCGCTTCCGCGATGCGATCTACGCAAAGTGGGGCGGCCGGCGCATTGCGCTGGCCGCGCGGGTCAAGCAATTGCTCGAGGACGCGTCGGCAAGCCTGCGGGCTCGCGACTTCGGCAGCGCCGAAGCTCGTTGCCGGGAGGCGTTGACGGCGAGTCCGGGCGATCCGTGGGCGCTCAATACGCTGGCGCTCGTCTATCGGGCGGGCGGACGGCTGCCCGACGCCGAGTTGGCGCAGGCATACGCTGTTGCCGTGCGGCCGAACAATCCGTCGCTGCTCTACAATCTCGCGGAAATCCACCGCGAGCGCGGCGATCTTGCGCGTTCTCGCGGCTGCCTGCAGCGTGCGCTCGAGCTCGCGCCCGACTTCGCTCCCGCGCAGACGCTGCTGGCGGCACTCGACGCCCAGCGCGGGTGAACGGCGTCGCGCTGAGTCTCACGCCGGCCCGTTGGACGCGCCCCCGGTGCGTCAATTACAATCGCCGCCTCCCCTTTCGATGAATTCGCCGGCGCCCTTGAGTCGACGCAATGCCTTTTATGCGCAGTCCGGCGGCGTGACCGCCGTCATCAACGCCAGCGCCTGCGGCGTCATCCAGACCGCCAAGCAGCACAAGCGCAGCATCGGCCGCGTCTACGCCGGCCGAAACGGAATCATCGGTGCGCTGACCGAAGACCTGATCGACACCGGGCGGGAATCGTCGCGGGCTATCGCCGCGCTGATGCACACACCGGCCGGCGCCTTCGGTTCGTGTCGCTACAAGCTCGCTGGCATCGACCGCGACCGCGCACAGTACGAGCGGCTTATCGACGTCTTTCGCGCGCACGACATTGGGTATTTTTTCTACAACGGCGGCAACGACTCGGCCGACACCTGCCTCAAGGTATCGCAGATGGCGGCGCGGCTCGACTATCCGCTGATCGCGGTGCACGTGCCGAAGACCGTCGACAACGATCTGGCGGTGACCGATTGCTGTCCCGGCTTTGGCTCCGTCGCCAAGTATGTCGCGACGTCGATGCGCGAAGCCGCGTTCGACGTGGCGTCGATGGCGAAGACTTCGACCCGCGTTTTCGTGCTCGAAGTGATGGGACGTAACGCCGGCTGGATCACCGCGGCGGTCGGGCTCGCCGATGACGCGGACACGCCGATTCCGCTGCTGCTCCTGTTTCCCGAGATCGCTTTCGACGAGACGAAATTCCTGGCACGGCTGGATGCAAAGGTCGCGCAATTCGGCTATTGCTGCGTCGGCGTCTCGGAAGGACTGCGCGATGCGCAGGGGAAGCTGCTGGCCGAAGCGGGCACCAAGGATGCGTTCGGCCATGCGCAGCTGGGCGGAGTCGGGCCGATGATCGCCTCGCTGGTGAAGGAGAAGCTCGGACACAAGTACCATTGGGCGGTGGCCGATTACCTGCAGCGCGCCGCGCGGCATCTGGCCTCCAAAACCGATCTTGAGCAGGCGTACGCGGTGGGCCGCGCCGCGGTCGAGTTCGCCGTGCGGGGCAAGAGTGCGGTGATGCCGGCGATCGTGCGCACCTCCGACAAGCCATACCGGTGGAAAATCGAGGCGGCTCCGTTGGACGAGGTCGCCAATGTCGAAAAGAAGCTGCCGCGCGATTACATCAGTGCCGATGGTTACGGTATCACCGCCAAGGCACGCGCTTACCTGTCGCCGCTGACCCGCGGCGAAGCGTTCCCGCCGTTTCGCGACGGCCTTCCGCAATACGTGCGTTTGAAGAACATTGCGGTCGCGAAAAAGCTGGCGACGTCGTTCTCGCTCTAGCGGTAGCGAGCGAGCTCATCCGTCGAAGAGGCCATCCGGTGACCCGCAACGTAGAATATTTCTTTACGCCGGTATCGCCGTTCACCTATCTCGGACACGAGCGCTTCGTTGCCCTCGCCGACAGGCACGGCGTGTCGGTCGATGTCAAGCCGGTGGACCTGGGCCGCGTGTTCCCGGTGTCCGGCGGGCTGCCGCTGAAGCAGCGCGCACCGCAGCGCCAGGCGTATCGCCTGGTCGAGCTCGCGCGCTGGTCGAAGCATCTTGGGCTGCCGCTCAATTTGCAGCCGCGCCATTTTCCGGTGCCGCCCGAGCTCGCCTCGAAATGGATACTCGCCGCGCAGGCGCTGCAAGGCGCCGGCAGCGCGCTCAAGCTCAGCGGCGCCTTGTTGCGTGCGGTATGGTCCGAAGAACGCAACATCGCCGATGCGGACACGCTGGCCGCGATCGCGACCGAGCAGGGACTTGATGCCCAATCGCTGGCCGAACGCGCCGGCGCCGCCGACATCGGCGAGCGCTATGACGCGTTGACGCAGGAGGCGATCGACCGCCAGATCTTCGGCTCGCCGACGTATGTCTATCGAGACGAATTATTCTGGGGTCAGGATCGGCTCGACTTTTTGGACCGGGCGCTGGCAAAATAGCACGTTTTCGCGGTTCGCCGTCCGCTTGCCTGACGCGAGCGCGCCGCAAACCGCCCCCCGGCGCAGGCTCGGCCGGGCCACAACAAAGATTCGCAACGATTCGCTCGCCACCATTCTAGGGGATGCACATGTCAACCGCACTCGTCTTCGCGCTCGTTTGCGCGATTGCCGCGCTGGTCTACGGCGGCTGGTCGATCACATGGATCATGAACAAGCCGGCGGGCAACCCGCGCATGCAGGAGATCGCCGCTGCCGTGCAGCAGGGCGCGCAGGCTTACCTGAACCGCCAGTACGCGACGATCGCCGTGGTCGGCGTCATTCTGCTGGTGGTGATAGGCGTGTTCCTCTCCTGGACCACCGCCACGGGTTTTGCCGTCGGCGCGGTTCTGTCGGGACTCGCCGGATTCATCGGCATGAACGTCTCGGTGCGCTCGAATGTGCGCACCGCGGAGGCCGCGCGCACCGGCTTGAACGAGGCGCTGGCGGTTGCGTTTCGCGGCGGCGCGATCACCGGTCTCTTGGTCGTCGGACTGGGTCTGCTCGGCGTCGCGGGCTTCTACTGGTTCCTGGTGCAATCGGCGCACTACGCGCCAAATGCTGCCAAGGAAGGACTGCACGGCATCATCGAACCGCTGGTCGGTCTCGCCTTCGGCGGTTCGCTGATATCGATATTCGCGCGGCTGGGCGGGGGCATCTTTACCAAAGGTGCCGATGTCGGCGCCGACCTGGTCGGCAAGGTCGAGGCCGGCATTCCCGAAGATGATCCGCGCAATCCTGCGGTGATCGCCGACAACGTCGGCGACAACGTCGGCGATTGCGCCGGCATGGCGGCCGATCTGTTCGAAACTTACGCGGTGACGATCGTGGCGACGATGCTGCTTGGCGCACTATTGCTGCCGACGCATGCCGAGGCCGCGGTGACGTATCCGCTGGCGCTGGGCGGCTTCTCGATCCTGGCCTCGATCGTCGGATGTTTCTTCGTCAAGGCGAGGCCCGGCGGCAAGATCATGAATGCGCTCTATCGCGGGCTGATGGTCGCCGGCGGCCTCTCGGCCATCGGCTTCTGGTTCATCACCGACTGGGTGATGGCCGGCGTCGCCGGGTCGAATCCGGAGCTGACGACGCTGCATATGTGGGGCGCGGGCCTGATCGGCCTGGCGCTCACCGCGGCGATGGTCGTGATCACCGAGTACTACACGGCGACCGAATTCAAGCCGGTCCGCCACGTCGCAGAGGCGTCGACGACCGGGCACGCGACCAACATCATCGCGGGACTGGGCGTATCGATGAAGTCGACCGCATGGCCGGTGATCTCGGTGTGCATCGCAATCCTGGCCTCCTATTGGCTGGCCGGGCTCTATGGCATCGCCATCGCCGCGACCGCGATGCTGTCGATGACCGGCATCATTGTCGCGCTCGACGCGTACGGCCCGATCACCGACAACGCCGGCGGCATCGCCGAGATGGCCGATTTGCCCGAGTCGGTGCGCGCGATCACCGATCCGCTCGATGCGGTCGGGAATACGACCAAGGCCGTGACCAAGGGCTACGCGATCGGCTCGGCGGGTCTTGCCGCGCTGGTGCTGTTCGCCGATTACACGCACGCGCTGTCCGGCGCGAACATTAACGTGAGCTTCGACCTTTCCAATCACATGGTGATCGTCGGGCTGTTCCTCGGCGGCTTGATCCCTTATTTGTTCGGGGCGATGGCGATGGAGGCCGTCGGCCGCGCGGCCGGAGCGGTGGTGGTCGAAGTGCGCCGTCAGTTCAAGGAGATTCCGGGCATCATGGCCGGTACGGCGAAGCCCGAATACGGCGTCGCGGTCGACATGCTGACCAAGGCCGCGATCCGCGAAATGATCATCCCGTCGCTGCTGCCGGTGCTGGTGCCGGTTCTGGTCGGCCTGCTGCTCGGCCCCGTTGCGCTGGGCGGGCTGCTGATGGGGACGATCATTACGGGATTGTTTGTCGCCATTTCGATGACGACCGGCGGCGGCGCCTGGGACAACGCCAAGAAGTACATCGAGGACGGCCACCACGGCGGCAAAGGCTCGGACGCGCACAAAGCCGCCGTGACCGGCGACACGGTCGGCGATCCGTACAAGGATACCGCCGGTCCCGCGGTCAATCCGCTGATCAAGATCATCAACATCGTCGCGCTGATGATCGTCCCGCTGCTCGCGCTGCACGGCGCCGACCGGAAGGTCGCCGATGTTCCGCCGTCGATCACGATGCCGGCGGGCGCAGTCGCTGTCGCGGTGACGATGGACGTGCCGGCGCCGAACGGCGCACCGACCAAATAGCGCTTCGCGCATGCGAAAAGGCCGACCCGCGGGTCGGCCTTTTTTTCGTGCGCGCTAGCGACTCGCTCGCTCAGCGCTTTCTGGCTAGCATCACACCGTCACCGACGGTCAGCAGGCAGGCATCGACGCGGTCGTCACCGCGGATCTTGGCGTTGAGCGCGCGCAGCGCATCGGTGTCTTCGTCATGCACGTTCGGCTCGGTCACCTTGCCCGACCAGAGCATGTTGTCGAGCGCGATCGCGCCGCCGCGGCGGACGAGCTTGAGGCAAGCTTCGTAGTAGGCGTCGTAGTTCGTCTTGTCGGCATCGATGAACGCCAGGTCGAAGGTTTGCGCGCCGCCCTGCCGCAACAACGCCGCGAGCGTGTCGATCGCGGGAGCGAGACGAAGCTCGATGCGGGCGGCGACGCCGGCCTCCTCCCAATAGCGGCGGGCGACGCTCGTCCATTCCTCGCTGATATCGCAGCAGATGAGCTTGCCATCCTCCGGCAGTGCTTGAGCGACCGCCAGCGCACTGTAACCGGTGAACGTGCCGATCTCGATCGCGCGGCGCGCTCCGATGAGTTTTGCCAGCATGGCGAGCAGCGCGCCCTGGTCGGCACCGATCTGCATGCCGGCGTGCGGCATCGGCGCCGTTTCTGCTCGAAGCCGGCGCTGCACCGTGGTCTCGCGCGCGAGCTCCCGAGTGACATAGCGTTCCACCGCGTCGGGGAGTAGTGACCGGCTCATCGACCGCAGAATGCCGTGGTCGGCGGTCTCTTGCAACGCCGGCGAGTGCCCGCGCACGGGGGTCCAAAGGACAAGGGCGGCACGAAGCCGCCCTTGTCCCTCTTGCCGATTCTACGACCGCGCGACGTCAGCCCCTTGACGATTCGACGCCGGCTGACATGTTGCTTAAGGCTTGTCCGAGAAAATCTTCATCGCGTCGTTCATGTGGATCATGCCCTTCTTGTTCTTGTCCATCATGTCGAAGCGCTTTTCCATCATCGCCATGAAGTCCTTCTTGGTGATCATGCCTTCCTTGTTCGACATCTTTTTCATTTCCATCGAGAACGGCGAGAGGCCCGTGTCGTCGGCCAGCGCCACGGGTGCCGACAGCGCGGCAACGGCCAGCATCGCGCCAAACGACAGTGCCTTCACGGTCTGTTTCATCGTCATCTTTTGCTCCTTCCTGTAGTGGATCTCGGGGCGAGGCCCGGTTTCGCTCCACCGGGCGCGAGCGCATCGCACGCTCACGCCTTTGGTCGAAGCGACCTGCCAAAGCTTACAGCGGGCGCCGCCATTCTACCCGGAGCGGGCTGGCGCGGGTACACGCCGTCCGGCCCCGGCAAAGGGTCCCGAAGTGGCGGGGTAGAATCGGCCGGTGACTCTCCCGCATCCGAAGCACGGCGGCGCCCTCGCGGCGCTGTTCCTCGGCCTGGCGCTCGCCTCTGCCGCCGCCGCCCAGACCCAGCGCCGCCCCCCTCCCGAACGGCCGTCCGACCGGACGGTCAAGCACACGGTCAGTGCCAGGCACCAGATGGTCGCGACCGCCAACCCGCTCGCCACGGACGCCGGCGACCGGATCCTGCGCCGAGGCGGCACGGCGGTCGACGCTGCGATCGCCGTACAAATGGTGCTGAACCTGGTCGAACCGCAATCGTCTGGCATAGGCGGGGGCGCCTTCATGCTCGTTCACGACCCTCGGCGCAGCGCGCTCATTGCCTATGACGGCCGCGAAACCGCGCCCGTGGCGGCGCGACCCGACCGTTTTCTGGACCAGTCAGGTCACCCGCTCCATTTTTTCGATGCGGTCGTCGGTGGGCGCTCGGTCGGAGTTCCCGGAACCCTTCGGATGCTGGAACTCGCGCACCGGCGCCACGGCCGGCTCGCCTGGGCGACGTTGTTCGACCCGGCGATACGCCTCGCCGAGCGGGGGTTTGTCGTCAGCCGTCGATTGAGCGGCGCGATCGCTGCCGAGAGGTTCCTGCGACAGGACCGGGCGCGGGCGTATTTCCACAATGCCGACGGAACGCCGCTCGCCGCCGGGCAGCTCCTCAGGAATCCCGCGTTCGCCGCGACGCTCAAGCAAATTGCCGCCGAAGGCGCCAACGCTTTTTACACCGGCGAGATCGCGCAGGACGTCGTGCGCACCGCCGACGGCTATGCGGCCAACCCGGGCGACTTGACTACCGCCGATCTCGCGGCCTATCAGGCGCGTGTCCGCAAGCCCATCTGCGGGCAATACCGCAGCTTCCGCGTATGCGGTGCGCCGCCGCCGTCCTCAGGTGGCATTGCCGTGCTGCAAATGCTGGGGATGCTGGAGCGATTCGACATGCGGTCGATCGGCAGCAGCGATTTGATGAGCGCGCATTTGTTCAGTGAAGCGGGGCGGCTTGCCTACGCCGACCGCGACGTCTACGTCGCCGACCCGGATTTCATCGCGGTGCCCGTCGGGCTTACGGACCGAGCTTACCTGCGCGAGCGCTCGCGCCTGATCCGGCTCGACTCCAGCGTCGGCTACGCGGCACCCGGCATGCCGCCGCCGATCGCGGCGGAGGACAGCGCCACCTTCGGGCAGGGCGAGGCGCTGGAATTTCCTTCGACCTCGCACATTTCCATCGTCGATCGTTATGGGGGCGCGGTGGCAATGACGACGACGATCGAGGACGCGTTCGGCAGCAAGCTGATGACCGCCGGCGGATTTCTGCTCAACAACGAGCTGACCGATTTTGCCTTTGCGCCGTTCGAATCCGGACGCCCGGTCGCCAATCGCGTCGAAAGCGGCAAGCGTCCGCGTTCGTCGATGGCACCGACGATCGTCTACGATGCGCAAGGGCAGATTGCTGTGGTCGCCGGCTCGCCCGGCGGCAACGCCATCATCAACTACGTCGCGAAAACGCTGATTGCCATACTCGACCGAGGGCTCGATCCGCAGGCGGCCGTCGATCTGCCCAATATCGGCAGCCGCAACGGCCCGACCGAGCTCGAACGGGGCACCAGTGCGGAAGCGCTTGCGCCCAAGCTGGAGGCGCTTGGCGAGACGACACAAATCATCGACCAGAACAGTGGACTGCAGGTCATCGTGCGCTCGGCTGGGCGCTGGCGCGGTGCCGCCGATTCGCGCCGCGAAGGGACGGTGCGAGGTGACTGACGACACGGCTGCGCCCGCGGCCGCGAGCCCGAATCGTATCGTCATCGTCGGCGGCGGCGCCGGCGGCTTGCCGCTGGCGACCGCGCTCGGGGACAAGCTTGGCCGCCGCGGCAAGGCCGCGGTCACGCTGGTCGATCGCGCCGAAACGCACGTGTGGAAGCCACTGCTGCACGAGGTCGCGGCCGGCCGCATGGATGCCGCCGCGCACGACGTCGACTACCTCGCCGTCGCGTATTGGCATGACTTCCGTTTTCGTCAGGGCGCGGTCGAGGGTTTGAACCGCGCTCGCCGAGAGCTCAGGCTGCAGGCGGTCGACGACGACGACGGCAGGCAGATCCTGCCCGAGCGCATCGTGCCGTACGACACGCTGATCTTCAGCGTCGGCAGCACCACCAACGATTTCGGCATTCCCGGTGTCGCCGCGCACGCGATCTCGCTGGACACGCCGCTCGACGCCGAACGCTTCCATCGCCGGCTTCTCGCTGCGGCGGTTCGCGCCGACGGCGAAGCGGCCGCAGGCCGCCCGTCGCATGTCGACATCGTCATCATCGGCGCCGGCGCAACGGGCGTCGAGCTCGCGGCGGAAATACGCCAGACGACCCGCACGCATGCTGTCTACGGTCTCGACAAGCTCGACCCTGCGCGGGATATCCACCTCACGCTGCTCGAGGCGGCGCCGCGCATCCTGCCGCAACTGGGCGAGCGGATTGCCCGGGCGGCGACCGAATTGCTTGGCACACTAGGGATCGCCGTGCGCACCGGCGAGCGTGTCGTCGCGGTCGATGAGGATGGCGTGCACACCGCGGCGGGAGCCACGCTCCGCGCCGACCTGATCGTCTGGGCCGCGGGCATTCAGGCGCCGCCGCTGCTGGCGACGCTGGACGGTCTCGAAGTCAATCGCGCCAACCAGCTGGTCGTCACGGCGACGCTGCAGACCACGCGCGACCCCGACATTTTCGCCTTTGGCGATTGTGCCGCGGCACCCTGGCTCGGACGGGGCAAGGCCGGCGCGCTCATTCCGCCACGGGCGCAGGCAGCGCGGCAACAGGCGGCGCTCCTGGTGCGCACGATGCGGGCGCGGCTTGGCCGAAGGCCGCTGCCCGAGTTCCATTTTCGCGACTTCGGTTCGCTGGTATCGCTAGGAGAACTCTCGGCCGTGGGCAATCTGATGGGCAGGCTGATCGGTGGCAGCATGCTGATCCAGGGGCTGATCGCGCGCGCGATGTACGCGTCGCTATACAAGCTGCATCAAGTGTCGATTCACGGCTATTTTCGCGTCGCGCTCGACACGATCGGGCGCTTTCTTCGCCGCCGCATGGAGCCGCGCGTCAAGCTGCATTGACGCGTGGAGGTGCGGCGCGGCCGCCGCCATTGTCGCAGGGGCGCCTGGCCGGGTCCGCGGCTTACGACGCAGCGCGCCGACGGCCGACCAAACGCGGCGGGCGCCGACGAATTCGTGCCGCCCGAGCTAGTTCAAGGCTGGAAGCCGGCGACGCCGAACTGCCAGAATAGGAACGCGACAATGTCGGCGCGCTCCTCGTAGGCCTGCTTCTTGGTCGACCCTATGCCGTGGCCGGCATCGTAGTCGATGCGCAGCAGGACCGGCTTACCGCTCGACGATGCCGCCTGGAGGCGCGCTGCCATCTTTCCCGCCTCCCATGCGTCCACGCGCGGATCGTTGATGCCGGTGGTAACGAGCACGGCAGGGTATTTCACTCCGTCCTTGATGTGATGGTAAGCGCTCATCGCCAGCAGCGACTTGAACCCTTCCTCGGTTTTGATCGAGCCGAATTCGGGCACGTTGGGGGCGCCGTTCGCGGTCGTTTCGAAGCGCAACATGTCGGATGCCGGAACCTGGTCGATCGCCGCACCGAAGAGCTCGGGCCGGTCGGTGATCGAGCGGCCGACGAAAATGCCACCGGCGCTGCCGCCCCAGATCGCGAGCCTGGCCGCAGACGTGTACTTGTTTGCGATCAGCCATTCGGCACAGGCGATCGCGTCGTTCCAGGTGTTCGCCTTGGTCGCCTTGTACCCTGCCTTGTACCAGTCCTCTCCATTCTCGCCGCCGCCGCGCACGTGCGCGACCGCCAGAATGCCGCCGCGCTCGAACCACGGCAGGAACGTCGGCCGATAGAAAGGAAGCTGCGACAGACCGTAAGCGCCGTAGCCGTAGAGCAGCGTCGGGTTGTTGCTGTCGAGCTTGATACCGCGCTTGTGCACGATCGACAGCGGCACCAGCGTGCCGTCCTTCGCCATGGCGCTCACTTCGGTCGCAACCAGATCGGTGGGGGCGTCATATCTGCCCTTGGGCTGCAAGCCGGTATCGACGACCGTCGCGCGTCGTGGATCGTACACATACCAGGCATTGGAGCGCGTCCAGCTCCCGGCTTCGAACACAGCGCCGGGCAGGCGCGGGTCGGTGGCGAGCGCATCCATGTCTCCGGCGAACGGCAGCTTGACCGCGGTGGCCTTGGCACCGGCTTTGTAGTCGAGGCGCAACAGATTGCTGATGCCGCCTTTCATTCGCCGGACGTACAGCGCATCCTTGGCGGCGGCGAGTCCCGTGACGACATTGTCGCTTTCGGGGACGACGACTTCCGCGGTTGCGATGTCGGCCTTGGCGAGGTCCATCTTCAGCACTTTGAAGTGCGCCGCGGCGTTGTGCGAAAGGAGATAAATCGTGTCGCCGTGAATGGCCAGATCGGTAACGCCGTCGCTGTAATCAACCACCTTGCGCCAAGGCGTCTTGTCGCCGCCCAGCGAGGCGAGCGGCGCGGTATAGAGCTTGGCTTCGCGCTGTACGCCGTTGACGATGAGCGCGAAAACGTAGGAAGAGCCCGGCACGTAACCCGCTGCAACGTTCTCGACCGGTTCGAGCGCGATCCCCGCAACGACGCCGGCGCCGAACAACGCGGCATCGTTGTCCGGATTGCTTTCCAGCCGATGCAGGTAGGCGCGCTGGTTCAGGTACTTCGCGGTGACCGGCATCCCGGGGCCGAGTTTCTGCAGCCGGCTGTAGACCAGCGTGCCGTCCGGCAGCCAGGAAGGCGAAGCGAAATTGGCACGGTCGATTGCATCGGCGGTGTCCTTGCCGGTCGCCGTGTCTAGTACGTGCAGCACGCTCTCCTCGGATCCTCCCTCCGAGATGCCGTAGGCGACGTACTTGTTATCCGGCGACGGCTGGAAGTAGTCGATCGCGTAATGGCTGCCCGGAGCGGTCGCGCGCTTGTCGGGGTCGATCAGCAGGCGCTCCTTCCCGCCGGTGCCTTCCCGCATGTACAGCTTCAGCGTGTTGTCGTTGGCAAAACGCTTCAGATAGTAGTAGGTGCCGTTGTTCGGCTGCACGCCGGTTACGCGCGCCGCGGTATCGTCACCGTAGCGCTCGATTTCCTTCAGGATCGCCGCACGCTGTGGAATGCGATCGAGCGTCGAGCGCGTGTAATCGGACTGCGCCCTCATCCACGCCGCGACATCCGGATTTTTCAGGTCCTCCAGCGCGCGGTAGGGATCGGCAATCGTCGTCCCGTAATAAGCATCGCTTGTGGGTTGCGATGGAGGCGCCGGCGGCTTCGCCTGGCCGAAGACGGTGCCCGCGGCCACCAAGCCGAACAGTACCGCGAGACACCGTGTCGCAATGGAGAAGAGAGCCATTTGATGCTCCAGTGACCGAAAACGTGCAATTATGCCAGCGACAATGCCGAGTAGCCACGATAGGGCGATATACTGCGGCGTCCATCGATGTCGCGCATCTGAAGATGCTATCCGAGCTCCTGTCTGCGGCGATCCTGCTGATCCTGGTGATCGACCCTTTCGGTAATGTTCCGCTGGTCGTCAGCGCGCTGCAGGCGACGTCTCCGCCACGCCGCCGGTGGATCGTGCTTCGAGAGTGCGTGATCGCTTACGCCGTGCTGCTCGCCTTCCTGTTCGGCGGGCGGTCTTTCCTGACGCTGATGCACGTCTCCGAAACCTCGCTTTCGATCGCCGGCGGGGTCATTTTGTTCCTGATTGCCTTGCGGATGGTTTTCTCGCATCCGGAGGGCGTCTTCGGCGACACGACGGACAGCGAGCCTCTGCTGGTGCCACTGGCGATACCGGCGATCGCGGGACCTTCGGCGCTGGCGACGGTGATGCTGATGGCTTCGCGCGAGCCCGAACACATCGACGTGTGGCTGCTTGCCTTGACGATCGCGATGGCAGCGACGACGCTGGTGCTGCTGGCCGCTGGGCGGCTGCAGCGCCTGTTGGGCGAGCGCGGGATGCGCGCGTTCGAGCGGCTGATGGGACTGGTGCTCACCGCGGTTGCGGTCGAAATGTTGCTTGGCGGGATCAAGAGCATCGCCGCGCAGTTCCGCGGCTAAAGACACCGCGCTTCATGCGGCCATGAGCCAGCCCCCTTCGCGACGGACAGCGCCCGCCTGCTCGAGCTCACCGATCAGCATCGCCGCCAGTGCGTCGGGAGCGAGCTGAAAGAAGCGCCGGTTGAAGTCGCGGTAGATCTGGACGCGCTCGACGTAGGCCGGCATCGTCGGCCAGCAGCATGCGTCTTTGATCGAGCAGCGCAAAGCTCAGCAGCGCTTTCAGCGCGTACCTTGCCACGCGCAGGCTGCTGGCTTCGAACGCGGCGGTGCGTTGAAACGCGCGATCGAGCGCTGCGGCGACGTCGGCGAACGGCTCGCCATGACCGGGAATGACGACACGGACGTCCAGGCCCGCCAGCATCTCCAGCGTGGCGCGCGTCGCGGGCATCGCGCGCGGATCGATCTCGCGCGGCATCACCAGGCCGTAGCCGTTTTGCCACAACGCGTCTCCCGAGATCAGGATTCGATGCTCGGGATTGAGGAATACCAGCGCCGCCATGTCGTGGCCGGGTGCGGCGAGCGCGCGCCATTCGAGCCCGCCCCAGATGTGCGTCTCGCCAGGCCGGATTATTTCGTCGTAGCCGAAGCGGTCGGTGCGCTGGTCGCAATAGCCGAGCAGCAGCGCCCTCTCGTCCCAGCGATCGATCAGCGGCGCTTCAGCTTCCGGCAGCGCGATCGGGCACCGGTAACGCGCCTTGATCGTCGCGTTGCCGCCGATGTGGTCGCTGTGGCAGTGGGTGTTGACCAGTCGCGCCAGCGGCTCGTTGCCGATCCCCGCGGGCGTCTCGAGCAGCGCCAAGCGTCAGCGGCGCGTGGCGCACGTAGCCGGAGTCGATCAGTACGTGCCCATCGCGGCTCTTGAGCAGTACGTTGTTCGACGACAGCCAGTCGCGGACGAACACGTGCAGTTGCGGCGGCAGCTTCGGCGCGGCGCTCACTGCAGCCTGCCGAGGAATTCCTCGATCAGCCCGACGCGATCTTCGACCGCCGGTGCGGCCCGCTCGATCCGCACGCGATCCTGACCGGCGAAGCGGTAGCGGCCGTCCTTCTGGATCAGCGCGATCAGCTTGCCCGCATCGAACGGCGGCCGTGGGCCGAACTGGACCTGCGAGCGATCGGGGCCGGCATCGACCTTGACCACGCCGAGCGGCTTCGCCAGCAGCCGCAGGCGATGACAATAGAGCAGCGCCTGCGCCTGCTCGGGCGGCAGGCCGAACCGATCGATCAGCTCTTCCTGCATCGACGTGAGTTCGGCCGCGGTGTCGCAATTGGCCAACCGCTTGTAGAGAACCAATCGCTCGTGCACGTCGTTGCAGTACGTCTCCGGCAACAGCGCCGGAACGTGCAGGTTGATCTCGGTGGTGACTCCCATCGGGTCGTTGAGATTCGGCTCGCGTCCGGAACGCAGCGAATCGACGGCGGCCTTGAGCATTTCGGTATAGAGCTGGAAGCCGATCTGCTGCATCTCTCCCGACTGCTCGTCGCCGAGGACCTCGCCGGCGCCGCGGATTTCCAGGTCGTGCATCGCGAGATAGAAGCCGGAGCCCAGGTCCTCCATCAGCTGTATCGCCTCGAGCCGCTTCTTCGCCTGCACCGAGAGCGCCTCCTCGCGCGGCGTCAGCAGGTAGGCGTACGCCTGGTGGTGCGAGCGTCCGACGCGGCCGCGCAGCTGGTGAAGCTGCGCCAGGCCGAACTTGTCGGCGCGATGGATGATGATCGTATTGGCGGTCGGCACGTCGATGCCGGTCTCGATGATGGTCGAGCACAGCAGCAGGTTGGATCGCTGCTGGTAGAAATCGCGCATCACGCGCTCCAGCTCGCGCTCGGGCATCTGGCCGTGCGCGATCGCGATGCGCGCCTCGGGCATCAGCGCTTCGAGCTTCTGTCCCATCGTGGCGATCGTATCGATGTCGTTGTGCAGGAAGTAGATCTGCCCGCCGCGCTTGAGCTCGCGCAGGCAGGCTTCGCGCACGATGCCGGGCGAGTATTGCGCGACGAAGGTCTTGATCGAGAGGCGCCGCTCGGGCGCGGTCGCGATCACCGAAAAATCGCGCAGGCCCTCGAGCGACATCGCCAGCGTCCGCGGGATCGGCGTCGCGGTCAGCGTCAGGACGTCGACCTCGGCGCGCAGCCGCTTCAGCTGTTCCTTCTGCCGCACGCCGAAGCGATGCTCCTCGTCGATCACGACCAGGCCGAGGCGCTGGAACTTCACGTCGCGCTGGATCAGCTTGTGCGTGCCGATGACCAGGTCGATGCGTCCGCTGGCAAGACCCTCGAGCACCGTCTTCGCCTCGGCCGCGGAACGGAAGCGCGACAATTCGGCGAGCTTCACCGGCAGGTCGGCGAACCGGTCGGAGAACGTCTGGAAGTGCTGCTCGACCAGCAGCGTGGTCGGCACGAGCACCGCGACCTGCTTGCCGTCGGCCACCGCGACGAACGCCGCGCGCAGCGCCACCTCGGTCTTGCCGAATCCGACGTCGCCGCAAACCAGCCTGTCCATCGGCTTGCCCGAGGTCAGATCGCGGATCACCGCCTCGATCGCGGCCGCCTGATCGGGCGTCTCCTCGAAGCCGAAGCCCGCGGCGAATGCCTCGTATTCGTGCAGGTCGTACTTGAACGCGTGCCCTTGCCTTGCTGCGCGCTGCGCGTAGAGATTCAACAGCTCGGCCGCAGTGTCGTGCGCGCGCTGCGCCGCCTTTTTCTTCGCCTTGTCCCATTGGCCGCTGCCGAGCTCGTGCAGCGGCGCCGCGTCGGGAGATGCGCCGCTGTAGCGGCTGATCAGGTGCAGGCTCGATACCGGCACGTAGAGCTTGGCGTCGTTGGCGTACAGCAGGTGCAGGAATTCGTTCGGACCGTCGCCCAGATCGAGCGTCGTCAAGCCGAGGTAGCGACCGATCCCGTGCTGCTCGTGCACGACCGGGTCGCCGATCCGCACCTCGGACAGATCGCGCAGCATCGCGTCGACGTTGCTGCGCCGCGCGTCGCGCTTGCCCGGCCGCCGCACGACACCCGCGTAGAGCTCGGTCTCGGTGATCAGCGCGACGTTCGCCGCCGGCCAGACGAACCCGGCATGCAGCGGGCTCGCGACCAGCGCCGGGCTCGCGTCGCCACCGATGAATTCGGCCCAGTCGGCGACGACTGCCGGCTTGAATCCGTACTCGGCGAAATACTGCTGCATGGTTTCGCGGCGCCCGAGACTCTCCGCGGCGATCAACACGCGTTCGCGCGTGGCGGTCACATGGCGCTTGAGCGCGCGCAGCGGATCGTCGGCCCGGCGGTCGACCTGGACCGGCGGCAACGCGAGCGTGGCCGGCGCTCGGCGTGATCCTTTGGCGTGGATGCTCGCTTCCGCGGTAGACGCCGCCGCGGCATCATCACCGGTTTCGATCGGTGGTTCGGTCGCGGTGTCGGTCGAACCCGGAGAAGTCTGTCCTCCCGATGGCGCGGATCGCTCCGAGGAGAGCTCGATGCGGGCGAACGGCTTGAGCACGCGATGGAACTCGTCTTCCGACACGAACAGCTCGTGTGGCGCGAGCAGCGGCCGCGTGCGATCGCCGCGCAACAACCGGTAGCGCGCGTCGGTGTCTTCCCAGAAGCGCCGGAACGCCGCACGTCACGTCGCCGTGCAGGCAGACCAGCGCCTCGAGGCGGCAGGTACTCGGCCAGCGTCGCGGTGGCATCGAAGAACAGCGGCAGGTAATACTCGATGCCGGCCGGCATGATGCCGTTGGACACGTCCTTGTACAGCGGCGACTTCGACGGGTCGCCTTCGAAGACTTCGCGGAAGCGTCCGCGAAAGCGGGTGCGCCCGGCCTCGTCCTGCGGAAACTCGCGCGCTGGAAGCAACCGCACCCGCGGCACCGGATAGACGGTGCGCTGGCTGTCGACATCGAACGTGCGGATCGATTCGATCTGGTTGTCGAACAGGTCGATGCGGTAGGGCAGCGGGCTGCCCATCGGAAACAGGTCGATCAGGCCGCCGCGTATGCCGAATTCGCCGGGAGAAACGACCTGCGTGACATGCTGATAGCCGGCCAGCGCGAGCTGCGAGCGCAGGCGATCGACGTCGAGCGTTTCGCCCTGCTCGATGAAAAACGTGAAAGCCGCGAGATACGACGGCGGCGCGAAGCGGTACAGCGCGGTCGTCGCCGCGACGATCACCACGTCGCAATCGCCGCGCGACATGCGGTAGAGCGTCGCCAGCCGCTCCGACACCAGATCCTGATGCGGCGAAAAATGATCGTAGGGCAGCGTCTCCCAGTCGGGCAGGACGGCGATCTTCAGCGCCGGAGCGAACCATGCGATCTCGGCGGCCAGCCGCTGCGCCGCAAGCGCGTCGGCGCAGACGACGGCCAACAGCTGCCGGCGTTGCGCGGCATCGGTCGCCGCTTGCGCAAGCGCCAGCGCGTCGGCCGAACCGGCGAACGGCTGCGCGATGGCCTTCCGCCCGGGCGGCGGCACGGCGGGCAGGAGGCGGGGAAGGGGAACGAACGGCTGCGGGCTGGACGCCGGCGACGGGGACAACGGAATCGACAATGCGGCTGTTCCGGGTCAAAGGACCAATTATACGGGCCGCGCAACGCGGCTTCGGACGCTACCGCCGCGACTCAATGCGCGACGCGACCGTACTGATCGTCGAAGCGGACGATGTCGTCTTCGCCCAGGTAATCGCCACACTGCACTTCGATCATGATCAGCGGCTCGTCGCGGGGATTCTCGAGCCGGTGTCGCGTTTCGATCGGGATGAAAGTCGATTCGTTGACGTGCACCGGATAAACCCGGTCGCCGTTGGTGACGCGCGCTTCTCCGCTGACGACGACCCAATGCTCGCCGCGACGATGGTGGAGTTGCAGCGAAAGCGCACCGCCCGGTCTGACTTCGATCCGCTTGATCTTGAATCCCGGCCCTTCCTGCAGCACCGTGTACGCGCCCCACGGCCGGGCGACGGTCCTGTGCAGCTTGTAGGCGTCGTGGCCGCGCGCTTTCAGCTCGCCGACGACTTCGCGGACGCGCTGCAGGTGATCGCGGTGTGCGACCAGCACCGCATCCGGCGTGTCGACGATGACGAGATTGTCGACGCCGACGGTGGCGACGACGCGGTCGCCGGCGTGCACGAACGTATCCCGGGTGTCGATGGCCACGCGCTCGCCTTGCCCGCGATTGCCGGCGGCGTCCGGCTCGGTCAGCGCCGAGACCGCCTGCCACGAACCGACGTCGCTCCAGTCGAAGCCGCCCCGGATGACGGCGACCCGATCGGCCTTTTCCATCACCGCGTAGTCGATCGAAATGTCCGGCACGGCGGCGAACAACGCGGCATCGATTTCGAGCATCGATGTGTCGGCGCTCGCACGCAGCGCCTGCCACACGCTTCGCACGGCGTCGTACATCGCCGGCGCATGTTCGCGGAATGCCGCGAGGATGGTCGCCGGCGTGAAACAGAACATGCCCGAGTTCCAGACGTAGCTGCCCGCGGTCAGGAATGCCACGGCATCGGCGAGCGGCGGTTTTTCGATAAAGCGCGCGACTCGGAATGCGTCACCCGAGTCGAGCGGCTCGCCGCATTCGATGTAGCCGTACCCGGTCTCGGGATGCGTCGGTCCGATGCCGAAAGTCACGATCCAGCCCGCTCGCGGCAAGCGCCTTCGCGCGGTCGACCGCGGCGGTGAACGCGCCGCCGTCGCGGATAAGATGATCGGACGGCAGCACAAGCAGGATCGCGTCGGCGCCGTAGCGCGACTCCGCGTAGAGCGCGCCCAGCGCGATCGCCGGCCCGGTGTTGCGTCCGAAGGGCTCGAGCAGATAGGCGACGCGTTCCGACGCATCCTCGATCGCGGCCGAAAACTGGTCCTTGGTCTGAAAGTAATAGTCGCGGTTGGTGATGACGACGAGTCCCGCGACGTCGGGCAGCGCCGCGGCGCGCGCGGCGGTCTTGCCGAGCAGCGTCTCGCCATCCGGCAGGACCAAGAAAGGTTTCGGCGCGGTCTCGCGCGACAGCGGCCAGAGGCGTGTCCCGGCGCCGCCGGACAGAATGATCGGAACGAAGGCTCATGGGTCCCGTTGTCCGTTGCCGCATTGACCCCATTTTGACACCGTAACATCCTGAAATGCCGGGCGAAGCGCGGGGCTTGGCTGGGCAGTCGCCGGGTGTTATAATATGTTCGCGAGTATCGCGCAGGGTATCTGCACAGGCTCGGCCGATCGGGCTCGCCGCAGGACCGATTACCGGGGGCGACCTGGTTTCGACGGGGACTGTGAAGCAGCGCGGGGCATGCCAAGGTGCAGAACCTTGTGAATCCTCTGCAATCGCAAACTTAACTGCGAACGACGAAAACTACGCTCTGGCGGCTTAATCCCGCCGGACCTCGCACCGGGCGGCGCTCAGCCCGGGTGATGTAACTGTCACAGCGAGGACATTTCGAGCGATCGCGTGCGTCCGGGTCACTTGGGCGACACGCTAAAGCAAGGTGACTGGTCCCGGCGTTGCCTGCCCGTCAGTGGCGCCGGGGCGAGAGCACAATGACGTGGCTAAGCATGTAGTCCCGACTGTGTAGCGTTTTCGGACGCGGGTTCGATTCCCGCCGCCTCCACCAAACTAAAGAATGACGGCCCCTTCGCGGGGCCGTTTTCTTTTGATCTTCCCTGTACACAGGGGTATTGCGTTGTCTAGGCGAGTTCGCTAGTATCCAAGTGTTGTGGTGGTAACAGTGGTGGTAATACCGCCCTTACCACCTTCAAGGCCTTGGGGGTAACCGAGAATGGCGAAGCATCTCCTGGATGCAAAGAAGGTCGAGAAGGCTAGAGTCAGAGCGAAGGCGTATCGCTTAGCCGATGGCGAAGGGCTTTATCTGTACGTCCCTCCGTCAGGGGTGAAGGCCTGGCAGTACCGCTACAGACACGCAGGAAGACCGCAGACGGCGACGCTGGGAAAGTTGGCCTATATGTCCCTTGGCCAAGCTCGTACCGCTGGCACGGAGGCCAGGAGCAAGGCCGCTGCCGGCAACCAGCTTACGCACGCGAAGCGCGTGACAAAGGCCAAGAAAGGGGCCGAGTCGGCGAACACATTCAAGGTCGTAGCGGCCGCGTGGGTCGCATATGAGGCTCGCGCTGCGCGTTGGACGCCTGACTATCGCTCCGAAGTGGAGTCCAGTATCGAAAACCACTTGGAGGGCCTAAATGAGTTGCCGCTGACCGCCATCACGGCCGCTGTAGCTTCGCCGATCCTGCGGAACTTGGAGCGCTCCACGCCAGATATGGCGAAGAAGGTGCGGCAACGGCTTCGCTCTATCTTGGATTACGCGGTCGAAGGTGGGCTCATTACCGGCAATCCGTTGCCAGCGCCAAAGCGGCGCAAGCGGAGCAACGATGCGAGACACCTGCCCGCGTCGCTCAAGCGCGAGGCAGTCGGCGAAATTCTTCGGAACGCGGATACCGCTGAGGCTTGCCGAGGGATCAAGCGAGCGCACGTGCTGTGTGCCTTCACCGCTCAGCGTATCAGTGAGATTGTCGTCGCGGAGTGGCCGGAGTGTTGACCTGGACGCCGGAAAATGGACGATCCCACGCGAACGCATGAAGCGGAAGGACGCAGAACGCGGCGCACACGTTGTGCCACTTCCACCCCGGCTTTTGACGGCGATGAAGGAATGGCATCGCATTGACAAAGGTGGAGACGGGTTCGTCTGCCGTGCCCGACGTGGCGCTGGCTCAATCACGCGAGAGGGGGTCGAGAAATTCTATCGGCGGACGCTCCACCTATCCGGCAAACACTCGCCCCACTCCTGGCGCGCTGTGCTTTCGACGTGGGCAAACGATGCCGGCGAGGACGCCGATGCGGTCGAAGCACAACTCGACCACGCTACCGGCACGAAAGTAAAAACCGCATACGACCGAGCGCAGCGGTTTGAGCGGCGAGCTGACCTAATGGCGTGGCACGAAGATGCCCTTATTGCGGCGCGCGACGGCGCTAAGGTTGTGCCGATCCGGGCCAGAGCTGCGAGAGCGGGCAAGGCGAATGGAGGATGATTGGCAAGAAGGCGGATGAGCCACGCACCAGCCGATGACAAAGTAACGGACAGCGGCCCCCCATAGGGGCACAGAGGGACGCGCAATGCAGCCAGAAGCGGAACCGCTAGGTGACGGCACGATTAACTACTTGGCGTCCGTTGTCGCTGATGGAACCGCGACACAGGAAGACGCGCGCCAATTGTTGGAAGAATTTGTGCGACAGGCAAACGCCGGAACGGTCACGGCACGTATGACCGAGCACTTGCGCGATTGCATCAGCGCAGTGCCTTTCTTGTCGGAAAGAAAGTGCTCTTACCCTCGTGGGAAGAAGGGCGTAACAAGACCATCGGCGTGCCTATAACGACAATGGAAAAGGCGTTTGGTCTGACGAGGGTGGGGCCGGGCAGAGTGCGGGTCGATCGAGACACCCTGGCGGAGGTTGCAAAAGAAGTTCTGGCGATTCGTCTTGGGGACCCGGACGCCTCCTTGGAGCGTGCCGCTGCGAAGGTCGCTGACCGCCGGAAGAATGAGGGCCTTCTCGTCTCATCTGAATCCCAGGTGGTAGAGAAGCTTGGGCAAAGTACAGAGCGGACGGGTTACTGTTGCTGCGCCTGTCACGATTGCGTGAGCTTGACGTAGAGGCGCCCGCATGGACTGCCGAGGAAATAGCTCGGTTGGCCGGCTTGTTCGACGGAGAACCTTGGTTCGTGCCACCTGGGACCGACCCGATCGAACACATGGAGGCTACGCTCAAGCGGCTCAGTCGGTCGCAAGAGGTCCGCCGATTAATCCAGACAATTGATCGTCGTGCTTTTCGCAAGGTCGGAGTCTATCGTGATTCTCATGGATGGCAGTCGCTGTCCCAAGGAGAACACGGACCATGGAATTAGTCGCCAAATTCACGGGCTCCAGCAGTTGCGCACCTTCCGCCCGAAGCTTTCAGCGTTGATGAGTTTTGCTCGACGCACCGGATCAGTCGGGCGCTGTTCTATGTTCTACAGAAAGAAGGAAGCGGTGCGCGACTGATGCGTGTCGGCCGGCGGACGCTTGTCACCGTTGACGCCGCTGCTGAATGGCGCAAGCGCATGGAGCGTTCGACCTTGGAGGCGGCGTAGCGATGGACGCCAGAAAAGGAACGGAGCCTCCGAGCTCAGGGGCCGCTAGAAACATCAGCCGCTGTGAAATCTGCCTCACGCCAACGAAACGGTCGGAGCATCGGGCGTGTCCATCGTGCTGGCGTTGGCACGAGGCGGGGATAATGTTGCGCGCTTTGTTGAACTGACGCGAGGCGCCAAGTGAGCGCCTCGACATTACTAGAGCGACTTGATGGCGTTAAGCGGACGGGAGCTGATCGCTGGCTTGCGCGTTGTCCCGCCCACGACGACAAGCGGGCGAGCCTTGCCGTGCGCGACCTCGATGATGGCCGTGTTCTGGTTCACGACTTTGCCGGTTGCGCCGTCGCTGATGTTTTGGCAGCGGTCGGCCTCGACTTTGACGCGCTATTCCCCGCCCGTGCGATCGACCACCGCTTGCGGCCCGAACGGCGACCGTTTCCGGCGGCTGACGTGCTGCGCGCGGTTGAGCAGGAGACGCTCATCGCGGCAACGGGTGCTGCCTACCTCGGGAATGGCGGCGTCTTAACTGGCGGGGATCGCGCTCGTCTGTTGCTCGCTTCCAAAATGCAATTTGGACAGGCGATCCTGGAGTCCCGCCATGTCTAACGGTAGGACATATAGCATCGTGGCGGGTGCGAGCTACCTTGACCGTATGCTAGGGGGCGCAGGATGGCCGACAGAGCGCGCGCGATTGGTGGACGCATCATCGGGCCACCTAGATGTAGGGAAAGCGCCAGCGATCGACTCCGAGCGACCTGATGTGTCACTGATCCGGGGAGACAGCGTAACCCCACGGCCTTTTAGATGGCTTTGGAATGGATGGCTGGCAGCGGGGAAAATTTGAAGTGCTGGGGCGGGCAACCCGGAACCGGCAAGACGACTATCGCGCTCGACTTTGCCGCCACCGTATCCAGCGGCGGGCGCTGGCCGGATGGCACGCTAGCAGAAGCTGGGAACGTCGCAATTTGGTCGGGCGAAGACGATATAGACGATGTGTTGGCGCCCCGTCTGCAAGCGATGGGGGCAGATATGACGCGCATCTTCTTTGTTGGGACTGTACGGCGCGGTGTGGAGGCTAGCGCGTTTGATCGAGCCAGTGACATGCCGGCCTTGGAGCACAAGGCAGTCAGTATCGGGGCGTACGCCTGCTGATCGTCGATCCGGTTGTGTCGGCAGTCGCCGGCGACAGTCACAAAAATGCCGAGACGCGTCGCTCGCTGCAGCCGCTGGTAAACCTTGCCCAGCGTCTTGACTGCACCGCCCTCGGCATTACGCACTTCTCGAAGGGTACGGGCGGCGTGAGCCGATTGAACGTATTACCGGGTCACTTGCCTTCGGCGCCTTAGCTCGCGTTGTATTAGTCGCAGCTAAGTTGCCGGAGGATCGCCCCGAAACAGGGCCGGCGCAATCCCGACGCGCGCCAAGTCCAATATCTCCCCCGATGACGGTGGCTTCGGCTATGACCTGATCCACGAGGAGCTGGAGCGATTCCCGGGCGTGGAGGCATCTCGCGTTCAGTGGGGTGCGCCAATCAACGGCACGGCACGCGAACTGCTGGCCAAGGCGGAGGACGTAGACGAGGACGGTAGTGGCGAGAATGCCCGCGAATTCCTGCGTTACCTTCTGTACCCCGGACCAATGCGCGCGGCCGACGTGTTCAGGGACGCCGAGGCACACGGGTACAGCAAGCGCCAGATGCAGCGGGCGCGATCCGCTATCGGCGCCAGGATCGACAAGTTGGGAATGCGCGATGGCTGGCAATGGAGCCTCCCGAAGGTGCCAACCCAGCCCCGAAGATGCCGAAGACATACCGAACACAAAATTGCTTGGCACCTTCGGCACCTTCGGCGGGTTCTTCGCGTGACCGGACTGATCCGATCAACTAGAAAGCAATCTGGCATGACTTTCAAACGAGGACAAAGTGGAAACCCTGACGGCCGCCCTCCGGGCATCCCCGACAAGCGCACAGCACTCCGCGAGCTACTCCTGCCGCACGCGGATGCGCTAGTAGGCAAGGCGGTAGAGCGGGCGCTAGCCGGCGATGCTTCGGCGCTGCGTATTTGCATTGAACCGGATCATCCCGGCGGCAAAGGCCAAGGACGATCCCGTACAACTGCCGGCGCTTAACGGCTCGCTGACAACGCAAAGGCTGTCGTCACGGCGCTGGGTACCGGTGAGCTGTTACCGACGAGGCAGCAACGATCTTAGGGGCGCTCGCTACCCAAGCGCGCATTGTCGAGGTAGACGAGATGGAGAAGCGCATAACCGCGCTGGAGAAAGGAACCAATGGCAAGCTATGAAAGCAGGGTGAGTAAGTTAGAGCAGGCAGACGGCAGCGGAGGTTGGAACTTGCGCCGATTGCTGCAACGGATCACCGCAGACGAGCGCGGGGAGACGTTGCCACCCGAGCTGCAAGGCGTGCCGTATGGTCCGCTTGTGGACGCGCTCGCGCGCATCGGGGGCGAACATGAGTAACCTCGAACGGCGGCTAGACAATCTGGAGGCACGGCAACCCGGCGCAGCCCTCACGCCGAAGCTGGTTATCACCTTCGTATGCCCCGAGCGAGGGATTACAGGCGCAAGGTGGTTTGACGGCTCAACGCTCGACCGAGCGGAGGACGAGACAGAGGCGGCGTTTAGGGAGCGTATGGCAGCGCAATCCGCCATCATCTTTGCGGACCCTAGATATTGCGGACCAACAGCCCTTTGCGAGATGGAACCTCCACCTATAGTGGTTACCAAGAACTCCTTGGAATGACCGCAATCGACCCTGAGCGGACGTTCCCTTCGCAATCATGCGGAGAGCGTATTGGATACGGGGCTTGACTCCGCCATAGCAGGCATAGAACTCATCGCACGGGAATGTGCTGCAACTCTATGGCCCTATCCCTATGATCTAGATCATAGCTACCGAAGACGTTAACCGCTACGCTTCGCATTCTGCGAGTAGCCAAGCACCCAAGGCCGGAAGAGCGGCCGTCGATCGTGTCTTTGCCGAAGAGAATCCGCGCCTGATCACCCTTCACTACGCCATCCAGGAACTTGCGTTCCGCCGCAGCCGGTCGCTGATCACCATCGCGAGCGTTGCAGTGGCCGTGCTTGCAGCCGTGCTCCTCACCGCGCTGGCGACCTCCGATGGTCGCGCCGTCCATGCGCCCGTTGAGACCGTCGGGGCCGACATGGTGGTGCAAATCACCGGGGACATCCCGCCGAAGCTCGAAGGGCTCGTGTTTCCCCATCCCAACGCTCTCATCCCGGCCAACGCTGTCGAGAACATCCGTGGCATGGACGGCGTGCTCTCGGTTACCCGCGCGGTTTACTTGTGGGAACTCGCACCGGACCACTATCAATCGGTGCTGGGGATCGAGGATGGCGAGGCCGGACTGCAATCGCTATCCGAGCGGTTGGTCGAGGGCAGGCCACTCAAAACAGGCGATAGCGCCGTTCTCATCGACAGCGACTTCGCCGCCAAACGGAGCCTCAAGGTAGGCACTGTGCTCGACGTGGGCGGCACTGAATTTCCCGTGGTCGGTATCGTCGACGCCGCGCGTGGCGGAAAGGTTGTACGCGCCGATGTCTACATGCCAATCGCCCCAGCGCAACGATTGGCTACCGCGGCACCTCAGGTGCGGGCGCTGTATCCGTTCGGCCCGGACGACGCCAACCTCCTCCTGGTCAAGGTCGACCGCCAATCCCTGGAGGGCGTAGTACAGAAGGTCAACGCTCTCCTTGGCAAGAAAGGCATCGTGTCGAGCGAGTTGTCGTTTCGCGAGGCGCTCAGTGGAGTTCTATTCCTGTCGCAACGAATGGGACAGATCGTCGCCGCGGTCATCGCGCTCTTCGCGGCGGCGTTTGTGTTGCGTGCGACCGCCTCGGCGGTCACGGAACGACGGCGCGAATTGGCGGTCCTGCAGGCTATTGGATGGCCATGGCAACGGATTCGGCAGGAAGTACTCATCGAGAACGGTGTCCTTGCCCTTGCCGGAGTATTGCTCGGCGTCGTGGTCGCGGTTCTGCTCACCTTCGTTCTCGGCAGCGTTTCGGTGACCATCGATCTGCCATGGGATCTGAGTTCGACACCTCATTTCATTCCCGAGGCGACGCTTGACCGTACCCAGACGATCACCGTGCCAATTGCGATTCCATGGCTGGCAGCTGGGCCGTCGCCGGCATAGGCAGGTCTTGTCGTGGCACTCGCGGTCGCCGCCATGCTGGTCGCTTCCCCGCCACGGCAGCCATGGGCGCTACTGCGCAGCGAGTAGCAGATGGACGAGACAGGCATTCGAGTCGATGGGGTCACCAAGCGTTATGGTGCTCTTGAGGTGTTGCGGGGCGTCGATCTCTCGGTGCCGGCTGGCAAGTTTGCCGCCGTCATCGGCAAATCCGGCTCCGGCAAGAGCACGCTGATCGGCGTCGTGTCCGGGCTGGAAAAGCCAGACTCGGGTCGGGTGCTCGTTCAAGGCCATGACCTCTCACACTTGGACCAACGGCAAATGGCCGAGTTGCGCCGTCTATCCATCGGCATCGTGTTCCAGAACTTCAGTTCGATCTCCTTCGCTCTCCGCGCTCGACAATGTCCTGTTGCCGACATTCTTCGACGGAGCGAACCTTCCGTCCGCGAGCGACGTGCACGGGCCATAGAGCTCCTCGACCAAGTGGGCCTGCACCACCGGATGCAGCATCGACCCTCCGAGCTGAGTGGCGGCGAAAACAGCAGCGGGTCGCCATCGCGCGTGCCCTGGTCAACGGGCCGTCGATCCTCCTCGCGGACGAACCGACCGGCAATCTCGACACCGAGACCGGCACCGCTGTGCTCGAACTGCTATTTGCGATGGGCCGGGCACGGGCGACGACGCTTCTGGTCGTAACCCACGATCTCGACATCGCGGCGAAGGCTGACATGATCATCGAAATGAAAGACGGGAGAATCCAGCATGCGAACACGTAGGCAGTTCATCCTTGTACTTGGGGTCGCTGCCGTCAGCCTGTTCGGCACTGCTGCCCTCGCGGCCCAGCCTTCCGTGGAGGTGATCGCGCTGGCGCGACTCGCCCGTGCAGAACGCTTTGAAGCC
>CAVZLP010000002.1:0-4281 GCA_963776175.1 uncultured beta proteobacterium | reverse complement strand
CCTTGCGGCAGCGGCAGACGATATTGACTCCGGCCTCGGTGCCGCTGCTGGTCGCGGACGGTGACATTCCCACGACGCGGCTGCTGACGCGCGAGCTACGCGAAGGCTTTGGCGATGTCGAGGTGCGCATCGCCGAGCGTCTGTTCGGCGCCGAATTCGGCGGCCGGCCGGTCATCGTCTCCCGCCTGTGCTATCCCCGATTCTCGTGGCTGCCTGGCTACCTTTCCCGCCGTCATCGACGGTACGCCTATTTCATCGACGACAATTTCTGGGAGATCACCCATGAGACGGACGTCGATCTCGCGAACTTCTTCCAGCATCCCGCGACGGTAGAGACGCTCGACGCGTTCGTCCGCAACGCCGGCGTCGTCATCTGCTGGTCCCCGCGCCTGCGCGAGTATGTCGCAGCGCGACATCCGGACGCGATCACCGAGTTCGTGCGACCGGGCTTCGACGTCGCGACCGCGACGACCTTGATCGACCGGCGCGATGCGCGGCCGGCCGATCCGAGGCGAGGACGTGCGCGTCGGTTATCCGACGACGCCGCGGCCCCGCGTGTCGCCGCTGTTGGTGCCGGTAGTCAGGCATTTTCTCGAACAATACGGCGATCAGGTCACGTTCGAATTCATAGGCTGGATGCCCGAAGCATTGAGCGAGCTGCCCAACGTCGTGCTGCATCCATGGATCGCCGAGTATGACGCTTATCTCGAATTCAAGCTGAGCCGGCGGTGGGACATCGCCATCGCGCCGCTGATCGGAGACTTGTTCGATCAGTTCAAGACCGACAACAAGTATCGCGAATACGCCGGGTGCGGCATTCCGGGCGTCTATAGCCGCGTTTCCCCGTTCGTCGAAACGGTGCGGCACGGTGCCACCGGGCTGCTAGTCGAGAACGAACCGGCCAAATGGATAGCCGCGCTCGAGCAGATGGTACAAGCGCCGGACTTGCGCAGTTCCATCGCCGCCTCCGCAAGCGATGATGTCCGGCGGAACTACGACCTGCGCGTCACCGGGCGGCGGTTGGCGGAGGTCGTGCAGCGCTACGGCTCACCCTGACATGCCCAACGAGCCATCGCGCAATCAGCCATGTCCGTGCGGCAGCGGTCGCCGCTTCAAGGACTGCCACGGCCGTCCCGGCGCAACTGCGGCGGGCGGGGAGGTCGCACGGCAACAGCGCGTTGGAGAGCTGATGAGCGAGGCGCTCGCGCACCAAAAAGCACGCCGGCCGACCGAGGCGGAACGCAGCTACCGCGCGGCGCTCGAGCTCGCGCCCGGCCATCCCGATGCGCTCCACATGCTCGGCGTCATCTGCCTCGAGCGCGGCGAGCATGACCGGGCCAAGGCGTACGTCCTGCAAGCGCTCGAGGCGACCGACTGGAAGATCTGGACCTATCGCCACAACCTTGCGCTGATACTCGCCGACGAGTATCCGCCACAGGTATGGGACACGGTGGTCGACAGGGTGCGCCGCTACCGCGCCCGCGGCGCGGCCCGGCACGCTGCGGCCGGCGTCCGTCCGCCGCTGGTCAGCGTCGTCATCGCCTGCCATCGTCACGCGCGATTCGTCGAGCAGGCGCTGCGCTCGGTCTACGAGCAAAGCTATCGCAACATCGAAATTGTCGTCGTCGACGATGGATCCGATGATGGCTCGGCCGACGTGATCGAGCGATGCCTCGCCGCATCGCCCTTCCCTCATCGCTTCGGCGCGCGCGCGCATCGTGGCGCGGCCGCGGCGCTCAACGAGGCGGTCGGGCTCGCGTCCGGTGCCTTCATCAACTTCCTCAACGCGGACGACTGGATACATCCCGATCGGGTTGTGCGCATGCTCGAATCGGTGACCGACGCCGGCGCACAGTGGGGTTTCTCCTCGGTGCGCTGCGTCGATGCCGGTGGGGAGGAGATCGACCCGTTACGCCACCGCTACGTCTACGATCTCTATTGCGCCGTCGCGGAAAGCCCGGCCCAGCAGACGCTGGGTATCGCGATGCTTGCGCAGAACATTGCCGCGTCGTCGGGCAACCTTTTCGTCTCGCGCGACCTCTTCCGGGCGATCGGGGGCTTTCGCGATTACCGATATACTTATGCATGGGATTTCTGCCTGCGTGCGCTGCAGCGTGCCGAACCGGTCTTGGTGCCGTTGCCGCTGTACAACTATCGGCTGCACGAGGGCAACGACGCCGCGGCGGTGGCGGTGCCCGCACGCTCCGAGGCCAGGGCGATCTGCGGCAGCTATCTAGAGTGGGCATGCGGTCCAGCGGTCGGCGCGGGGGAGTTCGCGCCGTGCATCAGAAATTTCGGACCGGTCTTTGTCAAGATCCTGTTTGAATCCGGCCTGGCCGATTTGGTCGACGTTGCCACGCTGCGCAGCCTCGCGCAAGCGCAGCCATGATTAGCCGTCGCCCGCGGTGAACTCGCGCTGCTGCGATGCGATGACGGGCTGACGATGGATTCGACGATCACTCCCGACGACATTCACTGGCTGGCGCCGAATGCGGCACCGGTCGACGGCAAACGCTGCCCGGTATGCGCTCAGCCGAGCGGCCATCTGCCGCTGCTCGACGTGCCGGCCATGGCGCCGCGCGGAATTATGCTGTCGCTGCTGCGCTGCGGCGGCTGCGGCAGCCTGTTCTACGACCCCGGGGACATCGCCGACTTCAGCGACATCGGCGGCGACCAGGAATCTTTCTGGCGCTTCTACGTCGAGGTCGGCGGGGGCGTGTGGGAAACGATCTGGCCGATTCTCGCCGCCGCAAGGCGCGGCTCGCTGCTCGATGTCGGATGCGGCTTCGGCTTCGCGCTGGATTTTTGGCAGCGCTCGGGCCGCGGCGACGCGGTCGGGCTCGAGCTCGCCGATTACGGTCGCCGGGGTGCAGCCATGCTCGGCGTCACCATCCACGGCGAGCTCTTGGAGCGGTGCGTTGCGCTCGCCGGGCGTCGCTTCGACGTCGTCTATGCGTCCGAAGTGATCGAGCACGTGCCGGATCCGGGCGCCTTTGTCGCGCTGCTGGCGCCGTGGGTCGCCGACGACGGCGTGCTGGTCATGACGACGCCCGCAGCATCCTATATCGCGCCGGAAAACCAGTCGACTACGTTGCTCGCAGCACTGGCGCCGGGTTTCCACGGCTTCCTGCTCTCGGCCGATGCCTTCGCCGACGCGGCCCGCCGAGCCGGCTTCGTCCATGTAGAAAGACAGACTTTCCAAGAGCGGCAGATGGTCTGGGCGTCGCGCCGTCCTCTGCAAGTGACGCCGCAGGCGCCCGTCGCGCACAAGGTGTATCTCGACTATCTCGCCGGTCGCGTGGCCGAACAGTCCGATGTCGCGTCGCCGGTCTGGCAGGGACTCGCCTATCGCTACGGCAAGGAACTGATCAGCGCGGGGCGCCCGGCGGACGCGAACGCCGTCCTGTCCCGGTTGAGCTCCGCACTGACGGCCCGTTTCGGGCCGGACGTCCTCGACCCGGCGGCGGTGCTGGCGCGGCTCTGTGCCTGCGAGACGCTCGAGGACTACGGAGCAGCGGCTCCATTTTTCATGCCGTCGCTGTTCTTTTTTCTCGGATCGCTGGCACAGCATCTCGACCGCAACGTCGCGCTGGCGCTTCGCTACTACGGCGGGGCCGCCGACTGCGCGCTCGAATCGGCGCGCTTTGGCGCGCTCTTTTTTCTCGAGGCACTTTCGTTGCTATGGCCGGCACGGGCGCGCCACGCGGAGTTGTTGCTGGCGCGCGGCGAGATCGCCGCCGGCGTCGCGTTGCTGGTCAGGCTTGCGGAGCAGGGTGGCGATTGCGATGCGCGCAATGGCTATGCGCTGGCGTCTCGCGCCTTGCTCGAGACGACGGTGCCGCATTGGTGCGAACTGCTCTGGGCGCATGGGCGGCGCGATGACGCGCAGGCGCTTTTCGCGGCTCACCGGCGATATTTGAGCGATCGCTACGGTCCGCCGGTGCTCGAAGCGACGGGCGTCGAGGCTGTTCTTCGAGTTGACGGCCGCGAGTTGCCGCTCGATCCGCTGTACGGTCCATTTTTCTCCGCACGGCGGGCATTGCCGGCGCCGGAAGCCGTCGCGCAGCTGGCCGAGATCTGCCGCGTCGGGGAGGTCCATGGCGCTCACGCTGCGCTCGGTCACCGTCTGCGGGACATCGCCCAGCGCGCACGGCAGCTGATGGGTGCAGCGACCGCGAGCCCGGCGCCGCTCTGGTCATCGAGCGTGCGGTACCGGCAGCCGCCGCGCTAGGCGCAACCAGCCTTCGATTCACCGCGCCGACGGCGCCGGGGTGTTCGCCG
>CAVZLP010000001.1:0-284270 GCA_963776175.1 uncultured beta proteobacterium | reverse complement strand
GAATTCGGTCTCGATCGGACAGGACAGATGTACGTGTTCCAAGTCAGACGCATCGCGCTGGCACATAGCTGGCACCCCGTCACTGAGCGCCGCGTCAAGCGTCAATTGAAGTTCGTGGAGGCATTTGTCAACGAATGTTCTCTGCGACGCCATAATGTTCTGGGCAGGCGAACCATCTTGGCCGTCATGCCTGACTGGAATCCGGCCGAAATCATCGGCACCACACCACGTCCGCTTGCGGCCTCGCTTTACCGCGAACTAATCACCAACGGCGTTTGGTGCGATGCGCGCGCCATGATGGGTTATCGCCCGGTCGGTGACCCGGAGCTAATGCTGCTAATCAACAACCATCCATACATCGACGTACGTAATAGTTTTAACTCATTCGTTCCAGGCCTGCTGCCAGACGAGGTAGGGGAGAAGGTGGTCAACGCCTGGCTCGACCGTCTGGAGGAACATCCGGAGCTGCATGACAAGATAGAGTTCGAAATCGTACCTACGTGCCTGGACTTCTGCTTCGAGGAGGATCTTGCGGCTCGTTATCCGAACCTCTTGACTCAGGCCGAGTCTCGCTTATACCGCGCGGCTCTTGAATCACTGACGCGTACCTGTCTGCAAACCGACGCCGCCAATACGCTGACGCTGGCGTTGGCGAACGCCGCTACCCTCGAGAAATTGCAGCTTCCGCCCGTTGAGGATGGAGTACATGCCCATCTGGCTCGAGCTGCCCTGCTGGTGCGCCTTTGTCGGCAGCATGGCACGTTATCGTTCGCGGTCGTCGCGCGTCACGCGTTTGTCGCGGAGGCGCTGTTGCGTTCGGCAGTCCGACGCGGTGCGCTGTCGGCAAGCAGACTCGAGGAGTTCAAGCGCGGTATTCGCACCGTCACCGGGAATATGGTGGCGGAGTATGCCCTCGTTTGCCAAGGCAAGCGCGACCGGAAGCAATTTCTCGCCGCCTATGGCCACCTTCGTCCCGGCACGTATGAAATTTCCTCACTTAGATATGACGAACGAGATGATTTGTTCCAGGGTGCACTATCGACTCCGTTGGTCATCGACGTTCCGGTTTTCTCGCTGACGGCCGATGAGCGGAAAGGCCTCGAAGGGCTCCTGGCCAGTACTAACCTGGACGTATTGAGCGCCGACGAATTGCTGGCGTATGCCCGCAACGCGATCGCCGGACGTGAACGGGTCAAGTTTACCTTCACTCGCGTGCTGTCGGACGCGTTATCGGCGCTTGTGCATTGGGGCGAGTCGCAGGGTTTATCGCGTGATGATCTGTCGTACATCGACTGGCCGGAAATCGTCCGGAGCCTGCATCAGCCGATCATGGACGAAGCCGACCGTCACTACCTGGACATCGCGGAAGCCGGTCGCAAGAGCATCGACGCGGCCTACGTGTTTCGGCTCGGCCACATCGTGTTCGGTGTGCGCGACATCTATGTTGCAACGCTTAACAGAAGCGTGCCCAATTTCATCGGCGGCGGCTCCGCGTCCGGACAGGTCGTCGAGCTGACGGCTGCCAGCCCGACGACCACCGACGTAACCAATCGAATCGTTTGCATCGAAAATGCCGATCCAGGGTTCGACTGGATATTCACGCGAGGTCCTAGTGCGCTGATTACCCGCTTTGGGGGCGCGAATTCGCACATGGCAATCCGCTGCGCCGAATTCGGTTTGCCTGCGGCCATCGGTTGTGGCGATCAGATCTATACGCGGGTCGTGGCCGTCGGCCGTGTCGAGCTCGATTGCAGGCAAAGAATCCTGAGGCCGCTTCATGGCGAGTGAGTTGCGCATAGGATTGACGATGCGTGAAGTGAGCGCGGAAGGCTACAACGAGCCTCGAGACGCGTTGGCGCGTGTTTGGGGCGAATTTCTGCAGGTCGCTGTCCCCGAGGCCGCTTGGTTGCCCGTACCGAATCTCGGCCCCGCTTCGGCACCGCTCTTCTGCGATCGATGGGACATCAACGCACTGATATTGACCGGCGGCGAGGACATCGGCGTCTCGCCTGTCCGCGACGCAACCGAGCGTGGCCTATTGCAGCATTTCGCGCGAAACGGACGACCCGTGTTCGGCGTCTGCCGCGGACTGCAGCTGATGTGGACGGAGCTTGGCGGTGACCTCGAGATCAATGGCGGTCACGTTGCCGTACGCCATCATGTCCGATACGCTCGTGAGAACGCACTCCATATCGAAGACCGTATCGCGATGTCAACTCATTCCATGGCTTCTCGCTGCGCGAATCGACCGCGGGTCTGCGTGAGCCGGTCATTGTGTTCGCGCGTGCCGATGACGGGAGTGCCGAAGGGGTGCGCTTTGGCGACAGTCGCATGGCAGGCGTCATGTGGCACCCGGAACGCGAACAATCCGCGAACTCCGCAGACGTATCCCTGATACGGAGCGTCTTCGGACTCGGGGCGCCAAGGGTCGCCTAGCGAATGGCGGTCGCGACGCATGCCGTAATCCTCGCCGCAGGTCGCGGCTCGCGCATGGGCGACCTCACGGCCACGAAACCAAAGTGCCTGACGGTGCTGGCGGGAAGATCGTTGCTTGAATGGCAACTGGCTGCGCTTCGCTCGGCTGGCATGCAGTCGATTGCGGTTGTCGGCGGATACCGCAAAGAGCTGTTGACGTCCGGAGCCTATCAGCTGCTCGACAATCCCGAGTGGGCAGCCACCAACATGGTCGCCACGATGCGTTGTGCATCAGCGCTTCTGCGTCGCTTCCCGTGCCTAGTGTGTTATAGCGACATCCTGTACGGACCCGACCACGTCAAGGCGCTCGCAGCGGCAGATGCCGATATCGCGATCAGCTACGACCTGCAATGGGAAAGCCTGTGGTCCGCAAGATTCCCCGATCCTCTCGCTGACGCCGAAACATTCCGGCAAGAAAATGGATGGTTGACGACAATAGGCGAAAGAGCGGAACGCATCGCCGACATCGAAGGGCAATACATGGGACTCCTAAAGTTCACGCCGGCAGGCTGGGGCCAGGTCGAGCGGGTCGTATCGACGCTCACACCGGAGACGCAACGGCACATCGACGTGACGAACCTGCTTAGAGGCTCTTGCGCAGCGGCGCAAGAATTCGCTGCGTGGCTGTCCGCGGTGGGTGGTGCGAAGTCGACGGCAGCGCCGACGTTGAGCTGTATCAGCGCTTGCTGGACGAGTCCGCCCAAAATGGCAACCGATGGGACCACGATTGGCGATGGTGACGACAACGCCCACTAATGGACAGTTGTATCGTGGCTAGGTAAGCTTCAGGCGCCCATGCCCGCTTGTGCAGATTGTAAAGGTTGCGTACCGCGCCAGAGGGCACCAAGTGGCGCAAAAGCCTCGGGTCGATATTGCGAATGACAAACCATTTCCAGCATCCACAGGCTATCGTCGAAACGGTCAACATCGGCGCCGGAACGAATGTCTGGGCGTTCGCGCACGTACTGCCGGGCGCCGTCATCGGCACGAACTGCAACATCTGCGACGGCGTGTTCATCGAGAACGATGTCGTGATCGGTGATCGGGTGACGATAAAGTGCGGGGTTCAGGTCTGGGATGGCATTACGCTGGAAGACGACGTTTTCGTCGGACCCAACGCAACGTTCACCAACGATCCGCTACCTCGCGGGAGGCGCCCGAACTGGCGACCCTCGCTGCGCACCATCGTGCGCCGAATGGCATCGATCGGCGCGAATGCGACCATCCTGCCGGGCCTGACGATCGGTGCTCACTCGCTGGTCGGCGCCGGCGCCGTCGTCACACGCGACGTGCCGCCGAACGCGATCGTCGTCGGCAATCCCGCCCGCATCACCGGTTACGTTGACACCGCCTTTCCAGCTTTGGAAGACAGTGGGCCGGAAGCCCCCAAGGAAGACTTGCGTGCGTTGCGCGTCGCCGGCGCGAAGCTGCACCGGATGCCCCTGATCAAGGACCTGAAGGGCTCACTGACGTTTGGCGAGAACGACCAGCACCTACCTTTCCCAGTCCAACGATATTTCGTCGTATTCAACGTGCCGAGCCGGGAAGTGCGCGGCGAGCATGCCCACCGTACCCTGCATGAGTTCCTGATTTGCCTGCGCGGCTCCTGTGCCGTCGCGCTCGACGACGGCCGCGTGCGCGATGAAGTCACCCTCGATAGCCCGACCATCGGTGTGCACGTGCCACCGATGGTCTGGCGGGTCCACTACAAATACAGCGCGGACGCCATGTTGCTGGTGCTCGCGTCCGACCTCTATCGGGCGGACGACTACATCCGCGATTACGACGAGTTCATCGCGCTAACCCGCGGTGGTGCTCATCGAGCATGACGCGCAAGGACGAACAGCGCTGAAGCCTCGACCGGCTTCCGGCGCCCGCATCCGCGTCCCCTTCCTCGACGTCGCGGGAATTAACTCGCGATTCCGGGACGAGTTCGCCGAGGCTCAGGCACGCGTCCTGCAGTCCGGATGGTTCCTCCGCGCTGCCGAAACGCGCGCTTTCGAATCCGAGTTCGCTGCGCGGACCAACGCACTCCATTGCGTGCTGGTCGCAAACGGTTACGACGCGCTGCGCTTGGCGTTGCGCGCCTGGATCTCCATGCGACGGCTCGAAGCCGGCGACGAGGTGATCGTTCCAGCCAACTCATTTATCGCGTCGGCACTTGCCGTCACCGATGCCGGGTTGCAGGTACGTCTCGCCGACGTCGACCCCGCCACATTCAACGTCTCCGCAGCGTCGGTCGCCGCGGTGATGACGTCGCGTACTCGCGTTGTGATGCCGGTGCATCTGTACGGGCAACTTGCCGACATCGAGCCTATCCGCGCGCTTTGTGCGAAGAACAGCCTGCTGCTCCTGGAGGATGCCGCGCAGGCACACGGTGCGCGGCTGGGAGCAGCCGGCGCGGGGACGTTCGGCGCTGCCGGAGCCTACAGCTTCTACCCGGCCAAGAATCTGGGCGCATTGGGGGATTCGGGTTGTCTCGTCACGGCCGATCCGGCGTTGGCCGAGCGTGTCCGGATGCTCGGGGACTACGGGTCCACGGCCAAGTACGAGCACGAACTGCGCGGCGTCAACAGCCGCACCGATGAGCTGCAGGCCGCGTTCCTCAGGATCAAGCTGCAACGGCTCGACCAGGATAACGATCGGCGCCGGGAAATTGCGCTTCGATACCGTGCGGCCATGTCACATCCGCTGGTTGCTGCACCGCGAACGCCATCGGACCCCTCGGCCCATGTATGGCATCTCTTTGTCGTTACGACGCCGCATCGGGCGAGCCTCGTGCAGCATCTCGAGGCATGCGGGATCGGAACGATGATCCATTATCCAAAGGCGATACACCGCCAGCCGGCCTACGGCGACCTTTTCGCGCGGCTCTCGCCTCCTCCCGTCGCAGAGCGACTGCAGCACGAAGTCCTTTCACTTCCGATCAGTCCCGTAATGACGGACGACCAGGTCGAGGCGGTGGTTTCCGCGGTCAATAGCTGGCCCGGGCCGCGCCCCGGCGGACGGGCGCCATGACCCCCATAACCGACAAGATCGTACTCATCCTTCCCGGCGCCGGCGCCAACAATGCCATCCAGGGCATGATGACCGAATTCGCCAGCGCGCTGTCTGAATACGGGCTGAACACCGTACACATCACGTTCGATCCGCCCGAGCTGCAGTATGCCGTCGACCTTGATGTCTCGCGGCGGCGTAAGGTTCGCCCTGACATGGCTCGGGATCGGTCAGGACATTTCGGTAACGGGTCAGGACGGCCAGCAGGTCAGCGTGTGGGATGGCCTCCGCGTGCCGCTCGTGAAGATCCATGCCGATCACCCCGCCTATTTCTCTGACCGCCATCGCGATACCCCGCGGAATTCCGTCAATCTGTACATGGCGGCGGAGTTCATGGAGTTCCGGCGCTGGCTTCCCGACCTGCGTGCGCTGACTGCGTTGGTGCCTCCGTGGCCGATCGCGCCGCTCCCTCGCGCCGACGTCGACCTGCGCAAGCGTCGCAACGGGAAGCTCGTTTTCCTCAAGAACGGAAACTCACCTCGCGATTTGCGGCGGCTCTGGCACGAGCGGCTCGCGCCGGCGACTGCGGGTCTCCTGGATGCCATGGCCGAAGAGATTGTCTCGATCGGCCTGCGACCCGGAAAATTACTCATCGGCGATTTCGTCGCGAGCTTCCTCGCCGTACGCGGCATCGATCCGCAGTCGGCGATACCTCTTCTGCCGTTCTTCGCCGCCCAGCTCGACGATTATCTGCGGCGGATAAAGAGCGCAATGATCGCAACGGCTATTCTGGATTTTCCGGTCATCGTACAGGGCGACTTGTGGGGTCATGTGGACTTCGGCGGGCGGCGCGCACGCCTCGTTCCCGGTGAGGACTTCATAGCTTCGCGTAGGGTCTTCGCAGACGAGCTCGGCGTGATCGACATGTCACCGAATATGGACAGCGAACCTCACGACCGGGTGCAGCGCGCCGCCGGCTCGTACTCGCTCGTTCTGAGCAACAAGCAGACCTGGATCACCACGGAGTTTCCCGGGTTCGAAGAGGTGACGTTCGAGTTCGATCCGGAGTCCATCAAGGCGAGGATCGCCGACGTGCTGGCTCGGCCCGAACGGTACCTGGAGCTGGGAGTTGCATTCGGCGAGCGGTTCCGGCAAGTTCACCCGATGGAGGCCTTTTCGCGCCGCGTCGTCGAAGTCGCGGATCTCGCTGCGCTTCATTGCGCGGCAGAGAAGCCTCCGCTTCAACCGTTCTTCGTCTGGCCCGCGCAATAGCGTGATGTGGACCGCGTCAACAAGCCGGCAATGGGGCATCGCTTGCAAAGCCGGCTCATGATATCTCGACGCATTCGTCGAGCGCTATGTCGACCTCGATCTCTTCGGGGATCGCCAGCAGCGCCAGCGCCTTGGCGCCGCCGTAAATGTCCGCCTCGCGCCGATTGAAGTTCTGCCGATCGAACAACGCCGTCTCCATCCGCCAGCAGCGGTAGCTGAATTCCCGCGCCCGCTCCGCCAGCTCGCGCAGCCCCTGCTCGTCGGCCGCCGCCAGGAACAGCAGCGGCCGCAACCGCCACAGCGTCTCGCTCGCCCCGGCCAGCACGTCCAGCGCAGCCACGCTCGCATCGACCTTGAGCCAGTCCAGCCGCTCCAGTTGCAATTCATCGAGCGTTTCGGTCGTCGGCGGGGCGTTGCCGGCCGACCCTTCCCCTTCGCCCCGGCTGCCCAGCGTCCGCCGCATCACCGTCACGTTGCTCACGCCATTGGCCGCCAGATTCTGCCGCAATATCCGTTGCAGCACCGGCCGCGATTCGTACAGGAACAAGTGCCCACCCTCGCCCAGCAACCTGCCCAGGAACACCGCGTGCGCGCCAACTCCCGCGCCCACCTCCAGCATCGTCGATCCGGGCCGCACCAGCCGCGCCAGCAGATCCAGTTGCGCCTGCAGATACTCGCCGTACCAGCCGATCGCATCGCCGACGATCGGCTCGTCCGGCAAGTACTGCAGAATGCCTACCCGCGTCTCCGCCACCGCGCTCATCCCCGGCCGATGCCCCGCCTTGAGCTGCGCCGGGCTCGTCCACGGCAGCGGCGCGCTCGTAACCGCCTTCACGCTCGTCTTCGCTGGCATCACCGCCGGCCCTTCCCGCACCCGCTCCTCCAGCGCCGCCTTCACCCGCTCCACCACATCGGTCCAATCGTCGCGCCGGCTTTGCCGGAACAGCCGCAGCGTCGGATACCATGGACTGTCCTCGCGCCCTTCCAGCCAGCGGAAGTCCGCCGGCTGCGCCACCATCACCCACGCCGGCTTGCCCAGCGCTCCCGCCAGATGCCCCACCGCCGTGTCCACGCAAAGCACCAGATCCAGTTCACTGATCAACGCCGCCGTATCGCTGAAATCCTCAAGCTCGGCCCCGCGTCCATCCAATCCACCCCTTCCGGCAACATCCCAGCCGTCTGTGCCGCCGGCCCCTTCTGCAGCGACACAAAACGCACCCCAGCCACCTCCAACACCGGCTTCAGCAGCGACAAATCCATCGACCGAAAACGATCGTTCGGGTGTTCGGGGTTTCCCGCCCACACCAGCCCGATCGCTCAGCGCGCCACCGAGCGGAAGTCTGGGTTGCCCAGCGTTGCGCGCGGGCACTGTCGGCTTGGATATAGGGAATGTCCGCCGGAATCGTGTCGAGCGAGGTGCCGAAAATGCGCGGCAAGCTGAGCAAATTGATATAGAAGTCATACGGCGGAATGACTTCGTCGCGATCGAGTACCCGATCGACTCCCGCCGATACCCTGCATCAGGATCTTCATCGGGCGCGCGACTCTGAGCAGGACCGTTGCGCCCAACGCCTTCACCTGCGGCGCATAGCGCACGAACTGGATCACGTCGCCGAATCCTTGCTCGACGTGAATCAATATCGTCTTGCCTCGCAGCGTCTGCCCGGACCAAACCGGGCCCGCCAAGCCAGCCTGCTTCGGGCGTCTTGGCGTCAGCTCTCAGCCAGCGAAACTCGTAGTGCCGCCAGCCTTCCAGCAGCCGGCCCTCTCTCAACAGCGCGAGCGCATACGCATAGTGGCTGTCGACGGTGGGAAAGCGCGGCAGATTGCGTTCATAGAGGGCGAGCGCCTCCGGATTGCGACCATTTTCGGTAAGCGCTATCGCGAGGCTGGTAAAAGCGGTGGCGTCGTCCGCGTCGCCGCTCGCTATGTCGTCGGCATGCGCGAGCAATTCCAGGGCCTCCGGATACCGGCATTGACGGCCGACTGCAGAGCCCAAAAGCGACCACGCGACCACGCGCCGGTCGTCCAATGTCAGAGCGCGGCGAAAATACGACTCCGCCGATGCGAGCTCGCCCACGGCGAGTCGGGCGCTGCCGAGGCCCACAAGAACGTCGAAATCGCCGCTACCTTGCGACAGCGCGCGCTCGAAGCTCGCCGCGGCGTCCTCGTGCCGTTGCTGAGCCTGCAGGACCACGCCGAGATTGAAATGAGACTGCGGCGCGTCCGGAGCGGCGTCGACGGCGCGGCGCATCCAGTGCTCTGCCTCCTCGAGCTTGCCCACGCCGAAGCAGCACCAGCCCGCCAGCAGATAGAACTCGAGGCTCCTGAGTCCCAGAGCGTCAGCTCTCAGGCAGACGGCGCGAGCCCTCGCGACAGCGCCGCGCATCGAACAGCGCCGAAGCCTTCGCGAACAGGAGCGCGCAATCATCCGTATCGATCGGCAACCCTTGTGCCGGCGAACTTCAGCGACGCGGCGTAGCGGCCCATCGACTCGGCTACTTGACGGCGAGCCGCGTGATGATTTCCTTGGTGGCACGCTCGATGAACGCGGTACTGTAGCCCTGTTCCTTGAGCTTCCAGCGGAACACGTTGCCGAGCTTGGCCTTTTTGTAGATGCCGAGCTTGTGTTCCTGGCGATAACGGACCGCGCGTGCCGCCAGTCCCTCGAGGATGACCTTGATCTGGTGCTGCGCGCCGGCATCGGTCCGCGCTTCGGAGGCGGGTGGAAACCGGCGACCCAGGTCGAGCGCCAGACCGGTCGCGAATTCCTCCAGCTCGCGCGTATCAAGAAATTTCAGTATTCCCATGAAAGCTCGCTGCTCCTGTCATTGCGTCCGTTCTTTTGGCCGCCGGCGCCGGCTCATGATATCTCGACGCATTCGTCGAGCGCTATGTCGACCTCGATCTCTTCGGGGATCGCCAGCAGCGCCAGCGCCTTGGCGCCGCCGTAAATGTCCGCCTCGCGCCGATTGAAGTTCTGCGCGATCGAACAACGCCGTCTCCATCCGCCAGCAGCGGTAGCCGAATTCCCGCGCCCGCTCCGCCAGCTCGCGCAACGCCTGCTCGTCGGCCGCCGCCAGGAACAGCAGCGGCCGCAACCGCCACAGCGTCTCGCTCGCCCCGGCCAGCACATCCAGCGCAGCCACGCTCGCATCGACCTTGAGCCAGTCCAGCCGCTCCAGTTGCAATTCATCGAGCGTTTCGGTCGTCGGCGGGGCGTTGCCGGCCGACCCTTCCCCTTCGCCCCGGCTGCCCAGCGTCCGCCGCATCACCGTCACGTTGCTCACGCCATTGGCCGCCAGATTCTGCCGCAATATCCGTTGCAGCACCGGCCGCGATTCGTACAGGAACAAGTGCCCACCCTCGCCCAGCAACCTGCCCAGGAACACCGCGTGCGCGCCAACTCCCGCGCCCACCTCCAGCATCGTCGATCCGGGCCGCACCAGCCGCGCCAGCAAATCCAGTTGCGGCTGCAGATACTCGCCGTACCAGCCGATCGCATCGCCGACGATCGGCTCGTCCGGCAAGTACTGCAGAATGCCTACCCGCGTCTCCGCCACCGCGCTCATCCCCGGCCGATGCCCCGCCTTGAGCTGCGCCGGGCTCGTCCACGGCAGCGGCGCGTTCGTCACCGGCCTTCACGCTCGTCTTCGCTGGCATCACCGCCGGCCCTTCCCGCACCCGCTCCTCCAGCGCCGCCTTCACCCGCTCCACCACATCGGTCCAATCGTCGCGCCGGCTTTGCCGGAACAGCCGCAGCGTCGGATACCACGGACTGTCCTCGCGCCCTTCCAGCCAGCGGAAGTCCGCCGGCTGCGCCACCATCACCCACACCGGCTTGCCCAGCGCTCCCGCCAGATGCGCCACCGCCGTGTCCACGCAAAGCACCAGATCCAGTTCACTGATCACCGCCGCCGTATCGCTGAAATCCTCAAGCTCGGCACCCGCGTCGATCCAATCCACCCCTTCCGGCAACATCCCAGCCGTCTGTGCCGCCGGCCCCTTCTGCAGCGACACAAAACGCACCCCAGCCACCTCCAACACCGGCTTCAGCAGCCCCAAATCCATCGACCGAAAACGATCGTTGGAATGCGTGGGGCTGCCGGCCCATGCGAGTCCGACGCGAAGCTTCCCGCGATCTCCGAGCTTGAGCGACCAGCGCGCGACGTCGGCCGGGTCGGCATGGAGATACGGAATGTCGGCCGGGATCGATTCGAGCGTGGTGTTGAATACGCGTGGAAGACTCGGCAGGTTGATGTAGAAATCGAAATGCGGCAACGATTCGGATTTGGAACGATCGAGGACCTGATCGACGCCCGCGAACCCTCGCGCCAGGCGTTCGAGCCCTTCGCGAACCTGCAGCAACACCGTGGCTCCCATCGCCTTGACCAGCGGCGCGTAGCGCACGAACTGGAAAATGTCCCCGAAGCCCTGCTCGGCGCGCAGCAGGACGACTCTGCCCGTCAAATCCTGGCCTCCCCAGACCGGACGGTTGAAGCCGGGACGCAGTTGAAGCAACGGCGCACGCATCCAGCGGAACTCGTACTGCTTCCAGCCTTCCGCGAGGCGACCGGACGTCAACAACGCGTACGCGTAGTCGTTGTGTCCGGCCAGGCTGGGCCGCGAGGGAAGATGCTTCTCGTATAACTCGGATCGCATCGAGCGTGCGGCCGGCTTCGCGAAGATGCAGCGCAAAGTTGACGAAGTTCTCGACATCATCGCCGGTGTTCGATCTCGATCGTGTCGGCGCGTTCGAATGCCTCGAGCGCCTCGTCGTGGCGATTCTGCAGCGCCAGGGCGACGCCGAGGTTCGCCCAGGTGCGCGCCCGGTCGCCGTCGATCGCGGTCGCGCGGCGGATCAGCGCTTCACCTCCGGCAAGGTCGTGCAGGTCGAGCCTGCATACGCCGAGATTGAGCAGGCATTGCACGTCGTCGCCGTTCAACTCCAGGGCGCGGGCATAGCTCGCCGCAGCCTCGTCGAGGCGACCGCTGGCCTGCAGCACGACGGCGAGATTGGAGTGCGCCGCGTACGCGCCGGGGTCGGCCGCGACGGCCTTGCGCATTCTCGCCTCGGCCTGGTCGAGCTTGCCCATGCGGAAGCACGACCAGCCGAGCATCATGTCGAACGCCGGTGATCGCGGCTCCGCCAACTCCGCGCGGGATGCCGCGTCGAAGGCTTCGCGACATCGATCCCAGGCATGCAAGGTCGAGACCCGCGCCATCAGCAGCTCTGGATCATTCGGCGTGGATTTCAATTCGCCGTTGACGAGGCGAAGCGCCCGCGCGTAGCGCCCCGATGCGCAAAGCGAGCGCGCGTCGTCGACAGAGGTTTGCGCCGCGTCCGCTGCGCGCGTCGAATAAGGCTGGACCGCTTGCGCCGCAATGACGGGAGCGGGCTTCGGTTCTGAAGCCGTTCCTGCCACGAGTCTTCGCAACAAACGCACGATTTGCTTCCCGTCGTCGGGGCGGTGTCGAATTATATCGGCGCGAGATGAGACTCGCCGTGGCAACCGCTGGACAAATAAAAAGGGCCGGCAAGGCGAAACGCCCGGCCGGCCCGGATGAGTCAGACTTATTGCGTTTAGCGGAAATTCGACGGCACGTACTTGGCGTCGCAAGCCGAGTGTGCTGCCCGACCAGCCGGTGATGTCGGGCAGAGCCGCGATCTGGGCCGTCAGCGTGAGGATCAATCCCGCAGTCACCCGGCTTCGAACCTGTGTTCTGCGTGGTGACCGTGATCACGCCGGTGCCGGTCACCGTCAGGTTGGTGACGTACGTCGTCGCCAACGTCGAGCAACCGGCCGTATCGGCGTTCGGGCGGCCAACGCGTTCTTGGTCGACACGTATTCGCTGATCGACGTCTTGCAGGCGGCGAGCCGCCGCCACGCCTTCCGACATCTTCGAGCGGATCACATAATCCTGATACGCCGGCAGCGCGATGGCCGCCAGAATACCGACGATCGCAACGACGATCATCAGTTCGATCAGGGTGAAACCCTGTTGTATTCGCTTCATTGCGATCTCCATAACGTTAGTAAGTACTCCCTAACCCTTCGCATCAGGGGATGCCGAATGGCAACTCGCAATTGGCATGCCAGTATGTGCCAGCAGGATCCGGTAGGGAAAAAGCGTGATCTACCCGGGGCAAAGATCGAGCATCCGGACTCATGACATTGCCTTCGATTCGACCGGTTTCCGACGCCAGTAAGGCGTTATGACAACAGCATGTGACGCGCAGCGTCACATGCTGACGCTGAATGTCGGCGACATGATGCCGTGCTGCGCAGCTATCTATGGCGACAAGCCGAACAGATTCAGGCAGTTGTGAGGCACAAAGCGGGTCTCTTGAGAGCGCAATCGGGCCTGGCTACCGGGTGCGAAGGCGCCTACGCAGCGCCGCCGGCGGCAGGGTCCGGTGCCGCCGCCGAAGGCACGAATTCGAGCCGGACGCCGAGTATTTCGATGACATCGCCGGCGCCAGCACGACGCCGTCGGAGCTGGCCGGACGCCCGTTGACCGGCGGCGGGTCGCCTTCGACCGGCTTGAGCCGATACCCATCGCCCAGGCGCTCGATCACCGCTACCTGCACGCCGGCGCGGCCGACGATCGTTTGCTCGCGGGTCAGCGCGACTGCCTGGCCCGCCTTCGGCCCGGAGAGAAACCTCAGCCGTCGCGCCGTCGCCGCCTCCGTCGGCGGATCCGGCCGGGCAACGAATCTCCGGCGACGGCCATGATCTTCTGCGTCGACTCGTCGACCTTCGCCGCCTCCGCGGGCTTGCCGCCGTCCCGCCGTACGACCGCCGGGCTCGCCCGCCGTGTCCGGACGATAGGCTTGGCGAGCTCCACCTTGTCGCCCAGGTCGCCGACGGCGTCGCGCAACGCCTTCTTGACGACCCCGGCCGGGGGAATCGCCTCGTCGTCGACGTAATAGAGCAGCTTGTGCCGTCCGATGTCGATCTGATCGCCATCGCGCAGGAAGTGCTTGGCGACCGGCTTGCCGTTGACCAGCGTTCCGTTGGTGCTCCCCAGGTCCTCGAGGAACGAGTCGGTGAGTATGGTCACGACGACGGCATGCTCGCCGCTGACCGCGAGATTGGGAAGGCAGACGTCGTTGTCGGCGCGCCGGCCGATGGTCACCCGCTCGCGGCGCAGCGGCACGTCCAGCGTCGTTCCGTTCGGTACCAGCAGGACGAGTTTGGCCATCGGAGGCGAAGGTATCGCGAAATGCGGCGCCGTGGCTACGCGGACTTTTTGGCGGTCCAGCGCTGCAGCCAGCCGCCGCTGGGCAGGAATCCCTCCGGCACGCGGACCAGCACGACCGAGACGTTGTCGCGTCCGCCATTCTGGTTGGCGATGTCGATCAGCTCCGCTGCGGCTTCGGCGAGATCGCTGCGCTTGGACGCGACGATTTCCTGCACGGCGTCGGCATCGACCATGTCGGTCAGGCCGTCCGAGCACAGGACGTAGATGTCTTCGGCTTCGGCGCGATACTCGGCGATGTCCGGCGGCACGACCGCCTCGATGCCCAGCGCGCGCGTGACCAGGTTCTTGTTGAGCGAGTACTTGGCCTGCTCGGGCGTCAGCATGCCGCTGTCTATCTGCTCCTGCAGCAGCGAGTGATCGTGGGTCAGCTGCTCGAATTTTCCGGCGCGCAAGCGATAGCAGCGCGAATCGCCGATGTGCCCGATGCTGACGCGGTTCGAAAAGAAGACCGTCGCGACCAGCGTCGTTCCCATGCCGGCGCATTCGGCGCGATTCTGCGCCGCTTCGTAGATGCTCTGATTGGCCAGCGCGATCTGCTGCTGCAACAGGAGGCCGGCGTGCGTCAGCCCGCTCCCGACGTCGACCTTGGAAAGCTCGCGTCCGGAACGCAGCTCCTGCAGCATGCCATTGCTTATGACGTTGACCGCAATGCCGCTCGCGACTTCGCCCGCGCTGTACCCGCCCATGCCGTCGGCGAGCACGGCCAGTCCCGCTTCGCCGTCGACGAAAACCGTGTCCTCGTTGTGCGGGCGCACCATCCCCGGATGCGACAGACTGGCGACGTCGAGCGGAACTCTGGAGGCCATCAGGACGCTGTCGCAAAGGAGGGCCGCAAGCGGCGGTCCAGACGCAAGACCATGGTGATGCTCATCGGCGGCGAGTTTACGCTGCGGCGCGCTTCAAGGCGAGATAGCGAAGGCATCGCACGAGCCCGCGCAACCTACCCGACCGGGCGGCGCCGGCGCGCCAACCACAGCCCGGGAACGATCACAACGGCGATGCCGACGATCGGAGCGAGCCAATCCACGAGCGGGACATACGCCTCGATCCAGGGTACCGCCACCGGATCGTCGGTCGCCAGGTCGCCGGCGATGTAGCCGAGCAGGCCGCCGCCCGCCGGCACCAGGAGCGGGCAGCCGCTCGATCAGGCGCATGATGATCTGGCTGCCGAAGATGACCAGCGGAATGCTGATCACGAGCCCGAATATGATCAGCGGCAGATCGCCCTTGGCCGCAGCCGTGACTGCCATGACGTTGTCGAGGCTCATCACCAGGTCGGCGATGAGTATCGTCCACACCGCGGAAAACAGCCGGTCGCTCGCCTTGACTTCGTGCTCGACGTGCTCTTCACCGACGATGAGCTTGATGCCGATCCAGATCAGCAGCGCGGCGCCGACCAGCTTGATCCACGGGTATTCGAGCAGGCTCATGGCGAAAAACGTCAGCACGATGCGCAGGATGATCGCGCCGAGCACTCCCCACAGAATGCCCTTGCGCCGCAGCTTGTCGGGAAGGTTGCGGCAGGCGAGCGCGATGACCACCGCGTTGTCGCCCGACAACAGGATGTTGATCAGGATGATTTCGAAAACCGAAATCAGGAATTGCGGTGTGAATAGATCCGCCATGCTTTTTTCTCTCCTGCAGGCTCGTGGTCATGCCGGCCGCCGTCGACAGGCGGTCCGCCGCGCGCAATAGCGCGTCGCTGCGGCCGCGGGTCTACGTCATCAAGCCTGCAGTACGCTTTTCAGCAGTTTGCCCATCTCGGCTGGGTTGCGCGTGACCTTGATGCCGCACGCTTCCATCACCGCGAGCTTTTCCTGCGCGGTCCCCTTGCCGCCGGCGATGATCGCGCCGGCGTGTCCCATGCGCTTGCCCGGCGGGGCGGTGACGCCGGCGATGAAACCCACGACCGGCTTTTTCATGTGCTCCTTCACCCACTGCGCCGCCGCTTCCTCGTCGGTGCCGCCGATCTCGCCGATCATGACCACCGCATCGGTGTCGGGATCGTCGTTGAACAGGCGCAGCACGTCGAGATGCTTCAATCCGTTCACCGGATCGCCGCCGATGCCGATCGCCGACGATTGTCCCAATCCCAGCTCGGTGATCTGCGCCACCGCCTCGTAGGTCAGCGTGCCCGAGCGCGAGACGACGCCGATCCGCCCCTTGCGATGGATGTGTCCGGGCATGATGCCGATCTTGATTTCGTCCGGCGTGATAACTCCTGGGCAGTTGGGCCCGAGCAGCAGCGTCTTCCTGCCATGCATGCGGTACCGGGTCTGTATCATGTCGCGCACCGGAATGCCTTCGGTGATGCAGATCACCAGATCGAGGCCCGCGTCGACCGCCTCGTCGATCGCCGCCGCGGCGAACGGCGGCGGCACGTAGATGACGCTGACGGTGGCGCCGGTCGCCTGCTTCGCTTCGCGCACCGTCGCGTAGATCGGAATGCCCTCGAAATCCTCGCCGGGCTTTTTCGGATTGACGCCGGCGACGAAGCAGTTCTTCCCGTTCGCGTAATCGCGGCACATGCGCGTGTGAAACTGTCCGGTCTTGCCGGTGATCCCCTGGGTGATGACCCGCGTGTTCCTGTCGACCAGAATGCTCATGACTGACGAGATCCCTTGGCGGCTGCCACGACCTTCTGCGCCGCGTCGCCCATGTTGTCGGCGCTGATGATCGGCAGTCCGGACTCGGCGAGGATCTTCCTGCCGAGATCCTCGTTGGTGCCTTTCATGCGCACGACCAGCGGCACCTTGAGCTGGACCTCGCGCGCCGCGGCGATCACGCCGGTGGCGATGGTGTCGCATTTCATGATGCCGCCGAAAATGTTGACCAGGATCGCCTTGAGCCCCGGATTCTTCAGCATGATCTTGAATGCCTCGGTCACCTTTTCCGCGGTGGCGCCGCCGCCGACATCGAGGAAATTCGCGGGCTCCCCGCCGTAGAGCTTGATCACATCCATCGTCGCCATCGCAAGTCCCGCGCCGTTGACCAGGCAGCCGATGTTGCCGTCGAGCGAGATGTACGACAGGTCGAACTTCGAGGCTTCGATTTCCGCCGGGTCCTCTTCGTCGAGATCGCGCATCTCGACGATATCGGCGTGCCGGAACAGGGCGTTGTCGTCGAAATTGAGCTTCGCGTCGAGTGCGATCACACGGCCGTCGCCGGTGAGGATCAGCGGATTGATCTCGGCGAGCGACGCGTCGGTCTGATCGAACGCCCGGTACAGGCTCTGCAACAGCGTGCGCGCACCCGGGAGGCTGCCTTCCGGAATGCCGATCTTGCCGCGCGACGCCGTCGGCATCAGTGTCGGTCAGCCCCTTGCCCGGATCGACGAAAACCTTGTGAATCCTGTCGGGGGTCTTGGCGGCGACTTCCTCGATGTCCATGCCGCCTTCGGAGCTCGCCATCAGCACTACGCGCTGCGTCGTGCGATCGACGACCATGCCGACGTAGAGTTCCTTGCGAATGTCTGCCCCCTCCTCGATCAGCAGACGCCGCACTTTCTGTCCCTGCGGGCCGGTCTGGTGCGTGATCAACTGCATGCCGAGGATTTGCCCCGCCAGGTCGCGCACCTCGGCGATCGACTTGCCGAGCTTGACGCCGCCGCCCTTGCCCCGGCCGCCGGCGTGGATCTGCGCCTTGACGACCCACACGGCGCCGCCCAGCGCTTCGGCCGCCTTGACCGCCTCGTCGACCGAAAATGCCGGAATGCCGCGCGGCGTGGGGATGCCGAACCGGCGCAGTATTTCCTTGCCCTGGTACTCGTGAATTTTCAACTCGCGCTCCTTGCCTCGAAGCTCAAGCCGCGCCGCGATACCAGCGCGGATAGTAGCGACGCACGGTGTCGGTCGTCGTTTCCAGCGCGTGGCAGCGATCGAGCTGGAACGGCCGTTCTTCGCCTTCTTCGATTTCGCGGCGCAGGCCGGCGAACATCTGTATCGCGGCGGTCGGTGCGTGCGACAGGAGCTCGCTCAGGTGACTGCAGCCCTGGACGCCGCCCATCGTCTCCTGCAAGGTCCGGCGAAAACCGTGCAGCAGGCTCGCGCCGACCAGCTTGCCGTACGCGGGCGTGATGCGATCGCAGGCGCCGGGATAAGGCATCTCGTCGGTCCGAACTTCGATCGCGCGGATCACGTAGTCGCGGCCGATGGTCAAGCGAATCCACATGTCGTGGACGGGCTGGCCGGCGCGACGCACGCCGGTCAGCAGCGCGTAATCGTGATCCTTGACGTCGGTCAGGTGACCCTCGATGTCGAACAGCTCGTCGCCGCGACGATAACCTTCATAGGTCACGGCGCGCACGTGCAGGCGGGTAGCGGTCGACGGCGGTGGATGAAAGCGGCATGGATCGCGAGGACCGGCGTCGCAGACGTTCCGGCCAGGGCAAAGTGGCTACAATGCGAGCGGCCACAAAGCGCGTTATCTTACCTCATTTGGCCGTACTCCTTCAGGCGGCGTCGACCATGTCATTCGTGCTCGCCCTCGACCAGGGCACTACCAGTTCCCGCGCGATCGTGTTCGATCACGCCGGCGCGATCCGCGGCGCCGCGCAAAAGGAATTCCGGCAGATCTTTCCGCAACCGGGTTGGGTCGAGCACGATCCGACGGAGATCTGGGCGACGCAATCGGGCGTCGTCACCGAGGCGCTGGCCAGCGCCGGCATCGGCGCCGGCGATCTTGCTGCGCTCGGCATCACCAATCAGCGCGAGACCACGGTTCTGTGGGAGCGCGCGAGCGGCAAGCCGGTCGCCAACGCGATCGTCTGGCAGGACCGGCGTACGGCGAGCACCTGCGACGAGCTCCGCGCGGCAGGCCACGAGCCGACGTTCGCGCGCAAGACCGGGCTGGTGCTCGACGCTTATTTCTCCGGCACCAAGCTCAAGTGGCTGCTCGACAACGTGGCCGGTGCGCGGCAGCGCGCGGGGCGCGGGCGAGCTGGCGTTCGGCACGATCGACTCATGGCTGATCTGGAACCTGACCGGCGGCGCCGTGCACGCGACCGATGCATCGAACGCGAGCCGCACGCTGCTGTTCGACATCCATCGCGGCGACTGGGACGACGAGCTCCTGGCGCTGCTCGACGTGCCGCGCACGGTGCTGCCTGCGGTCGTCGCATCCTCAGGTGTGTGCGCCGACGCGACGATAGCCGGGACGAGCGTGCCGATCGCCGGCATCGCCGGCGATCAGCAGGCGGCGCTTTTCGGCCAGGCCTGCCTCGAGCGCGGCATGGCCAAGAATACCTACGGCACCGGCTGCTTTCTGCTGCTCAATACCGGTGCGAGCGCGGTGGCGTCGCGCAACCACCTGGTCTCGACCGTCGCATGGAAGCGCGATGGACGCATCGACTACGCGCTCGAGGGCAGCGTGTTCATCGCGGGCGCCGTCGTGCAATGGCTGCGCGACGGACTCAAGATCATTCGCAATGCCGCCGACGTCGAGGCTCTCGCCGCGAGTGTGCCCGACAACGGCGGGGTCTACCTGGTGCCGGCATTCGCCGGTCTCGGCGCCCCGCACTGGGATGCTTATGCGCGCGGTGCGATGTTCGGCCTGACGCGCGGCTCGACCTCCGCGCACGTCGCCCGCGCGGCGCTGGAATCGATCGCCTACCAGAGCGCCGAAGTGCTGCGGGCGATGGAGGCCGATGCCGGCCTCAGGCTCGCCGAGTTGCGCGTCGACGGCGGCGCAACCGCCAACAACCTGCTGATGCAATTCCAGGCGGACCTTCTGGGCGTCCCGGTCGTCCGTCCGAAAGTGCAGGAGACCACGGCGCTGGGCGCGGCGTATCTCGCCGGGCTCGCCGTCGGCTACTGGAAGAACACCGACGACATCCGCGCCAACTGGCGCGTCGACCGGCGCTTCGAACCGGCGATGGCGCGCGACCGGGCGGCCGCGCTGACGGCCGGCTGGGACAAGGCGGTGGCGCGGGCCAAAGCCTGGGTCTGAGCGGCTCGACTCGAGGGCTTGCCAGCCGGTAATTCGGTGCATATACTCCCAATCGAGTGCATATGCGCCTAATCCGCCACCGATGGCCCATCGCTCGACGACGCAACATCTGACCAGGGCGCCTGAGCGTTCGCCGGCCGCCACCGCACGCGCGCCGGCCGCCTCTGCGGTCACTCCCGCCTGCACCTGCGGGCGACTGCGTCGGGCCGCGCGTGCGCTGACCCAGCTCTACGACGATGCAATGGCGCCCGCCGGACTGCGCATCACGCAGTTCTCGCTGTTGCGCACTGTCGCGCGCGACGGCAAGACGCGTATTTCCGACCTCGCCGCGACGCTGCTGCTCGATCGCACGGCGCTTTCTCGCAATCTCGATCCACTGCTCGCTCGCGGGCTCCTGGCGGTTGCGCCGGGGCACGATGCCCGCACGCGCGAGGTCGCCCTGACTAGGAGCGGGGCGATCGCGCTCAAGTCCGCGATGCCCTTCTGGAAACGCGCGCAGGCCGAGGTCGAGAAACGGCTGGGCGGCGACCGGGTCGATGCGCTGATCGCAACGCTCGCCGACGTCGAGTCGCTGCATCCGGTGCGACGCGGCCACGGCCGCTGAAGGCGCCGTCGATACGAAGGATTGCGATGACAAAACCCATTGCGCATGCCGCCGACTGGCGCACGCCCACCGTCGTACTGGTTTGCGGCGGTGTAATCCTCACCCTGGCGATGGGCATCCGGCACGGCTTCGGCCTTTTCCTGCAACCGATGAGCGCCGATCTGCATTGGGGCCGGGAAACCTTCGCGCTTGCGCTGGCCGTGCAGAATCTGGTCTGGGGCGTGACCCAGCCGTTCGCCGGCATGCTGGCCGACAAGTACGGATCGGGCCGCGTGCTGCTCGGCGGAACGGCGCTGTACTCGCTCGGCTTGGTGACGATGGCGCATGCGGCGACGCCTTTGATGATGGTGTTGACCGCGGGCGTGCTGATCGGCACGGGGCTCTCCGGCGTCACGTTCTCGGTCGTATCCGGCGTGCTCGGCCGCAGCTATCCGCCGGAGAAACGCAGCATGGCGCTCGGCATCTCGGCCGCGGCCGGCTCGTTCGGGCAGTTTGCGCTGCTGCCGCTGACGCAGTGGCTGCTCTCCCACATCGGCTGGTACGGCGCGCTCCTGACGCTCGCCGGTGTCGGGCTCTTGATGGCGCCGCTGGCGGTGGCGCTGGTCGAGCGCAACGCCGGCGCGCGCGCACACGTTTTCCGGCAGTCGGCCGGCGAGGCGATGCGAGAGGCGCTCGGCCACCGCGGCTATGTGCTGCTGACGCTCGGATTTTTCGTCTGCGGGTTCCAGGTCACGTTCGTCGGCGTGCACCTGCCCTCGTACGTGCTCGACAAGGGACTGCCCGCGTACGTCGGCGTCACCGCGCTGATGCTGATCGGCCTGTTCAACATTTTCGGGACGTACATTTCCGGCTGGCTCGGCGGCAAGATCAGCAAGAAGTACATCCTGTCGGCGATCTATTTCGGCCGCAGCGTCGTCATCGCGGCGTTTATTCTTGTGCCGATTTCACCCTGGTCGGTGTACGCGTTTGCGGTGGCGCTCGGGATCCTGTGGCTGTCGACGGTTCCCGCCACCAACGGCATCGTCGCGCAGGTGTTCGGCGTGCGCTATATGGCGATGCTCTCCGGCTTCACCTTCTTCAGCCATCAGATCGGCAGCTTTCTCGGTGCGTGGCTGGGGGGATTGCTGTTCGATCGCACCGGCAGCTACAACATCGTCTGGTACCTGTCGATCGCGCTGGGCATCGTCGCGGGACTCATCAACCTGCCGATCGACGAGCGCGAGATCGCGCGGCCGGGAATCAGGAAAGCAGCCGCGTAGCCGAGCGGGCCCGGCAGCGAGATAACGCTGGAGGAGCGACCGGCGCGTGCGCCGGGCGCCCCGCCGGATGCCGGCGAAACGAAAGCTTGTTTTCGCGGTAGATCTGAGCCGGCGACGAGGCAGCGCGACCGCGCCGCCCTCAGGATGCCGGCGTGGTCGTGCGCGCGTTGTGCTTCAACCGATGAATCTTGCGGCTCTGATGATTCTGCGCGCGGGTCAGCGCAATGCGCTCGCGCTTGGTCACCTTGCCATCGGCCTTGGCCGCCGCTTCGCCGGCCTGGATGCGCGCCTGACCTCGGTCGACACGCGCGGTCTCAGCCGGAGTCAAGGCTCCGGAATTCATGCCTTGCTCGATGCGGTCGCTCTGGATCGCTTCGCGTTTGTCGATGCGCGGAGTGTCGGTCGATGATTGTGCCCACGCCGGCGCGGCGGCCAGTGCGAGCGTCAACAGCGCGGCAGCAACAGGTTTGCGGTTCATTGGAGTCCCTCGTCGTTGGAATGGGCACGCGCCCACATTGCCGACAACGGAAAGCCGCGGCCCCGTGTTGACGGGGTGATGTAACCAGGTGTTACCGCACTAGCCTGGCCGGATTGCGTCGATCGCGTCGGTGATGATGCCGTCGACGCCCCAGCTCGCGAGCGTGGCCGCCTGCGCAGGATCGTTGGGCGTGTAGCAGAAGAGCTTGTAGCCGGCGCTGTGCACGGCGGCGACGAGATCGGCGTCGATCTCGCGATAGTCGGTGTCGAGCGCCACGCATTGCAGGCGCGCGAGGCGCGCTGGCCAGTCGGGCGGAACGTGCTCGACAAGCAACGCCCGCGGCAGCTCCGGCGCCACGGCCAGCGCCTCAGCCAGCGCTTCTTCCGAAAACGACGACAGCAGCGGCGCGCTCGCCGCGCCGCGCCAGAGTGCGCGCGCATCCAGCGCGACCGCAGCACCGGTCGCGCCCCCGCGGCCCGGACTCGGCTTGATCTCGATGTTGCACGCGACGCCGTTGGCGATCGACCAGCGGGCGATCGCACCCAGTGTCGGAAGCGTCTCGCCGGCGTAGGCTGGCGAATGCCAGCTGCCGGCGTCGAGCTTGGCGAGCTCGGCCCAGGTCAGCGCGTCGGCGCGGCCGCGGCCATCGGTCGTGCGGTCGAGCGTATCGTCGTGCAGCAGAAACGGCACGCCGTCGCCGGACAGCTTGACGTCGAACTCGACCATCCGATAGCCGTGCGCGTAACCGACGCGCATCGCCGCAAGCGTGTTCTCCGGCGCCAGCTTGCCGGCGCCGCGATGCGCGATGTAGCGCGGATACGACCAGGCACCCGCGCGAGCGCGTGCTACCCCGCTCATGGCCCGCCCACGCTTGCGGCCGGGTTGGCCAAAGCGGCCGCTGCGCTGCCCCCGTTGGGGGCGCGATTCGCGCCTTGGAGCGGTCCGGCGGCGCTCATGCGTGCGACGTCACGACGGCAGCCGCGCGCCGGTTTCGGCGTCGAACAGGTAAATGCGGTCGCGATCGGCGGCCAGCGCGATCGGCTCGCCGACTTCGGCCGGCGTGCCATTCGGCAGGCGGGCGATGATCGTGCGTCCCGGCGACGGCGACGTGGATCAGCGTGTCGGCTCCCAGCGCCTCGATCACCTCGACGCTGCCGACCAGATTGGCTTCGCTGGGCTTGCATGGCGTCAGGTGCTCGGGCCGGATGCCTATCGTCAGCTTCCGTCCCGCGGCGGGAGCTTTCGGTACGACCATCGTGCCGCTGCCGTCGAGCTGGATGCGCCCATCGCCCTCGCTCTTGCCCTCGATGAAGTTCATCGCCGGAGAACCGATGAATCCCGCGACGAACACCGTCGCCGGATTCTGATAGACCTCCATCGGCGTGCCGATCTGCTCGGCGCGGCCGGCGTTCATCACGATCATGCGCTGCGCCAGGGTCATCGCCTCGACCTGGTCGTGCGTGACGTACAGGCTGGTCGTGCCGAGGCGGCGATGCAGCTTCTGGATCTCGAAGCGCATCTGCACGCGGAGCTTCGCGTCCAGGTTCGACAAGGGCTCGTCGAACAGGAACACCGCGGGCTCGCGCACGATCGCGCGGCCCATCGCGACGCGCTGGCGCTGGCCGCCGGAAAGCTGGCGCGGCTTGCGCTCGAGCAGCGGCCCGAGCTCGAGTATCTCCGCCGCGCGCTTGACCCTGGCGTCGATGTCGGCCTTTGTGAAGTTCCGCGGATCTTCAGGCCGTACGCCATGTTGCCGAACACGCTCATGTGCGGATACAGCGCGTAATTCTGGAACACCATCGCGATGTCGCGATCCTTCGGCTCGAGCGTGTTGACGACGCGATCGCCGATGACGATCTCGCCGCCGGTGATCGCTTCCAGTCCCGCGACCATGCGCAGCAATGTCGACTTGCCGCAGCCCGACGGGCCGACGATGACGATGAATTCGCCGTCGGCGATGTCGATCGACACCCCGTGGATCACCTCGAGATTGGCGTAGCGCTTGCGCACGTCGCGGAGCTGAACTTTAGCCATTGTTCCCTGCCGTCATTTCTCGGTGTCGACCAGACCCTTGACGAACCAGCGCTGCATCAGCAGCACGACCAGCGCCGGCGGCAGCATCGCGAGCATCGCGGTCGCCATCACGCAGGTTCCAGTCGGTCGCGGCGTCGCCGCCGGAGATCATCCGCTTGATGCCGATCACCATCGTGTACATGTCTTCCTGCGTCGTCACCAGCAACGGCCACAGGTACTGGTTCCAGCCGTAGATGAACAGGATCACGAACAGCGCCGCGATATTGGTGTCGCGACAGCGGCACGCACGATGTCCCAGAAAAAGCGCATCGGACCCGCGCCGTCGATGCGCGCCGCCTCGGCGAGCTCGTCGGGAATCGTCAGGAAGAACTGCCGGAACAGGAACGTCGCCGTGGCCGACGCGATCAGCGGCATCGTCAGTCCCGCGTAGGTGTCGAGCATGCCCAGGTCGGCGACGACCTGGTAGGTCGGCAGGATGCGCACCTCGACCGGCAGCATCAGCGTGACGAAGATCATCCAGAAGAAGAATCTTGCGGAACGGAAAGCGGAAGTAAACGATGGCGAATGCAGACAACATCGAAATCGCGATCTTGCCGATCGCGATCGACCAGCGCCATCATCAGGCTGTTGACCATCATCCGACCGACGCGGCGCCGTGATCTCGCCGGCGCCATGCGCCAGCACCGCGGCGTAATTCTCGAGCATGTGGGTGCCGGGCGTCAGCGGCATCGGCGCCTGCAGCACTTCCTGCGCGGTGCGGGTCGATGCGACGAAGGTCGACGTACACCGGAAACGCGACGATCGCGACGCCGACGTCAGCACGATGTGGCTGATCCAGGTGAGCAGCGGCCGGTTCTCGATCATGCGTTCAGTACTGCACCTTGCGCTCGACGTAACGGAACTGGATCACCGTCAAGGTGATGACGATCGTCATCAGCACCACCGACTGCGCCGCCGAGCCGCCGAGGTCGAGCCCCTTGAAGCCGTCCTTGTACACCTTGTAGACCAGGATCTCGGTCGCCTGTCCCGGCCCGCCCGACGTCGCGGCGTCGATGATGCCGAACGTATCGAAAAAGGCGTAGACGATATTGACCACCAGCAGGAAAAACGTCGTCGGCGACAGCAGCGGAAAGACGATCGTCGCAGAAGCGCTTGACCGGCCCCGCGCCGTCGATCGCCGCGGCCTCGATCAGCGACTTCGGGATCGATTGCAGGCCGGCGAGAAAGAACAGGAAGTTGTAGCTGACCTGCTTCCAGACCGCGGCGATCACGACAGCATCAGCGCCTGGTTGCCGTTCAGCAGGTAATTCCAGTCGACGCCGGCGCTGGTGCAGCCAGTGCGCGACGATGCCCAGCGTCGGATTGAACAGGAACAGCCACAGGACGGCGGCGATCGCCGGCGCGACGGCGTACGGCCAGATCAGCAGCGTCTTGTACACGCCCGGCACCGCGGACGATGCGATCGGCGAACACGGCGAGCATCAACGATATGGTGAGCCCGAGGCCGGCGACGAGGAACGAAAAAATCGCCGTGACCTGGAACGACGCGAGATACAGCTCGTCGTGGAACAGGTCGCGGAAATTGTCGAGGCCGACGAACTGCAGGCTGCCGCCGAAGGCATCCTGTATCTGCAGTCGACTGGATACAGCGCCTGCCCGGCGGGCAGGAAGAAAAACACGATGGTGACGACGACCTGCGGCAGCAACAGCGCGTAAGGCAGCCACCGGCGACCGAAACAGCGCACGCTTTTCAGCCGCCATAACGTGGCAACCTCTCGGATTGGTACGGCGGCCGGATTGAGCGCCAGGGCGAATTGCGCCCTAACGCCCCGATCCGGCCGGATATTGCGTCAGCTATGCTGACGCAATATCAACGCGCTATCACTCTTTTGCGGTTTTCGCGAACCGATCGATCTGCTCGTTGCCGCGCGTGACCGCCGCATCCAGCGCCTCCTTGGCGTTCTTCTTGCCGCTCCAGACGTTTTCGAGCTCTTCGTCGATGATGTTGCGAATCTGCACGAAATTGCCCAGCCGCACGCCGCGCGACTTGTCGGTCGTCTTGACTGATCATCTGCTTGACCGAGATGTCGGTGCCCGGATTCTTGTCGTAAAAGCCGGAATTCTTCGTCAGCTCGTACGCGGCCATCGTGATCGGCACAGTAGCCGGTCGCCTGATGCCACTCGGCCTGCACCGCGGGCGACGACAGGAAGGTGAAGAACTTCGCGACGCCTTGTACTCGTCCTTCGTACTTGCCGACCCATCACCCACAGGCTCGCGCCGCCGATGATCGTGTTCTGCGGCGCGCCCTTGACGTCGGCGTAATACGGCAGCGGCGACACCGCGAACTTGAACTTCGCATTCTTGACGATGTTGCCGTACGCGGCCGACGAACGTGGTCATCATCGCGCATTCGCCGCTGAAGAACTTGGCTTCGCGGCTCGTTCCTTGCGGCCGGTGTAGCTGAACTAGCCCTTCTTCGCCCAGTCGGCTGCAGGTTCTGCGATGTGCTCGGACCTGCAGCGGTCCGTTGAACAGAAGCTTCGGATGCCAGGCCGCCGAAGCCATTCTGCTCGGTCGCGAAGGGCACGTTGTGCCAGGCGCTGAAGCTTTCGAGCTGCACCCACGATTGCCAGCCGGTCGTGTACGCGCAGGGCAGCGCGGCCGACGCCTTGAGCTTGGCTGCGTCGGCGACGACTTCGGGCCAGGTCGTCGGCGGATTGGTTCGGGTCGAGGCCCGCCTTCTTGAACGCATCCTTGTTGAGTAGAACACCGTGGTCGAGCTGTTGAACGGGAACGACAGCAGGTGGCCCTTGGGATGTCGGTGTAATAGCCGACAACCGCGGCGACGTAGGCCTTCGGATCGAACGGCTCGTCTGCTCGGCCATCACCTGGTAGACCGGCTTGATCGCGCCCTTGGCCGCCATCATCGTCGCGGTGCCGACTTCGAACACCTGCAGCGATCTGCGGCGGCGTTGCCGGCACGATAGGCGGCGATCGCGGCGGTCATCGATTCGTCGATACTGGCCCTTGAAGATCGGCGTGACCTTGTAATCCTTCTGGCGTTGCGTTGAAATTGCTTGGCGATATCGTTGACCGATGTCGTTGAGCTTGCCGGTCATCGAATGCCACCACTGGATTTCGGTGACGGCTTGCGCCTGCGCGTCAGACGCAAACAGCGCGGCGCGAGGCGGCACGTACGAAGCTTCGAATTACCGATCTTCATCTTCTTTCCTCCTCGGGACTGGATTCTTGTCTGGACCGCGCCGGATTATTCTAGTGTAAATGGCTTTTTGCGTCAGCTTTGTGTCACGCCCCGCGCGCCGTGCCCTAACGCACGCCAACGGCGTTGCGTCGGTCCATCCGCCGCCCAGCGCCTTCATCAGGTCGACCGACGCCGACAGCAGCGCCTGGCGGTTGCGGATCAGCGCGAGCTGCGAGATGTTCAGCGTGCGCTGCGCGTCGAGCACGTTGAGGTAGGCCGAGTACCCGGACTCGTAGCGCTCGCACGGACAAGCGCAGCGCGTCGCGTGCGGCATCGACGCTGGACTGCAGATCGACCTCGGCGGCTGCCGCCTGGCGCGACATTGACCAGTGCGTCGGAGACTTCGCGAAACGCCGTCTGGATCGATTTCTGGTAGCCGATGAGCGCCTGTTTCTGCCGGGCGGTCGTGGCGTCGACTTCGGCACTCAGGCGGCCTGCCGTGAAGATCGGCTGCGCCAGCGCAAAGCCGATCGACCAGATGCCGGCGCTGCTGCGGGCGAGCGAGCTCAACGCGGCGCTTTCGCCGCCGATATCGCCGGTCAGCGAGATCCGGGGCAGGAGCGCGGCCTTGGCGACGCCGATCTGCGCATTGGCCGCGATCAGGTTCTGCTCGGCCTGGCGGATATCCGGGCGCCGCTCGAGCAAAGTCGATGGCAAGCCTGTCGGCGGCAGCGGCGGAACCGGCAGCTGGGCGAGATCGCCGGGCGGCAGCTTCAAGATCGAGCCTGCCGGTAAGCGTCCCGAGCAGGTGTTCGGCCAGCGCGCGCTGGCGCACGAGCTCGTTGAGCTGCGCCGCCGCATCCGAGCGCGCGCCGGCCGCCTGCGCGAGATCGAGGTCCGAGGCGAGGCCGCCGTCGACGCGGCGGCGCACGACGCCGAGATACTCGTCGCGGGTCGTCAGCGTTTCGCGCGTCGCGGCGATCTGCGCGTCGAGCGAGCGCAGCAGGAAATAGGTCTGGCGTGGTCAGCCCCGCCAGCGACAGCGTGACGACGTCCTTGGCATAGTAGCGTCGCCAGGACCTGCGCGCGCGCGCTTTCGAGCAGCCGGCGCAGCCTCCCCCAGAAATCGATCTCGAACGATGTCGACAGCGCGAGGCGCAGGTCGTTGCTCACCCGCAGCGATTGCGGCGACGCGACGACCCCGCTCGAGCGGGTGCGCGCGGCGGCGCCGCCGAGGTCGATCTCGGGAAACAGCGCGGCGTTGGCTTCGCGCAGATCGGCGTCGAACTCCTCGATCCTTGCCACCGCGGCGGCTACGTCGAGATTGTCGGCGAGCGCCGTCGCGACCAGGTCGTCGAGGGTCGGGTCGCCGTAGAGCGTCCACCAATCGGCGCGTACCGGCGCCGGCGACGCGGCCGCGGCGTCGGCCGCGGCAGCGTCGCCGGATACGTCGTCGGCAGCGGCGTCTGCGGCCGCTGGTAGTCGGGCCCGACCATGCAGCCGGAAAGCGCGAAAGCGAACAGGACCGCTGCGCCGCGACGCATCACGCGGTCCCTTCCTCGACTCGCCGCCGGCGCGCGGCGCTGGCTTGCCCTTGCGTCGCATGAGCAGCACGAAAAACAGCGGAATGAAGATGGTCGCGACGAAAGTCGCGACGAGCATGCCGCCGAACACGCCGGTGCCCATCGATCGCCGCGCCGCGGCGCCGGCGCCCGTCGCGAGCACCAGCGGCAGCACGCCGAGCACGAACGCGAGCGAGGTCATCACGATCGGACGGAAGCGCAGCCGCGCAGCCTCGAGCGCGGCGTCGACCGGCGACAAGCCTTTCGCCTGTTCCTGCGCGGCGAATTCGACGATCAGGATCGCGTTCTTCGCGGCGAGGCCGATCAGCACCAGCAGTCCGATCTGGAAGTAGACGTCGTTGCTGAAGTTGCGCAGGAAGACCGCGGTCAGCGCGCCGAGCAACGCGAACGGCACCGCGAGCAGCACGGCGACCGGCAGCGACCAGCGCTCGTAATTCGCCGACAGGATCAGGAACACCATGACGATCGCGAAGGTGAACGCGAGGATCGACGCGGTGCCGATGCGCTTTTCCTGGAAGGCCTGCCCGGTCCACGCGATCGTGTAGCCGGGCGGCAGCGATTTCGCGACATCCTCGACCGCGGCGATCGCCTGCCCCGAGCTCACGCCCGGCGGCGCTGTTGCCGAGCACCTTGGCGGCGAGGAAGCCGTTGAAGCGATCGAGCTGCTCGGGACCGATGGTGTTCTTCACGCTGATCAGCGCCTTCACCGGGATCATGTCGCCGCGCGACGAGCGCACGTAGACGTTGCCCAGGTCTTCCGGCTTCGCGCGATAGGCGCCCTCAGCCTGCAGCTGCACGCGATAGGTGTGGCCGAACTTGTTGAAGTCGTTGACGTAGAGCACGCCCATCGTGCTCTGCAGCGTGTCGAACACGTCCTTCAACGGCACGCCGAGCGCCATCGCCTTCTCGCGGTCGACGTCGACGAAGAGCTGCGGCGACGTCGGGCGATAGAACGTGGCGATGCCGGTCAGCTCCGGCCGCTTGCGCAGCTCGCCGAGGAACTGCTGCAGATTCTGGTACAGCTTTTGCGGATCGGCGTCGGCGCGGTCCTGCAGGTAGACCTCGAAGCCGCCGGCGGTGCCCAGGCCGCGAATGGCGGCGGGGTTGAACGCGAGCAGCGTGCCCTGCGACAGCTTCGCGCCCTCGGCGATCACGTACTTCGCCATGTCCTCGGCGTTGGTCCTTGCGCTCGTCCCAGGGCTTGAGCGGGATGAACATCGTCGCGGCGTTGGTCTTGTTGGCGCCGGCGATGACGTCGAAGCCGCTGACGACGAATACGTGCTCGACCGCGGGATGGCCGAGCAGAACCTGCTGCACAGTTGCGCCGGCTTCCTGCGTGCGCTGCAGCGTCGCGCCGTCGGGCAATGTAAGCGAGCCGAGGAGATAGCCCTGGTCCTCCGGCGGCACGAAGCCGCCGGGCACGACCCTGAACAGCAGCGCATCCGCGCCGAGGATGGCGACGAAAATGAGCACCGCGATCACCGCGTGGCGCACGGTGAGTCGCACGCCGCCGAGATAGGTGCGCGTCAGCCAGGCGAAACCGCGATTGAACGGCCGGAACAGCGCGATTTTCGGTGTGCTGTCGCTTGAGCAGCAGCGCGCACAGCGCCGGGCGTCAGCGTCAGCGCGATCAGGCCCGAAATCGTCACCGCGGTGGCGACCGTCACCGCGAACTGCTGGTAGAGCTTGCCGGCGAGGCCGCCGAGAAACGCGACCGGCACGAACACCGAGACCAGCACCAGCTCGATCGCGATGATTGCGCCGGTCACTTCGTGCATCGATTCGATCGCCGCGTCCTTGGGCGAGAGCTTCTTTTCGGCCATCAGCCGCTCGACGTTCTCGAGCACGACGATCGCGTCGTCGACGACGATCCCGGTCGCGAGCACGATCGCGAACAGCGTCAGCGTGTTGAGCGTGAAGCCGAAGAGCATCAGGCCGCCGAACGCGCCGATCAGCGACACCGGGACCGCGATAATCGGGATCAGCGTCGCGCGCCAGCTCTGCAGGAACACGAACACGACCAGCAGCACCAGCAATGCCGCTTCCGACAAGCGTGATGATCACCTCGTGGATCGACGACTCGCACGAAGCGAGTGGTATCGAAGGGAATGATCTTGCGTAACGCCCTGCGGAAAGCTCTCCTGCAGCCTGGCAATGCCCGCGCGCACCGAATCGGCGACCTTGAGCGCGTTGCCGCCCGATTGCAGAAACACTGCGATGCCGACGGTCGGCTTGCCGTCGAGATTGGTGAATGCGTCGTAGCTGACCGCGCCGAGCTCGATCCGCGCGACGTCGCGGATGCGCAGCGCCCCGCCGGGCCCGGTCGAGCGCAGAACGATATTGCCGAAATCCTCGGGCTCCTGGAGCCGACCGCGCGCGGTCACCGTGTAGACCAGCGATTGGCCCGGAGGCGCCGGCTCGGCGCCGATCTTGCCGGCGGCGTACTGGTTGTTCTGCGCCGCGATGGCGCTGCGCGATGTCGGTCGTCGTGACGCCGAGCTGCGCCATTTTCGCCGGATTGAGCCAGACGCGCATCGAGTAGTCGCGCGCGCCGAAGATCGTCGCGTCGGCGACGCCCGGGATGCGCTTCAGCTCGTCGAGAAGGTTGATCGTCGCGTAGTTGGAGAGATAGAGCGTGTCGTAGCGGGGATCGTTCGATCTCAGCGCGATCACCAGCAGAATGTCGGTCGAGCGCTTCTGCGCCACGACGCCGGTCTGCCGCACGACGTCGGGCAGTCGCGGCAGCGCGATCGCCACGCGGTTGTTGACGTCGATCACCGCCTTGTCGGCGTTCGAGCCGACCTCGAATGTGCAGGTGATGGTCAGCGTGCCGTTGGTCGCTGCCGTCGAGCTGAAGTAGATCAGGTTCTCGACGCCCGAGAGCTGTTCCTCGATCGGCGCGGCCACGGTCCGCGCCAGCGTCTCGGCGCTCGCGCCCGGATAGTTGGCGGTGATGACGACGGTCGGCGGCGCGATTTCCGGATATTGCGCGACCGGCAGCACTTGCGACGCGATCAATCCGGCGAGCGTGATGATGATCGCGATGACGCCGGCGAAGATCGGCCGGTTGATGAAGAACTGCGAAAACAAGATCGCCTCGCCTTACTTGCTGCCGGAAGTGGCCGGTGCGGTGGGCGCCGCCGCAGGCGCAGCGGCTTGGGCGGGTGTCGCCTCGGTCACCGGAACGCCCGGTTGCAGCTTGAGCAGGTTGTCGACGATGACCCTGTCGCCGGCGTTAAGGCCGGACAGAATCGTCCAGTCCTTGCCGATCCAGTCGCCGGTCTTCACCGGCCGCGCCTGCGCCTTGCCGTCGCCATCGACGATGAAAACGAGATTGCCTTTCTCGGTCTGGACGACGGCGGCCTGCGGCACGAGAAATACGTTGTCGCGCTCGCCGGCGGTGATTCGGACCGTGACGAACTGCCCGGGCAGCAGCTGCTGGCGCGGATTGTCGAATTCGGCGCGCAATTGCTGCGTGCCGAGCCGCGTATCGATCGCGGTCGCGGCAAAGTTGAGTCGGCCTTTGGCCGGATAAGGGGTTCCGTCCGGCAGCAGCAGCTCCATGCCGACCGGCGTCGCCCTGCTCAAGCGTCCTTCGGGCAGCTTGGCGAGATCCGCTTCGGCGAGGCTGAAGCGCACCCAGATGGGCGTCACCTGGTTGATCGTCGTCAACAGGCTGCCGTTGGCATCGGTCGTGATCAGGGTGCCGATCGAATGCTCGGCGCGTCCGCTGATGCCGGCCAGCGGCGCCGTCACGCGCGTATACGAAAGATTGAGCTCGGCCTGCCTGATCGACGCGTTGGCTTGCTGCATGGCCGCTTCCGCGAGCTGCCGCGAGGACGTCGCGTCGTCGAATTCCTTGCGGCTCACCGCGCGGTCCTGCACCAGCGGCTTCAAGCGCGCCTCCTCGCGCCGCGCCTGGTCGACCTGCGCGGTCGCCTGCGCGAGCTGCGCCCTGGCCTGCGCCAGCGCGATCTCGTACGGCGCGCGATCGATCTCGAACAGCGGCGCGCCCTCCTTCACCGCATCGCCCTCGTTGTAGAACTGCTTTTGCAGAATGCCCGACACCCGCGCGCGCACCTCGACCTGCTTCGAGCCTTCGACCTGGCCGGCGACGTCGAATCTGATCGGCACCTTGCGCGGCTGGACCGTGAGCGTGCGCACAGAAACAGGCGCTGGGGCTGTCACGGTCGGAGCCGGCGCGGCCGCATCCCGGCCGCAGGCAGCGAGCAGCCCCAGCACCATCAGCGCTGCGAAGCGCTTCGCTGCATATGAAGACAACAGGCGCAAGAAGGGCATCGCTTTCGTTCCCGAACGACGGCATGACAGGGAATTGAACAAGACAACCGCGCACCAGACCAAGCGCGCGAGCGCACGATTATATACAATCGTTGCGAGAACATTATGTGAGGATCGGACCTGTGTTCATTCGCGCAGTTACCGCCGCCTTGGCGGGTCTACTGCTATCGCTGCCGCTGCCGCTTCTGGCTGCAGAGCAGCCCTACCCGTCGAAGCCGATCCGCCTGGTCGTGCCGTTTCCCGCGGGAGGCTCGCTCGATGCGGTCGCCCGCGCCATCGGACAGAAGCTCTCGATCGCCTGGGGGCAGCCGGTCATCATCGACAACCGTCCCGGCGCCGGCGGCAACATCGGCGCCGATCTCGTCGCCAAAAGCGCGCCCGACGGCTACACGATCCTCGAGGGCGCCCTGTCGACGCACGCGGTCAACGTGAGCCTGTACAGCAAGATGCCGTACGATCCGATCAAGGATTTCGCGCCGATCACGCTGGTCGCGGTCACGCCGAACGTGCTGGTGCTGAATCCTTCGGTGCCGGCCAATTCGGTCGCCGAGCTGATCGCCTACGCCAAGGCGAATCCGGGCAAGCTCGCGTTCGGCTCGGGCAGCAACGGCAGCGCCGGGCATCTCGCGGGCGAGCTCTTCAAGACCGAGGCCAAAGTCGACATGGTGCACGTGCCGTACAAGGGTGCAGCGCCCGCGATGCAGGACCTGCTGGGCGGCCAGATCCAGCTGATGTTCGACAACCTGGCGAACTCGATGCAGCAGGTGCGCGCCGGCAAGCTCAAGGCGATCGCCGTGACGACGGCCAGGCGCTCGCCTCTGGTCCCGGATTTGCCGACGCTTGCCGAAACCGGATTGCCGGGCTTCGATATCTATACGTGGTGGGGCTTCATGGCGCCGGCCGGCACGCCGAAGGAAATCATCGCCAAGTGGAACGCCGAGGTGACGCGCATTCTGAACACGCCGGAGATGCAGGCTTACTTCGCGCAACAAGGCGCCGAGCCGTCGCCCTCCTCGCCCGAGCAGTTCATGGCGCTGATCCAGGGCGAGATCCCGAAGTACGCCAAGATCATCAAGGCGTCGGGCGCCAAGGTCGATTGAAGATTCAGCGCAGCCAGGCGACCCAGGCGACGACCAGCCACGCCGCGATCGACGCAACGCCGCCCAGCGGGGCGATCGCGCCGAGCCAGCGCGCGCCGGTCAATGCGAGCAGGTAGAGGCTGCCGGAAAACAAAATCAGCCCGGCGAGCAGCAGCCAACCCGCCACGGTCAGCGCCGGTGCGCCCGACCACTGCAGCATCAGCAAGGCGAGAGCGAACAGGCCGAGCGCGTGCCAGAAATGGTATTGCACGGCCGTCTGATAGATGGCCAGCATGTCCGGCGCGAGCCGCGTCTTGAGCGCATGCGCGCCAAACGCGCCCAGCGCGACGGCGGCAGCGAGCGCGAGCGAGGCGACGAGAAGACAGATCCTGCCGTTCATCATGGGTCCGGGGTTGATGCGCGCAATTCGTCTACAATGACACGCTGGCACTCAGACGAGGCGGCGCGCGGCGCTTCTGGCTAGGATAGCATCATGACGATTCAACGCCATCATGTCGGCAAGCGGCTCGCGGACATGGTCGTGCACGGCGGCACGATCTATCTCGCCGGTCAGGTCGCAGACGATCTGAACGCGGACATCACGACGCAGGCTCGGCAAGTGCTCGCGCGCATCGACCGCCTGCTCGCCGAAGGCGGAAGCGACAAGAGCCGGATGCTGTCGGCGACAATTTATCTGCCCGACATGGCCGACTTCGCGGCGATGAACGCGGTGTGGGAAGCGTGGATTGTGGCCGGACAGGCGCCGGCCCGCGCGACCGTGCAGGCGAAGCTGGCGGCTGCGGGATACAAGATCGAGATCCAGGTCATCGCGGCGCAATAGGATCAGGCTCATGACCGTACCTTCGACATCGACCGCATCGCTCCCCGCCGGCGCGCGCGCCGCACCCGGCGCCAGCGCGTCGCCCTTGCCGGTCACGCGCGCGATGTTCGACCAGCTGATCGTCCCCTGCTACGCGCCGGCGCAGTTCATTCCGGTGCGCGGCGAGGGCTCGCGCGTCTGGGACCAGCAGGGCCGGATGTACATCGACTTCGCCAGCGGCGTGGCCGTCACCTCCCTCGGGCACTGTCATCCGGCGATGGTGCGCGCGCTGACCGAGCAGGCGAAAACGATTTGGCACGTGTCGAACTGGATGACCAACGAGCCGGCGTTGCGGCTGGCCAAAAAGCTGGTCGATGCGACCTTCGCCGAACGCGTGTTCTTCTGCAACTCGGGCGCCGAGGCGAACGAGGCGGCGCTGAAGCTCGCGCGGCGCTACGCGCACGATCATTTCGGGCCGGAGAAGTTTCGCGTCGTCTCGACGCTCAACGCGTTCCACGGGCGGACGCTGTTCACCGTGACCGCGGGCGGTCAGGCCAAGTACTCCACCGGCTTCGGCCCCGCGCCGACCGGATTCACCCACATCCGCTACAACGACATCGCCGGGCTCGAGGCGGCGTTCGCGGAGGAAGGCGGCGACGACATCTGCGCGGTGATACTCGAGCCGATGCAGGGCGAAGGCGGGATGATCCCGGGCACGCCGGAATTCCTGCCGCGGCGCGGCGGCTATGCGACGAGCACGACGCGCTGCTGATCCTGGACGAGATCCAGAGCGGCATGGGCCGCACCGGCGCGCTGTTTTCGTACATGCAAAAAGGCGTCGTGCCCGACATCCTGACCAGCGCCAAGGGCCTGGGCGGCGGCTTTCCGATCGGGGCGATGCTGACCACCGCCGAAGTCGCGAGCTCGTTTTCGGTCGGCGTGCACGGCTCGACCTACGGCGGCAATCCGCTGGCCTGCGCGGTTGCCGGCGCGGTCTTCGACATCGTCAACACGGTCGAGGTGCTCGACGGCGTCAAGGCGCGCCACGCGCTGTTCGTCGAGGGACTGCGCACGATCAACGGCCGGCGCGAGGTCTTCGCCGACATCCGCGGCGAAGGCGTCTGGATCGGATGCGAGCTGGCGCCGCGCTGGCACGGCAAGGCCGCCGACGTGATGCGTGCGGCGAGCGACGCAGGACTGATCGTGCTGATGGCTGGACCCGACGTTGTCCGCATCGCGCCGTCGCTGCTGATCAGCCTCGACGAAATCCTCGAGGGCCTGGCGCGGCTGGAAACGGCTCTGGGCAGGTCGCTCAGCTGAGCTGCCGCGTCCGGGCCGGCGTCGCATGGTGACGCGAACGCCCTTCTCCGCCGCGCGCTGACGCACGACGATGTTCACCGTCCGCCCGATCGAACACGCCGATCTGCCCGCGCTTTTCGCGCTGTCGGAGAAAAGCGGCGCCGGATTGACGACCTTGCCGGCCAACGCCGAGCGGCTGGAGTCGCGAATCGAGCGCTCGCTCGCGTCCTTCGGGGGCCGCGCCGGCAGCGCCGAAGCCTGCTACGTGTTCGTGCTGGTCGACGGCGCGACGCAAGGAGTGGTCGGCATCAGCGCGATCGAGGCGGCGGTCGGGCTCGTCGAGCCCTGGTACAACTACCATGTGGGTACGCAGGTGCATGCTTCGCGCGAGCTGGGCGTGTATACCAGCGCGCCGACCTTGTTCCTCAGCAACGATCACACCGGCAACAGCGAGCTGTGTTCGCTCTTTCTGGACGCGCGCTACCGGCATGGCAAGAATGGGCCGCTGCTCGCCAAGGCGCGTCTGCTGTTCATCGCCGAGTTCGCCGATCGCTTCGCCCCGAAGATCATCGCCGAAATGCGCGGTAGGCTCGACGCCGCGGGCAAGAGCCCGTTTTGGGAAGGCCTGGGCCGACATTTCTTCACCATCGAGTACTCGCGCGCCGACTACCTGACCGGCATCGGCCAGAAAGCGTTCATCGCCGAGCTGATGCCGCGGCATCCTGTGTATACGACCTTGCTGCCGGCCGATGCGCGCGCGGCGATCGGCGAAGTGCATGCCGATACGCTGCCGGCGCGAGCGCTGCTCGAGTCGGAAGGATTCCGCTACGAGGGCTACGTCGACATCTTCGATGCGGGCCCGACGCTCGAGTGCTTTCGCGACGACATCCACGCGGTGCGCCAGTCGCAGCTCTTGCCGGTCAGCATCGGCGAGCAGGATCCCGTCCCCGACAGCCTCAGCGAAGATGTCCTGTGGCTGGTCGCGAGTCGAAATTTTTCGGCGTTCCGGGCAATCCTGTGCCCGGCGCCGGCACGCATCGCCCAATTTCCGCTGCTGCCGCACGCGGCCGAGGCGCTCGGTGTGCGCGCCGGCGACTCGGTGCGCGCGGTTCCCCTGTCTCCGCGCGACCGCTAGCGGCGGGCCGGACGCAACCGATGCCGAAACGCGAAGCGGCCGCCGTCGAGGTCAACTTCGACGGCCTGCCCGGTCCGACCCACAACTACAGCGGGCTCGCGACGGGCAATCTCGCGTCGGAGCGCAACCGTCGCGCCGTCGCCAACCCGCGGCTCGCCGCGCTCCAGGGCCTTGCCAAGATGAAGGCGCTTGCCGACCGCGGACACGCGCAGGCGGTGCTCCCGCCGCACGAGCGGCCCGATGTCTACGCTTTGCGCGCGCTCGGCTACAGCGGCGACGACACCGAGGTGATCGCCCGTGCCGCGCGCGACGATGCGCCGCTGCTCGCCGCCTGTTCGTCCGCCGCTGCGATGTGGGCCGCCAACGCCGCCACCGTGAGCCCGTCGGCAGACACCGCCGACCGCCGCGTGCATTTCACGCCCGCCAACCTGGTGTCGCATTTCCACCGCGCGCTGGAGGCACCGACGACGACCCGGGTGTTGCGCGCAATCTTCGCCGACGAGCGCCGCTTTGCCGTGCACGAGCCGCTGCCGGCGGCAGCTCAATTCGGCGACGAAGGCGCGGCCAACCACACTCGATTCGTCCCGGCTCCCGCCGCGCCTGGCATCGAGCTCTTCGTCTACGGCCGGGTTGCCTACGACACGGCCGCGACTTCGCCACTACGCTTTCCAGCACGCCAGACGCGCGAAGCCTCCGAAGCGATCGCGCGGCGGCACGGCCTCGACCCCGCGCGGACCTTGTTCGCGCAACAGACCCCGGCGGCGATCGACGCCGGCGTGTTCCACAACGACGTGATCGCGGTGGGTAACGATGCGGTGCTGTTCTGTCACGAAGGTGCCTTTCTCGAGCAGGACGCGCTGCTCGCCAAGGTCGCGGCAGCCGTCGGCGCGGCGTTCACGCCCATAGTCGTTCGGGCGGCGGACTTGAGCGTCGAGCGTGCGGTCGCGAGCTACCTTTTCAACAGCCAGCTCCTCACGCGTGCCGACGGGGGCATGCTGCTCGTCGCGCCGGCCGAATGCGCCGAGGATCCGGCCGTCGCAGCGTATCTCGCGCGGCTCGTCGCCTCGGGCGGCCCGATTCGGGAACTTCTGACGTTCGATCTTCGGCAGAGCATGAGAAATGGCGGCGGCCCGGCATGCCTGCGCCTGCGCGTCGCGCTTACGGGTGTCGAACGTCAGGCAATCCGCGCGAACGTGTGGCTGGACGATGCGCTATATGCGGCGCTAGTCGCCTGGGTCGAGAAAAATTATCGCGACCGGCTCTCGCCCGAGGATCTCGCCGACCCGGCCCTGCTCTTCGAAGGGCGACGCGCGCTCGACGAATTGTCCGCGCTGCTTCGACTGGGCAGCGTTTATCCGTTCCAGCTCAACGCTTAGGACACAGTCGAAAGAGGAACCGACGGGTCGTCACTGCCCGTTGGCGGCGAGGCGGAACATCAGCGGCACCTCGAGCGTCTTGGCATGCGAGACGCCGTGCGCCCACAGGCCGTCCTCGCCCCAGCAATCGCCGTGATCGGCGCAAACAATCACCGTGCCGTCGGCGAAGCGCTCGAGCAGCGGAACGAGCGCCGTGTCACAGTATTCGATGCACGCGACCTGACGCCGTCGCGCTTCGGCGGCGTCGTTGTCGTTGCCGAACGGCACGCACGGGTTGTAGCCGGGATCCCAGGGTGCCCCATCGTAGTAGTACGGCACGTGCGTCTCGGCCGCATTGAGAAACACGAACGGCGGGGCGTCGGGTTTGACCTTCGCCAGCATCCTCTCGATCCATTCGATCTGCTTTTTCACATTGGGTCCCGGGGAGTAGCCGAAGACATCGAAGTCCTGGCTCAGCACACGGCCGGTCGGCTTGTCGGGATTGAACCAGTTCACCGCCCCGCTGCCGATCGTCCGGTAACCCAGATTCTTCAGACCGTCGATGATGTTGCGTCCGAGCAGCGTGACATACGGTGGGGCGAGGCCGCGCTCGCCGCCTTTCATGAGGAATATCTTGCCGTACTTGGGATTCACGTACGGCTCGCGGAGCATCGGGTTTCCGGGAGTGAATCCCATGAAATAGGCGGCATGCGAGGCGAAAGTGAAATGCGAAGGCGACTGCGCGCGCACCAAGGGCCCGATCGAGCTCAGGTTCGGCGTCCTCGCCTCGACGAAGGCGTCGTAGCGGCAGGAGTCGAGCGTGACGAACAGGATCGGAGGCGGCATGGATTTTCCCGGACACGCCGCGCGGCGTGCGGAGCGGCTTGCGGGCGCATTTTACCGCAACGGCGCACGCGAGGCGGCGCGAGCGCGCCTCGCGTGCCTAATCGATCGCTGGCGCGGGTAGCGTGCGGTGACTGCGCACCGGGGACCAGAGCACGGCCGCTGCCGACAGCAGCAGCCCGAGCAGCCCGACCGCGAGCAAGGTCGACCGCAGGCCGATCTCGCTCGCCAGCGCGCCGCCGACCAGCGAACCGATCGGCGCGGACGCGACGGTGAAAAAGCGCATCGTCGCCGTCATGCGTCCGAGCAGCCGGTCGGGCGTGATCGCCTGTCGCAGCGACAGATAGTTGATGCCGTACAGGATCGCGCCGAAATCGAACACCAGCATCGCCAACCCGAGCAGCAAGGTAGCGAGCCACGGCGGCCCGCCGATCAGGCCGTACGCCTGCCAGCCGAATGCCGACAGGATCAGCCCGTGCACGATCACCGGGCCGACGCCGAACCGCGCCGACAAGCGTTCGGCTGAGGCCGACGCAAGCACGCACCCGGCGCCCCCGAAGACGTAGCAGATACCGATCGCACCAGCCGACAGGCCGAGATCGCGCGTCGCGAACAGGATCAGCACGGCTATCTGCATGTGATGCAGGAACTGCCACGTTCCGGCCAGCCAGGCGAGACCCCACAGCGTGCGGTTGCCCCAGACAAGCTTCAGCCCCTCGCCGATCTCGCGCCACACGCCGCCGTTGCCGCCATCGCGCGCGACGTCGTTGCGCGCCCGGATTCGGCGCAGCATCAAGGCGGATGCGAAAAACGTCATCGCATCGAGCGCGATCGCGAACGGCGCGGTCAAGACATGAATCAATCCGCCGGCGATGCCGGGACCGATCAGCGCCGCCGACGTCTCGCCCAGCGTCACTTTGGCGTTGGCCTCGACCAGGCGCTTGCGGCCGGCCATTTGCGCCAGAAGCACCTGATAGGCGGCGCCGCCGACGACGTTCTGCATGCCGCACAGGAAACCGACGGCAAACAGGATTTCCATCGACAGCACGCCGAACCATGCGGCAAGCGGGATCGCGAGCAGCGCAATGCCCCGCCCGACGTCCGCGGCGATGATGACCGGGAGCTTCCGCACCCGATCGAGCAGCACGCCCGCATGCAGGCTCACCAGCGCGAACGGCAGCGTCTCGAGCGCGACCAATATGCCCATCTGCATCGGGGTCGCGTTGAGCAACAGCGCCGCAGTCAACGGCAGCGCGAGATTGGTGATCTGCGCGCCGAACGAAGTGATGGTCAGCGATACCCAAAGCCTCCGGAAGCTCGCGGAAAGCCATAGGCCGCGAAAGTTGCGGCGAATCCAGCGCTGTAATCGGTCGGTATTGTTCATAGTCGTTTCCTCCGGCCGCGGCTATTTGGCGCGCGGCCGCCGGTCAATCGCCACCGGCGAGAAGCGAAACGCGGGGAGCTGCACCCGAATTCCGTTCCCGCCGTGCCCGGCGGGAACGCCCGGGCTAAGGTCGCGGCAGCGGCGCCCCCGGCGCAAGGCCGGAGAGTTGCGCGCCGGAAGGAAACTCTCCTGCGAACGCGCGCGCCGCGATCGCAATCGCGGTGACGAAGGTCGTCGGCGTTCTGGTCATGGCAGGAGCATCCCTTAAGGTGTGATTGAAATCGACGCCAGTGTACGCGAAATCGGCGGCGCGAAGCAATCGCATCGCGCAGTGTGCGCGCGCTCGTCGCCGGCTATGTCGTATTTGTGCGACGCCAGGCGCTCCGCCGCCGCACCGGGCGGCTTGCGGTCACCCGCCCGCTGCCTTGCGCCGTTTGAGATCGATGTCGTAGTACTGCCAGGGATGCACGTAGAACGTGTTGTACTTGTAGCCTTGCAGCCAGGGCTGCACGAGGATGGTCTCGCGCCGATAGACACTCAACTGCCACGGCGCATAGGCGGTGACGAGCTCGGACAGCTGGCGAAACATCTTCAAGCGCTCTGGACTCTCGGGCATCACGCGGGCGCGGGCGAAGAGCGCGTCGAACTCCGGCAGGCGAAAGCGCGCGAGATTCTGGTCGCCCGCGTTCGGCCCATAGAGGAGGTCGAAAAAGCCGACGCCGTCCGGCGTCGAGCTCGTATTGGCCAGCGTCCACATCTGCAGTTTTCCGGCGCGTCCCATCTTGAGCAGATCCGGCCACTTCTGCTTGATGAATTCGACCTTGAGGCCGACGGCGGCGAGGCTCTTTTGCCAAAGCTCGTCGTACAGCCGGTCGCTGCTCGACGGCGGTGACGCGAGCGAAAGGATCAGCGGCTTGCCGTCCGGCAGATCGCGCCAGCCGTCGCCGTCGCGATCGACGTAGCCGAATTTGTCGAGCAGGGCCTTGGCGCCGGCGACGTCATAGCGCACGTAGTTGCGGAAGTTCGGGTCGTGCCCTTCGACGTTCGGCGGCAGCGGCTGCGTCGACGGCTCCGCCTGGCCCTGCCGCGCGATGCGAATGTCCTCGTCGACGTTGTACGCCATGCTGATCGCACGGCGCAGCGCGACCTTGTCGTTGGTCAAACCGCCGACCACCGGGTCTTCCATGTTGAAATAGGTGTAGACGACCGCGGGCTGGATGCCGGTGCCGACGATGATGCCGCGCTTGGCGAGCTCGGGCTTGAGCTTCTGATCGGGACCGAGCACGTTCCAGATCAGCTCGTTGGGAATCTGAAGATAGTCGAGGTCACCGCCCTGAAACGCGAGCAGCCGCGGATTCGATTCCTCCATGATGCTGATCTCGATGCGGCCGATCATCGGGATCTTCTTGCCGCGCATCGTCGCGAGCAGCGCCTTGTCCGCGGGGTCGCTGCTATCGGGATAGGTCTGGTCGCGAAAGCCAGGATTCGCTTCGAGCGTGATGCGCTGGCCCCGCCGCCATTCCTTGAGCCGGTAAGGCCCGGTTCCGACCGGGTTGGCCATCGCCCAGCCGCTGGCATCGCCGTAGGCGTCGACGACTTCGCGCGCGATCGCGGCGGTATTGATCGTCGTCAGGTCGGACAGCAGCGAATACTCGGGCTGGTCGAATTTGAGGCGGATGGTGTACCGGTCGATCGCCTGCAGGCCTTCGATCGGCGCGTCGTAATCGAATCTCGCCCCGGGTTTTTGCGCGGCCGCGATCGGCGCGGCGATGCCGGTGAGCTTGCCTTCGAACACGGCCAGCGCCGGCGAGCGCGTCCTCGGGTCGAGAATGCGCTTCCATGCGTAGACGAAATCGCCGGCGGTCAGCTCGCGCCGTTTCCCCTTGAACGCGGGATCGTCGGCGAAGTAGATCCCGGGGCGAACCTTGATCGTCCAGGTCCTGCCGTCGGCGCGAGATTACCGGCAGTCCGGCCGCGACGCTCGGCACCAGCTTGTACGGGCGCGCCAGCAGGTCGTAGACGTAGAGCGTGTCGAAAATCGCGCGGTTGACGTATTGGGAGTAGAGATCGTTCACCGCGGCCGGATCGAATCCCGTTTCGGCGATCGGCAGGGCGACGTGCAGCACCTTGTTCGGATCGGCGGCTTGGACGGCGGGGATTCCCGCCAGCGCCAGCACGACGGCAAAACCGCGCGCCAGGGCGGCGAAGCGACGGACTGAAGGTCTAATCAAACTCATCGCACGATCATTTGAGCGCGGCCGCGCGCGTCATGTCGATGTCGAGATATTGCCAGGGATGCTGCTGGATCGGATTGTACTTGTATCCGAGCAGCCATGGCTGGACCAGCACGTTCTCGTAGCGGAAGATCGTCACCGCCCATGGCACGTAGATGCCGATCAGCTCGGTCATGCGCTGGATCAGCCTGTCGCGCTCGGGTCCTTCCGGCAGGGCGCGCGCACGCACGTAGAGGTCGTCGTACTCTGGAAGCTTGAAACGGGTCAGGTTGGAGAACCCGGCGTTCTCGCCATAAAGCAGGCCGAGAAATCCGAAGCCTTCCGGCGTCAAGCTGATGTTCGCCGCCTGCCAGATCTGCAGCTGCCCGAGGCGCGCCGCTTTGAGTTGGTCGGGCCATTTCTGCTTCACGAATTCGACCCGCAAGCCGATCGCGGCCACATTGCGCTGCAATAGCTCGTCCTGTTGGCGCGCCAGCGTGTCCGGCGGAGACGAGAAGTGCAAAGTCAGAGGACGCCCGTCGGGCGCCTCGCGCACGCCGTCGCCGTCGCGATCGACGTAACCGAACTTGTCGAGCAGCGCGCGGGCGCCCGCCACGTCGCGCCGGACAGGCTTGTCGACTTCGGGGTGGTGGCCGCTGACGTTGGGCGGAATGAACTGCGTCGCGCGGCGGGCCTGCCCGTGCCGGATTACCCGGGCGTCCTCCTCCGCGTCGTAGGCCATCGCGATCGCGCGGCGCAACGCAATTCTCGCGTTGTCGTAGCCGCCGACGATCGGGTCTTCCATGTTGAAGGCGAGACCGGTGATCGCTGGCTGCGCATCGCGCTCGAGTCGGATGCCTTTTTGGGCGACCCTCTGCTTGAGCTTGTTGCCAGGGTCCAGGACGTTGCTCGCCAGCTCCGGCGGCACCAGCAGGTAATCCTGCCGGTCCTGCTCGAACGAAAGCAGACGCGGATTGGCTTCCTCGATGACGCTTACTTCCACACGACCGATCATCGGTATCCGCTTGCCTGCGAGTCCCTGCGTCAGCGCGCGGTCGGCGGCGTCGCTGCTTGCCGGGTAGTACTCTTCGCGAAAGCCGGGATTGGCCTCGAGTACGATACGCTGGCCGCGGCGCCACTCGGCGAGCCGATACGGGCCGGTGCCGACCGGATTCGCCATCGTCCATCCATTGGAGTCGCCGTAGGCTTCGACGACTTCGCGCGCGACCGCGGCGCTGCCGGTCACGGTCAGGTTCGACAGGAGTTCGGCGTCGGGAAAGTTGAGCTGCAGACGCAACGTATAGCGGTCGAGCGCCCGCAGCCCCTCGATCGGGGCGTCGTAATCGAATTTGCCGGTCTGTCTTGCCTTGGCGACGACCGCGTCGGCACCGACGAAGCGTCCTTCGAACACGTTCAACGAGTTCGAGCGCATCGCGGGATCGAGTGTGCGCTTGAGCGAATAGACGTAGTCGGCGGCGGTGAGCTCGCGACGGCGACCCTTGAATGCGGGATCGTCGGCAAAGTAGATGCCCGGCCGCACGCGGATCGTCCAGGTCAGCCGATCGGCGGAGAGTTCGGGTAATGCGGCCGCGGTATTGGGAACGAGCTTGAACGGTCGAGCCAGATAGTCGTACTTGTAGAGCGCCTCGAAGATTACGCGGTTCACGTAGTTCGAATAGGCATCGCCCGCCGCCTGCGGGTCGAAGCCGGTTTCCGCAACCGGAATCGCCACGCGAAGCACCTTGCCGGGGTCGGCGGCGTACGCCGGCGCGAAGGCCACCGCGGCAAGCGCCGCGAGCGCTGCCGCGATGGCGCGCCAACGCGCCCATGGCGTCAGCGTCGACATCTCAAAGGAGCTTTTCGATGTCGGCAGCGATCGCCTCGGGCTCGACCTTGGGTGCATAGCGCTCGACGACATGACCCTCGCGGTCGACCAGGAACTTGGTGAAGTTCCACTTGATCGCCTCCGAGCCCAGCAGTCCAGGCTTGGACTTTTTCAGATGTTCGTACAAGGGCGCCGCGTTCTTGCCGTTGACGTCGATCTTGGCGAACAGCGGGAAGGTCACGCCGTAGTTCACCTCGCAGAACGACTCGATCTCCTCCTCGTCTCCGGGCTCCTGCGCGCCGAACTGGTTGCAGGGGAAGCCCAGCACTTCGAGTCCGCGCGCGTGCATCTTCTTGTACAGCGCCTCGAGGCCCTTGTATTGCGGCGTGAACCCGCATTGACTCGCGGTGTTGACGATCAGCAGTACCTTGTCCTTGTACTTGGCAAGAGATTGCGGCTTGCCGTGGATGTCAGTGACCGAAAAATCGTAGACGCCTGCCATCGCGGGCCTCCGGCAAAATGGAATGCCAGCGATTATGCGCTGCCGCCATCGGGCTTGCGAGCGCCCGCCCCGGCCTTCGAGCCTTGCGGCGCGCCGTAGCCGCCGCCGCCCGGCGTCTGGATCACGAACACGTCGCCGGCGCGCATTTCGACCTGGCAGGTCGCGCCGAATTCTTCGCGACCACCGTCGCTGCGCTCGACCCAGTTGCGCCCCGGCTCGCCGGCGCTGCCGCCGGCGAGCCCGAACGGCGGCACGCGCCTGCGGTTGGCGAGCATCACCGCGGTCATCGGCTCGAGGAACCGCACGCGGCGCTCGCCACCGTCGCCGCCGCGATGCGCGCCGGCGCCGCCGCTGCCGGCGCGAATGCGGAAAGAGTCGAGCCGCACCGGAAAGCGCCATTCGAGCACTTCCGGATCGGTCAGCCGCGAATTGGTCATGTGCGTCTGCACGACGCTGGCGCCGTCGAAATCCGGTCCCGCGCCCGAACCGCCGGATATGGTCTCGTAATACTGGTAGGTGTCGTTGCCGAACGTGAAGTTGTTCATCGTTCCCTGCGACGCGGCGAGTACGCCTAGCGCGCCATAGAGCGTATCGGTGATCGCCTGCGAGGTCTCGACGTTGCCGGCGACGACGGCGGCCGGATAGCGGGGCGCGAGCATCGATCCTTCCGGAATGACGATGTTGAGCGGCTTCAGGCACCCCGCGTTCATCGGAATCTCGTCGTCGACCAGCGTACGAAACACATACAGCACCGCTGCCTTGCACACCGCCGACGGCGCGTTGAAATTGGTCGGCTGTTGCGCGCTGGTGCCGGTGAAATCGATCACGGCTTCGCGCCGCGCCTTGTCGATCGAGATCGTGACGACGATTTTGGCGCCGCTGTCCATCTCGTATTCGAAATGGCCGTCGGTGAGCACGTCGAGCACGCGGCGTACCGCCTCTTCCGCATTGTCCTGCACGTGCTTCATGTACGCGCGCACGACCGGAAGGCCGAAATGCGCGACCATCCGCTTGAGCTCGTCGATCCCCTTCGCGCACGCCGCGACCTGCGCCCGCAGGTCGGCGAGGTTCTGCCCGATGTTGCGCGACGGATACCGCCCCGAGCCGAGAATCGAGCGCATTTCCTCCTCGAGAAAGCGCCCCTGCGCCACCAGCTGCACGTTGTCGAGCAGCACTCCCTCCTCGTCGACATGCGTCGAATCCGGCGGCATCGAGCCCGGCGTCGTCCCCCCGATGTCGGCGTGGTGACCGCGGGACGCGACGTAGAATTCCGGTGGAGAACGCATTTGTCCGGGTACGGCGTTCAGCGCGTCGTCGAGGAAAACCGGTGCAATCACCGTGACGTCGGGCAGGTGCGTGCCGCCGTTGTACGGCGCATTGAGCACGAACACGTCGCCCGGCTGCATCGTGCCGGCGCGGCGATCGATGATCGTCCTGACGCTCTCTCCCATCGAGCCCAGGTGCACCGGCATGTGCGGGGCGTTGGCGATCAGGTTGCCTTCGACGTCGAACAGCGCGCAGGAGAAATCCAGCCGCTCCTTGATATTGACCGAGTACGCGGTGTTGGCGAGCGTCACTCCCATCTGCTCGGCGATCGCCATGAACAGGTTGTTGAACACCTCGAGCAGCACCGGGTCGGCACTTGTACCGATCGCATGTGTGCGCGCGATCGCCGTCGTCCGCTCGAGCACGAGGTGATCGCGCGCGGTCAGCGTCGCCTGCCAGCCGGGCTCGATCACCGTCGTCGCGTTTCTTTCGGCAACGACCGCGGGGCCGGCGATCGCGTCGCCGGGCCGCAGATCGGCACGCGTGTACACCGGCGCTTGCGTGCCAAGCTCCGCCGGTGTACATGCGGTTGATCGTCGCGGCTTGCAATGCGCCTTCGCGCGGCGGGAACGACGGCGCGGCCTCGTCGGTCTTGGCTGCTGCGCCGATCGCTTCGACCGCGGCGGCTTCGATGATCAGCGCCTTGCCGGGCATCAGGAAGCCGTATTGCGTCCGGTAGCGCTGCTCGAAGTCGGCGACGAGGGCGGCAACGTCAGGGTGTCGTTGCGCGCGTCGCGCCGCCGGAGCGTCGAAGCCGATTTCCAGCGTGGTGTCGGTGCCGTCGTACTTGAGATGCAGCGATCGCTTGACGGCGATGCCCGTGGCGGAGATGCCTTGCGCGGCGACTTCGCCGCGGGCCATGCGGCCGAGGTCGTCGAACACCGCTTCGACGTCGGTCAGTGCCGCTTCCGACAACGGCGCCTCGACCGCACGCTGGCGCAAGTCACGCACGTCGGCCAGGCCCATCCCGTAGGCGGAGAGCACGCCGGCGAGCGGATGGATGAACACACGGGTCATGCCCAAGGCGTCGGCGACGGCGCAAGCGTGCTGCCCGCCGGCCCCGCCGAAGCAACAAAGCGTGTACTCCGTCACGTCGTAGCCGCGCTCGACCGAGATGTGCTTGATCGCGTGCGCCATGTTGTCGACGGCGATCTGCAGGAAGCCCTCGGCGATCGCTTCCGGAGCCAGTCGATGTCCGGACCTCGACGCGACGTCGGCCGCCAGCGCCGCGAAACGCTCCCGCACGATGGCATCGTCGAGGGGCAGCTCGCCCTGCGGGCCGAACACGCGCGGAAACGACGCGGGGTCGATCTTGCCCACCATCAGGTTGCAGTCGGTGACCGTCAGCGGGCCGCCGCGGCGATAGCACGCCGGTCCGGGATTGGCGCCGGCCGACTGCGGGCCGACGCGAAAGCGCGCACCGTCGAACGTGCAGATCGAACCGCCGCCGGCAGCGACCGTGTGTATGCGCATCATCGGCGCGCGCAGGCGCACGCCGGCGACTTCGGTGACGAAGGCGCGTTCGTACTCGCCTGCGTAATGCGTGACGTCGGTCGACGTGCCTCCCATGTCGAAGCCGATGATCCGGTCGAACCCCGCCTGCCGCGAGACCTGCACCGCGCCGACGATGCCTCCCGCGGGACCGGACAGGATCGCATCCTTGCCCTGGAAGCGATGCGCGTCGGTCAGCCCGCCGCTCGACTGCATGAATTGCAGACGCGGCACCGTCGCACTCGCGGAGTGCGCCGGCCCGAGCAGGTCGCGCTCGACCTCTCCGACATAGCGGCGCAGGATCGGCGACAGATAGGCATCGACCACCGTCGTGTCGCCGCGCGAGACCAGCTTCATCAGCGGGCTCACTTCGTGGCTCGCCGAGACCTGCGGATAGCCGATCGTCCGCGCCAGCGCGGCGAGGCGTTTTTCGTGCTCCGGATAGCGGTAGGCATGCATCAGCACGATCGCGCAGGCTCGCATGCCGTCGGCGTAGGCGGCGCGCAACGCCTCTTCCGCGGCCGCCAGATCGAGCTCGCGCACGAGTTCGCCGTGCGCGCCGACACGCTCATCGATCTCGACCACGCGCTCGTAGAGCATCGTCGGCAGCACGATCCGGCGGACGAACAGCTTGGGTCGGTTCTGATAGGCGATGCGCAGCGCATCGCCGAAGCCGCGGGTGATCGCCAGAACCGTGCGCTCGCCGCGCCGCTCGAGCAGTGCGTTGGTCGCGACCGTCGTGCCCATTTTCACGGCCTCGATGGTCTCGATCGGAATCGGCGCGTCGGGCGCGACCACCAGCAATTCGCGGATGCCTGCGATCGCCGCGTCGCTGTACCGCTCGGGGTTTTCCGACAGCAGCTTGTGTGTTGCCAGCGTGCCGTCCGGTCGCCGCGCGACGATGTCGGTAAACGTTCCGCCGCGGTCGATCCAGAATTGCCAGCGTGCCTGCGGAGAGTCGGTCATGGGAATGGCAGCTCGAGTCGGTCGCGCCGCTCGTGACCAGCGCGCGCAGCGGCGCCATTATTCGGCGTCGGCACCGCGTTATCGGCGCTCGGCACCGCATCGGCCGGTTTCACGCCGCTCGAGGGATATGATACAAAGGTACCAGTCGCGGCGGACCGATTTCGACGCGTGCATTCGCCGGCTAACACCGCCCCGTCGGCGGCCGCCCATCTCAGATGCGCCCGGACTTATATCGCTTACAAATTTCCGGCATCGCCAAATCCCATCTGGTCGGGGGAGCGCTATCGTCATGACAAAATTCGCGTGGCGTACTTGTCTGCGGATTTCCACAATCACGCCACTGCGTACTTGATGGCAGGGCTATTTGAGGCTCATGACAAGAAGCGATTTGAGACTGCGGGCGTATCCTTTGGTCCCGATGCCAGAGATGAAATGCGCGAACGCCTTCAGCGGTCACTCGATCGCTTTGTCGACGTGAGAGGGATGGGCGATCGCGAAGTCGCACAAATGCTGCGCGATTGGGAAATCGACATTGCCGTTGACATCAAGGGATTTGCGAACGACTGCCGGACAGGAATCCTGTCGCATCGCCCAGCGCCGATACAGGCAAATTATCTCGGTTGGCCAGGCACGATGGGCGCAGACTACATCGACTACATTATCGCTGACCCGCATGTGATTCCAACGGGGCAGCGTGCCTGGAGCGTCGGTGTGGGTGGCAGAACGAGTGGTGTTTGCGCCACATTCGTTGACGAGCATGCGCCCAGCGGCGCCATTGTATCGGCGCTCGGCACCGCATCGGCCGGTTGCACGCCGCCCGAGGGATGTGATGCAAAGGCACAGGCTTCGCGGCGGTAACCCACAGCCTGGAGGACTATGAGCGGATGGCTCTGAAACTCGCCACGTCGCCCGACATGCTCTCCGATATCCGCGCCAGGTTGGTACAAAACCGGAACACGCATCCTCTTTTCGATACGGATCGATTGCGCCGTCACATCGAGTCTGCTTATTTGACGATGTGGGAGCGTTACCAGCGACGCGAGCCACCGACGAGTTTTTCGGTTCAGCACCTACGGTGATCGGCGCGCGATCCCTTCCCGAGCGACGGGCAATCCACCCACGAGTCGAATATGTTACAAATGCACCGTTCGATCGCGTGCATAGCAGCGCGCGGCTGCTCTTGTTCCTCTGCGGGAGACTCCGATGAAATCGATTCATGTACTCACCACCGCTCTCGGCCTGTCGGTCGCCCTCGGTGCCGCTGCGCAAACCAAGTGGGACATGCCGACCGCCTACCCGGCGTCCAACTTCCATACGGAGAACATCGCGCAGTTCGTCGCCGACATCGACCGGGCGAGCGGCGGCAAGCTCAAGATCACCGTGCACGCCAACGCCTCGCTGTTCAAGGCCAACGAGATCAAGCGCGCGGTGCAAGGCAACCAGGCGCAGGCCGGTGAGATCCTGCTGGTGAATTTCGAAAACGAGGACCCGATGTTCGGGCTGGACGGCGTCCCTTTTCTCGCCACCGGTTACGCCGACGCGATGAAGCTGGCTACAAGGCGCAGCGCAAGGCGATCGAAGAGCGGCTCGCGAAACAGGGCATCAAGCTGTTGTATGCCGTGGCATGGCCTCCGCAGGGCATCTTCACCAACCGGACGCTCAACAGCGCGGCCGACATGAAGGGACTCAAATGGCGCGCGTACAGCCCGGCGACCTCGCGCATCGCCGAGCTGGTCGGCGCGCAGCCGGTGACCGTGCAGGCGGCGGAGCTCACACAGGCGCTCGCCACCGGCGTCGTCGACTCGTACATGTCGTCGTCGTCGACAGGCTTCGACTCCAAGACCTACGAGAGCATCAAGAATTTCTACGACACGCAGGCATGGCTGCCCAAGAACGCCGTCATCGTCAATCAGCAAGCATTCGACGCGCTGGACAAGGCGACGCAGGACGTGGTGCTCAAGGCCGCTGCCGATGCCGAAGTGCGCGGCTGGAAAGCGTCCGAGGAAAAGAACAGCTGGTACGTCGACCAGCTCAGGCAAAAAGGCATGACCATCATCAAGCCGAGCGCGCAGTTGAGCGGCGACCTGAAAAAGGTCGGCGAGGTGATGCTGCAGGAATGGCTGAAAAAATCCGGGCCCGACGGACAGGCGGTCGTCGATACGTTCCGGAAGATGTGACCGCCCCGTGCGCAGGTCGCTCGACGCCGCTCTACGACGCCGCCGCCTATCTGGCGGCGTTGTTCTTGGTGGGGACGCTGGCGATGGTGCTGCTCGGCATCTTCGGCCGCCTGCTGAGTTTCCAGGTCCGCGGCACCGATGCCTACGCGGGCTACCTGATGGCCGCGTTCGGGCTTCCTCGCGCTCGCGCACACGCTGATGCGCGGCGAGCATATCCGCGTCACGCTGGTGCTCGAGCACGCCGGCGTCGCCGGCAAGCGCTGGCTCGAACGCGTATCGCTCGCGATCGCGCTGCTCCTGTCCGTCGCGTTCGCCTGGTACAGCATGCGACTGGCCTGGCAGTCGTACCAGTTTAACGACATTTCCACCGGCAACGACGCGACGCCGCTCTGGGTACCGCAGCTTTCGATGGCCGCGGGCAACATCATCCTGGCGATCGCGTTCATCGACCTTTTTGTGAGCGAGCTTTCCGGGCGGCGGCGCATCGTGGCGACGCGCGCCGACGAGCCGGCGCACGTCGAGTAGCGCGATGGACCTGCTGATTACGACGCTGCTGATCGTTGCGCTGTTCGTGCTTCTGGGCAGCGGCGTCTGGATAGGCATCGCGCTGGCCGGTGTCGCGTGGTTCGGCATGGAGCTTTTTTCGTCGCGTCCTGCGGGCGACGCGATGGCGGTGACGATCTGGGGCTCGGCGTCGTCATGGACCTTGACCGCGCTGCCGCTGTTCATCTGGATGGGCGAAATCCTGTTTCGCACCCGGCTGTCCGAGGACATGTTCAAAGGTCTGGCGCCGTGGCTCGAGCGCGTTCCCGGAAGGCTGCTGCACACCAACATCATCGGCTGCACGATCTTCGCCGCCGTGTCGGGATCGTCGGCGGCGACCTGCGCGACGATAGGCAAGATGACCTTGCCCGAACTCAAGAGCCGCGGCTACCCCGACGCCATCACCATCGGCACGCTCGCCGGCGCGGGCACGCTCGGGCTGCTGATCCCGCCTTCGATCATCATGATCGTCTACGGCGTGGCCGCCAACGTCTCGATCTCGCATCTGTTCATCGCCGGCGTGATACCCGGGCTGCTGCTTGCCTCGCTGTTTTCGGGATACATCGTCGTCTGGGCGCTGTTGCACCGGCAGCAAGTCCCGGCCATCGCCGAACGAACGACGATCGCGCAGAAGCTCCACGCGTCGCGGCATCTGATTCCGATCGTTCTTCTGATCGCGCTGGTGCTGGGCTCGATCTACGCCGGCATCGCGACCGCGACCGAGGCGGCCGCCTTCGGCGTCGTCGGTGCGCTGCTGATTTCCGCCGTGCAGGGATCGCTCGACCGAGCCACGTTCGGCGCGAGTCTGCTCGGCGCAACCCGGCTCTATTGCATGATCGCGCTGATCCTTTCCGGCGCCGCGTTCCTGACGCTGGCGATGGGCTACATCGGCTCTGCCGCGGCACCTGGCCGAGTGGATCGGCGGCATCGGGCTGTCGCAAGCTCGCGCTGATCGTCGCGCTGATGGTCTTCTACATCATTCTCGGATGCTTCCTCGACGGCATCTCGATGGTCGTGCTGACGATGGGCGTGATACTGCCGACGGTGGAAAAGGCCGGGCATCGATCTGGTCTGGTTCGGCATCTTTATCGTGCTGGTCGTCGAGATGGCGCAGATCACGCCGCCGGTCGGCTTCAATCTGTTCGTGCTGCAGGGCATGACGCAGAGGCAGATCACCTGGATCGCCCGCCAGGCGCTGCCGATGTTCTTTCTGATGATCGTTGCGACCTTGCTGATCTACTTCTTTCCGCAGCTGGTAACCTATCTGCCGCAGCAGATGAAATTCCATTGAACGCATCGACACGTGAACCCGAACCCTATTCCGCAAAGCTCGACGCGCCGTTCGCGGTACTCGGCATCCGCACCGCCGGCGGCGCGGTTACCGGCATCGACTACCTGCCGAAGGGCGAGCGCGCGCAGGCGCCGGTCGACGTGCTCGCCCAACGAGCGTGCCGGCAGCTCGAGCGCTATTTCGCCGATCCCGAATTCCGCTTCACGCTGCCGCTCGCGCCTGCCGGCACGACCTTCCGCCGCAAGGTCTGGGACGCGCTGGCGACGATTCCGGTCGGCGAGTCGCGCACCTACGGCGAGCTGGCGCGGACGCTGCACACCGCGCCGCGCGCCGTCGGCGGGGCCTGCGGCGCCAACCCGATCGCGCTCGTCATTCCCTGCCATCGCGTCGTCGGCAGCCAGGGCTCGCTCGGCGGCTTCATGGGCACGACCGCCGGCGACCCGATCGCGATCAAGCGCTGGCTGCTGGCGCACGAAGGCTATCGCTTCGGGCAATAACCGCATGCGGACCGCAGCCGAGCTTATCGACGCGTTCTGCGACCAGGTCTGGCTGCAGGACGGGCTCGCCGCGTCGAGCCTCGCGAGCTATCGGCGCGACCTCGTCGCCTGGTCGGCCTGGCTGGAACGCCAGGCGCACAAGAGCCTGCTAGCGGCCGAGCGCACCGACGTCGAGGCATTTCTTGCGGCGCAATTTCAGACAAAGGCGAAGATCACCTCGATCAATCGGCGGCTGTCGACCTTGCGCCGCTTCTACCGGCTGCATGCGGCTCAAGCGACAATCGGCGCCGATCCTACGTTGCGCGTCAAGTCGCCCAAGCTGCCGCGCAACCTGCCGCGCAATCTGTCGGAGGACCAGGTCGGTGCACTTCTCCGCGCGCCCGATCCGGAGACACCGCTCGGATTACGCGACCGCGCGATGCTCGAGACGCTCTACGCCACCGGATTGCGCGTATCCGAGCTCGTCGGACTCAAGTTGTCGCAGGTGAGTCTCGACATGGGCGTCGTGCGCGTGCTGGGCAAGGGGAACAAGGAACGGCTGGTCCCGCTCGGCGAAGAGGCGATCGACTGGTTGAAGCGCTACTGCGCCACCGCGCGCGCCGAGCTCGGAGGGGACGCGAAGGCCGACGCGGTGTTCGTCACCGCGCGTCGCGGCCCAATGACGCGCCAGGCGTTCTGGCAGCTGATCAAGCGGCACGCCGTCAAGGCGGGTATCGCGCGCACCGCGCTGTCGCCGCATACGCTGCGCCATGCCTTTGCGACGCACCTTTTGAATCACGGCGCCGACCTCCGCGTGGTGCAGCTCCTCCTCGGCCATGCCGACATCACGACGACGACGATCTACACTCACGTAGCGCGCGAGCGGCTGAAACAGCTGCACCAGCGCCATCATCCGCGCGGATAGGTTCCGGTCACCGCGCTCGCGCGGGTCGGATCGCGCTGCCAGTTCTGCAAGCGTTTCTTCAACGACAGCGACGGCGCTTCGACCAGTCGCCACGACAGCACGGCGCACGACAGTGTCGCGGCGTACGCGGCGACGAAATGCTCGGGGCGATGCCATGACGGAAACAGAGCGATCAGCGTCTGCTGGACCGGAAACGCGTAGATATAGAGGCCGTAGGAAAAATCGCCGAAACGCCCCCACCGCTTCAAAGCCCCGAGGTTGGAGTACGCGAGCCACACGGTCGTCCACGCCACTGCCATGGCAAACGCCGGCGCGAACAGCGACGTCCCGCGCGACGCGATCACGACGCACCAGGCAGCCGCGACCCACAACAACGTGATGGGCACCACCCGCCGCGCCAGGTAAAGGAGCGATCCCAGGCCGAAATACGGTGCGAGACGGGCTAGCGTCGATGGCTCGAGACCACGGCCCGCCAAGTCACCGTGTGTCGCCCAGCCCCACGCGATGGCGGCGAGCATTCCGGCACCGACCAGCGCCGCACGGTGACGCGAGAGCCAAGCGCCGCCGGCCGCGGCGATGATTCCCAGCAGCAACAGCGAGCCGTACATCTGGACTTCGGGCTGCAACGTCCAAAGCGGCCCATTGACCGCTTCGCGGACCGGATTACCAAGAAATACGCCGGGAAGACCCCATTGGATATCGACCAGCGTCGCGTTGCGTGCCACATACGTCCAGGTCTCGCGAGACAAAAAATAGGCTCGCAGCGGCAGGTCGGTGAGCATGGGCCCGAGTACCCACGCGGACAGCGCGAGGACGAGCACCAGCGCCGGGAGGATGCGTAGTGCCCGCGACGCGATGAAGAAGCCGATCGACTTTCGCTCGATCAGGCTTCGGGTCACCAGCAATCCGCTGACGACGAAGAATATGTCGACGCCAAGGGTGCCGAAAGTGGCGAAGCCGCCGGTTAGCTGCGCCAGAGGCTCACCGCCTGCACCGCCGACGATCGCGTACTCGTGCGAAAACACCACCATCGTTGCGGCGAGCCATCGGATAAAATCAAAGTTGTTGTCGTGAGCGGCTATGCGAACGGCGAAGCTCTGGTTCCGTTGCGCCCGCAATCCGCTCAGGACATCGCGCCAAGACAATGTCAGACCCTCTCTCCCGTCCATTTACCGATCCGCTTCGCCGACTGCTGCGACGCGGCCGGGCGCGGCTCGCCGGAGGGCGCTACGGTTCCCGGGTTGCCGCCGAAGTGTCCCGCTTTCGCGACGAAACCGACATCCATGCGCTGCCGCCGATTTTTCATTATTGGTCGAACCGATACCTTCGGCCCAAGCTCGAATCACACGGTTTCTCCCATCCCGACGCGTTCTTCGTCGCGAATATCGAAGCATGCTGCGACCGGGCCGCAGCGGGCGCTGAGCGCGAAAGGCGCATTATCAGCCTTGGCGCGGGCAATTGCGACACGGAGGTACGTCTTGCCCGCGCGCTGCTCGACCGCGGGCGGAGCGATTTTGTCATCGAGTGCCTCGATCTCAACGGTACGATGCTCGATCGCGGCCGCGCGTTCGCCGCCGACCAGGGCGTAGCGGCGCACGTCGCGCCAATCCGCGGGGACTTCAATGTCTGGCAACCGGACAAGTCGTACGATTGCATCATCGCCAACCAGTCGCTGCATCACGTGTTGGCGCTGGAACATCTTTTCTCCGGTGTGGCCGCCGGGCTAGCCCCGCACGGCCGGTTCGTCGTGTCGGATATCATCGGCCGCAACGGCCATCAGCGCTGGCCGGAAGCGCGTGCGATCGTCGACGAGTTCTGGAGCGAACTGCCGTCGTCGCACCGGTACCATCGCCAGTTGCGACGACAGGAGGAGAAATTCCTCGACTGGGATTGCTCGATCAGCGGTTTCGAAGGGATTCGCGCCCAGGACATTCTGCCCTTGCTCGTCGAGCGCTTCGCTTTCGAAATGTTCATCGGATTCGCCAATGTCATCGACCCGTTCGTCGATCGCGGCTTCGGCCCGAATTTTTCGACCGACTCGGTATGGGATAAGTCGTTCATCGATCGTGTGCATGATCGCGACGAGGCCGAGATGACCGCCGGACGCATCAAGCCGACGCACATGTTCGCGGTAATGCGGCCGGCGGTCGACAGCGGCGAACCAAGTGCAGCGACGTCGGCCGCCCGCGCGGCCGTCCGCCGGCCGGATTAGCTGCGCATCCGGCACCCAGAGGATCCAGCGAGCATGACCGGCCCATTGCTGCCCGAGCATCCCGACGCTACGTCGATCCGCGCCGATTTCCTGGCTGACGAAGCGCGCCTGGTCGCGCGTCTGCTGCCGCTGGCAAGTTTCGACCCGGCGGATTCCGCACGGATCATCGCGCGCGCCCGCGCCTGGGTCGAAGCGGTGCGCGCGCGCCAGGCGGGAAGCGCCGGAATCGAATCGTTCCTGCAGCAATACGATCTCTCGACGCAAGAAGGCGTGTTGCTGATGTGCGTTGCCGAAGCGCTGTTGCGCATACCCGATGCCGAGACCGCCGACCGGCTGATCCGCGACAAGCTCTCGCGCGGCGACTGGCAGAAGCATCTCGGGCAGAGTCCGTCGCTGCTGGTCAACGCGTCGACCTGGGGCCTGATGCTGACCGGCAGGCTGACGCAGATCGACGCCGAATCGGCCAGCGATCCGGCGAGCTGGTACGAACGCGTCGTCGCGCGCGCGGGCGAACCGGTCGTGCGCGTCGCGATACGGCAGGCGATGCGGTTGATGGCCGAGCAGTTCGTCATGGGGCGCACGATCGCCGAAGCGCTGTCGCGCAGCCGCTCGGGCGGCAGCGCGCGTTTCCGCCATTCATTCGACATGCTCGGCGAGTCGGCGCTGACCGCCGCCGACGCCGCGCGCTATCACGCCGCCTACGCCGACGCGATCACCGCCATCGGGCTCGCGCGCGAGCAAGGCGCGACGGTCTTCGCCCAGCCGAGCATTTCGGTCAAGCTCTCGGCGCTGCATCCCCGATACGAGTACCCGCAGCACCGACGCGTTCTCGCCGAGCTCACGCCGGCGTTGACCACGCTCGCGCAAATCGCCAAGGCACACGGCGTCGGCATGACCATCGACGCGGAAGAAGCGGAGCGACTCGAGCTCTCGCTCGAAATCTTCGCGCGGCTCCGGCGCGACCCGACGCTCGCCGGCTGGGAGGGTCTGGGACTCGCCGTACAGGCGTATCAAAAGCGCGCGCTGGGCGTGATCGAATGGCTGATCGCGCTCGCCTCGGAATGCCGCTTGCGTATTCCGGTGCGGCTGGTCAAAGGCGCGTACTGGGACACCGAGATCAAGCGGGCGCAGGTCCTGGGACTCGACTCCTATCCGGTGTTCACGCGCAAAGCACACACCGACGTGTCCTTCCTCGCCTGCGCGCAGCGCATGCTCGGCAGCGCCGGCAGGGACGGCGCGCTCTTCCCGATGTTCGCCACCCACAACGCGCACACTGCCGCGGCGATCGTCGAGCGGGCAAAAGAGGCGGGGCTCGCGCCAGACGCGCTCGAATTCCAGCGCCTGCACGGCATGGGCGAGGCCTTGTACGACGAGATTGTCCCCGCCGACAAGCTGGGCATCGCCTGCCGTGTCTACGCCCCGGTCGGCAGCCATCAGGACCTGTTGCCGTACCTTGTACGGAGGCTCCTCGAAAACGGCGCGAACACGTCGTTCGTCAATCGCATCGGCGACGTCGCTGTGCCGATCGCGGACATCGTCGCCGATCCTGCGTCGCGTGTGCGCGCGCAGGGAGGCGTGCCCAATCCCGCGCTGCCGCTGCCGGGCGACCTCTTCGCTCCCGAACGTCGGAATTCGCGCGGCTTGAGCCTCGCGGACCAGCCGGCGATGGCGGCGCTGGACGCGGCATTCGAGGCGCGATCGGCAGCGCGCTGGACCGCGGCGCCCACGGTCGGCGTACGGCAAGGAGGCGCGCGGGAGGTCGTCGATCCGTCCGACCATCGTCGCACGATCGGCGCGATCGTCGATGCCGGTCAGGAAGAGGTCGATGCGGCGCTTTCGCACGCTGCGAACGCGCAGCCGGCGTGGGACGCCGCCGGCGGCAATGCGCGCGCCGCGGTGCTCGAGCGCGCGGCCGAGCTGATCGAAGGGGCACGCGAGGAGTTCGTCGTGCTGCTCGCGCGCGAAGCGGGCAAGAACCGCGCCGACGCGATCGGCGAAGTGCGCGAAGCGGCCGATTTCTGCCGCTACTACGCGATGCTGGCGCGCCGGCACTTCGGGCAGCCGCAGTCGCTCCCGTCGCCGACCGGCGAGTCGAACGAGCTCGCGCTGCACGGCCGGGGCACGTTCGCGTGCATCAGCCCGTGGAATTTTCCGCTGGCGATCCACGTCGGCCAGATCGCCGCGGCGCTCGCCGCCGGCAACGCGGTGATCGCCAAGCCCGCCGAGCAGACGCCCCTCGTCGCGCAGCGCGCGGCGGGAATTCTGGTCGCGGCGGGCGTGCCGGCCGGCGTCTACGCGATGCTGCCGGGCCCCGGCGAAACCGTCGGGGCCGCGCTGGTCGACGATCCGCGCACCGCGGGCGTCGCCTTCACCGGATCGACCGAAGTCGCGCGCGCGATTGCCGCTCGCGCTGGCGCGACGCGCCGCGCTGGTGCCGCTGATCGCCGAAACCGGCGGCCAGAACGCGCTGATCGTCGACAGCTCCGCGCTGCCCGAGCAGCTGGTCGTCGACGCCGTGACATCGGCATTCAACAGCGCGGGACAGCGTTGTTCGGCGCTGCGCGTGCTGTTCCTGCAACAGGAAATCGCGCCGCGCGTCGTGGAATTGCTGATCGGTGCGATGGACGAACTCGCCATCGGCGACCCGGCCTCGCTCACGACCGACGTCGGCCCGGTGATCGACGAGGAGGCGAAGAAGACGCTCGAGGCGCATGTCGCCGCGATGGCCGCGGCGGGCCGCGTGCTGCACCGGGTCGCGCTGCCCGCGGCAAGTGCGCACGGCACGTTCGTCGCGCCGACGCTGATCGAGCTCGACGGCATCGCCCGCCTGCAGCGCGAAGTGTTCGGCCCGGTGCTGCACGTGGTGCGCTATCCGGCCAGTGCGCTCAACGAGGTGATCGACGCGGTCAACGCCACCGGCTACGGGTTGACCCTGGGCATCCACAGCCGCATCGACGCCACGGTGCGGCACATCGTATCGCGCGTGCGCGTCGGCAACGTCTACGTCAACCGCAACATCATCGGCGCCGTCGTCGGCGTGCAGCCTTTCGGCGGCGAAGGCCTGTCCGGCACCGGCCCGAAAGCCGGCGGCCCGCACTATCTATTCCGCTTCGCGGTCGAGCGTACGCTGTCGGTCAACACCGCCGCGGCGGGAGGCAACGCCGCGCTGCTTGCGCAAGACGAGACGTAGCGTCTAGGCGCTGCGCTGGCCGCGCTCGACGACGACACCGATCTGCCTGACGCCGGCGATCGGCGCCGGCTTGGCGACGCTGACGCTGACCCAGCGCGCACCGAATTCTTCGCACACGATCTCGGCCAGCGCGGCGGCGAACCGCTCGAGCAGCTTGTGCGGATGCTCGGCCGCAAACGCCTTCACGCGCGCGACCACCGCCGCATAATCGAGCGCATCCGCGAAGTTGTCGCTGGAGGCCGCCGCCGCCGAACCCGGCTCGATGTCCAGGTTGAGCAGCAGCGGCTGGGTCAAGCGTTGCTCCCACTCATAGACGCCGATTCGCGTTTCGACGCGAAGATCGGCAATGAAGATCCTGTTCAATTCGGCGACGGCATGGTGGTTTGCTAGAATGCGCGCGCATTGTAATCGAGATGGAGGACTCTCGTATGCCGACGCTCGGCGTGATCGTCGCCGCGTATCTGCTGGGCTCGGTTTCGTTCGCCGTCGTCGTCAGCAGGATGTTCGGCCTGCCCGACCCGCACAGTTACGGCTCGGGCAATCCCGGCGCGACCAACGTGCTGCGCACCGGCCACAGGGCCGCGGCCGCGCTGACCCTGGTCGGCGATGGCGTCAAGGGCTTTGTCGCGGTTTGGGTCGCCAATCGGCTGGGGGCGAGCTGGGGCGATGCGTCGCTCGCGACCGCGGGTGCGGCGCTTGCGGTGTACGTCGGCCATCTGTATCCGGTGTTCCATCATTTCGCCGGCGGCAAGGGCGTGTCGACGGCGGCGGGCATCGCGTTCGCGCTGTCATGGCAGCTCGGTCTCGCGCTGTTCGTGATCTGGCTGATCGTCGCGCTGGCGTTTCGCATTTCCTCACTCGCAGCGCTCTGCGCTGCCTTGGCGTTAGCGCCGCTGGGCTTTTATTTTCTGGGAAACTGGCCGGAATCCTGGGCGCTGGTTCCGATAACGCTGCTGATGTTCTGGCGCCATCGCGCCAATATTCGCAGCCTGATTGCCGGCAAAGAGCGGAGGATCGGAGAGAAGTCCACTTAAGAAATGCGCCCGAAGGCGGTGTTTCTCGTGCCCGCTTCAGGCGAACGCGCGCCGATCGGGGCGCGCGAGACTCGCGAGCTCCCAGCGCGGCCGCACGCCGAACGCGTAGTCCTGCGGCGAGTCCCGCTGCAGCCGCAGCGCGCCGACCAGTGCGATCATCGCGCCGTTATCGGTGCAGAACTGCAGATCAGGATAGAAGACGTCGCCCCCCCGAGCCTGCACGGCCTCGCTCAAGCGTTCGCGCAGGCTGCGGTTGGCACCGACGCCGCCCGCCACGACCAGCCGCGACAGGCCGGCAGCGTCGAGCGCGGCCAGCGACTTCGCAACGAGCACATCGGTGATCGCATCTTCGAATTCGCGCGCGATGTCCGCGTCGCGTTGCGTGCCGGGCAGCGTATCGCGCGCGAGCGTACGAACCGCGGTCTTCAAACCGGAAAAACTCATATTGAGATCGCCGCTGTCCCGCATCGGCCGCGGCAACGAAAAAACGCCGCGCCTGCCGCGTTCGGCCAGCCTCGACAGCGCCGGCCCGCCGGGATACGGCAAGCCGAGCAGCTTTGCCGTCTTGTCGAAAGCCTCGCCCGCCGCGTCGTCCTGCGTGTCGCCAAGCAGCGCGTAATCGCCGACGCCGCCGACGGCATAGAGTTGGCTGTGGCCGCCGGAAACGAGCAAGGCGACGAACGGAAACGCCGGCCTGGGCTCGGCGAGTAGCGGCGAAAGCAAATGTCCTTCGAGATGGTGCACGCCCAGCACCGGTATGCCCAGCGCAAATCCGAGCCCGTTGGCGATGCTCGCGCCGACCAGCAGCGCGCCCGCGAGCCCGGGCCCCTGCGTATAAGCGACGCCATCGAGGTCGCCAAGCATGCAGCCGGCCTCGCGCAGCACCGATTCGGTCAGCGGCACCACCCGCCGGATGTGGTCGCGCGAAGCGAGCTCGGGCACCACCCCGCCGTACGCCTCGTGCATCGCGACCTGCGAATGCAGCGCATGGGCCAGCAGGCCGCGGCGGCTGTCGTAGAGCGCGAGGCCGGTCTCGTCGCAGGACGTTTCTATGCCGAGTACGAGCAAAATCGACTTTCCTAAAAGGGCGGCAAGTATAGCCTGCTTGCGGCACTGACCACAGGCTGCTATACTGTTCGGCTTGGTTATAAGTCATTGCTGTCGAAAGGAATAATCGCCAATGCCCAGCGTTCGCGTCCGCGAAAACGAGCCGTTCGAAGTAGCGCTACGCCGCTTCAAGCGGACGATCGAAAAGACGGGCCTGCTCACCGAGTTGCGCGCCCGCGAGTTCTACGAAAAGCCGACCGCCGAGCGCAAACGCAAGCTGGCGGCCGCAGTCAAGCGCCATTACAAGCGCCTGCGCAGCCAACAGTTGCCGCCGAAGCTCTATTAGGCGAACGCGCGAAACGGTCACCAGGGGCGAAGCGATTCGCCCTTTTTTGTTTTGGAGACGGCCGGAATGTCACTGAAGAACCGCATCACCGAGGACATGAAGGACGCGATGCGCGCCAAGGCTGCTGCCCGGCTGTCGACGATCCGCCTGCTGCTCGCCGCGATCAAGCAGAAGGAAGTCGACGAGCGCGTCGATGTGAGCGACGCCGACGTCGTCGCGATCATCGAGCGGATGATCAAGCAACGCCGCGAATCGGTGGCCCAGTTCGAGGCGGGCAAGCGCCCCGATCTCGTGGCCCACGAGCGCGCCGAGATCGACCTCCTGCAAGGCTACATGCCGCAGGCCCTGTCCGACGCCGAGGTCGACGCGCTGATCACGGCGGCGCTGGCGCAAGCCGGCGGCGGCATGGCGGCGATGGGCAAGGTCATGGCGGCGCTGAAACCCCAGCTCGTCGGTCGCGCCGACATGGGTGCGGTGTCGGCCAAGGTCAGGGCCAGGCTTTCTGCCTGAACAAGTCGCCCATACGTCGTCCTCGCGCAGCGGAAATCGTCGCCTATAATGGCTTGATGGGCCCCGTGCCGTCCCTACGCCGATCCATGGCCAGGCGGGGTTAAGGCCATGATTCCGAACGACTTTATTCAGACGCTTTTATCGCGGGTCGACATTGTCGAGGTCATCGACCCGCATCTGCCGCTAAAGAAAGCGGGCGCTAACTACGTTGCCTGCTGCCCGTTCCACAACGAAAAAAGTCCCTCCTTTACCGTCAGTCCGTCCAAGCAGTTCTATCACTGCTTCGGCTGCGGTGCGCACGGCACCGCGATCGGCTTCCTGATCGAGTACAGCGGCATGTCGTTCCCCGAGGCAGTCGCCGACCTGGCGCGCGGCATCGGCCTCGATGTGCCCCGCGTCGTGACGTCGGGTTACGAGGGGCGGCGCGAGGAAACCCAGGATCTGTCGGGGCTGATGCTGGAAGCAGCCAGGCTTTACCGCAGCGCGCTCAAGGACTCGCCGCGCGCTATCGACTATCTGAAGCGGCGCGGGCTGACCGGGCCGATCGCCGCGCACTTCGGTATCGGCTACGCCGCCGACGATTGGCAGCCGCTGGCCGCCATGCCAGGGTATGCCGACAAGGCGATGGAAACCGCCGGGCTGGTCATCACCGGCGACGGCGGAAAGCGCTATGACCGCTTTCGCGACCGCATCATGTTTCCGATCCACGACGGCGGCGGCCGCGTCATTGCCTTCGGCGGCCGGGTCCTCGACAAGGGTGAGCCGAAGTATCTGAACTCGCCGGAAACACCGCTGTTCTCCAAGGGGCGCGAGCTATACGGGCTATTCCAGGCCCGGCAGGCGATCCGCACGGTCGGCCGTGCCGTCGTCGTCGAGGGATACATGGACGTCGTCGCCCTGGCGCAGCATGGCGTCGAGTATGCGGTGGCGACGCTGGGCACCGCCACCACGCCGGCGCATGTGCAAAAGCTGTTCCGGCTGACCGACACCGTCGTGTTCTGTTTTGACGGCGATGCGGCGGGACGGCGCGCCGCGTGGCGCGCGCTGGAAAACGCGCTTGCGGTTCTTGCCGACGGCAAAAATGCCCGATTCCTGTTTCTGCCCGAGGGCGAGGATCCGGACGACTACGTCCGCAAGCGCGGCAAGGAATCGTTCGAGGCGCTGGTGGACGCCGCGATGCCGCTGTCGGATTTCCTGCTGGCGGAATTGGCCCAGCGCCACCCGCCGCGATCGGCCGAAGGGCGCGCCGCGCTGGTCAATGCGGCCAAGCCGCTGCTGGGAGAGATCGTCGCCCCGGTGCTTGCGACGCTGCTGCGCCGCCGCTTGGCCGAACTCGCGGGCTTGCGCGAAAGCGAAATGGACACGCTGCTGCCGGTGCCGCGCGCGGCCACGACCGCGGCGGTGCGGACGCGACCGCAGCGCATGGCGCCGTCGCTGCTGCGCGGAGTCCTGCAGTGCGTGCTGCTCGAACCCGATCTGACGCATCGGTTCGACGTACCCGAGCCCATCGGCGCCGGCGCCGAAGGCGACGCGCTGGCGGCGGTGGTCGCGTACTGCCGGGCCAGTGCGCCGCCGCTGACGACGGCAGGCGTTCTGCAGCAATTCGCGGGCTCGCCGCACGAAAGCACGCTGGTGGCCGCGCTGACCGCGGGGGAAATCGAGGGGCTGGCCGGCGAATTGCTCGAAGTCCAGCTGGTCGAAGGTATCAAGCGCTACTGGCTCAACGCCCAGAAGCGCGGCGATTCGGCAGTGTCTCGGCACGCGCCACCGCTCGAGTTGTCTCCCGAGGAGACCGAGCGCGCGCGGCAGCGACAGCTGGCACGGCAGCCGCCCGCGGGAAGCTGAAAGGAACCTGCACCATCGGATGTTATAATTTGAAGTTTTCCCCATTCGCCCCCATTTTCGAACTGTCGGCAAGCCGGCCGGTGGTCGATTAGAGGTCGGCACCGCGACTCGTAGGACGATCATGGCCAAAAAACATTCGAAGCCCGTCAGGAAATCGCGCGTCAAGCCCAAGGCCAAAGCGGCCCGGGCGGCACGGTCACGCAGCAAGCCCAAGTCTCGCGCCAAGCCGGCCAGGAAGCCGGCGGCGCGCAAACTTCGGCGCGCCGGCGCGCCCGCGGCCAGGAAAGGCGCGGCGAAAAAACCTGTCGCGCGCGGCGCGAAAAAGCCCGCGGGCAAGCGCGCACCGGCGCCAAAGTCCAAAGCCCGGTCCGCCCGGCCGGCGGCGAAGATCGCAGGCAAGAGCACGCCGACGAAGCTCGCCCCCAAGGCTTCGGTCGCGCTCGCTGCGAAACCGTCGAAAACACCGGCGAAGATCAACGGCAAGTCGCCGGGCAAGCAACCGCTCGTCGCGGCCCGCGGCGGTGTGCAACCGGGCAAGCCCGGGGCCAAGCCGGCGGTCAAGCCCGCAGTAAAGCCCTCAGCCGGCGAAATTGCCGCGCGCTTGTCGGCAAGGCGCACCGAAAAGGCGCTGGCCGAAGGCAAGGTACGCAGCGGCAAGAACGGCGGCGTCGAGCCTCGGAAGCTCGAACTCTCGCCGGCCGAAGCCGAGGCGCGCAAGACGCGCCTGAAGAATCTGATCGTGCTCGGCAAGGAGCGGAGCTACCTCACCTACGCCGAGATCAACGACCATCTGCCCGACGACATCCTCGACGCCGAGCAGATCGAAGGCATCATCTCCATGATCAACGACATGGGGATCCAGGTCTACGACGAGGCGCCCGACGCCGAACAGCTGCTGATGTCGGAGGCGGCGCCGACGACGGCGGCCGACGATGTCGACGAGGAAGCCGCCGAGGCGGCTGCGTCGACGCTCGACTCCGAATTCGGCCGCACGACCGACCCGGTGCGCATGTACATGCGCGAAATGGGCTCGGTCGAGCTCTTGACTCGCGAAGGCGAGATCGAGATCGCCAAGCGGATCGAAGAGGGCTTGAAGTACATGATCATGGCGATATCGGCCTGCCCGATGACGGTCGCGCAGATCCTCGAGCTCGCCGCCAAGATCGAGCGCGACGAGCTGAAGATCGACGACGTCGTCGACGGTCTGATGGATTTCAACGAGCAGCTGGAGGCGATGGACGACGAAGAGGTCGAGGAAGGCGAGGAAGCCGAGGACAACAGCGGCGCGATCGCCGCCGAGAATCTCGAGCGCTTGAAAGTCGCCGCGCTGACCCGCTTCGGCGTGATCCGCCGCCTGTACACGCGCATGCTGGGCGTGCTGCAGAAGGAAGGACACAAGGCGCCGAAGTACCTCGAGCTGCAGAAGAAGATCTCGGCCGAGTTGATGCAGATCCGCTTTGCCGCGCGCCAGGTCGAGCGGCTGTGCGACAGCGTGCGCTGCGAGGTCGACAACATCCGCCAGATCGAGCGCAAGATCCAGGATCTCGTCGTCAACAAGGGCGGCATGCCGCGGCCGGACTTCATCAAGAAGTTCCCGGAGCACGAGACGAGCCTGCGCTGGATCGACCGCGAGATCGCGACCCACCATCCGTACAGCGAGGGGCTGACCCGCTTCCGGCAGGCGATCGTCGAACAGCAGCACAAGCTGCTCGACCTGCAGAAGCGCGTGATGATCCCGCTGCGCGACCTGAAGGAAATCAACAAGCAGATGTCGACGGGCGAGGCCAAGGCACGCAAGGCCAAGCGCGAGATGACCGAGGCCAACCTGCGCCTGGTGATCTCGATCGCCAAGAAATACACGAACCGCGGCCTGCAGTTCCTCGACCTGATCCAGGAAGGCAACATCGGCCTGATGAAAGCCGTCGACAAGTTCGAATACCGTCGCGGCTACAAGTTCTCGACCTATGCGACCTGGTGGATCCGGCAGGCGATCACGCGTTCGATCGCCGACCAGGCGCGGACGATCCGCATCCCGGTGCACATGATCGAGACGATCAACAAGATGAATCGCATCTCGCGCCAGATCTTGCAGGAGACGGGGCAGGAGCCCGATCCCGCGCTGCTGGCGGAAAAGATGGAAATGCCCGAGGAGAAGATCCGCAAGATCCTGAAGATCTCCAAGGAGCCGATCTCGATGGAGACGCCGATCGGCGACGACGACGATTCGCATCTGGGCGACTTCATCGAGGACGCGAGCACGGTGGCGCCGATCGATGCGGCGGTCAACGCGTCCTTGCGCGACGTGTGCAAGGACGTGCTGGACACGCTGACGCCGCGCGAAGCGAAGGTGCTGCGCATGCGCTTCGGTGTCGAAATGAACACCGACCATACGCTGGAGGAGGTCGGCAAGCAGTTCGACGTCACGCGGGAGCGCATCCGCCAGATCGAGGCCAAGGCGCTGCGCAAGCTCCGCCATCCGTCGCGCTCGGAAAAGCTGCGGAGCTTCATCGAAGGAGAGGGCTGATAACCCTCCCGAACTGAGACGTAACGGAAAAACGCCGCCTCGCGCGGCGTTTTTTCTTCTATTTGGCCAAATCCAGCGTCACCATGACCTGCTCGCGATCGTCCGGGTCGTGCTGGGCGACGAAGCCCAGCTTTCGGCACAAGGCGAGCATCGGCTCGTTGCTCGCCAGCACGACGCCGAGGAGGCGGCGGAAACCGCGCTTCTTGGCGCAACCGATCAGCGCCTGCATCATCGCGCGGCCGAGACCGCGACCGTGCCACGCGTCGGCCACCGCGATCGCGAATTCCGCGCTCTCGAGATCGGGGTTTCCGACGTAGCGTGCGACGGCGACGATCGCTTCCGCGGGCGGATCACCGGCAAGCGCGATCAGCGCAAGCTCGCGGTCGTAATCGACCTGCGTGAATCGCGCCAGCATTTGCGGCGTCAGCGCCGGCAGATGCTGCATGAAGCGACGGTAGCGGCTTTCCTCCGACATGCCGGCGACGAATGCCCGTTCCAGATCGGCGTCCTCGGGCCGGATGGGCCGAAGCTTGAGCACTTCCCCCGAACGCAGGCTCAAGCTCGTCTCCAGCTCCACCGGGTACGGGTGTATCGCCATGTGCCGGTATCCGACCGCCAGCCGGATGCGCGACGGGTCGACGTTGACGTGCGCTCGCGCGACCACGGCCGCGACCGGACTGACGACGATCGGATCGAGCTCCATGTCGACGACCCAGGGCAGCGCGCAGAGCAGCGCGGATACCTCGAGCAGCAGCGACACCAGCGGCTGCACTTCGGCCGACGTGCCGGCGATGTGCGCGGCGGCGATGAGATCGATGGCCAGGCGACGATTGAGCGGAGGCAGCATGAGCGCCATCTCGCGGGCCTGGGCGGACGTCGGCCCGTAAGCGATTACCGGTCCGAACAGCCGATCGGTGCGGACGGCGATGCGCACCTGCTGCGACAAGGCGAATTCGAGCTGCTTGCGCACTATGAATCCGCGCCGGCTGCCGCGTCTTCCCCCGGGCTTCGCCGCGACGAGTTCCGCCCAGGCGCGCTCGAGCATCCTTCCGTTGCGCAAGCCCGTGCGCACGGCCGTCTCGTCGTCGTCCCGTTCGAGCATGACCGGATACCCGACATGGCGCGCGAAGGCGCCCGCCACAGCCACGCTCGATGCGGTGGTCAGCGGGGCTGCCGGAATGCCGAACGCGGTGAGCAGCGCGGCCGTCTCGACATCGGTCAGCCGCGAACGGTTTCCCGTCACCGCGCGGCCGCGCACGCGTTCGGCCGCCGCCATGTCGGGCGCGCTCAGCGCAGGCAACGGTGGGGGCACTTCCAGCAGCCATTCCTGATTGCGCCGATAGGCGGCGACCGACGCAAAGGCGTCGACTGCGATCTCGGGGGTGAAAAAATTCGCGATGCCACCGGATTCCAGCGCCACGCGCGCGGCCGGCTGCTCGATGACGCCCAGCCACGCCGCGAGCACCGGCTTGCCCGCGGTGCGCGCGGCGGCGGCGACGGCCTCGGCGGTCGCCACCGGTGGTGCGGCCGGCACCGGCACATGCAAGGCAAGAACCGCGTCCACACCTGCGTCCGCCAGCACCGCGCTGACGGCAGCGCCGATTCGCTCGGGCGTCGCTTCGCCGCGCACGTCGACCGGATTGCCGGGGTCGGCCTCACGCGGCAACAGCGCGGCGAGGCTTGCGCGAGTCGTCGCCGAGAGATCGGCGAGCACGACGCCGGTTTCGGCGGCGCGATCCATCGCCAGCAGCCCCGGTCCCCTGCCATTGGTGACGATCGCCAGCCGGTTGCTGCGGGGAATGCGGCCCGAGGCCAGGACGCGCGCCGAGGCGAACAGTTGGGCATAGGTATGCACCCGCACCGTGCCCGCGCGTTTGAGCGCGGCTTCGAACACGCGGTCAGGCTCGATGTCGCCGGCGCTCATCGTGGTCGGATAGCGCCCAGCTTTGAGCACGACGACCGGCTTGGTGCGCGCGGCGGCCCGCAAGGCGGACACGAAGCTCCGCGCATCGCGCAGCGTTTCGATATACAGCACGATGCCGTCGGTCTCGGCATCGGCCAGCATGAACTCGAGCACTTCACCGAAATCGACGTCGGCGGTCCCGCCCAGCGCGACGACCGACGCGAATCCCATGCCCGCGGTGCGCGCGAAATCGAGCAGCGCACCGCAGACCGCCCCCGACTGGGAGATCAAGCTGAGCCGCCCCGGCGCCGCCGCGACGGCGCTGTAGCTGGCATTGAGCCCGAGCGAGGTGCGGATCACGCCGAAGCTGGCGGGTCCGAGCACGCGGATCCTGGAGGCGCGGGCATGCGCCGCGATTTCACGGCGCCAGCGCTGAAAGTCGGCCGGATTTGCCGTCGGCGCCCCCGAGAGTATGACGGCGCCCCGCGCCCGCTGCCGCGCTTCGTCGAGGATCGCCGGTACCGCGGCGGGCGGAGCACAAATCACCGCCAGATCGACCGGCTTGCCGATCGCGGTCAGCGAGGCGAATGCCGGCCGCTCGAGAATGGTCGCGTGATTCGGGTTGACCGCAAATAACTCGCCTTTGAAGCCTCCGGCGAGGAGGTTGTCGTAGACGTTGCGGCCCAGCGATCCGGGCTTCGCCGAGGCGCCAATCAGGGCCACCGACTCCGGGGCCAGCATCGGCCGAAGATAGTGGCCGGGGGAGATCATTCGTGCGAGTCTACTGCAAACATCCCGCATGCTGCACTGCGACAAACACGAAAAGGAGCGGCTGGCCGTCGGGAAAGCGCCTGCAATATCAATCGGCTGGCGCTTACCCCGCCTCCTCCCGTGTGCTCCACTCATAAAAGCCTTGACAACTATTGTCTAGGCAACTATCAGTCCAGGCATGGAAGAAGTTTCGACTTTGGCGGCGACCGCCCTCTTCGACTCCAAGACCTTCGAGCCACGCACTGGCGTGGGCCGCCTGCTGAGCCAGGTGAAGATGGAGATCATGGAAGCGCTCGACCGGGAACTCGCGCCGCTGGATATCACGGCTGCCCAATACGTGATCCTGGTCACCCTGGCCGAAGGTCCGACCGATTCGGCATCCGGTCTGTGCAAGGGGGTTTCGTACGACCCGGGCGCGATGACTCGCATGATCGACCGGCTCGAACGCAAGGGGCTGGTCCAGCGCATTCGCTGTCCTGACGACCGCCGCAAGATCAATCTCGAGCTGACGGCCGAAGGCAAGGCGGTTTATCCGCGGCTTATCGATAGCGCTGTCGCCGTGCTCAATCGCTACCTGCGGGGCTTCAGCCGGGACGAGATCACCCAGTTGGAGACTTACCTGAAAAGAATGCTGGCTAACGGCTGATTTTTTTTGACCCTACCGTTGCCTAGGCATTTGCAGCCATGACAACAAAAAACCAATTCAATCAAAGATAAGAATGATTTTCGATTCGGCACTTCAGAGCGTCCGGATGGCCGCGAATCGGGCCGAACTCCGCTCCCTCTTGCCGCATCGAACTGATGCCGGGCGGGTCGCTGCGGGCTTGGCCGTGCGAATGACGGCGGCACAAACAAGCAAGGGTCGTGGATGAAAGCTTATGTTGCGCGCAGCGCAGTCCTCGTCTGCGCATCGTTGCTGATCGGAGCTTGCGCCAGCACCGCCGGCCTGTCGACACAGGCCGAGCCGCGCAGCGCCGCGCAATTGGCAGCCGAGCGCTCGCTTGCCGGCACTCCGGCCGCTGCGGCGTGGCCGCGCACCGACTGGTGGAAAGCGCTGAACGATTCTCAGCTCGACGGCCTGATCGACGAGGCGCTGGCCGGCAGCCCGAGCTTGCGCGTCGCCGAGGCCCGCACGCGCCAGGCGCTGGCGGTTGCGGGCGTCGCGCGGTCGGCGCTCTTTCCGCAAATCAACGCCGACGCTGAACTTACCCGCGAACATCCGTCCGAGCGCGGCGCGACGCCGCTGCCCGCCGGCAGCGACCGGGCGACATTGCACCAGCTGCAGGCGACGCTGTCATGGGAGATCGATTTCTGGGGCAAGCATCGCGAGGCTTACGAAAGCGCGCTCGGTGCGGCCCGTGTCGCCGACATCGACGCCTACGCCGCGCGGCTCGCGCTGTCGGTGAATGTCGCCCACGCCTACGTGCAACTGCAACGTGCGTATCTGCAGCTCGACATCGCGGAGGCGACGCTCGAGCAACGTGATCAGGTCTACGCGCTGACCCGCGATCGCAATGCCGCGGGCGTTGATTCGCTGCTCGAGGTCAAGCAGGCGGAGTCCGCGCTGCCGGCGACGCGCGAGCAGATCGCGCAGTGGCGGGAGGCGATCGAACTCGCGCGCAACCAGCTCGCGGCGCTGCTCGGCCAGGGGCCGGACCGCGGTCTCGCGATCACACGACCCAGCGCCAGCGCGGGCGCGTCGGTCGCGTTGCCCTCGACGCTGCCGGCGGAGCTTCTCGGGCGCCGTCCCGATTTGACCGCACAACGCCTGCGCATCGAAGCGCTGTCGCACGACATCGCCTCGGCCCGCGCCGAGTTTTATCCGAATGTGAATCTTGCAGCATTCGTCGGCCTGCAGAGCCTGGGCGCCGCCGGATTCCTGACCAGCGCCAGCCGCATGGCGGGCTTCGGCCCGGCCGTGACGTTGCCGATTTTCGATGCCGGCAGGCTCCGCGGCAATCTTGCGGCAAAAAACGCCGGCTACGACATCGCCGTCGAGCAGTACAACCAGATGCTCGCCGATGCACTGCGCGATGTCGTCGATCAGCTCGCCTCGTTCCGTAGCGTCGATGAGCAACGCACGGAGCAGACGCTCGCTGTCGCCACGGCTCGCCAGGCGTACGACCTCGCGCTCTTGCGCTATCGCGAAGGCATAGGCAACTACCTGCAGGTGCTGACGACCGAGGCGCAGTGGCTGTCGCAGCAGAGCCTCGACGCGGAATTGCAGGCGCGCCGGCTCGCGTTGTCGATCGACCTCGTGCGCGCACTGGGCGGCGGCTTCGACCCGGCGTCGGCGGCGCTCGCCCACGCCGCGCTCTGAGCGAAGCTGATAAGGAATCGACAACATGACCGACACGCTGAAAAAAATCGCACCCAAAAACACCGCGGGCCGCTCGCAGTCGCCCGACCGGAGCCGCTGGGTGGCGCACGCGATCGGTGCAGCGCTGCTCGCACTGATCATCGCCGGCGGCGAAGTCAAGCTGATCGAGCAGGCCGGCGCGACGGGCTGGAGCTGCGGCATCGCCGGGAACGAAGGGCTCGTGCGCATCGTCGACAACAGCCTGGCCAGCGGCTTCGCGCCCATCGCGAACCTGCGCTGAGTATCGCCAAGTCAAAACAAAGGAAGGCATCATGAGTGAAGAAAATTCCGCGCCTCAGAGCACCGCGCTGCGCGGTCGGCGCAAGCGCTGGCTGGCGATCGTCATCGGCGGTTTTGCCGCGATCGGCGTCGTCTGGGGTCTTTACTGGACGCTGGCACTGCGCTACGTGCAATCGACCGATGACGCCTACGTCAGCGGCAACGTCGTGCAGATCACGCCGCAAATTTCCGGCACCGTCGTCTCGATCGGCGCCGACGACACGCAGTTCGTGAAGGCGGGACAAACGCTGGTCCGGCTGGACGAGGCCGACAGCAAGGTCGCTCTCGATCAGGCCGAAGCGCAGCTCGCGCGGACGGTGCGCGAGGTGCGGAGCCTTTTCGCGACCAGCGCCCAATTGCAGAGCGCGATCGCGATCCGCCAGTCGGAACTCGCGACCGCGGAATCCGATCTCGCGCGCCGCGAGCGCCTCGCGAGCTCAGGCGCGATCTCCGGCGAAGAGCTGCAGCACGCGCGCGAAGCAGTGTCGGGAGCGCGCGCGGAGCTCTCTGGAGCCCAGCAACAGTTCGCCGCCAATCGTGCCCGCGTCGATCACACGACCATCGACGATCATCCGGACGTGAAGAATGCGGCAGCGCACGTGCGCGACGCGTATCTCGCCTATGCACGCACGGCACTGCCGGCGCCCGTATCCGGCTTCGTCGCCAAGCGGGCGGTGCAGCTGGGGCAGCGCGTCAGCCCGGGCGCGCCTCTGATGGCGATCGTCCCGCTCGACCAGGTCTGGGTCGACGCCAATTTCAAGGAGCCGCAGCTCGCGTCGATGCGCATCGGCCAGCCGGTGACACTGCACGCCGACATCTACGGCGGCAAGATCGTCTATCACGGCAGGATTGCCGGCTTCGGGGCGGGTACCGGATCGGCGTTCGCGCTGCTGCCTGCGCAGAATGCGACGGGCAACTGGATCAAGATCGTGCAGCGCGTTCCGGTGCGTATCGGACTCGACCCGCAGGAGCTTGCCGCACACCCGCTGCAGATCGGCTTGTCGATGCAGGCCGAGGTCGACACGCGGCAACGTTCCGGCGAGCGGCTGCCGCAGGCGCCACAACCGGCACAGGCGCTACGAGACCGACGTCTTCCGTTCGCTGGGAGAAGTGGCCGACGCGCGCGTCAGGGAGATCATCGCCGCCAACGAGCACGGCGCGCCCCAGCCCGCCGCGCACGTCGCCCGGTCGGCACTCCCGCCGCAAGCCTCGGGTTCGGGCACGCTCGCCCGGAGCGGACACTCAGCGTCGGCCCCGAACGGCCGTCCGCTGTAAGCACGGCGCGCGATGTCGGACGCAACGCGTCCCCCTGCCCGGTCGCCGTCGGCGGCCGCCCCGCCGCGGCCGCTGACCGGCAGCGCGCTGGTCCTGGGCACGATCGCCTTGTCGCTGGCCACGTTCATGAACGTGCTCGATACGTCGATCGCCAACGTGTCGATTCCCGCGATCGCCGGAGACCTGGGCGTTTCGCCCGATCAGGGCACCTGGGTGATCACTTCGTTCGGCGTGGCCAACGCGATATCGCTGCCGCTGACCGGATGGCTGACGCAACGCTTCGGACAGGTGCGACTGTTCACCACTTCGGTGCTGCTGTTCGTGCTGTCGTCGTTTCTTTGCGCGCTGGCGCCATCGCTCGGCCTGCTGATCCTGTTTCGCGTGATCCAGGGCGCGGTCGCCGGCCCGATGATTCCGCTGTCGCAGTCGCTCCTGTTGTCGAGCTACCGCAAGGAACGCTCGGGCACGGCGCTGGCGATGTGGTCGATCACCACGCTGGTCGCTCCGGTCGCCGGCCCGCTGCTCGGCGGATGGATCACCGACAACATATCCTGGCCGTGGATTTTCTATATCAACATTCCGGTCGGCATCGCGGCCGCTGCAGTGACCTGGATGATCTACCGCCCGCGCGAAACGGCGACGGTACGCCTGCCGATCGACGGCGTCGGGCTCGGCCTCTTGGTGATCTGGGTCGGCGCCCTTCAGGTGATGCTCGACCGCGGCAAGGATCTCGACTGGTTCGAGTCGCCTCAGATCGCGATCCTCGCGGTCGTCGTCGTCGTCGGGTTCGTGCTGTTCCTCGTGTGGGAGCTGACCGAGCGGCATCCTGTCGTCGATCTGAGACTGTTCGAACGCAGAAATTTCTGGACCAGCACGGTGGCGATGGCGGTCGCCTACGGAACGTTCTTCGGCAATCTTGTCCTACTACCGTTGTGGCTTCAGCAATACATGGGTTACACCGCGACGATGGCGGGCATGGTGCTGGCGCCGGTCGGGTTGCTGGCCATCCTGCTGTCGCCGCTGGTCGGCAGGAACATCGCCAAGGTCGACCCGAGGCTGTTCGCGACCGCTTCGTTCGCGATCTTCGCCGTGGTGCTCTATATGCGCTCACAGTTCAACACGGATGCCGACTTTCGCACCTTGATGGTGCCGACGATTCTGCAGGGCGCGGCGGTGGCGGTCTTTTTCATCCCGCTGGTCAGCTTGAGCCTGTCCGGCCTCGCGCCCGACCGAATTCCCGCGGCGTCGGGACTTTTCAACTTCGCACGGATCACGGCCGGATCGTTCGGCACATCGATCGCCACGACGATGTGGGACCGCGGCGCGAGTCTGCATCACGCGCAGCTCTCCGAGCATATCTCGCCATTCGACCCCAATGCGCTGCAGGCGCTCGACAATTTGCATGCCGGAGGTCTCGGCCAGCAGCAGAGTTACCAGATGTTGAACCGGCTGATCGACCAGCAGGCGTTCATGCTCTCGGCCAACGACATCTTCTACGTGTCGGCGCTGCTGTTCCTGGCGCTGATCGGCGTCATTTGGCTGGCGCGGCCGGTTCGTTCCGGCGCGGGCGTCGCCGCTGCGGCGGCGGCCGGCGATTGAATCCCGATGAGACATAACGTGTCGCCGCGATCCAGAACTTTGCTTGATTTTGGTGCGGGATTGCTGATCGGAATATCGATCACTATCGCGCCGTTTGCCGCGATGGAAGAGGACGGCGGCCGACTGTCGCACGACATGCTGCTGACGGCCTTGGCGGCGTTGGTTCTTGCCTTTGTCTTGAAATTCACCGGCAGGGAGAGACGCAGGCAACCCGGGCGGATTGCGACACGCGTCGGCTATAATCGCGGACCGCGCCGAGCGGGCCTGTAGCTCAGTTGGTTAGAGCAGAGGACTCATAATCCTTTGGTCGCTGGTTCGAGTCCAGCCGGGCCCACCATCACCGCGGCCCGTCTCTCGCCCCGGCGACGGGCCTTGAAAAGACGAACATACGCCCCAAGCTAGCGTGCTGCGCTTGCGCGGGGCTGGGGTGTCGCCGGCGTCGAATCGCGCCCGGCGATTGAAGACCAATAACGAATCGAGCACAGGGGCGGCAAAGTGAACAGAATTCGTCGCGCAACGTTTCTTTGGGCAGCGAGTGCAATCCTTGCCGGCTGCGCGGTAGGCCCGAATTTCCGGCAACCCGACGCGCCCGCCGCCACCCGCTATACCGAGACGGAGCTCCCGGCGGCAACGGTATCCGCACCAGGCGCCGCGGGTGCAGCACAACGCTTCGCGCCGGGCCAGGATCTGCCCGCACAGTGGTGGTCGCTGTTCCATTCCGACCCTCTCGATCGCCTGGTGCGCCAGGCGATCGCGGAGAGTCCCAACCTTTCCGCCGCCGAGGCGGCATTGCAGGTCGCGCGCGAGAACCTGGCGGCGCAGACCGGTGCGCTGCTCTATCCGAAAGTCGACGGCAATCTCGGCGCGACGCGCGAAAAGCTCTCCGGAGCCGCGCTGGGGCAGCCTGGCTCCGGATCGACGATCTTCAGCCTGTACAACGCGTCGGTGAACGTCTCGTACGCTCTCGATGTTGCCGGCGGAAACAAGCGCGAGCTCGAGGCGCTGCAGTCGCTGGTCGACTATCAGGATTACCAACTGGCCGGCGCTCATCTTGCTCTGACGTCGAACATCGTCACGGCCGCGGTCAGGGAGGCGTCGCTTCGCGCACAGATCCAGGCGACGCGCGACATCATCGAGGCGCAGAACAAGCAGCTCGATCTGGTGCGGCGCCAGTTCGAGCTCGGAGCGATCGCCCGCCTTAATCTCGTGGCACAGCAATCTCAGGCCGCGCAAACCGAGGCGCTGCTGCCACCGCTCGAGCGCGAGCTTGCGCAGACGCGCCATCAGCTCGCGGCGCTTGCGGGCAGGCTGCCCAGCGACGACGGCATTCCGACGTTCGATCTCGCGGCCCTGACCTTGCCGCAGGAGCTGCCGCTTTCCGTGCCGTCTGCGCTGGCGCGGCAGCGTCCCGACATCCGCGCCGCCGAGGCGTTGCTGCATCAGGCCAGCGCGCAGATCGGGGTCGCCACGGCGAACCAGTATCCGCAGATCACGCTCTCGGGCAGCTTCGGCACGCAGGCGACGCAATTGCATAACCTCTTTGCCGGCCCGAGCGTGTGGAGCATCGGCGCCGGGCTGCTGCAGCCGCTGTTCCACGCCGGTGAGCTCGAGCACAAGCGCCGCGCCGCAGTGGCGGCCTACGATCAGGCGGCAGCGCAGTATCGGCAGACGGTGCTGCTCGCGTTTCAGAACGTCGCCGACGCGTTGCGCGCGCTCGAAACCGACGCCCGGTCGCTGAAGGCGCAATCCGATGCAGAACTGCTCGCGCGCGACACGCTCAACCTGACGCAGCGCCAGTTCCAACTCGGTGCCGCCAACTATCTCGCCTTGCTCGACGCGCAACGGCAGTTCAACCTGGCGCGGCTCGCGTTGGTTCAGGCGCAGGCGGCGCGCTACGCCGATACCGCGGCGCTGTTCCAGGCGCTGGGCGGCGGCTGGTGGAACCGCGACGCGACCACGCCGCCGGCATAAGCGCGCCGGCCGGCAAAGACACCCCCTGATCCTCGAACGCGAACGGAGAAGTCTGCAATGAAAAAACGCATGATCATCATGCTGGTGCTGGTGGCAGTGCTGCTCGGCGGCATCGTGGGCTTCAATGTATTCAAGGGCTACATGATGCAGAAGTACATGGCGTCCGCGCCGGTCCCGCCGGCGACGGTCAGCGCGGCCAAAGTCGACTACCAGCAATGGCAGCCGCAGATCAACGCGATCGGCACGATGCGCGCGATACGCGGGGTCGATGTGACCACCGAGGTCGCCGGGCTGGTGAGCAGCATCCACTTCAAGTCGGGTGACGAGGTCAAGGCCGGCCAGGTGCTGGCGCAGCTGAACGCCGACAGCGAAAACGCGCAACTCAACTCGTTGCAGGCAGCAGCCGATCTCGCGGCGACGGTGTACGAGCGCGACAAGCAGCTGCTCGCCGCGGAAGTCGCGAGCAAGGCGCAGGTCGACGCCGATGCCGGCGACCTGAAGAGCAAGCGGGCGCTGGTCGCGCAGCAGGCCGCGCTGATTCGCAAGAAGACGCTGCGGGCGCCGTTCGCCGGCAAGCTCGGGATCAGCACGGTCAATCCCGGCCAGTACCTCAATCCGGCCGACAAGCTGGTGACGCTGCAGACGATCGATCCGATCTATGTCGATTTCAATCTCCCACAGCAGCAGTTGCCGCAGGTCGCGGTCGGACAGAAGGTGACGTTGACCAGCGACGCCTATCCGGGGCAGACATTCATCGGCAAGATCAATGCGATCAGCCCGAAGATCGATCCGGGCACGCGCAACGTGCAAGTCGAAGCGACGGTGCCGAACGCCAAGCGCGAGCTCCTGCCCGGCATGTTCGCCGGCGTCAAGATCGACCAGGGCGAGCCGCAGCGCTACCTGACCTTGCCGCAGACGGCGATCACGTTCAACCCTTACGGCGACACGGTGTTCGTCGTCAACACATCGGACAAGAAGGATGCCAAGGGCAATCCGCAGCTGGCCGCGCAGCAGGTGTTCGTGACGACCGGGCCGACGCGCGGCGACCAGGTCGCGGTCCTCAAGGGGATCGAGCCCGGCACGCAGGTCGTCACCAGCGGGCAGGTGAAGCTCAAGAACGGCACGCCGCTGATCATCGACAATTCGGTCCAGCCGGCGAACAGCCCCAACCCGACCGTGCAGGAAAAATAATGAACTTCACCGACATCTTCATTCGCAAGCCCGTTCTTGCGACGACGATCAGCCTGCTGATACTCGTACTCGGAGTCCGTTCGCTGGTCGGTCTCGCGGTCAGGCAGTATCCGAAGACGCAGAACGCGGTCGTCACCATCAGCACCGCCTATTACGGCGCCGACGCGGCGACCGTCGCCGGCTTCATCACCCAACCGCTCGAAGGCGCGATCGCGCAGGCCCAGGGCATCGACTATCTGTCGTCGACCAGCACGTCGGGCGTCTCGTCGATCACGGCGACCTTGCGGCTCAACTACGACGCCAATCGCGCGCTGACCGAGATCAATACGCAGGTCAATTCGGTGCGCAACCAGTTGCCGCCCGAGGCGCAGCAGCCGGTGCTCAACGTGCAGGTCGGACAGCAGATCGACGCGATGTACATGGGCTTTTTCGGCGAGTCGTTGCCGAACAACAACGTCACCGACTACCTGGTCCGCGTCGTCAAGCCGAAACTGGACTCGATCGAGGGCGTGCAGGTCGCCGAAATCCTCGGTGCTCGGACCTTCGCGCTGCGCGCCTGGCTCGACCCGGCGCGTATGGCGGCTTACGGCGTCACCGCGACTGATGTCCGCACGGCGCTCGGCAACAACAACTACCTCGCTGCGCTCGGAACGACCAAGGGCCAGATGGTCAGCGTCGACTTGACGGCGGCGACCAGCCTGCACTCGGTCGATGAATTCAAGAAGTTGGTGGTCAAGCAGAAGGACGGCGCGATCGTGCGCCTCGAAGACGTCGCGACGGTGAGTCTCGGCGCGGAGAACTACGATTTCTCGACCGCGTTCGGCGGGCGCAACTCGGTGTTCATCGGCATCAAGGTCGCGCCGGACGCCAACGTGCTGGACGTGGTCAAGCGCGTGCGCGCCGTGTTTCCGCAGATCCAGGCCGAGATGCCCAACGGCATCAGCGGCGAAATCGTCTACGACTCGACCAAGTTCATCAGCAGCTCGATCGACGAAGTCATCAAGACGCTCGGCGAGTCGCTGCTGATCGTCGCCATCGTCATCTTCCTGTTCCTCGGCAGCTTCCGCGCGGTCATCGTTCCGCTGATCGCGATGCCGCTGTCGCTGATCGGCGCCTTTTTCGTCATGCTGGCGCTCGGCTATTCGATCAATCTCTTGACCTTGCTCGCGCTGGTGCTGGCGATCGGCCTCGTCGTCGACGACGCGATCATCGTCGTCGAGAACGTCGACCGGCACATGAAGGAGGAGGGCAAATCGCCGATGCAGGCGGCGCTGATCGCGGCGCGCGAGCTGGGCGGCCCCATCGTCGCGATGACGATCGTCCTGGTCGCGGTCTACGTTCCGATCGGCTTCCAGGGCGGACTGACCGGAGCGCTGTTCACCGAATTCGCCTTCACGCTGGCCGGCGCGGTCACGGTGTCGGGCATCGTCGCGCTGACCCTGTCGCCGATGATGACCTCGCGCTTTTTCCGCAGCGAGCAGGAGAGCGGGCGCTTCGTTCGCTTCATCGACCGGCAGTTCGACCGGCTGCATCGCGGCTACCAGCGCAGGCTGCACGGCACGCTCGATACCTGGGCGGTGCCGGTCGTGATGGGCGTGATCCTGCTCGGCGGCGTCGTCTATCTGTTCATGACGTCGAAGTCCGAGCTGGCCCCGCAGGAAGACCAAGGCGTGGTGCTGACGCAGATCATCGGTCCGCCCAACGCGACCTCGCAGCAGATGGATGTCTACTCGAAGCAGGTTTTCGACATCGCGCGCCAGACGCCGGAATACGATCAGATGTTCCAGATCACCGGCGTGCCGACGACCAACCAGGGCTTCGGCGGCGTGCTGTTCAAGCCCTGGAACGAGCGCACCAAGAACGCGACGCAACTGCAGCAGGAGCTGCAGCAGAAGTGGAACGGCATCGCCGGCGCCCGCGTCGCCGCGTTCCAGTTTCCGTCGCTGCCCGGCTCGCAAGGCCTGCCGCTGCAATTCGTCATCAAGACGACCGAGCCCTACCAGAAGCTCAATGATGTCGCGCAGGCGGTGCTGGCAAAGGCGCAGGCCAGCGGCATGTTCTTCTACGTGGACACCGATCTCAAGGTCGACAAGCCGCAGACTACGGTCGAAGTCAATCGCGACCTCGTCGCGACCCTGGGCATGACGCAGCAGGACGTCGGCGCGGCGCTCGGCGCGGCGCTCGGCGGCGGCTACGTCAACTATTTTTCGATCGCCGGGCACTCGTACAAGGTCATCCCGCAGGTTCTGCAGGCCGACCGACTAAACGCCAGCCAAGTGCTCGATTACCATATTCGCACCGCCGACGGCTCACTGGTTTCGGCATCGACGGTGGCGACGCAGAAGACCGAAGTCGTTCCCGAAGGCATCGCACGCTTCCAGCAGCTCAACTCGGCGACGATCTTCGGCGTCTATTCGCCGGCCGTGTCGCAGAACCAGGTGCTCGATTTCATGCGCACCACGCTGCAGCAGGTCGCGCCCAGCGGCTATTCGTACGATTACTCCGGCGTGTCGCGTCAGTTTGTGCAGGAATCGGGAGGCTTCGTGATCACGCTCTTGTTCGCGGTGATCATCGTCTTCCTCGCGCTTGCCGCGCAGTTCGAGAGCTTTCGCGATCCCGTCGTCATTCTGGTATCGGTGCCGCTGGCGCTGTTCGGTGCACTGATCTTCATCAACCTCGGCTTGGCGACTCTCAATATCTATACGCAGGTGGGGCTGGTGACGCTGATGGGATTGATCAGCAAGCACGGCATCCTGATCGTGCAGTTCGCCAATCAGCTCCAGGCCGCCGGCAAGACCAAGCGCGAAGCGATCGAGGAAGCCGCGGCAGTTCGCCTGCGGCCGATCTTGATGACAACCGCGGCGATGGTGCTGGGTGTCGTGCCGCTGGTGATCGCCGCGGGCGCAGGCGCCGCCGGCCGCCACGCGATGGGCCTGGTGATATTCACCGGCATGTCGATCGGAACGCTGTTCACCTTGTTCGTCGTCCCTGCGGTGTACATGTTGCTCGCTGCAGATCACCACAAGGCGGCAACGACCGAGGCAAGCGAAGTCGCGCCGCCGCCGCTGCCGCAGCACTAAAGCGGCGGCCGGCGGCGCCTTAGTGCCGTGGCGCGTCGCTGGTGACTGGGCCGACGCGCAGGATCGCAACCCAAGCGCGCGCTGCAAAGTGCTTGGCACGGCAATTGCTCGATTGCCGGTGCCCGGGGCGGGCGGCGCTCTTCGACGCACTCCTCGCCCTTCGCGCCGCTTTGCTCCGGGCCCTTCACTCGACGTTTTTCCGCAAAATCAACGCGCGCTGATACAGGCGATTACGCGCCGCTCCCGACTGCGCGACCGCGATGCGCACCGCCTGCGCCAGCGGCAATTCGGCGAGGAGCGGCTTGAGCAGCGCGTCGTGCTCGCCCGCCTCGTCCGTGGAGAGTCGCTTCGTGCGGCGCGGCGACGATCAGCACGAACTCGCCGCGGGTCCGGTCGAGGTCGGCCGCCAGCCAGTCGGATGCGTCGGCGAGAACGCAGCGATGCAGCGTCTCGAATCGCTTGGTCAATTCGCGGGCAATGAATATCTCGCGCTGCGGATCGAGCACGGCGGCAAGCGCGGCGACCGTCGCCGCAATGCGATGCGGCGCCTCGTAGAAGATCAGCGCATAAGGCAACGCGCGCACGCGCTCGAGCGCGGCGCGGCGCGCACCTGAAGCGGCAGGCAGGAATCCGAGGAACAGCCACTGCGGTGCAGCGATGCCCGCCGCCGAAAGCGCCGCCGTTACCGCGGATGGGCCGGGAATGGGCACGATCGCATAACCCGCCGCCGATACCGCGCGCACCAGCACCGCGCCCGGGTCGCTGATCGCCGGTGTGCCGGCGTCGGTGATCAGCGCGACGCGCTTGCCCGACGCGAGCGACTCGATGATGGCGGCGGCACGCTTGTGTTCGTTGTGCTCGTGCAGCGAGACCAGGCGCGCGCGGATGCCATGGTGCGCGAGCAGTCCGGCGCTCACGCGCGTATCCTCGGCCGCGATCACATCGACCTGTCCCAGCACATCGAGCGCGCGCAGGCTTAAGTCGCGCAGGTTACCGATCGGTGTCGCCACCACATATAATGTTCGGCCCAGCGCCGGCAACGGCTCCCCTCTGCTCATGGTCGACGATTTCCTTTCGATGGCCCGATTGCCGGCATGGCTGCGCGCGGCGGCGCTTTTCGCCATGCTGCTCGGCGTCGGCGCGTGCACCGTCACGCCGCCATTGTCGGGCCGGGCGGGTCCGCCGCCAAGCACGGTGCCGATGACGCCACCGGTGGTCGAAGCTGTTCCCCCGCTGCTCCTGCCGCCTCCCTCGACCGCAGCGCCTGCCGCGCCGCCCGCAGCGGCGCCGAGCACCACCATCGCGAGCGCCGCCGGCACGACGATCGCGTTGATCCTGCCGCTCGAGTCGCCGACCTACGGCCGCGCCGCCAACGCCGTGAAGGCGGGCTTCGATGCCGCGGCGGCGCGCGCCGGCGCGAGTGCGCGAGTGCGCGTCATCGCACACGGCGACGACGGCGTGCTGCCCGCCTTCGCCACGGCCGCGCAGAGCGGCGTCGCCCTCGCGGTCGGCCCGCTGACGCGCGACGACCTCAAGACCGTGCTCACGATGGCGCCGCTGCGACCGCGGATGCTAGCGCTGAACCAGGTCGACGAAGGGACGCCGCTGCCCGCCGGCGTCTATGCGTTGACGCTCGCCGTCGAGCAGGACGCAGCCCTGTTGATGCGGGCTGCTCGCGACGACGGCATGAAGACGATTGCCGTGGTCGGCAGCAATGCGCCGTTTCAGCGGCGGTTCAGCCAGTCGTTCGTCGCCGCGTGGCGGCGCGAAGGCGGTGCGGCACCGCGCGAGTATCGGTTCGACGCCAACCCCGACCTCCTGAGCGCACTGAGCCGCGAACTGGCTGCGCAGCCGATCGATGCGGTGCTGCTGGCGGTCGACGCCAACGACGCGGCGCTCGCTAAGTCGTTCCTGCGCGGTCGGGTCTATGCCAGCAGTCAGATTACCGACGGCCTGCCGGCACAGATGCTGTACGACCTCGAAAACGTTCGCTACATCGAAATACCCTGGCTCGCCGAACCCGACAGCCCCGCGTTCGCCGGCGTGCCGCGCGCTGAATTCGACAGCCCGGTCCTGGAGCGCCTCTACGCCCTGGGCATCGATGCGTTCGCGCTGGCGCAGATGCTGGCCGAGCCGACTCCGCCCGAGCGCGTCGAGCTCGACGGCGCGACCGGACATCTATCGCTGCTGCCGTCGCGAAGCTTCGCGCGCGAAGGCCGTGTCATGACCATCCACGACGGCCGCGTGCTGTCCGAATCGCCGGCGCGATGACCCGATGAACCGTGGTGCGGCGGCAGAAGCGCTCGCGGCCGAGTTCCTCGAGGCGCGGGGACTGACGATCATGGCGCGCAACTACCGCTGTCGCGGCGGCGAGATCGATCTGATCGCGCGTGACGGCGACACTCTGATTTTCGTCGAAGTGCGGCTACGCACCGACCCAGCCTTCGGCGGCGCGGCGGAAAGCATCACTGCGGCCAAGAAGCGACGGCTCTCGTTCGCCGCTGCGCACTACTTGAGCCGCTTGAACCGCGAACCGCCGTGCCGCTTCGATGCGATCCTGCTCGCCGCGCTCGATCCGGGCCGGATCGAATGGCTGGTGGATATCGACGCGAACTGACACTTGCGCGGTGCCAAGTTGCTACAATTGCCGCTGACCGAGTTCGCGCCACGACATCTTCTTCATTTCGATCGCCTCAAGCCCGCTTCGCGCCCCGGCGCACCGATGGATACCACGCATCGCATCCGCGCGCATTTCGCCGACAGCGCCGAGCTCAAGCTCGCCGCAGTCGACCTCATGGCCCCGCTGATCGCGCGCGCCGCGGGCCTGATGACCGACTGCCTGCTCGCCGACGGGAAGATCCTCGCCTGCGGCAATGGCGGCTCGGCGTCCGACGCCCAGCATTTCGCAGCCGAAATGGTCGGCCGCTTCGAACGCGAGCGGCCCGAGCTGCCGGCACTGTCGCTGGCGACCGATACGTCGATCCTGACCGCAGTGGCCAACGATTACGATTTCAGCCAGGTCTTCGCCAAGCAGGTTCGTGCGCTGGGCAGGAGCGGCGACGTGCTGCTTGCCCTGTCGACTTCGGGCAACTCCGGCAACGTCGCGCTCGCGATCGATGCCGCCCACGAGCGCGAAATGCGGGTCGTGGCGCTGACCGGCAAGGGCGGCGGCCGCATCGGTGAACTCCTCACCGGCGTCGATGTCCACCTCTGCGTGCCGCACTCGGTGACCGCGCGTATCCAGGAAGTGCACCTGCTGACGATACACTGCCTGTGCGACGCGATCGATACCAACCTGCTCGGCGAAGAGAACTGAATCCCTGGGAAACGCGAGGAATCAATGAAGAAGCTCGATGCCATCCTGCGTATTGCGGCGACCGTATCGCTCGCCGCCGGCGCAACGCTGCTCAACGGCTGCATTCCGCTGGCGATCACCGGTGTCGCCGCAACGGCGCAGATCGCCACCGACCGGCGCACGACCGGTGCGCAGCTCGACGACGAGCTGATCGAGGACAAGGCGATCGCGCAGATCGCTGATCGCCTGAAGAGCGACATGCACGTCAACATCACCAGCTACAACGGCATCGCGCTGCTGACGGGCGAGGTCGCGACCGAGACCTCGAAGAACGACGTGGCGCAGATCGTGCGGTCGATGCCGAAGGTGCGAACGGTGCAGAACGAGCTCGTCGTCGGCCCGACCAGCTCGCTATCGGCCCGTACCAACGACACGCTGATCACCTCGAAGGTCAAGGCCCGGTTCGTCGAGGCGCACAACTTCCAGATCAATCACGTCAAGGTGGTCACCGAGCGCAGCGTCGTCTATCTGATGGGCATCGTGCGGCGCGATGAAGGCGACGCCGCGGCCCAGACCGCCCGCACGACCAGCGGCGTAGAGCGCGTCGTCAAGGTGTTCGAATACATCAGTTGAGCGCTTCGTCCGACCGGGCGGCGGCGGAAGCGCCGACCTTCGCCTCCAGGATTGCGAAAGCCGAGACCCGCGCGGCGCAGATCGCCGCGCTGCCGCGGCCGCTGGTATTCACCAACGGCGTGTTCGACATCCTGCATCGGGGCCACGTCACCTATCTCGATCATGCGCGACGGCTGGGCGCATCGCTGGTCGTCGGCGTCAACAGCGACGCTTCGGCGCGGCGCCTCGGCAAGGGCGGCGACCGGCCGATCAATTCACTCGAGGATCGCATCGCGGTCCTGGCCGCGCTCGAATCGGTGAGTCTGGCCATTCCCTTCGACGAGGACACGCCGCTCGAACTCGTGCTGGAATGCCATCCCGACGTCATCGTCAAGGGTGCGGACTACACCGCAGCCACGACCGTCGGCGCCGCCGAAGTCATCGCCTGGGGCGGTCGCTTCGAAGCGATACCGCTGCTGGCGGGGCGCTCGACCAGCGCGCTCCTGGCGCGCTTGCGGCGCTAAAAGCCGCCGTCCATGCCGTCGCCGGTCGTTTGCTATAATTTTATGTTTGATCGAGCGCCCCGATGCCTATCCGAGATCGACAGCGACGCGCCCGTCGTCGTGATCTGTCAGTCGGGCGCGCGGTCGGCGCAAGCTTGTGCCTACATGGCCCAGCGCGGCTTCGGCCGGGCGAGCACTCGGCGGAGGCATCGCCAGCTGGGTGCGCGCCGGCCTGCCACTGAATGGACCGGACCGATGAGGGAACAGACGGTGCAATTCGAACGTGAAGTCGCGAGCGCTCGCGCGGCGACGTTTCCACGATAGATAGCGAATGGCCATGGCCGACATGCCGAAGGTAATCGAGCTGACCCGCGAAAACTTCGCGGAGTCGATCAACGATCATCCGTTCGCGGTCGTCGATTTCTGGGCGCCATGGTGCGCGCCATGCCGCGCGTTCGCGCCGGTGTTCGCCGCCGCGGCGGCCAAATATCCCGAGGTCAGGTTCGCCAAGGTCAACACCGAGGACCAGCAGGAGTTGGCCGGACATTTCAACATCCGCTCGATTCCGACGCTGATGATCTTTCGCGACAACGTCATCGTATTCGCCGAGGCCGGTGCGCTGCCGGCCAGTGCGCTCGACCAGGTGTTGAGCTCGGCCAAGGCGCTCGACATGGAAGCGGTGCGGCGCGAGATTGCAGCGCAGGCTGAAGCGCCGGCAGCTGAAGGCAGCTGAGGGACCGCCTGCACCATGTTTCAAAGCGCACCCGGTTTTGCGACCCTCCCAGCTACAGTTGCCGGTGCGCTCGCTCGCGGTCGCATCCCCGCTAAAGCGGGGCCCCTGCTCCGCGCTCGCTCGCGTTAGCGGCGGTAGCGGTTCAGGAAGTCGACGACGATGCCGCGCTGGCTCTTGTCGATCGCCGCATCCAGGCTGCTGTCGAGCGGGTCGTACTGCTCGGCCCGGCGAAACGCGGCGATCGCCTCCTGGTGGAATCCCTGCGCCTGCAGCGAATAGCCAAGGCACCGCCATGGCTCGGCATTCCAGAACTCCAGATCCGACCAAGCCCGGCACAATTCGGTCGCGCGGCGCCAGTTGCCCGCGTTCAGCATGCGCGGGCCTTCGCCGCGCAGTAACGCAAGTCTCGCCTGCCGGTCGGCAAACAGCGCCGTCGTATCGGCATCGTTGACCGTGCCGGTGTCCAGGCCGGCTGCGTTGGCGCCGGCGCGCTGCGCACCGCGATCGATCGATCCGATCCTGCCCACATCGCCCTGGAAACCTCGCGGCAGCAGCGCCGGGGCCGAAGGCGTCCAGCCGGCAACCGCGCGCTTCGCCGCGACGATCGACTCGGCCATCGGCTCATGCCATGCGACACCGTATAGCCACAGCATCGCCGCCAGGCCGACGACGCCGGTGACGGTATTCAGGATCCCCGGCGGGCTGTGCGTCACCAGGCAGTCTTCGGCGAAGTCCCAGCTTGTTTCGCCCTCCTGCGCCACTTTCTCGTAAGCCAGCGCGATCAGTATCGGAGCGAGCAGCGGAAACCCGCAGGCGATACCAGCCCACCAGACATGGAACGAGCGCCGCAAGGCGCGTCGCAGCTGCGCGCGCACGTCGCGTCGCGCGTAGGCGTTGCTGATGGAGAACTGCAGATACACGCCGAACAGCCATTTGCCCGGCGTCTGCTGCAGCGACGCGATCAGCAGCGCCTCGATCGGAACCCACGACAGCGTGATCAGCATGGGCGCGAATAGCGGATGGCCGAGCCAGAAGGCGGCATCGTCGCCGACGGCGCCGGCACCGTGCAATTCCGACAGCAGCAGCGCGAGCACGAGTCCCCAGATCGCATAGTCGAACAGCCGCGCTGCGAGGCGGTTCCACGGGCGCGGCTCGCTGGTGCGCCCCGATTTCGCCCGTTCGAGCTCGGCCATGCGCAGCTGAAATATCCAGCTCGCGTCTTCCTGCGGCGCGTCGGTTCCGAGAAACACGCTTTTCTCGCGACGCCAATTGAGAATCGCGAGATCGGTCTGCGGAATCAGCGCCGGAATGCGCGGAACGTGACCGCGGCGCAGCCACGACAATCCGTGCACGACGCCGTAGACCAGCGAGAGCGCCAGCAGCAGCAGCGTGAGCCACACCAGAACCTGCTTTGCGACCAGCACCGAGTCGGCCGGAGTCACGAACACGATGGCGCCGGCGATGAATGCACCGAAGAGCAGACACAGCGCGAGCTGGCCCATCGGGGAACGGCCGAACGAGGCGACTCGCTCGGTCAGCCCGGGGTGATGCAGGCTCTTCTCCGGGGCCGCGACCGGCGAGGTCAGGATCTTCTCGTCGGCGGCCTCGATGACGTCGTCGTCGTGAGTCCCCGTGCCCTGTTCGACGACGCCTGCGACGTTGCTGACGAAGCGCGAAATGCGCTGCTCGGTATTCGCCTCGGCGGTGACCGCGAGTTCCTGATCGTAATGCTGTCTGTGTTCCGGATCGCTCAGTATGCGGCTGGCATGATTGATGAAACGTAGGGCCTCTTCCACGTTGCCCTGGCCGTCGCGCGTCTTCGCATAATATTTCCGGATCAGGCGACGCAGCGCGGCCCGCACCTCCTCGTCGGATGCGAACTGCGGTATTCCGAGTGCCTCGTAGAGCGTTGCCTTCATCGCCGCAATCGCAGGGAAACAGAGGTGATCTGACGTTGGAATATTCCGGGAAATGGCCGGACAATGCAAGTTATCGATAATTGCGGCACAAAATGCGAACTTGCGGGGAACGCGCCACGGCAGACGCTGCCGCTGCGCGGCAGAACCGGGCACCGCCGCGGCGAGGCCCGCCGCCGGGGCCGATCTGCCGTCCACCCATGAAAAAAGCGGCCGCAAGGGCCGCTTCTTTTCGCTCGCCGAGAAGCTACTCGCTTCCCTTGTCCTCGCGGTGGGCGTCGCTTGTGAAAAAAGCGGCCGCAAGGGCCGCTTTTTTTCGCTCGCCGAGAAGCTACTCGCTTCCCTTGTCCTCGCGGTGGGCGAGCTTCTCGCGGATCCGCGCCGATTTGCCCGAACGGTCGCGCAGGTAGTAGAGCTTGGCGCGCCGCACGTCCCCTTTGCGCTTGACCTCGATGCTGGCGATCAGCGGCGAATACGTCTGGAATGACCGCTCGACACCCTCGCCGCTCGAGATCTTGCGCACGACGAACGATGAATTGAGGCCGCGGTTGCGCTTGGCGATGACCACGCCTTCGTAGGCCTGCACGCGCTTGCGCTCGCCTTCGACGACGTTGACGTTGACGATCACGGTGTCGCCCGGCGCGAACTCGGGCACGGTCTTGCCCAGGCGGGCAATTTCTTCCTTTTCCAGCGTATCGATGATGTTCATGCGTTGCTCCTTTCAATCGTGTTCCGGCCGTTGGCCTGGCGCGCAGAGCAGGTCGCCACCTGATGCGCACGGTTTGTTATCGAAATTCCACTCCCGGCAGGCTGTCGCCTGTCAGCTGTTACCCGTTGCCTTCCCCTCGCCGCCCTCGCGCTTGAATTCCTCGAGCAACTTCGCATCTTCCGCCGACAGGCGTTTCTCCGCCAGCAGGTCCGGCCGCCGCAGCCAGGTCCGCCCCAGCGACTGCTTGCGTCGCCAACGCGCGATCTCCGCGTGGTTCCCCGACAACAGCACCGCAGGCACCGCGCCCCCCGCGAACTGTTCGGGACGCGTGTAATGCGGACAATCGAGCAGCCCGTCGACGAACGATTCCTCGACGTTCGACTGGGCGTCGTTCAGCACGCCCGGAAGCTGCCGCACGATCGCATCGATCAGAAGCAGCGCGGGCAATTCGCCGCCCGACACGACAAAGTCCCCGATCGAAAGCTCGAGGTCGATCTCCTTCTCCAGCAGCCGCTCGTCCACGCCTTCGTAGCGTCCCGCCAGCAACACCAGCCCCGGCTCCGCGGCGAGCCGGGCCACGCGCGCATGGCGCAGCGGTTCGCCTTGCGGCGACAGGTAGATGACCGGCGCGCGCTCGATCCCCGCCGCACGCATTCCCTGCCGCGCTGCATCCAGCGCCTTAGTCAGCGGCTCAGCGAGCATCACCATCCCCGGCCCGCCGCCATACGGCCGGTCGTCGACTGTCCGGTAGCTGTCCGTCGCGAAGTCGCGCGGATTGCGGCAGGCCAGCGTCCAGATTCCGCGCTCGAGCGCGCGTCCCATGACGCCAAAGGCCGCCGCGCCCTGCACCATTTCCGGGAACAGTGTGACGACTTCGATCCGTACCATGCTCGCCGCGGCACTCTGCTCTGCTGCTCCGCCGCGTCCCTGCTTCAATAATCTTCCAGCCAGTCGACGACGATGCGGCCGGCCGAGGGCTCGATCGCATCGACATACGCCGGCACCATCGGGATCAGGCGCTCGCCGCCCTCGCCGTCGACCCGCAGCACCGGATGCGCTCCGGTGTCCAGCAATCCGGCCACGCGCCCCAGCGTCCGTCCCGCGCGGTTGACCACAACGAGGCCGACCAGGTCCGACCAGTAGTGCTCATCCGGCGCGGCCTTCGGCAGCGCGGCGCGCGGCACGCCGGCAACAAAGCCGCGCAGCGCCTGTGCCGCTTCGCGGGTCGCAACACCTTCGATCGCCGCGATGATCGCGGTGCCGTGAATTTGTGCCTCGGCAACGCGATATTGCGTCCATTGGTCCTTGCCGTCCGCCGGCGCGAGCCACCACGTCCTGTGCCCGAGCAGCGTTTCCGGCGCCGCGGTGAACGGCTTGAGCCTCACCCAACCCTTGATGCCGAATGGGGCGAGCAAGCGCCCCATCACCACGATTTCCGTCGGCGCGCCCGTGTCCTCGCGACGCGCGCCGCGCTTGCTAGCCAGCGGTCGGCGCGGCAGCCGCAGCAGTCGGCGCGGCGGCAGCGGGCTTCGCCGCGGTTGCCTGCTTGACCAGGCCCGCGACGGTATCGGACACCTTCGCGCCCTGATGCGTCCAGTGGTCGATGCGATCGAGCGAAAGGCGCAGGCTTTCCTGGCCCTCGCCTGCGATCGGGTTGTAGAAGCCGACGCGCTCGATGAACCGTCCGTCACGGCGGTTGCGCGAGTCGGCGACGACGACATTGAAGAACGGGCGCTTCTTGGCGCCGCCTCGAGCGAGTCTGATCACGACCATGGCAAAGTCCCGGGTTGAGCCGAAAAAAAGACGTTGATTATACGACGAAATCCGCGCTGCTCGCAATCGGCGCCGCGAGCCGCCTCAGGCTCGCCTAGCGCAGGCCCGGGAAGGCGCCCTTGATGCCCCGCATCATCTTCTGCACGCCGCCCTTGGCGACCATTTTCATCATTTTCTGCGTCTGCTCGAACTGGGCGAGCAGGCGGTTGACTTCCTGCACCGATGCGCCGGCGCCGGCCGCGATCCTGCGCTTGCGCGAAGCTTTCAGGATTTCGGGCTTGGCGCGCTCCGCCGGCGTCATGGCGTTGATGATCCCCTCGAGCCGGCGAATCGCGCGATCGTCGACCTGCGAGCCCTGCGCGGCGCGCGCGAGCTCACCCGGCAGCTTATCGATCAGGCCCTGCATGCCGCCCATCTTGCGCATCTGTCCGATCTGCGCCTTGAAATCCTCGAGGTCGAAGCCTTTGCCGGACTTGACCTTTTTCGCGAGCTTTTGCGCGTCGGCGACGTCGACCTGCCGCTGCGCGTCTTCGATCAGGCCCAGCACGTCGCCCATCCCGAGGATGCGCGAGGCCATGCGCTCGGGATGAAAGACTTCCAGGCCGTCGAGCTTTTCGGAGACGCCGACGAACTTGATCGGCGCGCCGGTCACCTGTCGCACCGACAGCGCCGCGCCACCGCGCGCGTCGCCGTCGAGCTTGGTCAGAACGACGCCGGTCAACGGCAGCACCGCGCCGAATGCCTTGGCAGTATTGACCGCATCCTGACCCTGCATCGCGTCGACGACGAACAGCGTCTCGACCGGCTTCACCGCGGCGTGCAACGCGGCGATCTCGCGCATCATCGCGTCGTCGACGGCCAGACGCCCGGCGGTGTCGACCAGCACGATGTCGTGATAGTGCCGTCGCGCCCAGTCGACGGCAGCAACGGCGATTCCGACCGGGTCCTGGTCGGGTGACGCCGGGAAGAAATCGACGCCGACCTGTCCGGCGAGCGTTTCGAGCTGCGCGATCGCCGCGGGCCGGTAGACGTCGCAGCTCACCAGCAGCACTTTCTTGCGCATGTCCTGGCGCAACAGCCGCGCGAGCTTCCCCGCGCTGGTCGTCTTGCCGGCGCCCTGCAGTCCCGCGAGCAGGATCACCGCGGGCGGCACGACGGCCAGATCGAGCGGCGCCGCCGGACCGCCGATCAGGCGCGTCAGCTCGCGCTGGACGATGCCGACCATCGCTTGTCCGGGCGTCAGCGATGCCGCGACGTCGCTGCCGATCGCCTTTTCGCGCACGATCGCGATGAAATCGCGCACCACCGGCAGCGCGACGTCGGCCTCGAGCAGCGCCATCCTGACTTCGCGCAGCGCTTCCTGGATGTTGGCGTCGGTGAGTCGCGCTTCACCGCGCAGCGTCCTGACGACGCGGCCGAGCCGTTGGGTCAGATTGTCGAGCATCGTCGATTCGTTCGCGTCGGGGAAACGCTGCCGGAAAGCAGCGCGGCCTTGGTGTACACTCGAAAAAACAAGCATGATTTTACTCTACCCGGCCGTCGTCGCCGCCTATCTGGCCGCCGCCTGGCTCGAATGGCGGCAACTCGCGCACGCGCCGGAGCGCGCAACGCCGGCCGCTGCGGCGATCGCGCGATGGCTGCCCGCGCTTGCGCTCGTCGGACACGCAGTACTCGTTTCCGGCGTGGTGTTCGCCGGCCGCGGTCTCGACTTGAGCCTCGCCAATGCGCTGTCGGCGGTCGCGGGACTGATCGCGCTGTTCGCGTGGCTGGGCTCGCGCTCGGGCGCGCTGCCCGGAGTCGCAGTGGTCGCGCTCCCGGTCGCGGCGGTCGCGGTCGTTTTGCCGCTCCTGTTCGCCAATCCGCACCGCATGTCACTCGCCGATGAACCGTGGGCGGCGCTGCACATCGCAGTGGCGCTCACTGCGTATGCGATGCTGATCGTCGCGGCGCTGCAGGCGCTGTTGCTGTTGAGCCTCGAGCGCCGGCTGCATCGCGGCCTGGCCGCGCGCGGAGAGGCGGCGATGCCGCCGCTGCTGACGCTCGAGCGCTTTCTGTTCCGGCTGGTGGGCCTGGGATACGCGCTGCTCACCCTGACGCTGCTCAGCGGCATCATTTTCTCCGAGGAATTGTTCGGCAAACCGCTGACCCTGACGCACAAGATCGTGTTCTCGGTCCTCGGGTGGCTGGTCTTCGGCGCGCTTCTGGTCGGACGGTACCGCTACGGCTGGCGGGGAAGAGTCGCGCTGCGCTGGATTCTCGTCGGCAGCGTCCTGCTGCTGCTCGGCTATCTCGGCAGCAAGTTCGTGCTCGAAGCGATACTGCACCGCTAAGTCGCCTTGACAGCGCCCCCGGTGCGCCAAATACTGGTCGCCGTCATTTCACGGCGCGCGCTGCTTGAACGACATTCCGCTGTCGACGCTGGTCATCGCGCTGGTCGCGCTGCTTGCGGTTTCGGGCTTTTTCTCGATCGCCGAGACGGCGATGATGGCGGTCAACCGGCACCGGCTGCGTCTGAGAGCCCAGCGCGGCGAACGCGGCGCGAAAGTCGCCCTCGGGCTTCTCGCCCGCACCGACAAGCTGCTCGGCGTCATCCTTCTCGGCAACACGCTGGTCAACGCGATCGCCACCACGCTGACGGCGGTGATCACCACGCGCCTGTTCGGACAAAGCGAGGTCTCGCTGATGCTGGGCGGCGTCGCGATCGCGCTGGCGATACTGATCTTTTCGGAGATCACGCCTAAGGTCGTCGGCGCCGCGTACGCCGACCGCATCGCGCCGCCGGTGGGATTCCTGCTCGCGCCGATGCTGCGCCTGTCGTACCCGGTCGTGTGGTTCGTCAACCTGTTCGTGCAGGCGCTGCTGCGGCTTTTGGGCTTGCGGCCGGGCGACGAGGTCGAGGCGAGGCTGTCGCAGGAGGAAGTGAGGAGCCTCGTGCTGGAAGGCCATTTTTTCCGGGGCAAGCATCGCGCGATGCTCGCCAACCTGTTCGATCTGGCGTCGGTCAGCGTGGACGACGTGATGACCCCGCGCAACCAGATCGAAGCGCTCGACCTGACCGACAAGCCTGCGCTGCTCGCGCAGCAGCTCGCGACCAGCTATCACACGCTTGCTGCCGGTGTTCGAAGGCTCACTGGACAACATCGTCGGCCTGCTGCATCTGAAGCAGGTGCTGCGGCTGCGCCAGGCCGACGAGATCGACGCCGAGCAGCTGCGCGCGATCCTGCGCGCGCCCTACTTCATTCCGGCGGGAACGCCGCTGTTGACGCAGCTCCATCAATTCCAGGCCGACCGGCAGCGCCTGGGGCTCGTCGTCGACGAATACGGCGAGCTGAAGGGACTGGTGTCGATCGAGGACATACTGGAGGAGATCGTCGGCGAGTTCACGACGCAAGGCCCGGGCGGGTCGGACGTGTTCCGCCGCGAAGCCGACGGAAGTGTTGTAGTCGACGGCATGGCCCCGCTGCGCATGCTCAACCGCAAGCTCGGCACCGAGTTTCCGCTGGAGGGCCCAAAAACGCTGAACGGCCTGATCGTCGAATATCTGGGCGAAATCCCCGATTCGGGCATCAGTTTCCGCCTTGCCGGCCAGGGGGTCGAAGTGCTGCAGGTGCAGGATCGCGCCGTCAAGGTCGTCAAGCTGCTGCCTCCGGTAGGGCGTGCCCCGGCGCCGCCTTTACAAACCACCGGGGAGCAGGCATCATCGATAAGCTAACTTATATGCCCCTGGAATAACGGCACGCGGGGATTTTGCGCAACCGGCCCAATCTTTCCACAGACCATGGCAACGCACGCGGCAACCCGTAACATCAGCGGCCTCGCCCGGGCGATGGTCCAGCATGGCCTGTTGTCGGAATACGACGCCGACGCGTTGCAGGGCCAGGCGCAGGCCGCCAATCTCGGCTTCGTCGAACAAGTCCTGATCAGCAAGCGGATGACCGCGTCGCAGATCGCGGTGTTCGCGTCGCGCGCCTTCGGCGCCCCGCTGTTCGATCTCGGCGGCTTCGATCTCGACCAGATCAACAAGGAGCTGGTCGATCCCAAGATCGCCGCGACACGGCGCGTCCTGCCGCTGCAAAAGCGCGGCAACCGGCTGTTCGTCGCCGTCTCCGACCCGGCCAACCTGCAGGCGCTCGACGAGATCCGGTTCAAGACCAACCTCGTCATCGACGCCGTCGTCGTCGAGGACGACAAGCTCGGCCAGACGATCGCCAAGGTCGTCGAGTCGATGGGCCAGAGCCTCAAGGACCTGGTCAGCACCGAGGATCTCGAAATCGACCTGCATGGAGAGCGGCCCGCAGCAGGCGACCGACGAATCCAATCCCGACGTCGAGGACGCGCCGGTCGTCAAGTACATCCAGAAAATCCTGCTCGATGCGATCGCCGCCGGCGTCTCCGACATCCATTTCGAGCCGTACGAAAAGTACTATCGCATCCGCTACCGGCTCGACGGCATACTGAAGGAAGTCGCCGCAGCCGCCGCTGGTGATCAAGGACAAGATGGCGTCGCGGATCAAGGTGATCTCGCGCCTCGACATCTCGGAGAAGCGGGTCCCGCAGGACGGGCGCATGAAACTGACGCTGTCGAAGAATCGCTCCATCGACTTCCGGGTCAGCACCTTGCCCACGCTGTACGGCGAGAAAATCGTGCTGCGTATCCTCGACGCCGCAGGGGTGAAGCTCGGCATCGAGGCGCTGGGCTACGAGCCCGACCAGCAGCAGATCCTGCTGGACGCCATCAAGCGCCCGTATGGGATGATCCTGGTGACCGGACCGACCGGCAGCGGCAAGACCGTGTCGCTGTACACCTGCCTGAACATCCTCAACCAGCCTGGCGTGAATATTGCAACGGCGGAGGATCCCGCTGAAATCCAGCTGCCCGGGGTCAACCAGGTCAACATCAATGAAAAGGCCGGACTCAACTTCGCCAACGCGCTGCGCGCCTTCCTCCGGCAGGACCCCGACATCATCATGGTCGGTGAGATCCGCGACCTGGAGACCGCCGACATCGCGATCAAGGCGGCGCAGACCGGACACCTTGTGATGTCGACGCTGCATACGAACGACGCTCCGGCGACGCTGATGCGCTTGGCCAATATGGGCGTTCCGGCGTTCAACATCGCCTCGAGCGTCATTTTGATCACCGCCCAGCGCCTGGGGCGCAAGCTGTGCCCGCAGTGCAAGAAGGCGGAGGAAATTCCGCCGGAGGCGCTGCTGCAGGCGGGATTTTCCGAAGAGGACATCGACGGAACCTGGCAGGCCTACGGTCCCGCCGGCTGCGACAACTGCTTCGGCACCGGGTACAAGGGCCGCATCGGGATCTACGAAGTGATGCCGATCAGCGACGACATGCGGCAGATCATCATGCGCGCCGGCAACGCGCTCGACATCGCCGCCCAGGCGCAGAAGGACGGCGTACGCAATCTACGGCAATCGGGCCTCCTCAAGGTCAAGCAGGGCATGACCTCGCTGGAGGAAATCGAGGCCGTAACGAACGAATGAGCATCGCATAACCGCGACGGGAATCATTCATGGCTACCGCAACCGTACAACGCAGGGCCCAGCACAGGGACGTCAAGGAATACACCTACCTGTGGGAAGGCACCGACAAGAACAACCGCCAGGTGCGAGGCGAGATGCGCGCGGCGTCCGAGACCGTCGTCACGACGACGCTGCGGCGCCAGGGCATCCGCATCGCCAAGCTTCGCCGCCAATCGTTCCGCGGCGGACGGCGCGTCAGCGAAAAGGACATCACCTTCTTTACCCGCCAGCTGGCGACGATGCTCAAGGCGGGCGTGCCGCTGCTGCAGGCGTTCGAGATCGTCGCGCGCGGCCACAGCAACGCCCGCTTCGCGCGGCTGATGCTGGACATCAAGGGTCGGGTCGAGGCCGGATCGAGCCTGTCTCAGGCGTTCCGCGAGTATCCGGCGCACTTCGATATGCTGTACTGCAACCTGGTCCACGCCGGCGAGACGGCAGGCATGCTGGACGGCATCCTCGAGCGCCTGGCCACCTACAAGGAAAAGATCCTGGCGATCAAGAGCAAGATCAAATCGGCGCTGTTCTACCCGATTTCGGTCGTCGTCGTCGCGATCCTCGTCATCTGGGTGATCATGATCTGGGTGATCCCCGCATTCAAGCAGGTGTTCGCGAGCTTCGGCGCCAACCTGCCGGCGCCGACCTTGATCGTGATGGGAATCTCGGACTTCTTCGTCGCGTACTGGTGGGTGATGGCGCCATCGCGTTCGGCGTGATAACGGCCTTCCTGTTCCTCAAGCGCCGCTCCGCGGCCTTCCGCTACTTCCTCGACCGCATTTCGCTCAAGCTTCCGATAGTCGGCGGCATCCTGGAAAAAGCGACGATCGCCCGCTGGACGCGGACTTTGGCGACGATGTTCGCCGCCGGCGTGCCGCTGGTCGAATCGCTGGACGCGGTTGCCGGTGCCTCGGGCAACGCCGTCTACGTCGCCGGCACGCGCAAGATCCAGACGCAGGTCAGCACCGGTACGAGCCTGACCAACGCGATGCACAACACCGGTCTGTTCCCGACGATGGTCCTGCAGATGACGCAGATCGGCGAAGAGTCGGGCTCGCTCGACGGCATGCTGTCCAAGGTCGCCGAGTTCTTCGAGCGCGAAGTCGACGATTCGGTCGCGGCGCTGTCGAGTCTGCTCGAGCCGATCATCATCGTCTTCCTGGGCGTCATCATCGGCGGTCTGGTCGTCGCGATGTACCTGCCGATATTCAAGCTTGGCGCCGTCATCTGACGGGGAGCACGACGAGCGAACGCGATCGAGCCGTTCCGTCGGACGCGAGCGCCGGCGGACGGCGACCGTCCGCGGGCGGCAGCGTCCCGCACACACCGTGTCGAACGCGCCGCCAACCAACAGACCGGCTTGCCGGGCACGACCTTAGCCGATGCCATTCGATCACGCCGCCATGCTCGTTCTCGCCGCGGTCGTCGGACTGTGCGTCGGCAGCTTTCTGAACGTCGTTATCCACCGCCTGCCGAAAATGCTGGACCGCGGCTGGCGGGAGCAATGTGCGGAGCTCGCCGGCGACGTTCCGGCCGAGGCGCCCGCCTACAATCTGGTCGTGCCGCGCTCGCAGTGCCCGTCCTGCGGCCACCGCATCGGCGCGCTGGAGAATATCCCGGTCCTCAGCTATCTCGTGCTGCGCGGGCATTGCCGCGCCTGCCGCGCGCCGATCTCGGCACGTTACCCGATCGTCGAGCTTGCGGCTGCGGCCCTGGCCGTTGCCGCGATCGTGCGTTTCGGCGCCACGCCGGCAGCGCTCGCGGCCTGCGTGTTCTTGTGGATGCTGCTCGCGCTGACGCTGATCGACTTCGATACGCAATTGCTGCCCGACGACCTGACCTTGCCGCTGCTGTGGGCGGGCCTGCTGGCGAACCTGCTCGGCGCCGCTCCCGTCGCGAGCCTGCGCGACGCGGTGATCGGCGCGATCGCCGGTTACCTGACGCTGTGGGCGATCTATTGGCTGTTCAAGCTGATTCGCGGCAAGGAGGGCATGGGCTACGGCGACTTCAAGCTGCTGGCAGCACTCGGCGCTTGGCTCGGCTGGCAGATGCTGCCGCTGGTCGTGCTGCTTTCGTCGGTCGTCGGCGCCGCCATCGGCATTTCGCTGGTCGTGTTCAAGGGACGCGATCACCAGATTCCGCTGGCGTTCGGGCCGTACCTGGCGATCGCCGGCGGGATTGCGCTCTTTTTCGGCCGATCGCTGATCGCGATCTACCTGCCGGGCTAGGGATTCCAGCGATGCCTTTCGTCGTCGGACTGACCGGGGGCATCGGCAGCGGCAAATCCGCGGTGGCGAGCGCGTTTGCTTCTATCGGTGTCGAGATCGTCGACGCCGACGTGCTGGCGCACCGGCTATCCGTGCCGGGCCAGCCGGGGTATGCGGCGATTCGCGCGCAATTCCCCGATGCCGAGCTGTTGCCTGGCGGCGAAATCGACCGCGCGCGGCTGCGGAGCCGCGTCTTCGCCGACGCCGCGGCGCGTGTTCGGCTCGAAGCGGCGTTGCATCCGCTGATCGCCGCGGCTGCCAGGCGCGAGATCGAATCCTGGCGCGGACCGTATGGCATCAGCGTCGTGCCTCTGCTGCTCGAGCGCGGCAAGCTCGCCGCCACCGTCGACCGCGTGCTGGTCGTCGACTGCCCCGAGGAAGCGCAGGTCTCGCGCGTCGTCGCGCGCAGCGGCATGCCAGCGGCGGAAGTGCGCGCGATCATGGCGACACAATCGAGCCGCGAAGCGCGGCTCGCCGCGGCCGACGACGTCATCGACAATGCCGGGCCGCCCGAAGCGATCGCGCCGCAGGTCGCCGACCTCGATCGGCGCTACCGCGCGCTAGCCGCCGCCTCACCGTCGCGTTCGGTCACCGCATGATCCGGTACGAGCATCCATTGAACGAGCGCGTCCGGACGCTGATGCGCCTGGAGGGCCTGTACGCGCGGGCGCTGTTTTTCACCGGCGAGACCACACCCGAGGCGCATCACGCGGCGCTCTGCTTGCGCTGTTCGAAATCACCGACGTCGCGGCGCGCGCCGACCTCAAGACCGACATCCTGCAGGAGCTCGAGCGGCAGCGGCAGCTGTTGACGCCGCTGCGCAGCAATCCTGCGATCGACCGCGAAATGCTCGACGCGCTGCTCGCCGAAATCGACGACGTCAGCGCGCGCCTGCTGGCGCTGACCGGCAAAGTCGGCGCCCATCTGCGCGAGAACGAATGGCTGATGGCGATCAAGCAGCGCACCGCGATCCCCGGCGGCGTCTGCGAGTTCGACCTGCCCGCCTACCACTACTGGCTGCACCTCGCGCCGCAGCAGCGCCAGCACGACCTGCAGACCTGGATCGCGCCGCTCTTGCCGATACACGGCGGCCTGACGATCATCCTCCGGCTGCTGCGGGAAAACGGCAAGACCAGCAAGCACGTTGCGTACCACGGGGTCTTCCAGCTGATGATGACGACGGCGAAGGTGGCGCAGCTCCTGCGCCTCGCGCTGCCGACCCACCTGCCGTGCGTGCCCGAGATCAGCGCCAACAAGTACGCTCTCAACATCCGCTTCCTCGGCATCGCCGGCATGGACCGCGGGTCGGTCTACGACGGCGACGTCGAGTTCGAGCTCACCTTCTGCAATCTCTGACGGCCATTGCATTATTGGCGGGCGCCCGCTATTGTCCGTCGTGACTATCCTGCCCGACAGCGGACTTCAGATCCCGGGCAATCAACACGAGGAGGAATGCAACATGAAGACGATTAGCCATCGCCGCAGGGCGATTCTGTGCGCTCTCGCCATCGCGGCAACCGCCGGCTGGATCAGCGGCGCCGCCGCGCAGGTGCGCACCTTCAGCTTCGCCTACGACCAGCCGAACACGACGGCGTACGGCATCGCGGCGAACATGTTCGACGCCAAGCTCCAGGAGCTGTCCCACGGCACGATGAAGATCAACCAGTTCCCCGGCGCGCAGCTCGGCCAGGAACCGCAGATGCTGCAGAAGATGCGCGCCGGCGACATCGACTTCGTCATTACGTCGACGGCGAATGCGTCGACGTTGGCGCCGCAGGCCGGCGTCTTTTCGCTCCACTTCATTTTCCGCGACCAGGCGCATCTGCAGCACGTCCTCGCCGACCAGGCGGTCTCGCAGGAATTCCGCGCCATGATCAAGGATTCGGTGCAGGGGGCGCAGGTGCTCGGCCTGCTGACGATGGGCATGCGCAACATGTACAGCAAGAAGGAAGTGCACAACATCAACGACATCAAGGGCCAGAAGGTGCGCGTGCAGGCGACCAAGACCGAGGACACGCTGTTCCCGGCGTACGGCGCGCAGACCGTGCACATGCCGTTCGGCGAGGTCTACACCTCGCTGCAGACCGGCGTGGTCAACATCGCCGAAAATGGCGTCAACGTGTATCTGGCCAACAAGCACTACGAGGTCGCGCCGATCCTGTCGATGACCGAGCACGAGGCGAACAACAACTGCATCTGGGTCAGCGACAAGACCTGGAACAGCCTCACGCCCGAGCAGCAGAAGTGGGTCCAGGCGGCGGCTGACGAGGTCGCGCAGCGCGAGCCTGCGATGGCGCTGAAGCTGGAGAAGGATTCCGAAGACAAGCTCAAGACGATCGGCGTCAAGGTCGTCGAGAACGTCGACAAGTCCGGCTTCATCAAGGCCGCGCAGCCGGTGCAGGACGAGCTCGCCAAGGAGCTCGGTCCGCACGCCGTCAAGCTGCTGCAGCTCGTCCGCGACGTCAAGTAGCCTTCTTCGTCCGCGCGCGGGGCGGCGCGAATCATCGCGCCGCCTTGCCGCTCGGCGCGGCGGCATGGCACGCCCATGGCCCATCATCGCGCGCTGATCCTGCAGCGCCATCGCCATCTGAAATGGAAGGCGTTCGACTGGCTCGAAGCGCTGCTGATGATCCTTTGCGGCCTGTGCATCGGCATGTTCACGCTGGCCGTCTTCTGCGACGTCGTCACGCGCACGATCGGCGCGCCGTGGCTGTGGCTGCAGCAGGTCACCACCGCGTTCTTCGCCTGGGGCGTGTTCGTCGGCATGGCCGCGGCGACACGGCGCAACGACCACTTCTACCTGACCGAGATCACCAAGCGGATGACCGGCGCGCCGCGCACCGCGATCGAGATCACCAACCGCTTGATCGTGCTGATCGTGGCGCTGCTGATCGTGCGCTACGGCTACCAGAATGCGCTCCTCGACCTCGGCAGCTACCGGATGCCGTCGCTGATCCCGCTGACCGTCTACACGGCGATCGTGCCGATGTCCGGCGTGCTGATCGCGCTGTTCACGATCGAGCAGCTGGTCAACGGCTGGAAGCACGGCTTCGAGGGGCCCGAAGACAAGGACTACGTCGTCGATCTCGCCGCGCTGGGTCTGCCGAATGAGCAGCGGCGCAATCCTGCTGCCTGATGGGGATTCTGTTCCTGCTGTTCGGCTACATGGGCGTGCCGGTGACCTTCGCGCTGATCGCCGGTGTGCTGGTAGCGACCGGCTTCACCCAGATCAGCATGGAATCGATGATCGGCCAGCTCTTCCACGGCATCGACTCCGAGACGCTGCTGGCGGTACCGTTCTTCCTGCTGGTCGGCGAGCTGATGGCCTCGTCCGACGTCGTCCACCGCATGATCCGTCTGTCGCAGACGCTGGTCGGGCATCTGCGCGGCGGGCTTGCCCAGGTGGTGACGCTGTTCAGCATGTTCTTCGCCGGCATCTCCGGCTCGTCGGTCGCCGACGTCGCGGTGCTGAGCCGCACCATCGCGCCGGAGATGGACAAGGAAGGCTACGACCGCGCGTTTCACCGCCGCGCTGATCGCGTCGGCCTCGACGATGGCGAACCTGATTCCGCCCAGCATCATGGCCGTCGTCTACGGCGCCACCGGCAACGTCTCGATCGGCGGCCTGTTCCTCGCCGGCGTCGTTCCCGGCGTGCTGATCGGCATCGGCCTGATGGTCTACAGCTACTTCTGGGGCCCGGTCGGCGTCAAGAAGCCGCGCGCACCGTTCACCGAAGTCGTCGTCGCCGCGCGCGGCTCGGCGCTGCCGCTGGTGATCCCGGTCATCATCATGGGCGGCATACTCTCCGGCTGGTTCACGCCGACCGAGGCCGGCATGATCGCCGCCGTCTACATCCTGATCGTGCTGATCCCGGTGCTGCGTCCGCGCCATGTCTTCGAGCTGCCGCGCGACTTCATGTACGCGGGCCTGCTCTACTCGCTTGCCGCTCGCCGCGGTGGCGGCGCGCCTCGGCGTTCGGCTGGATGGTCGCGTACCTGCGCGGCCCCGACATCGTCGCCGAGCTACATCACCGGCTGTCGCCGGCACCGAGCGGACCGATGATCATGCTGCTGCTGGTCGTGCTGTTCGTCATCGTCGGCGACTTCATCGACGCGATTCCCGGCGATCATCATCTTCATGCCGATCATCAACAAGCTGACCGAGGTCGGCAACATCAACCCGCTGCACATGGGCGTTGTGATCATCACCACGCTGGTGTTCGGCCTGATCACGCCGCCGTACGGACTGTCGCTGCTGGTCGCGTCGAAGTACGTCGGCGTCGGGTTCGGCCGGGCGCTGTTGCGCTCGCTGCCGCTGTACGTCGTCTTTTTCCTGACGATCGCCTTCACCGTGCTCTTTCCCAAGGTGGTGCTGTGGCTGCCGAAGCACGCTCTTTCCCGAGTCGGTCGGCTGCTTCAAGAGCCCGACCGGCGCGGGCTATATCTGCCCGCCGTGAGCGCGTTGCGACTAGAGGATCGGTGATGAACTCGACCGTTGAGACACCGCACGCTGGCGCTGCGTCCGCTGACGCCCAAGCTCGGCGCCGAGCTTCCCGACGTGAAGCTCGCCGACGACATGAGCGACGCGCTCTTCCGCGCGATCTACCAGGCGTTCCTGCGCTACCAGGTGCTGCTCTTTCCTCCGCAGGACGTGCCGCCGGCGCGCCAGGTGGCCTTCGCCCGCCGGTTCGGCGAAGTGCAGATCCACATCATGAATCAGTATCACGCCGACGGTTATCCCGAGCTATATCGCCTCTCGAACCTCGATGCGGACGGCAAGCCGAGCGGCAAGCATCCCGACCGCGGCACGCTCTGCTGGCACACCGACGGATCGTGGCAGCGCGTTACCGGCCAGGCGACGATCATTTACGGCGAGGTGATGCCCGAGATCGGCGGCGAGACGCACTTCTGCGACATGTACGGCGCCTACGAGCGCCTCGATCGCGAGTGGAAGGCGCGCATCGCCAAGCTTGCGCGCCGTGCACAACCTGGACTTTTCGCGCACGCGGCGCCACGGCGAGGACCCGATGACCGAAGCGCAGCGGCGCGAAAAGCCGCCGGTCGACCATCCGATCGTGCGCACGCACCCGGAAACCGGCCGCAAGTGCATCTATCTGGGCGACCACGCCGAATACATCGTCGGCATGCCGTACGACGAGGGACGTGCGCTGATCGAGGAATTGAACGCGCTGGCGATCCATCCAGACCTGACGTACGAGCACCGCTGGACGGCGCGCGAGCTGATCCTCTGGGACAACCGCTGCGTCATGCATCGCGCGACGGCGTACGACCCGGCGACTCAGGGACGCGTGATTCGGCGATGTACGGTGCTCGGAGAAGTGCCTAGCTAGAGTTGGGAGGGTCTTCGGATCCGGACGCAGCCGCTGCCTATCATCAGGGCAGCGCCATCTTTTCCTCCGCCATCACCTCCCGCAACCGGTTCGGATAGTCGGTGATGATGCCGTCGACGCCGAGGTCGATCAGGCTTCGCATGTCGCCGCGCTCGTTGACCGTCCACGGCAGGACCTTGAGCCCGAGGGCGTGCGCCGCGGCGAAATCCTTCGGCGTCAAATTGCGCCAGAACATCGACCAGGTTCCACAGCCCGCGGCCTTCACCAGCGCGGGCAGCGACCCGCCGTGGTCGCGCAGAGCGAGCCCCGCATGCCACGGCGAAGGCCCGCCGTCGGGCGCTTGCTGCACCGTATCGTCGTTCGCCGTCTGAATCGTCAGGCACGAGGTCTCGATCTCGGGGGCGAGACGTTTCATTTCGACCAGCGTGCGCCAATCGAACGACTGCAAAGTCACGCGATCGGCGACGTTGGCCTCGCGGACCACGGCAAGGACCAGTCTGGCAAACGTCGCGGGGTCGGGCGTGTTCGCGCCGCTGGTCGGCGTGATCTTGGTCTCGATGTTGAATCGCACCGGCTTGCCGCTCGCCTTGGCCAGCTCGAAGAGCTCCGAGAGCTTGGGAAAGCGCTCCCCGTCGGCAGCTTGCTGGTTCGGGAATGATCGCGCGTACTGGCTCATCGGATTGATGCGCCCGATGTCGTAGCGACGCAGCTCGGCAAAGGTCAGCGTGCGGATCTGCGGCCCAGGTCGCGGCGAGCCAATGCCCGTCGGGATCGCGCACCAGGTCGGGACTCAAGAACGGGTTGTGCGAGATCACGACGACGTCGTCGCTGGTCACGCCCATGTCGGTCTCGATCGTCGACACGCCGATCTCCAGCGCACGGCGAAACGCCGCGAGCGTGTTCTCGGGCGCGAGACCGCGTGTTCCGCGGTGGCCTTCCAAGTCGAAGGCGAAAGAGGGAGTGGCTAGGAGCGTCAAGAGAAAAAGCGCGACGGCGCGCATGATGAAGACGGAGTCTCGATGGTCTCTGAACTTACTGCAGGTCTTCATTCTAGTGTCGCACGGCGACTCGAAAGGAACACGTCCCATCCCCGCGCGAATGATATCAAGTCGGGAGGAAGACCCAATCCACCCCCATAGCTACCCCTACTGAATACTGCTGCCAAGTCGCGAGTTCTCAGCTAGGTAGCGCGGCATACCTAGCATTAGGAGCTCCGTCCTTGGTGGTACGCTCTAGTGTCGTTCGTGATTGGACAGTGCGTGATCCGTTCCAACTTGCTTGATCAAGACGTTCAACTGCGACACATTTGTCGCAAATTAGCGCTACGATCGCAGATTGCTTACGAAGACGAAAGCATTCGCGCTTCGGGAAGAAATCTACTGCTGAGCGGATCAGATGGGCGAACTCCCGAGTTCGGCGTGATTTACCGCCCGAAACTATGAAGCGGTCACCTCCGAATTCTTAGGCGGCGGCGGAGCCCGATAGAGCTACGCGCGTCGCTGACGCCCCGCAACAATTCGTCAGACGCTTCAAAAGAGCGAAATTTCACCTTGACATCATGGCGTCGATTACATCGGCCACGACCTTTTGCGGCGGTTGAAAGTAATGGGTGTGGGCCCCAGCGCCGAGGCTTATGTCCTTTTCGGTTTCGGCTCCCATGAGCCGTCGCCAGTCCGTCGTATCCAAGGGTTGTGGGTCATAGGTCGGGGCCTTCTTTGCGTCACGTTCATCGATTTGCGACGGTGGATACTCCGAATTTGTTGGTGGCCGCGACCAAAGCCAACGTCCCACGTAGTCCCCCGTTGCGAACAGATTTACCCACGCCTCCGCCCCGATGTCCGCCGCCGTCGGGCCAAATGTTCCGGCGCGATTCAGGAGAACCCAGTCGTACAGAACGGGAAAGCGTGCAGCATAAAGTTGGCGCAAAGGGCAACCTGCCGTCACGACCATGATCTTCCCTTGCAGTGCGTCCCAACTTGAGCGAATTGGCCCGCCATCAGGACCCATCGCTGCGGCTTCCTTCAAGTACCTAAGCATTTCAGCCGAGATGACCGTACCTTGGCTATGCGCAACGATTACGATACGCTCGTAGTCGTTGTTGGCGATATGCCTCAATACGGCCGCGTAGCGCGAAAAGATTCTCGCCCGCGGGATCGCCTTGCGCGGGAATTCGCGGAAATGATTATCCACGTCCAGCGCCGCATCGAGCGGCGCTCGAAGCCATGGTACGTAACGGGACAGTAACCGACTCAGGGCGGTCAATGCCACGAAGGTACTGCCTGCGGCGATGACGAAATACGATAGCCATCGATGCGATTGTTTCGACAACCCGGTTGCTTCGTCCGCCAGGTTCGCAAGGCTGATCACCGGCTTGACGTCGATTCCAATGGCAAGGAGTCGAAACGCGATAAGAACGATCCCTAGCACAAACGCCGCAATAACGCCGAGGAGAACGAGTATGGCCAGGACTCGCTCCACCCAGCGAAAGCCACGCGTCAGCCAGAGACCGAGTCGGCGGCCGTTCAGCTTTGCGAGGTCCATTTCGGTGACCATGCTGGGAAGAAGCATGAGAACAAGATAAGCGATCAGCGCGGAAAGAATGACGGTGATAAGAGCGAAAGTCTCCGTGCTGTTCACGTAACGTTGACACAGGAACAGCGATGCATTTTCCAGGCCGTTGCAAGGGTCGTCTTTCGGATTAGTCGCTTGCGACGCGGGCGCCGCTGTCGCCGGATTGGCTGCCTGAGTGGTGGTTGTTCCCGCGGTGGGATTCGACTTCCCTTGGTCGGTCGTTCGCCCGAAAATGAGTGGCGTGTACTGCACGCCTTGAGCGGCCTTCTCGACTACCGTTGTGATCAGTGCCCATGCCGTCATCGAGAGGACGATAAAGAAACCGATGGAAACAACCAATCCCATGCGCCCGGTCGCGACAGCACCTCTGGCTTGTGCGCTGCTCGTCGCAGCGCCAGCCGGTTCGCCCGCCTTCTGCGACACACGCCCGCGGGCTGCTAGAGTGCCCGTGACCAACCAAGGCACCATCAAGCAACCTGCAACAAACCACCAGATAACAATCAGTAGCAAGGTAATCTCGACTGCACTTAGGGCACCGACGATCCACATTTGAAGGTCTGAATGCCCCGCCCGCGCGGCGAAGTAGACGACACCAAGGAGTGACACCAACCCCAGAACTATCCCAGGCGGACGGACAAGCGGAAACCGTTCTTCACACACCCGGAGCCAGGCATCGTAAGCGAACCCGAGACCAATGAGCCAAGTGGAACCCACGATCCATGCCGATGCAAATTCCACTGCTGAGAGCAAATACGCCAGCACGCAACCCAATAACAGCGACAACGCCGGCTTGCGCGAGTAGTAGAGCGTTGCGGACACCGCGGCGATGACGAGGAGCGCGCAAACGGCGAGATAGACGGGCTCTGGGTGCTGCCAGACTAGGCCAAATGGAACGAGTATCAACGCGAGCACAACCAACTGCAGAAAGAGCAACGCCAGGATACGGGAGTACATCCAATCCAATGCGGCCTGGCACCATTTCAATACACGCCATTCCCCCAACGCGGCGAATTGGGATGTCGATGCCTGTATCTGCACCGTGTCTCGCCCGAGCATCGACAATCTGAACAAGAAAGTGAACAACTCCGTCAGTATGGTAGGAATGTTGCTCGCGAGCCGTGACAAGTCGGCCCAATACATCTCGAAGATATCAACGCACTCGCTCGTTTGGTCATCCCGTCGCAGCAAGCTGATGACCGGCATTGTGAAGGTTTCCGTAGAGGCCCCATTGCTCTTCGCCTTGGCCAGTAAGTAGCTCGTAAATTCAACACCCTGGCTGACGCTTGCCCACTTTGCATCCAACATACGGGCTGTGCCGGCTGCCGTTCCTTCCCTGCGTAGATAGTCGGAACGCCAAGATTGGCGAAGATCTTTGCGTATGCCTCCGGCCGTCGTTGCAAGATGGGTGACAGGGTCAAGCGGAGTTACCTGCAGAAGCACATCACTGCGGTGGCCACGGTCGTATGTCGCAGCATTGGGTGCCTGCGATACGAGTAGCTCGGCAAGCGTCTGCGCAGTGTCGCCGAGTTTCTGGTCAGAAACACCGTGTACGGCGATGACAGCTATGCGACGATTTGTCGCTGTGTCGTTGCCCATTTTCGCGAACCTCCGACGCCATCCGGCGAAACTGTTTGCCGGTATCTTCTGGAGTAACGATCACTGAAATCGATTCACTTCTAATAGTCTGCTCGAAGCGCGGCCGAGACAAAAAAGCCCTAGTGCCGAGGCCGCTGGGCCAGGATGCTTGCGTCGCCTCCTGCTGTCACTTGAACTGCCAGTAAGCACCTTGGGGAGTAGGCACCTGCTGCAGGTCCCCGCGTCGGGCCGCGCGCAGTCGCGTTACAACCAAGTCGTGCAGGTCGTGGAGCATGTTGGGGCTGTCGGCCACATAGGCATGGCCGATGCCCCAGAACAAGTTGGTGTCAGCCTTCGTCGCATCGATGGTTTCGACACCGCTAACGATGACCACCCCGCCACGGGCGTCGCCGGCCCGGGGCGCGCCACCAAATTTCTTGGACGCCACCATCGCCAGATCATTGGCTGAGGCGTAAAGGGTGACCGGTGACCCGGCCGCCCTAAGCACGGGTGCGATGTCAGTCCGAAAGACATCGGCATCAATATCCGGCGCAGCCAGGATCAACTCGCTAAACACTGCCAGCTGCTGCGGCGGGAGTTCGCTGGAAAGCTCCATGAAGGCTCGGGTGAGCGCGCGACTTCCCATGCTGTGCGCGACTAAGGTGACCGAATCGAACCCACCGCGTTCAGCCAGGTCGCGCAGGAACGCCTTCAGGTAGCCTACGGCCTGGTCGGCATTGTTGGTGTCGTAGGAATAATCCTCGACCTTGCCCTTGGACGGCCAACTGTAGAACAGCGGCACGCCGTCGAATTCGACGTCGTAGTAGATCTGAGCGGTACGGCGCGCCGCGTCCTCGAAGCTATTGTTGAAACCGTGAACGAAAACGAATGCGTTGCGTTTGGGGCGCCCTGCCAGCCGCGCCGTCATTTCCGCGAAGACTTGCTCCTTGGTTCTTAGATCTACCTTGAGCAGTACGACGTGGTGCTCCGGGTTTTCGAGGAAGTGGCGCAGGATGAGCGGTGACTCGAGATGGCCGGATTGGTGGTCGCGCGGGATGCTGACTTCGGCAGTGCCGTAGACCAGGTTGTGGCCTCGATCTTCGCCAAACATATCGGCCGGCGCTGACGCGCCGGTGATGTTCCGGTCCGTCCCGAAAAACAGCTGAACCGTGGCGTAAGGTTTTCCGCCGTCGGCCGCTGCGGGCGGACGAGCCGCGCCGTAGTGCGGCGCCGGCACGGTGTCCAGTTGCGGCAGGCGGGCCGCCCCTGGAACCGATATCGGGGGTGTCGGCTGCGCGGCCGTTGGCGGTGGGGGCGGCGGCGCTGGTGCAGGCGGCGGGGGCGACGGAACCGTTGGCGCGGGTGGCGATACCGGAGCTCTCTCCGGAGTCGTTGCCAATTGTGCGCAGGACGCCAGAAGAAGCATCGCGGCAACGGCAAGTACTCGTAGCATGGCTAACCTCCCAGAGCGCCAGCGGAGCTTCCAAGTACGGTTTCGTAGTAGTCAGTATGGGATCAGCCTGCGCCGCTCGACAAGTCGAATATTCACATCACCGCGCATACGGGTGCGCGAACTGATGCTCCCATGCGCCTTGACCTCCAGAAGGGACAAAGGGTGCGTCAATAAGCTCCGAGGTTGGCCGCCGAGGGAAGGCTCGCCCGATGAGTCAGGAATACAGCCGTGTGACGGGTGTGCCGCGAAGATTCGGGATTATCGAATTCGCACGCGTCGCTTGCGTGGATCTCGTGGGCCGCCGACACTAACCTGAAACTGCACAAACCCCGACGTCGGCGTCCCCTCATGTCCTGGCTGATCCTCATCGCCGCTCTCGCGCTCGGCGTGCCCGCATGGGCCTGGTTTACGCAGGAGAGCATGCTGTTCTTTCCGCAGCCTGTCGCCTCCACCGCCCACTTGCCGGCGCGCGCTTCGCCGCTGGAGGTCGTCGCCGCCGACGGCACGCGTCTTCGCGGCTGGATCGTCAAGGGCACGGCCGCGCCGGCGCCCACGGTCATCTATTTCGGAGGCAATGCCGAGGAAGTCTCGTGGACGCTGTCCGACGCGCGCTGGCCGCGCGAATGGACGATCGTCGGCCTCAACTATCGCGGTTACGGCACGAGCGAAGGCAAGCCCGGCGAGCCGGCGCTCACCGCCGACGCGCTGGCGATCTACGATGCGGTCGTGAAGCGCGATGACGTCGACCCGCATCGCATCGTCGTGTTCGGACGCAGCCTCGGCACCGCCATAGCGGCACACCTGGCCGCGGAACGGCCCATCGCTGGCGCCATCCTGGTGTCGCCATTCGACAGCATGACGGCGATCGGCAAGCTGCACTATCCGTGGCTGCCGGTGTCGCTGCTGCTGCGCCATCGCTTCGACGCGGTGCCCGACGCGAAACGGAACATGATGCCGCTGCTCGCGATCGTCGGCGGCACCGATTCGATCATCCCGCCCGAGCGCTCGCGCGCCCTCTTCGACGCGTGGGCCGGGCCGAAGAGCTGGCAGGTCATGCCGCGCGCGGATCACAACGATCTCGGCAACGACGAGACTTTCTGGCAGAGCGTCGCGGGGTTTTTGGCGCAACGATAGGCGTTTCCCGGCCCGAGTATTACCATCAGCTCCATGCGCGCGCTTCGATATCACAGCTACGGTCCGCCGGACGTGCTCCGGATCGACGAGCTGCCCGAGCCCTCGCCCGGCGCGGGCCAGGTCAAGGTGCGCGTGCAGGCGGTCGGTCTCAATCCGCTCGACTGGAAGATCCGCGCCGGCCACGTGCGCCTGATTCCGATCTTCCGGTCGCCGCCGCGCGGGATGGGCACCGATTTCGCGGGAGAGATCGCCGGCGTCGGCCAAAGGCCGAGCGCGCGACGGGTCGGCGAGCGCGTTTTCGGCTCGCTGCAGCCGTTCGGACGCGAGGGTGCGCTCGCCGACTACCTCGTCGTGTCCGACGATCGCGTGCTTCCGATACCGCAGGACCTCGACGCCGGAGAGGCGGCTGCACTGCCGGTTGCGGGCGGCACCGCGCTGCAGGCGCTCACCGACGAAGCGCACGTCGGCCCGGGCCAGCGCGTACTGATCACCGGCGCGGCCGGCGGCGTGGGTCACTTCGCCGTGCAGATCGCCAAGCACCTGGGCGCGTACGTGGTCGCGGTGTGCAGCGCGGGGAATACCGCGTTTGTGCGCGAGCTCGGCGCAGACGAAGTCGTTGACTACGCGCACGACGACTACACGCGGCGCACCGATCGGTTCGACGTGGTCTTCGACGCCGCGAGCGCGTCGACCTTCGCGGCCGCGAGCCCCGTGCTCACTCCGTCGGGCGTCTACATCAGTACCAGCGGCAACGCGGCCGCGCTTATCGGCACCGTGGGGGCCGCCGTGCTGGCTCGCCTCACCTCGCGCCAGCGCGCGATCCCGTTCGCGCTGCGCAACGACGCCCGCATCTGGCAGCGGCTGCTGCAGCTTGTGCGCGAGCGCGCGATGCAGGTGCACATCGAGCGCACGATCGCGCTGGAAGACGTGGCCGAGGCCCAGCGTTCGATGGAAACGGGCCACGGCCGAGGCAAGATCGTCGTGCGCCTGGGCTGAGCCCTTCCCCGCTCCTCGCCGTGGAACCCGACCTCACCGCGCTCTTTGCCGCCGCGGACAAAGGCGACGCGGCGGCGCGAGAGCAGCTCTTCCAGCGGCTCTACGCCGAGCTCCATCGCCTCGCCCGGCGCGAGCTCTGGAAGAGCGGCGCCGCAGTCTCGATGGGCGCGACGACGCTGCTGCACGAAGCGTTCATCAACATGTCGGAGCGCGACGCGATCGCGTTTCCAGATCGTGCCCGCTTCATGGCCTACGCCGCGCGGGCGATGCGCGGCCTCATCATCGACCATGCGCGCAGCCGCCATGCGCAGAAACGCGGCGGCCAGTTCGAGATGACCACGCTCGATACCAATATCTGCGATGAGGCGGCGGACTCGATAGATCTTCCGCTGGTTGGCGACGCGCTCGACGATCTCGCCAAGCTCGAGCCCGATCTGGCGCAGGTGGTCGATCTCAAGTTTTTCTGCGGGTTTTCCTTCGTGGAGATCGCGGCGATGCGCGGGGTGTCCGAGCGCACCGTGCAGCGCGACTGGGAAAAGGCGCGAATCTATCTGCACCAGAGCCTGCGCGGGAGCCCGCAATGAATCGGGATGACCCTGTCGGATTTCGTCGCTGAATTCCGATATAGAGATATTTGAACGACCGAGGTGCCGACATGACCATCGATCACGCCCGATGGCAGCGGCTTAGCCCGCTGCTCGATCAGGCGCTCGACCTCGCGCCCGAGGAGCGCGGCCAGTGGCTCGACCGGCTGCGGCGCGACAACGCGAACCTCGCCGGCGAGGTGGAGGCACTGCTCGAGGCAGCGCGCGCGGTCCGCGACGAGCGCTTCCTCGAGCACACGCCTGAAAGCCCGCAGCGCGCGACGCTGGCCGGCCAGACGCTCGGCGCATACACGCTCGAAGAGCCGCTGGGACAGGGCGGGATGGGCAGCGTCTGGCTCGCTCGCCGCAGCGACGGCCGCTTCGAGGGCAAGGTTGCGATCAAGTTCCTCAACGCCGCGCTGGTGGGCCGTGCCGGCGAGGAGCGCTTCCGGCGCGAAGGCAGCATCCTCGCGCGACTCACCGATCCGAACATCGCCAGGTTGATCGACGCCGGCGTCTCCGGCGCGGGCCAGCCGTATCTGGTGCTCGAGCTCGTCGACGGCAAGCCGCATCGACCAGTATTGCGACGACGAGCGCTTCGATGTCGCGGCACGGCTCGAGCTCTTCCTCGACGTGCTCGGCGCGGTCGCGCACGCGCACGCCAACCTTATCGTGCACCGCGACCTGAAGCCGTCGAACGTGCTGGTCACCAACGACGGAACGGTCAAGCTCCTCGACTTCGGCATCGCGAAGCTGCTCGAGGACGAGTTGCATCCGGGCGAGATCGACCGAGCTGACCCGCGAAGCGGGCCGCGCGATGACGCCCGAATACGCCGCGCCCGAGCAGCTGCTGGGCTTGCCGGTCACGACGGCAACCGACGTCTACGCCCTCGGCGTGCTGCTCTACGTGCTGCTCGGCGGCCAGCATCCGGCCGGCGGCAGCACGCGCTCGTCGGCTGATCTCGTCAAGGCTATCGTCGAGACTTCGCCGGCCCGGCTCTCCGAAGCCGTCACGTCGGCGAAGACGCTCGACGGGCAGACGCTGCATGACAACGCGGCAAGGCGCGCGGCCACGCCGGAGCGGCTTTCGAGTGTCCTGCGCGGCGATCTCGACAACATCGTCGCCAAGGCGCTGAAAAAGAACCCGACCGAGCGCTACGCGTCGGTGACCGCTTTCGCCGACGACATCCGGCGCTATCTCGATCACGAACCGGTCAGCGCGCGCGCCGATTCGCTCACCTACCGTGCGACCAAGTTCGTGCGCCGGAACCGGATTTCGGTCGCGCTCGCGTCGATCGCGGTATTGGTACTGCTGGCGGGGCTTGCGGGGACGATCACCCAGGCGGAGCGCGCCACGCGCCAGGCGCGGGTTGCCGAAGACGAGCGCAGCCGCGCCGACGTCCAGGCGCGCGTCGCGACCGAGCAGCGCGACTTCGCATTACGCGAGTTGTCGCGTGCCGCGTCGGTCAATGAATTCAATCAGTTTCTGCTTTCCGATGCCGCACCGTCGGGCAAGTCGTTCACGGCCGGCGAGCTTCTCGCGCGCGCCGAAGCCATCGTCCAGCGCCAGCACGCGGGCTCCGACGCGAATCGGACCGACATGCTGGTGTCGATCGGCCATCAGTACCGGGTCATGGACCACGACAACGACGCGCTGCGACTGCTCACCCAGGCCTACGACATGGCAAGGACGCAGGCCGATCCGACGACGCATGCCCGCGCGGCTTGCGCCCTGGCTTCCGCCATAAGCGTTGGCAGCGGCGGTGATCGCGCCGAGGCGCTGTTTCGCGAAGGAATATCGCTGCTTCCCGATGAGCCGCAATACGCGCTCGATCGGATCCACTGCCTCAGCGAGGGCAGCCTCGTAGCGCGCGAGGCTTACCATGCCGATGAGAGCCTCCTGCGCGTGCAGCAGGCGCAGGCGCTCCTGCCGCAGCTGCGATATCGGTCCGCCGCGCTGGAGCTCAATGTGCTCATGGACCTGGCCGAGTCGTACCGTATAGCCGGCCAGTACGGTCACGCGATCGCGACGTTCGAGCAGGCGTACGCGCGCATGCTCGAGCTCGGCCGCGAGAACACCGAGAGCGCCGGCACGCTGTACAACAACTGGGCCCTGGCGCTCAGCCTCACCGGCCAATTCGTGCAGGCCGAGACCTTGTACCGGCGCGCGGTGCGCATCAGCAGTGCCGACGGCACGGACAAGAACGTCTCGCCGATGGAGCTCAGCAACCTTGCGGCGACGCTGATCGAACTTGGCCGCATCGACGAGGCACAGCGCTATGCCGACGAGGCCTATGATCGGGCGCGTGCCGATGGCGACGAAGTCATCGCCCGCTATGCACTGGGGGCTCGCGCACGGGTCTTCCGTGTGCGCGGCCAGTACGCGCAGGGCATGCAGGCGCTCGCCGAGCTCGAGCAGCAATTCCACCGAGCCTACCCGCCGGAATGCTCCTGCTTCGGGACGATCGCGTCCGAGCGCGGGCTCCTCGCCGCGGCGCACGGTGACGGCGATCGCGCGATGGCCGAGATGGACAAGGCGATCGCGATCGCCGAAGGCGACAAGTCGCGGCCCGACGCTCTGCCGCGCATCCTCGTTCGCCGCGCCGAGGTCGAGCTTGCGCTCGGCCAGCCCGCTGCCGCCCAGGCAGACGCCGAGCGGTCCATTCGCGTGAACGTCAAGGTCACGCCACCGGATGCGCACTCGGCCACCCTCGGGCTCGCGTATCTGGCCGAGGGTCGCGCCCTGCTCACCTCGGGCCCGTCGCCGGATGCCGCGAAAGCGCTGTCATCCGCGGTCGAGCACCTCCGGCCCACCCTAGGCGCCGACCATTCGCAGACCCGGCTCGCCGAGCGGCTGTTGAGCCAGGCAGTCGCCGGAAAGCACTCCTAACCGGGCGCGCGCGACGCGCCGTCCTGCCGGCTGCCCCTGGCGCCGATCGAACGCCGCGCTGAGTCGCTGTCGCCTTTCCGCGCCCGTTTCCGATTAAGAAGAAAGGGAGGGCCAGGAGTCACCGCTGCCGACCTCAGGGAGATCGCCATGATTCATCGGTTCAGGCTTCGTCCGATCTGGCTGCTGCTCGCCGGGTTATCGCTCGTCAGCATCCCGAGTCTCGCCGGCGATACGGCGTTGCCGAACATGCTGCGCTTCCCGAACCCCACAGGTTACGCCGCGACTTTCAGCGCGACGGGGAAGGTGGACCTGACCGGGCCGTTCTTCCAGAGCCTGGGCACCAACGGCCGCAGCTGCGGCAGCTGTCATCAACCCAGCGATGGCTGGACGGTCACGCCGGCGCATCTGCAGCAACGCTTCGATGCCAGCGACGGCACCGATCCGGTGTTCCGTACGAACGACGGCGCGAACGCGCCGGAGCTCGACGTGTCGACGGTCGACGCGCGCCGAAGCGCCTACAGCATGCTGCTTTCCAAAGGCCTGATCCGCGTTGGCATCGGCATGCCCAGCGGGCCGGGAGTGGAATTCGAGCTGGTCGCGGTGGACGATCCGTACGGCCACGCGAGCGCGCAGGACCTGTCGCTGTTCCGCCGTCCGCTGCCCGCGACCAACCTCAAGTTTCCTGAGCACGGTGATGTGGGACGGCCGCGAGACGTTCAAGGACTTGGCGTCGCCCAATTGCGTGATCGGCACGAACAATTGTTTTGCAACCATTCCGTTCGACCTCGCCGATCAGTCGAACGCCGCCACGCTCGGGCATGCACAGGGCGCGATTCCGCTGAGCGATCAGCAGCGCCAGGCGATCGTCGCGTTCGAGAGCGCTTTGTACACAGCGCAGGTATTCGATGTGAACGCAGGGGAGCTCGCCGCCAATCAGGCTTTCGGCGGTCCGGACTACTTGTCGGCGCAGGACTCGTACTTCGGCGTCAACGATGCGATCGCGGGCGACTACCGGACGGGTGCGCCTTTCAACTCGACCGTGTTCCACACCTATGACGCCTGGGCGCGCTCGGCTGACGAGCAAAGCGAACGAGCACAGCCGGGTCGCGGCACGCGCTGCCGTCGTTCGCGGACAAGCCATCTTCAATACCCGGTTGGTCAACATTACCGACGTCAACGGCCTGAACGACGATCTCAACGTCAAACGTCATTCCCGGGACCTGCACGACCTGCCACGACACGCCGAACGCGGGCGACCACTCGGTGCCGGCACCGCTCAACATCGGACTCGCCGACGCGACGCGCCGCACACCCGACATGCCGCTGTATACGCTGCGCAATCTGCAGACCGGCCAGACGGTCCAGACCACCGACCCCGGCCGCGCGCTCCTCACCGGGAAATGGAAGGACATCGGCCGCTTCAAGGGTCCGGTCCTGCGCGGACTCGCCGCGCGGGCGCCGTACTTCCATAACGGTTCGGCGGCAAACCTCGCGGCAGTCGTCGATTTTTACAACACGCGGTTCACGCTGGACCTGAACGACCAGGAGAAGAGCGATCTGATCGCCTTCCTGCAGACGCTCTAGCGGGCGCGCGTCGTCAGCCCGGCGGCTCGGAGCCCGCCGGCAGGTCGTGGCCGATCAACGTCGGCTCGAGGCGGGGCGCAGGCGCTCGTCGGCAGCGCGTCGTCGTCCTCATTTCCTGGCGCGCGCGTGGGCGATCGCCTGGTCGGCGTCGGCCGCGATGTCGGCGAGATCGTCGCCGAGGAAGCCGCCGCTCTGATGCGCCCACAGCCGCGCGTACAGGCCGTCGCGCGCGAGCAGGCTGCGATGATCGCCCTCCTCGACGACGCGCCCGCGGTCGAGCACGATCAGCCGGTCCATCGCCGCGATGGTCGACAGCCGGTGCGCGATGGCGACGACGGTCTTGCCCTCCATCAGCCGATAGAGGCTCTGCTGGATCGCGGCCTCGACCTCGGAATCGAGCGCGCTGGTCGCTTCGTCCAGCAGCAGGATCGGCGCGTCCTTCAGCATCACCCGCGCGATCGCGATGCGCTGGCGCTGGCCGCCGGAGAGCTTCACGCCGCGCTCGCCGACGTGCGCGTCGTAGCCCTTGCGCCCCTTGGGATCGGTGAGCGCGCCGACGAATTCGTCGGCTTCCGCCCGCTTCGCCGCGGCGAGCATGTCCTCCTCGGTCGCGTCGGGCCGGCCGTAGACGATGTTCTCGCGCACCGAGCGGTGCAGCAGCGAAGTGTCCTGCGTGACCATGCCGATCTGCTCGCGCAGGCTGTTCTGCGTCACCTGCGCGATGTCCTGGCCGTCGATCAGGATGCGCCCGCTCTCGACGTCGTAGAAGCGCAGCAGCAGGTTGACGATCGTCGACTTGCCCGCGCCCGAGCGGCCGACCAGGCCGATCTTCTCGCCGGGGCGGATGTGCAGGTCGAGCTTCTCGATCACGTCGCGCTTTCCGCCGTAGGCGAAGCTCACCTGCTCGAAGCGGATGTCGCCGCGGGCGACGGCGAGCGGCTTCGCGTCGGGCGCGTCGACGACCGTGTGCTGGCGCGCGATGGTGTTGATGCCGTCCTGCACCGTGCCGATGTGCTCGAAGAGCGTGGCCATCTCCCACATCACCCAGTGCGAGATGCCGTTCAGCCGCAGCGCCATCGCGGTGGCGGCGGCGACCGCGCCGACGCTCGCCTCGCCTTTGGTCCACAGCCAGAGCGTGGCGCCGGCGCTGGCGGCGATCAGCGCCATCGACAGCATGTGGTTGACGATCTCGAAACCGGTGACGAGCCGCATCTGCGTGTGCACGGTGCCCAGGAACTCCTGCATCGCCGAGCGCGCGAAGAACGCCTCGCGCCGCGCGTGCGAAAAGAGCTTCACCGTGGCGATGTTGGTGTAGGCGTCGGTGATGCGGCCGGTCATCAGCGAGCGCGCGTCGGCCTGCACGCGCGCGACTTTCCCGAGCCGCGGCACGAAGAAGTAAAGCGCAAGGATGTACAGCGCCACCCATGCCAGGAACGGGATCAGCAGCCGCGCGTCGAAATTGCCCAGCACCGCGAGCAGCGTCACGAAGTAGATGATGACGAAGACCAGGAGCTCGGCGACGATCAGCCAGGTGTCGCGCACGGCGAGCGCGGTCTGCATCACCTTGGTCGCGATGCGGCCGGCGAACTCGTCCTGGTAGAAGCTCATGCTCTGCCCGAGCATCAGCCGGTGGAAGTTCCAGCGCAGCAGCATCGGGAAAGTTGCCGAACAGCGTCTGCTGCTTGATCGTCGACTGCAGCGCGACCAGCAGCGATGCTGCCGGTGAGCACGCGCGGCGAGCAGCAGCAGGCGCGTGCCTTCCTGCGTCCAGAGCTCGCGCCGGCTGCACTTTCGACAGCCAGTCGACGATGCCGCCCAGCATGGCGAACAGCAGCGCCTCGAACGCGCCGATCACCGCGGTGAGCAAGCGTCGTGATGAGTAGATACTTTCGCAGACCCTGCGAGCACGCCCACAGGAAGGCGAAAAAGCCGCGCGGCGGCGTCTCGGGCGTCGCCTCGGGATAAGGATCGATCAGGCGTTCGAAAAAGCTGAACACGGAAATCTCGTCGCTTCATGGTCCGGCGCGAAGCGCGGCGGACGGGTCGGTGAATATGGCGGCGCCGGTGTTGCCGGTCGGTGGCGCGCAGGAAAGGCTGGCATTCTACTACCGCGCTGCGATAGCGGCTTGGTCACGGGCTCGACTTGACACGATGGCCGGCACCATCTAACCTCTTGGTTGATCGTTCAATCAAGTCATGGCGCACCCCCCTCCCGCACCGTCGACGCGCGACCGCCTGATCCAGACGGCGATGAAGCTCTTCTGGGAAAAGGGCTACGGCTCGACCAGCGTCGCCGACCTGTTGCAAGCCGCGGACGTCAACAGCGGCAGCCTCTATCACTTCTTTCCCGGCAAGCAAGACGTGCTGCTCGCGGTGCTCGAAGCGTATCGCGGCGGCATCGACGAGATGCTGCTCGCACCCGCGTGGAAGGGCGTCGACGATCCGATCGAGCGCGTGTTCGCGCTGCTCGCGCGCTACCGGTCGGGGATCGTGCAGACCGACTGCGTCTACGCCTGCCCCATCGGCAGTCTCGCGCTCGAGATCCACGAGCCCGACCCGCCGGTGCGGAAAGCCATCGCCGCCAACTTCAAGGCCTGGACCGACGCCGTCGAAGCCTGCCTGGTCGCGGCGGGGCCGCGGTTGCCGCGCACGCTCGACCGGCGCGAGCTGGCGCGGTTCGTCCTGACCGCGATGGAGGGCGGCGTGATGCAGGCGCGCACGCATCGCGACGTGGCGTATTTCGACAGCTCGGTGAGGCAACTGCGAATTCATTTCGATCATCTGGAGCGCGAGGCGGCACGAGAGCCGTCGCGCGCAAAACCGCCGCGCAAGCGGCCTACTTCACGAGGGAAAAAATGATGTCGTTGAAACGGTGCGCTACCCTGGCAGGCGTGTTCGTCGGTTCCGTGGCGGGCAGCGGCCCGGGCGTCGCCGCGCCGATCGAGCCGCTGCAACCGATGGCGTTCCTCGCCGGGCATTGCTGGAAGGGAGATTTCGCCGACGGCAAGCAGACCGACGAGCACTGCTTCACCTGGCTCTACGACGGCAAGGCCCTGCGCGACACGCACACCGTGCGTGCGCCGGGCCGGCAGGATTACGTCGGCGAGACCACCTACTACTGGGATTCGGCCGCCAAGCGCGTCGAGTACATCTACATCGAAAACCTCGGCGGCGTCAGCCGCGGCAGCGTGCAAAGCACACCCGAGGCGCTCGTCTTTCCCGCCACGCAGTACGTCGCGGACGGCGAGTCGATGACCTACCGCGTGCGCTGGACCAGGTTGAGCGACACGTCCTACGAAGCGTGGAGCGAGATGCAGGTCAAGGACGGCTGGACGACGATGTTCAAGCTGACGATGAAGAGAACGTCATAGCGGAGCCGTTCAGGGGGAGTCATTCACCTCTTCAGGCCTGCACTGCCGCCCCGGTGGCGAGCAAGTCGCGGATCTCTCCGGCACCGAAGCCGAATTCGCTTAAGACCTCCGACGTGTGCTGCCCGAACATCGGCGCGGGACGGGCGACGCGCGAAGGCGTGGCCGAAAACTTGATCGGGCAGCCGATCGCCTGGGTGTCGCCGGCTCGCGGATGCGACAGCTCGACGATCATGTCGCGCGCGAGCACCTGCGGGTCGGCGACCATTTGCGCGATCGTCTGCACCGGCCCGGCCGGAACGCCCGCGGCATCGAGCGCCTCGAGCCACGCCGCCGAAGGCTTGCGCTTGAAGCGCAAGGTCAGCTCGTCGACCAGCGCCATAAGGTTTGCCATCCGCAGCTTGTTGTCGCGAAAGCGCGGATCGTCGAGGAGCTCTGGCGCATCGAGCACCTGCGTCAGCCGCACGTAGTTGACCTGGTTCGACGCACCGACGGTGATCCAGCCGTCGCCGGTCTCGAACGCCTGGTACGGCGCGGTCATCGGATGCGCCGAGCCGAGCGGGCCGATCTCGCGTCCGCTGCCCAGGAAAATCGCGCTCTGCCAGAAGGTCTGCATGACGCCGGCTTCCAGCAGCGAAGTGTCGACCAGCTGGCCCTCGCCGGTGCGCAGCAGATGCACGTACGCGCTGACGATCCCCAGCGCGCCCAGGATGCCGGCGTTGATGTCGGTCACCGGCGAGCCGACCTTGGTCGGCGGCCCGCCCGGATCGCCGGTGATGCGCATCAGTCCGGAAAGTCCCTGCGCGACCAGATCGAAGCCGCCCTTGCTCGCATCGGGCCCGGTCAGGCCGTAGCCGGAGAGCGCGCAGTAGATCAGGCGCGGGTTGGATTTGCGCAGCACGTCGTAGCCCAAGCCCAGCCGATCCATCGTGCCGACGCGGAAGTTCTCGACGACGACGTCGGATCGATCGATGATCCGCTGCAGCGCCGCTTTCGCCGCGGGCTGCTTCAAGTCGAGCGCGATGCCGCGCTTGTTGCGGTTCATCATCATGAACGCACTCGACTCGCCGTTGACTTCCGGCGGCGTGAAGCGTCGCGTGTCGTCGCCGTCGGGCACGCGCTCGACCTTGATCACGTCGGCGCCCAGGTCGGCGAGCAGCATGCCCGCCGTCGGCCCCGACATGATGTGCGCGATCTCGATGACCTTGAGTCCGGAAAGCGGCCCCATTGTTTACCTGTCACTCGCCCCGGAAGCGCGGCTCGCGCTTGGCCAGGAACGCGGCGAGCCCTTCGCGGAAGTCTGCGGTGTCGAAGCAGGCATAACCCTCGGCCCAATCCGCATCCGAGAGCTTCGGCGTGAAAGCGAGACGCCGGATGAACTCTTTGTGCCAGCGCGCGACCAGCGGCGCGCCGGCGGCGATGCGCGCGGCCGCGCCACGCGCCTCGGCCTCGACCTCGTCGTCGGCAACGACGCGCTGCACCAGTCCCTTGTCGTAGGCCTCCTGCGCGCCGAAGACGCGGCCTTCGAGCAGGATCTCCAATGCGACGGCGGGCCCGACCACCGCCAGCAGTCCGGCGAGCTCACCGTAGCCCATCGTCAGGCCGAGGCGATTGATCGGAATGCCGAAGCGGCTGCCGGCGCCGCAGATCCGTAGGTCGCACATCAGCGCGACCTCGAGCCCGCCGCCGACGCACACGCCGTGGATCATCGCCACCGTAGGATGCCGGCACTCGCCGATCGAGCGCATCGTCGCGTGGATCGTCTCGCCGTAGTCCTTGCCTTGCGCCGCGTTGGCGCGCACCGCGGGGAATTCGGCGATGTCGGCGCCTGCGGCGAAGGCCTTGGTACCTGCGCCGCGAACGATGATGCAGCGCACTTCGTCGTCGGCGCAGAGCTCGCGCATGCGCGCGCCGAGCTCGGCCCACGAGGCTAGAGACATCGCATTGAGCTTGTCCGGGCGATCGAGGATGACGGTGGCGATCGCGCCGTCGAGTTCGACGAGAACGGCGTCCGCCATGAAGTCACTTATAGAAGAAGTCGACGAGGCCCATGCCGACAAACGGCACGTAGGTGACCAGGAGCAGCACCGCCACCAGCACGGCGACGAAATAAACGTTGACCTTGGTCACTTCCCACATGTCGGCCTTCGCGATGGCGCAGCAGGTCATCAGGACGCTCGCCACCGGCGGGGTCTGCTGGCCGATGCCCAGGTTGATCGTCACGATCAGCCCGAAGTGGACCGGGTCGATGCCGACGGCGGTGACCAGCGGCATGACGACGGGAACGACCAGGATGATCGCCGCGGCCGAATGCAGAAAGAAGCCGAGGATCAGGAACAGGACGTTCAGTATCGCCAGCACCGCCCACTTGTTCGAGGTGAAGCCGAGAATGCCCTGCGCGAGCTGCTGCGGCAGGTGCGTCTCGGTGAGATAAACCCCGAGCAGCGCACTGGCCGCGACCAGCAGCATGACCACCGCCGTCTGCACGCCGCCCTCGACGATCGAGATGCGCAGCACCTTGGCATCCAGCTCGCGGTAGACGACGAAGCCGACGAAGAGCGCCGCCAGCACCGCGATCGCTGCGCCTTCGGTGGCGGTGACGATGCCGCCGAAGATGGTCCCCAGGATCACCACGGGCAGCACGAAGGCGAACAGCGCTTCCTTGAACGTCTTGACGACATTGGCCCAGCGGAACGACTGCTCGACGGGAAAGTTGTAGCGCCGCGCGAACCAGTACGCGACACCCATCATGCCCAAGCCGCCGATGATCCCGGGAACGATGCCGGAGACGAAGAGCTTGACCACCGAGGTTCCGGCGATCACCGCGTAGAGCAGCATCGGGATCGACGGCGGGATGATGACCGCGAGCGTGGCCGACGAGGAGATCACCGATGCTGCGAACTCCTTGCTGTAGCCGCGGCTCCGCATCGCCGGAATCAGGATCGAGCCCAGCGCCGCGGCGTCGGCGACCGCCGAGCCCGAGATCTCGGCGAAGAACAGCGACGTTCCGATCGACACCATCGCCAGCCCGCCGCGGATCCAGCCGAGCAGCGCCGATGCGAACGCGATCAGCCGGCGCGAGATGCCCGAGGCATTCATGATCGCACCCGACAGGATGAACAGCGGGATCGCGATCAACGGGAAACTGGTGGCGCCGTTGTACATCGTGATCGCCACGTTGGGCAGCATCGCCACACCCTGCGTGATCGACCAGCGCGACGACCGCGACCACGCCCAGCGCGATTGCGATCGGAATGTCGAACAGGACGAGCGCGAGCACGGCCCCGAAGAGAACGAGTATCTGCATCTTTAGGCCCGCTCCACTCGGCGCGCGCCGGCGGTCAATGCAGACGCTCGGCGAGGTCGCTCGCCTCGATGGTCGCGTGTCCGCGCGCCGCACGGATCGCATCGGGCAGATTCAGCAGTTCGGCCAGGATGAAGAGCGCGCAGCTGATCGGAATCACCGACTGCGTCCAGGCCACCGAGACGTCCGGAAGACTGATCAGGTAGTCGGTGGCGAGCACGTCGAGCACCGAAAAGCCGATCCAGCCGAGCAGCGCCATGAAGGCTAGCACCAGCAGCTTCCCGATGAAGACGGCGACGACCCGGCGCTGCGGTCGCATCGACTTGACCAGTCCCGGAAAGCCGATGTGCGCGCGCTTCAGCGCGGCGAGCGCCGAGCCGTAGAAGGTGAGCCACGCGAGCAGGATGACGGCGACCTCGTCGTACCACGCCAGCGAGTGGCCGAGCGCGCGATAGCAGATGCCTATCGTCACTTCGATCGCCATCGCCGACATCAGCACGATGACGATCGCCTCGAGGAATTTCTCGTATGCGCTACGGAATCTCGCCAACGTCACCCTCGCTCCCCCTGCCCGACGGGCACTTATTTGCCCAGCGCGATCGCCTGCTCGATCAGCGCGGTCGAGCCCGGGACTTCGGCGCCGAATTCTTCGTAGATCGACTTGCTCGCCGCGATGAAGGCATCCTTGTCGGCCTGGTTGACTTTCACGCCCGCGGCGACGAACTTGGCGACCAGCTCGTCATCGTCCTTCTTGGCGCGCTCGTAGACGTAGGCTTGCGTTTCCTTCGCGGTGTCCTCGATGATCTTGCGCACATCCGCCGGCAGGCTTTCCCAGCGCTTCGTGCCGACGGCGACGAACGCCGGCGTATAGACGTGGCCGGTCAGCGAAAGATACTTCTGCACTTCCTGGAATTTCTGCGACCAGATCTGCGTCAGCGGATTCTCCTGCCCGTCCATCACGCCGGTCGACAGCGCGGTGAACACCTCGGACAGCTTCATCGGGCTCGGGTTGGAGCCGTAGGCCTGGAACATCCTCAGACGCCACTTGCCTTCCGGGATGCGCAGCTTGATGCCCTTCAGATCCTCCGGCTTGAAGATCGGATGCTTGCTGTTGGTGATGTGGCGGTAGCCGTTCTCCCATACGGCGAGGATCGTGAGCCCCTTCGCTTCCGCCGCCGGCTCGAGCTTCGGCCAGAAGATCGCCTTTTCGATCTTCATCATGTGGCCGCGATCCTTGACCAGGTACGGCATTTCGAACAGACCGAAAAGATCCGACTCCGACGACATGACCGTCGAAGGCAGCGCAAAATCGAGCGTGCCGAGCTTGAGCTTCTGCAGCATCTCCTTGTCGCCGCCGAGCTGGCTCGACCCGTAGACGACGATCTTCGCCTTGCCGGCGAGCTTGGCGTTGGCACGCTTGGCGAATTCGGTCGCGGAGACGTCGAACAGCGATCCGGGCTCGCCGACGTGGCCGAACTTGAGCTCGAGCTGCGCCAGCGCGGGCTGGCTCAGCATCGCGAACATTCCCAGCAACAACAGCCTCGATGCCTTCATCATGGTCTCCTCCGATTGCAAACAGCTTATGGTGGGATGCGAATTCGATTCGAAGCGTCAGGCGGTGCTCGCAGCGAGCGCCTGGGGTGAAGACTTGGTACTCGCGGCGCCGCCGAGAAAAGCGAGCGCCGCGGCCACGCCGCCGGACCGGTACGGTACGCGCGACGCCGCAAGTCCCATCTCGACGCCGCACAAGGTCCCGCACAAGGTCAGGTCGTTGAAGAACCCCAGATGGCCGATGCGGAACACCTTGCCGGCGAGCCGGCCCAAGCCCGTGCCGAGCGACAGATCGTAGCGGGCGAGCGTCTCGCGGCGAAAGGCGTCGGCGTCCTGGCCTTCGGGCAGCATGATGGCGGTGAGCGAGCTGCTGTATTCGGCCGGATTGCGGCACAGGATTTCCAGTCCCCAGGCGCGCACCGCGCGGCGCGTCGCTTCGGCGTGGCGATCGTGGCGGGCGAACACGTTGGGCAAGCCTTCGCCCAGCAGCATGTCGATCGCCTCGTGCAGCCCGTAGAGCAGATTGGTCGCGGGCGTGTACGGAAAGTAGCCCTGGCGGTTCATCGCGATGATGTCGTCCCAGGCCCAGTACGATCGCGGCAGTCGCGCCTGCTTGCGCGGCGGCGAGCGCCTTGTCGCTGACGGCGTTGAACGACAGGCCCGGCGGCAGCATCAGTCCCTTTTGCGAGCCCGCGACGGTGACGTCGACGCCCCACTCGTCGTGCCGGTAGTCGATCGACGCCAGCGACGATATCGTGTCCACCATCAGCAGCGCCGGATGGCCGGCGCGGTCGATCGCCTCCCGGATCGGCGGGATCGCGCTGGTCACGCCGGTCGAGGTCTCGTTGTGCACGACCAGCACCGCCTTGATCGCGTGCGCCTTGTCGGCGGCGAGCTTGGTCTCGACCGACGCCGCATCGACGCCGCTGCGCCAATCGCCGGGTACGAAGTCGACGGCGAGTCCCAGCTTGTCGGCCATCTTGCGCCAGAGCGTGGCGAAGTGGCCGGTCTCGAACATCAGCACGCGATCGCCGGGCGAGAGCGTGTTGACCAGCGCCGCTTCCCACGCGCCGGTGCCCGATGCCGGGTAGATGACCACCGGCGAGGACGTCTGGAATACGCGCTTCAGGCCGTCGAGAATCTCCAGCGTGAGCCGCGCGAACTCGGGGCCGCGATGGTCGATCGTCGGGTGGTCGAGCGCGCGCAGCACGCGGTCGGGGACGTTGGTCGGCCCGGGAATCTGCAGGAAATGTCGGCCGCTCGGATGATCGTCGAGTTTCAGCATCAGCGTGATCGGATCGCGGTGGACGGATTCAGCACGGGATGGCCGTTATTATCGTCGGTGCAGCGGCCAAGGTATAGTCGCATTGTACAACTGCCGTTCCGAGTTCCCGCAAACCGCCAGATGAATCCGGCGTTGGAACGACCCGTCGCCATCGACGGCCGGCTCAAGCGGGCCGTCGATTCGTCGCTGCTCGCGCGGCGGCTGCGCGAGGCATGCCGCGGCGACGTGCTGTTCGACGCGGCGGCGCGCGGACGCTACGCGACCGACGCGTCGATCTACCAGATCGATCCGATCGGCGTCGTCGTGCCGCGCGACGAGGACGACGTGCGCGCCGCGCTTTCCGTCGCCCGCGATCTCGGCGCGCCGGTGCTGCCCCGCGGCGCGGGCTCGTCGCAGTGCGGGCAGACGGTCGGCGATGCGCTGGTGATCGATCACAGCAAGTCGCTCTCCCGCATCCTGGCCTTCGACCGCGACGCGATGACCGTCGTCGTGCAGCCGGGTGTCGTGCTCGATCAGCTCAATGCGCACCTCAAGCCGCACGGCGTCTGGTTTCCCGTCGACGTGAGCACGTCGGCACAGGCGACGATCGGCGGCATGGCGGGCAACAATTCCTGCGGCTCGCGTTCGATCGAATACGGCAACATGGTGCACAACGTCGCCGGCATCGACGCGATCCTGGCCGACGGCAGCGAGATCGCGTTCGGCCCGCTCGAGGGCATGCGCGGGGACGGCCGCAGCGGCGAGATCGTCGCGGGGCTAGGGAGAATCGCCGCGGGCGAGCGCGACGAAATCGCGCGCATGTTTCCGCGGGTGCTGCGCCGCGTCGGCGGCTACAACCTCGACGTCTTTCATCCGCAGAGCGTGCTTCCGTACACCGCCGACGGCTCGGTCAATCTCGCCCAGCTTCTGGTCGGCTCCGAAGGCACGCTCGCGTGGTCGTCGCGCCTCACGCTTAAAGTGGCGCCGCTGCCGCGGCACAAGGCGCTGGGCGTGGTCAACTTTCCGTCGTTCTACCAGGCGATGGCGTCGGCGCAGCACATCGTCCGCTTGAAGCCGACCGCGGTCGAGCTGGTCGATCGCACGATGATCGAGCTGGCGCGCGCCAACCCCGCGTTCCGGCCGGTGATCGAGCGAGCGCTGATCGGGGCTCCCGAGGCGATCCTGCTGGTCGAGTTCTCCGGTGACGATGCCGCCGCGCAGGCGGCAAGCCTCGACAAGCTGTCCGAGCTCGTCGGCGATCTCGGCCTCCCCGGCACCGTCGTGCGGATCGAGACGGCAGAGGCGCAGAAGGCATTGTGGGACGTGCGCAAGGCCGGCCTCAACATCATGATGTCGATGAAAGGCGACGGCAAGCCGGTGTCGTTCATCGAGGACTGCGCGGTCCCGCTCGAGCACCTCGCCGAATACACGGACAGGCTCACCGAGATCTTCAGGAAGCACGGCACCGCCGGCACCTGGTATGCGCACGCCAGCGTGGGCACCCTGCACGTGCGCCCGATTCTCGACATGCGGCGCGACGGCGCGGCGAAGATGCGCGCGATCGCCGAAGAAGCCTCCGCGATGGTGCGCGAATACAAGGGCGCGTACTCGGGCGAGCACGGCGATGGTCTGTGCCGCGGCGAGTGGGTGGCATGGCAATTCGGCCCGCGGTTGAATGCCGCATTCGGTGCGATCAAGGCACTGTTCGATCCGGACAACCGCATGAACCCCGGCAAGATCGTCGCTCCGCCGAAAATGGACGACGCGTCGCTGTTCCGCTTCAATCCGGACTATCGGCGGCACGCGCTCGAGCCCAAGCTCGACTGGTCGACGTGGAACGTCGAGCGCGATCCTGCAACCGGTGACGAAAGCGCTCCCGGGACCGGAAGCGACGTCACGCGAGGGCTCGCTAAGGCGGTCGAGATGTGCAACAACAACGGCCATTGCCGCAAGTTCGACGCCGGCGTCATGTGCCCGAGCTATCGCGTGACGCGCGACGAGCAGCATACGACGCGCGGCCGCGCCAATACGCTGCGCCTCGCGCTGTCGGGACAGCTCGGCGACGAGGACCTGGGCGGCGAGGCAGTTCACGCAGCGCTCGATCTGTGCATATCGTGCAAGGCCTGCCGGCGCGAATGCCCGACCGGCGTCGACATGGCGAAAATGAAAATCGAGGCGCTGGCCGCATACAACCAGCGGCACGGTGTCGCGCTTCGCGATCGCCTGATCGCGCATTTACCGCGCTATGCTCCGGCGCTCGCCCGGTTCGCGTGGCTGGCGAACCTGCCTTGGCGCATCCCCGGCGTGGCGCGGCTGACCGAGTCCTGGCTCGGGCTGTCCTCCCGGCGTGCGCTGCCGGCGTGGCGAGGGAGCTTCCTCGATCGGACGATGTCTGCCGGCAACGGCGCAGCGAGCGGTTCAGAAGGACGTGAAGTCGTGCTCTTCGTCGATACGTTCAGCAACTATTTCGCGCACCCAAGCGCGGCCGATGCACGCCGCGTGCTCCAGGCCGCCGGATACACGGTCCACACCAATGCGGTGCCGCGCGAACGTCCGCTGTGCTGCGGGCGAACGTTCCTCGCGGCCGGCCTGGTCGACGAAGCGAAAGCCGAGGCGCGGCGGACCTTGGCCGCGCTCGTGCCTTACGCGCGGCGCGGCGCCGCGATCGTCGGACTCGAGCCGTCGTGCCTGCTCGGCATGCGCGACGAATTCCTGAGCTACGGCCTGGGCGAAGACGCCGAGCTCGTCGCCGGCCGTGCGCTGCTGTTCGAGGAGTTCCTCGTGCAGGAACGACTCGCCGGAAGGCTCGCGCTGCTGTTGAAGCCGCTGCAGCAGCGCGAGGCGCTGCTGCACGGGCATTGTCACCAGAAAGCCTTCGCCGCGGTCACGCCGATCGAGACGGTGCTCGGCTGGATTCCGGGCCTGGTTACGCGGCCGATCGCGTCGGGTTGTTGCGGAATGGCCGGCGCGTTCGGTTATCAGACGGAGCACTACCCGCTCTCGATGCAGATGGCCGAACAGGCGCTATTGCCCGCCGTGCGCTCGGCCCCCGCCACGACCCTGATCGTCGCCGACGGGTTCAGTTGCCGGCATCAGATCAAGGATGGCGCGGGGCGCGAGGCGGTGCACGTGGCGAGCGTGCTGGCGATGGCGCTGGCCTGAGGTCGCCGCGGCTGGCGTCCTGCGCCGCTATCGCGCAAAATATTCGCTTGAGCAAGCCCGATAGAAGACGACGCGGCGCGCGCTGCCCGCAATGCGGCAAGGCGGCCGATTTGACACCGGAAAATCGCTTCCGGCCCTTTTGCTCCGAACGCTGCAAGCTGATCGACCTGGGCGCCTGGGCCGCGGAGGCGTATCGCGTTCCGGTGACAGAAGACCGCGCCGATCCCGACGCGGACGACGCGAAGTCGGGACAGTCCTAGTTTGCTGACCCGCCCGGGGTCGAGGGCCACGCCGCGCGCCGCAGCGCAACGCCGTGCGCGCCGTGCGCAATCGCGGCATCGAGGTCCGCGGCAGTGAGCCCGCCCAGCGCGTAAACAGGCAGCGGCGAGCCGGTGACGAGCTCGGCGAAACGCTGCCAGCCCAGCGGACGCGCGTCCGGATGCGACGGGGTCGCATGCACCGGTCCCAGCACGGCGAAGTCGACGCCGAGCTTCGCCGCTTGCGCGAGCTCGGCCGCGTCGTGCGTCGATGCCGCGCACAGCATGTCTTGCGGGCGCGAGCGCGCCGCGGACAGTCGCGCCGCGCTCCAGTGCACTCCCGCGCACCCGAGCTCGCGCGCGGTGTCGACGTCGCCGTTGAGCAGCACGCTCGCGCCGTGCGGCGCGCTCATCGCCAGCAGACGTCCGGCCAGCGCGCGCAAGCGTTCCGGCGCGAACGACTTTTCGCGCAACTGGATGAGCTTGAGCCCCGCATCGAGTGAAGCGCGCGCCCGCGCGAGAAAGGTTTCCTCGCCCAGATCCTCGGCCATCGAGATCGCGTACACCGGCGGCAGCGCGAGCGCACGCAGCACCTTCGCATTGGCCGGCAACAGTGGCGCGACCTCGATGCGGGCAGGATCCTGCCAGGCGATCGCCTGGCCGTCGCGGCCGTGCGGATCGCCCTGCCATTCGAACACCCGGAAAAAATCGAGCTCGACGTGGGCATGCGGGTACGCGTAGCGCTGCGTGAGCCATGGCGCGGCGCGCGTCACGACGATGCCGAGCTCCTCGTCGAGCTCGCGCAATAGCGCGTCATGCGCCGATTCGCCCGGTTCGAGCTTGCCGCCGGGAAATTCCCAGAAACCCGCATACGGCGTTCCGGGCAGCCGTTGCGCCATGAGCACCTTGCCGTCGCCCCGGTGCAATATCGCCGCGGCGACGCGCACGATCGTGCGCTCGCTCACCGGGCGCTCTTGCTCCTGCCTTTGCCCTTGCCGGCCTCGAACGCACGGGCGCCGGCCTGTGCCCGTGCGAACTGCCAGGCGACGCGCCCGCTGCGCGATCCGCGTTGCAGCGCGAATTGCACCGCTTCGTGATGCAGGCGCTCGAGTGCGGCGCCGCCATCGGCAAACGGCACATCGTAGAAGCGCAGCCATTGCGCGACCGCGGCGAAGTAATCATCCTGGGTGAACGGATAGAACGAGATCCACAGCCCGAAGCGCTCCGAAAGCGATATTTTTTCCTCGACGGATTCGCCGGGATGCACTTCTTCGCCGACGTGCCGCGTCTCGAGGTTCTCGCTGAAGTATTCGGGCAAGAGATGCCGCCGGTTCGAGGTCGCATAGATCAACACGTTCGACGAGGCCGCCGCGATCGTGCCGTCCAGCATCACCTTGAGCGCCTTGTACCCGGGCTCGTTGGCGTCGAACGACAGATCGTCGCAGAAAACGATGAACCGTTCGGAGCGCTCGGCGATCGGGTCGACGATGTCCGGCAGGTCGACCAGGTCGCTCTTGTCGACTTCGATCAGGCGCAGGCCCTTGCCGGCGTACTTGCCCAGCATCGCCTTCACCAGCGACGACTTGCCGGTGCCGCGCGAGCCGGTGAGCAGGACGTTGTTCGCCGGCAGACTCGCGACGAATTGCCGCGTGTTGGCGTCGATCGCCGCTTTTTGCGCGTCGATCGCCACCAGATCGTCCAGGCGGATCGCGTGCGGATGCAGAACCGCCTGCAGATAGCCTCGCTCTCCGCGCTTGCGCCAGCGGAACGCTCGCGCCTTCCAGTCCGGCGGCGGTGGCGCCGGCGGCAGCAGCGCTTCGAGGCGGCTCAAGATCGTCTCGGCGCGCGAGAGCAGGCGGTCCAGGTCGCGTTCGTTCACGACGTCGCTAGCTCCGGTAATCCGCGTTGATCGTGACGTAGCCGTGCGACAGGTCGCAGGTCCACACCGTCGCTGCGGCGCCGCCGCGACCCAGCGCGACGCGGACGCCTATCTCTGCCTGCGCCATCACGCGCTTGCCATCCTCCTCGCGATACGTCGCGGCGCGGCCACCGTCCGCAACGACGAGCACGTCGTCGAGCCAGAACGACACGCAGGCCGGATCGAGATCCTCGATCGCCGCGTTGCCGATGGCGCAAACGATACGTCCGAGATTGGGGTCGGACGCGAAAAAAGCCGTCTTGACCAGCGGCGAATCCGCGATCGCGCGCGCGACGCGATCGCATTCGCCCGCATCGCGACCACCGTCGACGGCGATGGTGATGAATTTGGTCGCTCCCTCTCCGTCGCGCACGATCGCCTGCGCCAACTCCACCGCGACCTCTTCGAGCGCGGCGCGCAATGGCGGCAGGCGAGGATCGTCGTAGCCAGCGATGGGTGCAACCGGCGCCTTGCCCGTCGCGACGACGACGAAGCTGTCGTTGGTCGACGTATCGCCGTCGATGGTGATGCGATTGAACGAGGCTCCGGCCAGGCTTGCAGCGAGCTCGCCGAGCAGCGACCCCGCCACCGGCGCGTCGGTGGCGACGAAGCCGAGCATCGTCGCCATATTGGGGGCGATCATGCCTGCGCCCTTGGCCATGCCGGTCACGGTGACCGGCACACCGTCGATCTCGACGCGACGCGAGGCGGCTTTCGGCACCGTGTCGGTGGTCATGATCGCGCGCACCGCCGCATTCCATCCCGACGGCGACAGCGCGGCGCGGCAGCTCGGCAGCGCGGCGACGATCCTGTCGACCGGCAGCGGTTCCATGATGACGCCGGTCGAAAAGGGCAGCACTTCGTGCTCGGCGCAATTCAGCGTCCGGGCGACGGCGGCGCAGCAGGCGCGCGCATCGTCGATGCCGCGCCGGCCGGTGCCGGCATTGGCGTTGCCGGCGTTGATCAGCAGCGCGCGCGTCACCTCTCCGCGCGCCAGATGCTCGCGGCAGACGATCACGGGGGCGGCGCAAAACCGGTTCTGCGTAAAGACGCCAGCGGCGCGCGATCCGGGATCGAGGCTCAAGAGAACCACGTCATCGCGCGACCAGTTCTTGATGCGCCCGGCGGCGGTGCCCAGCGCCACGCCGGCAACCGGCAGCAGCTGCTCGGGCGTGGGCGGATGGTAGTTGACCGGCATGTGGCGCGCGAGCGTGGAGACTCGGTCGGATTCTACCGCAGCGCTCGCGGGCGCCGATCTGGCTAGATCGCGCCGTGGCAGTGCTTGAATTTCTTGCCCGATCCACAGGGGCATGGATCGTTGCGGCCGACTTTCTGTCCGGCCCGCGTGAACGGCGGCGAACCCGCAGGCGGCTTGTCGGGCGCCGCGGCCAGCGCCGTATCGTAATCGGTATGCTGGTACTGCACGTTGGACACCGCGGGCGCCTCCTCGACTGCCTGCACATCCTGCTCGGAGCGAACCTGTACGGTCAGGACGATCTTGACCACGTCCTGCTTGATGCGATCGAGCATGTCGGAAAAAAGCTCGAACGACTCGCGCTTGTATTCCTGCTTGGGATTTTTTTGCGCATAACCGCGCAGATGTATCCCCTGCCGCAGATGATCGAGCGAGCCCAGGTGCTCGCGCCAGTGCTGGTCTAGCGTCTGCAGCATCAGGTTGCGCTCGAACTGATGGAAGAGCTCCGGACCCACCAGGCCCAGCTTTTGTTCGTATTGCTTCTGCGCGAACTCGCGCGCCCGCTCGCGCAGCGTCTCGTCGGAGAGCTCGGGCTCGCTCTTCAGCCACTCGCCGACCGGAACGCGCAGCTGATACTCGCCCGCGAGCGCGCCTTCGAGCGCCGGCACGTCCCATTGCTCCTCGACCGATTCGGGCGGAACGTACGTCCGTACCGTGTCCTCGATCTGTCCGGCGATCATGTTGCGGATCGTTTCCGAGATGTCGTCGGTCTCGAGCAGCTCGTTGCGTTGCTGATAGATCACGCGGCGCTGGTCGTTGGCGACGTCGTCGTATTCGAGCAACTGCTTGCGGATGTCGAAGTTGCGCGATTCGACTCGATTCTGCGCCTTGGCGATCGAGCGGTTGACGATCGGGTGCTCGATCGGCTCGCCTTCGGGCATCTTCAGCCGCTGCATGATTCCGGACAGCCGCTCGCCGCCGAAAATGCGCAGCAGCGGATCCTCGAGCGAAAGGTAGAAGCGCGACGAGCCCGGATCGCCCTGGCGTCCCGAACGGCCGCGCAACTGGTTGTCGATCCGCCGCGATTCGTGCCGCTCAGTGCCGATGATGTGCAGCCCGCCCGCGCCGATGACCCGATCGTGCAGCACCTGCCATTCGCGGCGCAGCCTGACGATCTCCAGGTCTTTATCGGTTTGCGATCGAGTCTCGTCTTCGCGGATCGCGAGGACGATGGGCTCGATCACGCCGCCGAGCACGATGTCGGTGCCGCGGCCCGCCATGTTGGTCGCGATAGTGATCGCCTTCGGCCGTCCTGCTTGCGCGACGATCTCCGCCTCGCGCGCGTGCTGCTTGGCGTTCAGCACCTCGTGCGGGAGCTTCTCCTTGACCAGGAATTGCGCGAGCAGCTCCGAATTCTCGATCGAGGTCGTGCCGACCAGCACCGGCTGTCCGCGCTGGTAGCAGTCCTTGATGTCGGCGATGATCGCATCGACCTTTTCCTGGAACGTGCGGAACACCAGATCGTTCTCGTCCTTGCGGATCATCGCCACGTTGGTCGGTATCACGACCGTCTCGAGATGATAGATCTGCTGGAATTCGAACGCCTCGGTGTCCGCCGTGCCGGTCATGCCGGCGAGCTTGTCGTACATGCGGAAGTAGTTCTGGAACGTGATCGAGGCCAGCGTCTGGTTCTCGCGCTGGATCGGCACGCCCTCTTTCGCTTCGACCGCCTGGTGCAGGCCGTCCGACCAGCGGCGGCCGGACATCAGCCGTCCGGTGAACTCGTCGACGATGACCACCTCCCCCTCCTGCACGACGTAATGCTGGTCGCGATGGTAGAGCGCGTGCGCGCGAAGCGCCGCGTACAGGTGGTGCATCAGCCCGATGTTGTGCGCGTCGTAAAGGCTCGTGCCGGCGGGCAGCAATCCGGCCTTGGCCAGGATGCCCTCGGCGTGCTCGTGCCCTTCCTCGGACAACAGAACCTGGTTCGCCTTCTCGTCGACCCAGTAGTCGCCGGAGGCCTTCTCTTCCGCCTGCCGCGTCAGCTTGGGCGCGAGCTCGTTCAAGCGGTAATAGATCTCGACGTTGTCGTCCGCCTGGCCCGAAATGATCAGCGGCGTGCGCGCCTCGTCGATCAGGATCGAGTCGACCTCGTCGACGATCGCGTACGACAGACCTCGCTGCACGCGCTCCGGCGCGTGGAAGACCATGTTGTCGCGCAGGTAGTCGAAGCCGAATTCGTTGTTGGTACCGTACGTGATGTCCGCCGCATACGCGGCCTGCTTGGCGTCGTGCGCCATCTGCGACAGGTTGACACCCACCGTCAGCCCGAGGAAGCGATAGATGCGACCCATCCAGTCGGCGTCGCGTTGCGCAAGGTAATCGTTGACGGTGACGATGTGCACGCCGTTGCCGGTCAGCGCGTTCAGATACGCCGGCAAGGTCGCAACCAGCGTCTTGCCTTCACCGGTGCGCATTTCGGCGATCTTGCCGTAGTAGAGCGCCATGCCTCCGATCAGCTGCACGTCGAAGTGGCGCATTTGCAGCGTGCGCTTGCCGGCTTCGCGCACGACCGCGAAAGCCTCGGGCAGGACCGCGTCGAGCTCCTCGCCGTTGGCGACGCGTTCCTTCAAGGTCGCGGTCATCGCCTTCAGCTCGGCGTCGGACTTGGCCGCTATCGCCGGCTCCAGCGCGTTGATCTTCTGCAGCGTCTGGCCGTACTGCTTGAGCAGGCGCTCGTTGCGGCTGCCGAAAATCTTGGTGAGGATGTTGGAAATCATAGGGTCTTGATTCGCGCCGCCGGACGGGGCCGGCAGCTTATCCGTTACACGATGGGCACGGCGCGCCCAAAAAACAAGGGGTGAGGACTTCCTCACCCCTTCCTGCTCCGTTCGCCCGGCCTCGCGTCGGCCGGCAAGCCGCCGCTTGTCGCGACCTCTAGCCGCTTGCCTGCAGAAAACGCGCCGGGTTCTGCGGCACGCCGTTTAAGCGCACCTCGAAATGCAAATGCGGGCCGGTCGACCGCCCGGTCGTGCCGACCCGCGCAATCTGCTGTCCCCGCACGACCAGATCGCCTTCGCTGACGAGCAGGGCCGAACAATGCGCGTACCGGCTGACCAGTCCGTTACCGTGGTCGATTTCAATCATTTTACCATAGGCCGGATGCACGTCCGCGAAGATGACCTTGCCGCTCGCGGCGGCCTCGATCGTGGTGCCGACATCGGCCGGAAAATCGATCCCCTCATGAAAACTTTGCTGTCCGGTGAACGGGTCGAGGCGCCAGCCGAAGTTGGACGAGTACCACGCATCTTCGATCGGCTTCAATGTCGGTAAAAACTTCTTGTTGGCCGAATCGGTCATCAGCAGGGCCTCCAGGACCCCCAGCTGATCGGAGCGCTGGTCGACTTGCCGCGAGAGCTGCGCCAGCATCTCGTTGAACTCATCCAGCGAGAGATTGCGTTGCAAGGTCGGTGCCGGGCCGCCGCGTCCCGGCGTCCCTGGCTGCAGCAGCCCGGGCAAGTCCTGCGGCTTCAGGCCGGCGAGCTTCGCCAGCCGTTCGCCCAACCCGTCGAGGCGCAACATCTGGGCCTGCAGGTCGCCGAGCTTGACCGCCATCGCATTCAGGTGGCCTTGCACGACCTCCTGCGTTTTCTGCGCTTCCTGCCGCTGATCGGCCAGCAGGATCGCCTGCAACAACGGGTGGTTGATCGACGCGGCGTAGCGCAGCGTCATGTAGTTGAAAAGCAGCGTGAAGGAAAGGAAAAGGGCGAGGACGCCGAATCCCCCCGCCGTCCAGTGTCGCCAGTCCAGGCTCAAGGTGCGGGCCCGCGCCGTGGCGCCGGAAACCAGGATAATGTTCAAACGGTATCCCCCTGCAATCGTCGGCGCACGACTTGGCGTCCGGCTTCTGGCGAATATGCTAACGTCATGCGGCTCCTAGGGCAAGTACTCGAAACCGAAGCCACGCTGGCCGATCTCCAGCGACGACGGGAGCGCGAACTCCGCTTGCAACTCCTATTGCGGCGGGGCTTGCCTCCTGCGCTTGCCGCCCACGTCAGTGTCGCTGATGCACGGTCCCAGGAACTCGAACTTGCGGCGGCAAGCGGCGCTGCGGGAGCGCTGCTACGACAGCGCGCACCCGATTTGCTACGCAAACTTGCCGGGGAGGGGTGGGAATTTACTGGAATCAAGGTGCGCGTGCAAGCCCGCCCGGCGGCGAGGGATCCCGCAAAAGTCCCTAAGAAACAACTGGATGAGGCAGCAGTGAGCACCCTCGAGACGCTTGCGTCGCGCCTGGGCGATGTGCCTTTGGCGGTAGCGCTCAGGCGGCTCGCGCGCCATGCGGGGCACCGGACGGGGTCAAACGACGACAACCAGGCGCTCGAAGGCGTAAAAGACCAGGATGCCGAGCAGTAGCAGGATCGTATATTTGATGACGCGGCCGATAAAGCGCAGATAGCGCGGATCGCGCTTGAACAGGTAGGCCGCGCCGGCGCCGGCGATCGCCGCCAGGGCCAGGAACAGCAGCATCCGCACCAGAACCAAGGGATTCCTTAAGGGTGATCGCGCGGATCGGACTGCCGGTGACGGAACCGCGCGGCCCACCGCCTCGGGGTACGCCGAACCGGCCGCAGCCTCCTTATACCGTCATCGAACTGTGAGCGCTGGAGTGTCGGCTGCCTTGCGTCGACTCGCCTGGTCGTATCCCCGCGCTACGTGCGGGGCCCCTGCTTCCGGCTCGCGCCGCTAGGCCGGTTGTAACTGCCAGCCCTGAAACGCGCGCGGCACGTCGGCTTGCACGTCGAAGGTCACGAGCTCCCACGCCTCCGGCCGTGCCAGCAGCGCGCACGATAGCGCGTTGTTGAGCGCATGGCCCGATTTGAACGCGGTGTAGCGGCCGATCAACGGATGACCGAGCAGGTACAGGTCGCCGATCGCGTCGAGCACCTTGTGCTTGGCGAACTCGTTGTCGTAGCGCAGGCCCTCGCTGTTCAGAACGCGCGTCTCGTCCAGCACGATGGCGTTCTGCAGGCTGCCGCCGAGCGCGAGCCCGGCCGCGCGCATCGCTTCGACGTCCTGCATGAAACCGAACGTGCGGGCGCGGCTGACTTCCTTGGTATACGAATGCTCGGCGAAATCGATGACCACGTGCCGGTTCTCCGAGCCGAACACCGGGTGCGGGAAATCGATCGTGAAGTCGAGCACGAAACCGTGATGCGGCTCGAAACGCGCCCATTTGTCGCCGTCGCGCACTTCGACCGGCGTCTTGACGCGCAAATAGCGCTTGGCCGCCTCCTGCTCCACGATGCCCGCGGACTGCAGCAGGAAGACGAAAGGGGCGGCACTCCCGTCCATGATCGGCAGCTCGGGACCCGCGACGTCGATGTGGACGTTGTCGATGCCGAGTCCGGCCAGCGCCGACATAAGATGCTCGACCGTCGAGACGCTGGCGCCATCCTTGGAGAGCGACGACGAAAGCCGCGTGTCACCGACGTATCGGGCCTCGCCGGGGATCGCCACCGGCGATGGCAGGTCGACGCGATGGAACACGATGCCGGTTTCCGGCGGCGCCGGACGCAGCGTCAATTCGACGCGCGCGCCGGTGTGCAAGCCAACGCCGGTCGTCTTGATCTTGGATTTGAGCGTGCGCTGTTTGAGCATCGATGTCCCCTTTTTCGGCCTTGGTGATTCGCGTGCCGGCTCAAGGAGTTAGCACATGATCATACCATAACCGCGCCCGATCTGCGCGCGCTTTCCTGGTCTGGTACCCAGACCATCTCGGTCCGATGCCGTCGCAGCTCCCGCCTGTGAGCCTTGCGCGGCGTCGCGTCCTAGTCCGCCTGCTTGCGCAGAAATGCCGGTATGTCGGAGGCATCGAACGCGGCGGCACCCGTCGGCGGCGAGGGCGTACGGCCGCGCCGGATGACTGCCGGCGTCTTGTCCAGCGAATCGTAGTCGACGGTCTCGATCGACATGCCGATCCCGTCGGTGCCCGTGCGCTCGACCACATGCTCGACGACCTCGAGGCGGGGTTGCCGGCCGCGCGCCGCGACGCCGCCCAAGCCCGTGGCGATCATCGTCACGCGGAGCTCGTCCTTCATCTCTTCGTCGATCACGGTGCCGACGATCACCATCGCATCGTCCGCGGTGAACGATTTGATGGTGTTCATGACCTCGTGATACTCCTTCATCTTGAGGCCCGCCGAGGCGGTGATGTTCACCAGCACGCCGCGGGCGCCGGCGAGATTGACTTCCTCCAGCAACGGACTGGCGACGGCGCGCTCCGCGGCGAGGCGCGCACGGTCCGCCCCGCCCACCTTGGCCGAGCCCATCATCGCCATGCCGACTTCGGACATCACCGTGCGCACGTCGGCGAAGTCGACGTTGACCAGGCCCGGATTGTTGATCACCTCGGCGATCCCGGCGACCGCGCTGTGCAGCACGTCGTTGGCCGCCGCATAGGCGTCGAGCACCGAGACGTCCTCGCCGAGCACCTGCATCAACTTGTCGTTCGGGATGATGATCAGCGAATCGACGGTCTTCTTCAGTTCCTCGATGCCTGCTTCGGCGACTCGCTGCCGCTTGCCTTCGAACTGGAACGGCCGCGTCACGACCGCGACGGTCAGTATGCCGCGGTCCTTCGCGACCTGCGCGACGATAGGCGCCGCGCCGGTGCCGGTCCCGCCGCCCATGCCGGCGGTGATGAACAGCATGTCGGCGCCGTCGATCATTTCGCCGATGCGGTCCTTGTCTTCCATCGCCGCGTCGCGCCCGATCTCCGGCCGCGCTCCGGCGCCCAAGCCTCGCGTCAGATTGCTGCCGAGCTGAAGCTGGATGCGGGCGGTCGACCGCTTCAGCGCCTGGGCATCGGTATTTGCCGCGATGAATTCGACGCCCTGCAAGCCCCGTTCGATCATGTGCTCTATGGCGTTGCCGCCGCAGCCGCCGACGCCGATGACCTTGATGACGGCTTCCTGCGGATTCTGGTCGATGATTTCAAACATGATGTGCTCCTCTCTCCTGTCGAAGTGCTTCAATCGATTGACATGCTGTTGCATACGCTTTTAAAAATTGGCTTTGAACCACTGCCTCATCCGTTCTCCGACGTTCCCCAATCCCTTGGTCTGGCCGCGCGCGATTTCCGCGCGCAGAAAATGTTCGCGCCCGTCGAGCAGCAGTCCGACGGCGGTCGCGTAGCGCGGGCTCCTGATCACGTCGGCCAGGCCGCCGACGTAGGCCGGCACGCCGACGCGCACCGGCAGGTGAAAGACTTCCTCCCCCAGCTCCACCATCCCCTGCAGCAGCGCCGAGCCGCCGGTCAGCACGATGCCCGACGAAAGCATTTCCTCGAGTCCGCTGCGCCGCAGCTCCGACTGCGCCAGCGTGTAGAGCTCCTCGATGCGCGGCTCGATCACCTCGGCCAGCGTCTGTCGCGACAGCTTGCGCGGACCGCGCTCGCCGACGCCGGGCACCTCGATGATGTCGTTCGGGTCGGCCAGCTGGCGCAGCGCGCAGCCGTGGCGCAGCTTCAGTTCCTCGGCCTCCTTGGTCGGCGTGCGCAGGGTCATGGCGATATCGTTGGTCACCTGGTCGCCGGCGATTGGGATGACCGCCGTGTGGCGGATCGCGCCGCCGGTAAACACCGCGAGGTCGGTCGTGCCGCCGCCGATGTCCATCACGCACACGCCCAGGTCCTTTTCGTCCTCGTTCAGCACCGCCAGCGCGGAAGCGAGCGGCTGCAGCATCACGTCGTTGACCTGCAGCCCGCAGCGGCGCACGCACTTGGTGATGTTCTCGACCGCGGACACCGCACCGGTGACGATGTGCACTTTCACTTCGAGCCGCACGCCGCTCATGCCCAGCGGCTCGCGCACGTCCTCCTGGCCGTCGACGATGAATTCCTGCGGCAGGATGTGCAGCACCTGCTGGTCGTTCGGGATGGCGATCGCCTTCGCCGTCTCGATGACGCGGTCGATGTCGGCCTGCGTCACTTCCTTTTCCTTGATGGCGACCATGCCGCTGGAGTTGAGGCTTCGGATGTGGCTGCCGGCGATGCCGGTGTAGACCTCGGTGATCGCGCAGTCGGCCATCAGCTCGGCTTCTTCGAGCACGCGCTGGATCGACGCCATCGTCGCCTCGATGTTGACGACGACACCCTTCTTCAGCCCCCGCGCAGGCTGCGTTCCCAGCCCGATGATGTTCAGGCGCTTGTCGGCGGTGACCTCGGCGACGATCGCGACGATCTTCGACGTGCCTATGTCGAGAGCGACGATGAGGTTCTTGCTGTCTCTGACCATGTTGTTCTATCCCCGGGACGCTTTTCTGGACGATCGATCGTTGCCGGCGGACGCGCGCGCGGCGAATCCGTTGCGATAGCGAAGATCGGCGTAGTCGACGCGCGTGCCGGCGCGCGAAAGCGCGTCCATCGTTTGACGGTAGTTCGCGACGAAGCGCGCCAGGCGCTCGCCCGGATCGGTGCGTCCCAGCTCGATCGTCAGCGGCGGGCTGCCGGCCGCGACCAGCTGCCATCCGCCGCGAGGCGAGCGCCGGATCGCGTTGATCGCGCGCCCGGTCGGCTCGAGCGCCGCGACGAAGGCACGGTATTGCGCGGCGACTTCCGCGGCGGTGCCTTCGGGCCCGGTGAACTGCGGCAGCTCGCCGTCGAAGTCGGCGGCGAAGACGTCGCCTTCGGTATCGATCAGCGCCGCGTCGTTCCAGCGGGCGAGCGGCTGGTGCTCGCTCACCTCGACCTCGAGGCGGTCGGGCCACTGGCGACGCAGCGCGACGCGACGCACCCACGGCACGCGCTGCAGCGACGAACGCGCGTCGGCGAGACGCAGCGTGAAGAACGTTCCCTTGACCTCCTCGCGGAGCACCGCTTCCAGATGCGCCGGATTGGCGCGCTGCAGCGACCCGTCGATGACGACGCGATGAAAAGCGAACACCGGCTGGCGCACGGCCCAGGCGCCCGCGCCCCACACCAGCATCGTCGCGGCCGCGAACGCGACGATGAGCGCGATGGCGTTGAGCTGCCGCGGGTTATCCCACATGGGCGCCTCGCAGGATCTCGACGCAAAGCTCGGCGAAGTCCATGCCGGCCTGCCGCGCCGCCATCGGCACCAGGCTGTGACCGGTCATGCCGGGGGACGTATTGACCTCGAGGAACGTCCAGGCGCCGTCGGACTTGAGGATCAGATCGAGCCGCCCCCAGCCGCTGCATCCGACGATGCGAAACGCCGAGAGCGATTGCGCCTGGATCGCGCTTTCGACCTTGGCGTCGATGCCGCAGGGACAGTAGTAGCGCGTCTCGTCGGAAAAATATTTGTTGTGGTAATCGTAGTTGCCCTGCGGCGCCTCGATGCGTATCAGCGGGAGCGCACGTTCGCCGAGGATGCCCGCGGTCAACTCGACGCCGGCGACGAACTCCTCGACGATGACCAGGTCGTCGTGCTCGGCGGCGGTGCGATACGCGATCGCCATTTCATCGTGGTCGACTTTGGCGACCTTGCTTATGCCTATGGTCGAGCCCTCGCGCGCCGGCTTGACGATCAGCGGCAAGCCCAGCTCGGCGACGATCGCCCACCAGTCGGCGCCGGCGTCGACGACGCGGTAGCGCGGCGTCGGAATCGCACTGGCGGTCCACACCAGCTTGGTGCGCCACTTGTCCATCGCCAGCGCCGAGGCCATCACGCCGCTGCCGGTGTATGGAATGCCCAGCACTTCGAGCGCACCCTGCACGGTGCCGTCTTCGCCGAAGCGGCCGTGCAGCGCGATGAAGGCGCGCGCATATCCGTCGCGCTCGAGCTCGAACAGCGAGCGTTCGGCGGGGTCGAATGCATGCGCGTCGATGCCCCGGCCCCTGAGTGCGGCCAGAACCGCGTTGCCGGACAGCAACGATATTTCGCGCTCGGAACTCGGCCCGCCCATCAGCACGGCCACCTTGCCGAATTCATCGTCGTGACTCATGCGTGGCTGCCTGCGGCATCGAGTTGACGGGCCGCTTCGCCCTCCCGCACCGGCCGCTCCGCGGCACCGCGTCGGGCTCGCCCCATCACTACCGCCACCTTGCCGAATTCGCTCATCGGGCCTCCCCGATGATGCGGACCTCGGGCTCCAGATCGATGCCGGTTTGACGCCGGACTACGGCGCGCACGTGCTCGATCAGCGCCTCGACGTCGGCCGCGGTTGCCAGCCCTTCCGCGTTGACGATGAAATTGGCGTGCTTTTCCGAAACACGGGCGCCGCCGATTGCGTGCCCTTTGAGGCCGCAGCTTTCGATCAGGCGCGCCGCATGATCGCCTTCCGGATTGCGGAACACCGATCCCGCGTTCGGCAGGCCGAGCGGCTGCGTCGCAATCCGTTGCGTCAACAGCGCCTTGATGCGGCCGCGCGCATAGGCGCCGTTGCCCGGCGGAAAGTCGAACCACGCCGCCGTGAACGCAATGTCGCCCGGGCCGCGCCGGCTGACGACGCTGCGGTAACCGATCACGTAGTCCTGCGGCGAGCGGCGCTCGAACGCGCCCTGGCGGGTCAACACTTCGACCTCGGCGACGTGGTCCCAGGTCTCGCCGCCATAGCAGCCGGCGTTCATCGCCAGTGCGCCGCCGATCGTGCCGGGAATGCCGGAAAGGAATTCCGCCTCGGCCCGGTCGTGCATCGCGGCATAGCGCGAGACCTTCGGACTCGCGACTCCCGCTTCGGCGCGAAGCAGCGTGCGGTCGAAGCCAAGCTCGTTCAGCGCCGCATGCAGCAGCAGGACCGTTCCGCGCACGCCGCCATCGCGCACCAGCAGGTTGCTGCCCAGCCCGATGACCGTCACCGGCTCACCGTCGGGAAGCTGCCGCACGAAAGCCGCGAGGTCCTCGCGATCGGCCGGAACGTACGCGACGTCGGCCGCGCCGCCGCAGCGCCAGCTCGTGTGCCTGGCGAGCGCCTCGTTGCGGCGCATCTCGCCGCGGAGGCCCGTGAAGCGCAGCGGCTCGAGCATCATCATGCAGGCACCAGTTGATGGGCCACGCCGCCGATCGAACCGGCGCCCATCGTCAGCACGACGTCGCCGGGTAGAGCGACGGCGCGGATCGCCGCCGCCATGTCGGCGACGTCATCGACGAACACGGGTTCGATTCGGCCGGCCACACGCAGGGCCCGCGCCAGCGCGCGTCCGTCCGCCGCGACGATAGGCGGCTCGCCGGCCGGGTACACCTCGCCCAGCACCAGCACGTCGGCGGTCGCCAGCACGGCGACGAAGTCCTCGAACAGATCGCGCGTGCGCGTGTAGCGATGCGGCTGGAACGCGAGCACCAGCCTGCGGCCGGGAAAGCTGCCGCGTACCGCGGCGATCGTCGCCGCCATTTCGGCCGGATGATGGCCGTAGTCGTCGATCAGCATGAATGTGCCGCCGCCGGCCAATGCGACGTCGCCATGGCGCTGGAAGCGGCGGCCGACGCCCTTGAATTCGGCGAGCGCCTTGGCGATCGCCGCGTCGGCGACGCCGATCTGGCGGCCGACCGCGATCGCGGCGAGTGCGTTCTGCACGTTGTGCACGCCGGCCAGGTTGAGCTCGACCCGCAGATCGGCTCCGCCGCCGGTGGCGACGAAGCGCATGCGCCCCGCGGCGTGCGCGACGTCGACCGCCCGCAGCTGCGCATCCGGATGAAGACCGTAAGTCACGGTCGGCTTGGCGATCGATGGCATGATGTCGCGCACATTGGCGTCGTCGACGCAGAGCACCGCGACGCCGTAGAACGGCAGGCGCTGCACGAAATTGACGAACGCCTCCTTGAGCCGCGCGAAGTCGTGGCCGTAGGTATCCATGTGGTCGGCGTCGATATTGGTCACCACGGCGACGACCGGTTGCAGCACCAGGAACGACGCATCGGACTCGTCGGCCTCGGCCACCAGGAAGTCACCCTTGCCCAGCCGCGCGTTGACTCCCGCCGACAGCAATCGGCCGCCGATGACGAACGTCGGATCGAGACCGCCCTCGGCCAGCACGCTGGCGATGAGGCTCGTCGTCGTCGTCTTTCCGTGCGTCCCGGCGACCGCGATGCCCTGCTTCAGTCGCATCAGCTCGGCCAGCATCAGCGCACGCGGCACGACAGGCACGCCACGCTCGCGCGCGGCCAGGACTTCGGGATTGTCGGCCGCGACGGCAGTCGACACGACAACTACATCGGCCCCGGCAACGTTGCGCGCTTCGTGCCCGGCGGCGATGCGCGCGCCGAGTTCGCTTAAGCGCCGCGTCGTCGCGGTGAGCGCAACATCGGATCCGCTGACCTCGTAGCCCTGCGTCAGCAATACTTCGGCGATGCCGCTCATCCCGGCGCCGCCGATGCCGACGAAGTGGACGCGCTTGACCTTGAACTTCACGCGGCCGACCTTTGCGCCAGCGCGATGCAGGCTTCGGCGACGCGCTCGCTGGCGTCGGTGCGCCCGACACGACGCGCCGCGATCGCCATCGCCAGCAATCGACCGCGACTCAAACTCCGGAGCAGGTCGGCAAGTCCCTGCGCCGTCATCGCCGACTGCCGCAACATGATCGCCGCGCCGGCGTCGACCAGGAACTGAGCGTTGTGCGCCTGCTCGTTGGCGAACGCACCGGGCAGCGGGACGATTACGCTGCCCACGCCGATGGCGGCGAGCTCGGAAATCGTCAACGCGCCGCCGCGACAGATGACCAGATCGGCGTCGGCATAATGGCGCGCGATGTCGTCGATGAACGGCAGGCAAACCGCCTCGACGCCTGCGGTCTCGTAGGCGCGCCGCAGCGCGTCGATATGGCGCTCGCCGGCCTGGTGCACGACATGCGGCCGCGACTCGCGATCGATCAGCGCAAGCGCGGCCGGGACGCGTTCGTTCAACGCGGTGGCGCCCAGACTGCCGCCGACGACCAACAAGCTCATCGTGCCGTGCCTTCCGGCGAACCGTTGCTCGGGCGGCGGGACCGCGATGATGTCCGCGCGGAGCGGGTTGCCGACCCATTCGACCTTCGCGGCGTGCTTGCTGCCGAGGGCACCGGGAAACCCAAGCAGGATACGGTCGGCGCCGTAGGCGAGGATCCGGTTGGCGAGTCCTGCGACGGCATTCGCGTCATGAATCAGCAGCGGCCGGTTGCACGCAACCGCCATCAGCGCTCCCGGAAACGAAACGAAGCCGCCGAGTCCCAGCACGACGTCGGGCGCACGCCTCCGGATGATCGCGAGGCTTTGCCAGAATGCCGACAGCAGTGCGAACGGGCCGAGCAGCAGCCGTTTGAGTCCCTTGCCGCGCACGCCGGCGAAGTGAATCGACTCGTAGTCGATGTTGTGCTGCGGGACGAGCCTCGATTCGATGCCGTCCTTCGTGCCCAGCCAGAAGACGTGCCAACCCTTGTCGAGCAGGCGCGCGGCGACCGCGAGTCCGGGAAATGCATGTCCGCCGCTTCCGCCGGTAGTGATCATCACAGTCCCGGTCATACGGTGAAACCGCGAAGCAGTCGTCGATTTTCATAGTCGACTCGCAGCAGGATCGCCAGCGCGACGCAGTTGGCGACGATGCCGCTGCCGCCGAACGACAAAAGCGGCAAGGTCAGTCCCTTGGTCGGCAGCACGCCCATGTTGACGCCGACGTTGATGAAGGTCTGCACGCCCAGCCACAGGCCGATACCGTGCGCGACCAGCGCAGTGAACGGCCGTTCGAGACGCGCGGCCTGCCTGCCGATCGCGTACGCGCGTATCAGCAGCCACGCGAACAAGCCGATCACCAGCGCGACGCCGACGAAGCCCAGCTCCTCGGCAATGACCGCCAGCAGGAAATCGGTGTGCGCTTCCGGCAGATAGAGCAGCTTCTCTACGCTGGCGCCGAGCCCGACGCCGAACCACTCGCCGCGCCCGAAGGCGATCAGCGAATGCGACAGCTGGTAGCCCTTGCCCAGCGGATCCGACCAGGGATCGAGGAAGCCGGTGAAGCGTTGCAGACGGTACGGTGCGACCCAGATCAGTATCCACAACGTGACCGGCAGCAGGAATCCGAGGCCGATCAGCAGCCGCCAGTCGAGACCGCCCAGGAAAAGAATGCCGAACGCGATCGCGACGATGACGACGCAGGCGCCGAAGTCGGGCTCGTGCAGCAGCAGCGCGCTCACCGCCACCATCACGGCGAGCAGCGGCAGAAAGCCGCGCAGCAGCGTTTGCTTCAGCGGTTGCTCAGCGTGCAGGAAGGCCGCCTTGCGCACCGCGTAGCTCGCCGCGTACAGGACGACGACGAGCTTCATCAGCTCGGAAGGCTGTAGATTGACGACGTACAGCGACAGCCAGCGTTTGCTGCCGTTGACGCTCTTGCCGATGCCGGGAATAAGCACGGCCACGAGCAGCACGGCTCCCGCGATGAACAGATACGGCGCGAGCTTCTGCCAGATCTTGAGCGGGACCTGGAAGGCGAACAGCGCGGCGATGAGGCCGATCGCGACGAAAGCCGCATGGCGCACCAGAAAATACCAGGGCCGGTAGCCGGTGTACGCGAGCGTTTCCGCGGTGGCGATCGACGCCGAATAGACCATGACCAGCCCCAGCGCCAGCAGCAGCAGTGCCGACCAGGCGAGCGTCGCGTCGTAGGCGGGCATCGCGCGGCTCTCGCGCGGCGCCGCCGCGATGGACGACAGCCGCGGCAGCGCACCGAGGAATCCGGGGTCCCTAGGCATGCGCGGCCTCGCGTTCGTGCGCGGCGACGGCCGCCTTGAACCGATCGCCGCGCTCGACGTAATCGCGGAACATGTCGAGGCTAGCGCACGCCGGCGACAGCAGCACCGCGTCGCCGGGGCGCGCCCGCGCGATCGCGCGGGCGACGGCGACTTCGAGCGCTGGCGCGAATTCGACTATCGCCTCGACGCCGGACAGTGCCGCGGCGATCGCCGGCGCGTCGCGGCCGAGCAGGATCACCGCGCGGCAGTGCTTGCTCACGGGGGACTTCAGCGGCGCGAAGTCCTGCCCTTTGCCGTCCCCGCCGGCGATCAACACGGCCGGACGGGTCAAGGCCTCGAGCGCGGCCTGCGTCGCGGCGACCGTCGTTCCCTTCGAATCGTTGACGAACAGCACGCCACCGATTTCGGCGACGCGCTCCATGCGATGCGGCAGGCCGCGAAACGCGGCAAGCGCTGCGATCACCTTGGCGTCGATCTTGGCCACCGACGACGTCAGCGCCAGCGCCGCGAGCGCATTGAGCGCGTTGTGTCGTCCAACCAGCGCGAGCTCCCCCGCCGCGATCAACAGCGCGCCGCCGCGCGCGAGCCACGGCGCTCCGCTGCGCTGTACCAGGCCCCAGTCGAGCTCGGCCTCGGGAACGCCCGCGCCGAAGGTCTGGACGACGCGGCCTGGAAGCCGCATGGCCAGCGAGCGCGGGTCGTCGCGGTTCAGGATCTGCTCGCCGGCACCGGCGAATATCCTCGCCTTGGCGCGCGCGTAGGCGTCGATTCCGGCATAGCGGTCGAGATGGTTTGCGGTGACGTTGAGCACCGTCGCGGCGGTCGGCTCGAGGCTTACCGTCGTTTCGAGCTGGAAGCTCGACAATTCGATGACGAAGACGTCTGGCCAGGGCGCGCCCCGTTCGTGCCCGGCAAGCACGTCGAGAACCGGCTCGCCGATGTTGCCGATGACGGCAGCACGGAGGCCCGCCGCGCGCGCGAGCTCGCCGGTGAGCGTCGCGACGGTGGTCTTGCCGTTCGAGCCGGTGATCGCCAGCACGCGTTGCGAGGGCTGCAGCGCGCGCGCGAAGAGCTCGATGTCGCCGACGAGCTCGGCGCCGCGCGCCACCGCGGCGGCGATCGGCGGCTGGTCCTTCGCCAGTCCCGGGCTGATGACGATCATCGCCGCATCGGCCAGGCTGGCGTCGGTAATCGGCCCGCACAACAGCGGGACGCGCGGCAGTTCGGCCGCCAGTTGCGAGGCAAACGGCGGCTCGGCGCGCGTGTCGGCGACGCGCACCCGCGCGCCATGACGCACCGCCCAGCGCGCGGCCGACAAACCGGTCAGGCCCAGTCCCAGCACGACGACATCGCGATTCTTCATCTTGGCCGTCATCGCTAGCGCAGCTTCAGCGTCGACAAACCAAAGAGGACCAGCAACATCGTGATAATCCAGAAGCGGACCACGACCTGATTTTCTTTCCAGCCCTTCAATTCGTAGTGATGATGGATCGGCGCCATGCGAAAGACGCGCTTGCCGGTGAGCTTGAACGAGGCCACCTGTATCACCACCGAAAGCGTCTCGACGACGAACACGCCACCCATGATGAAAAGGACGATCTCCTGCCTGACGATCACCGCGATCGCGCCCAGCGCGGCCCCGAGCGCCAGCGCGCCGACGTCGCCCATGAACACTTCGGCCGGATACGCGTTGAACCAGAGGAAGCCCAAGCCGGCTCCCGCCAACGCGGCACAGACCACGGTCAGCTCGCCGGCGCCGGGAATGTGCGGTACGAACAGGTAGGTCGAGAAGTCGGCGCGGCCGGCCACGTAGGCGAACAGGCCCAGCGCGGCGCCGACCATCACCGTCGGCATGATCGCCAACCCGTCGAGCCCGTCGGTCAGATTGACCGCGTTGCTCGCGCCGACGATGACGCAATACGACAGGATGATGAAGCCCCAGACGCCGAGCGGATACGACACGGTCTTGAAGAACGGAACGATCAGATCGGCCTTGGCGGGCAGATTGATGCTGAGACCGCTCGACAACCACGCCTGGAACAATTGCAGGAATTGCGAGGTCGACGGCGCCGAAACCGAGAAGGCGAGATAGATCGCCGCGACCAATCCGATCAGCGATTGCAGCAGCAGCTTCTTTCCCGCCGAAAGCCCTTTCGGATTGCGCTGCACGACCTTGCGGTAGTCGTCCATCCAGCCGACCGTGCCGAAGCCCAGCGTCACGAGCAGCACGACCCAGACAAACCGGTTGCGAAGATCGGCCCAGAGCAGGGTCGTAACCACGATCGACACCAGGATCAGAGCGCCGCCCATCGTCGGCGTGCCGGCCTTGATCAGGTGCGTCTGCGGTCCGTCGTCGCGCACCGATTGTCCGATCTTGTATTCGGTCAGCTTGCGAATCATCCTCGGTCCGACGACGAACGAAATCATCAGCGCAGTCATCGTCGCGAGGACCGAGCGCAGCGTGATGTAGCTGAAGACGTTGAACGCGCGAACGTCGGCGGCGATCCAGTTGGCGAGCGCGAGCAGCATCAGTGGATCGCCGCCGTGGCGCCGCCGAGCGCGGCGACGACGCGCTCCATGCGCATGAAGCGTGAGCCCTTGATCAGCACCGTGACCTCCGGCGTGAGGTCGCCCTCGATTGCCGCCACCAGTTCCTCGCTGCGCGCGAAATGCTCGCCGCCGTGCCCGAAGGCGTCGACTGCATGCGGCGTAAGCTCGCCCAGGGTCAGCAGCCGGTCGACACCCGCCGCACGCGCGCATTCGCCGATCTCGCGATGGAACGCCGCGCCCTGCTGTCCGACCTCGCCCATGTCCCCGAGCACCATCCACTTCGGACCCGGGGCATGGACCAGCACCGCAATGGCCGCGCGAACTGAATCCGGGTTGGCGTTGTAGCTGTCGTCGATCAGCGTCGCGCCGTTGCGGCCTGCCTTGGTCTGCAGTCTGCCGGCGATCGGCCGGAAGTCGGCCAGGCCCTGCGCCACGGCGTCGAGGCTCGCGCCCGCAGCCGTCGCTGCCGCGATCGCGCCCAGCGCATTGGCCACGTTGTGTCGCCCCGGCATCTTCAGATCGATGCTGGTCGAGCCTTCGGGTGTCGTGACGTCGACCACGCTGCCCCACGGCTGCGTGCGCACGCGACCGGTGACGGCGGCCGGCGCGCGCAGGCCGAAATCGCGCAACGTCAGCCTCGCGCCCTCGGCGTTACGACGCGCGATCACCTCGTTCCAGAACGGGGCGTAATCGTCGTCGGCATTGAGGACGGCGATGCCTTGTTGCTGCAGCGTGCCGAGGACCGTCGCGTGCTCGGCCGCGACGTCGGCGACGCTTTGCATGAACTCCTGGTGCTCCCGTTGCGCATTGTTGAGCACGGCGATCGTCGGCTGCGCAACTGCGCCGAGATGGGCTGTCTCGCCGGCGTGATTCATGCCTATTTCGAATACCGCGACGCCGTGGGTGGCGCGCAGTCGCAGAACCATCAGCGGCAGGCCGATCTGGTTGTTCAGATTGCCCGCGGTCGCCAGTACGCGGTCGGCGCCGCGGGCTGCACGCAAAATCGCCGCAGTCATTTCCTTGACCGTCGTCTTGCCGTTGCTGCCGACGACCGCGATGACCGGCAGGACGAAACGCCGGCGCCAGAATGCGGCCAGGCTGCCCAGCGATTGCAGCGGATCGTCAACTGCGAGCAGGCTTTTCGCGCCGCCGGCGCTCAAGGTCGCGGCAAGCTGCGCCGCGTGGTCGGCCGCGACGATCGCCGCGGCGGCGCCGCGTTGGAACGCCTGCGCGACGAATTCGTGCCCATCGAAGTGCTCGCCCTTGAGCGCCACGAAGAGTTCGCCCGGACGAACGACGCGCGAATCGGTGCTGACGCCGTCGAACCAGGCGTTCCCCCCTTCGAGCCGCGCTGATATGGCCTGCGCCGCAGTCGCTGCATCCATCATCTGCCGTTCCACGCCTCGAGTGCGCGCGCCGCATGCTCGGCGTCGCTGAATGGCTGCCGCGCGCCGTTGCACTCCTGGTAGGTTTCGTGACCCTTGCCGGCCAGCAGCACGATGTCGCCGTGCCTGGCCTCGCCGATTGCGCGGGCGATGGCGATCGCGCGGTCGAGTTCGACCGAATAGCGCCGATTACCTGTGTCGCGAATGCCGTGCACGATTTCGCTGGCGATCGCCGCTGGATCTTCGCCGCGGGGGTTGTCGCTCGTCACCACCACGCGATCGGCGAGCCTGGCCGCAAGCCGGCCCATTTCGGGTCGCTTGCCGCGATCGCGCTCGCCGCCGCATCCGAACAGGCAGACGAGCGCGCCGCCTTTGCCGACCGCGGGGCGGAGCGCCGTCAACACCTTGTCCAGCGCGTCGGGCGTATGCGCGTAGTCGATCACCGCCAGCGGCCGGTCGCCGCCTCCGAGGCGCTGCATCCGTCCCGGCGGCGCCTGGACGCCGGCAAGGATCGACAGCGCCGCTTCGAAGGCGACGCCGCTGACCAGCAGCACGCCGAGCACGCCGAGCAGATTCGCCGCGTTGAACGCGCCTACCAGTGGCGTCGTGACTCGGCCCCTGCCCCAGGGTGTCTCGACCGTGAACGTCAATCCTCCGGCCGGCAGCGAGGTCAATCCCGTGCCGACGATGTCGGCGGCGCCCAAACCGTAGCTCAGCACCTTGCGCCCGTGGCTCTTCGCGCTGTCGAGCAAGCTGCGGCCGAACGCATCGTCGGCGTTGATCACGCCCACCCGCAGTCCCGGCCACGCGAACAGTTTCGCCTTCGCCGCGCCGTACGCCGCCATCGTCGCGTGATAGTCGAGATGATCGCGCGACAGGTTAGTGAACAATGCGACATCGAACGCGACGCCGTTGATCCGCCCCTGATCGATGCCGTGCGAAGACACCTCCATCGCGACGGCTTGCGCGCCCGCCGCGCGGTATTCGGCGAGCATCTGTTGCAGCAGTGCCGCGTCGGGCGTGGTATTCGCCGCCGGCTCGAGCGCACCGATCAGCCCGTTGCCCAAGGTGCCGAGCACCGCGGCGCGACGGCCGTCGGCATCGAAGCCCGCGGCGATCCAATTCGCGCAGGACGTCTTGCCGTTGGTGCCGGTGACGCCGACCATCCAGAGATCCTGCGACGGATGGCCGTACACGGCATCGGCGAGGAATCCGAGCTTCGTCTTCAGTTCTTCGATCGGCAGGTGCGGCAGCTTCCACGCGCGATTCCAGTGGAAGCCCTGCGTTTCCCAGAGGATCGCGCCGGCGCCGCGGGCAATCGCGTCGGGGATGTAAGCGCGGCCGTCGTGATGGGCGCCGGGATAAGCGGCGAACGCATCGCCCGGGCCGAGCCGGCGGCTGTCCGAACTGACCCGCGAAATCGGCGCGTCCAGCCGGCCGAGCAGTTCGGCGGCGTCGAAATCGGCAACGGTGGCCGTGTTCACGTTTCCTCGCGCACCGCTGCGTCGTCCGGCGGCATGACCACGCTGTTCGTCGGCGCGTCCGGCGCCACGCCGAGTAGCCGCAGCGCAGCGCCCATCACGTCGGCGAACACCGGTGCCGCCACCGTGCCGCCGTAGTACTGGCCGGCGCCGGGCTCGTCGAGCATCACGGCGACGATCAGGCGCGGGTTCGACACCGGCGCGAAGCCGACGAACGACGAGACGTACTTGTCTCCGTACACGCGCCCGTCGAGCTTGTGCGCCGTGCCGGTCTTGCCGGCGACGCGGTAGCCGGCGATCTGGGCCTTCGGCGCCGTGCCGCCGGGCTGGACGACCATCTCAAGCATGTGCCGCACCGCACCAGCGGTCTTCGGCGTAATGACCGGGCGCCCGGCCACCGGGCCGTCGACCTTGAGCAGCGACACGGGCTTCAGCTCGCCATCGCTGGCGAACACCGTGTAAGCGCGCGCGAGCTGCACCAGATTGACCGAGATGCCGTGGCCGTACGCCATCGTCGCCTGCTCGATCGGCCGCCAGGTCTTCGCCGCGCGCAGCCGGCCCGACACTTCGCCGGGGAATCCGGTCCGCGGCTGCGCGCCGAAGCCGGCGCCGGAGAGCATCTGCCACATCGTTTCCGGCGGGAGCGACAACGCGATCTTAGCCGCGCCGACGTTGGAGGATTTCTGGATGACCTGCTCGACCGTGAGCGCGCCTTCCCGGTGCGCATCGTGGATCGTCGCGTGCCCGATCGTCAGCGTCCCCGGTGCGGTATCGATGATCGTCTGCGGACTCACCTTGCCCGCATCGAGCGCAGCGGCGATCGTGAACGGCTTCAGCGTCGATCCCGGCTCGAACGTATCGATCAGCGCGCGATTGCGCATGTGGTCGCGCGCGGTGCGCTGGCGATTGTTCGGGTTGAACGCCGGCCAGTTCGCCAATGCCAGAATCTCGCCGGTCTTGGCGTCGATCATGACCAGCGCGCCGGCACGAGCCTTGTTCGCCTCGACCGCGGCCTTGAGCTCGCGGAAGGCCAGGTATTGCAGCCTGCTGTCGATCGACAGCGCGAGATCGCGCCCTTCCTGCGGCGCGCGTATGCTGGCCACGTCCTCGACGATCTCGCCGCGACGGTTGATGATCACGCGCCTGCTACCGGGGCGCCCGCCCAGCCAGCTTTGTTGCGCGAGTTCGATACCTTCCTGGCCGACGTCGCGATCGCCGGTGAACCCGACGATCTGGCTCATCACTTCGCCGCCCGGGTAATAGCGCCAATACTCGTTTTCGTCGTGGATGCCGTCGATCTTCAGTGCGGCGATGTGCGCGGCGGCCTGCGGTGCGACCGGCTTTTTGAGGTAAACGAACTCGCCGCCCTGCGCGAGCTTCTGCTTCAGAGCGGATGTCGGCAGGTCCAGCGCTGCGGCGAGGGCCTTCAGCTGGTCCGGTGTCGCATCGACCTGGTCGGGCCACGCCCAGACCGCCTTGACCGGCGTGCTGATCGCGAGTGGGTCGCCGAAGCGGTCGACGATGCGACCGCGATGCGCCGGCACCTCGATGTCGCGGCTGTAACGCGAGCTGCCCTGCTCCTGCAGAAAGCCGCTGTCGATGCGCTGCAGATAGAGCGAGCGCCCGAGGAGTCCCGCGAACAGTACGAGCAGGCCGCCGAACACCAGCGGGGCACGCAATCGAGGCAGCCGGGGCGCCGGCGCCGCGTTCGTCTTGAACCTGTGCGCGGATCTCATCGCGGCCCAGCCTCGACGATGCGCACGCGCGCCGGCGGAGGCAATTGCATGTGCAGTTGCTCCCGCGCGATTTTTTCGACGCGCGCCGGCATCGCCCAGGTCGATTGCTCGATCTGCAGCTGGCCGTACTCCACGTCGTAGGCGCGGCTTTGCGCCTGCTCACGCTCGAGGTCGACGAAGAGCTTGCGCGCCTGGTAGCGCGCAGTGACCAGCGACAATGCGCAGACGACGAGCAGCGCGAGTAGCGCCAGATTGAGGCGGGCCATCAGTTGAGCGGCCCTTCGGTGCGCTCGGCAACTCGCAGTGTCGCGCTCCGGGCGCGCGGGTTCGCGGCGAGCTCGGCCTCACTCGGTCGGATCGCGCGGCCCACGATCTTCAGCGGCGGCGTCGGCAGCGCCGCGGTGGCGATCGCCAGGCGCGCGAGGCGCGCATCGCCGCCGTACGGCTGGCTGCCGCGGCGGAAAGCCTGCTTCACCAGACGATCCTCGAGCGAATGAAAGCTGATGACTGCGAACCGACCGCCGACGGTCAGCCGCGCCGGGATGCGTTCGAGCGCTAGCGACAATTCCTGAAGCTCCTGATTGATGAAAATCCGTATAGCCTGGAAAGTCCGCGTGGCCGGATCCTGACTCCAATCACCCCGCGCCCTCGCGCCGAGGGCTTTTGCCACGAGTGCGGCCAGTTGCCGCGTCCGGACGATCGGCCGTTCCGCGCGACCCGCAACAATCGCTCTTGCAATCTGTTGAGCAAACCGTTCTTCACCATAGTCCGCGATCACTCCCCTGAGTTCACGTTCCGATGCATGCGCGATCCATTCCGCCGCGCTGATTCCGCGCGTCGGATCCATGCGCATGTCGAGCGGTCCATCCGCGCGCAGAGAGAATCCGCGCTCGGGGTCGTCGATCTGGGGCGAAGAGATGCCGAGGTCGAGCAGCACGCCGTCGGCGCGCGCGATACCGCAGGCATCGAGCGCGGGCGCAAGCTCCGAAAACCATGCACGTCGAAAAACAAAGCGTGGATCGGTCCATGCGCGCGCCACCGCTTCGGCCGCCGGATCGCGATCGAGCGCGAGGAGCCTGCCGCGGGAGCCGAGCAGCGAGAGGATGCGGTGGGCGTGTCCGCCGCGACCGAACGTGGCGTCGACATACGCGCCGTCCGGTTTGATTGAGAGGGCTGCCACGGCTTCCTCGAGCAGTGCCGGTGCGTGGTCGCCATCCGGCATCAGAGCGAGAAACCGTCGAGCTCTGGCGGAAGATCGCCGGACGGGAATGCCACTGCGGAACTCGTTCGTTCGAGCCACTTGGTCTCGTCCCAGAGCTCGAACTTGTTGCCCTGTCCCACCAGGATCACGCGGCGGTCCAGCGCGGCGTACTGGCGCAGCGCCGGAGGCACGAGGATGCGACCGGCCGCGTCGAGCACGACATCGTCGGCATGCCCGACCAGCAGTCGCTGCAGGCTGCGGAGTTTGTCGTTGAAGCTCGATAGCGCCATCAGTCGCTGCTGAATCGGCTCCCACTCCGACAACGGATAGAGCAGCAGGCAGTGTCCGGGATCGGCAGTCAGCACCAGATGGCCGGCATCGCGCGCGGCCAGTGTTTCGCGATGCTTGGCCGGAATCGCCAGCCGGCCTTTGTTATCCAGCGCCAGTTGCGTGACACCTCGAAACACCCGCCCCTCCCTCGCATCACGTCGTGGCGCCGTGGGTACCCACTTTCACCCACTTTTTACCACCTCGGCCACTATAAGGAAATGAAGAGGACGGGTCAATACAAATTCGTTTTCCTAACAATGACTTAGCGTGATTTGTTGTATGCGAGATAAAATTGCTTGAAAAATAAATACTTAGCGTACTTTTTAAATGTATTGCAATAATATTACGCCCTAACATCAGCCCAACTTTTGCGGTGGGCCGCCAAAACCTCCCCTATCGCCTGCTTCATGACGCCGGCATGGGCCTGGGCTGCCGCAGGATGCCCGGACCGGGGCGAGCTCGCCCCGCGCGCAGGGCGCCACTCAACGCGCGGTACGAAAGACAACGTAGCGGCCGCATTCCACGATGGGAAACGCGGGTAATGCATTGCGGATTCATCGCGAAGCATCCCGGACGCGATGCGTGCCGGACTAAGAATCCGGCCACGCCCCAAGCGGTGAGTCCATCTGCGCTCGCATCGATGAAATCCGCGCTTTAGCTGTGCGCGGTCGCGCCGACCGCAGCTGATCGACTGCCCAAACGCATCGCGCGTTCACTGCTCGATCGCGGATTTCCCGAAGAAGCATTGCGCCGCGCGCCGGCTTGACGTTCGTCCCGGGCTGCCGCTACGCTCGAAGCGTTCTGCGCTTCCCGTCAAACGGCGGCGTTCGCGATCTCGCGGCGCCTAGCGCCGCTTTTTCCCTGAACGAGTGAATTCACCGCGTCAGCTGCGCCTCCCCGCTTCGCCTCGCGCGACGTGTTTTCGCGCGTCGCGCGTACTCACACTTGTGATCGCGCTGACGCTGGGACTGCCCTTGGCATGGCACTGTGCGCCGGTGGCCGCGGACGTGACGATGCAGGCCTATCAAGTAGAGATCGCCGCACCCGGGCCGGTGAAGGCGGCGGTCGAGCGCAGCCTCGACCTCGTTCGCTGGCAGTCGTACGCGGAAATCACGCCCGAGTTCTTCGACCTTCTCGTCGCTGACGCGAGATCGCAGGCGCGCGATGCGGCGGAGGCGCAGGGCTATTTTTCGGCCATTGTGACCAGCGATATCGACCGTTCGACAACCCCCGCGACAGTGCGCTTGCGGATCGAGCCAGGCGAGCCGACGACGGTGGCGTCGGTCGACCTGATCGTCGTTGGAACGGCCGTGCTTGGCGATTCGGTAGCAAGCGAACTGGTCGAGCGCATGCGAAAGGACTGGTCGTTGCCTAAAGGCGCGGTCTTCCGGCAGGCTGACTGGACGGCCGCCAAGGCCGGCGCCGTGCAGGTATTCTCTGTCGACCGCTACGCCGCGGCGCGACTTGTCGAAAGCCGCGCCGATGTCGATCCGGAAACGCATACGGCCGCGCTTAGCCTGACGATCGACAGCGGGCCGCCGTTCCGCTTCGGCGCCCTCGACGTGACCGGCGTGCAGAAGTACAGCGAGTCGCTGGTGAGGAACCTGGTCACTTTCGCTCCCGGCGAACCGTATACGGCCGAAGCGCTGCAGATATTTCTGCGCCGCTTGAACGGCTCGGGCTACTTCGCCAGCGCGCAGGCGACGGTCGAAGCCGAACCGTCGCAAGCTGACGCTGCGCCGGTGCATCTGCGTGTGATCGAAGCGCCGGAAAAAAAGGTTGGCGCCGGAGCGGGTTTTTCCACCGACACGCTCTATCGCGCCCAGCTGAGCTACGATAATTTCAATCTCAACGACGACGGATTGCGCTTCCACGCCGATGTCGACGCCGAGGCCAAGATCCAAAGCGCGACGCTGCGCTGGACTCTGCCGCCGCGCGTGCCGCAATACACGGACACATACTCCGCCAACGTCGCGCACACCGACATTTCCGGATTGCGGACCAATGAATTGACCGCCGGCTGGAAACGCAAGACCGCGACCGAGCGCGACCAGATCAGCTACGGGTTGGCGTTCTACGCCTCGCAACAGATGCCGGCCAACGCCGAATCGGCCAATGCGCACGCCTTGTTCTTCGAATACGGCCGCACCTGGCGCAACGTCGACGACCTGCTGTCGCCGACGCGCGGCTACGCGGTCAACGCGCAGATCGGCGCGGCACCGCCCGGGGCTTCGACCGTTGCGCTCGGACGCGGGATCGTGCAATTCGCGGCATGGCTGCCGGTCGACACCAAGACGACGTTCCTTTTCAAGGCGGAGGGAGGTGCGGTGGCTGCGCGGAGCACACGCGATGTTCCCATCGCGCTGCTCTTCCGCACCGGCGGCGATACGACCGTGCGGGGTTACGCGTTCGATAGCCTCGGTCCTCGCATCGGCGATGCGACCGTCGGCGGCCGCTACTACGCGATCGGCAGCGCTGAAGTCGTACGCTGGGTCGCGGACACATGGGGCATCGCCGCGTTCGTCGACGCCGGCAATGCCGCAGATCGGGTCCCCGACCTGAAGCCGGTCTACGGCTACGGCGTCGGCGCCCGCCTGCGCACGCCGATCGGCCCGATGCGCCTCGATGTCGCTTACGGGGAAGCGACCCGCACGATTCGCCTGCATCTCTCGGTGGGCTTGTCGTTCTGATGCGTGCGCCGTTTGCCGCGAAGCGTGTCGCGACAGCGCTGCTGATCGCGGCGATGCTGGTGCTGGCTCTGATCGCCGGCGCGGTATGGTTCGCCGCGGGCGAGGCCGGGCTGCGCTGGGCCAGCTTCGAAGCGGCGGCACGCAGCGGAGGCCGGCTGAAGATAGATGGCATCTCGGGCTCGCTCGGCGGCACCGTTCGAATCGCGCGGCTTAGCTACGCGGACGAAAACTTGAGCCTCGTCGCCGACGACGTCGCGTTCACCTGGTCGCCGCGCGCGCTGCTTTTCCGCAGTGTCGTCGTCGACGCCTTGTCCGCGGCGACCGTGACGCTGGAGTTCAAGCCCAGCGCCGGAGCGAACGCGCCACCGGCTTCGCTCGCCCTGCCCTGGCCGATCGACGTGCGGCGTGCGGACATCGCGGCGCTGACCGTTGCCAGCGGGCCGAACCGCTGGCGCGTGACGCGGCTCGGCTTCCACTACACCGGCGCGATCGACCGACATGCGCTCGATGCTTTAGCGCTCGACAGCGAATGGGGATCGGTACGCGGCAGGCTCGCGATTGCCGCGAAGCCTCCGTTCGCCGCCGAAGGCAGCATGAATTTCGCCGGCAGCGACGCGGCGCGCCGCGCGATCGCCACAGTGGCCGTCGGTGGCGACATGACGACGCTCTCGCTCTCTGGCGAGGGAAGCGTCGACGATGCGCGCGCAACGGGCGCCGCGCGCCTCACACCGTTCGAATCGCGCGGACTGCGCGACTTCGAGCTCCGGATCGCAAACGTCGACCTCGCGCGCTTCGACGCGGCGCTGCCACATACCGAATTCGAGGCAAGGGTAGCGGGCACGGGTCGCGACGATGGCGGCGTGCGCGGCACGTTGACGGCCAGTAACGCCGCCGCCGGCCTCTGGTCGGACGGACGGCTGCCGGTGACGAGCATCGCGTCGACGTTCGCCGCCGATGGCGAACGCATCCAGCTCGACGGACTCGACGCCACGCTTGGCGAGGCGGGGCGCGTCACCGGCGCCGCAGCCTTCGATCGGAGTGCCGCGACGTGGCAACTTGCAGTGCGCGACCTCGATCTTCATCGTATCGTCGCGGACTTGAAGCCGACGCGGCTCGGCGGCGCATTCGCCGGCCGGATGCGGATCGATGCCGGCGAAGCCGACGGCGAAATCAGCGGCGACTTGCGGCAATCGGATGTGACGCTCGCCTTCCGTGCGGCTGTCGGACACGGCGTCGTCGACGTCAAGACTTTCCGTGCACAGGCACGCGGCGGCACGCTGCAGGGCACGGCGAGCCTGGCGCTTGCCGGCACGCGGGATTTCAAGGTGGACGCGACCGCGACGGCGCTCAACCCTGCGAGTTTTGGCAACTATCCGGTGGCGTCGCTGTCGGGTAGGGCAAGCGCGCAGGGTGCGCTCAGGCCCACGTGGTCGGCCGCACTTTCGTTCGAGCTCGGCCGAAACAGCAGCCTGCGGGGCCGTCCGCTCGCCGGAGCCGGCAAGCTCGCACTTTCGCCCGGGAGCGTGCGCGATGCTCGGATCAAGCTCAGCGTCGGCGCGAATCAACTCAACTTGACCGGCAATTTCGGCCGCATCGGCGACGTGCTGGAGTTCGCGCTGGACGCGCGCGATCCCGCGGCGCTCGATGCGCGGCTCGGCGGACGCCTGCGCGCCGCCGGCAGGATCGGCGGTGCCTGGGACCGACCGACGCTCGCGTTCACCGCCGCCGGCGAAGGGCTTCGCGTCGGCACCGCATTCACCGCGGCGACGTTCGCCGCCGAAGGCGAGATTGGCGCCGGTGCTGGCGATCGTGCGCTACGTCTTTCATTGACGACGACCGCGCTGCACACCGATGAAGTCACCGCGCGCAGTCTGCGTGCCAGCGTCGACGGCACGCTCGCGCATCACCAGGCGAGGATCGAGGCCGCAGGCAATGCCGCCGACGCCGATGTCGAGCTCGCGACACGGCTCGAAGGCGGTTGGTCCGGTGACGCGTCCACCGGTGCGTGGACCGGGCGCATCGTCGCATTGGAAAGCCGGGGCAAGTATCCGCTGACGCTCGCCCAACCCGCCGAGCTCGAGGCCGGCGCGCACCGGATCCGTCTTTCGAGCCTGCGCGGCACGATCGCCGGCGGCAGCTTCGCCGTCGACGAGCTGCGCTGGCAGCAAGGGCGCCTGTCCAGCCGCGGCGAATTTTCCTCGCTGCCGGCCGCGCCGCTGTTCGCGTTCACCGGCGCCGCGTCTCGCGTCTCATCGACGCTGACGCTGGCCGGACGATGGTCGTTCGCCGCGACACCTCGCATCACCGGCACCTTGTCGCTCGCGCGCGATGGCGGCGACCTCGCGCCGGTCGATGCGCCGGAACTCGCACTCGGGCTCACGCGCGCCGAGCTTGCCGCCGAATTCGTCGAGGACCGCGTGCACGCAACGCTCGTTGCGCGCTCGCGCCTGGCCGACGCCGACTTGAGCGCCGATCTTGCGCCGTCAGCTCAAGCGGGCGGACGCTTCGGAGCCGACGCGCCGCTCACGCTGTCGGCACGCGTGAACGCGGCGTCGCTGCGTGCGCTGCAGGGAGTCGCGGGCACGATGGCGGTCGTCGACGGGCGCCTGAAGCTCGATCTCTCCGGGCATGGCACGCTGGACCGCGTCCGATTTTCCGGCACGGTCGAAGGCGATGCGCTCAAGCTCGAAGCGCCACAGTACGGCGTCGCGCTGAAGGAAGGCCGCCTGCGCGCGCGCCTGTCCGAGGATTCGGTCAGCGTCAGCGAATTCTCGTTCGCCGCGGGGGAAGGCCGTTTCGTCGCCAGCGGTACGCTGCCGGCGTCGCGAGACGTCGAAGGCGCGCGGCTGGCGTGGAAAGCCGACAAGCTCGCCCTGTTCAACCGGCCCGATACGCGGCTGACGCTTACCGGCGCAGGCACGCTGTCGTTCCAGAGCAGCGGCGTGACACTCGCCGGAGCATTGAAGGCGGATGAAGGCTACTTCGAGTTTCGCCCGACCGGAGCCGATGTGCCCGGCGACGACGTCATCGTGCGCGGGCGCGAAAAGAGACCATCGCGCGATATCGCGCAGCGCGTGCCATTCAACGTCGACCTCGATCTCGATTTCGGCGAGCAGCTGAGGTTCGTCGGCGAGGGATTCGACACGGGCTTGGGGGGGAAGCTGCGCGTCAAGACTACCGGCGCGCACGACCTGGTCGCCAACGGCACGATCGATGTCGTCCGCGGCACGTACACGACATTCGGCCAGCGGCTGACGATCCAGCGCGGCCGACTGTACTTCGACGGTCCGCCGGACAACCCGGGGCTCGACGTACTCGCGCTGCGCAAGAATCTGCCGGTCGAGGCCGGCGTCGAGGTCACCGGCACCGTGCGCGTGCCGCGAGTGCAGTTGACGTCCAACCCGCCGGTGCCCGACAACGAGAAGCTTGCCTGGCTGGTGCTCGGGCATGGGCTGGACAGCACCAGCAGCGCCGATGCTGCGCTTCTTCAGGCAGCACTGGCTGCGCTCGGCGGTCCGAACGCGGCGCCGTTCGGACAGCGCATCGCGCATACGATCGGCGTCGACGAAATAAGCGTACATTCCGCCGCCGACCCTGAGCGTACCGGCACCGCGGGCCAGGTCGTCGCATTCAGCAAGCGCTTGAGCGACAAACTGACGCTGGTCTACGAACAGGGGCGCTCGGTGGCGAACAACGCGATCAAGCTCGAGTACTCGCTCACACACGCGCTGACCATACGCGCCGAAGCCGGCGTGGTCAGCGGCATCGGCGTTTACTACAGCCGCTCGTACGATTGATGCCAGAAGGGTTTTGCGCCGCGCGGCTCGCCGACGACCGACGAGCACGCGAGCGAAGATCGTGGCGCGCCCGACAGGAGTCGAACCTGTGACCTTTGGCTTCGGAAACCAACACTCTATCCAACTGAGCTACGGGCGCACGCAATCGGATTCTACCCGCAGCGCATCATAGCGTCCATCGCGCGCGCGGCCGCGCGAGACGCGACAGACGCGGATTTCGCGCCGCTGGCACCCGCGTTATAATGCGCGCCTTGTCTTGCGGCAGCGCGCGGCGAATTCGAACCGACGCCGCCACACTCGACAGCGTTTAGCCGGATCTTGCCAGGAATTCCACGATGAGCGATGAGCACTCCTCACCGATAAAAACGCCCAAACAATTGGCGATCGTGCTGGCGCTTGCTTTCCTGGTGCCCATCACGCTTTTCCTGTTGCTGTCGCAGCTCGTCACCGGCGTCAAACGCGACGATACGGGCGACACGGAGGCCCGTGTGCTCTCGCGTATCAAGCCCGTCGGCGAAGTCACGCTCGCCGGCGCCACGGGCACACGCGCCACCATGAGCGGCGAGCAGGTGTTCCAGGCGGTTTGCAAGACCTGCCACGAGACGGGCATCGCCGGAGCGCCCAAGGTTGGCGACAAGGCGGCGTGGGCTGCTCCGATCAAGAAGGGCTACGAAACGCTGGCGCAGCACGCGCTCAACGGCTTCCAGGAGCCCGGCAAGCTGATGCCGCCGCGCGGGGGCAATCCGGATCTTTCCGACGTCGAAGTCGAGCGCGCGCTCGTTTACATGGCCAATCGTTCCGGCGCGAATTTCAAGGAGCCGGCCGCGACGACGACTGCCGCGGCCACACCAGCCACGGCAGCGGCGGCAATTCCGGCAGCTGCAACTACTGCGGCGACGGGCCCGGCAAATGCTGCTTCCGCAACGGCGGCTCCGGCAGTAGCCGCATCCGCGCCGGCAAAGCCCGGCGCTCCCCTCGATCTGCAATCCGGCCAGGCGATGATGCAAAAGGACGGCTGCGCTGCGTGCCATGCGGTCGACAAAGCGATTGTCGGGCCTGCGTACAGCCAAGTCGCGGCGAAATACCGCGGCGACAAGACCGCGGCAGCCAAGCTCGAGCAGAAGGTCAAGGCCGGCGGCTCGGGCGTCTGGGGGCCGGTGCCGATGCCGCCGAACTCCGCCGTTCCCGACGCCGACATCAAGGCGCTGGTGAGCTGGATCCTGACACTGAAGTAAAGGCGGCTATCAGCGCGAGAGCATCGCGCGCAACTGCCGCAGGCGCGCGTTGCCGGCTTCCTTTTCGCGCGCAGCCTCCCCTGGGCCGCGCGCCGCTTCGGCATGCCGCAAATCCTCCTGCGCGAGCTCGCCGATGAAGCGCGAAGGCGTCGCACTCTGCCATTCTCCGGCGCGCTTGCGGCGATGGCACCACGACAGACGCAAGCTCCGCTGTGCGCGCGTCAATCCGACGTACATCAGTCTGCGCTCCTCGTCGACATTGCCCGCGGCGATCGCCTCGCGATGCGGCAGCACGCCCTCCTCCAACCCGACCAGGAAGACATGTGCGAACTCGAGGCCCTTGGCTGCATGCAGCGTCGACAGCCGGACCGCGTCCGGCTCCGTACCCGCCTCGCCGTCGAGCAGCGTGAGCAGAGCGATAGACTGCGTGAGCTCGAGCAGGTTGCGCTGGTCGGCTTCGCCCTTGCCGGAAAGCCAGTGTACGAAATCGGTAATGGTTTCCCAGCGGGTCTGCGCCTCGCGCTTGTCGCAATTCGAGAAAAGATAGTCCTCGTATCCTATGGCCTTGATCAATTCGTCGACCAGCCGGCCCGCAGGCTCGCGCTCGGCGCGGTAGCGAAGGCCATTGATCAATCTGCAGAACGCGACCAGCGCGTCCCGCTGCCGCGCCGGCAGCGTCGACGTGAGCGCGTCATCGCACGCGGCGGCAAACAGATTGCCCGCGCGACCGAGGTGCTCGAGTGTCTGCGCACCGATGCCCCGCCTGGGCGTCGTCACCGCCCGCACGAAGGCAGGATCGTCCTCGTCGTTGGCGATCAGCCGGAGGTAGGCAACGAGGTCGCGAATCTCGGTGCGGTCGAACCACGACTGGCCGCCGCTGACCATGTACGGAATATTCTGTGCGCGCAGCGCCTGCTCGAAGGCGCGCGCCTGATGATTGCCGCGATAGAGCACCGCGAAATCATCGAAGCGTGCGCGATGCTCGAATTTGAGCGCAGCGATCGTTCGCGCCACGCTCTCGGCCTCGGCCTGGTCGTCGGCGGCCGGCGTGACCTGGATCGTCTCGCCCAGACCCAGCTCGCTCCACAGCGCCTTGTCGAAGAGCTTGGCATTATGGCCGATCAACGCGTTGGCCGAGCGCAATATCCTGATCGACGAGCGATAGTTCTGCTCGAGCTTGATGACTTTCAGCGACGGATAGTCGCGCGGCAGCTGCTCGAGATTGGCGATCGTTGCGCCGCGCCATCCATAGATTGCCTGGTCGTCGTCTCCGACCGCGGTGAAGGCCGCGCGCGGTCCGGTCAAGAGCCGCAGCAACTGGTACTGCGCCGGGTTGGTGTCCTGGTATTCGTCGATCAGCAAATAGTCGAGGCGCCGCTGCCAATGCGCGGCGGCGCCGGCGTCACGTTCGAGCGCGGCCACCGGCAGGGCGATCAGGTCGTCGAAATCGACCGCCTGATAGGCGGAGAGCGCCGCGCCGTACCGGCCATAGATTCGCGCCGCGGCCGTCTCCGCCTCGGTGGCCGCACGCGCCAGCGCCTGGTCCGGCGCGATCAGCGCGTTCTTCCATGTGCTGATCTGCCACTGCGCGGCGCGGACGCGTGCGCGTTCGACCGTCGCCAGGAGCTCGGCAACAACCGGTTCGAGGTCGGCGGGATCGAGAATCGAGAAGCGCGGCGTCAGATTCATCGCCGCGGCCTCGCGGCGCAGGATCTTGAGGCCCAGCGCGTGAAACGTGCAGATCGTCGGCGCGGCGACGGCGCCACTCCGTCGGCGCTGCGGCGCGCCGATGCGCTCGCGCATTTCGCGCGCAGCCTTGTTGGTGAAGGTGATCGCCGCGATGCCTCCTGGATCGACGCCCTGCTCGATCAGGTGCGCGATCTTGGCGGTGATCACCCGCGTCTTGCCGCTACCCGCGCCGGCCAGGACCAGCAGCGGCCCGTCGATGTAGCGCACCGCAGCGCGCTGCGGCTCGTTCAGCGGAAATTTCATCGCGACGCGGATGTTAGAATGCGGCGGATTCTAGCATCGGCGATCGCCTTGACAGTGCGACCGGACATCGAATCGGAACATTCCCGTGTCACCGGACCGCCTCGGCGCGATCTGCTTTAATCGACAATGAGCGTCTACGCGATCGGCGACATCCAGGGTTGCTACGCCGAATTCCGGCGGCTGCTCGACCTGATCGCCTTCGAGCCGGGGCAGGATCGGCTGTGGCTGGTGGGCGATCTGGTCAATCGCGGACCGGAATCGCTCTCGGTATTGCGTACGGTGCGCGAGCTCGGCGACAGCGCCGTCACCGTGCTGGGCAACCACGACTTTCATTTGCTCACGGTCGCCGCCGGTCACCGCCGCGCGCATGCCGACGACACGCTGGGCGGGATCCTCGATGCGCCGGACCGGGACGAGCTGCTCGCGTGGCTGCGTGCGCGGCCGCTGGTCGTGCTCGAGGACGATTGGCTGCTGGTGCATGCCGGCCTGCTGCCTTCGTGGACGCCGGCGACGGCGGTGATGCTTTCGCGCGAAGTCGAGACGATGCTCGGTTCCGACCGGCACGATGATTTTCTTCGTCATCTATACGGCGACCAGCCGGCGCGCTGGGACGAAACGCTGCGCGCCTACGACCGCCTGCGAGTCATCGTGAACGCGTGCACGCGCCTGCGTTTTTGCTCCGCGGACGACACGATGGAGCTTGGTGAAAAGCGGGGGCCCGACCACACGCCTGCAGGATTCGCGCCGTGGTTCATGCATCCGGAGCGAAAATCCGCCGGCGCCACCGTCCTTTGCGGCCATTGGTCTACCCTCGACCTGATGCTGGCGCCCAACGTGCTGATGCTCGATTCGGGCTGCCTGTGGGGCGGCTGCCTTACCGCACTGAGGCTCGACGACCGTCGACTCTTCCAGGTGCCGGGCCGCTCGCCGGCGATGCCAAGACCTGCCGAATAACGTCCTCGGCCTCGCGCGCCAGATGGCGCCGGTGCCTCCCATGCGCGACAAGCGGCGGCGCAAGATCGAGCAGCACGACCATCTCCCGCTCGCCCAGCACGCGCCAGAGCGACGTCAGGAACCTCATGTCTCCGACATAAGCGGCCGAGTCATTGTGCGCGCCGTCGCTGCCGCGGTAACGAATCGCTATCGGCTGCACATGCCCATGCGCATCGATCACCGGCTGCAGCAATGAGCCGTGAAAGGGCAGCAGCTCGCTGCCGTCGCTGGTCTTGCCTTCGGGAAAAATCGCAATCACGTCACCCGATGCAAGTGCCGCGCGGGCGTGGTGATTGATCCGATGCGCGTCGCGGCCGCGGCCACGCTCGATGAACAGCGTGCCGCAATCGGCGATCAGGCGGCCGACCAGCGGCCAGCGGGCGAGATCCGCCTTGGCGACGAAGCGTGACGGCTGGACGGCGTTCAGCACGACTATGTCGAGCCAGGAAATGTGGTTGGCGACGATCAGCACATTGCCCGCGAGGCCGCCCGCAGGCCAACCATTGATCCGAAGCTCGGCGCAGAGAATTGCCAGCAGCGAGACGCTCCAGCGGCGCACCAGCGCCTGGCGGCGCGGCGCTGCGACCATCGGAAAGACCAGCGCCGTCGTCGCGACGCCTTGAAGCAGGTGCACGAAGAGGCGCAGGAGGCGGTAGCAGCGGCGCGGCAGCGACGCCGGTGCCCCCGCGGCCATCGCGGCGCGGGCCCTTACCAGAGCGAACCGCCGAAATTTTCGTCGTAAAGCGCCGAGAGCTGCTCGCGGTCGAGTGAATGGTTCTGGCCTCCGCGCGAGGCGATCTTGACCGCGCCGAGGAGCGCTGCGAGCCGCCCGGTGCGCAGCCACTCCCAGCCGTGCGCGATGCCGTAAAGCAGTCCGGCGCGGTAAGCGTCGCCGCAGCCGGTCGGATCGAGCAGCGCCGTCGGGCGGACCGCCGGCACGTCGATCGTCTCGCCGTCGCTGTAGATACGCGAGCCTTCGGCGCCGAGAGTCACGATCAGCGCTTGCACGCGCGCTGCGATATCCGCCAGCGCGAGCCCCGTGCGTTCGCAGAGCAAACTCGCTTCATAGTCGTTGACCGCGACGTAATCGGCGGCGTCGATCATCGACACCAGCTCGTCACCGGTGAATAGCGGCAGGCCCTGGCCGGGGTCGAAGATGAAAGGAATCCTGGCGGCGGCAAACCCGCGGACATGCGATTGCATCCCTTCCTTGCCGTCGGGAGCGACGATGCCCAGCGCGATTCCTTCGACATCGCCGACGTCATTGAGCTCCGAGCTGTTCATCGCGCCAGGATGAAAGGCCGTGATCTGGTTGTCGTCGAGATCGGTGATGATGAAGGCCTGGGCGGTGAAGGTGCCGGCCACGGTGCGCAAGCCGTCGCTGGCGATGCCGAGCGAGGCAAGGCGCTCTTCATACGCGTCGCCGTCGTCACCGACAGTCGCCATGACCACCGGCTCGCCGCCGATCGCCTTCAGGTTGTAAGCGATGTTGCCCGCGCACCCTCCCCATTCCTGGCGCATTTCGCCGATTTGGAACGACACCGACAGCACGCGCGTCTGGTCGGGCAGGATATGCCGTGAAAAATGGTCGGGGAAGACCATGATCGTGTCGCGGGCGAGCGACCCGCAGATCAGCGTGCGCGGGGCCATGGGAGCGTCTTCGGAAGTGGTTACGGGCCCGGCAGTCTAAACCAGGCGGGGACGCTCGCGCCGCATCCTCGCGCGGGAGCGTCGCCGCGGTGCCGCCGGCTCACGCCGACGACTCGCGGCCGATTTCGCGCACGATGAACTGCTGCCGACGCGACACTGGCAGCGCCTCCGTCACGCCGCGCAATAGTACTTCCCAGTGCGCGTCGCCGTCGGCGCTGACACGCCGCTCGAATCCGCGGATCGCCTCGCGCGCGACCAGGCAATTGCGATGGACGCGGACGAAGCGCGGCCCGAACTCTTCCTCGAGGCGGGTCAGCGACTCCTCGAGCAGGAACTCGCGATCCACGGTCCGGATCGTGATGTATTTGAGCTCGGCTTTCAGATAGATGACTTCCTCGATCGCCACCAGCACGACGCGCGATCGCTCGGTCACCGACAGGAAGCGGCGCGCGGCGGCCGGCAGGCGGTCGAGTTTGCCCTCGGATAGCGGCCGCAGCCGGGGTACCTGCTGCAGCGCGGCGAGCAGCCGCTGCACGCGAACCGGCTTGACCAGATAGTCGACGGCATGAACCTCGAACGCTGCGATCGCGTGCTCGTGATATGCGGTCGTGAAAATCAGGATCGGTGGCACGGTCAGCTTGAGCAGGTGCCGCGCCAGCTCGATGCCGTCCATGTCGGGCATGTGGATGTCGGAGAGCACCAGGTCGGTCGGCGTGCTGCCGAGCAGGGTCAGTGCTTCGCGTCCGCTGGCGGCCTCGCCGACGACGATCAGCGGCAACGCGGCTGTGCAATCGTCGAGCAACTCGCGCAACCGCCGGCGTGCCGGTGCCTCGTCGTCGACGATCAGCACTTTGAGTGGGGCATCAGCCACGCGCTTTTTCCGATCTTTCCAGTTGCGGCTGCGTTCGGTACGGCATGCGTATATGCACCTCGTAGCTGTCCCTGGTCAGCCGGTTCTCGAGACTTGCCTCGGCATCGAAATGCAGCGCCAGGCGTTCGCGGATATTGACCAGCGCCATCTTGTTGCCGCCGCCGCGGCTGGGACCCGCCCGGTAGGGATTGCGCAGGATCGCATGCACCTCGCCGCGGCTTAAGAAGATATTAATCGCGATCACCCCCGGCGCGCTAGACGGCTCGATGCCGTGGTAGACGGCGTTCTCGAGCAGCGGCTGCAGCACCAGCGGGGGCACCAGAGCGTCCTTCGGCATGTTGTCGATGTGCCAGTCGACGCTCAAGCGGTCGCCCAGGCGCAGCTTTTCGAGGTCGAGATAATGGCGGCAAAGCTCGACCTCGTTCGCCAGGGGCGCCAGCTGGCGGTTGTCGCGCATCAGCACACGGAAAAGATCCGCCAGGTCTTCGAGCGCGGTTTCCGCGCGGCGCGGATCGGTGCGCATCTGCGAAAGCACGGCGTTGATGCTGTTGAACAGGAAGTGCGGCCGGATTCGCGCCTGCAGCGCCTGCAGCCGCGCCTCGGTGATCGCCGGCGACAGCGCCTTGGCGCGCAGATGGAAATAGGCGAGCAGCGCCCCGGCAAGGAGCAGCGAGAAGACGATGTCGCGCAGCATTGCACCGACAGTCAAGTCCTCCACCAGCGCGGCGACTGCGGTGTTGAAAGCGAGCGCGACTGCGAGCGTCAGCAGCATCACGACGATCGCGCCGCCGCGATACGGCATGCGCTCGAGCTGCGGTGCGACGACGTAAAGGACGAGCAGTTGCAGCAGCAGCTGCGGCTCGACGACTGACATCATCTCCAGCCACGCCGCAATTATCGCCCTCCCCTGCGTCTCGCGCACCAGCGCGGCGACGAGCACCAGCGCATTGACCGCGAGGAGAATCCGCAGGATCGTGCCGAGGTTGCGCAGTTCCGGCAGCGAGAGTCGGACCGTGTTTTGATTTATACTAGGTCGCATTGTTCGTTGCTTCCGGCCCGGCGCGAGCGGAAATCGACCGGCACCGGTCGCGGGACCGAGGTGCAGAATGTCGGCGCCCGGCTATTGTGCGGAAGACGTCCGGGTGAGGCAAGCCATGTCCACGCGCAAATCCGATCCGGCCATTGCGGCGGCCGCCGGCTGGTCCGGCCGATTCAGCGAGCCTGTCGCCGAGCTCGTCAAGCGCTACACCGCGTCGGTCGACTTCGACTCGAGGCTCGCCGACGCCGACGTCGCGGGCTCGCTCGCGCATGCGCGCATGCTTACAGCCGTCGGCGTCCTTTCCCCGGCCGACCTTTCCGCGATCGAGCGCGGTCTGACCACGATTGCCGACGAGATTCGGCGCGGGGATTTCGCATGGTCCTCCGACTACGAGGATGTACACCTCAACATCGAAAAACGCTTGACTGCGCTGATCGGCGACGCGGGCAAGAAGCTGCACACGGGGCGCTCTCGCAACGACCAGGTCGCCACCGACCTGCGACTTTACGTGCGCGCGGCGATCGACGACATCGGCGCGGCGGTCGTCGCGCTGCGCGGCGCCCTGCTCGATCTCGCCGAGCCGCACGCGGCGACCATCATGCCGGGCTTCACGCATCTGCAGGTCGCGCAACCGGTCACCTTCGGCCATCACCTGCTCGCGTACGAGGCGATGCTCGCGCGCGACTCCGAACGCCTGATCGACTGCCGCCGGCGCGTCAACCGGCTTCCACTGGGCAGCGCGGCGCTGGCCGGCACCAGCTTTCCGATCGACCGCGACCAGGTGGCGCGCGAGCTGGGCTTCGAAGGGCTGTGCGGCAACTCGCTCGATGCAGTGTCGGATCGCGATTTTGCGATCGAATTCGCCTCCGACGGCGCGCTGCTGATGATGCACCTGTCGCGCTTCGCCGAGGAACTCGTGCTGTGGTCCAGCCCGCGCTTCGGATTCGTGCGTCTGGCCGACCGCTTCTGCACCGGCAGCTCGATCATGCCGCAGAAGAAGAATCCCGACGTGCCCGAGCTGGTGCGCGGCAAGACCGGACGCGTCTACGGCGACCTGGTCGCGCTGCTGACGTTGATGAAGGCGCAGCCGCTCGCGTACAACAAGGACAATCAGGAGGACAAGGTTCCGGTATTCGACGTCGTCGACACGCTGCTGCCGACGCTCGCCATCGTCACGGCGCTGGTATCCGACGGTATCGAGGTCGACGCTGAGCGCATGCGCGCGGCGGCGAACGAAGGCTATGCGACGGCGACCGACCTCGCCGATTATCTGGTCAAGAAGGGATTACCGTTCCGCGATGCGCACGAGGCAGTCGCGCAAGCGGTGCGCCATGCCGAATCCGAGCAATGCGATCTGGCCACGCTGTCGCTCGCCTCTCTGCAGCGCTACTCGCCGCTGATCGAGGGCGATGTCTATGCGGTGCTCACGCTCGAGGGTTCGATCGCAAGCCGCGATCATCCCGGCGGCACGGCGCCCGCGCAGGTTCGCGCAGCGATTCGCGCCGCGAGGCTGTCGCTCGAATCGGGCGCCCTCCGCTAGCGGCAAAGCAAATCGGGCCGCACCGGCCCCGTCACAACGAGCAAGGAGCAGCGATGGACAGCGGCGGCAAAGTGGCGTTTCTCGGTCTGGGCGTGATGGGCTTTCCGATGGCAGGACACCTGGCCCGCGCCGGACATTCGGTGGTCGTCTATAACCGCACGCCGGCCAAGGCAGCGCAGTGGGTGGAAAAGCACGGCGGCACCGCGGCAGCGACACCCGCCGCCGCCGCGGCCGATGCTGCGTTGGTGATCATGTGCGTAGGCAACGATGACGACGTCCGTGCCGTCGCGCTGGGCCGCGACGGGGCGGTCGCGGCAATGCGCGGCGGCAGCGTGCTGGTCGACCATACGACCGCATCCGCCAGCGTCGCGCGCGAGGTGTATGCGGCGGCGAAGGCGCGCGGCATCGGCTTTCTCGACGCGCCGGTGTCCGGGGGCCAGGCCGGGGCCGAGAACGGCAAGCTGACGATCATGGTCGGCGGCGATGCCGACATCTATGCGCGCGCGGAAGGCGTACTCGCGCATTACGCACGCGCGGTGACTCTGATGGGGGGTCCGGGCTCGGGTCAGCTGACCAAGATGGTCAACCAGATCTGCATCGCGGGACTGGTGCAAGCGCTGTCCGAAGGCATCAACTTCGCCCGCAAAGCGGGACTCGACGTCGAGCGCGTGCTCGACGTCATCGGCAAAGGCGCGGCGCAATCCTGGCAGATGGACAACCGCGGCAAGACGATGGCCGCGGACAAGTTCGACTTCGGCTTTGCGGTCGACTGGATGCGCAAGGATCTCGGGATCTGCGCGGCCGAAGCTCGGGCCAACGGCGCCGCGCTCCCCGTGACCGCGCTGGTCGACCAGTTCTATGCGCGCATTCAGGCGCAAGGCGGCGGGCGCTGGGACACATCGAGCCTGATCCGCCTGTTGCGCGACCGGCCATAACGCAGGGGGCGCCATCAGCGCGAGTCGCGAGTCGGCTGCTCAGCCGGCCGTGCTTGGCAAGGGCTCGCCGTTGATCGTGATCTCGTAGCTGATCGCGACGGTCTTGGCCAGCATCAGAGTCGCCGAACAGTACTTTTCCTTCGATAGCTTGACCGCGCGCTCGACCTGCGCGGGGTTCAAGTCTTCGCCGCGAATGCGGTAGATGAAATGCAGGCGGGTGAACACCTTGGGTTCGGTCGGCGCGCGCTCGGCCTCGGCGTCGACGATGCATGCGCTGATCGGCTGGCGCGCTTTCTTCAGGATCCAGACCACGTCGAACGCTGTGCATGCCGCGGTGCCGGCCAGCACCAGTTCCATCGGCCGCGGTCCCAGGTTGCGCCCGCCGGCGTCCGGCGATCCGTCCACGACAACGGCGTGCCCGCTGCCCGTTTCGGCGACAAAGCTTACCTCGTCGATCCATTTGACCGTGGCTTTCAATCAACCTCTTCCGTTTATGGGGCGGGTGCTCGCTCCGCTGGCGCGTCGTGGACAACGCCGCCCTGGGGACAATTATGCCGCTTGCATTGTGCGGCGCAATATGACATACTGCAAATGTCTGCGGTCCGGGATCCTCCTCCTTCCCGCCGCGGATCGTTCCTCCATTCTCCTCCTATGGTGGAATACTCAGCGCGGCCCACTCGGCCGCGCTTTTTTTATCGCCTTTCCGCCGGGTCGTACGAACCGCGCAACAGGTCGCTGCGGGCAACGAGAGGCGCGTTGGTTTGACACTGTTTCAGCCGCGTATTATCATTTAAGACTTTGTAAAGTCGAACCGGACGCGAATTTCGCCATGAAAACCTATTCCGCCAAGCCCGAGGACGTCAAGCGGGATTGGTACGTCGTCGATGCCAGCGACAAGGTGCTCGGCCGGCTCGCCAGCGCGATCGCGCACCGGCTGCGCGGCAAGCACAAGCCGATCTACACGCCCCATGTCGACACCGGCGACTTCATCGTCGTCACCAACGTCGAAAAGATCAAGGTCACCGGCAAGAAGGCCGAGGACAAGCTTTACCACCGCCACAGCGGCTATCCGGGCGGCATCCGCACCACGTCGTTCAGCAAGATGCAGCAGCGTTTCCCCGGACGGGTGCTGGAAAAGGCGGTCAAGGGCATGCTGCCGAAAGGCCCGCTGGGATACGCGATGCTCAAGAAGCTCAAATGCTACGCCGGCGCCGCGCATCCCCATGTGGCCCAACAACCGAAGACGCTGGACCTCTAAAGGCTCGCTCACATGATCGGCACCTATTACTACGGCACGGGCCGGCGCAAGAGCGCCGTGGCCCGGGTATTCATCAAACAGGGGTCGGGCAAGTTCATCGTCAACGACAAGCCGGTCGATGAATTCTTCACGCGCGAAACCGGCCGCATGGTCGTGCGCCAGCCGCTGAAGCTGGTCAATCACGAGGCGACGTTCGACATCATGGTCAACGTCATCGGCGGCGGCGAATCGGGCCAAGCCGGCGCGGTGCGCCACGGCATCACGCGAGCGCTGATCGACTACGACGCCCAGTTGAAGCCTCCGCTGTCCAAGGCCGGGCTGGTCACCCGCGATGCACGCGAAGTCGAGCGCAAGAAAGTCGGCCTGCACAAGGCGCGACGTCGCAAGCAGTTTTCCAAGCGCTGAAGCGGCCACCGCTGCCCGACGATTGCCCAAGGCCGCCGCAAGGCGGCCTTTGCATTTGGGCCGGAAGTCGAGATTATTCCAATGTCATACAATGAGGCCGAGGTGATAGAATCATCGGCGGTTCGGTGAGGCAGGCATGATCAATGTAGGCATCGTCGGCGGGACAGGCTACACGGGCGTCGAGTTGTTGCGGCTCCTGGCCGTGCACCCCGAGGCACGCGTCCAGGCCATCACCTCGCGCTCCGAGGCCGGCGTGCCGATTGGCACGATGTATCCGAGCCTGCGCGGCCTGGGGCAACTGTCCGAGCTGCGCTTCAGCGATCCTGCCAGCGCGGGGCTCGCCCGGTGCGACGTGGTTTTTTTTGCGACGCCGCACGGTGTGGCGATGTCCCAGGCGCGCGAGCTCGTCGGAGCCGGGGTCAAGATCATCGACCTGGCCGCCGATTTCCGGCTGAAGAACCCGGCTGAATTCGAGCGCTGGTACAAGATGCCGCACGCCTGCCCCGACCTTCTTGCCGAAGCGGTCTACGGCCTTCCGGAAATGCACCGGGACGCGATCCGCAAGGCACGCATCGTCGGCAATCCGGGATGCTATCCAACGGCGATTCAGCTGGGGTTCCTGCCGCTGGTCGAAGCGGGCGTCGTCGCCGTCGAGCATCTGATCGCCGACGCCAAATCCGGTGTCTCCGGCGCCGGCCGCAAGGCGGAGCTGGGTCTGCTGTACAGCGAGTCTTCCGACAACTTCAAGGCCTATAACCTGGGGGGGCACCGCCACCATCCCGAAGTCGTGCATGGTCTCAATGCCCGCAGCAAGTCTCCGGTGACGGTTGTGTTCACGCCACATCTGGTGCCGATGGTCCGCGGAATCCTGGCAACCCTCTATGCTCGTCTTACCGACCGGAGCGTCGATCTGCAGGCGCTGTTCGAAAAGCGCTACGCCGGTGAGCCGTTTGTCGACGTCATGCCGGCCGGCAGCCATCCGGAAACGCGATGGGTGCGCGCGTCCAACCTCTGCCGGATCGCGGTGCATCGGCCGCAGGGCGGCGACATCGCTGTCGTCGTCGCGGTCATCGACAACCTGGTCAAGGGCGCCGCCGGCCAGGCGATCCAGAACATGAACCTGATGTTCGGTCTGGCCGAGACCAGCGGGCTGACCGCGCCTCCGGTGACGCCCTAAAGGCGGCGATGGTGACGATGCGCGCCGTCGGGCGCAAGCTCCGCCAGACCTTCGGCATCAGCGCGGCCAAGATGGCCGTGCGTATCGAGCACAGCTGGCGCCTGAAGATCCCGCTGGTCCTGATACTCGTTGCGCTGATCGGCGGGATGTGGTGGTGGGGCTTCGACTTCGGTCGCTTTCTCGGCGGATTCAACCGCAGCGAGGTCGCGGAGGCGCGCGCCAAGCTCGAGGCCGAGGTCGAAGAGCTGAAGCGAGACAATGCTCAGCTGCGCGGGCGCAGCACCGAGCTCGAAAGCGATCTGGGCGTCGCCCGAGGCGCGCAAACCACGCTGTCCCGGCAAACGCTGGACCTGCAGAACGAGAACACGCAGATCAAGGAGGAGCTGGCCTTCCTGCAGCAGTTGTTCAGCGACAGCGGCAAGCAGGGCGCGATTTCCATACAGCGTCTTTCGGCCGAGCGCGCGAGCGATGATGCGTATCGCTACAGCCTGCTAATCGTGCGCGGCGGCAAGCCGACCGACGAGTTTTCCGGCCGTCTGACCATGCAGGCGAACCTGGTGGACAAGAACGGGCCGGTGACCATAGAACTGCCCGAAGGCCAGCCCGAAGGCGCTTCGGCACTGCTGCTGAAATTCAAGTATTATCAGAGAGTTGAAGGAACGATCAGCGTCCCGCCCGGCAGTCAGCTCAAGAGCCTGCAGGCGCAGGTCCTCGAGCAAGGCCAAGCGAGCCCGAAGGCGACGCGCAGCTTGAACCTTTCCTAGGAGACCCCCATGTTCGAACAGAAGAAGACGCGACCCACGCAAAAACGGTTGGACAGCCTGATCGGTGTCGGGACGACGGTCGATGGCGATGTCGTCTTTTCCGGCGGGCTTCGCATCGACGGCACCGTGCGTGGAAAGGTGTCGACCGTCGACAATCAACCCGGCACGCTGGTGATCAGCGAGCATGCGAAGATCGAAGGAGAAGTCCGCGTCTCGCACGTGGTCATCAATGGCTCGGTCGCCGGCCCGGTCTCGGCCAGCGATCACCTGGAACTGCAGGCCAAGGCGCAGGTCCATGGAGACGTGGTGTACCGCACGCTCGAAATGCACGTCGGCGCCATCGTCCAGGGCAAGCTGATGCACGCCGGGCAAGAGACCGCGGACGTGCTGGAACTAAAGCGCGCGACCGGCGAATAACCCGTCGGCGGCGAATTGACCGCAACCGCGACGCGGCCGATAATGAGGCAGTGTTACCGCGATACGATGAACTGGAGCAGATGATGAATGCAATGACCGAAATGCCCGCCCCGTTCGTGTTTACCGACGCTGCGGCGGCGAAGGTCAAGACGCTGATCGACGAGGAGGGCAACCCCGAGCTCAAGCTGCGGGTGTTCGTCACCGGCGGCGGCTGCTCGGGCTTCCAGTATGGGTTCACTTTCGACGAGACCGTCAACGAAGACGATACGTCGATGGAAAAGAACGGCGTGATGCTGCTGATCGACCCGATGAGCTACCAGTATCTGGTCGGAGCCGAGATCGATTACCAGGAAGGACTCGAGGGCGCGCAGTTCGTGATCAAGAACCCGAACGCCACGACGACGTGCGGTTGCGGCTCGTCGTTCTCGACGACTTAAAGCGTAGGTCCCTTCCGGACATCGACGGGCGCCGTTGCCTCGCAGCGGCGCCCGTTTTTCATTCCGGCGTCGGCCAATCAGGCCGGATAGACGGCTCCCAGCACGCGCGGCCCCCGCGCCCCGGTAACCGCCGGCAGATTGCCGGTCCGTCCGGCAAGCGCTTCGCGAGCGAGCCAGGCGAACGCCAGCGCCTCGACGTCGCTGACCGGCACGCCATACGCCGCGGTCGTCGCGACAGTGCGCTCGCCGAGCTCGGAGGCGAGCTCCCGCAACAGCGCGCCGTTGTGCGCACCGCCACCGCATACCAGCACCTCGGACGCGCCGGCGCAGTGCGTCGCTATCGCCGCGGCGATCGTCGCTGCGGTCAGCGCGAGCAATGTGCGCTGCACATCGGCCGGCGCATATTTCGCTCGCAGCCGCGTCTCCAGCCAGCGCAGATTGAAGTGATCGCGCCCGGTGCTCTTCGGCGGCGGCATCGCGAAATACGGGTCGGCGGAGAGCGCCTCGAGCAATGCCGCGATCGGCTGCCCGGTCGCCGCCCATGCGCCGTCGCGGTCGAACGAAACGCCCCGGTGCCGCCTGCACCAGGCGTCGAGCAGCGTGTTTCCCGGTCCGGTGTCGAAGCCGCGCACGGCTCGATCCGGCGGCAGGTCGGTGATGTTCGCAATGCCGCCGATATTGAGAACGACGCGGTGCCGCGCGACATCGCGGAACAGCGCGGCGTGCAGCGCCGGCGCCAGCGGCGCACCCTGCCCGCCGGCGGCGACGTCGCGGCTTCGAAAATCGGCGACGACGGCGATGCGGCAGGCTTCGGCGAGCCGTGCCGGATTGGCGAGCTGCGTGGTGAACTGGAGCTCGGGCCGGTGCCGCACCGTCTGTCCGTGGAGGCCGATCGCATCTATGTCCGACGACTGCAGACCCGCGTCGGCCAGGACGCCCGACACCGCAGCCGCGCAGCAATCCATCAACGCATTGGCGGCGAGCGAGGCGCGGTGCAATTCATCGGGGCCGCTACTCTGCAGCGAGTCGAGCTCCGCGCGAAGGGCGGCGTCGAACGCGACGTGGCGGCGCGCTCGGGTTCGCCAGGGAACGGTGCCGAAGTCGGCCAGCACCGCATCGACGCCGTCGACGCTGGTGCCCGACATCAGACCGATGTAGAGCTCGCTGGCCAACCGCTGCCGTTACTCGCCGGCGGCGATGGTGACGACATGGCCGAACGCGAGCGCTTCGGCAAGCGGCGCAATGCCGGCGAGATACGCCGGCCTGTCCGCGGCAGCGAGCGAAGGCGCGTCCGGCAGCGCGATCGTCATCGGGTTGCGCTGCACGTTGTTGACCCGGAACTCGTAGTGCAGATGCGGCCCGGTCGCCCACCCGGTCTGCCCGACGTAACCGATCACCGTACCCTGGGCGACGCGCGTGCCGACCTTCATCGCCGCGGCGAACCTCGACAGATGCGCGTACACGGTCGAGTTCGAGCCCGCGTGCTGCAGGATGACGACGTTCCCGTAGCCGTTCTGCCGTCCCTCGAATACGACTTTGCCGTCGCCGGCAGCGTGGACTGGCGTACCCGTCGGCGCCGCAAAATCGACGCCCTTGTGCGCACGCCAGGTCAGCAGAAACGGGTGAAATCGCGCCAGCGAAAAGCCCGAAGTGATGCGCGTGAACGCGACCGGCGAGCGCAGAAACGCCTTGCGGAGATTCTTGCCGTCCTGGGTATAGTACGCTTCGCTGCCGTCGGCCCCGCGCCACAGAAATGCGCGGAAAGTGATCCCCTTGTTGACGAACTCCGCGGCGACCAGCTTTCCCGCGCCGGCCGGGGCACCGTCGATGTCGCGCATTTCGTAGACGACGGCAAAGCGATCGCCCCGGCGCAGGTCGTGATAGAAATCGATATCGCCCGAAAAAACTTCGGCGAGTTGCATCGTCACCGCATCGGGCAGACCGACCGCATCGGCGGCGCCGAATAGCGACGAACGGATTTCCCCGGAGCGAAGTTCGGTTCGCACGCCGTAGCCCGGCGGCGAGCTTGCGGCTACGAAGCCGTCGTTGCGGCGCTCGACGCGGAGCAGCACGCCGCCTTGCGCCAGATAGCGCAGCGCCAACAGCCGCCCGTCGTCGTCGGTCTCGACCCGCACCGACTTGCCCGGCATCAGTTGATAGAGCGGGCGCGCGCCTTGGTCGGTGCGCAGGAATTGTTGCGCGGCGGCATCGGTGACCGACAGGCGGGCAAGCACGCTGCCCAGCGTGTCGCCGCGCTCGATTCGCGCTTCGCGCCAATAACCGGCGCCGATCGGCGCCGGCGTCAGCGCGGGAAGCGCGAGATCGCGGACAACCAGCCGTGTGGTCACGTCTGGCTCCGCCGTCCCGGGGGCGAACCCGAACGCGGCGACGACCCCGATGACCATCATGGCGAATACCGCCGCAACGCGGCCTGCACCCGCCCTTTGCGCTAGAATCCCGAGCTTGCTCACGCCCGAATCGCCCTCCTGCCATCGCGCGAACCGGCGGATTGTAGCAGACGCCCCCCTCCATGCCGATCGACATCCCCCAGCAGCTGGCCATCTTCAAACGCGGCGCCGATGAGCTGATCGTCGAGGCCGAGCTCGCCGCGAAGCTCAAGCGCGGCATGCCTCTGCGCATCAAGGAAGGCTTCGATCCGACCCGTCCCGATTTACATCTTGGACATACTGTTCAGTTCAACAAGCTCAGGCAACTGCAGGATCTCGGCCACCACATCATTTTTCTTATCGGCGACTTCACCGGCATGATCGGGGATCCGACGGGACGCAACGTCACGCGCCCGCCTTTGTCGCGCGAAGAGCTGGAGGCCAACGCGAAGACCTATACCGATCAGGCCTTCCTGATCCTCGACCGGGACCGCACCGAAGTCGCGTTCAATGCCAAATGGCTCTCGGCGCTCGGTGCCGACGGCATGATCCGGCTTGCGGCCAAATACACGGTCGCGCGGATGCTGGAGCGCGACGACTTCGCCAAGCGCTATGCCAGCGGGCAGCCGATCGCCGTGCACGAGTTTCTGTATCCGCTCGCGCAAGGCTACGACTCGGTCGCGCTTAACGCCGACGTCGAGCTCGGCGGCACCGATCAGAAGTTCAACCTCCTCGTCGGGCGGGAATTGCAGCGCCACTATGGCCAGGAGCCGCAATGCATCCTGACGCTGCCGCTGCTCGAAGGGCTGGACGGCGTCAACAAGATGTCGAAGTCGCTCGACAATTACGTCGGCATCACCGAGCCGCCCTCGGAGATGTTCGGCAAGCTGATGTCGATATCCGACCAGCTGATGTGGCGTTACTACGAGCTTTTGTCATTCCGGCCGCTGGACGAAATTGCGAGTCTAAAACGCGAATGCGCCGATGGGCGCAATCCTCGCGACGCCAAGGTCCAGCTCGCGCAGGAGATCGTCGCCCGCTTCCACTCGAGGCAGGCCGCGGAGCTAGCGCTATCCGAATTCGAGGCGCGCTTTCGCGACCACGCGATGCCCGAGAGCATGCCGGAAATCACGCTGCACAGCGGCGGCAAGGGTCTCGCCTTGCCGCAGCTTTGCAAGCAGGCGGGCCTGACGGCCAGCACGTCCGAGGCGATGCGCCTGATCGAGCAGCGCGGTATGAAGCTCGACGGCGAAGTCGTCGCCGACAAGTCGCTCATCGTCGCCGCCGGCCGCGCCGTCGTCGTTCAGGCGGGCAAGAGGAAGTTCGCTCGGGTGACGATTACCTGAGTCGGGGTGCGATGAACCGAGCTGCGGTGCGCTCATCGCTCGCGGCGCGTCAGCTTCTCGGTGAATCGCATCAACAGCTGCAAGGTGCCGGTCGCCGGAGGCACCGGATACCGCGGCTCGAATTTGAGCGACACCGGATCGACGATCAGCATGAAGTCCTCGGGCCGCTTCCACAGCGAACGGCGCAATCCGTAGTTGCACGCGATTTCACGCACGCGCTCCGGATCGAGCGTCATGCCGGCCCGCAACTCGTCGTACAAGTTGCGCCAATGAAAAGCAAGGTCCCTGCGCGTCTCGCCGGTTGCCAGGTGCGCCAGATATCCTATGATCACCTTGCTCTCGAGCTGTCTGCAGCTGTGGACCGGGCAATGGGCGATCGCGACGACATCGCGCGAGAGCCGCGCGTGCCGGGGCGAATCGGGCGCGGCGGGGTCTCCCGCCAGATGGTTTCCCGGAAACAGGACCTCGGCGTCACGGTCGAGGAAGCCGCGGCCGACGATGGTCTTGTACAGCGCGTTGGCCTCGTCCCGGCGCCGTCGCAGGTGACCCTGCCCGAACGTCGTCTCATCGAACGAGTCGGGCACGTACGTCCACCAGGTCGCGACGGCATGCATGCCCGCGGGTACCTCCGCCAACGCGCGCTCCAGCTCCGGGCGCGACCTGCACTTCAGGAATTCGTCGGCGTCCAGCGCGAACGCCTCGATCACATCGGCTTCGTTGCGGGCCATCGCGACGCCGAACAGACGCATCGTTGATTCCACCGGTGCGCGGATTTGGGCTCGACGTCGCGACTATGGATTCGTCGGCGCGAGTCCAGGATCGCCGGAGACACCCACGAGCATCGGAAGGTTCAGCATTCGCGGCGTGATTGTCTTCCGGTCGCGCAGATAGCGCTCCATCACATCCCAGATCGCTTCGCCACCCGCGGCCTTCGCTTCCTCGGAGACAGGCGCCCATCCGGCGACCTTGTACTTCTTGTCTGCGTCGATCGCCTTGCCGTCGAGTTCCATCCGGGTGACACGCTGTCCGATCGACGCTGCCGGGTCGATGGCGTAACGCATGCCTCCGACGCGGACCATGTCGCCGCCCTGCTGGTAATACGGGTCGGCATTGAACAGATTGTCGGCGACGTCCTCGAGTATCGTCTTTATCATCTCTCCACTCAGTTCGCTGACGCTGACGTAAGGATAGGTAATCGCCGTCTGGTCCATCAGATGTTCGCGCGTGATCGTCTGCCCGGGCAGCAACGTCGTGCCCCAGCGGAATCCGGGCGAGAATGCGATCTCGGCGTTTTTTTCCCGCATCAGGCCGTCGAGTATCAGCTGGTCGAAAGTTCCGTTGAAATTGCCGCGGCGATAAAGGAGCCCATCCGTGATGGCGAGCGGCTCAGCAAGCCTTGCGGAGTGCGGCGCGCGTACCCTCGCGATCAGCGCTGCCATCTCCGCGTTTTCGGGGAGCAGCTCGGCAAATACCGGAACCAATCGATAGCGCATGTCGCCGACCTTGCCACCTTTCACGTCGAGGTCGAGCACGCCGACGAATTTGCCGTTGCATCCGGCGTTGGTCACCACTGTTCTGCCGGCGCGATTGGCCACGATCGACGGCTGCGGCACGCCATCGTGCGTGTGGCCGCCGAGGATGACGTCGATGCCCGTCACACGCGACGCGAGCTTGAGATCGACGTCCATGCCGTTGTGCGACAGCAGGACGACCGCCTGCGCGCCCTTGCCGCGTGCAGCGTCGACCGCCTTCTGCAAACTCTCTTCCTGGATGCCGAACGTCCAGTCGGGAATGAAGTAGCGCGGGTTGGCGATCGGCGTATAGGGAAACGCCTGCCCGACGATCGCGACCGGGATGCCGTTGATCGTTTTGATGACGTAGGGCTCGAACACCGGATCGCCGAAGTCGGCGGTGCGTACGTTCTGCGCGATGAAGTCGACGCGGCCGGCAAAGTCGCGTTCGATCACCTCCTGCACCCGCTGCGCACCGTAGGTGAATTCCCAGTGGCCGGTCATCACGTCGACGCCCAGCAGCTTGGCGGCGTCGACCATGTCCTGCCCTTTGGTCCACAGCGAGGTCGCCGAGCCTTGCCAGCTGTCGCCGCCATCGAGCAGCAGCGCACCCGGGCGATCGGCGCGCAGACGCTTCAGCAGCGTTGCAAGGTGCGCGAAGCCTCCCATCGCGCCGTAGGCGCGCGCGGCGCGCTCGAAGTCGAGATGGGTGAAAGCGTGCGCGGCGCGGGTTCCCGGCGCGATGCCGAAGTGCTTGAGCAGCGCTTCGCCGACCAGGTGCGGAGGCTTGCCGCGCGCGGCACCGACGCCCAGGTTGACGCTCGGCTCGCGAAACCGCGTCGGGTTCAACTGCGCATGGCAATCGGTGATGTGCAGCAGGCCGACGTTGCCGAAAGGCTGCAGCGCATCGTACAAGTGTTCGCCGTCCGCCGCGCGGGTCGCACCGATCGGCAATCCGGCGGCGGCGGCGGCGGCTAGCCCCTGCAGGAATTCACGCCGCTTCACCAGTCGCTGCCGGCGATTCGCAGCGACGGCGGCGAGTCGCGGCGCCGCATCGGATTCACTGGTTGACCGGCGAGGCGGGATCCATCAGCAGCGCGGTGACGTCCTTGATCTGCTGCTCTGAGAGTATGCCGTTGTGGCCGAAGCGCGGCATCGTCGAGCACGCGGCGAATGCCTCCGAGTTGAATATCTTGCCGTAGGCATAGCGCTGCATTTCGATGCCAAAGCCGCGGACCTTGCCGAACCGGTACAGGCTCGGCCCGATCGTGCCGTACGCCACTTCCTGCGGCGCGAGCTGATGGCAGGCGTAGCAATTGCCTCCGACCGGTCCGGCAGGATCGTCCGAATACTGCTTGCCGCGGCCCTCCTGCGCGATCTTTTCACCGTTTTTCCAGTCGCCGATCAGCTTGCCGTCGGCCGGATACTTGATCGTCGCCAGATTCTGTTTTTCGATACGGTCAGCCACCTCCTTCGACGGCGTCCTTCCGGCGATTTGGCTGCACAGCCTCTGCGTATCGTCCTGGTCGAGCCGATCGAGGCCCGCCTGCCCTTTTGCCTTGAACGAGGCTTTGAGCATCGCGCTCGCCTCGGCCGAGACTTGGTCGTCCGAAGGCGCAGTCGCGCAGCCGAGGAGGATCGCCGCGAACAGCGCCGTGGGAAATATCGTCCTGGGGGCCATTCGCGCCCTCCTCAACGTTTGATCGCCGGGGCGTCGAATGCCGCGCCATTGGCGTTTTTCGCGAGGAACATCGTCAGCGCGATCGACGCATCCGATCCGAATTCGAGCTCCGGAAACCGCTGTTGCCGGAAGCAGTCGTTCAGGCGCCATTGAAACGTGCGCAACTCGCCCTGCGAGACGCGGTACGCGGGCCAGGTCGTATACGCCTTCTGCGCTCCCTCGATCTTGGTCAGATTCGGCAGATCCTGCAGGCGAATGCGCTGGCTGTCGGCGCCATGGCAGGTCACGCATCCGAAATCGTGCGGACCGCCGCGAAAATAGAAAATCTTTTCGCCGACTTTGTACATTTCCATTTCCTTGGGGTGCGCGAGCGCCACGTTCATCTTCACGCCGCGCGACTCGCTGGTGATGTAGGCGGCCAGCGCTTCGATATTCGACTTCTTGTCGTTGCCGTTGCCGAAGGGATTCTTCTTGGCATCGGACTCGCTGATGCCCTGCAGCTTGACCATGCACCACACCAGCCGGGTCTCCAGATCCATCACGCGATCGGCGTCAGCGAAATATTTCGGCAGCTGTGCATACGCGCCCTTGACCACACCGGCGCCAAGTCCCAGGTCGCACTGTTCCAGCGAAACTTTCCTCGGGCCGCGCGGCTCCTTCCACAGTCCCTCGCCACGGGCCTCCCATAATTCTGCGGGGTTGCCGTCCTGCAGCGCCTCACGGTACTTGGCTATGCCCTCGGCCGCGGAGTTCTGTGCCAGCGCCGACGACGCCAGGGCGAGGCAGCTTGCGACGGCCAGCGCCGCCGCCCATCGATTGACTTGCATCACGCTATGGTTGCCTCGTCGGTGCGTTTATCACCGCGATTGTCCACCCAGGCGATGGTGACCTTGTCGCCCTTGGCCCCGCCCTTGAACTTGAACGACAGGAATGGGTTCTTGGATACCGCGGGTCCCCACTGCGCAGCCAGGATGGTCTTGCCGCCGTGCGTTATCGTGACGGTCTGGATGAACCACGCCGGTATCACGGCACCTTGCGCATCTTTGCGCTGGCCGGTTTCCATCTCATGGCTCATCAGCACTTTGACCTCGGTCGCGTCGCCGACGAGGTTGGCACGGATTTTCATCGGATCTGCCATTTCAGCCTCCGCATCCGCCGAGCGTGACCTTGACGTCCTTGGCCGCGACGAAATACTTACCGTCGGCCTTGACCAGCGCATAGATGTTGGAGCTCTGACCCATTTTCACGCGCGTGGAAATCGTCGGCTCGGTGCCTGGCGGAATGTCGAACACCGCCGCGAGCATGTTGGGGTTCTTCTCGATCAGCACGGCGATCGACTCGGTTTTCGGGATGTTGCTGGTGATGCCGACCGGCACGACGGCGCCGTTTTCGGCGATGTCGGGCGTCTGGAAGAAAACGATGTCCTTGCTCTGAACCGGCTCGCCGCCGCCCAGCGCCTTCATCGTGTCGCCCATGTTCTTGGTGTCGAATGCCGCCTTGTTCCACGACTGCGCCGCGGCCTCGCCCGGCTCCAGCCAGCCCGGGCGCGACCAGCGCGAGCAGCGTGACGCCGCCGCCCGATTTCAACACCTGCCTGCGCTTGCGATTCATTCCCGGCCTCCGATGGGTTGCCCCTTCGATGCCAGGATTTTAATCCGCCGCGCGTTTCCTGTCAGGCTTGCGTGCGCTGACCCACGGCCCTTAGCGCTCCGGCGAGGAGCCATGCTGAGGCGGCAGGCTGTGGCAGGACCCGCGCAGCTATGCTGAAGGCTGGCTTAGTGAATCGTCGCTGACGACAGGAAACGCAGCAGTGCGCCCGACCTTAGACGATACGTTCCCTCGCCGACGTAAGCGGCGCCGTCGAGCTCGTCACGAGTGAACTCGAGCTCGGTATTGCCCAACCTCAATTCCATCACGACGTCGTCGGCGACAGTCGACTCGTCCGGGACGCGAAGATACTCGGTCACGAACACGACCCCGTTGAGCTGCACGAAATCGGCTCCGTGCATCGCTTCGGTCAATGTCATATCGGACGAGCTCATGGTTGATCCGCAGCCCCCTAACCTCGACCTCCCTGCTTTTGCTGGAAGTCACAGTACTAAGATGCGGGCGCGCCGCGGAGGTTCAAGAAGCGCTGCGAAAACAGCGGATCAGGCGGCGATCTGGACGAGTTCGCGGACGAAGTTCGGCAGCGCCATCGCGGCGCGGTGGACGTCACCATTGTAATATTGCAAATCCCGGATCCCGCGCTGTGAAATGCGCCGGTCGGCCTCGAGAGGGGTCAGATAGGACGTATTCAAGGTCGCGGAAGCGCAGGCCATCATCCAAAGCCCCCCATAGAGTGGGATGGGCACCAGATACGGCACGACGATAGCGAAAGCCGCGCGAAGATGGGCCATGCCGGCGCGGATGCGGTCGGGATGCGACACCGGCGAGGCGAGGTGCAGCGTCATCGCGCCGGACGGATTCAGACGGGCCGCGCAGGCGCGATAAAAGTCGGCGTCGTACAGCGGCTCCGAAGGTCCGCCCGGGTCTGTCAGATCCAGGACGATCAGGTCATAGGTCTCGGTGGAAGACCGCACGAAGGCCAGTCCGTCTTCGACGCGAAGCGAAAGCCGCGGGTCGGACAGCGCGCCGCGATGGACGCGCGCCAAATACTTGCGCGCTATGTCGACGACGGCAAGATCGATCTCGACCAGCGTCACCGACCTGATCGTCGGGTACTTGAGCAATTCCTCAGCCGAGCCGCCGTCGCCACCCCCTATGATCAAGGCCGTCGTCGGCGCGGGGTGCGCGATCGCCGCCACGTGAACGAGATTCTCGTGGTAATAAAACTCGTCCTTTTCGGACGTCATGAAGTGGCCGTCGAGTCGGAACAGCGTGCCGAACGAGGCTGTGTCGTGCACTTCGACCGCCTGGAACGGCGACTGGAAGCGCTCGAATTCGCGGATCGAACGGACGAAAAAACCCGTGTCGTCGGTCAGATATTCGGTCAGCACGCCCGGCTGCAGATCTGCGTGCTTTTCCTCAGGCATCGCTCCCGCCGCGGTGAATGGCCTGGAATTTGGTCCGCTGCGGCCGCATCGCTTCCTGCATCGTGCGAAACAGGCGCTCGGCCTTGGCCGTGTTGTCGGTCGTGTAATTGCAGACGTAGACGTCGATCGTGACGAAGCCGTGTTCGGGCCAGGTGTGGATCGCGAGATGCGACTCGGCCAGAAGTACGGTCCCGGTCACGCCCTGAGGCTCGAACTGGTGAAAACTGTCGCCGACGACCGTCATTTGGGAGGCCTCGGCCAGGCGCACGCAAAGTGCGCGCAGCGATTCGGAGCGCGTCATTTCGGGCGTGTCGGCCGCGCAGTCGTACCATTCTCCGAGCAGGTGGATGCCTTCCATCGTATTTCTCCAGGCGCCGCTTCGCCGATAGATCCCGCGCGAAGACGCTAAACTCTCTATTATTGCCCAAAATCAGCGGTTAGGCGATAATTTTACTGCTTTGCCGCAGCGTTCCACAGCCGGTAGTTTCCCCGATCCAGCGCGTCCGATTTCGCTCCCAAAGGCAATGACCGCATCGCTTTCCGTGCCGCATCCGGCATCCACGCCGCGTAAGACACCGCCCGACACGCGCCTGCTCGCCAACGCGATTCGCGCGCTGGCGATGGACGCGGTGCAGGCCGCCAACTCCGGCCATCCCGGGATGCCGATGGGCATGGCGGAGATCGCCGTCGCGCTGTGGACTCGCCACCTCCGCCACAACCCCGCCAATCCGCACTGGCCCGATCGCGATCGCTTCGTCCTGTCCAACGGCCACGGCTCGATGCTGCAATATGCGCTGCTGCACCTGGCCGGCTACTCGCTTCCGCTCGACGAGCTCAAGCATTTCCGGCAGCTGGGCTCGGCCACACCCGGCCATCCCGAGGTGGGCGTCACACCAGGCGTCGAGACGACCACCGGGCCGCTGGGCCAGGGTCTGGCGAATGCGGTGGGGATGGCGCTGGCTGAAAGGCTGCTCGCGATCGAGTTCAACCGCCCCGACCATACGATCGTCGACCATCGCACCTATGTGTTCGTCGGCGACGGCTGCCTGATGGAGGGCATCTCGCACGAGGCCTGCTCGCTCGCCGGCACACTGGGCCTCGCCAAGCTGGTTTGTCTTTACGACGACAACGGCATCTCGATCGATGGCAATGTCGCCGGCTGGTTCACCGACGACACGCCGGCGCGCTTCGCCGCGTACGGATGGCATGTCGTTCCCGACGTCGATGGCCACGACGTCGACGCCGTCGATGCGGCAATACGCTCCGCCCATGCAACGACCGACCGCCCGACGCTGATCTGCTGCAAGACGATCATCGGCCGGGGCTCGCCGAATCGCGCCGGGACCGACCTCGCGCACGGCCAGGCGCTGGGCGAAAAGGAAGTGGCGCTGACGCGCGAAGCGATCGGCTGGAGCTATCCGCCCTTCGAGATTCCGCAAGCGGCCTACGACGGCTGGAACGCTCGCGAGTGCGGAGAACTGCTCGAATCCGACTGGAATACGCGCTTCGCTGCCTACGAGGCGGCGTATCCCGCGCCGGCGGCCGAATTCCAGCGCCGGCTCTCCGGCAAGCTCCCGCCGGATTTCGCGGCACATGCCGCCAAGCTGGCGGCCAACCAGAACGACAAGGCCGAGTCGATCGCGACGCGCAAGGCGTCACAGCAGGCGATCGAAGCTTTCGCGAGGCTGCTGCCGGAAATGATCGGTGGAGCAGCCGACTTGACCGGCTCGGTGTTCACCAACTGGTCGGGCAGCAAACCGGTGAGCGCGCACTCAGCGGGCAACTACGTCAACTACGGCGTGCGCGAATTCGCCATGACCGCGATCGCCAGCGGGCTCACGCTGCATGGCGGATTCATTCCCTACGTCGGCACGTTCCTCACTTTCTCCGACTACGCGCGAAGCGCCGTTCGCATGGCTGCGCTGATGCGGATCCGCTCGATCCTGGTCTACACCCACGACTCGATCGGGCTGGGAGAAGACGGGCCTACGCACCAATCGATCGAGCACGCCGCCGCCCTGCGGCTGATCCCGCATCTCGACGTCTGGCGGCCCTGCGACACCGTCGAGACAGCGCTCGCGTGGACTGCAGCGCTGGAGCGCCACGACGGCGCGACCTGCCTGTTGCTGACGCGGCAGAATGTCGCGTTCAATCCGCGCCGTGCCGACCAGATCGCCGACATCCGCCGCGGTGCTTACGTCCTCGTGGACGCCGCCGGCGCGCGCGCGACGATCATCGCCACCGGCTCCGAAGTCGCGCTCGCCGTCGGCGCGCAAAAAGCGCTGGCCGACGCCGGCGTTCCGGCGCGGGTCGTGTCGATGCCGTGCTGCAGCGTGTTCGATCGTCAGGAGGCCGCCTATCGCGAGCAAGTCCTGCCGCGTGGCATGCCGCGCGTCGCCGTCGAGGCCGGCGTCACCGACTACTGGCGCAAATACGTCGGCGCCGCCGACGATCCTGCCGGCGCCGTCGTCGGTATCGACCGCTTCGGCGAATCGGCGCCGGCCGGCGTCCTGTTCAAGCACTTTGCATTCACCGTCGACCATGTCGTCGCCGCAGTCCGTCGCGTCATTGGCTGACGCGCCCGGCATTGTCATCCGGCGCGCCGCACCGCGCGACGCGGAGGCGATCGCGCGCGTGCGCATCGACGGTTGGCGCACGGCCTATCGCGGCCTGATCCCTGCCGCGTACCTCGAGGGCATGCAGGTCGATGCGAGCACGGCGCTATGGGACAAGATACTGACTGCGGGACCGAACTCGGCCAGTGTTTTTGTCGCGACCCGCGGCGACGAAGTCGTGGGCTTCGCTGCGGGCAACATTCTCGGCGAGCCCCGATTCGGACTCGACGCCGAACTTACCGCGGTATACCTGCGCCCCGATTTCCAGCGTGTCGGGATCGGACGGCGCCTGATTGCCGCGGTCGTCGATGCTCAGCGCAGGCACGGCGCCACCGGCATGATCGTCTGGCTTATCGCGGCCAACAAGCCGGCTCGCGCCTTCTACGAGGCGCTGGGCGCGGAGCTTCTGGTCGAGCAGGCGTTCCAATGGGATGGTATGGATTTGCTGGAAGCCGGCTACGGCTGGCGCGACTTGGGCGCGCTAGCCGCAGCCTGCCGCGCCGGACAGACATGGCCGGAAACCGATTTGCCAAAAGAAAACAGGAGATCAGGATGATCAAGGTCGCCATTAACGGCTACGGACGCATCGGCCGCAACATCCTTCGCGCGCACTACGAGACCGGACGCAAGCATCCGCTTGCCATCGTCGCGATCAACGATCTGGGCAGTCCGGAGACAAATGCGCATCTGACCCGGCACGATACGGTGCACGGCAAGTTTCCAGGCAAGGTCGAAGTCGACGGAGACGCGATGGTCGTCAACGGCGACCGCATCAAGGTTTTCGCGCAGCGCAATCCGGCCGACCTGCCATGGAATGCACTGGGCGTCGACGTCGTGCTCGAGTGCACCGGGCTTTTCACTACCAAGGAAAAAGCGTCGGCGCATCTCAAGGGTGGCGCGAAAAAGGTGATCATCTCGGCGCCGGGCGGCAAAGACGTCGACGCGACCATCGTCTACGGCGTCAATCATCAGTCGCTCAAGGCGGCCCACACCGTGATCTCCAACGCCTCGTGCACGACCAATTGCCTCGCGCCGCTGGTCAAGCCGCTGCACGACAAGATCGGCGTCGTCAACGGGCTGATGACCACCGTGCACGCCTACACCAACGACCAGGTGCTCACCGACGTCTATCATGAGGACCTGCGCCGAGCCCGCTCCGCCACGATGAGCATGATCCCGACCAAGACCGGTGCTGCGGCGGCCGTCGGACTGGTGCTGCCGGAACTCAACGGCAAGCTCGACGGCTACGCGATCCGCGTGCCGACGATCAACGTTTCGATCGTCGACCTGTCGTTCGTAGCCGCTCGCGATACGACGGCGGAGGAAGTCAATGCTGTGATGAAGGCGGCATCGGAGTCGGGACCGCTGGCCGGATTGCTCGGATACAACACGGGACCGCTGGTTTCAATCGACTTCAACCACGATCCGCGCTCATCGATTTTCGACTCCACGCTGACCAAGGTTTCCGGACGGCTGGTCAAGGTCTCGTCCTGGTACGACAACGAATGGGGCTTTTCCAACCGGATGCTCGACGCAACCGTCGCGCTGATGGCGGCCCGATAGCCTCCGCCGCCGACTGTCGCGATCGCGGCGACGACTGCCGATGATGGCGCCTATCCGCTGACATGGTTGAAACCTTCCTCCGCCTGGCCGACGTCGATGTCGCCGGCAAGCGCGTCTTCATCCGCGCCGACCTCAACGTCCCGCTCGATGGGCAGGGCGCGATCAGCGACGACACACGAATCCGCGCCTCGGTGCCGGCGATCCGCGACGCGCTGTCGCGCGGCGCGGCGACGATGGTCACCTCGCACCTGGGTCGCCCCACGGAGGGCAGGTTCACCGCGGCAGATTCGCTGGCGCCGGTCGCGCGACGACTCGCCGAATTGCTCGGGCGGCCGGTGCCGTTGATCGCGGACTGGGTCGACGGAGGCGCCTGGCACCAGGCGCTCAAGGCCGGCGATCTCGTGCTGCTCGAGAACTGCCGCTTCAACGTCGGAGAGAAAAAGGACGACGAGACGCTCTCGCGCAAGATGGCGCGCCTGTGCGAGGTCTACGTCAACGACGCTTTCGGAACCGCGCACCGCGCGGAGGCGACCACGCACGGCATCGCCAGGTTCGCGGCGATCGCCTGCGCCGGTCCGCTGCTGTCAGCCGAAATCGACGCGCTGGGGCGCGCGCTCGCGCATCCGGCGCGACCGCTGGTCGCGATCGTAGCCGGCTCGAAGGTGTCGACCAAGCTCACGATCCTCAAGTCGCTGGCGGCGCGGGTCGACCGCCTGATCGTCGGCGGCGGCATCGCCAACACCTTCATCCTCGCCGTCGGCGGCCGGATCGGCAAGTCGCTTGCGGAGGCCGATCTCGCCGGAGAAGCCAAGGCCATCCTCGACGCCTTCCCGGGCAAGGTGCCGATTCCGATCGACGCCGTCGTCGCCAAGGAGTTTTCGGCGACTGCGGCGCCTACGTTGAAGGCCATCGCCGATATCGCGGCCGACGACATGATCCTCGATATCGGGCCGCAGACGGTGCTGGCGCTCAAAGCGATCATCGCCAAGGCCGGCACCATCGTCTGGAACGGTCCGGTCGGCGTGTTCGAGTTCGATGCATTTGGCGAAGGAACACGCGAGCTGGCGCACGCGATCGCCGATTCGAAGGCGTTTTCGATCGCGGGCGGGGGCGATACGCTGGCCGCGATCGCCAAATACGGCGTCACCGACCGCATCGGTTACATCTCGACCGGCGGTGGCGCGTTTCTGGAATTTCTGGAAGGCAAGACGCTGCCGGCGGTGGAGATCCTCGAGCAGCGCGCGACGCGGTAAGCCGCATCGACGCGGCCGAGCCACTTTTCAAGCGAGAAGTCCATGCAACGCTCCACCAAAATAGTGGCCACGCTCGGTCCGGCCAGCAGTTCCGCAGACGTGCTGACGCGGATGCTCGCTGCCGGCGTCGATGTCATGCGGCTTAATTTTTCGCATGGCAGCGCGTCGGACCATCAGGAGCGCGCGCGCATGGTGCGCGATGCAGCGCGATCGCTGGGCCGGGAGGTCGCGATCATGGCCGATTTGCAGGGCCCGAAGATCCGGATCGGCAAGTTCGCCGGAGGCAAGGTGGTGCTCAAGGCGGGCCAGCAATTCACGCTCGACGCGGCTCGCGAGCTCGGTGACGAGGAAGGCGTCGGCCTCGACTACAAGGAGCTCACGCACGACGTTGCCCCGGGCGTCATCCTGCTGCTCAACGACGGCCTGATCCGGTTGCGCGTCGAATCGGTTCGCGGCACCGAGATTCTGACGCGCGTCGAACTGGGCGGCGCCCTGTCGAACAACAAGGGCATCAACCGCCTCGGCGGTGGGCTCACCGCCCCCGCCCTTACCGCCAAGGACATGGACGACATGAAGACCGCGGTCGCGATCGACGCGGAATATCTTGCGGTCTCATTTCCGAAGAACAAGGAAGACATGTACATGGCGCGGCAGCTGTTGCGCGCCGCCGGCGGCAAGGCGTTCCTCATCGCCAAGATCGAACGGGCCGAGGCGATCAACGCGCTGGAGGAGATCATCGAAGCATCCGACGGCATCATGGTCGCCCGGGGCGACCTGGCCGTCGAAGTGGGCAACGCTACCGTGCCCGGCCTGCAGAAACGGATGATCCGGCTTGCCCGAGAGCGCAACAAGCTGACCATCACCGCGACGCAGATGATGGAATCGATGATCGAGAACCCGGTGCCGACTCGCGCCGAAGTGTCCGACGTCGCCAACGCAGTGCTCGACGGGACCGACGCGGTCATGCTTTCCGCCGAGACTGCCGCCGGCAGGTTCCCGGTCGAGACCATCGAATCGATGAGCCAGATCTGCGCCGAGGCGGAGAAGTCGGATTCGGTCGAGCTCGATCGCGACTTCCTGAATCGCACGTTCACGCGAATCGACCAGTCGATCGCGATGGCCGCGCTGTTCACCGCGTACCATTTGAAGGTCAAGGCGATCGCGGCTCTGACGCAATCCGGCTCGACCGCGCTGTGGATGTCGCGACACAATTGCGGTTGTCCTATTTTCGCGCTGACGCCCGAAGTCGCGTCGCAGCGTCGAATGGCGCTGTATCGCAACGTCCAGCCGCTTTATCTCGAGCAAAACGAAGACCGCGACGCGGTGCTGCGTGCCGCCGAGGATCTGCTGGTCGCCCGCGGGCAGGTCCAGCGCGGCGATCTGATCGTGCTGACGATAGGCGAGCCGATGGGCAAGTCCGGCGGCACCAACGCGATCAAGATCGTCCGGGTCGGCGAGCATCAGTAGCGCCGACGGGGGCGGCAGCGGCACGCAGGCGCCGCGGAATCCGCGGTAAAATAGTCGGTCCAACCAGAGTCACTTCAGGAGTTCCCTTCAGGAGTCCCCTATGCCACTCGTCTCCATGCGTCAGCTGCTCGACCACGCTGCCGAGCACGATTACGGCCTGCCCGCGTTCAACGTCAATAATCTGGAGCAGGTCCAGGCGATCATGTCCGCGGCGGCCGAAACCGACAGCCCGGTCATCATGCAAGCCTCCGCGGGGGCCCGCAAATATGCGGGAGAAATTTTCCTGCGCCACCTGATCGAAGCCGCGGTCGAGAGCTATCCGAACATTCCGATCGTCATGCACCAGGACCACGGCCAGTCGCCGGCCGTGTGCGAATCGGCGATGCGGCTCGGCTTTTCCAGCGTGATGATGGACGGCTCCCTCAAGGAGGACGGCAAGTCGATTGCCGACTACGACTACAACCTGAACGTGACGCGCAAGGTCGTCGAGGAAGCGCATGCGCTGGGGGTCACCGTCGAAGGCGAGCTCGGTTGCCTGGGATCGCTCGAAACGATGAAGGGCGACAAGGAGGACGGACACGGCGCCGAAGGCACGATGACTCGCGAAATGCTGCTGACCGATCCCGCTCAGGCGGCGGATTTCGTCAAGTCGACGCAGCTCGACGCGCTGGCGATCGCGATCGGCACCAGCCATGGCGCGTACAAGTTTTCGCGCAAGCCCACCGGCGATATTCTGGCGATCGATCGCATCAAGGAGATTCACGCCCGCATTCCCAACACGCACCTGGTGATGCACGGCTCGTCGTCGGTGCCGCAGGAGTTGCTGCAGTTGATCCGGGAAAACGGCGGACAGATGAAGGAAACCTACGGCGTGCCGGTCGAGGAGATCCAGGAAGGCATTCGCCACGGGGTGCGCAAGGTCAACATCGACACCGACATCCGGCTGGCGATGACCGCAGCGATCCGCAAGTTCTTGCACGAGAACCCATCGAAGTTCGATCCTCGCGAATACTTGAAGCCGGCAATGCTGGCCGCGAAGGCGATCTGCGTCGCGCGCTACCAGCAGTTCGGCTGCGCGGGCAAGGCATCGCAGATCAAGCCGGTGCCGTTGCAGAAAATGGCTGCCCGCTACAAGAACGGCGAGTTGCGGCAGATCGTGAATTAGCGGCGCGAGCTACCGGACGAGGGACCCGCGAAGCGGGATCGGCCGGGAATTGCGAGTCGACGCTGGAGGCCGACAACTCGGCAGTTGATGTTCGTCGACGGCAGGTGAGGCCGCGGCGCGAGCTACCGGACGAGGGACCCGCGAAGCGGGATCGGCCGGGAATTGCGAGTCGACGCTGGAGGCCGACAACTCGGCAGTTGATGTTCGTCGACGGCAGGTGAGGCCGCGGCGCGAGCTACCGGACGAGGGACCCGCGAAGCGGGATCGGCCGGGAATTGCGAGTCGACGCTGGAGGCCGACAACTCGACAGTTGATGTTCGTCGACGGCAGATGAGGCCGAGGCGCGAGCTACCGGACGAGGGACCCGCGAAGCGGCGACCCTCCTGCGAAGGTCTTCGCGCAACCGGCTCACCAGGTGGCGATCATCGCGACGACTGCAGCGGCCATCGTTCCGGTCGCGAGCCACCCCAGCGCCTTCAGCGGCCGCGTCACCGTGAACGCGCCCATGACTTTCGGGTCGTCGGCCAGCAGCATCATCACGACCATGATCGGCACGGCGATGATGCCGTTGATCACCGCAGCCCAGAACAGCGCGCGGATCGGATCGATCGGCGAAAAGTCCAGCGCCACACCGCCGAGTGTCGCAAGCGCGATGATCGCGTAGAACTCGCGCGCCTCAAGGAGCTTCAGATCGAGCCCGCGCTTCCACTCGAACGTCTCGGCGACCGCGTAGGCCGCCGATCCCGCCAGCACCGGGACCGCGATCATCCCCGTGCCGATGATCCCCAGCGAGAACAGCGCGAAGCTCAGGTCGCCCGCCAGTGGTCGCAGCGCCTGCGCCGCCTGCGCAGCGGTCTGGATGTCGGTGATGCCGGCGACATTCAGCGTCGCCGCGGCCCCGAGGATGATGCAGAACGCGACAATATTCGAGAACGCCATCCCGAGGTAAGTGTCGATCTTGATGCGCTCCAGGTGCTCGGCAGCGCCCTCGGGCGCATGCGCCAGCGCACCGGCGGCAGGATCGGCGTTGAGTTCCTCGACCTCCTGCGACGCCTGCCAGAAAAACAGGTACGGGCTGATCGTCGTGCCGAATACTGCGACGATCACCGTCAGATATTCCGCGGTCAGCGCGAAGTGCGGCCGCACCGCGTGCTCGGCCACTTCGCGCCACGGGATGTGTATGGTCAACACCAGGACGACGTACGAGAGCAGCGCCAGCGTCAGCCACTTGAGGTAGCGGACATAGCGCTGATAGGACAGGAACACCTGCAGCAGCAGGCAGGTGACGCCAATGAAGACGGCGTGCGCATGCGGTGGCCCGCCCACGACCAGCTGCAGCGCCTCGCCCATCGCGGCGATGTCGGCGGCGATGTTGACGGTGTTGGCGACGACCAGCAGCGCGACGATCCCATAGAGCACCGGCCGCGAAAAATGGCGCCCGATGTTCGACGCGAGTCCGTGTCCGGTGACGCGTCCGATGCGCGCGCTGACGAGCTGGATGCCCACCATCAACGGATAGGTGAAGACAACGGCCCACAGTGTCAGGAAACCGAACTGCGCGCCGGCCTGCGAGTAGGTCGCGATCCCCGACGGATCGTCGTCGGCGGCGCCGGTGATAAGCCCGGGGCCGAGCTTGCCCGCCCATCCGCGAAATCTGCGCATCATCGTCGTTCCCCGCCTTCGGCCGGGCGAGTATATTCGATCAGGGCTTCACTTTGATCCCCGCACGTTTGATGACCCCTGAATATCTCCTGATGTCGGACTCGATCATCGCACCGAGGCCCTGCCGGCTGTTGTCTATCGGATCGTAGCCCAGGCGCACGAGCCGCTGCCGGAAATCCGGGTCGCTCACGATCACGGTCAAAGCGTCGCTCAGCCTGGCGACGATCTCCGGCGGTGTCCCGACCGGCGCGAGCAGTCCGTACCACGAGTCGATGGCCACTCCCGCGATGCCCTGCTCGCCAACCGTCCGCAGGTCCGGCGCGGCCGGCGCCCGGGTCTCGCCGGCGGCAGCGAGCAAGCGCAGCGCGCCCGTCTTCGCGTGCGGCAGGAGCTGCGACAGATCCGCGAACATCAGGTCGATGTGCCCCGCCACCAGCTCGGTGATCGCCGGGGCCGTGCCTTTATACGGAATATGAACGATATCTATGCCGGTTGCGGCAATCAGCAGCTCAGCGCCCAGTCCCGACGTGCTCCCGATGCCGCTCGACCCGTAGTTCAAGCGGCCGGGATGCGCACGCGCGTAGGCGACGAGATCAGGTACGTCATGCACGGGGACGCTCGCGTTGACGGCGAGCGCATACGCGACTCGCGCAACGCCGCCGATCGCAACAAAATCCCGGGTCGGGTCGTAGTGGAGGTCATGGATCAGGGCCGGGGCAAGTACGAGATTGTTCGATCCGCCGAAAAACAACATGTAGCCGTCGGCCGGTGCCCTGGCCGCAATCTCCGCTCCGATCGTTCCGCCCACGCCGCCATGATTGATGATCACCACCGGCTGCTGCCACAGCTCGCTTAGCTTTTGCGCGAAGGCCCGGGCTATGGTGTCGTTCTGACCCCCCGGGGCCTGTGCAACGATGATTTTGATCGGCTGGAACGGATAGGTTTCGGCGGAGACGTCGGCGGGAACGAGGAGCATTGCCACAACAAGCAGCGCGAGCCCCGCCGCGCAGCGTCTTGTGGGCCGCTTCACCGTCGACTCATCCGCTTCGCGTCCAGGAAGCCGTGCCTGCGCGGTGCGATCGCTGGCGGTCCCGATTGCGGCTCTGCGGCGGCAGCGGCGGCAAGCTCCTGCGCATATTCCCTGACCGACGGCCGCCGGAACAGACTAACCGGGCTAAGGTCTCGCGCCAGAAAAGCATTTACACGACCGACCACCTGCACCCCGCGCAGCGAATCTCCGCCCAGCTCGAAGAAGTTATCCTGCGCCCCGACCCGTACGAGGCCCAGCACCTCGGCAAAGATTCCCGCCACCAGGATCTCGTAGCGCCCGTGCGGCGCCACGTAGGGCGGGCGCAGCGCGCCGGCGAATGCCTCGGCGAGCTCGCGCCGCCGCACCTTGCCCAGAGCCGTCCTCGGAATCGACTCAACCTCCATGACCCGACTCGGCACCTTGAACGCCGTCAATCGCTCCAGCAGGAAGTCGCGCAGTTGCTGCACCGTGACCGAACCCGGCGCGCGCAGCACGACTGCCGCCGCCACATCCTCGCCAAGCGTCGGATGCGCGAGGCTGAACGTCGCCGCGTCGAGCACCGCCGGATGTCCCAGCAGTGCAGCGTCGACTTCTGCCGGGGACACCTTGAATCCGCCGCGATTGATCAGATCCTTGGCGCGGCCGCTGAGATACAGATAGCCGTCCCCGTCGAGATATCCGAGGTCTCCGGTCCGGAACCACCCGTCGCGAAACGCCGCCGCCGTCGCCTCGGCATCGCCTTCGTAACCGGCGAAGACTTCCGGGCCGCGCACGACGATCTCGCCGATCTCGCCCGGCCGGCAGCGCGTCCAAGTTGCATCCATGACGGCAATTTCGCACCCCGCCGCGAGTCCGACCGACCCGGCGCGACGCTCGACTGGAGGAAGCGGGCTTTGCGCAATGGCGCCGATCTCGGTCATGGCATACGCCTGGAGTAGCGGGATGCCCAGCGTCGCCTCGAAGCGGGCATGCATTGCTTCCGGCATCGGCGCCGAGGTGGAAATGGCGAAGCGCAGCGAATGCGCGGGGGTGCCCCGCCGGTCGAGCAGATCGAGCACCGCCCGATGGATGGTCGGATTCCCGGCGTAGAACGTCGGCTGAAACTCCTCGATCCAGCCTAGGAACGAATCGGCAGCGAAACCCGGCGTGCAGACGACACTCGCGCCGGCCCACAACGTCGGCAGCAGGATGCGCTTGATGCCCGAAGACGTGTACATGGGCGCGACGCACAGGGCACGGTCGCTGCGGGCCAGTCGCAACAGGCTCGCGCGCCCGGACGCCGAATCGCTCAGGCTGCCGCACGTCAGCGGGACCAGCTTCGGCCTAGCAGTCGTGCCCGAGGTGTGCAGCAGCAACGACACCGTGTCCGGTGTCGCCGCGCGCGGGGTGACCGTCTGCCGCGCGCCTTCCGTGGTCAACGCAAACGTCCCCGCCGGATCGGCGGACGAAAAAGCCAGTTGCAGCAGCGCCAAGCCAAGGTCCGTGGCGGCGCGTACTGCCGGCGTGTCGGTGCCGGCGACTGCGATCAGCGCATCGATGCGCATGCTGCGCAACAGATACCGGCAAGTCGCTTCGTCGGCCAGCGGGTTGAGCGGCGCGCAGGTCGCGCAGTCGGTTAGGGCAATCAGTACTATGGCCAGTTCCGGGCCGTTGGGCAGCGCAACGGCGATCCTGTCCCCACGGCCGAAGCCCGACGCAGCGAGCGACTTGGCGGTGCCGTCCACCTCGCGCAGCAACTCGTGGTAGGTAAGTACCGGGCGACCCGGTGCCAACAGCGCAAGGGCGTCGGGTTGGTGGCACGCGTGCCACGCAACACGCCGCATGAACGTGGAACTTGGCGCGGCACGGTGATCGTTGTGCTGGACGTTCACAGGTTCGCAATATCAGCCGCACAAGTATATTTGAATCGGCGCGCAGCACCATGGTCTGCCCCAATGAGCGATCCGCGAGAAAAAAAAGGCCCCGGTCTAGCCGGGGCCCTTCAGGCGAGCGCTCAATCGAGCGCGGTTCGTACGGTTCGCTACTGCCAATCCGACTCGATGTCCCGTTCCTTGTGATCGCGCAGGAATATGAATCCGATAACGACGGTCATCAGCGCGACGACGATCGGGTACCAGAGCCCGTAGTAGATGTCGCCCGAGGCCGCGACCATCGCCGTCGCCAGCAGCGGCAGCATGCCGCCGAACCATCCGTTGCCGATGTGGTAAGGCAGCGACATCGACGTGTAGCGGATCCGGGTCGGGAACATCTCGACCAAAAACGCCGCGATCGGCCCGTACACCATCGTCACATAGATCATCATGATGACCAGGATCAGCAAGGTCATCGGATAGTTGATCTTGGACTTGTCCGCACCCGCCGGGTACCCTCCGGCTTTCAGCGCAGCCGCATATTGCGCTTCGTCCGCTCCCTTGAGCTCGGTGTTGCCGATCTTGGTGATGACATTGTCGGTGGAACCCGCAGGCAGGTCGGTCGACGTGAACGACAGCCCCGACTTGGTCAGAAAGTCCTTTGCCTTGTCGCAATCGCTGAACTTCGACCAGGGACCGACGAAGATGTGGAACTGGCAATCCTTGGCCGCGACGGTGATCGGGTTGGCAGCCTGGTACGCCTCCAGCGCAGGATTGACATAGTGGGTCAGCCCCTTGAACAGCGGGAAATACGTCAGCGCCGCAATCAGGCAGCCGGCAAGGATGATCTTGAGCCGCCCGATCTTGTCCGACAGCGCGCCGAACACGATGAAGAACGGCGTACCGATCAGGAGCGCAAGCCCGATCAGCATGTAGGTCGACGCGCCGTCGAGCTTCAGCGTGATGACCAGGAAAAACAGCGCATACAACTGGCCCGTATACCAGACCACGCCTTGTCCCGCGGTCGCGCCCAGCAGCGCCAGCAATACGTACTTGTTGTTCGGGTACTTGAGGAAGCTGTCGCGCAGCGGGGCCTTGGACCCCTTGCCTTCGGCCTTCATCCGCTGGAACACCGGCGATTCGTTCAACTTCAACCGGATGTAGACGGAGAAGATCAAAAGGACCAAGGAGACCAGGAACGGTATCCGCCAACCCCAGTCCGAGAAGTCCTTGGGCGCCATCCAGCCGCTGAAGCGACAGAGGTAAATGATGATCAGCGCCAGGAACAAGCCCACGGTCGCAGTGGTCTGGATCCAGGCCGTGTCGTAGCCGCGCTGATTCTGCGGCGCATGCTCGGCCACGTAGGTCGCTGCGCCGCCGTACTCGCCGCCAAGCGCCAGGCCTTGCAGCAGGCGCAAGCTGACCAGCAGGATCGGCGCCAGCCAGCCGATCGTCTGGAACGTCGGCAGCAGACCGACGGCAAACGTCGAAAAGCCCATGATGACGATCGTGACCAGGAACGTATATTTGCGGCCTACGAGGTCGCCGATACGTCCGAAGACGATCGCGCCGAACGGCCGCACCAGGAATCCCGCGGCATAGGTGGCGAACGCCGAAAGCAGTGCCGCGGTGTCGTTGCCCTTGGGGAAGAACAACGCGGCAAAGAACGGAGCGAGAATCGCGTACAGGTAGAAGTCGTACCACTCGAATACCGTACCGAGGGACGACGCGAATATGACCCGCCGTTCCTCGGTCTTCGAGCTTAGCTGGACGTGTCCCACCGGACGACTGGCTGTGCTCATCGTTCTCCTCCTGAGGTAAAAAGACCTGCAAAGGACGTCGGCGACCTGGCCACCGGGCCGGGCTTCTGTGAACCCTGGTCCCGTCACGACGGCTTCCGGCCGCGTACGATCCTGCGAAGCTTAGGGAAACACCCGGCGAAAGGCAAGCTATAACGGCGGCGCGGTGGTCCGGCCCGGGGTAGCGGCCGGGCGACCATCGCCGGCAGGATTGCGGGGCGTACCGAACCCGCGGTCGGCTACAACATCGCAACATCGCGTCGGCGCGAGCGCGCCGCGAAGGGAAGTCGGGAATCGAACTAGCGGGCCGCGCAGAGCGGCATTTCCAGCGCCTGCAGCACCTCGCCGGTGCGCGCATTTTCAGCCAGGACTACTATGGACAGCGGTCCCGGATCGGAAGGCAGCGCGAGCTTGAGCTTGCCGGCGCCCGACGAGTCCAGCGCCACGGCCTCGCGCCACTGCCTGGCGACATGATCGTGGCGCAAACGCTTGCCTGCGTTTTCGCCGGCCTTGACGTCGCTCGCGAGGCCGTCCTGGACCAGCGCGACGGCAATGACGGCGTCGGCGCGCTGGCGAGCATCGGTGACCCGCGCGCTGAGATCGACCTCCGCCGTCCCGTCGCGCGGATGCACGGTGAGGTCGAGCACGGCTCGCGCAGGCCGGGCATTGATCGCGGCGATCGCCTGCTCGAGCTCACCGCCCGCATGCCATTGCGGAAAGTCACGGCCCTGCAACAGAACCTGCGGTGTGTACACGAATTCTCCGCCCGATCGCGCCGATTCGTCGCGCTGCCGTTGACTGAATCCGGCGCTGCCGAAACGGTCCTTCCAGCCGAGGCGATCCCAGTAGTCGACGTGCAGCGCAAGCGCGACCGCGCGATTGCCGAGGTTCTTCGTCGACAGCGACGACAGCCAGCGATCAGCCGGAGGGCAGCTGTCGCAGCCCTCCGACGTATAAAGCTCGATCAGCGCGGTCGAGTGGTCCGGGCTGTGCGCCCGGCAATCGGCATACGCGGTCGCGGCCGATGCAAAGATCACGGCAGCGACGACCAGTGCGCGCCAGGCCAGATGCATGTTCGCCCTTTCATATGGGTGCCGGATCCTTGGTCGATGCCGGCATGCCGATGCTTACGGCGCTGCTGTTGCCGTGGGCTATGCTAGCATCGCCGGACCGCGGCGGCCGGAGCTTCGCGTGCCGCGGTACTTCCAGACCGCATGAAAGGTGAAAACCATGGGCATCTTCAGCATCATTGGAACCATCATCGTCGGTTTTGTCGTCGGCCTGATCGCCCGGGCCATCGTGCCGGGCGTCGACGCCCTCGGATTCTGGCTGACGGCCGGACTGGGCGTCGCGGGGTCGATCGTCGGCGGCGTCGTCGCCGGCTTCATCTGGAAGTCGCCCGACGGAAAATTCCATCCCGCCGGCTGGGTTCTGTCGGTGATCGGCGCCGCGGTCCTGTTGTGGGCGTACAACCAGTACGCTCGCTAGCCGGAGCGCGCTCTGCGCATTCCGGCGCCGGTCCCAATGCTGATATCCGGTGCGTTTGGCGTTGCAGCCGAAACGACTTTGCGGTGCTGCCGCACGCCGCGGGTAGCCGATAATCGCACCATATTTCGATAATCGCCCTTGACGCCAAGATCTGCCCGCTCCTAGACTATGTTCGATAGTCGAACAATTGTGCGTTAATCGCACAACGGTGGGAGGGGCGAATGCAGGTGAGAAGAGCGGCTAGCGCCGGCGGCGGTCATCGGCAATGAGCCCCGGTGGCGCAGCCGTGCGCGCGTCGCCGGCGGCGAAGTTTCTGGTCGGCCTGATCGGTGAAGGCATCCAGGGGTCGCGTTCTCCGGCGCTGCATGAGCAGGAGGCGCGCAATCTCGGCTTCGCGCTGCACTATCAGCTGATCGACCTTGCCCGCGACGGCCGCAGCGCCGCGGACCTGCCGCGACTGCTCGATGCTGCGCAAGCGGTCGGATTCGCCGGCGTCAATATCACTCATCCCTGCAAGCAGGCCGTGCTGCCGCTGCTCGACCGCCTTTCACCCGATGCCCAGGCCATCGGCGCGGTCAACACCGTCGTCTTCCATGGCGGCGAGCGGGTCGGTCACAACACCGATTGGACCGGCTTCGCGACACCTTTCCGACGCGCGCTGGATGATGTCGCGCTGGACCGTGTGAGTCTGCTCGGCGCGGGCGGCACGGGCGCGGCGGTCGCGCATGCCATCCTCACGCTGGGCGCGGTGAGCTCGCGATCGTCGATCCCGACGCCGGCAGGGCCGAGGCGCTCGCCGCCGGCCTGCGCGCACGCTTCGGCGGGCGTCGGGTACAGCATGCGCACGACGTCCGCGCGGCCATCGTCGCATCTGACGGCGTCATCAACGCGACGCCGATCGGCATGACCGGCCATCCCGGCACCCCCGTCGATCCGGCGTGGCTCGAGCGCCGGCAATGGGTCGTCGAGATCGTTTATTTTCCGCTGGAGACCGAGTTGCTGCGCGAAGCGAAGCAACGCGGCTGCCGCACTCTCGACGGCGGCGGCATGGCAGTATGTCAGGCAGTCGGAGCATTCGAACTGTTCACCGGCCAGGCGCCCGATGCACAGCGCATGGAGCAGCATTTTCGTAGCATTGTTTCTTAGCGGCATCCCTTTGGAGGAGACAAGATCATGATGAAGTTCAAATGGGTGTGGGCCGGGCTGATCGGCCTCGGCATCGCGGGTGCATCGCTGGCCCAGCAGGGTCCGGTACCGATCGTGGGATTGATGGAGCTCTCCGGCACCGGCGCAACCGCGGGGACAAATTTCGACAATGGCGTGAAGCTCGCAATCAAGGAGATCAATGCCGCCGGCGGCATCCTCGGCCGCAAGATCGAGTACACGACGATGGACACCCAGACGGCTCCGCAGACGGCCAAGGCGCTCGCGCAAAAAGCCATCGACCAGAGCGCCTATGTCGTGATGGGGCCGGTGTTCTCGGGCTCGATCATCGTCAGCATGGCCGAGACCAAGCGGGCGGAAATTCCCAACTTCACCGGCGGCGAAGCGGCCAACATCACGCAGCAGGGCAATCCCTATATCTTCCGCACGTCGTTCACCCAGTCCACCGCGATGCCCAAGCTCGCGCGCTACATCAAGGACGACGTCAAGGCCAAGTCGGTTGCCATCGTGTGGGTCAACAACGACTTCGGCAAGGGCGGTCGCGATTCGATGATCAAGGCGTTGGAGGCGCAGGGCATCAAGGTCGCCGCCGATATCTCGACCGATCCGGGCCAAGTCGATTTTTCGGCTGCGGTGTTGAAGACCAAGCAGTCGAACGCCGATGCCGCGTTCATCTACACCAATGAAGAAGAGTCGGCCCGTGCGCTGCGCGAGTTCCGCAAGCAGGGCTACGACAAGCCGCTGATCGGCGAGACGACGCTGACCGGCCAGAAAGTGATCGAGCTGGCGGGCGACTCCGCGAACGGCGCGGTCGCGCACGTCGGCCTGACCGTCGATGCGCCTCAGCCACAGATCAAGGCATTCGACGAGAAGTTCCAGAAGGAATACAAGTACAAGAGCGACCACAACGGCATGAAGGGCTACAGCGGTATGTACGTGGTCAAGGCGATCACCGAAAGGATCGGCAAGTTCGATGGCAAGGCGTTCGCCAAGGCGATGCACGGCGCGACGATCAAGGTCAGGGACGCGCCCGGCGTGCTGCTCGACGTCCACTTCGACGACAACGGCGACCTCGACCGAGAAAGCTTCCTGGTCAAGGTGGTCGGCGGCAAACAAGTCGTGACGGCGACCCTGCCTCCGGTGAAGCCTATCCCGTAGCGCGAACGATCGCTGCCGGATGCGAGTCGCGTCCGGCCGTGTCGGGCTGCCGGAGAAACGCGATGGTCGATCTGCTCCAACTCATCGTGTCGGGAACCGCGGTCGGTGCAATCTATGCGCTGTGCGCGCTGGGCTTCACCCTCCTCTGGCAGGCGTCGGGCACGATCAACTTCGCGCAGGGCGAGTTCGTGATGGTGCCGGCGTTCGTCATGCTGTTCTTCCTCCACACGGCCGGCCTGCCGCTGTGGATGGCATTCATCCTGACCTGCCTGGTCGCGATGCTGCTCCTCGGCTACACCTTCAAACGGGCGATGGTCGATCCGTTGATACGGCATGGCGTGATCCCGCTGGTGATCGCTACGCTGGGGCTGTCGATAGGCGTCAAGCAGTTGGTCAAGGCCGGCGTCACGGCGCAGGCGGAGCCGTTCAACAGCCCGTTCCCGGACGGCCTGCTGGCGCTCGGCGCATTGAAAGTCTCGTACGCCGACCTGGGAACCCTGCTGCTCGCCGGATTGATCGTCGTCGGTCTCCAGCTCTTTCTCAATCGTACGGTCACCGGCCGCGCGATGCAGGCGGTCGCGCAGAACACCGACGCGGCCAAGGTGCTCGGCATCAACGTGCAACGGATGGTGCTGTACACGTTCCTGATCAATGCGATCCTGGCCGTCGTCGCCGCATTGCTGGTGACCCCGACCTACCTCGCGAAATTCGACATGGGCGAATCGATCGGACTCAAGGCGTTCTACGCGGCGATCATCGGAGGCTTCAATCAGACGCGCGGCGCGCTGCTGGGCGGGGTGCTGGTCGGCGTGCTCGAGAACCTGGTCGGCGCGTACGTGTCGCCCGCGTACAAGGAAGGCGTCGCACTGATGCTGTTCCTGGTCGTCATCATCTTCCGGCCCGAGGGCCTGCTCGGCAAGAGCGAGGAGCGCAAGGTATGAACATGCGCAAAAGATCTTGCTCGCGCTCGGACTGGTGCTGTACGCGGTGCTGCCGCAGTTTCTGAAGAGCTACGGCATCTACATGATGACCTTGCTGTGCGTTTACCTGATGGCGGCCTTCGGGCTCAACCTGATCGTCGGCTACGCCGGCCAGATGTCGATCGGCCAGGCGGCGTTTTACGGCATCGGCGCCTACACCGCCGCGATCCTGATGACCAAGCTCGGCATGACCTTCTGGATGGTGCTGCCGCTCGCCGCCGTCGTCTGCTTTGTGATCGGCCTGGCGCTCGGGTTTCCCGCGCTGCGCGTGCAGCACCACTACCTCGCGTTCGCGACGCTGGGCTTCAACGTCCTGGTGTTTCTGGTGATGCGCAACGAGGAAAGCCTGACCGGCGGGACGTTCGGCATCGCCAATATTCCCCGGCCCGCTCTGTTCGGCTTTTCGCTCGACGGCGCGCTCCCCTTCTTCTATTTCGCCTACCTTTCGGTAATCGCGCTGGCCGCGGTGCTGTGGTGGTTGCTGCGCTCGCCGTGGGGCCGCGCTTTCGCCGCGCTGCGCGACAACCCCATTCGCGCCGAGAGCACCGGCGTCAACATCACCGCGTATACGCTGCTCGCGTTCGCGATCGGTGCCGCGTGCGCCGGAATCGGCGGCGTCTACTTGTCGGCGCTGGTCAATTTCATCGAGCCGGGCCAATTCCATCTGTCGGTATCGTTGATGATGCTGCTGGCGGTGATCGTCGGCGGCTCGGGCCGTTTTTTCGGACCGGTGCTAGGCTCGGTCGTCGTCGTGCTGCTGCCCGAGTGGCTGCGCTTCCTGCAGGACTGGTATCTGGCGATCTTCGGTTTCGCGGTGATCGTGCTGATGGTGTTCCTGCCGGGCGGGCTGCTTTCGCTCGCCGACCGGTTCAAGTTCGGCCGGAGCGCGCGATGACGCCGTTCCTCGAAGTCAAGGACATGAAAAAGTCGTACGGCGCGATCAAGGCCGTCGACGGCGTGACTTTGTCGGTCGGCCCCGGCCAGATCGTCGGCGTCATCGGACCCAACGGCTCGGGCAAGACGACGTTGTTCAACAGCATCCTCGGCCAGATCAAGCCGACCGCAGGTTCGGTCGAATTCTGCGGCGAGAACATCACCGGCATGTCGCCGCTCGAGTTGTCGCGGCGCGGGGTCGGACGCACGTTCCAGACGCTGCAGGTATTCGTCAAGCTTTCGGTGCGCGACAACCTGATCGCCGCGGCGCAGGAGTTCAAGGGAACGATGCCCGGCCGACTGTTCGCCAGGCCCGACGCGGGACTCGGGCACCATGCCGACCAGATGATCGAGCTGTTTCGACTTACGCATGTCGCGCACCTGCCGGCGGGCAGTCTTTCCTACGGGCAACAAAAGCTGATCGACATCGCGATGGCATTCATGCCCGCGCCGCGGCTGGTGCTTCTCGACGAGCCGTGCGCGGGTGTCAATCCGAGCCTCGTCGACGAGTTGCGCGCCCTGCTGCTCGAGCTGAACAAGACTCAGGGCGGCAGCTTCATCGTCATCGAGCACAACATGGACTTCATCATGAGACTGTGTCCGCACGTCATCTGCATGGTCGAGGGCAAGGTATTGGCTGAAGGGGCGCCGGCGGCGGTGCAGGCGAACCCGCAGGTGCTCGAGGCTTATCTGGGCAACTGAGTAGAGATGGCCGAATCCATCATCGAATTCGAACGGATCGTCGCCGGCTACTCGCCGAGCGTGACGATCCTGAACGAGTTGTCGCTCGACGCGCGCAAGGCGGAGATCACGCTGCTGATCGGGCCTAACGGGGCGGGCAAGTCGACGGTCCTGAAGACACTCTTCGGCATGCTGGTACCGCGTACCGGGGAGATCCGCTTCGAAGGCAAGCGGATCAACGGCAAATCGCAGCGCGAGCTTCTTGCCGAAGGGATCGCGTTCGTGCCGCAGGGACGCAATCTTTTCGGCTCGCTGTCGGTTCGTCACAACCTCGAGCTCGGCGGCATCACGCTGCCTCGCGGCGAGCTTGCCGCCCGCATAGAGGAAGTGCTCGCGCGCTTTCCCCGAATCAGGGAGCGCATCGACAACCAGGCGTCGACGATGTCCGGCGGCGAACAGAAGCAGCTCGAGGTCGGCCGCGCGTTATTGCTGCGCCCTCGCGTGCTGCTGATCGACGAACCGTCGATCGGCCTGTCGCCGAAGCTGGTGCAGGACGTATTCGTGCTGCTGCGTGCGCTGACCGATGCCGGCACGACAGTGCTGATGGTCGAGCAGAACGTCCGCACCGCCCTCAAGTATGCCAACCGCGCTCTGGTGCTCGAGATGGGACGCCTGGCCCTCGACCGGCCGGCGTCGGAATTGCTGGGCGATCCCAATCTCAACCGGCTGTTCCTCGGGGGCCAAGCGCCGGCCGCGCGCGCTGCCGGAGCGAATGCGTAGCGCCGCACGCGGCCGTACGCTATAGCGCCTGGCGCGATGACTCGGACCGGGATTGCCGTCGCCGGCGCCGGCCTGATCGGCCGGCGCCACATCGAGCTGATCCGGCAAAGCCGGTCCTGCGAGCTCGCGGCGATCGTCGATCCCGCACCCGCGGCGGCGGCCCTCGCCCACGACTGCGGTGTGCCGGCGTACCGGACGCTCGCCGAGCTATTCGGGGCTCGCCGGCCCGATGCCCTGATTGCCGCAACGCCCAACCGCCTGCATGCGCAGAACGGCATCGAGTGCGCGCGCCACGGCGTCCCGGTCCTGATCGAAAAGCCGATCGCCGATTCGCTGGAAGGGGCCGAGCGACTGATAGACGCGGCCGAAAGCGCCAGCATTGCCTTGCTCATCGGCCATCACCGCCGCCACAGCCCTATCCTCGCCAAGGCGCGCGAGATCGTCCGGCAGGGAAGGCTTGGACGGCTGGTGGCGATCATGGGGAGCGCGCTGTTCTGCAAACCAGACGGCTATTTTGCCGAAGGGCCGTGGCGGCGCGAACCGGGCGGCGGACCGATCCTGATCAACATGATTCACGAAGTCGACGACTTGCGCTCCGTCTGCGGCGAAATCGACGCGGTCCAAGCGCTCGCATCCAGCGCGACCCGCGGCTTTGCCGTCGAGGATACGGTGACGATCGGCTTGCGCTTCGCCAACGGTGCGCTGGGCAGCTTTGTGCTCTCCGATACGGCGGCAGCCGCGCGAAGCTGGGAACAGACCTCGCGCGAAAACGCGAGCTATGCCAGCTACCCGGACGAAGACTGCTATCTGATCTCGGGTGTCGACGGGTCGCTGGCCGTGCCGACGATGCGGCTCAAGACCGTGGTCGGGGAGCGCTCATGGTGGCAGCCGATGCGCGAGGAGATCGTCGCGGTGGAGCGCGCCGATCCGCTTGTACTTCAACTCGAGCACTTCTGCGCGGTCGTTCGTGGCGAGGCGAGGCCGCTGGTCGAAGGCAGGGACGCATTGCAGACGCTGCGCGTCACGCTGGCGATCGCCGAGGCGGCGCGCACCGGCCGCATCGTCGCGACGACGCCCTAGTCATCGGTTGCGCACCTGTGTGCTCGATAACATGGCTTGATCGATAGCCGGTACCGATAGTTCCCTCGCGGCCATCGCAAAATTCGTCGCCCGAATTTCGGCGACGCGCGAATCGCGCCCTGCCTATAATTCGCGCATGCCCAAGCTGCCTTCGGCCGAAACGATGTACCGCGCTCTGGCCGCGCGCGACCCCGCATTCGACGGGATCTTCTACGTCGCGGTGAAGACGACCGGGATATTCTGCCGCTCGGTGTGCCACGCCCGCACACCCAAGCGCGAAAACGTCGAGTTCTACGCCAATTCGCACGACGCGCTGTACGCAGGCTACCGTCCGTGCCTGCGCTGCCGTCCGCTCGATCAGGGCCGCCTGCCGCCCCCGCTGGTCGACAAGCTTCTCGCCGCGGTCGAAGCGGACCCGGCGGGCCGCCTGCGCGAATCGGATCTGGCGCGCATGGGCATCGAGCCATCCACCGCACGCCGTGCGTTCCAGCGCTACTGCGGCATGACCTTTCACGCCTACCACCGCGCCCGCCGCATGGGGCTGGCGCTGACCGGAGTACGAGAGGGGAAAAGCATGCTGGACCTGCAACTCGATCACGGCTTCGATTCGCCCAGCGGATTTCGCGAGGCGTTCGCCAGAATATTCGGCGCCCCGCCCAGCAGCGCGCATGCAGTCGATTGTCTTTACGCCAAGTGGCTCGAAACGCCGCTCGGCCCGATGCTCGCCCTCGCCAACGACGGCGGATTGCACATGCTCGAGTTCGTCGACCGGCGTGGTCTCGAGCGCGAGATCCAGGGCTTGCGACGGCGCGTCAGACATCAGGTCGTTCCGGGCGAGCACCCTTATCTCGAGCAGATCGCGGCGGAGCTCGATGCGTACTTCGCCGGACGCTCGCTCGTATTCGCGACGCCCTTGCGGCTCGAGGGATCGCCGTTCCAGCTTTCCGTCTGGAACGCGCTGCTCGCGATTCCCTGCGGTTCGACCCGATCGTACGCCGAGATTGCCGCGACGATACGCCGTCCCTCCGCGGTACGCGCGGTTGGCCGCGCCAACGGCGACAACAAGCTGGCGGTCGTCGTGCCCTGTCACCGCGTTGTCGGCGCCGACGGCACGTTGACCGGCTACGGCGGGGGCTTGTGGCGCAAGGCCTGGCTGCTCGAGCATGAGCGCACCCATGCCGGCGGCCGCGGTCAGCCGACGTTGCCGGGAATCGAAAGACACAGCGTGGCGACCGCCATCGGACTCTGAGCGGCATGCGCGTCCAGGATCTCGTGCGTCTGCTTTCGCTGGCGGCGCTGTGGGGCGGCTCGTTCGCATTCATACGCGTTGCGGTGCGAGCGCTCGGGCCGATCTGGCTTGCCGAGTCCCGCGTCACGCTGGCGTTCGCCACGCTGTTCGCCTTCGCGCTGATTCGCCGCACCGTGCCGTCGCTCGCCGCGCACTGGCGCGCCTATCTCACCATCGGCATGGTCAACTCCGCGCTGCCGTTCGCGCTGTTTAGTTTCGCCGAGCAAACCATTTCAGCGTCGAACGCGGCGATCCTGAACGCGACCAGCCCGTTTTTCGGGGCGATCGTCGCCGCGGCGTGGCTGCGCGAACCGCTGGGCGGGCGCAGATTGACGGGTATGGCGCTCGGCCTTGCCGGAGTCGTGCTGTTGGTCGGCTGGCAAGCCGAGCCCTTGTCCGCTTCCGCGCTCGTGGCGGCGCTGGCCTGTCTTGCCGCAGCGCTCTGTTACGGTGTCGCCAGCGTGTACGCCAAGGTGCGCATGACAGGCATTCCCAGCTTTGCGATCGCCGTTTACAGCCAGCTGGGCGCCGCCGTCGTCCTGGCGCCCGCGTTGCCCTTCGCGCCGCCACCGGCCGCGCTGAGCCTTCTGGTCGCCGCCAATGTACTCGCCCTGGCGCTGGCGTCGACTGCGGTCGCGTACTTGCTCTATTTCCGCTTGATCGCCGACGTCGGTCCCGCGCGCGCGCTGACCGTGACGTTCCTGATACCGCTGTTCGGCGTGCTCTGGGGGGTTGTGTTTCTGCAGGAGCCTATCGGGCTGAACATGCTTTCGGGCTGCGCGCTTATCCTCGCAGGAACGTGGCTGGCGCTGCGCGCTGTACCGCACCGGCCACACCCGGTGCAAGCCGTCGATCAGGGATCGGCGTAGACGGTCACCGTGGTGCCGGCGATCCCGCCTCTGCCATCGCTGATCGTATAGGTGAACGTGTCGACGCCGACGAAATCCTTGATCGACAGATAGACCAGCGTGTTGTTCTCGCCGCGGGTGACCGTTCCGCGTGCCGGCTGCGTGAACGACGTGATCGTCAGCGAATCGCCGTCCGGGTCGCTGTCGTTGGCAAGCACCGCGATCGCCACCGGCTTGTTAAGTCCTGCGGTCGCGAAGTCGGGCTGCGCGCTGGGCGGATGATTGACTGCGATTACGGTGATGTTGACGGTCGCGGTCGAGGTCAGCCCCTTCGGGTCCGCGATCGTATAGGTGAATGTGTCAGGCCCGACGTATCCCGGCGCCGGCGCATAGGAGAGCCTGCTGCCGCTGATCGCGGCGGTACCGTGCGCCGGGGTGCCGACCGCGACGATGGAGATCGCATCGCCGTCCGGATCACTGTCGTTGGCCAGCACGTCGAGCACGTTCGCCACCGAGCTGCCGTTGACCGTGAAGCTGTCGCCGACCGCATTCGGTCCGCGGTTCAGGTAGCGCTTGTCGCCGGCGACGACGGTGCTCGTCTGCCGCTGCGTGCGGTAAACGTCGACCGATTGCTTGTGCTGCGCCGGGTTGTGCAGAGCCCGTCGTACCCAGGATGGCTCGCTGTCGATGTATTCGCGCCGCCATTCGACCGTGGGCGCCGCAGGCGCCGCGACGATCGGCGTCGCAGCGGCCTGCGCTCGCTCGGGCGGCAGCGTGATTTCCTCGGTCCGGGTCTCGTACGTGACAAACTCGATATCGACGCGGCGATTCTTCGGGCGCCCTTCGCGATCGTTCGGGTAGCGCGGATTCGTAAGCCCCATGCCTTCCGCAAGCAGACGATCGGCCGGCATTCCCCCGTCGATCAGGAACTGCCGCACGGCGGCAGCGCGGCGTTCCGACAGCTTCTGGTTGTACGCCGCGGTTCCGATGTTGCAGGTGTGTCCGGTGATGTGGATATTGCCTTCGTAACCGGAGGCCTTGAGGCGCGCGAGCGTCTGTTCCAGCGCGGCGCGGGCATCGGGCCGCAGCACCGCCTTGTCGAAATCGAAAAACGCATCGGCCGACATCGACGCCGTCGTCTTGACCAGCCTCTTTTCGACGCGCGCCGGTGCCGACTCGGCTGCAGCAGAAGCGACCGGCGGCGTCGCTGCGCCGGGTGCCGGAATTTCTACCTTGACGTCGCGGTACTGGCGCGACGGTCGATAGCTGTTGCCGCCGAATTCGTACCGGTACATTGCGGTCACGCGCTGGTCGTTGCGCGTCGGTTCGAGCTCGCCGTTCTTGTGATAGGCCTCGGCGATCAACGCGATGCTGTGCGGCGTTCCGGCAAAATACTTCTCGACGCCGAGCGAAACCGTCGATTGCGCCGCCGAGCCCTTGCCGCGCTCGTAGTCGAAACCCACCTGGACACGGACGAGCGGCGCGTCGAAGAAATGGCCGGCGCGAACGCCGACGCCGTAGTCGTAGGCACGCTCGAACAAGGTCGTTCGCAGCGTCGTGAAAATATCCTGCTCGAACGGACCGATCGTGTCGTTGCCGGTGATCGTCTGCATCGTCGTGACTTCGTCGACGCCGAGCTGGCGCCGGCCGGTGAGCGCGCCCGACGCATAGCCGGAAACAAACCACGGCTCGGTCTCCATCCCGCCGCCCAAGGTCAGCTTACGGTCGTGCCATCGATTCTGATCGACTGCCGCGAACAGCTTGCGCACTCCCGCGCCGCGTTCGGTGGTCGCGGGCTGCCAATGGTAGGACAGCTGCGCTCCGCCGGCGCCGCGATCGGCAAACCAGAGCTCTCCGATCCACGCCGAGCGCTCGGTCTCGCCGAAGATCCCCAGGGCATCGCCGCGAAGCTTGTTCTGCGAGTCGTAGCCGATGCCTAGCCGGGTGCCGGCGCCGACGTAGCGCAAATCGAGATCCTGGCCGGTCGCCGCAGGCGCGCCGGAGGGCGTGACTTGCGCCCACGCCGCCGGAACGAACAGCGCGAAGGCGAGTGCCGCAAGGGAACCATGGAGCCGGCGCATCGAACGCTTCTTCTAGGACGCCGGCGGGTGCCGGCGGGCCGCTATTCTCGCCCAGCCGCGGCGAATCTCCAAGCGGCGCCGGTGCGCCGCGGCGTCAGACCAGTTCTGCCGCCGGACCGAGAACCTGCTCGCGCAAATCGCGATAGCGCGGCAGCGTCGGAGGGTAGACGCAGAGATACTTGACCTGCGCCGCCTGGAGGCAGCGCTGCTTGATGATCTCGAGCTTCTGGTCGCGGGGATTCTGCACCTGCTGCGGCTCCTTGGCGTCGACGATGGCGACGATGGTCATGCCGCGATCGCAGACGACGAATCCCACGTGCTGGTTGGCGATCTTGCGAAATGCCCGCAAGCGTTCCATGCCCTGCGGTCCGATCTTGACCTGCAGCACGTCGGCGAGGCGGACGCGGGCGAAGATGTCGTGCCGCGGAAACGCGGCCTTGAGCAGCAGGTAGACGACGTTCTCGGCCTTGGACAGGAAGCGAGGGCGCAGCAGATAGAGGCCGGGCAGCTCGGCGCTCGACAACAGGCGGGTCGTCTCGCCCTCGGTCCATTGCGCCACCGTGTTGGTATCGCCTCCGCCGCCACGACGTCCGCCACGCTGGCGCCGCATGAGCCCGTACAGCACCGCGACCGCGATGGCGCCGAATGCAAGCGCGGAGAGGATTCCGGAGGTCATGCGGACGGGTTCCTGTCGATAGCCTATCAGTCCGACGCATCGGGGCGCAGCGTGCGTATGCCCTATCCGCGATGCGAGCGCCCCGCCGCGCCATGCCGGTGCCTAGTCTAATCGATTTTGCGCGTGCGCGCTGTGGCCCCGCAGCCCCTGACGGCAGCCGTATCGCGACAAAAAAAGGGCCCCGCGATCGCGGGGCCCTCGTTCGGAGCGTAAATCCCGGCTTCTCGCCGAATCACATGTCCATGTCGCCCATGCCACCCATGCCGCCCATGCCACCGCCGCCACCGCCCATCGGCTTCTCGTCCTTCGGCAGTTCGGCGATCATCGCCTCGGTGGTCAACATCAGGCTGGCGACCGACGCCGCATTCTGCAGCGCGAATCGCGTGACCTTGGTCGGATCGACGACACCCATCTGCACGAGATCGCCGTATTCGCCGGTGGCCGCGTTCAGGCCGAAGTTGCCCTTGCCCTCGACGACCTTGTTCACGACGACCGAAGGCTCTTCGCCCGCGTTGTTGACGATCTGACGCAGGGGTTCTTCGAGCGCGCGCAGCACGATCTTGATCCCGGCTTCCTGATCGGGGTTGTCGCCCTTCAGGTTCTTCAGGTTGGCGCGTGCGCGCAAATAGGCTACGCCGCCGCCGGCGACGATGCCTTCCTCGACGGCCGCACGGGTCGCGTGCAACGCATCTTCGACGCGGGCCTTCTTCTCCTTCATCTCGACTTCGGTGGCTGCGCCGACCTTGATAACCGCAACACCGCCGGCAAGTTTCGCCACGCGCTCCTGCAGCTTCTCTTTGTCGTAGTCCGAAGTCGCTTCATCGATCTGCACGCGGATGTTCTTGACGCGCGCCTCGATGGCCGACTTCTCGCCCGCACCATCGATGATCGTGGTGTCTTCCTTGCCGATCTCGATGCGCTTGGCGCGGCCGAGATCCTTGAGCGTCGCGTTTTCGAGCTTGAGGCCGAGCTCTTCGGCGATGACGGTGCCGCCGGAGAGGATCGCGATGTCTTCCAGCATTGCCTTGCGGCGATCGCCGAAGCCCGGCGCCTTGACGGCGGTCGTCTTCAGGATGCCGCGGATATTGTTGACGACCAGCGTCGCCAGCGCTTCGCCGTCGACGTCCTCGGCGATGATCAGCAGCGGTTTGCCGGATTTCGCCACCTGTTCCAGCAGCGGCAGGAGGTCGCGTATGTTGCTGACCTTCTTGTCGTGCAGCAGGATGTACGGATCCTCGAGCACCGCGGTCTGCTTGTCGGGATTGTTGATGAAGTACGGCGAGATGTAGCCGCGATCGAACTGCATTCCTTCGACCAGATCGAGCTCGTTCTCGAGACCCTTGCCGTCTTCGACCGTGATCACGCCTTCTTTGCCGACCTTGTCCATCGCGTCGGCGATCGTCTTGCCGATCGACTCGTCGGCGTTGGCCGAGATCGCGCCGACCTGCGAGATTTCCTTGCTGGTCGTGCACGGCTTGCTGATCTTCTTCAGCTCCTCGACGACGGCGATGACCGCCCTGTCGATGCCGCGCTTCAGATCCATCGGGTTCATTCCGGCGGCGACGTATTTCATGCCCTCGATGACGATCGATTGCGCCAGTACGGTCGCAGTCGTCGTGCCGTCACCGGCGACGTCGGAGGTCTTGGATGCGACTTCCTTGACCATCTGCGCGCCCATGTTCTCGAACTTGTCCTTGAGCTCGATTTCCTTGGCGACCGACACACCGTCCTTGGTGATCGTCGGTGCGCCGAAGCTGCGCTCGAGGACTACGTTGCGGCCCTTCGGACCGAGGGTCACCTTGACGGCATTGGCGAGGATGTTGACCCCGGCCAGCATGCGGTTGCGGGCGCCGTCGCCGAAGCGAACGTCTTTGGATGCCATGATTTGCTTCTCCTGAAAACTTGAGTGTGGTTGGAACGGATTGCTCGAGCGATATCAGGCCACGATGCCGATGATGTCGTCTTCGCGCATGTGCAGCAGATCCTGGCCGTTCAGTTTGAATTCCTGGCCGGAGTACTTGCCGAAAAGGATCTTGTCGCCGGTCTTTACGCCCATCGGAACCAGCTTGCCGTTGTCGTCGGTCTTGCCGGGTCCGGCGTATACGACTTCGCCCTGCGAAGGCTTCTCGGCCGCGGTGTCGGGGATGACGATGCCGCCGGCGGTTTTGCGCTCTTCTTCCAGCCGCTTAACGATCACGCGATCGTGCAAAGGACTAATTTTCATGTTAGCACTCACTCCTAAAAACATAAATTAAGCAGAATCAATAACTTGATTCTGCAACTCGGGTTCGATCTTGACTCGGGCTGCTGTTTCCGCGCGCGCGGCGCGACCTTGTTAGCACTCGCCTCGAGCGAGTGCTGATGATAGGCGCTCGTCGGCGTGAAATCAAGCCCGTAGCGAGAAATTTCGTCTCCATACGGCCCTTCGCGTCCGCGGACTCGGCCCGCATCCATGACAACGTCATAGTCGCCCTGCGCTATGCTAGAAGCTTCGCCCAGGGGCGAACCAGGAGCGCGCGATGTCGAACCAACCGATCGCCGGCACGGGTGGCAGTGGAACGGCGACACCGGCGCCGCGGACGGTCGCTGCCGACCGCGGTAGCGCCTGGTGGAGCGAGGCGTGGCGCCTTTTCACGCCTGCAGTCGGGGTGTGGGTGCTGATCGCCGTCCTGCTATTCGTCTTGAATGTGATCCTGGCATTGATCCCCTTGGTGGGCCATGTGGCGGGTCAGTTGCTGCTCCCGATCTTTGCCGGCGGGCTGATGCTCGGCTGCCGCGCCATCGATCGCGGCGAGCCGCTGACGGTCGGACACCTGTTTGCCGGCTTCGGCACACGGACCGGCCCGCTTTTCATCGTCGGCCTGATCTACACCGCCATCGCGATCGCCATCGCGCTGCTCGTGTTCGGCCTGTTGCTGATGTTCTTCGGCGCAGCGATCGTCAGCCAGTTGTGGCACCTGCAGGACCTGCAGGATCCACTAGCCCTGGCTTCGATGTTCGGCGGGATGGCGCTCGCGATTCTGGTGGGCGCGCTGGTCTTCCTCCTGCTTTATCTGCCGTTGCTGATGGCCGTCTGGTTTGCGCCGGCGCTGGTTGTCCTGCGCGGCGCCGAGCCGCTGGAAGCGATGCGGCTGTCGTTCAACGGATGCATGCTCAATATCGTTCCTTTCCTCGTCTACGGCCTCATCGGCATCGTGCTCGCCATCGTGGCGACGATACCGCTCGCGCTCGGGTGGCTGGTGCTGGGTCCGGTCACGATAACCTCGCTGTACGCGAGCTATTGCGACATCTACGAGGATCAGACGCCGCCGGCGCGGGCTGTGACGTCACAGCCTTAGAGCGAATAGATTCTCGTACCGCCGATTCCTGCCTCCGCATTTGTTCGGCAGAAATGGCGATCGCATCTTTCGGCCGAGCCCTCCCGGCCTGAGCCTCTGCGCGTTCTGTTTCGGTCTTTCTGGCGGCGATGCGACGCTCACGTGCACCGAGTCCCTGGATACTCGCCATCCCATCGGTCCTGGCGGCGGCGATGTACGCGCGATTTTTTGCCGGTTTTTGGCTGGGCGACGACTTTGGGTTCTTGCATCAAACGTGGCTCGCGGCGGTCAACGACGAACTGTGGGCACAAACGTCGGCGGGATTTTTCCAGGCCGATCCCGCCGGCGTCGTGTTCTACCGGCCGATGATGATCGCAAGCGTCGCACTGAACCAATGGATCGCGGGCAAGCACTTCGCGGGTTGGTTCACCTTCAATTATCTGGCGCACCTGGGCAATGCCGCTTTGGTCGCGCTGTTGACTGCGCGCCTAGCCGCCGCTTGTGGTCGAGACGGGCGCTTGGCCAGCGTCCTGGCGGCCGCGTTCTTCGCACTATGCCCGCTAGTCGCTGAAGGTGTCTTCTGGGTCGCGGCGCGCGCGGATGCATGCGTCACGCTGTTGACGCTGGCGGGTATCTGCGCATGGGCGTCATCGCCGACTTCGGCGGTGCGCGCCGCAGTTCTACCACTGCTGCTGGCGGTTGCGCTCGGGTTCAAGGAATCCGCCGTCGTCTTTCCGCTGCAGATGACGCTCGTCGCGCTCGCCTGGCCAACGCGGGTCTCGCGTGCGCAGATTTCGGCGATTGTCGCGTGTTTCCTGCTGGTGGCGCTCTACTTTGTTGTCAGGGCGCACTTCTTCGGTGACTTCTGGAGGGTATACACGAGAGCCGACCCGGCACCGCGTTTGAACGCACTGTGGCTCAGCGCGGGCTCGATCGGAGCCTGGTGGAAGGGACTGACCGCGAACACGCCGAGGATCGCCCTCGCCTACATCGGCCTTTCGGCGTCCGCGTGCGTGCTCATCGCAGTCGGTGCGCGGGGCACTCAAATGCGCGTTGCGGCCGCCCTGCTTTGCGCTTCTGCAGGGCTCGTTGTCGCCACCCTGCTCAGCATCGACGGCATGGCTGCATCGGGCGAGGGCGGCCGTCTTGCCTATACTGCCGTGGCATGGCTCGCGCTTGGAATCGGGGTCGCGGGCGCGCGGTCGATGCCGGAGGTTGTTCCCGACGACGGCCGCCCGGGGTATCGCGGGGCCGGGCTCGCCATGCTCTTATGTGCAACGATTGCAGGCGCCTGGGTGCTTCAGGGTGAGCTTCGAACCGCCAGGTCCGCGCAGAACTCGGTGCGAGATATGGTGAACGCGTCGCGTGAGTGGTCGGTCACGCACCCCGGTCTGACGCTGCTCCTCATCGAGGAGAATTACGGACCGGTGGTCACGACTCGCAATGCGCAAGCTTGGCTCGTCATGCCGCCGGTGCAACCGAAGCCGCTATTGCACCGTGTGCTCCCGACTCTCCAGAAGGAATTCGAGTCGCGCCATGACCAACTGACTGCGGGTCTGGCCACGCGCCTGGAAACGATTCGGCCGTCACGGCTGGATGCAGACGAGATGACGCGGCTGTTCGAGCGCGATGCAGCGCGTTGGCCGGAACACTACGCATGCTGGTCTGCGCGCACCCGACGAATCGTCGAACTCGGAGCGCCGGATCCCGGCAACCGGACGCAATGGAGCGAGGCACTGCGCGACCGACTTGGCCAATGCGCGATCGGCCAATACTGACCGTCACCGGTGTGTGACGCTCGCGTTTGATCGCCTTCAGGCTTGTCCACGCACCCTAGTCGCGCGGCGGATTGCCGTTGACGGCGTTGCGCACGTTCACTGCAAGCGCCGGCGGCGCGTCGCTGCGCAGGAACCAGCGCAGCCGTGTCGTGTCGCCGACGCGATCGAAGGAATGAGTGCGCAACAAGTGCTCGACCGTCGCACGATAGCGCGAATCGCGCGGTATTCGCACGACCCAGGTCTTCCTCCCCGGCGGCGTCGCGAACAGCGCGTCGATCATCGCGCGGCCATGGCCGCCGCCGCGCCGTCCGAGCTCCAGCGCGGCAAGCCAGAGCTCGAAGCCGCCGGCGATGGCACGGAAGAGTCCGAAGCCCGCTGGCGGATTACCGCTGTGTCGGTCGTCGGGCCAGAAAACATATCCGGGCACCGCGACCGACTCGACGCGCCCGGTCTTCAGATCTTCCTCGATGAAATAGCCGTGTACGAGCGCGCGCTTGAGCTTGTCGAAGAACTCGACCGATTGCGTGGAATCCGCCGCCAGCCCGGAATCGAAGCTGCCTTCGGCGGCGTTCTGCCGGATCAGCGACCGAAGCATGGCCAGATGACCGACATGAGCGGGTGCAAGCATGTTTGCAGACCACGCGACGGGAGCAGGCGCTGTTTATAGCCGTTGCCCTGTCCCGCCGCTGATCCAGCTTACGAACGGATAGCGCAGCGGCACTAACGGTTGGGTCGCGGAAAACTTTGCGCGATGTGCACGACAACATCGTCAGGCTTCGGACAGAATCGTCCGCCGGCGACCGCTAGTGCGCCTGCTCCCAGTTCGGGCCGCTGCCGACATCGACGACCAGCGGCACGCGCAGTTGCCCGACGTCGCTCATCAGTTGAGGCAACTCGCGCTTCACTCGATCGAGCTCCGCGTCCGGCACCTCGAGCACTAGCTCGTCGTGCACTTGCAGGATCAGGCGGGTGCCAAGCTCCTCGCGATCAAGCCATCGCTGCACGGCGATCATCGCCAGCTTGATCAGGTCGGCTGCGGTGCCCTGCATCGGCGCGTTGATCGCCGCGCGTTCGGCGCCTTGGCGCCGCGGACCGCCGCCGGCATTGATGTCGGGTAGCCAGAGTCGCCGCCCGAATACCGTTTCGACGTACCCCTGCTTGCGCGCCAGCTGCCGCGTCCTCTGCATGTATTCGGCGACGCCCGGATAGCGGGTGAAGTACTTGTCGATAAACATTTGCGCCGCGCTGCGTTCGATCGCGAGCTGCGCGGCAAGGCCGAAGGCGCTCATCCCGTAGATCAGCCCGAAGTTGACGGCCTTGATATAGCGGCGCTGGTCGCCTGTGACGTCGGCCAGCGGCACCCCGAATATCTCGGCCGCCGTCGCTCTGTGGATGTCCGCGCCCTCGGCGAAAGCCCTGAGCAGCGATTCGTCGCCGGACAGATGCGCCATGATGCGCAATTCGATCTGCGAATAGTCCGCTGACACGATCGCGTGTCCCGGCGGCGCGATGAACGCCTCCCGAATCCGCCTGCCTTCCGGCGTTCGCACGGGAATGTTCTGCAGATTCGGGTCGGTGCTGGCGAGCCGTCCGGTCACCGCCGTCGCCTGGCCGAAATTGGTATGAACGCGGCCGGTGCGCGGATTCCGCATCTGCGGCAGCTTGTCGGTGTAGGTCGACTTGAGCTTGGACAGCCCGCGGTGCTCGAGCAGAAGCTTCGGCAGCGGATAGTCGGCGGCCAGCTGCTGAAGGACGTCCTCGTCGGTCGATGGCTGTCCGGTCGCCGTCTTCTTGATCGCAGGCAACCCCATTTTTCCGAACAAAATGTCGCCGAGCTGTTTCGGCGATCCGAGATTGAACGGCTGGCCGGCGAGTTCATAGGCACGGTTCTCGAGGGCGAGCACGCGCTCGCCCAGCTCGCGGCTCTGCCTATCGAGCAATTCGCAATCGAGAAGCACGCCGGTGCGCTCCATGCGAAACAGCACTTCGCGCGTCGGCATCTCGATCGACGAATAGACGAAGTCGAGACCGGCATCCCCGGCGATGCTGGGATGCTGCACCAGATGCAGCTGGAGCGCGATATCGGCATCCTCGGCCGAATACTCGGTCGCACGCTCAATCGAAACCTGGTCGAAGCCGATTTGCGACGCGCCCTTGCCCGCGACCTCGGCGTAGGTCAGCGTCTTCACGTCGAGCCGGCGCCAGGCGAGGCTATTCATGTCGTGCGGACGGTGCGACTCGAGCACGTACGACTGCAGCATGGTGTCGTGCTCGACTCCGGCGAGAGCGATGCCGTGATTGGCGAGTACATGCTGATCGTACTTGACGTTCTGGCCGAGCTTTCGCGCAGCCGGATTTTCGAACCAGGGTTTCAGCCGCGCCAGCACGAGGTCCAGCGGCAGCTGTGCCGGCGCACCCGCATAGCGATGCACGAGTGGAATGTAGACTGCGTGTCCTGGCTCGACCGCAAACGACAATCCGACGATCCGTGCCTGCATCGGATCCAGGCTGGTCGTCTCGGTGTCGAAGCAGGTGATCTCGGCGCGCTCGATCACATCGATCCAGCGCTCGAGCGCGTGCATGTCCAGAATGGTTTCGTAGTGCCGCGACACGGGAACGCGCGCGGGGCGGGGCGTTGTCGACTCCGACACGGGAGACGCCACAGCCTTTGTGGTCGCACCGCGCCCATCTTCCAAATCCTTCAACCAGGTTTTGAACTCGAAGCGGTCGAGCAGGTTTCTCAGTTTGGCGGAATCGACCGGCTGCACGATGAGCCCGGTCGGCGCGACCGGCAACGCGCAGTCGGTCTTGACCGTCAGCAACTTCCTGCCCTGCGGCAGCCAGTCCAGCGCGGCGCGAAGATTCTCGCCGACGACACCGCCAATGTCGCCGGCATGCGCGATCACCTGGTCCAATGTACCGTATTCGGCCAGCCATTTGGCCGCGGTCTTGGGCCCGACTTTCGCCACGCCGGGCACATTGTCGACCACATCGCCGGTGAGCGTCAGCAGGTCGAGAATCTGATCGGCGCGCACGCCGAACTTCGCAACGACGCTCTCGAGATCGAGTTTCTCGTTACTCATCGTGTTCACCAGCGTTACGTGCGGCGTGATCAGCTGGGCGAGATCCTTGTCGCCGGTCGATATCACCGCATCGAAGCCCTGCTCTTCCGCCCGGCGCACCAGCGTGCCGATCACGTCGTCTGCTTCGACACCCTCGATCATCAGCAATGGCCATCCGTATGCGCGGATCAGATCGTGCAGCGGCTCGATCTGACGCGCGAGATCGTCGGGCATCGCCGGACGGTTGGCCTTGTACTGCGGATACCAGTCGTCGCGAAACGTCTTGCCGGGTGCGTCGAATACGACCGCGAACTGGTCCGGCTTGCCGTCCTCCACCAATCGGCGCAACATGGAAATGACACCGCGAATCGCGCCGGTGGGCTCGCCGCGCGAGGTGCGCAGATCCGGCAGGGCGTGAAACGCCCGGTACAAATACGACGAGCCGTCGACGAGGAACAGCTTAGGCATGAATCAGACGAGCAAGATTCCCGAGTTGATCGACCCTCTGGCGAATTTCGCGACCAACGGGCAGGAAGCGTGGCGTGTTTTGGGCATTATGGCAGAGTTTGCCGTCGCGACCGAACGCCTGCGCGGCATTCGTCCGGCGGTGAGTCTCTTCGGCAGCGCTCGCATCGCGCCCGATCACGCGTACTACCAAAAGGCCGAGCACATCGCGCGCCTTTTGTCCGATGCGGGCTTCTCGGTGATCTCCGGCGGCGGGCCCGGACTGATGGAAGCCGTCAATCGCGGCGCGCACGCCGGCCGGTCGCCCGCGATCGGGCTCAACATCGTTCTGCCGAACGAGCAGGCCGGCAACGCGTTCCAGGATGTCGGCATCAACTTCCGCTACTTCTTCGCCCGCAAGATGATGTTCGTGCGCTTCGCGTCCGCCTACGTGGTAATGCCCGGAGGCTTCGGCACGATCGACGAGCTGACCGAATGCCTGACGCTGGTGCAGACCGGGAAGACCCGCAAGATTCCGATCATCTTGGTCGGCGGCGATTTCTGGAAGGGCCTGATCGACTGGATGCGCGACAAGCTGGTCGGTGAAGGCTTGATTTCTCTGGGCGACATCGACCTGATGAGCGTGATCGACGAGCCAGAGGCGATCGTCGACGCGATCTTCGACTACTACGAGAGCCGCGGATTCCAGCCGACGCGCGCCGAGCGCGAGAGGATGCTCAATCTGTAAACTGCTCGACTCAACCTGCGGCGCCGCGCTCCCGGCGCCGATTCCTGCTAGAATGAAACACTATAGATCGTGACCGTGCACCATGCGCTTTCGTCCTGCAACGCTGGTTTCCGCTTTCGCGTTTGCCTTCGCGCTTGCTGCGTTCGCGCAGAAGCCGCCGCCGGCGAAGCTCGAGCCGCTGCCCGAGGCTCCGCCACCGCCGCCCGAAATCGCCAGCGATCCCGAGCTCGAGCCGCAGGTGACGATCGTTCGACGGCCGACCGAGACGATCGAGGAATACCGCATCAACGGACGCCTGACGATGATCAAGGTCATCCCCAGAACCGGCAGACCGTACTATCTGGTTGCCGACGGCACCGACGGCACGTTCATCCGTCGCGACAGCCTAGACAGCGGCGTCAAGGTGCCGATGTGGCTGCTGTTCTCTTTTTGATTTAGGCACCCGCCCTCTGCCGCGCTCAAAGCGGCCGCGCACGCCGAAGTGCGCGGCGATGCCCGATGTCGGTCTACACCACCGTCACACCCGAAGAACTCGCCGCCTGGCTCACGCGGTACGCGATCGGCGCGGTGCAGAAATTCGAGCCGATATCGGCCGGCATCGAGAATACCAATTACTTCGTCACCGCCGAAAAGGGGCGCTATGTGCTGACGCTCTACGAGCGTCTTCCGGCGGAGGAGCTGCCGTTTTACCTGAACCTGATCGCGCACCTCGCGAACGCCGGCGTCCAGGCGCCCGCGCCCGAGCCCGATCGCAGCGGCGCGCTGTGGAGCATCCTTAACGGCAAGCCGGCGGGATTGGTCGCCCGCCTCGAAGGTGCCGCGGTCGTGCGCCCGGGTACCGCGCACTGCGCGGCGGCGGGCGCTGTGTTGGCGCAGATGCACGTCGCGGCCGGAAGCTATCGCTCTCGCCTGTCGAATCGCCGCGGCCCCGGCTGGTGGCGCCAAGCCGCGCGCGCCGTGCGGCCGTTCCTTTCGACCGAGCAGAACGCGCTGATCGCCTCCGAGCTCAAGTTCCAAGCGGGACTCGCCAAGGTCAGGCTGCCGCGGGGCGCAATTCACGGCGACCTGTTTTGCGACAATGTGCTGTTCGATGACACACGCGTTTCGGGCGTCATCGACTTTGGCTTTGCCGCCACCGACGCCTTCATCTACGACCTGGCGATCGCGGTCAACGACTGGTGCGTATTCGTCGATTCCGGCAAGGAAGGAGCGCTGGATTCCGAGCGCGTCGAGGCGATGGTCTCCGCGTATACGGCACTGCGCCCGGTAACGGCCGAAGAACGGTCGATGTGGGCGCCATTGCTGCGCGCCGGCGCGTTGCGCTTCTGGCTGTCACGCCTCTACGACCTGCACAGGCCCCGCCCGGGCGAGATCACGTCCGCGCATGATCCCGCGGTTTTCGAGCGCATTCTGCGCGACCGCATAGCCTCACCACCGCGTCTGCCAGGCCGATGAGCGACGCGCCGATCGCCTTCGAATTGCGTGACGCGGCGCACGGCCTCGCCTGGCTTTCGCGCGCGGCAAAGATGTTCCGCGCGGCGCCGCTGCCCTGGCTGCTGCTGCTCTTTGTCTACTATCTGCTGGTTGGCTTGACCGAATTCGGACCGTGGGCGTCGATCGGCCAGTTCGTTGCGCCGCTGCTGCGGCCGGTCTTTGCCGTCGGATTTCTGGCCGCCGCATGGACTCAGGAGCGCGGCGGCGTGCCGAAGTTCGAACACCTGTTTCGTGGCTTTCGCAGCGACCTTCGCGCGCTGCTTCCGTTGGGCGTGGTCTTTCTCGGCGGCATGCTGATAGCGGTGCGGGCGACGGCGCTTATCGACGGCGGCCAGCTTATCGCGCTCTTGTCCGGCACCGAGCGGCCGACCGAAGCAATGCTCGGCAGCGGACGACTGCAAGTGGCGATGCTCTTCGGGGCGGCGTGCGCGTTGCCGACGCTGCTCGCCACCTGGTTCGCGCCGGCACTGGTCGTATTCAATGATGCCGGGGCGCGCATCGCGCTGCTGACGAGCCTGCGCGCGTGTCTCGCCAATTGGCGCCCGATCGCCGTCTACGGTCTCGCCGTTTTCGCCTTGGGCGGAATCGTGCCTGTCTTCGCGCTGGGCATCGCGCAGCTATTGAGCGAAGGCGCCGCAGGGCCGGTATTTCTGTTCGTCGTCACGCCGTATATGTTCGTGCTCATCGCGACCTTGCACATCTCGGACTATGTCGGCTATCGCGACATCTTTCCCGCCGAGGCGCCGCAGGCACCCGCACCGGCAGGCAGTCACGCCGGCTGAAGTTTGGCGTACTCCAGCGCGAGCCACTTGACGCCGGCTTCGCGGAAATTGACCTGCACTCGCGCGTCGTCGCCGCGGCCTTCGGCGTCGATGATGATCCCCAGGCCGAACTTGGCGTGCTTGACGCTCTGTCCGATGCGCCAGCCGGGCACCTCGCGCGCGACGACTCGCTGCATCGGTGGAGCGTCCTGGCCCATCGCGTAGTCGCGCCGCTGCGCCGACAGCCACTGCACCACGCCGTCGGGGAACTCGTCCAGGAAGCGCGAGGCAACGTTGTAGCGAAGCTGGCCGTGCAGCATCCGGCTTTGCGCATGAGTCAGATACAAGCGCCGCCGCGCCCGCGTGATAGCGACGTAGGCTAGCCTGCGCTCCTCCTCGAGTCCGTCGAATTCGGACAGGCTGTTCTCGTGCGGAAACAGCCCCTCCTCCAGTCCGGTGACAAACACGGTGTGGAATTCGAGACCCTTCGCCGAGTGCACGGTCATCAGTTGCAGCGCGGGCCGGCCTTCGGCGGCCTGGGTTTCGCCCGCCTCCAGGGCGGCGTGCGCGAGAAAGCTCATCAGCGGATCGTCGCCGCCTTCGCCGATCTCCCGTTCTGCCTCGCGCAGGAATCCGTCGGCGGCGTTGATCAACTCCTGCAGATTGTCGACGCGCTCCTGCCCGTCCTTTTCCCCGGCGTAGTGCGCAAGCAGTCCGCTCGCATGCACGACGTGGTCGACCGCCTCCGGCAACGCCAGGCCCTGCGTCGCGATTCGCATGGCTTCGATCAGCGCAACGAACGCCGCGAGGCTCGTGCCCGCCTTGCCGCCGACCGGCTGGCTGCACGCCGTCTGCCAGAGGCTCGTCCCGGTTGCCTGCGCGCGCTCCTGCAAGGTCTCGATCGAACGGGCGCCTATGCCTCGCGGCGGAAAGTTGATGACGCGTAAAAACGCGCCGTCGTCCGCCGGCGCGGTGATCAGTCGCAGATAGGCGAGCGCATGCTTGACTTCGGCGCGTTCGAAAAAGCGCATCCCGCCGTATACGCGGTATGGCATGCCCGCGTTGAAAAGCGCGTGCTCGATCACGCGCGACTGCGCGTTGGACCGGTAGAGCACGGCGATCTCCGCGGGAGAAACACCTTCGGCGACGAGTCCATTGACCACGTCGACGACAAATGCGGCTTCGTCGATGTCCGATGGCGCGGCAAAGGCGCGCACCGGCTCGCCTTCGGCGTCGGCGGTCCACAGATTCTTGCCCAGCCTTCCCACGTTGTGCTTGATCAGCGCGTTGGCCGCGTCGAGGATGCGACCGTGCGACCGGTAGTTCTGCTCGAGCTTGATCAGTTTCACCGATCCGCCGGCGACGGCGAAATCGCGCTCGAAGTGCTGCATGTTGGCGACGTTCGCGCCACGGAACGCGTAGATCGATTGATCGTCGTCCCCTACCGCGAAAACCGACGTCTGCGGTCCCGTCAGCAGCTTCAGCCACTTGTACTGCAGCACGTTGGTGTCCTGGAACTCGTCCACCAGAATGTGCGAGAAGCGGTGCCGGTAATGCTCGCGCAGCCCCTCGTTCTGCGTCAGCAACTCGTAGGTGCGCAGCAACAGCTCCGGAAAATCGACGACGCCGTCGCGCTGGCACGCCTGCTCGTAGAGCGCGAAGTGCTCGACCTGGCGTCGCGTGAACTCGTCGTGTGCCTCGACCTGGTTCGGGCGCAGTCCCTCTTCCTTCGATGCATTGATCAGGGCCTGGAGCTGGCGCGCAGGGAACCGCTCGTCATCGATGTTGTGGGCCTTGTAGACCCGCTTGATCAACGCCAGCTGATCCTGCATGTCCATGATCTGGAATAGCTGCGGCAGCTGGGCGTCCCGGTAATGCGCCCGCAGCATGCGGTTGCACAGCCCGTGAAAGGTGCCGACCCACATGCCGCGCGTGTTAACGGGCGTCAGCGCCGAAAGTCGGGAGAGCATCTCCTTGGCGGCCTTGTTGGTGAACGTGACCGCGAGGATCGACAGCGGACTCGCCTGGCCGGTGGCGAGCAGCCAGGCGATGCGCGTGGTCAATACGCGCGTCTTGCCGCTGCCGGCGCCGGCAAGGATCAGCGCCGACGCGTGAGGCAGCGTCACCGCGGCGAGCTGTTCGGGGTTGAGGTTCTCGAGCAAAGGCGAAGCCATCGGGAAGGGGCGCGCCGCTCGGCGCGGCATCAGCAGGCGGTGGTCGGCGGATCGTGGGCGACGGTTCATGCCCTGGCGTGCCGCGTAAAGCGTAATTATAGGCGATACCGATTTGCCACGCCGCTGCGCCGGCGTCGTCGGGCGTTATAATCGGCCGCGCCTGCTGCCACGCGACCTTCGATCCGATGCCCCGCATTCCGCGAATTAATCCCGCATCGCATTCGGCGACGACACGGGCGTTCGTGCAATGGATCCGCTCGGCCGCGCCGTATATCCATGCCTTTCGGGGCAAGACCTTCGTCATCGCTTTCGGCGGGGAGGTTGTCGCCGACGAAACCTTCCTCGGCATCGTCCACGACCTCAATCTGCTGCAGAGCCTAGGCATCCGGCTGGTGGTCGTACATGGATCGAGGCCGCAAATCGAAGCCATCCTCAAGCAGCAGAGCATCCCCAGCACCTACAACCGCGGACTGCGCGTGACCGACAGCGAGACGCTCGACTGCGTGCTCGAGGGAACCGGCCATGCGCGGAGCCGCATCGAGGCGTTGCTCTCGCTCGGCGTCGCCAACTCGCCGATGGCCGGCGCGCGCATTCGCGTCGTCGGCGGCAACTTCCTGACCGCGAAACCGATCGGCGTGCTCGACGGCGTCGACATGCAATGGACCGGCGAAGTCCGCCGCGTCGACGTGTCGGCGATTCGACAGCGGCTGGACGACGGCGACATCGTGCTGGTGTCTCCGCTCGGATACTCGCCTACCGGGGAGATCTTCAACCTCGCGCTGGAAGAGGTTGCCACACAGGTCGCCGTCCATCTGTCGGCGCACAAGCTGATCTTCCTGATGGAAACGGATGGAGTTCGCAACGGCCGCCGCCAGCTGCTGAGCGAGTTGTCGACGCGCGACGCCGAGGCGCTGCTTGCCAGCCAACGCAAGCTGCCGGCCGACGTGCAGCACTATCTGCCCGGCGCGATCCGCGCCTGCGAAAACGGCGTCAAGCGCGCGCACCTGATCTCCCGCCATCACGACGGCGCGCTGCTGCTCGAGCTCTTCACGCGCGACGGCGTCGGAACGATGATCGCGGCGGCGCCGCTCGCACACCTGCGCAGCGCGACGATCGACGACGTCGGTGGCATCCTGGCGATCATCGAGCCGCTGGAGGACCAGGGCGTGCTGGTGCGCCGCTCGCGCGAGCGGCTGGAGATGGAGATCGAGCGCTTCGTCGTTGCCGAGCATGACGGCATGATCGTCGGCTGCGCGGCGCTGTATGCTTTTCCCGGCGAGAAGGCCGGTGAGCTCGCCGCACTCGCGGTGCATCCCGACTTCCGGCGCGAAGGCTACGGCGAAGCGCTGCTCCACGAGATCGAGCAGCGCGCGCGGAAGCTGCGCCTGTCGCGTCTGTTCGTCCTGACAACACGCACCTCCGGTTGGTTCGTCGAACGCGGCTTCGTCGAGAGCGATCCGTCGCGACTGCCGCAGCAGAAGCGCGACCTCTACAACTGGCAGCGGCGCTCGCTGGTCTACGAGAAAAGCCCGGTGTAGGCAGGGCGTCGCGGTGGCGACGGTAAGCCGCACCGGTGCGCCACAGCGTGCGATAATTCACGCTCGACGATCAATGGCGCGAGGACGTTGCAATGGCACGCATGGTTCAATGCATCAAGCTGGGCCGCGAGGCGGAAGGACTCGACTTTCCGCCGTATCCGGGCGAGCTTGGCAAGCGGATCTATGAAAACGTCTCGAAAGAGGCGTGGGCACAGTGGCTGAAGCAGCAGACGATGCTGGTCAACGAGAACCGCTTGAGCCTCGCCGATCCGCGCGCGCGCAAGTATCTCGTCGAGCAGATGGAGCGTCATTTCTTCGGCGGCGGCGCCGATGTCGCCTCGGGTTACGTTCCGCCGAAAGAATGAACCAGGCCATCGATCGGCCGGCGATCAGCCGCTATCCGGTGCCGAGACTCGAAGAGCTGCCCGAAGACATCCGCGCGCGGATGCTCGAGGTACAGGAAAAGGCCGGATTCATTCCCAACGTCTTCCTGACGCTCGCCCATCGGCCCGACGAATTCCGCGCATTTTTCGCCTACCACGACGCGCTGATGCTGCGCGACTCCGGCTTGAGCAAGGCCGAGCGAGAGATGATCGTCGTCGCCACGTCCGGCGCCAACGATTGCCTTTACTGTATCGTCGCGCACGGCGCGATCCTTCGTGTCTACGCCAAGAATCCACTGCTCGCCGACCAGGTCGCGGTCAACTATCGCAAGGCCGACATCAGCGCAAGGCAGAAGGCGATGCTCGAGTTCGCGCTGAAGATCGCGCTGCGATCGGTCGAGATCGTCGACGCCGATTATGATCAACTGCGCAGCCACGGGTTCAGCGACGAAGACATCTGGGATATCGGTGCGATCGCTGCATTTTTCGCCCTTTCCAACCGGATGGCCAACCTGATCGGGATGCGGCCGAACGACGAATTCCATCTTCTCGGACGGATCCCCAGGAAAGCCTAGGGGTCGCGCGACGGCTCAAGCTCGGCTACACTTCCGGTTCCGCCGCGCCTGCGGTCCCAACTGGGGTGTTGAAATGAATCGTTACAACGTGATCCTTGCCGCAGTTGCCGCCACCGTCGTCGCCGCCTGCGCAACACCGAATCCCCAAGCTCCCCAGGCGCAGGACGACAAGGGCTATGTGACCGGCAGCCGCTTGCCGGTGCGCAACGGCGGCACGACGGCCGATGTCAAGGGCGTCAGCGGCAGGGATGCAATGGACGAGATGCGTCGCAATACCGTCTCAGGCACCCCCGCGGCGCCGGGCAAGTAGAGGGAAGGGGGAGGGATCCGCGGCCGGGGCGCTAGACGCGGCATCGAGCCGCGACAAACGCAATCAGCTGGTCGACGCAGGCGGCGACATCGTCCCGGGTCGTGTCGACGACGAGGTCCGGCGCCTCGGGCTCTTCATAGGGGCTGTCGATGCCGGTGAAGTCCTTGAGTTCGCCGTCGCGAGCCCGGCGATAGAGGCCCTTGGGGTCGCGCGCCTCGCAGACGGCGAGGTCGGCCTTGACGTAGACCTCGAGGAAACGCCCCTTGGCCACTGCGGCCCGCGCCCGGCGCCGGTCGTCACGGTAGGGTGAGATGAACGCGGAGATGCACACGAATCCCGCTTCGGCGAACAGTGCCGCGGCCTCGCCGACGCGGCGGATGTTTTCCTGGCGATCCTCGGGCGAGAAGCCCAGGTTGGCGGTCAAGCCCCGTCGCACGTTGTCGCCGTCGAGCACGAACGTCGCATAGCCGCCGTCGAACAGGCGCCGCTCCAGCGCCATCGCCAGCGTCGACTTGCCCGCCGCCGACAAGCCAGTCAACCAGACGACCGCGCCCGAGTGCCCGAAACGCGAAGCGCGCTCCGTCTCGGTGACCTGGTGGCGCATCGGCGTGAGATTCCGCGCGCGTTCGGGCATCGCGCGATGATCGGGGTAACCGCTGGCGTCGACGATGCCCCCGCCCACCGTGACATAAGCGTCGCGCAACACGAAACGCCCGGTGGCGGGCATCGCCGCAAAATCATCGACCGCGATCGGTTCGTCCGCGCGCAAGGTCACGCTGGCGATTTCTCCGGCCGCGATAGCGTTCGCCAGTTCCGGTGCCAGGGTCGCGACGTCGATGCGGTGGCGGATTGCCTGCACGCGCACCGCCGCGCTCCGCGGCCCCAGCTGCATCATGAGCTCGCGGCCTGCGACCAGCGGCGTCACCGAAAGCCAGAAGATCTCAGCGTCGAACACCGCAGTCAGCTTCGGCGCATGCTCACGATGACTCGCCATGTCGCCGCGTTCCACGACCAGCGGCCGGTCCAGCACGACGGAAGCGTTTTCCCCGGCCTCGACCGCATCCGGCGCCGGTCCCGGCCAGGCCAGCAGCTCCGCGACCTTGCCGGTGCGGCCCGACGGCGAAAACACCAGTTCGTCGCCGACCGCCACGCGCCCTGAATCGAGGCGACCGGCCAGCACGCGCCGCTCGCCGTGGCGGTAGACGTCCTGTATCGGCATGCGCAGCGGCAGAGCGCGTTCGGGCGTCGCCGCCGGCAGCGCTTCGAGCGCGGCGACCAGCGACGGGCCTCGATACCAGCCGGGCATCGCGCCACGTTCGCGCAGGTTGGCGCCGTCTCGCGCCGACACCGGTACGATTGCGGCGGGCTCGATGCCGATTCGTGAGAGCGCCGCAGTGACCTCGCGCGCGCGCGTCGCGAAAGCGGATTCCTCGTAACCGACCAGATCCATCTTGTTGATCGCCACCAGCAGCGAATGCACGCCCAGCAGCTTCAGCAGATAGGCGTGGCGCAGCGTCTGCTCCTCGCTACCCGCCTGGGCATCGAGCACCAGCAGCGCTGCAGCGGCGGCCGACGCGCCGCCGATCATGTTTTTCAGGAACTCCTTGTGCCCGGGCGCATCGATGACGACGAATTCGCGGTGCGGCGTCCTGAGCCGCACGCGGGTGGTGTCCAGCGTGATCGCCTGGTCGCGCTCGGCCTGAAAGCCGTCGAGCACAAATGACCATTCGAGCGGAACACCGCGCCGGCTCGATATCGCCGCCAGCTCGTCGGCCTTGCCTGCGGGCAAGAGATCAAGCTCATGAAGCAGCCGGCCCAGCAACGACGACTTACCGTGATCGACGTGGCCGGCGAGGACGAGCGATAGCGGGGCCCCTTGCTCCATCACATGTATCCGGCCACGCGCAGCCGTTCGAACGTGTCTTCGCGCTCGTGATCCATCGCCCGGCCGGCACGCTCGCTTTGCCGCGTCTGCTCGAGTTCCGCGATAATTTCCGCAATCGTGGCAGCCTGCGACTCGATCGGGAACGTGATGTCGGATTCGCCAAGCGAGCGATAGCGTTTGCCGCCGCGGGCGAAATAGAGCTCGCAAACCGGGATGCGCTCGCGCTCGACGTATCGCCAGATATCGAGCTCGGTCCAGGCCAGCAGCGGATGCACGCGCACGTGGACGTCGGCAGGAAAATCGGTTTGATAGTGGTCCCAGAATTCGGCCGGCTGGTCGCGAAAGTCCCAGCTGCCGTCGGGGCGGCGAGGGCTGAACACGCGTTCCTTGCCACGGATCAGTTGCTCGTCGCGGCGGATGCCGAGTAGGATGCCGCGAAAGGCTCGCTCGGCAATGATCGCTTTCAACCCCAGCGTCTTGCGCGCCGCGGCGCGCGCAGCCGGCGGGAGCGTGGCATCGGTCGCCTCGATCGGAGGGCAGGCCGCATTGAAGTAGTCGAGGCCCCATTCGGCGAGCAGCCGGTCGCGGAAAGCATAGACCTCGGGAAATTCGTTGCCGGTATCGAGCAGCATCACCGGGAACGGAACGCGTCCGAGAAATGCCTTGCGCGTGAGCCAGAGCAGCGTATTGGAATCCTTGCCCAGCGACCAGAGCATCGCCAGCGGTTTCAGACGCGCGTAGGCCTCACGAATGACGTGGATAGACTGCTGTTCGAGAGCGTGCAGGTAGTCGGGCATTGGTTCGGCGCGCACCGCATCGCGAATGCGGGAGGTGGACGGCGGGCGCAATGATACCAGTCGGCGATGCCTGTTACGCTCCTTGGCGATTCGATTCGTACACGATCTGCCCGTCGACCAGCGTATGGCGTACCCGGCCGATGAGCTCGATGCCCAGGAACGGCGTGTTCTTGCCCTGACTCTTCAGCGCCGCGCGCGTGACCGTCCACGGCTCGTCGATCGCCGCGATGCAGACATCGGCGGCAGCGCCCGGTGCGAGATGGCCGGCGTCGATCCCGAGGATGCGGGCCGGCTCGGCGGTGATGCGGGCGAGCGCCGCAGCCAGCGGAATTTTCGCTTCGTGCGCCCACTTGAGCGTCAACGGCAGTAGCAGCTCGACGCCGGTCGCGCCCGGCTCCGCCTCGGCGAACGGCAGCTGCTTGCTGTCGTCGTCGACCGGCGCATGGTCCGAGCAGATAGCGTCTATCGTGCCGTCGGCGAGCCCTGCGCGCAGGCCGTCGCGGTCGCGGACGCTGCGCAGCGGCGGCACCAGATGGCATTGCGCATCGAACCAGCCGATATCGACGTCGCAAAGATGGACGTGATGAACGGCGACATCACAGGTCACCTTTAGGCCGGCTCGCTTCGCCTCACGCACGCGCGCCACACCCTCGTGCGTGGACAGCCGCGCGATATGCACACGAACGCCGGTTTCCCGCGCCAGTGCGAAGATCGTGTCCAGCGCAATGATCTCCGCCGAGGCCGGAATCGCCGCGAGGCCGAGCCGGGTCGCGACCTCGCCGTCGTGCGCGACGCCGCCGCGGGCAAGATGGGCATCCTGCGGGCGCAGCCAGACACGGTAGTCGAAGGTTGCCGCGTACTGCAGCGCGCGACGCAGTACCTGCGTATCGGCCAGCGGCGCATCGGCATGCGAGAAGGCCACGCAGCCGGCCTCGGTCAGCTCGCCCATTTCGGTGATGTGCTCACCCTTGAGTCCGACGGTCAGCGCGCCGACCGGATAGACGTGCGCCTGATTGAGCGACCGGGCGCGGTGCTTGAGCATCTCGACCAGGCCGGGCTCGTCCAGCGATGGGTCGGTGTCGGGAGGGCAGGCGAGACTGGTGACGCCACCGGCAATCGCTGCATCCATTTCCGATTCGAGGGTCGCCATATATTCGAAGCCTGGCTCGCGCAAGCGCGCCGCGAGATCGATCAGCCCCGGGCAGACGACGCATCCGGCGGCATCGATGATCCTGTCGGCGCGCCAGCCGGCCGGGGCGCTTCCGACGGCAGCGATTCGACCGGCGGCGACGAACAGCGAGGTCTTGCTATCGACGCCATGCCGCGGGTCGATCAGGCGGCCGTTTCTGATCTCGATGTTCATCGGGCCCGTTGTCGCGACGTCGGTCAATGGCCCGCCAGCATGCTCATCACCGCCATGCGCACCGCGATGCCGAAGGTCACCTGCGGCAGGATTACCGAATGCGCGCCGTCGGCCACGGCAGAATCGATTTCGACGCCGCGATTCATCGGGCCCGGGTGCATGACGATGGCGTCCGGCTCGGCCAGCGCCAGCTTTTCCATCGTCAAGCCATAATGTTTGAAGTACTCGCCCGCCGACGGCAGCAGTGCGCCTTTCATGCGCTCGCTCTGCAAACGCAGCATAACGACGACGTCGGCGCCGGATAACCCTTTGCGCATGTCGTGGAACACGCGCACGCCCATGCTCTCTACCGCGGCCGGCAGCAGGGTCTGCGGCCCGATCACCCGGACTTCCGTCGTGCCGAGCGTCGTCAGGCCGTGAATCAGCGATCGCGCGACGCGCGAATGCAGCAAGTCGCCGACGATCGCGACGGTCAGTCCGTGGAATTCCTTCTTGTAGTGACGGATCGTGAACAGGTCGAGCAGGCCCTGGGTCGGATGCGCGTGGCGTCCGTCGCCGGCGTTGATCACGTGGATGTGCGCCCGCTCGGTTGCGGACAGATGCTGGGCGATCAGGTGCGCGGCGCCGCTTTGCGCGTGACGCACGACGAACATGTCGGCATTCATCGCGACCAGGTTGTCGATCGTATCGAGCAGCGTCTCGCCTTTGCTGGTGGACGACACGCCGATGTTCAGGTTGATCACGTCGGCCGACAATCGCTTGGCGGCGATCTCGAAGGTTGTGCGCGTGCGCGTGCTGTTTTCGAAGAACAGATTGAAAACGGTCTTGCCGCGCAGCAACGGCACCTTCTTGACGTCGCGCTCGGCGATCGAGACGAACGGCAGCGCGGTGTCGAGTATGCGGTTGATGACGGGAGCGGGCAGTCCTTCCAGCGTCAGCAGGTGCTGCAACTCGCCGTCGCCGTTGAGCTGCGGGTTACGCACCGGGCGGGCTTTCGATCGGTTCCAACGACAATTCGAAGCGGCGGTCCAGATGCCGCTGCAGCACGATCGACGAGTCGCGCGCGACGGCCACCCGGGCGCCGACGTAAGTGGCTTCGATCGGCAGCTCGCGCCCGCCGCGATCGATCAGGACCGCGAGCTCGATCGACTCCGGTCGACCGTAGTCGAACAGCTCGTTGATCGCCGCCCGAACCGAACGCCCGGTGTAGAGAACGTCGTCGACCAGCACGATGCGGCTGTTGCCGACTTCGAACGGAAGTGTCGTCGTCGCGACTTTGGCGCGCAGCCCCTTTTTGCTGTAGTCGTCCCGGTAGAACGATACGTCGATGAACCCGACCGGATGCTCGCCCGGCAGCATCTCGGCAAGGCGCTCGGCGAGCCACGCGCCTCCCGAATAGATCCCGACCAGCTTGGCGTCGTACGACACCGCGGCGCCCATCTTCTCGGCCAGTGCGGCGATCGTCGCCTCGGCATCCGGCAGGCCGTTGCCGATCTGGTCAGGCATGGGCACGCTGGTCAAGGTACGCCTGCAGGATGATCTGCGCCGCGACCTGGTCGCGCAGCGGCTTATGACCGCGTTGACCGACACCGGCATCGACGAGCGCGACCGTCGCGGCTTCGGTCGTGTAGCGTTCGTCGACCAGTTCGACCTTAAGGTGGAAACGCGCCTCGAGCAGTCGCGCGAATCGCTGCGCGCGAGCCGTCATGGCGTGCGGCGTTCCGTCGGCGTGCGTCGGCAACCCGACGACCAAGAGCGCCGGCTGCCATTCCTCGACCAGCGTCGCAATCGCGGAAAGACGGTCGTCCTCGTTGTCCGCGGCGATCGTGGCCAGCGGATGCGCGAGCCCGAGCGTGGTCTCGCCGACGGCGACGCCGATGCGCCGTGTGCCGAAATCGAATGCGAGAACGGTCCCGGCACGCACAGCGGGCGGCCGCAAGGTCGCCGCCAAGGTCACGCGTGCCCGACCGCGTCGGACAGCCGCGAAAAATCGATTCCGAGCAGTTTCATCGCCGCCGACAGGCGCGTTTCGGCCGGCAGGGCGAACATCACGTCGGGGTCTGCCTCGACCGTGAGCCAAGCATTTTGCGCGATCTCCTGCTCGAGCTGATCGGCCGACCAGCCGGCGTAGCCGAGCGAGACCAGCACGTCCTGCGGGCCTTCGCCGTGTCCGACGGCTTCGAGGATGTCCTTCGACGTCGTGAGCCCCAGATCGTCGCTGATCGCCAGCGTCGACTGCCAGCTGCCGAGAGGCCGGTGCAGGACAAAGCCGCGGTCGATCTGGACCGGCCCGCCGTAGTGCACCGGCGCAGCACGCAGATCGGAATCGCCGAGCGGCACCTGGATCTGCTCGAACAGGGAGGAGAGCGTCATATCGATCGGCTTGTTGATCACGATGCCGAGCGCACCTTTTTCGTTGTGCTCGCAGACGTAGATCAGCGTATGCGCGAAATGCGGATCGGCCATGCTGGGCATGGCGATCAGGAAATGGTGGGTCAGATTGACCCGCGATTCACCCATGCGGTTGCCCATGCGGTTGCGTTGTCGCGCCGAGCTCGCTGGGGCTCGGACTCGAGGCCTCCCTGGGATCGCGCGACAGTCCAGCGCCGCCGCGGCAGCTGCGCGCCGCCGCCGGTCGTTTCGGGGCCCGGTGCCGGGTAGTTCATAGAGGTAATTGTAGTCGCCGCGGCCCGCCGGCACAAATGTCCCTGCCGGCGCTCGGCTAGTCTTCTTCCTGCTTGCGCGACTTTTTGTATTCGGTCGCGAGCTGCTGCTGCAGATTGGGTGGGGCGGGCTCGTAGTGCGACAGCTGCATCGTCCAGCTTCCCTGGCCGCCGGTGACCGACTTCAGGCGCGCCGAATAGCCTTCGAGCTCGGCCAGCGGCGCGAGTCCGCTGACGGCGAGGATCCCCGGCTGCAGGCCCTTGGTGCCGGTGACCTGGCCGCGTCGCGACGACAGGTCGCCCGCGATATCGCCGGTCTTCACATCGGGGCAGATCACTTCGACGGTGACGATCGGCTCCAGCACGATGGGCCGCGCCTTCTCGATGGCGTCGAGAAAGGCCTTGCGGCCGGCCGCGACGAACGCGACTTCCTTCGAATCGACCGGATGGTGCTTGCCGTCGTAGACGACGACGCGCACGTCGTGCATCGGAAAGCCGGCGATCGCGCCGCTGACGAGCACCTGCTCGACACCCTTGCGCACCGCGGGCATGAACTGGTGGGGAATCACGCCGCCCTTGGTCGAATCGACGAACTCGAATCCGGTGCCCCGAGCCATCGGCTCGACGCGCAGCGACACCTCGCCGAACTGTCCGGCCCCGCCCGTCTGCTTCTTGTGCCGATGGAAGCCTTCGGCCGGCGCGGTGATCGTCTCGCGGTAGGGAATCCGCGGTGGTCGCGTCTCGATTTCGAGCTTGAACTGGCTCGACATGCGTTCGAGCACGGAGCGAAGATGCAGCTCGCCCAGCGCCCGAAGCACGGTCTCGTTGCTGTGCGGATCGTGCTCGACGACCAGTGTCGGGTCCTCCGCGGTCATCCGATGGAGCACTTCCCAGATCCGCTGCTCGTCGCCACGCTTTTTCGGGCGCAGCGCGACGCCCTGCATCGGCGTCGGGAATGCGAGCGGCTGCATATGGATGTGATCCTCGTCGTGCGAATCGTGCAACACGCGGTCGAATTCGATCTCGTCGACCTTGGCCACGGCAGCGATGTCACCCGGAACCGCCGCGTCGACCTCGACGTTCTTGCCGCCTTGCAGCATGAACAGGTGCCCGACCTTGAAGGGCTTCCGTCCGTCACCGACGAAAAGCGAGGTGTCGCGGGTCACCGTTCCCTGATAGACGCGAAACACGCCGAGCTTGCCGACGAAGGGGTCCATCACGACCTTGAATACGTGTGCCAGGACGTGCTTTTTCGGATCGGGCTCCGAATGGAACTCGACGGCGGCCGCACCTTCCCCCTTGGTGAACAGCGGCGGGTTGCCCTCGGCCGGATTCGGCAATAGCCGAGCGAAGACGTCGAGCAACTCGGCAACGCCGGCGCCGTTCTTGGCCGACACGAAGCACACCGGAACAAGATGGCCCTCGCGCAGCGCCTTCTCGAACGGCGCATGCAGCTGCTCGGGCGCGATCTCGCCCTGCTCCAGATAGAGCGACATCAGTTCTTCGTCGACCTCGACCACCTGATCGACCAGCGCCTGGTGCGCGTCGGCGACCGACGAAAAATCGGCTTCGCCGGCAGGGTTGAAAAAGCAATCGACCACGCGCTTGCCGTTGCCCGCCGGCAGATTGATCGGCAGGCACTCCTTGCCGAATGCCGCGCGGATCGCGGCGAGAATCGCCGGCAAATCGACATTTTCCGCGTCGATCTTGTTGACGATCAGCAAGCGGCAAAGCCTCCGCGCCGCCGCCCACTCCATCATCCGCGACGCAATCATCTCGATGCCGGCCGCCGCGTTGATGACGACCGCCGCGGTCTCGACGGCATCGAGTGCTCCGATCGCCTGACCGATGAAATCGGGAAATCCGGGGGTGTCGATGATGTGCACCCGCGTGTCCTGCGTCTCGAGGTGAAGCACCGAGGACCGCAGCGAATGCTGCCAGGTCTTTTCGAGCGGCTCGAAGTCGCTGACCGTCGTGCCGCGCTCGACGCTGCCCACGGACTGGATCGCCCCCGCCTTGTGCAGCAGCGCTTCGGCGAGCGTGGTCTTGCCTGATGCGCCGTGCCCGACCAGCGCCAGCGTACGAATATTGGTGGTGGCGAATTTCGCCATGAATGTCGTCTCCTCCTGGGAACCTGCGGGATGGCCGTGCTCGTAGCCGCGACAATTCTACCTTGCAGCGCCGGACCGGCACGGGCGGCCGGCCCCGGCGGCGGGCTGCCGCTGGGCGACTCGATCCACGGCCGGTTCGAATTTACGCCGGCGGCCGGCCGCGGTCAAAACGTTGCGCGCAAGCAGCGACGGCGCGTCGATGACGCGCCGTCGGTCGATCCCACCCCGGAAGCGGCGTCAGGCCGCGTGCACGGCGAGCAGCTCGCGCAGATTGCGCAGTAGCTCTTCTTCCTGGTAGGGCTTGCCGAGGTACAGCTCGACGCCCAGCTCGGCGGCCCGGTTGCGATGCTTCTCGGCGGTGCGCGACGTGATCATAATGATGGGAATGTGCGCGAGGTTGGCGTCGGCTTTGATCGTCTTGGCGAATTCGAAGCCGTCCATGCGCGGCATCTCGATGTCGAGCAGGATGACGTCCGGCGTCCGCTCTCCCAGCAGCTGCAATGCGTCGAGGCCGTCCTTGGCGGCGATCACCATGTAGCCTTCGCGCGTCAGCAGGCGGCTGGTTATCTTGCGCACCGTCAGCGAGTCGTCGACGATCATCACCAGCCGCGGCCCCGCGGCGGCGGCGGCCGCCGCCGCCGCGGCGGCGGCCTGCGGCGTCTTGATGAGCATCGGCGCCTCGGCGGTCGTGTCCAGACGCTGCGCCAGCTGCACCGGATTGATGATCAGCACCACCTCGCCCGTACCCAGTACCGTCGCTCCGGAGATTCCCGATACGCGTGCGAGTTGCGGTCCGATGTTCTTGACCACGACTTCCTGATTCCCGATCATCTCGTCGACGTGCACGGCGGCGAGATTCTGCCCGCTCTTGAGCAGCACCACCGGGTTGTAGCGCATCGTCTCGGGATTGTTCCCGCTGCTTCCTAGCAGCCGCGGCAGATAGAAGAACGGGTACTTGCGGTTCTGCCAGACGACTTCTCGCGTCAGATACAGATTGATCAGGTCCTTGTCCTTGATCTGCTGGACCTGCTCGACCATCGGCGCGGGCAGCGCCCACAGCCGGCCCCCTGCCTTGACCAGCACCGTCTGCGCCACCGCCAGCGTCAACGGCAGGTAAAGGGTAAATGCCGTGCCGTGGTTGGCGGAACTCGTCACTTCGACGCGCCCGCCCAGCGCGGCGATCTCGGAGCGCACGACATCCAGCCCGACGCCACGTCCCGAAATCTGGGTGACCTTGGTCGCCGTGCTGAAGCCGGGTGCGAACACGAACTCGACGAGCTGCGCCTCGGTCGGCTCGACATCGGCGCTGAGCAGGCCCTGTGCCCGCGCCTTGTCGCGGATTCGTGCCAGATCGAGACCCGCCCCGTCGTCCGACAGCTCGATCGCGATTTCATTTCCTTGCTGCCGCACGTTGAGGGTGATTTCGCCGGTGTCGGGCTTTCCCGCTGCGACGCGTGTCTGGCGGTTCTCGATGCCATGGTCGAGCGCGTTGCGCAGCAGATGCTCGAGGGGACCGACCAGCTTTTCGAGCACCGAGCGGTCGAGCTCGACCTGCGTGCCGCGGATTTCTAGGTTGGCCCGCTTGTCGAGCTCCTTCGCCGTCTGCCGCAGAATGCGGTACAGACGCTCCGACAGGCTGCCGAAGGGCACGGTCCGGATCGAGAACAATTGCTGCTGCACGTCGCGCGACAGGCGCGATTGCGCGAGCAGCGCAGCATCGGCTTCGTCGAGGTTCTTGAGCAGCGACTGCTGGACGGTCGAAACGTCGTTGACGCCTTCGGCCAGGCCGCGCGTCAATTCCTGGAACCGCGTGTAGCGATCGAATTCCAGCGGATCGAAGCCCTCGGCCGCCTCGTTGACCATCGACATGCGCGACTGGATCTGCGACTCGGCCTGGATTTCGATCTCGCGCACCTGCGCGCGCAGGCGAATGACGCTATTGGTGAGCTCGAGTAGATTGCCTTTGAGCGAGCGGAGTTCGCCCTCGACGCGGGCGCGCGTTATCGCAACCTCCCCGGCCTCGTTCACGAGTCGATCGATCAGCTCGGCGCGGACGCGCAGCATCGCCCGCGAGGCTTCGCTTTCGGCGGCAGGCGGTTCGGTCGCATGCGCTGCGGCGGCCGGCTGGGGCGCGCGCGGCGCGACCGGCAACGGCGTGACGACGGCGCCGTGGGCCGCTTGCGGCTCGTGCTCGGACGGCGCCTCGGCGGCGGCGGGGAGCCACGGCGGCGCCGTATCGGTTTCACCCTTCTGCAGGCGATCGAGCAGAAATGCGATGTGGTCCAGGTCGTTGTCCAGCGCGTCGAAAAATGCAGGCGTAGGCGCCGTCGCATCGCCGCCGCTCAGGCGGCTTTCCATCGTGTGCGCGACCTCTCCGAGTCGCATCGCGCCGGCCATGCGCGCGCTGCCCTTGAACGTATGCAACGTGCGCTGCAAGGCCTGCATCATGTCGCTCGTTCCAGGCTTTGCGCGCCAATTGCGCAGCTGCTCGCCGGCTTGCGGGAAAAGTTCGGCCGCCTCGTCGAGGAATATCGGCAATACCTGACGGTCGACGTCGTCATGTACTTCCAGCAGCGCGGCCTCGGCCTGCGTGACCGGGGGCACCGCGGCCGCGGGCAACGCTGATGGCGTGGCGCCACTCGGCGGTGATACCGCGTGCAGCGTCGGCTCGGCTTTGCGCTCGCCCTGGCTCGCCGTGGCCACCGGGTCCGCGACGGAAGCCAGCTCGAGGTTGATCGTCGCGCCTTGCTCGTCGGCGTCGGCAACGCGCGCCGCGACCGCCTCGCTGTCGTCGATCTCGTGCCGCGGTCCCGTGTCCTGCCGCAGCGTCTCCAGCTCGCCGATGATTTCCGCCGCTTCTGCCTCGTCGCTGGCGCGGAAAGACTCACGTGCACGAACGCGCGCGCTCAACGCCGTCAGGCCTGCGACCGCTCGCGCCAGGACCGGCTGCGCTGCGCCCGGCAGCGGCGCGCCGCGTTCCTGGAGGCCGAGCAGGCAAATTTCCAGCGCCTTGGCCGCAGTCGCGACCAGCGGAAAGCCGCCTGTACGATGAATGCCGCACAGCGTGTGGCTGGCGCGCACCATCAGCTGCGAGGGCGTCGCCGCGGGGTCGAATTGCAACGTCTGCAGCTCGGCATCCAGCGTCGCCAGATGCTGCTTGGCCTCTTCGCACAGAATGCGGTACAGGGCCGCCGACAGCGTCACTCCGCCGACGGTGATTTCCTCTTCGGTATCGGCGAGCGCCGCGACAGTGCCGGCTATAGGCACGACCTCCGCCGGCGCAGCGGTAAAGGCGAGCGTTGGCGGCGACGACGCGTGTGAGTCTCCCGGACCTTCGACTTCCTCGTACGGTGTCTCGTCGAGCTCGAGCACTTCGATTGCGGGAGCCGACGGCGCCTGCGGCGCGCCAACCGTCTCCGCGTGGGCAGGCGAAACGGCGGCGAGCGGTGGCGGCGCTGATGGCACCGTGTCCGTCGACTCGCTGCCACCAGGAAATTCGCTTTCCACTCTGGAGATCGCCGCTTGCAAGGCGGCGGCATCGGGAGTCACCCGCCCGGTACGGCGTAGCGTATCGACCCAGTGGCGGAAGCTCGATTCCGCCACACCGATCATCGCGATAAGCGCGGGCGTCGCCGGACGGTCTTCCTCGAGCACGCGGTTGTGAACCTTTTCCACCGCATAGGCGAGCTCGCCCATATCGGTGAGGCCCACCATGCGGCCGCTGCCCTTCAGGGTGTGGAATCCGCGCCGCACCACGGTCAGTGCCGTGCGATCGTCGGAATGCGCGGCAAGGTGTTCCGCGCTGGTCGCGATCGTGTCCAGCACTTCGCCCGCCTCGGTCAGGTAGATGTCGAGCAGTTCGGTGTCGAACTGCGTCGCGTCGGTTTCGAGCAGGCGCATCGTTTCCGCCGACGGCGCCGGCGCCGCCGCGGTCTGCGTCGCAATCGCCGCCACGGCCTCCTGCAGGGCCGCGGTGTCCGCGGTGCCGGCATGCGCGAGCTGGGTCAGCGCCGCATCGGCGTCCTGCTGCAATCGCGCGTCGCCGATCAGCTCGGCGTCGTGCTTGAGCGTCGTCAGATCGGCCGACAGCCGATCCCGCGCTGCCAGGTCGCCCGGCGCGCTCTGATAGGCGGCGAAGGTCTCCGGCAACGCCGACCGCAGATCGACGACGGCCGACTCGACAGTCTCGAGCTCGGCCGCGGGCGCGCTGGGCGCCACGCCAAGACGGCGATCGAGAAGCGGGGTGATCAGACGGTCGCGATCCGGCCGCTGCTGCTCGACGGCTTCGATGAAGAATCCGAGGCCCGACAGCGATTCGGCCAGCATTTCGAGGTCGTCGTTTTGCACGGGGACATCGGGCTTCGCGTACTCGTCGATCTGCTGCTGGCAGAGCTCGAGCAGGCGTTCGGCGCTGTCGAGCCCCAACATCTTCAGCGCGCCGGCGATTTGCCTGCTGTCGGCGGCGAGCGTGGCGAGCTCGGCCCGTTTGCTGTTGTCCCGGAAGAATGCGTCGAGCACCTGCTCCATGTGGCGCAGGTTGGCCTGGATTTCGCGAGCGACCTGTGCGAGCAGCAATCGCTCCTGCGCGCGACGCGCCATTTCGTCCAGCAACGGCGCACCCGCGACCGGCGGGGTCGGCTTATTCTGCTGCGCGGCGTCGACACGCGCGAGCATCGCATCGATCTGCTGAGGCAGCTCCGGCGAGATCCTGCCGAAATGTTCGACCGTCGATTCGGCGAGCAGGAGGGCGGTCGCGAATTCCATCGCCAGCGCCTCCGAAACCGGGCCGGCACCGACCTTGTCGACGCGACTGGCAAGAGCGCTCACCAGGCGGGACAGCGACGGCTCGCCGATGGCGCGCACACGGTCCGAAAGGCCCGCCATCGTCTGCTTGAGCTTCGCGACGTTTTCCGGCCGCCCGCCGGTGATCTTCAGCCAGAGGTCTTTGGCGCTGGCCAGCTGCTCGCGGACCTCGCGCAGCAGAGGCTGCACGCGCAATACGTCCGCCGACAGAACTTCGGCGGTCGGAATCAGGCCATTGAGGTGGTACGCGCGCTGCACCGCCTGGGTCTGCGCGCCGACCGGGGCGCTGATCGCGACGTAATAGAGCACTTCGCGGCGCATCCGGTCCGAGACCTTCGCCGAACCCTCGACGAAGCGGCGAATCTGCAAATCGACTCTTCCGCACAACTGCTTGACACCGAATCCGCTTTCGACGCCCTTCTCGACGATGCTTTCGAGCAGCGCACCCACGGTCCACCAGAACGAGCGCTGCGCCGAATGCGTCTGCACGTCCTCGATGCCTTGAACCGCATCGCGCATGATCTTCGAGCCTTCCTCGTCGCCGCGCAGCCACGCCAGCAGGCCGCGCTGATACAGGCGCCGCTGTTTGATGAGGAATGAAGGAAGCTTGTGCGGCGTCACGGACTTGAGCGTCGCGATCTTCGGCGCGCGGGGCGACAAGTCGGGGAAGAAGAGGTCGGTCGGCGTCGCGCCCTTGACGCCGCGCGCCTGCTGCATCTGCTCGTACTCGGGGAAAAGCTTCAACGGCACCGGATCCGCGCCGCCAACCAGTTCGTCCAGGAAAATGCGGAGCTTTCGCCCGGCGCGGTCGACCAGCTCGCAGCCGGCCGGGACCTCGGCTTTGGGCAACTCCTCGAGTCGGACCAGTTGGCGCTCGACTTCGTCGGTGTACGCGGCGACAGCATCGAGGCCGACCATCTGGAGCGCGCCCGCGGCCTGGTGCACATGCGTGCGCGACTGCTTGAGCGAGGTGACGTCGTCCGGCGCGGCCTTGAACGCCGCGAGCGAGTCCAGGCCGCGTCCGAGGGCCTGGTCGATTTCACCGTGGACCCAGGAAAGCGGTCCGAGATCGAAATCCTGTGCAGTATCGCTGGCCATGATGAGGGCTTAGTTCATTCCGGGATCGGCAGATCGACGTACTCTGCATGCAAGAACTGCGCCCGCACCACGGCTCGCCCTGCGATCACCGTGCTGGCGCGTGCCCACCCGCCGCACCTGATCACACTTTAAAGCCCGCGACCGAGCTGCGGAGCTCGGCCGCGAGCTTGGTCAGCTGGCCGATCGAGACGTTGGTCTGCTTGGTGCCCTCGGTCGTCTCCTCGGTGATCTTCAGGATGCCCTGCATGCCGCGGGTCACGTCCGACACCGAGGCAGACTGCTTCTGCGTCTGCGCCGAGATGCCGCCGATCAACTCGGCGAGCTCGCGCGATACCCGCCGAATTTCGTCCAGCGCCTGACCGGCTGCGTCAGAAAGCTTCGTCCCCTCGACCACGCCGACGGTGCTCTTTTCCATCGCCGCGACCGCATCCTGCGTGTCGGCCTGAATGGTCTTGACGATCGCCTCGATCTGCTTGGTCGCCTCGCCCGAGCGCTCGGCCAGTCGCTGCACTTCTTCGGCGACGACGGTGAAGCCGCGGCCGGCCTCGCCTGCGGATGCCGCCTGGATCGCGGCGTTGAGCGCCAGTACGTTCGTCTGCTCGGTGATGTCCGAAATCAATTCCACGATCTCGCCGATCTCCAGCGATGACTCGCCGAGGCGCTTGATCCGCTTGGCGGTATCCTGGATCTGGGTGCGGATTTCGTTCATGCCCGATATCTGGTTGTGCACCGCCTCGCCGCCTTTTTCCGCGGCCGCGAGCGATTGCTGCGCGACGCGTGCCGACTGCGCCGCGGTCTGCGACACCTCGCTGATCGACTGCGCCATCTGCAAGACCGACGCGGATGCCTGCTGGATTTCCTTGTTCTGCCGCTGCGAGGCCTCGTACAGGCGGTTCGAGATCGCCTGCGCATCGGTTGTCGCCTTGGCCACCTGGTCGGTCGCCGAGTTGATGCCGCGCACTAGCGTGCGCAACTCCTCGATCGTGAAGTTGATCGAATCTGCGATCGCCCCAGTCACATCCTCGGTCACCGACGCCTGCACGGTCAGATCGCCGTCCGCGAGGTTTCCCATCTCGTTCAGCAGCCGCAGAATCGCTTCCTGGTTACGCTTGTTCTCCTGTTCGCTTTCGAAAGCGCGCACGCGTCCGTCCTCGCGCGACACCCAGCCGTAGGCGATCAGGGCGATGAGGGCCAGCAATGCAAAGATCATCGCGGCCCACAAGGTGAAGCTGCGCACCGTCGTCTGGCCGTCGAATTCGTTGGTAAGCGCGGTCGTGTCCGCGAGCAGCGGCTCCGATTCCTGGTTGATGCCCCGCGCGGCCTGCTTGGCGAGCACCAGGCGCTGCATGTTCTGCAGTATTGCGTTGACGCCGGTCTCGTAGCTGGCGAACCGCTTCTGCAGCTCGGCCAGCGTCGCGCGTGCATCGTCGGCGCGCACCGCGCCCGGAAGCCGAAGCGCATCGCTTCCCTTGAGCAATCCGTTGAGAATGTCGCGAAACGTTCCGGTGTCCTTGCCCAGCAGGAAGGCCACTTCCGGATCGATTTCGTCCGAGGAAACGAGCGAATTCGCATTCTTGGCGATCCGCTGCGAAAGCACGGCGAGCTGATTGGTGAAATCGACTTCGCGCAGCGAGCCGCCGGCGGACGCGATTTGCGCCGACGCCTGCTGCGCCAGCTCGAGCAGCGCATTGTTGCCCTGGTTGATGTTGTCCAGGCCCTTCGACAGCGACACGAGCGCTGCCTGGTTGTCGATCACCGCGGTCGCGTTCTTTTCGACCCGCTCCCAGCGCGCGTCGAGCACGCCCAGCGCTTTCTGCAACGCTTCGTTGCTGGCCACGTCGACGTTGGTGCCGTGCACGGTACCGCCCTTGGTCAGCGCGTCCAGGTCGGCGCGAAAGCGGTCGCGCGAATCCTTGACGCTCTCGAATGCGCCGGCATTGCCCTGCACCGCCAGCGCCGTTCCGCGCGCCAGGCGCTGCGACAGCATCTGCATTTCGGTCGCCGTCGTCGAGCTCGCGCCCGCCTGCGAGTTCGCCCGGTAGTTGAGCCACAGCATCACGCCGGCGAGAATGCCGAACAACAGCAGCAGCACGCCGAGTATCTGATATTGCCTGGCGATCGGCAGGTGCCCGATGAACGGCAGGCGGCCGGGCTGTTTCATCTCCGGCGTCGCGTTGCGCATCTGATCCATGATCGAAGGCGTGGCCAGCGGGTCGTAGCCGCGCTGCGCGCCGCTCATCTTGACCTGCGTCGTCGGCTCGTCGAGATCGGATTCGGACAGGGTCTGTCCCCTGCCCGCACCCGCGCCCAAGAGGCCTTTAAGTGTGAATGCCATGATCCCTCCCCAGACAGGGTCGCTACGCCTGCGTGAATCCGGGAGACTGTGCGCAACCTACAGTCCCACTTGAAGAAAAACCGGATCCTGCGCCAGCAGGGCCAGGTCGATTTCCTGCCAAACGCCGCCGGCCTTGTCGGTCCAGCGCGCGCCGTACCACGCCGGCGCATCGGCAGGAGCGTCACTACGCACCAATTCGGCGAGATTGCTCAGGCCCAGCACCCGCGTCACCACCAGTCCGGCGCGCAACTCGCCTACGCGCGGCCCGAACAGGACCATGCGCGCCTGGGCCGCACCAGGGGTCACAGGCTCGATCGCATGGCCGAGGAATCCGGCGAAATCGATGACGCTGTAAAGATTGCCGCGGATGTTGGCGATGCCGAGATACCACGGCCGGGTCAGCGGCACCGTTGCCATGGTCGGCACCGCGATGACCTCGCCCGCATCGGCCAGACGGATCAGCCATTGCTTTCCGGCGCAGGCGAGCCCCAACCGGGACTGCTCCACCTGCAGCGTGGTTTTCGCCGCAAGGCGCGCCGCCAGTTCCTGCTGGAAAGCGCGAAGGTCGAGCTTGGCGGCGCGGGCCATCGGAAAAGACTAGCCGAGCGCCGCGATTTTGGCGATCAGCTCGTCGCGGTTCACCGGCTTGACGATGTAGTCGCGGGCGCCCTGGCGCATGCCCCAGATCTTGTCGGTTTCCTGGGTCTTGGACGTGCACATGATGATCGGAACCGTACGCGTCGCCGGATCGCGGCTGATCGCACGCGTCGCCTGGAATCCGTTGAGTCCCGGCATCACCACGTCCATCAGTATCAGGTCGGGCTTCACCGTCTTCGCCTTGAGGATCGCGTCCTCGCCGTTGTCGCTGGCGACGACCTCGTAGCCTGCCTTGGTCAGCATGTCATTGAGGACATGCCGCTCGGTCGGTGAGTCATCGACGATCAATACGCGTTTAATTGCCATTGTTTCCCCACCCTTAGCTTGCCGTCGTCGCACCCGATGCGGTCATCGATCAGTGCGCGGCCGACTTGACGTGCGTCCCGACGGCCTTCAGCAGGCTCTCCTTGGTGAACGGCTTGGTCAGGTACTGATCGGAACCGACCATCCGGCCGCGTGCGCGGTCGAACAGACCGTCCTTCGACGAAAGCATCACCACGGGCGTCTGGTGAAAGCGCGAATTCTTCTTGATCAGCGCGCAGGTCTGGTACCCGTCCAGCCGCGGCATCATGATGTCGACGAAGATCAGGTCCGGCTGATGGTCGGCGATCTTGGCCAGCGCATCGAATCCGTCTTCGGCCAGGATCACCGTGCACCCCGCCTGGAGCAGAAAAATCTCGGCGCTGCGACGAATCGTGTTGCTATCGTCGATCACCATGACTTTCGCGCCCGCCAAGGCGACTGGATCCGGCAATTCAGTTCCTCCCGCGTTGTAGCTCAGTCCTGCGTCCAGCGCTATCGTTTCCATTTCAAGCCCTCGAAAGTTTGCCACGGATGGGAGCAAATGCCTAGAGCATAATCCTTGCCAGAACTGGCAAACCTTAGGTTTTTGAGCGATTTGCAACACCGGCGCAGCGAATTTGAGCAAAAAACTGCCGTGCCGGGGCACCACGCCCGCAAGCGCTGGAGGGCCAGACGCGATGCCGCGGAGGGGTCCCGGCGCGTGGTTTCATGCAAGCCGACGCCCCAAAACGGCCGGTCGGGGGCGGAAAAAACAGGTCGGCAGGGCGTTGACGTTCCAGACGGGTCCCGCCTGGTGCCCGACGCGGTCGGCGCGGCCCACGTTGGACCGTAACCCCTAGCGCCCGAGAAACATGCGGTAGGCAGGATTGGCCGTCTCGTCGACGCCGTAGTAGCCGAGCCGCCTTAGGAAGCCGCGGAACTTGGTGTAATCCGAGGGCGGCACCTGCATCCCGACCAGCACGCGTCCGTGGTCGGCGCCGTGGTTGCGGTAATGGAACAGGCTGATATTCCAGCCGCGGCTCATGCTGTTCAGGAAGCGCATCAGGGCGCCCGGCCGCTCAGGGAACTCGAAGCGATAAAGGATTTCGTTCTCCGCCGCCGGCGCGTGTCCGCCGACCAGATGGCGCACATGCAACTTGGCCATTTCGTTGTCGGACAGGTCGTACGCCTCGATCCGTCGCGCGTGCATCGCGCGCAGCAACGCTGCGGTCTCGTGGCGGTTGGCGACTTCGACGCCGACGAAAATGTGCGCGATGCGCGGATCGGCGTAGCGATAGTTGAATTCGGTGACGCTGCGCTTGCCCAGCAGGGCACAGAACTCGCGGAAGCTGCCCGGCCGCTCAGGTATCGTCACCGCGAAGATCGCTTCGCGCGCCTCGCCGAGCTCGGCCCGTTCCGCGACAAAGCGCAGGCGGTCGAAATTCATGTTGGCGCCGCCCGCGATCGCCACAAACGTCCGGCTCTTCGGCCGGTGCCGCTCGCACCAGGCCTTCACGCCCGCGATCGACAGCGCGCCGGCCGGCTCGAGCACGGCGCGCGTATCCTCGAACACGTCCTTCAGCGCGGCGCATATCGCATCGGTGTCGACGGTGATCATGTCGTCGACGAGCTCGCGGCAGATGCGAAACGTTTCCCTGCCGACCTGCTTGACGGCGACGCCGTCGGCGAAAAGGCCGACGTGTCCGAGACGGATGCGGCGCCCGGCGGCGAGCGAGCGGGTCATGGCGTCGGAATCGACCGGCTGCACGCCGATCACTCTCACCTCCGGGCGCACCCGCTTGACGTAGGACGCGATTCCGGCGATCAGCCCGCCACCGCCAACGGCGACGAAGATCGCGTCGAGGGGTCCCTGACATTGGCGCAAGATTTCCACCGCGATCGTTCCCTGGCCGGCGATCACGTCCGGATCGTCGTACGGATGAACGAACGTGGCGCGCCGGGCCTTCTGCAACTTGACCGCGTGCGAGTACGCGTCGCTGTACGAATCGCCGTGCAGGACGACCGTTGCGCCGCGCGCCTCTACCGCCTGGATCTTGATCGTCGGGGATGTCACCGGCATTACGATCGTCGCCTTGCAGGCGAGCCGCTGCGCGGCCAAAGCGACGCCCTGCGCGTGGTTGCCGGCCGATGCCGCGACCACTCCTCGCGCGCGTTCGGCGGACGAAAGATGCGCCATCCGGTTGTAGGCGCCGCGCAGCTTGAAGGAAAACACCTCCTGCTCGTCCTCCCGCTTGAGCAACACGCGGTTTCCGATGCGGCGCGACAACATCGGCGCCGGGTCGAGCGGCGATTCGATCGCGACATCGTAGACCTTCGCGTTCAGAATTCTCTTCAGGTAATCGGTCGGCACGGGACGGGAACGGAGCGTGGACGGAGCAGCGAGCGTAGCAGAAACACCGGTGCCCCCAAAGCTGGCGCGCGTTCGCATGCGTTCATTTCTGTTAGGCTTGCGCGCACCGCTTTCCGTCGCGCCGAACGCCGGCGCGCCCAGTCCGTGACCGCCAAGACGCTCGCCGTCGTCGACCTCGGATCGAACAGCTTCCGGCTGGAGATCGGCCGCATCGAGGGCGACCAGATCTACCGGCAGGATACCTGGCGCGAGACGCTGCGCTTCGGCGCCGGCCTCGACCGCAACGGACGCATCAAGCCGGCGGCGATGAAACTCGCGCTTGCCTGTCTCGCGCGGTTCCGCGAGCGCCTGTCCGGCGTCCATCCATCGGCGGTGCGCGCGGTGGCCACCAACGCCTTTCGAGTCGCGGTCAACGCACGCGAGTTTCTGCCGAAAGCCGAGCGCGCCCTCGGATGTCCGATCGACGTGATCAGCGGGCACGAAGAGGCACGGCTGATCTATCTTGGCGTCGCGCATGAGCTGCCGCCATCGGACGCACCGCGCCTGGTAGTCGACATCGGAGGGGGGTCGACCGAATTCATCATCGGGCGAGGACTCGAGCCCGATCGCCTGGAGTCGCTGACCCTGGGCTGCGTCAGCACGACGCAGAAATTCTTTCCCGAAGGGATCGTAAGCGCGAGCGCATTCGACGCCGCGGAGACCGCGGCCCGGGTCGAAATCGAAGCCATCGCCGGCGATTTCGGCGCAGGTCACTGGAAAAGCGCCTTCGCCTCGTCGGGGACCGCGGCCGCGCTCGCCGAGATCCTCGAGCAGAATGGATTCTCCGCCGGCGGCATCACGCCCGCCGGGCTCGCCCGGCTGCGCAAGCGCCTGGTTCGCGCCCGCGATCCGGCGCGCCTGAAGCTGAACGCGCTCAAGCCCGAGCGCGTGCCGGTGCTCGCCGGCGGCCTGGCCATCATGAGCGCGGCGGTCACCGAGCTCGACATCGAGCGGATCGATCCGGTCGGCGGCGCGCTCCGGCTGGGCGTCCTCTACGACCTGTTCGGCAGGACGATAGACCGCGACGCTCGACAGCTTACCGTCGAGCGTTTTCTCGACCGCTACCGGGTCGATCGCCGCCACGCCACTCGGGTCGCCGCGCTCGCGACCGCCCTGCTCCGCCGCGCCGCGCGCAAGGCTGGCGCTGAGCAGATACAGATGCTGCACTGGGCCGCGCTGCTGCACGAGATCGGCATGTCGGTCTCGCATATCGGGTTTCACAAGCACGGTGCTTACATCCTGCAGCATGCCGACATGCCCGGGTTTTCGGCAGGCGAGCAGATGCGTCTAGCCTTGCTGGTCTACGGCTGCCGCGGCGGACTTGCCAAGGTCCGTGCCGCGCTCGGCGATCCGCTGGTGCGGGCGCAGATCGCGGCGCTGCGGCTGGCCGTGCTGTTTTGTCACGCCCGCACCGAGGTTTCGCTGCCGCGAGTGGCGCTCAGGACCCGCGGCGGCGTGACGATCCGCGTGGCGCAACGCTGGCTGGCAGCCCACCCGCTGACCGCGTACCTGCTCGACCGGGAGCGCGCGCAGTGGAACGCGGTGGACCCGGGGTAGCGGGCAGCGGGGCGCCGTCCCAACAGCGACACGGCCGCTAGACGTAATCGGGACCGAGGACGACCTTGAGCAAGACGTCGGCGCCTTCTTCGCGCGCCCGGTTGGACAGCCACCAGACTGCGCCCTTGCGCACTGCCCACGGGCCTTCTCTGCCAGACAGCAGCAGCGCCGCGGTTTCGCCCAGCGTCGGCTGGTGACCGACGATCAGCGTCGCTTCGCGCCCTTCTGGCCATCCGGCCGCCGCGAGGACAGCGGCGGCGCCGGCGCCCGGACCGAGCTCGGGCACGGTCTTGAATTTTCGCCCGAGCGCGCGCGCCGTCTGCTGCGCACGCTCGGCCGGGCTTACCAGGACGCGGCAACGGTCGGGCAGGTGGCTGTCGAGCCACTCAGCCATGCGCTCAGCCTGCCGGACGCCTTTGGCCGTGAGTCGCCGCTCGAGATCGGGCTCGCCCGGCTCGGCGTCGGCATGGCGCCATAGGATCAAATCCATCGAGGGTAGCGGTTCTCGTTCAGGCATCGGCACTCGGACGTTCGGCCAGCCGAGCGAGCAGGAGTTCCTGGGTCGCGCAGGCGCGTGCGCGCCGCGCGGGCCTCGCGCGGAGATACTCGCCGTCGGCGCCCAGATCCCAGGCGCTGCTGTTGTCCTCGAAACATGCTTCGAGTCCTTCGGCGATGACCCGCGCTTTGAGCTCCTTGTCGAGCACGGGAAAGGCGACCTCGATGCGGCGAAACAGGTTTCGTCCCATCCAGTCGGCGCTCGACAGGTAGACGTCCTCGCTTCCGCCGTTGCGGAAATACCAGATGCGCGGATGCTCGAGAAAGCGCCCGACGATCGAGCGCACGCGTATGTTGTCGGACCATCCGTCGACACCGGGACGCAGCGAGCACGCCCCGCGCACGACCAGGTCGATCTTCACGCCGGCCTGAGAAGCGGCGTAGAGCGCCTTGATCACCGCTTCCTCGACCAGGCCGTTCATCTTGGCCATGATATGCGCGGCGCTGCCCTGCTTCGCGTGCCGGGTCTCGCGATGTATCGCAGCAAGCAATTGACGATGCATCGTGAATGGCGCCAGCCAGAGGCGCTTCAGTCGGTTCGAGCGGGCGAGGCTGGTGATGTGCAGGAAGACTTCGGCGACGTCGGCGCACAGGTCCGGATTTACCGTGAGCAGGCCGAAGTCGGTGTATTGCCGCGCGGTGCGCGGATGGTAATTCCCGGTGCCGAGATGGACGTACGGTCGCAGTTGCGAGCGGCCAGAGGCGTCGGGCTCGCGGCGCAGAAGCAGCGCGAGCTTGGCGTGGGTCTTAAGACCGAACACGCCGTAGACCACCTGCGCGCCCGCCTCCTCCAGCCGCTCGGCCCAGTTGATGTTCGCCTCCTCGTCGAAACGGGCGAGCAGCTCGACGACCACGGTGACTTCCTTGCGACGGCGAGCCGCCTCGATCAGCGCGTCCATCAAAACCGAATTGACGCCGGTGCGATAGACGGTCTGCTTGATCGCGACCACGTCGGGGTCGTCGCTGGCCTTCCGGATGAACTCGACGACCGGGTCGAACGACTGATACGGATGATGCAGCAGGATGTCGTGCTGCCGGATCGCGGCCAGGATGTCGGGCTGATCTCGCAGCCGCTCCGGTGTGCCGGGCACGAACGGCGGATACTTGTGTTCGGTCCGGTCCGATCCGTCGACGAGCGTCGTCAAGCGGGCGAGATTGACCGGTCCGTCGCAACGATACAGATCGGCTTCCGCCAGCTCGAATTGCTGCAGCAACAGGTCGGCGAGCGCTGGCGCGCAGTTGGCAGCGACTTCGAGCCGCACCGCGAGACCGAATTGCCGCTGCGGCAGCTCGCCCTCCAGCGCCTGCCTCAGGTTCTTGACCTCCTCCTCGTCGAACCACAGGTCGGCATCGCGCGTCACGCGGAATTGAGAGTAGCCGATGACGCGGCGCCCGGCGAACAGTTCGCCCAGGTGCGCGTGGATGATCGACGCCAGCAGCACAAAGCTGTTGTCAGGCGCAACCTCGCGGGGCAGCTCGATCACGCGCAGCAACTGGTGCGGCGCCTTGACGATCGCGATGGCGGTCTCACGCCCGAACGCGTCGCTGCCGGAAAGCTCGACGATGAAATTGAGGCTCTTGTTGACGACCTGCGGAAAAGGGTGAGCCGGATCGAGGCCGATCGGGCTCAACAACGGCTTGACCTCGCGCCGGAAATAGTCGGCGACCCAGGCCCGCTGCGCGGCGTTGCGCTCGGCGTGGCGCAGCAGCCGTATGCCGGCCGCACCCATTGCCGGCAGCACCTGGTCGTTGAGCGTGCGGTAGACGTCCGCGACCAGCGCGTGGGTCTGTTCGCAGATGCGCAACGACAGCGTACGCAACTCGTGCAGCGTCACGCCGGGCGGCGGTGCCTTGACGCGGAGTTGCTCGCGCATCCCGGCGACGCGGATCTCGAAGAATTCGTCGAGGTTGCTGCTGACGATACACAGGAAGCGCAGACGCTCGAGCAGCGGGACGGCGGCATCCTGCGCCAGGGCGAGGACGCGCCGGTTGAACGCGAGCAGTGAAAGCTCGCGGTTGATCAGCGGCGGCGCGGGTTTCTTGCCGAGTGATTCGGGCGGCATCGGGGTGGCGAGTCGCCGTGGGCCGGTCGGTGCGGCGAATCCGGCCATTTTCGCCGACTCAGGTTACCGACGTGTTACCGGCTGCTCATTCGGCGGCGGGCACCAGCGCCAGCCACAGGCAGGCTCCCTTCGCCTCGCGATCGAGCTCGACCAGGTAGGCACGATGCGCGGCAAGCTCCTCGGGCGAGGGCGAAACGAAGATCAGCTGTATCGAGCCTGCGGCGGCCAGACCTTCACCGACCTCCGCGCGCGGCGTGACGATGTCGATCGTCAGCGATTCCTGGCCGCGCGTCATCGCCAGGTAGACCTCGGCGAGCAGCTGCGCGTCGAGCAGCGCGCCGTGCAGTGTGCGGTGCGCGTTGGCGACGCCGAAGCGCTCGCACAGGGCGTCGAGGTTGTTGCGCTTTCCGGGGAACTGCTCGCGCGCCAGCGCGAGCGTGTCGACGACTTCGGCGGCGATCGCGGCGCTGCAGGACCTGCCCACGCGAGTCAACTCCTCGTCGAGGAAGGCGACGTCGAACGGAGCGTTGTGGATGACCCACTGCGCGCCGCGTGCGAACGCGATGAACTCGTCGGCGATTTCAGCGAATTTCGGCTTGTCGCGCAGCATTTCCCACGACATGCCGTGCACGTCGGTTGCGCCTGCGTCAATCTCGCGGTCGGGGTTGACGTAGAAGTGGACGTTGCGGCCGGTCGGCCGGCGATCGACCAGCTCGACTGCCGCTATCTCGATGATGCGATGGTCCTTCGGGTCGAGGCCGGTGGTTTCGGTGTCGAGGATCAGTTGCCGCATCGGGATTCGCTATGTCTTGTACCGCTTGATCGTGGCCTGTATCTCGGCGATGGCGCGCTCGATCTCGTCGTCGGTCAGGTCCCGCTGCATTCCCTTGCGATCGGTCAGCGTCAGCGTGCGGTCGATCTCGGTCTGGAATTCGCCTAGGCCGAGCGTCTCGGTGATCGTCGTCGTCGGCTCGTCGGTCAGCGTCTCCGGACCCCAGCGCACGACGACGAGCGAAAGATTGTCCCCCTCGGGCCCACCGCGCACCTCCGCCTCGCGCATCAGCACCGGCAGCGACTTGAGTATCGGCGCGCCGGTGAGCGCCCGCGCGATCTCCTCCTGGGGATAGACGCTCCACAGGCCATCGGTGCACATCACGATCAGGTCGCCGTTGCGCAGCGGCGTGCGCCGAGACAGGTCGATCACCGGCTCGACCAGTCCGCCCAGACAGCTGAAGATCTTGTTGCGATCGGGGTGATTGACGACTTCGTGTGCGCCGATCAGTCCCTGATCGACCAGGTACTGCACCTTCGAATGGTCCTTGGTCTGCCCGATCAAACCTCCCTGCCGGAACAGGTACAGCCGCGAGTCGCCGACGTGCGCCCAGTACGCATAGTTGGACTGGACGACGCATGCGACGCAAGTGGTACGCGGGGTTTCCAGCATCGAGAACTGGTTCGCATACGAGCCTAGCGCCTGATGGGCGCGAAGCATCGAATCCTGCAGGAACTTCAGCGGATTCTTCAACGTCGGCTTGGCTTCCTGCTGGAAGCGCTCGATGAAAAGACGCACCGCGATCTGCGCGGCGATCTCGCCGCCGGCGTGCCCGCCCATACCGTCGGCGACGACCAGCAGCAGCGTGTCGCGGCTGTAGGTATATGCGAGCCGGTCCTGGTTGATCTTGCGCTGACCCTTGCGGCTCTCCTGGAATATCGTGAAGCGCATGAGCGGGCTACATCACTTCGGTGAACAGACGCTTTTTCAGGTTGTCGAGAAAAGTGAGCTTGCGCTTGCGCGGCGCTATCTCGCGGATGGCCTTCTGCAGCGCAAAAACGCTTTGCGGCCGCTCGAGCGGATCGAGCCGCAGGCACCAGTCGATGACCTCGAGCACGTTGTCGGAATAGGCGCCGGCCCAGATCTTTTTCGCCGACACCAGGTGATCCTCGTTGAGCCGCGCGTCGGCGGCCTGCGGAGCGAACGCTGCCAGGCAGGCAAACATGCTGGCGCCGATGCCGTAGACGTCGGTCCACGGCCCCAGACGGTCCGGCTCGCGATATTGCTCGGGCGCGGCGAAGCCCGGCGTGTACATCGGCGCGAGCTTGGGTCGCGACGTCGTCAAAGTCTGCCGCGCCGCGCCGAAGTCGAGCAGCACCGGGCTGCCGTCGGTCCGCAGATACACGTTGGCTGGCTTGATGTCGAGATGCAGAAGCTTGTGCGTATGCACTTCGCGCAAGCCATTCAGCAGGTGCATGAACACGTGGCGCACCAGCCGCTCGGACATCTGGTCCTGGCGCAACTGGATCTGCTGCTGCAGCGTGCGCCCGCGTTCGTAGCGCATCACCATGTACACCGTTTCGTTGGCGCGGAAGAAATTGAGCACGCGTACGACGTTCGGGTGATTGATCTTGGCCAGCGCGCGCCCTTCTTCGAAAAAGCACTTCATTCCGTAACGGAACGAAGTCAGGTTCTCGGCGGAGCTGGCGCGAACGATGTCGCCGTCGGTGCGCAGCACCAGCGACGAAGGCAGATATTCCTTGATGGCGACCGGGGCGCCGGCGTCGTCGAACGCGCGATAGACGATGGAAAAGCCGCCGCGGCTGATCTGGCGATCAATCCGGTAATTGAGCAGCTGGTATCCGGAGGGGAGTGCCTGGTTGGTGACGCCCATTGGGCTTGCTGTTGAGACTTAAGACTTGCACGTAAAAGGGATAAGCTCTACATTCTCGACAACCGCGGCGATAATGTAAAGAATTCGTTCGTCGTTCTTTGGTCTTGGTCGCGCGTCGTTGCGCTTTCTGCCCAGTTTCCAGCCTGCACGACTTGTACGCCACGGATTCGCGATGATTCTGAGCATGACCGGCTTCGCAGCGGTCGCTGCCGAACTGCCCGGCTGCTCGCTGGCGGTCGAATTGCGGTCGGTCAATCACCGCTACCTGGACTTGCAGCTGCGCGTGCCCGACGAGTTGCGCGCGCTGGAAACCGCGATACGCGAATCGCTGGCGCGGGAGCTCAAACGCGGCAAGATCGACTGCCGGATTTCGCTGAACCGGACCACGCCCGGCGCTGCGGCGCTTGCGATCAACGGCGAGCGCGTCGCCCAGCTGCGCGACGCGGCCAGCGAAGTGCAGCGTCACGCGCCCGGCAGCGCGCCGCTATCGACCGTCGAGATATTGCGTTGGCCGGGCGTTCTGACCGAGCCTTCGGTGGACGCGGGCACGCTGGCCGAGCACACCCTGCTGCTGGTGCGGCAGGCGCTGCACGATCTGGGGGGATCGCGGGCACGCGAGGGCGCCAAGCTGCGTGAAATGCTCGAGGAAAACTGCCGCGGCATCGAGGTTCAGCTCGAGCGCGTGGCGCCGCGGGTCCCGGCAATTCACGATGCGTATGTCGAGAAGCTGGGCGCACGGCTACGCGATGCCGGCCTCGATCCGGACAACGACCGGCTCAAGCAGGAATTGGCTCTGTTCGCCGCCAAGGTCGACGTCGCCGAAGAAATTTCACGCCTGCAGACGCACGTCGCCGAAGTGCGGCGCGTACTTTCCGCCGGCGGCAGCAGCGGCAAGCGCCTCGATTTTCTTATGCAGGAACTCAATCGCGAAGCCAACACGCTGGGTTCCAAATCGGTCGATGCGGAGCTCTCGCACGCCGCGCTCGAGCTCAAGGTGCTGATCGAGCAGATGCGCGAGCAGGTGCAAAACATTGAGTAGGACGATCGGACCAAGGAGGCCGCTAGAACGGTGACGACGCCTACCGGCATCCTGTTCGTCGTTGCCGCGCCGTCAGGCGGCGGCAAGACCAGCCTGACCCGCGCGCTGCTGGCGAGAGACCACGGCATCCGCCTCTCGGTCTCATACACGACGCGTCCGCCCCGCCCCGGCGAGCGGGAAGGCATCGACTATCTCTTCATTTCGACCGAGCGTTTCATGGCGCTGCGCGATGCCGGGGAGTTTCTCGAGCACGCCCATGTCCATGGCAACTGGTATGCGACCTCGGCGAGTTGGCTCAGGAAACAGATCGAAGCGGGTCAGGATGTGTTGCTCGAAATCGACTGGCAGGGCGCCGCGCAGGTGCGTACCCTGATCCCGTCCTCGATCCACGTTTTCATCCTGCCGCCGTCGCTTGCCCTGCTCGAAGAGCGCCTGCACCGGCGCGGCCAGGATGACAAGGCGACAATAGCGCGGCGCCTCGAAGCAGCAAGGGACGAGATCCGTCATTGCGCCGAGTTCAATTATGTTATTATTAATCAGGACTTTGCCTCTGCGGTCGACGACTTGAGTGCCATCGTGCGCGCCTCCCGCCTGCGCGCGGCACAACAATGCGTCCGCCACGAGGCACTGATTGCACAACTTACTTAGCACGCGAGGAAAACATCATGGCCCGCATCACGATCGAGGACTGCCTCATCAGGATACCCAACCGCTTCGAGCTCACCCTCGCGGCGACCAATCGCGCCCGGCAGATCAGCGCCGGCTCGCAGCCGCTGGTCGAGAGCGACCGCGACAAGACGACGGTGATCGCGCTGCGCGAAATCGCCGCCGGCAAGGTGGGCATCGAAATGCTCCTCAAGCCGCAGAGTTGACTTGCATCCGGCGGCATAACCCCAACGTGATCAAGCATGTCGGAAATCGCCGAATTTACCCGACACCTTGGTCACTACCTGCAACCGCCTGACGTCGCGCTCGTAGAGCGCGCGTTCGCCTTTTCCGAGCAAGCGCACCAGGGGCAATTTCGCAAGTCCGGCGAGCCTTACATCAGCCACCCGCTGGCGGTCGCCAGCATACTGTCGCAATGGCGGCTCGACGCCCAGGGGCTCGCCGCCGCGCTCCTCCACGACGTCATGGAGGACAGCGGCATTACCAAGAACGAGATCGAGACCTCGTTCGGCAAACCCGTCGCCGAGATGGTCGACGGCGTATCCAAGCTCGACCAGATCGAATTCCAGACGCGCGAGGACGCGCAGGCCGAGAATTTCCGCAAGATGCTGCTGGCGATGGCGCAGGACGTGCGCGTCATCCTGATCAAGCTCGCCGACCGGCTGCACAACATGCGCACGCTCGACGCGATGGCGCCCACGCACCGCGAGCGCATCGCCCGCGAAACGCTGGATATCTACGCGCCGATCGCCAACCGTCTCGGCCTCAACGCGCTCTATCTCGAGCTGCAGGAACTGTCGTTCAAGCACCTGCACCCGGCCCGCTATCGGGTGCTGGCCAAGGCGATCAAGGCTGCGCGCGGCAACCGGCGCGAAGTGATGAACCGGATCCTGCAGTCGATCCGCGACGGCCTGAAGGACGCGGACATCGCCGCGACGGTGAGCGGAAGAGAAAAGACGATCTACAGCGTCTACAAGAAAATGCGCGAGAAGCGCTATACATTCTCGCAGGTCTTCGACATCTACGGCGTGCGCGTCCTGGTGAAAGACACGACCGCCTGCTATGCGGCCCTGGGCGTGCTGCACAACCTCTACAAGCCCATCCCCGGCAAATTCAAGGATTACGTGGCGATTCCGAAGGCGAACGGCTATCAGTCGCTGCATACGACGCTGTTCGGTCCTTTCGGCACGCCGCTCGAGGCGCAAATCCGGACGCAGGACATGCATCGCATCGCCGAGTCCGGCGTCGCCGCGCACTGGCTGTACAAGGCGGGCGGCGAGCTCGACATCGCCGAGGCGCAGGAGCAGACGCACCGCTGGCTGCAGAGCCTGCTCGAGATCCAGTCCGAGTCGCGTGACTCGAAAGAGTTTCTCGAGCATGTCAAGGGCGACCTGTTTCCCGACGCGATCTACGTTTTCACGCCGAAGGGCAAGATCATGGCTCTGCCCCTCGGCGCGACCCCGGTGGACTTCGCCTACGCGGTGCATACCGACATCGGGCACCATTGCACGGCGGCCCGGATCAATTACGAGCTCATGCCGCTGCGCACCGAGCTCAAGAACGGCGACCAGGTCGAGATCATCACCTCGGCCAGCGCGCGCCCGAATCCGTCGTGGCTCGGCTTTGTCGCGACCGGCAAGGCGCGCTCCCGGATCCGGCACTTTCTGAAGTCGCTGCAACAGCGCGAGTCGGCGCTGCTCGGCGAGCGCATGCTCGAGCAGGCGCTGACGTCGCTGAAGGTCCCGCCCGCTTCGGTCACCTGGGAGCGCTGGGAGGCGCTGGCGCGTGAGTACGGCGCCAAGGGTCAGACCGAGATCCTCGCCGACATCGGCCTTGGCAAGCGACTTTCGTTTGTCGTCGCGCAGGCGCTGACGCGCAGTCGCCGGCCGCGCCGGCGACGAGCCGGCGCCGATGCATGCCAAGCACGGCGCTCTGCAGCTTCGAGGTGTCGAGGGCGTCGCGATCCAGTACGGCAAGTGCTGCCGGCCGATCCCGGGGGACGCGATCATCGGCCATTTTCGCCGCGGGCAGGGCCTGATGGTGCATACCCGCGATTGCATCACGCTCAAGAAGGGCAAGGTCGACAGCGATCAGATTGTCGACGTCGAATGGGCGCCGGAGATCGAAGGCGTATTCGAAGCCGGCATCCGGCTGCTGGTGGCCGACGAGCGCGGCCTGCTCGCGCATCTCGCCACGGCCATCGCGGACGCCGGTGCGAACATCGAATATCTGTCGATGGAGCGGCCCGACGGGGGCCATGTCGTCGCGATGTTCTTCAGCGTCCAGGTGCGAGACCGCAAACATCTCGCCAACGTCATGCGGGCGTTGCGCCGCATCCCCGAGGTCAAGCGCGTGACGCGTGCGCGCACGTAGTTTCGCAGCGTTCTACCGGCCGGAAACGAAAACGGCCGGGTGTACCCGGCCGTCGTCGCGAGCGCGTTCGGGTCAGGCGGTTTGAGACGCGAGCAGCTTCTGCAGCTCGCCCGACGCATGCATTTCACGCATGATGTCGCTGCCGCCGACGAACTCGCCGTTCACATAGAGCTGCGGTATCGTCGGCCAGTTCGAATAATCCTTGATGCCCTGCCGGATCGCCGCATCGGCCAGCACGTTGACCGAAAAGAACTTGTCGATCCCGCACGACTGCAACATCCGCACCGCCGCGTCCGAAAAGCCGCATTGCGGGAACTGCGGCGTGCCTTTCATGTAAAGCACGACCGGGTGCCCGGTCACCTGTTCGCGTATCGTGTCCTGGATGCTCATCGTCTGCTCCATGGAGTCCTGTGTCGCCATTTTACCGCATACGCCGAAAGGCTGCTCGCGCCGCGGCCTCCTTCGTGGCCTGGTGCGCAAACCAAGCTTTCGTGTCGGCCGCAGCGGCGACTCGCGGACGCTCGACCCCACTTCGTGGGGGCCCCTCTCGCTGCTCGCGCCGCGGCCTCCTTCGTGGCCTGGTGCGCCAACCAAGCTTTCGTGTCGGCCGCAGCGGCGACTCGCGGACGCTCGACCCCCCTTCGTGGGGTCCCCTCTCGCTGCTCGCGCGGGGGCCCCTCTCGCTGCTCGCGCCGCTACTCCTTGACCGCGCCGGTCAGGCCCGAGACGTAGTACTCGACGAAAAACGAATACAGGATTGCCACCGGCAGCGAGCCGAACAGCGCCCCGGCCATCAACGATCCCCAGTGATAGACGTCCCCCTCGACCAGTTCGGTGACTACGCCTACCGGCACGGTCTTGACTTCCGACGAGGAAATGAACGTCAGCGCATAGATGAATTCGTTCCACGACAGCGTGAACGCGAAAATGCCGGCGGAAATCAATCCGGGCACGGCCAGCGGCAGGATGATGCGGACCAGTATCTGCAAGCGGCTCGCTCCGTCGATCAGCGCGCATTCCTCGAGCTCGATCGGAATCGTCTTGAAATAGCCCATCAGCAGCCACGTGCAGAACGGGATCAGGAACGTCGGATAGGTGAGAATCAGCGCCAGACGCGTGTCGAACAGACCGAGGTTGTACACCATCGCCGCCAGTGGAATGAACAGTATCGACGGCGGGACGAGGTAGGCCAGAAAAATACTCATCCCGATGTAGCGCGACCCTCGGAAGCGCAACCGCTCGATTGCATAAGCGGCCAGCACGCTGCAGAAGATCGAAAGGCAGGTCGACACCACCGAAATCAGTACGGTATTCCACAGCCATTCCGGATACGATGTGTCGAACAGCAGCTTCTTGATGTGATCGAGCGTCGGATGGATGACCCAGAACGGATTGCCTTCGCGCGAAAGCAGTTCGGCGTCCGGCTTGAGCGCCGTGATCGTCATCCAGTAGAACGGGAACAACAGCACGACGACGAATACGGCCAGCGGCAGATAGATGGTCACGATCCGCCGCGGCAGCGACACGAGGTAGTTCATGCCCTGGGAGTCGACGGCCTCCGACGTCGCGACGGCGCTGCTCATTTGTCTGCCGCCCCTTGTTGCCAAGCCCGGCGCTGCAGCCCGAAATAGCTGATAAGTATCGCCGCCAGCAGGAACGGCACCATCGCCGTCGCGATCGCCGCGCCCTCGCCGAGACTGCCTCCGGGGATCGCCCGCTGGTAGGAGAGCGTCGCCATCAGGTGCGTCGCATTGAGCGGCCCGCCGCGCGTCAGCACGTAGATCAGCTGGAAGTCGGTGAACGTGAACAGCACCGAGAAGGTCATAACGACTGCGATGATCGGAGTCAGCAGCGGCAGCGTGACGTGACGGAACTGCTGCCAGGGCGATGCCCCGTCCAGGCTAGCCGCCTCGTAGTACGAGGGCGAGATCGTCTGCAGGCCGGCGAGCAGGGTAATCGCGACGAACGGCACGCCGCGCCAGATATTGGCCGCGATCGTGGAGAACCGCGCGTTCCACGGATCGCCGAGGAAGTCGATGTACTCGTGAATCAGCCCCATTTTCATCAGCGCCCAGCTGATGATCGAGAACTGCGAATCGTAGATCCACCAGAACGCGATCGCCGAAAGCGCGGTCGGCACGATGAACGGCAGCAGCACCATCGCGCGTAGCACGGCCTTGAACGGAAGATGCTTGTTGAGCAGCAGCGCGAGCCAGAGGCCGAGCGCGAATTTGATGACGCTCGCGACGGTCGTGTAGAAAAGCGTATTGAACAGCGCGAGACGCGTGACCGCGTCTCCCCACAGGAACTCGAAGTTCTCCAGCCCGATCCATACCCCGGGGCGACCGATCTTGGTGTCCGTGAAGCCGAGCCAGGTACCGAGTCCCAGCGGATAGGTCAGGAAAACCAGCAGCACCAGCGCCGCCGGCAACATGAACACGATGCCGAGCGCATTGCGATTGTCCTGAAGTCGGGAGAGAACCGAAGTCACGGGGCGATTGCAGCAAACCGTTGTGGAATGGAAGAAATCTGAAACCGCAACCAGTCCGCGGCTCGGGAAAAATCGTCGGCGCTCCCGCGCGCGTTAACCGGCGCCGCAAGGCGCCGTGTTGAACGCGCGCAGGTATGGCGCCGCGCCGACGAATATTCCAGTCAAAGCAGCAAAGCCAGCCGGCGCGACGTCATACCTTGTAATAGCGCTCGGCCCGCTTCTGCGCCCGCTCCGCAGCCTCCTTGGGCGACTTCGATCCCGACGCGGCTTCCGCGACCATGTTGACGACGATGAAGTCCGCCAGCGCGCCCGCCGATGCGTACCCCATCTTTCCCGCGTATCCGGACGGAATCATGTTCTTCATCGAGTCGCGATACGGCGTGTGCTTCGGATCGACTGTCCAGATCGGATTCTTCTCGTAATAGCGCAGCGCCGGCGTGACATAGCCGATCGCAGCCTGCACCCACGGGTCCATCTGCTCGGGCTCCATCATGAAGCGCAGGAACTCCTTCGCCGCTTTCGGGTACTTCGAGTACTTGAAAATCATCTGGTTGAAGAACAACTGGAATTCGGTCGCCTTGCCGATGGGGCCGACAGGCATGTTGGCGTGATAGATGTCTGCCGCCATCTCCTTCAGCTTAGGATCCGGCGAGGTCTTCGCCGCGTAATAGATGGAAATGCCATTGTTGGTCAACGAGATCTGCCCGTCGAGGAACGCCTTGTTGTTGTTCGGGTCGAGCCACGACAGCGTGCCGGGCGCGAACGTCGGATACAGCTCCTTGGCGAACTCGAGCGCCTTGATTGTCTCCGGACTGTCGATGACCACCTTGTTGTTCGTGTCGACCAGCTTGCCGCCGAACGACCAGACCAGCCACTGGCACCAAGTGTTGGCGTCGCCGGTAGCGTTGCCTAGCGCAAATCCCGACGGCGTGCCTTTCTCCTTCAGCGCCTTGCACAGCTTGAGCAGGCCGTCGGTGTCCTTGGGGAACGTGTCGAATCCCGCCGCCTTCATGTGGCTCTGGCGATACGCGAGGCACACTCCCGCCACGCCGAGCGGAACGCCGATCCATTTCTTGCCGTCGGGACGCAGATACGGGTCGCACACCGGATAGAAACCGCCGAGCTTGTTGCCAAGGTAAGTGCAGACGTCGGTCACGTCGACCAGCTTTTCCGGATACAGGTTGGCATCGTCGTTGGTCGAAAGAATGATGTCAGGACCGGCGCCGGTGTTCGCCGCGACGGCGGCCTTCGGACGCACGTCCTCCCATCCTTCGTTGTCGACGCGCACCTCGACACCGTATTTCTCGGTGAACTGGGCGACGTTCTTCATGTACTGGTCGATGTCCCCCTGAACGAACCGGCTCCAGCGCAGCACGCGCAGCTTCGCTCCTTTTTCAGGCTTGCTGGTCCATTGCGCGTTGGCGTCCTTGACCCAGATCATCGGCCCCACTGCGGCAGCTGCCGCCACGCCGGCCGAGGTCTTCAGGAATTTGCGGCGTTTGAACTCACTCATCATCTCCTCCTAGGAAAATTCGCGCGATCCGACCAAGCGCGTTTGCTGCGGTTGATTGTTTGCGGTGACGATCCGAAGTCATCCGTTTCATGCGACTAGCCGCACACCGCTTTCGGCATCGAACAAATGCGCGCGGTCGACATCCGGCGCAAGTGCGACGCGGTCGCCGGCCCTGCAACTTACGCGGTCGCGCACCAGCGATGTCAGTTCCTGTCCGTTGAACCGGCAGAAAAGCTGCGTGTCGGCGCCCGTCGGCTCGACGACGACGACTTCCGCCGGCAGACCGCCGCCTGGCGAGAGCACGCAGTGCTCGGGCCGCATGCCGTAGAGCACGGCCTGGCCGTCTTTCGCACGCGCCGATGTAGGCAGCGGCAGCCGGATCCCGCCCTCGAACTCCACACCCGACGCCGCGCCGTTGACGCGCGCGACGCCGGGCACGAGATTCATCGCGGGCGATCCGATGAAGCCGGCGACGAAGGTGTTTACCGGAGTGTCGTACAACTCGAGGGGCGTTCCCGTCTGCTCGACTATCCCGTCACGCATCACGACGATCCGGTCGGCCATCGTCATCGCCTCGATCTGGTCGTGCGTGACATAGATCGACGTCGTCTTCAGCCGTTGATGCAGTTCCTTGATCTCGGTACGCATCTGCACGCGGAGCTTGGCATCGAGGTTCGACAGCGGCTCGTCGAACAGGAACACCTGCGGGTCGCGCACGATCGCCCGTCCCATCGCGACGCGCTGGCGCTGCCCGCCGGAGAGCTGGCGGGGATAGCGGTCGAGCAGTTGCGCAAGGCCCAGGATGTCGGCCGCCCTGGCCACCCGGCTCTCGATTTCGCTCTTCGACTGCCTGGCGAGCATCAGGGCAAACGACATGTTGTCGCGCACCGTCATATGCGGATAGAGCGCGTAGTTCTGGAAGACCATCGCGATGTCGCGCTCCTTCGGCGCGACGCGATTGACGATCCGCGACCCGATCCATATCTCGCCGCCTGTGATTTCCTCGAGACCGGCGAGCATGCGCAACAGCGTCGACTTGCCGCACCCGGACGGTCCGACAAGCACGCAGAACTCGCCGTCGGCGATCTCGATGTCGACGCCGCGAATCACCGGCGTCGACCCGAAGCGCTTGTGTACGGCGCGTATGCTGACTGCGGCCAATGCCTCTCCTTCCCGCCGCGTTCGCGGCGCGCCCCGATTGTCCGGCTACGGCGCGTAGCGCCGGGTTCCTGCGACGACGACGTATTCGGGACGTCCGGTCCTGAGCCACGTCACGATGTTCTGCGCTGCCTTGCGCCGCAATTCGATCTCCGCTTGCACGCTGTAGAACGCAGCATGCGGCGTCAGGATCACCTTCGGGTGGCCGAGCAGCCGGCTATCGGCGGGAACGGGTTCGACCGGCAGGACATCCAGAGCAGCGCCGGCAAGTATTCCACTATCGACAGCGGCAAGCAAATCGTCGACGTTGACCAGAGCCCCGCGCGCGGTATTGACCAGGTACGATCCCGGCTGCATGCGCGAAAGCGTCGTCGCGTCGACCATGCTGCGGGTTTCGTCGTTGAGCGGCACGTGCAGGCTGACAAGATCGCACTGCTCGAAAAGGCCCGTCAGGCTGGCACGCTCGACGTAGGCCGGGAAATCACCGTCGATCAGGTACGGATCGCAGGCGACGATGCGCCGGAAGACGTTGCGCGAGACGTGGGCCATGCGCTTGCCGATGCGGCCCAGGCCGACGATGCCGAGCGCGAGCTCGCTGGCGCGGCGCAACCTGCCCGACGACAGGTAATGCCAGCGCCCGGCGGCGATGTCGCGGTTATAGGCGACCACGTTGCGGATCAGCGCGAGCGCCAAGGCGAGGGCATGCGTCGCCACCTCACCGACGCCGTAGTCGGGTGAATTCGCGAGCCACACGCCGTATTTCGCGCAGGCTGCGACGTCGATGGTGTCGTAGCCCGCGCCGATGCGGCTGATGATGCCGAGCCGCGGCAGCTGCGCAAGAATTCTTCCCGTGACCGGCGCGTACTGAACCAGGAAAGCGTCCGCGTCCCGGCCCGCAGCAAGTACGTCGTCCTCGCTCTTGCATTGGGCGAGGACCAGCTCGACATCGGCGCCGAATAGCCCGCGCTCGAGCGCGAGATCGGCATAGTCGTAGTCGGTATAGAGTACGCGAGGCATGGGAATTCGGCAGGTTGGGGAACAGCGGCGCTTCAGCGGTGCGTCGGCCCGGGGCCGCCCAAGGTACGTCGACCCGGCCGATTGATCAAGTGCCGATACGGGCTCCGCCGATCGCTACCGTATAATCGCCCACCTTTGATGAGTGCCGTCCCGAGCCTGCGACCGATGCTGTTACCGACGACCATTGCCGGCAGCCTGCCGAAGCCCGCCTGGCTTGCGCCGCCAAAGCAGCTCTGGGCGCCGTGGCTCCTCGAAGGCTCGCTGCTCGAGGAAGGCAAGCGCGACGCCGTGCGTCTGGCCGTCGACGATCAGGAACGCGCGGGCATCGACATCCTGACCGACGGGGAGCAGACCAGGCGTCACTTCGTCACGACGTTCATCGAGAGCCTCGAAGGCGTCGACTTCCAGCACCGGAAGACGGTCAGGATCCGCAATCGCTACGACGCCGACGTGCCTGTGGTCACCGGGCCGATTGCGCGCCGGGGCCCGGTCTTTGCCGATGATGCCGCTTTCCTGCGGAGCCTTACCCGGCGCCCGATCAAGTACACCCTTCCCGGGCCGATGACCGCCGTCGACACTCTCTACGACACCCACTACGGTAGCCGCGAAAAGCTCGCCTGGGCGTTTGCCGAGATCCTGAACGAGGAGGCGCGCGGGATAGAGGCCGCCGGGGTCGACGTCATCCAGTTCGACGAACCGGCATTCAATGTCTACTTCGACGAGGTCCGCGATTGGGGCATCGCCGCGCTCGAGCGGGCGGCGCAGGGTCTCACTTGCCGTACGGCGGTGCATATCTGCTACGGCTACGGCATCAAGGCCAACAACGACTGGAAAAAGACCTTGGGCGACGAATGGCGGCAGTACGAGCAGACCTTCCCGCTGCTTGCGCGATCCCGGCTCGGACAGGTGTCGCTCGAATGCGCCAATTCCCATGTGCCGCTGGAATTGATCGGCCTGCTGGACGGCAAGGACGTCATGGTCGGCGCCATCGACGTCGCCAGCGACCAGGTCGAGACCGCCGACCAAGTCGCCGCGACCCTGCGTGCTGCGCTCAAATACGTGCGGCAGGATCGATTGCTGCCCTGCACCAATTGCGGGATGGTTCCCTTGGCCCGGGACGTCGCCCGCGGCAAGCTCAAGGCGCTGGCCGAAGGGGCCGCCCGCGTCCGGGCGGAGCTCGGAAAGTGACGTATTTGTGCAACAGGCGGGGGCGATTTCCGACCCACAGGAGTTTGACCCCGCAGGGGATACTGCGTATAGTCCGCTTCGTGTTTTGTTTCAAGTACTAAAGCACGACCTGTCCGGCTGCTTCGCTGTCGCCGAATCGCCGTACTTCCCTGTCCTTGAGATCGAAACATAGGCCGGGTTCGACCCGATTATTTTTGTTTTGAAGGATTGGTAAAAATGGCAACTGGAACAGTGAAGTGGTTTAACGACGCCAAGGGTTTCGGCTTTATTACGCCGGACGGCGGCGGCGAAGACCTGTTTGCACACTTCTCGGCTATCAACATGCCGGGCTTCAAGTCCCTCAAGGAAGGCCAGAAGGTGTCGTTCGAAGTGACGACCGGCCCGAAGGGCAAGCAGGCGTCGAATATCCAGGCAGTCTGACGCTGGCTTAATCGAACCAGAAAAAGGCCGGGCATTGCCCGGCCTTTTTTTTGCCGCGCGCACCCGGGCCGGCGTCAGCGGCCCGCCGCGTCCAGACGGGAAAGAGTCAGGCTCTCCGCACCGCCGCCCCACCAGATCCGGCCGAGGATCGCCCCCAGCAGCATCCAGTACAGGATGGCATTGCCGAAGACCATCAGGTCGTTGGTCGAATTCTTGACCAGCATCGCCAGCACCAGCGCGATCGCTGCCGCCGCCCAAGCCTTCTCACGCTCGCCACGCGCCCGAGCACACCTGACCGCAAGTCCGAGCAGGCGGACGTGCATCCACGCCCAGATGGCGAGGCCCACGAGGCCGACCTGCAACGTCAGGCTCAGCAGTTCGTTGTGCGCGTGTGCGAAGGCCTGGCGGTCGATGCGCCGCAAGTCCTCGTTCTGCGCCAGGTCGTAAGTCTTCGACGGCACCGATCGCCCGAATCCGACCCCGAGCCAGGGGTGCAGCTTGGCGAGATCCAAATAGACGGCCCAGATCGCCGGACGCGAATCGCTGGCGATCATTTCCAGCGCGGCGCTCCGGTCGTAGGGCTGTTGCTCGGGCAGGCGCAAGCGCGAAATCAGCTCGACGCTGATCGCCGAGACGATCAGGCCGACGCAGACCGCCGCCAGCACGGGACGCAGATGCAGCCTTCCACGCAGCAATCCGAACACGATCAGCAGGCATGGCAGCGAAATGCACAGCGACACGAACAGCGTCCGGCTCTCGCTCATCAGCCCGAGGCCGGCGAACGCAACGAGCCATGCGGCCGAGGCCCAGCGCACCGACGCCCGGGTCGAGGTCAGCGCGACGACGAACAGCGGCACGGCAAGGAACGCAATGTAAGTGCTCGAGTCGACCGCTTCCCCGGCTTTCCACGCGAGCCATCCGAGCACGCCGGGAGCCGCTGCCTCCATGCCCGGGTCGACGGGCGCAACTGCCGCAGCGAAGATCGTCGTCAGCGACATGACCGTGCCTACGGCGGCGCCAAGAGTCAGCGCCAGCCTGCCGTTGCGCGAACGGACCAGCATGAAGCTGATCAGGAACAATACGAACGGATAGAACAGGTCGGTGCGAAATGCCCGAAACGACACCATAGGATAGTGCGACCAGGCTATCGAGAGCGCGGCGAATGCCAGCCAGACGAGGCAGGGCAGCAGCACCGGATTGTCCTTCCACAGCGCAGCCCGGTAATGCAGCAGCGCGGCGCCCGCAGCCATGCCGACCAGGGCATTGCGCATGCCCGTCACGTGCGCGAGCGGCAGGATGGCGATCAAGACGGTCATCAGCACGCAAAGCGTGCGGAACGCGTAGCCATCCTCTCCCAGCCGCTGGTACGGCGCTGCCATGGTCATCGCGGATAGCGGCATGGAAGGACTGGACTTAGGGCGAAATGGGTGGCCAAGGGCGGAATTGAACCACCGACACACGGATTTTCAGTCCGCTGCTCTACCAACTGAGCTACTTGGCCTTGGATACATCAGCAAATCTCGGCCACGGATTTTGGCTCCGGCCGCGAGCTTTCGCTCGCTTAACCTGCTTACCGCAGGTTAGCCTTCGCCGCAATGTGTCCCCTCCCGGGCCACATTGTCAGTCCGCTGCTCTACCAACTGAGCTACTTGGCCAAGCGTTCAATTTTACCAGAATTGCCTCGGCAGCCGCGGGGCGCGAGGGGTCCGGCCTCGATCAAGCGACGATCGCGTCGATTCGAGCGGCCGCGATGCCGACCGATTGCGCGGCGTCCAGAATATCTGTCCAAGTCTTGTCGTCGATGGCAATGCCCTCGACCGTCCGCCGCAGCCGCGTGCGGCGCTCGACTTCGCCCGGCATCAGCACCGGCTGACCGGGGACCGCCGGCGGCGACGCCTTCACCCACGCAACAAAACGTGCGATCTCGCGCGCGATAGCACCGTCATGGTCGTACACCGCCGGAGCGATGTAGATCGACAGCATGTTGTTGCGCAGCACCGTATCGTCGGGATCGGAGCTCTTGCCGGTCGACAGCGCCCCGGCCAGAAGGTCCACGACGATCGACAGGCCGGAGCCCTTGTGTGCGCCGACGGTGAGCAGTGCGCCGCCGTCGTAGAAATCCTTCGGATCGGTCGTCGGCTTGCCCTGCCGGTCGATGATCCAACCCGGCGGCACCTGCTCGCCTTTGTTGATCGCGACGAACAACTTGCCTTCGGCGACGGTCGACGTCGTCACGTCCAGTACGATCGGATCGCCGCCGGCGACCGGCACGCCGATCGTGATCGGGTTGGTCGAAAGGCGCCGATCGCTGCCGCCGAATGGCGCGACGCGCTGGGCGCCGGAAGTGTTGAGAAAATGCAGCGAGACCTGTCCTTGAGCGGCCGCGAGTTCGGCCCAGTCGCCGACGCGGCCGAGATGACCGCAATTGCGCAACCCGACCATGGCGATGCCCGTTGCCGCCGCCTTGCGCGTCCCGAGCCCGCCTGCGAATTCACCGACGACCTGGCCAAAGCCGCGGTTGCCATCGATGATGGCCACCGCGTCGTTTTCGAACACGACCGTCGGGGTCCGGTTGGGCGCGAGCCACCCGGCGCGCACCCACTCGAGATACTTGCCGACACGGATCACACCGTGCGAATCGTGGCCGACCAGGTTGGAATCGACCAGCCGCCGCGCCACGGTAGCAGCCTCGGTTTCGTCGCAACCACCGGCATGCATGATCGCGGTCACGAGCTCGACGAGCTTCGCCGCCGGAACGAGTTTCATGGTCGCCTGTAAGCGTCCTCACCCGACGGGTGAAGGACCGCGGGGGAATGACGCACGCTCAGTGGATCTCCGGCTCGGCGGTCGGCGCGGTCCCTTCGAGGAAATCGAAGTCGCAGCCTTGGTCGGCTTGGGTAATGTGCTGCTGATAGAGCATGCCGTACCCGCGCTCGAACCGCGGCGCGGGCTTCTTCCATGCGGCGCGGCGGGTCGCGAGCTCGGCGTCGCTTACCTTGAGCTCGAGCTTGCGCGCTTCGACATCGAGCTCGATCAGGTCGCCATCGCGCACCAGCGCCAGCGGTCCGCCGGCAAACGATTCCGGCGCGACATGCAGCACGCACGCTCCGTAGCTGGTTCCGCTCATGCGAGCATCCGAAATTCGAACCATGTCGCGGATGCCCTGAGCCAGCAGTTTTTTCGGGATCGGCAGTTGGCCCCATTCGGGCATCCCGGGCGCGCCCAGCGGGCCGGCATTCTGCAGTACCAGCACCGAATCCGCGGTAACGTCCAGTGCCGGATCGTCGATCCTTGCGGCCATGTCGTTGTAGTCGGCGAAGACGACCGCGGGGCCGGTGTGCTTGAGCAGTCTCGACTCGGCCGCCGCCGGCTTGATCACCGCGCCGTCCGGCGCGAGATTGCCGCGCAGCACGGCCAGGCTGCTGCCCGACACCAGCGCTTGGTCGCGCGGCAGGATCACCTCACGGTTGTAGACCTCGGCGCCGGCGATATTTTCGCCCAGCGTTTTTCCATTGACCGTACGCTCATCGATGGACAGCAGATCGGCGATGCCAACCAGCAGAGCGCGCAAGCCGCCGGCGTAGAAAAAGTCCTCCATCAGGTGCTTGCCCGCCGGCCGGATGTTGGCGACGAGCGGCGTCTTGCGCGCCAGCGCGTCGAAACGGTCGAGGGTCAACGGCACGCCGGCGCGGCGGGCGATCGCGATCAGGTGCACGACCGAGTTGGTCGAGCCGCCGAGCGCGAGCGCCGTCGTGATCGCGTTGTCGATACTGCCGGCGGTGATGAAGTCGCGCGGCTTCAGGTCCGACCACACCATGTCGACGATGCGCCGTCCGGTGTCCGCCGCCATCCTGCCATGCCGCGAATCCGCGGCGGGTATCGATGCCGCGCCCGGCAGCGTGAAGCCGAGCGCCTCGGACGCCGAGGTCATCGTCGACGCCGTGCCCATCGTCATGCAGTGCCCGGGAGAACGCGCGATGCCATCCTCGAGTTCCAGCCATTGCCGGTCGGTGATGTTGCCGGCGCGCTTTTCCGCCCAGTATTTCCAGACGTCGGATCCGCTACCCAGCTCCTGGTCGCGCCAGTGCCCGGAGAGCATCGGGCCGGCGGGCATGAAAATCGCCGGCAGATTCATGCTGATGGCGCCCATCAGCAGCGCCGGCGTCGTCTTGTCGCAACCGCCCATGAGCACCGCGCCGTCGACCGGATAGGAGCGAAGCAGCTCCTCGGTCTCCAGCGCCAGCAGATTGCGATACAGCATCGTCGTAGGCTTCTGGAACACCTCGGCCAGCGCGATCGCCGGCATCTCCAGCGGGAATCCGCCGGCCTGCAGCACGCCGCGTTTGACTTCCTCGGCGCGCTGACGGAAATGCGAATGGCAGGAGTTGATGTCGCTCCAGGTGTTGATCACGGCGATGATCGGCTTGCCGATGTAGTCGGCACGCGAATAGCCCATTTGCGCGGCGCGCGAATGATGTCCGAACTGGCGCATGTCGTCGGAACCGAACCAGCGGTGCGAGCGGAGCTCGTCGGGTTTCTTGCGCGCTGCGCTCACTTCGTGCTCCTCATTGCAGCGCCGCGTCATGCGCGAGCAGCGCGCGAGCGGCGGCGCGGATCGCGGCATGATGTTCGGCGCCGATGTTCGAAAGCTGCGGCAAGATGGGTCCCATGTCGGCGATGCCGGCAAGCGACACCGCTTCGTGCAGGACGCGAATCGGCGAATATTGGTCGCGCAGGTCCTCGAGCGGCAGGTAGGCGGCGCGCAGCGTGTCGGCGGTTGCCCAATCGCCGGCCTTGAGCGCCGCGAGCAGGCGCGTCGAGCCGCGCGGGCCAACGCATACCGAGCCCGAGGTGAAGCCGACCAGCCCGAATTGACGCAGGTGCACGGCCGCGGGCCGCTCGCCGATACCGCTGATGATTCGTCCGGCATCGACATGGTCCAGCAATGACTTCAGGAAAGCGTCTTCAGCCGGATCGGTGCGCACGACCGCGTACTTGATCGCTGCGACCATGCCGGCGTCGACCAGCCTCGCGACATGCGACGGCGTCAGGAAGGTTTCCGCCTTCAGATAGACGATGACCGGCCGACCATATCGCTCGGCAAAGAGCCGGATCGCTTTTTCGCTGCCGTCGGGCGTCGCCGGAAATGTCTGCGGCAACACCATGGCCGTCGGAAACGCGCGGCCGCGCAGCACCTTCGCCTGATCGAGGAGCTTGCCGAAGTCGGGCCCCGCGGAAGGAATCACCCAACTCTCCGCGCTCGCCGTCTGTTCGAGCATGTCCAGCAGCGCGCCGTATTCGTACAGGCCGATGTTGTAGAGGTTGGCGTTGCCGCCGTAAAGCAGGGTCGATACGCCACCTTCTTCCAGATGCCGGATCATCGCGGCGTTGGCTTCGCGGTTGAGCGAGAGGTCGCCGTTTCGGGCAAGCGGTGGGACGGCAAGGACCGAGCGCGAGAGATCGGCTGAACTGACGGCGCTGGTCTTCAACGCGGTTGCTCCAGACGGGACGGCAAACTGCCCGCATTATAGCGACCGGAACCGGTCAACCGCGGCCGAGGTCAAATCGGTGTATTTTGCGCAAGGGCTGCGCGCCCGGCGCTCGGGCCTTGCCGCAATGCCGGGAGTCGCACAGGCGCCGCACCGGGCCGCGTGTCCAAAGGAGGCCGCCGATGCTCGCACGGTTGGTCAAGGATCGATACCGCCGACTTGTCGGTGGCGCCATCGTTGCCGCTTGTTGCGTGCTCGCTCCCGCCATGGGCGCGACCGTTGAGACCGCTGGCGCAGGGCCCGGCATCGACGCGGAAAAATTCTTCTCCGCCCTGGTCAAGGTGCGGACTCATGCCTTGCCCGATGCGCGCAGCGCCGACACGCTCGGCACCGATCGCGAGGGAACCGGCATCGTCATCGACGACAAGGGGCTGATCCTGACGATCGGCTATCTGATCGTCGAAGCGGACCAGGTCGACGTCGTCGACGATCAAGGGCGTACGCTGCCGGCGCGGGTCATCGGCTACGATTATTCCAGCGGACTTGGATTGGTGCGGCCGCTGGTGCCGCTCAAGGCGTCGCCCATTCCGCTCGGCGACTCGGAAAAGCTCGTCGAAACGGATCCCGTGCTGATCGTCAATCACGGCGGACGCGAACAGGCAGCGCTCGCCTACGTGGTTTCGCGGCGTCCGTTCATCGGCAGCTGGGAATACCTGATCGACCAGGCCATTTTCACCTCGCCGCCGGCGCTCAACTGGAGCGGCGCCGCGCTGATCGGCAAGGACGGCAAGCTGCTCGGCGTCGGCTCATTGATCCTGCGCGACGCGACCGAAACGGACCCGCATCTGCCGGGCAACATGTTCGTGCCGATCGATCTGTTGAAGCCTATCCTTCCCGAGATGATCCGGACCGGACACCGGTCCGGGCCGGCACGGCCGTGGCTCGGCATCGTGGCCGACGAGGTGCAGGGCCGGTTGATCGTCACTCGCGTCTCGCCGGAGGGCCCCGCCGAACGGGCCGGCCTCAAGGCCGGCGACATCATTCTGGCCGTAGGCAATGAGGCCGTACGCTCGCAAGCCGAGTTCTATCGCAAGATTTGGGGGCGCGGCGCTGCCGGGAGCGACATTCCGCTGCGGCTGCTGCAGGGTATCGACGTGCGCGACATCAACGTGCATTCGATCGACCGGGTCGATTACTTCCGCCAGAAGACCAGTTACTAAAGCCTCTCCCCGCCGGGCATCGCATCGCGAGCCTGGCTAGGAACTAAGCGCGCCACGTACAATGCGCGCTGCCCGCGCAGTCGCGCCGGCGTACCTCTTTCCCTCCGATGCCGCTTTACGCGATCACGATCTTCTGCAGCGCGTTCCTGCTGTTCCTCGTGCAGCCGATCATGGCCAAGCAGATCCTGCCCTGGTTCGGGGGATCGGCCAATGTCTGGACGACCTGCCTCGTCTTTTTCCAGCTCGTGCTGCTGCTCGGCTACGCCTATGCGGATCTGGTCGTGCGCCGGCTTCCTGCACGCGCGCAGTTGCGGCTGCACGTGGCGCTGCTCGCGCTGAGTTGCCTGATGCTGCCGATCGTTCCCGGCGCGCATTGGAAACCGCTGGGCGACGAGAGCCCGGCGCCATTGATTCTCGGCCTGCTCGCGCTTACGGTGGGACTGCCGTATTTCCTGCTGTCGACGACCAGCCCGCTCGTGCAGTCGTGGTTCGCGCGACGCTTCCCCGGTCGCAGCCCGTATCGGCTATTTGCGCTGTCGAATCTCGCGTCGATGCTGGCGCTGGCAGGCTATCCGTTCGCGCTCGAACCATGGGTGACGACTCGAATGCAATCCTACGGCTGGTCGGCCGCCTACGTGCTGTTCGTGCTGTTGTGCGCCGCATGCGCTTGGTACGGCTTGCGCACTCGCCCGGCGAGCGATGCGAGAGCGCCGGCGCCGGGCATTGCGGTCGCAGCGCCGGAGGAGGCCCGGCCCACGCCGCGGCGCCAGCTCCTCTGGGTGGCGCTGGCCGCGACGGGCTCGTTCCTGCTGCTCGCCGTCACCAATCACATCTGCGAGAACATTTCCTCGATCCCGCTATTGTGGATCGTGCCGCTGTCGATCTATCTGCTGACGTTCATTCTCTGCTTCGACAGCTCGCGCTGGTATCGCCGCGACCTGGTAGCCGCGACGCTCGCTGCCGGCCTGGGGGTCATGGGTTGCACGCTTGCGATCAGCGGGCTGACTCACAGGCTCGGGTTGCAAATCGCCGTGTTTTGCATCGGGCTTTTTGTCGCCTGCATGTTCTGCCACGGTGAGCTTGCCCGGCTCAAGCCGTCGCCACGCTATCTGACCCGGTTCTACCTGATGGTTTCGGCCGGTGGCGCGCTCGGATCGGCGCTGGTCGGCATCGTCGCACCGCTCGTCCTGCCGGCCTATTTCGAGCTTTCGTTCGGCCTGGTCGCATGCGCGGTGCTGCTGGCGTTGCAGATGCGCCGCGACCATCCGGTGTTCATCACCCTCGCCGTCGCCTCCGTGCTGGTGACGCTCGGTACGGCCGGCTGGGGGATTCAAGACTTCTATGACGAAACGATCCTGGCGACGCGCAATTTCTACGGCGTGCTGCGCGTGCAGGAAAGCGGCGTCGATGCGGGCCGCCATCGCTCGCTGATCCACGGCACGATTCTGCACGGCAACCAGTATCTCGCCCCGGACCTTTCGCGCCGGCCGACGACGTATTACACGCAGACTTCAGGTGTGGGCCGCGCGCTCGAATCGATGCATCCGACCACGCGCCGCCTGAAGATCGGAGTGATAGGCCTCGGCACGGGCACGATCGCGGCCTACGGCAGCCAGGGCGATGTCTACCGTTTCTACGACATCAATCCGGCGGTGATCCGCGTCGCCAACAGCGAATTCACTTACCTCAAGAACAGCGAGGCGACGATCGAGACGCCGCTCGGCGATGCCAGGCTCAATCTCGAGCGTGAGCCGGCGCAGGGTTTCGATCTGCTGGCGATCGATGCCTTCTCCAGCGATTCGATCCCCGTCCACCTTCTGACTTACGAGGCGCTGACGATTTACCGCAGGCACATGAAGCCCGGCGGCATCATTGCCTTCCATGTGACCAATCGTTATCTCGATCTCGTTCCTGTCGTCGAACGCCTGGCCGACGCGCAGGGGTTGCACGCAGTCCTGGTCGCCAACGACAGCGAAGGTGGGCTCACCAGCACCAGCGACTGGGTGCTGGTGTCCGATAGCGCGGCCTCGCTTGCCGTTCCGCAGATCGCCTCAGCGGCCAGACCGATCGAGCCACGGCGCGAATGGGCTCCGTGGACCGACGACTTCAACAATATCGTGCAGGTCCTGAAGTAGCCTCGTCCGCGCCGAATCGAATGGGGCAGCCGAGCACTGTGGCCCGCGCGATCCCGCGCGCAATTCCGGGCGACTGCTAGAATTCCGGCATCTTGCGCTCGTTTTCCCCAGATATCGCGGCGCCCGCGATCGTGTCGCTGCGCGGTTCGCGTCAGCGCCGCGTCGTAGAGGTCCTGGACCAGACGCGGCTGCCGCAGCACCGCGTTACGGTCAGCCTGTCCTCAGCCGCGGATGCGGCGCGCGCGATCGCCACGATGCAGGTGCGCGGCGCGCCGCTGATCGGCGTCACCGCCGCGTATGGACTCGCCCTGTCGCTCGGCGCCGATCCTTCGGATGCCGGCCTGCACGATGCGTATGCGATGCTGTTGGCGGCGCGGCCGACCGCGGTCAACCTGCGCTGGGCGCTCCAACGGGTTCGCGCGACGGTCGCGCCGCTGGCGGCGTTCGCACGCGCCGAAGCCGCCTGGGATGAAGCGGACGCGATCGCCGCCGAAGACGTCGCGACCAATCGCGCGATCGGCGAGCATGGTCTCACCATCATCGAAAGCCTCGCCGCCAAGCGCTCGCCGGTCCACGTGCTCACCCACTGCAATGCCGGCGCGTTGGCGACATTGGGATGGGGCACGGCGACCGCGCCGATCTATCTCGCTCACCTTGCCGGCATCCCGGTTCACGTCTGGGTGAGCGAGACGCGCCCCCGCCTGCAAGGCGCGAAGCTGACCGCGTGGGAAATGCAGACGAATGGCGTGCCGCACACGCTGATCGTCGACTGCCGCCGGCGCGGCGCTGATGCGGCAACATCGCGTCGACCTGGTGCTCGTCGGGGCCGATCGGGTGGCCGCCAACGGCGACGTCTGCAACAAGATCGGAACCTACGAGAAGGCGCTGGCGGCACACGACAACCGCGTTCCGATGTACGCGGCCGTGCCGTCGAGCACGATCGACTGGACGCTCGCCGACGGAGACGCCATCCCGATCGAGGAACGTAGCGCCGACGAAGTCACCGGATCGGACGACGATGCGATCGCGCCTTTAGGCACGCGCGTCCTCAACCCGGCATTCGACGTCACACCGGGAAGATTGCTGACCGGCATCATCACCGAGCGCGGCATTTGCAGCGCCACTGCCGACGGACTTAGAGCGCTGTTTGCACCGGAGACCAGGCGATGACCGAGCTCGAGTTGCGCCGGCAGATCATCGCCACGGCGCTGCGCATGAACGAGCTGCGCGTCAATCGAGGCAGGTCGGGCAACGTGAGCGCGCGCACCCGCGACGGCTTTCTGGTGACGCCGAGCGGCTTGCCGTACGAGGAAACCAGGCCCGAGGACATTGCGGCAGTGACGCTTGGCGGCCATGCCAGCGGGCCGCGGCAGCCCTCGACCGAATGGCGCTTTCACCGCGACATCTACGCCGCGAGGCACGATGTCGGCGCGATCGTGCACACGCACGCGACATTCGCGACCACGCTCGCCTGCCTCGGGCGCGGCATCCCCGCCTTCCACTACATGGTCGCGGTGGCCGGCGGCAAGGACATACGCTGCGCCGACTATGCGACGTTCGGCACGCAGGCCCTGTCCGATCGCGCACTGGCTGCACTGGAGGGACGCAACGCCTGCCTGCTCGCCAATCACGGCATGATCGCCGTCGGCGGCTCGCTGGCGGACGCGCTTGCACTCGCCGTCGAAGTCGAAGGGTTGGCCGAGCAGTACTGGCGCACCTTGCAAACAGGCACGCCGAACCTGCTGTCCGACGCGGAGATGGACGTCGTGCTGGAGAAATTCAGGAGCTACGGCCAGCCGCGAAGCAGCTAGCTGTCGTTGCGGAGTCGGGAAAAGCAAAAGCCCAACCGCGGGGGTTGGGCTTTTGCTTTAAGGGTGCCTGACGATGACCTACTTTCGCACGGGCAATCCGCACTATCATCGGCGCGCCGCCGTTTCACGGTCCTGTTCGGGATGGGAAGGGGTGGGGCCAGCGGGCTAAGGTCGTCAGGCATTGACGGGTGTCGACCAGGGGGAGAACTCGTCTCGGCCTGGCCGACGCGAAGGAAGAAGTAAAGCTGGGGTTAGATCGTTGGCGCCAACACCGTAACGCGTGCGCTTTGAGTACGCAGGGTTATGGGATCAAGCCGCACGGGCAATTAGTATCGGTTAGCTCAAGGCGTTACCGCCCTTCCACACCCGACCTATCAACGTGGTGGTCTGCCACGACCCTTCAGGGGGATCAAGTCCCCGGGAGATCTCATCTTCAGGCACGTTTCCCGCTTAGATGCTTTCAGCGGTTATCGCTTCCGTACATAGCTACCCGGCAATGCGACTGGCGTCACAACCGGTACACCAGCGGTACGTCCACTCCGGTCCTCTCGTACTAGGAGCAGCCCCCGTCAAATCTCCAGCGCCCACGGCAGATAGGGACCAAACTGTCTCACGACGTTTTGAACCCAGCTCACGTACCACTTTAAATGGCGAACAGCCATACCCTTGGGACCGGCTACAGCCCCAGGATGTGATGAGCCGACATCGAGGTGCCAAACACCGCCGTCGATATGAACTCTTGGGCGGTATCAGCCTGTTATCCCCGGCGTACCTTTTATCCGTTGAGCGATGGCCCTTCCATTCAGAACCACCGGATCACTATGTCCTGCTTTCGCACCTGCTCGACTTGTCAGTCTCGCAGTCAAGCCCCCTTGTGCCATTGCACTATCAGTACGATGTCCGACCGTACCTAGGAGACCTTCGAGCTCCTCCGTTACTCTTTGGGAGGAGACCGCCCCAGTCAAACTGCCTACCATGCACGGTCCCCGAACCGGTTAAACGGTCCTGGGTTAGAACCGCAATGACACCAGGCTGGTATTTCAACGTTGGCTCCACGCCATCTAGCGACAGCGCTTCAAAGCCTCCCAGCTATCCTACACAGGTCCCATCACAGTCCAATGCAAAGCTACAGTAAAGGTGCACGGGGTCTTTCCGTCTTGCCGCGGGGAGATTGCATCTTCACAAACACTTCAACTTCGCTGAGTCTCGGGTGGAGACAGCGTGGCCATCGTTACGCCATTCGTGCAGGTCGGAACTTACCCGACAAGGAATTTCGCTACCTTAGGACCGTTATAGTTACGGCCGCCGTTTACCGGGGCTTCAATCAAGAGCTCGCACCCCATCATTTAACCTTCCGGCACCGGGCAGGCGTCACACCCTATACGTCGACTTTCGTCTTTGCAGAGTGCTGTGTTTTTGTTAAACAGTCGCAGCCACCATTTCTCTGCGGCCCCTCTCGGCTCCAGCTGTACGCCTTCACCTACCAGGGGCGCACCTTATCCCGAAGTTACGGTGCTAATTTGCCGAGTTCCTTCACCCGAGTTCTCTCAAGCGCCTTAGAATATTCATCCTGCCCACCTGTGTCGGTTTGCGGTACGGTCAACCTGAAACTGAAGCTTAGAGGCTTTTCCTGGAAGCAGGGTATCAGCAACTTCCGGCAGGCAAGCCCGCCTTCGTCATCACGCCTCGGCTAAGATCCCCGGATTTGCCTAAGGACCACGCCTACACGCTTAAACCGGGACTTCCAACACCCGGCTCGCTTAACCTTCTCCGTCCCCCCATCGCATCTCAGGCCGGTGCGGGAATATTAACCCGCTTCCCATCGGCTACGACTCTCGTCCTCACCTTAGGGGCCGACTCACCCTGCGCCGATGAACGTGGCGCAGGAAACCTTGGGCTTTCGGCGACAGAGCTTTTCACTCTGTTTATCGCTACTCATGTCAGCATTCGCACTTCCGATACCTCCAGCAACCCTCACGAGTCACCTTCACCGGCCTACGGAACGCTCTCCTACCATCACCCACCTCGAAGGATGAATAAATCCGCGATTTCGGTATCTAGTTTGAGCCCCGTTACATCTTCCGCGCAGGACGACTCGACCAGTGAGCTATTACGCTTTCTTTAAATGATGGCTGCTTCTA